>JBBQQC010000004.1:0-168747 GCA_038216465.1 Burkholderiales bacterium | reverse complement strand
GTTCGACGCTCTCGCACTAAAGGTAGTCGGCTCGGAGGACAAGCAAGTCCAAATGATGGTCAAGCGAACCGAAGTTCGAGAGATCGTCGGTCAGAAAACGCTCCAAGAGCTCACCTTTAAGTAGCCAGCGGGCCTAACCCTTCGCCCCAGCCGACGTGCTACGGCCTGCGGCCTCCGCACGCGGCTGAGCTCAAACGTTAGGTCCCACTAAACTGACCATTGTGGAATCCGCAATCGGGGCTTTATCGGAACGATCATTGGCGCGCTCGCGAGCATTGCCACGAGTTGGATCACGAGTCGGAACTCCCAGTCGCTCCAGAGCGCGAAGCTCAGGGACCAGCGGGTTGAACGGGCCAGGACGTTTCAGCGCGAAACCCTGCTCTCCCTCCAAGAGGCCATCCTCGACGCTTTGCGCCTCTATGCGCGCGCCTATTTGGAGTTCCTCGAGTCCAGACGCAATCGCGGGGCGTGGGGACAGGACGCGCTGTCCGAGGAAGTCAACGAAGGCATCCTTGCGGCGAATCGAAGGGTGGCCCTTGCTCGTTGAGCGCGTCGCTGATGACTCGCTCCGCGAGAAGGTGAAGGCACTCACTGCTCTCGCGTCTTCCAGTCTCTTCGTTCCCAACGAGCAGGCAGCAACAGCCGCCCACGTACGCCTGGTTTCCGAGTCGCAGGCCTTGTCCGAGAGTTTAGGCACCGTCCTTCGGCTTTATTACTGAGCGCGTGACCGCCAATCGGTCCTTGCCGGTATGCCTTACGACGAAGTGGATCGGCGCACCCGCAATCACCAGTGGTGCGCGCATCGCTTGTATGTCGACAGGAAGATACCCGAGGAGATCGTCAAGGCAAACAAAGCATGCGCCGGGGCTTTGCAGGCACCTGCTCCGTACACGTAGATGCAGCAGATCGCAGCGCTCGATTTGGCGACGCTATAGAAGCGGATCGAGGCACCGGCGCTGATTTTCTACGGCACGGCCGATTTCGTGACCGACTCCTATCAGCACGAGTACCTGCGCGACATGATCAATTCATTTCATCCGGGACATGCAAGCTATGTGGTCGTCGACGGCATGGATCATGGCCTGACACTAACCGGCACGCAGAAGGCTGCTCTCGCCGGCGTCTCCGATGCCCCCTTCGCGCAACAAGTCCTGGAGGAAACCATTCGTTTCTTTAACAAGGCGCTTCGCGATTAGTCTCACAGGGCCCAACAAGCGGTGACGCGGACGCTATGTCGCAACGCGTCTCTGAGGAGCGTATCGATGAAGATTCGGCGAGTGACAACTGGACATAGTGCGCAAGGCAAGGCTGTCTTCGTCAGCGATACCGAGGTCGAAGGCGACACCGTCGCCCTGCTTCCGGGCGCAGCGTTTCACAGACTTTGGGGCGCCGACCGCCTACCAGAGTTTCCGGACGCCGGGGCCCCGCCGGCATACACCGACTACTTCCCGCCACTGGGTGGTTTCCGCTTCATGACGTTCACGGTCGCGCCGCAGGCCGAAACCAAATTGACCTCCAACGATCGGCAAACTCTCCGAAGCGAGTTACAAACGAAGCTGCCTGGTCTGGCCGAGCATATGGAACCCAACAGCCCAGGCATGCATACGACCAGCACAATTGACTTCGAGTACATCGTCTCAGGCGAGGTATGGCTGGAGCTGGATGATGGTGCATTCGTTCATCTATGCGCTGGCGACACCGTTGTACAAAACGGCACTCGTCATGCGTGGCGCAACCGGAGCTCGGAGCCGTGCCACATTGTGGTGTTCATGGTTGGTGTCCAGCGCAATCCGTCCGGCCTCGAAGTGGCGGGCGCATCGGCGTAATTCGTAGAGCACTGCCCCTGAGCCATGTAAACCTCATCGAGCGGACGTGGGCGCGCGTCGGTTAGCTTGAACGGTTACGCTCCGCAATAGCCATGACCACCACGTCAAATAGCTGGTTCTTCTGGGCGGTGCTGTCTGCCTGCTTTGCGGCGGCCACGGCAATCTTCGCCAAGATTGGCATTCGTGGCGTGGACTCCGACTTCGCTACGCTGATCCGCACCGTCATCATTGTCTTCGTCCTGGCGGCGTTCGTCGTCTACGCCGGCAAGTGGACCGACCCCCGCGCTCTGTCAACGGAGACGGTTCTCTTTCTTTCACTGTCAGCGCTTGCAACCGGCGCGTCCTGGGTTTGCTACTTCCGCGCGCTCCAAATTGGTGACGCATCGAAGGTGGCGCCCGTTGACAAGTTCAGCCTGGTCCTGGTTGCCGTGTTCGCTTTTGCGTTTCTCGGCGAGCGTCCATCAGCGCGGGAGTGGCTGGGCATTGGCTTGGTAGCCGTCGGCGTCCTGGTTCTGGCATTGAAGCGGTAGTCGGCATGCCTTGGGCTAACCGCCCCACGACCGCTAAGCTCTTGTGCAGAAGTTAAAAACGAAAATGCCAGCGTGGTCGTCCATTCGTGTCTAACGCAATCGTGCGGACTCCACTCGGCGTTCGACTGCTGGTTGCCTTCTTCATCTTCGGAGCACTGATGAGCGGATTAGCTGGTCTTGCATTACTGCTTCCCAGCAGCGGACTTGAGCGCATATGGCGCCTGAATCCGCAGGCGCATGTCGAACTGTCCGAGTTCGGGGCTTGGGCTATCGCGCTGATGGGAATGGTTTGCGTCGCCTGCGCTCTTTCCGCGCGAGGTCTAGTGAAGCGCTGCGCTTGGGGCCTCTACCTCGCAATTGGCGTTCTCACGGCGAACCTGGTGGGAGACGCGGCGAACGCCGTACTGAGAGATGATCTGAGAACTCTGATCGGGCTGCCAATCGGTGGTCTTCTCATCGCGTACCTGCTGCGCCCACGAATAAGGGCGCTGTTCAACAATGAGCAGTACAACACCAATCAGCGGAGCGCCTAACCCGATCCGCAAAAGGTGGTAATAGGTCGCATACCACCCATCGTCCCGTGCATTGAAAGGCGGATGATTATGCCAACAGGAACCATCCGACTTCACCGCGTACTCCGTGCGAAGCCTGAGCGCGTGTATCGAGCCTTTCTCGACGCGGAAGCAATGGCCAAGTGGCTTCCACCCTACGGCTTCACCTGTAAGGTTCACAACATGGATCCTAAAGTTGGCGGCACCTTCAAGATGACGTTCAAAAACTTCACGACGAGCAAGGGCCACTCCTTCGGCGGCGAATATCAGGAACTAGTGCCATTCGAAAAGATTGTCTATACGGACCGGTTCGACGACCCGAGCCTGCCTGGGGAAATGAAGACGGCCGTGACGTTGAAGCCAGTGTCGTGCGGAACCGAGGTCCACGTGGTGCAAGAAGGCGTGCCTGCAGCCATTCCGGTCGAGATGTGCTACCTCGGCTGGCAAGAGTCACTCGCACAACTTGCGAATCTCGTCGAGCCCGAAATTCCTGGTTGAAAAAGGCGATGCCTAATCCCTTGCTTCGGCGAAGGCTTCACGCACGCCTAGCTGATGCTAAGTGCAGAATCCGATCAAACGCTCGGCGCTCCCTTTTGGCTGATCGCGTTGGCCACGGCACGCGGCAAAGGAGCAGACTCTAGAATAGCGTCGGGCGGAGCATCGTGCCGCTAGCTGTTATTGGATGCGGTCAAACCTTTGCGCAATGAATACAGTCAAACCGGTGAATCAGTTGGATATCGCCCATGAGTTCGAGCGCCGGAAACCCTGGGTCACGAAATTTTTGATCCAAGGCACCGAGTATGGCGGCGAATTCGACGCAATGAACGATGACCGCATCGGCCAGTTCTTCCGGTATTTCCCGAATGCACGCACAATCTTGGAATTGGGCGCTCTCGAAGGAGGGCATAGCTTCGCACTCGCCAATCCACCTACTGTGCAGCGAGTCGTTGCCGTAGAAGGGCGAATCTCAAACATAGAACGGGCGCGTTTTGTTCAACGGCTGGTCAGCACCGACAAGGTCGAGTTCCTAGAAGCTAATTTGGAGAACTTCGAGCTTTCAACCCTGGGTAACTTTGATGCCACGTTTTGCTCGGGCGTGCTGTATCACTTGCCGGAGCCTTGGAAGCTCATACAGCAATGTGCGCAAATAAGTCCTAATCTTTTCCTGTGGACTCACTACGCGGGAGAGAACGAGGCCAAAGAAACACTGCACGGTCAGAGGGGTAAATGGCACGAGGAAGGAGGCTTACTGGATCCATTAAGCGGGCTCTCCAAGAGATCGTTCTGGCCGACTATGGGTTCATTGATCGGCTTACTGACAGCGAGCGGCTTTAGAACTGTTCACCTGATCGAAAACGAGTTGACCCACGCTAACGGCCTGGTGGTGACCTTAGCGGCAACGCAGGTCTAAGAATCGGATCGTGGGCGTGCATCAGTGCACGATCCGATCGAAGGTGAACTTGCCATTCTTGAAGTCCACCGGAATCACGTCCTTCGGCCCGAACTTGCCTTCGAGCACTAGCTTCGCGACAGGATTTTCGATCTCCTGCTGAATCGCGCGCTTCAGCGGCCGCGCGCCGTACAACGGATCGAAGCCCGCCTTGCCGATTTCCGCCAGCGCGGCATCGCTTACCACCAGCTTCATCTCTTGCGCGGCCAGCCGCTGCTCGAGCCTGTTCAGCTGAATGCGTGCGATCGCCTGAATCTGTTTCGGATCGAGCGCGTCGAACACGACAATCTCGTCGATACGGTTGACGAACTCGGGCCGGAAATGTTTGCGCACTTCGGTCATCACCGCCTGCTTGATCAACGCCGACGATTGGCCCGCCATGCGCTGAATGTCGTGCGAACCGAGATTCGACGTCATCACGATCACCGTGTTCTTGAAATCGACCGTGCGCCCCTGCCCGTCGGTCATGCGGCCGTCGTCCAGCACCTGCAGCAGCACGTTGAAAACGTCGGGATGTGCCTTTTCGACTTCGTCGAACAGGATGACGGCGTACGGCTTGCGGCGCACCGCCTCAGTCAGCGCACCGCCCTCGTCATAACCGACGTAGCCCGGCGGCGCGCCGATCATGCGTGCTACCGAATGTTTTTCCATGTATTCGCTCATGTCGATGCGAATCAGCGCGTCGTCGGTGTCGAACAGAAACTCGGCGAGCGCCTTGGTGAGCTCGGTCTTGCCGACACCGGTCGGACCGAGAAACAGGAATGAACCGTACGGGCGATTGGGATCGGAAAGGCCCGCGCGCGAGCGGCGAATGGCATCGGACACCAGCCGCACCGCTTCGTCCTGCCCGACCACACGCCGATGCAGAAACGATTCCATGCCGAGCAGTTTTTCGCGCTCGCCCTGCATCATCTTGGACACCGGAATTCCGGTCGCTCGCGACACGACCTCGGCGATTTCTTCGGCGCCGACCTGCGTGCGCAACAGCTTTGGTTTGCCGGCCGGCGCGCCTGAAGACGAACTACTGACTTGCTCGGCCTGCTTCAGTTGCGCTTCCAGTTGCGGCAGCTTGCCGTACTGAATTTCGGCCAGCTTGTCGTACTGGCCCTTGCGCTGTAACTCAGCCACCTGCGAACGCAGCTTGTCGATCTCTTCCTTGATGTGCTGCACGCCCTGAACGGCGGATTTTTCGCTGCGCAGGACTTCGTCCAGGTCTGCGTATTCCTTCTCGAGCCGGGCAATTTCCTCCGTCAGCAGTTGCGCTCTGCGTGACGACGCTTCATCCTTTTCGCGCTTGACCGCTTCGAGCTCGATCTTCAACTGGATCAGCCGCCGATCGAGGATGTCCATCACTTCCGGCTTCGAATCGATTTCCATCTTGATGCGGGCCGCGGCTTCATCGATCAGGTCGATCGCCTTGTCGGGCAGGAATCGATCGGTGATGTAGCGATGCGACAGCTCGGCGGCAGCGATGATCGCCGGATCGGTGATCTCGACCCCGTGGTGCAGCTCGTAGCGCTCCTGCAGTCCGCGCAGGATCGCCACCGTCGCTTCCACGCTGGGCTCGCCGACCAGCACTTTCTGAAATCTGCGCTCGAGCGCAGCGTCTTTTTCGATGTACTTGCGATACTCGTTCAGCGTGGTCGCGCCGATGCAATGCAGCTCGCCGCGCGCCAGCGCTGGCTTCAGCATGTTGCCGGCATCGATCGCGCCTTCGGCGCGGCCTGCGCCGACGATCGTATGCATTTCGTCGATGAACAGCACGATGCGGCCAGCCTCGGCTGCGACTTCCTTCAGCACAGCCTTGAGCCGCTCCTCGAACTCTCCCCGGTATTTCGCTCCGGCCAACAAGCCCGCCATGTCGAGCACGAGAACTCTTTTGCCCTTCAGGGTCTCGGGCACTTCTTCGTTGACGATGCGCTGCGCGAGACCTTCGACGATCGCGGTCTTGCCGACACCCGGCTCGCCGATCAGCACCGGATTGTTCTTCGTACGCCGCTGCAGGATCTGAATCGTGCGGCGGATCTCGTCGTCGCGTCCGATCACCGGATCGAGCTTGCCCTGCTGCGCACGCTCGGTCAGATCGATCGTGTATTTGTCAAGCGCTTCGCGCTGGCCTTCAGCCTCGGCGCTGTCAACCTGGGCTCCACCGCGCACGGCGTCGATCGCGGCTTCCAGCGCCTTCTTGGTCAGGCCGTGCTCGCGTGCAAGCCGGCCGAGTTCGTTCTTGTCATCGGCCACCGCAAGCAGAAACATCTCACTCGCGATGAAGCTGTCACCACGCCGCTGCGCTTCCTTGTCGGTTGCGTTCAGCAGCGCATTCAATTCGCGCCCGCTTTGGACCTGCCCGTCACCGCCCTGCACCTGCGGCAGGCGCTTGATCGGGCCGTCGAGCGCCTGCGTCAGCGCGGCGACGTTGACACCGGCCCGTTGCAGTAAGGAACGGGCACCCGCATCACTCTGCCGCAGCATCGCTAACAGCACATGCGACGGATCGATGTACGCGTTGTCGTGCCCGACCGCGATCGATTGCGCGTCGGCCAGTGCTTCCTGAAATTTAGTGGTGAGTTTATCGAGACGCATAGGAGTCAGACTTGCTCAAGGCTCGTATTTTGGGGCCAACGTCAACCTAATCAAGTTGTACGCGCTTTGAGAGGTAAGCCTCAGCGCCCTTTGCTAGCATCGGCGAACCACCCCACTCCCCACTGTGCAACGTCCCCTCTCGGCTGCTCTTCTAGCCATCACACTCGCTTGGCCGCTGATCGTATGGGGACAAGACACGCAACCGATCGTCACCTCGGGGACGGCGTTGCCAGCCCCGCTTGGCGGCCTGGTCGACGCCGCGCTGGCGCGCTTCACCATCGGGCCCGAGGCCGATGAAGCCGATGAGGAACGCGAGTTGCGACGTGCGGAGCGCGCGATGCTCGAACTGCTGGCGACCGAAGGCTATTTCGATCCGACGCTGCGCTTCGAACCGGTGACGGTCGCCGGCGAAACGGCGCGCTATCGCCTGATCATCGAGCTGGGCCGCAGAACGGCGGTCGGCGCACTCGATCTGAAATTCACCGGCGCGCTCAGCGAACCGCGTTTCCAGGATCGCGCGGCGGCCTTGCGCGCCGACTGGCCGCTTGCGGTCGGCGCACCGTTTCGTTCGCCGCAGTGGGAGGCAGCCAAGACACAATTACTGGCTGCCGTGCAGGCGCAGGATTTCGCCGGCGCCAAACTGGTCGATTCAACCGCAAAGGTCAATGCCGACGACGCGACGGCCGCGTTGGCTGTCGAAATTGATAGCGGCCCCGCGTATACCGTCGGCGAGCTGCAGATCACCGGCCTCGAGCGTTACAAAGCAAGACTGGTGCAGCGCTACAACCCGTTCAAGGTCGGCGACCGTTTCGATCGTGCGAAGCTGATCGAGTTTCAGCAGGCGCTCGAAGAGACGCCGTACTTTTCCTCCGTACTGGCCTCGCTGCATCTGGATCCGGCCCGTCCTGACAACGCGCCGCTGCGACTGGTGCTGCGCGAATCGCGTACCAAACGGTTCAGCACCGGAGTCGGCTTCGCCTCCGACGCTGGAGTACACCTGGAGCTTGCTTACCGGCAATCGCTGATCTTCGGGTACCCGTACTCCCTGCAAACCGGCGCCCGGATCGATCAGAACGGTGGTTTCGGGTACATCGACTTGCTGCTGCCGCCGAAGCCGAACGGCGCGCGCGACAGCATCGGCGCGCTGGTTGAAGACTCGGACATAGAAGACCTGAAGGTCAAACGTTGGAGCGTCGGCGCACGGCGTGCACAACTGCACGGGTCGCGCGCCCTGCAGCACACCGAAACGAAATGGGGAATCAACTTCGAGCACGAGGAGCGCAAAACGCCGCTTGAGCCAGTGATCCAGCTCGACACGCTGTCGACCACCTACAACTGGATCCGGCGCGATGTCGACGAGATCACCAATCCGCGACGCGGCAATGTCATCGAACTGGAAGGCACGGTGGGCGCCAGCGGCGCGGATCTGAACAAGGCGTTCGTGCGCGGTTTTGGCCGTATCTCACAATACTTTCCGATCGGCGCGCGCGATGTGCTGATTCTGCGCAGCGAGCTGGGTGCCGTCAAAGTCGACACTGCCGACATCGTGCCGACCCGTTTTTTGTTCCGCACCGGCGGCTCGACGACCGTGCGCGGCTACAGCTTCGAAAGCCTCGGCGTCAAGCGTGGCGGCGCAGTGGTCGGCGGCCGCGCGCTGGCGCTCGGTTCGGCCGAGTACGTGCATTGGCTCGAGCGTTGGGGCGGCAACTGGGGGATCGCCGGATTTGTCGACGTCGGCGACGCGGCGGATTCATTCAAGGCTCTCGATCCCGCGGTCGGCGTCGGCGTCGGCGTACGTTGGCGCACCGTGGCCGGGCCACTCGCGGTCGACGTCGCCTACGGCGAACGCGAGAAACAGTTTCGATTGCACTTTTCGGTCGCGATCGCGTTCTAACTGCAATGAACCCAGCGCCGATTGCCATGCCGCGCCGACGCTCGCGCTGGGTGATAACGTTGATCGGCGTTGTCGTTGGGTCGCTGTTGCTCGTCGGCGCGGGGTCGGCCGTGATTTGGTGGATGTATACGACCAGCAGCGGGTTGCGTTTCGTCGTGCTGCTGAATTCGCGGCTGAATACTGCACTCGTCGTGCGCGACGTCGCGGGCTCGCTGCGCGACGGATTCACGGCCGGCAGCCTGTCTGTGAAAGGGCCGACGTGGTCGCTGCAGGCGGCCGACGTTGCGGTTGAGCCGTACGATCTACGTTGGCGCCAGCGCGTGTTCGATTTCGAGCGCGTTACCGCGCGTCGGGTATTGCTCGACTGGGAGCCCGGCAAAGAACCCGCGGCGCCACCGGCCTCGCTCGCTGCACCGATCGATCTGCGCGTGCGCAACCTGGCTGTCGGTGAGCTGCAATTCGGCGAGCGCGGCCGCACGCCGAACGTAGTCGTCAACATCATCGCGAGCGCGCGCTTCAACCGAGAAGAAATCGGCGTCGAGTCCGCCGCCTTTGAACACGGCCCGAGCCGCGTCACGTTCAATGGCCGCGTCGACGCACGCAGCCCGTTTGCCTTGCGTGCCGAAGCACAGCTGGCGTCGACGTTGCGCGAGCAGGGCGTGACCGCGCAGCTGCGCGCCAGCGGCACGCTGCTCGATGCCTTGGTTGAAGTCAATGCCGACGGCACCGACGCGCGCGCGAAGGCCACCATGCGCCTGACGCCGTTCGCTCCGGTTCCACTGGCGCAGTTCACCGCCGATGTTGCGCAGTTCAACCCTGCCGCCTGGTTTGCCGGTGCACCGGTAATGCGGCTGCGCGGGCAGGCCGACCTGAAGCCACTTACCGCTGCTGCGGGGTTGAGCCTCGAAGGTCCGTTTTCGATCGAGAATCTAGAGGCCGGCCCGATCGACAAGCAGCGCCTCCCGATACGCTCGGCGCGCGGTTCGCTTACCTGGTCGGCGCAGACTTTGACGCTGGTGTTGCAGCGAGTCGAGGGCATTCGCGGCGCCGCCAGCGGGGCACTGACGTGGTCCGCCGCAGAAGGCATCAACGCGAAGCTGACACTGACGGGCATGGATGCATCCACTCTGTACTCGAGCGCGGCGCAGACGCGCATCGACGGCACGCTGAACTATTCACTGGTTCAGCAGGTGCAGCGATTCGTCGGAACGCTGCGCACCGACACGATTACCGCGGCCGGCAAGGACAAGCGCATCGATGTCGCTGCCGATTTCAATTTGCTGCTGCAGGATCAGGTGCTGACCATCGAGACCGCGCGTCTGCGCCTCGCCGATGGCCGCGCGGAATTGGCCGGGCGGGTCGAGCTGCACGGCAGCCAGGCTGCACGCATCAAAGGCACTTTCGATAGCCTCGATCTGGCGCGCCTCGTCAAGGGACTCGACACCAAGCTGAACGGCCGTATCGAACTCGACGCGCAGTTTCGGCCAGCGATCGCCGGCCGCGCCGAGCTCGCACTGACGGACAGCCGCCTGATGGGGCGCGCGCTTGAGGGCCGCGCGACGATCGCGTTGGCCGATCAACGCATCGATGTCGACGTCAACGTCGCGTCGCGCTCGGCACGGCTGATCGCGCACGGGGGCCTGGGTGCCGGACGCGAGCTCACCTTCGACCTGACCGTGCCGCAGCTGGCCGAGGTCGTGCCGCAGAACTCGGGCGGTGTGACGGCGCGCGGGACGTTGAGCGGGGACTACGCCGCGCCGCAACTGCGAATGGAAGCGACTGCGACCGACCTGAGATTCGCCAACGGCCAAACGATCGACAGTGTCGCCGCATCGATTAGCGGCGGCGTCGCCGCCGGCGCACCACTTGCAGTCCTCGTCAAAGTCGCCGGACACCGCGCACCGAGTGTGGACGCATCGCTCGCCAGCGCAACGCTGACCGTCCGCGGTGTCACATCGGACCACACGCTCGAACTGAATGGGACCACACTTTCGAAGCAGCCCGTGCGCGTAGTTGCAAGCGGCGGCTGGCGCGCCGGCACGGCACAGGACTACGCATGGCGCGGTTCGCTGATCGCTGCCGAGACCGGCCGGCCGCTTGAGCTGCGTCTGTCCGAGCCGGCGCCGGTAACGATCGCGCGCGGCGCAGTGAACTTCGGACCGGCGCGTTTCGAAGCGCGCGGTACGCGGTTTGCGGCGGTCGAGCTGCAGCAGCGCGACGGGCGCTGGCGGACAACCGGAACGTTTGAAGGACTGCAGCCGCAAGTGCTCGATGCGCGTGCGACCGCCGCGCGCCGAGTCGTGCGCACCGGGTCCGGCAATCGCTTGCCGCTGACGTTGCGCGGCCGCTGGGATCTCGAGCTCGCGGAAACACTGACCGGTGTTCTCATCGTCGAGCGCACCGCAGGCGATCTTTACGGCGGTATCGATGCGCTGAATCCAATCGGCATCAGCGATCTTGGGCTGGCGCTAAGCATAGTGAATAACCGTGTCAACGGAACCGCCTATGTGCGCGGCAAATCTCTCGGTCGGCTCGACGCCGTCGTCGACGCCTTCGTCGACACGAACGGCGGTGTGCGGCTGGCGGGCAATCGTCCGTTTCGAATCGACGTCGATGCTGTACTGCCCGATCTAAGCTGGGTCGGTCCGCTGATCGGCGACAGCGTGCAGCTCGAGGGCTCGGGCAGCATCAAGACTGCGATCTCGGGCACGCCCGCTGAGCCAACCGCGTCCGGACCGATTCGCGCCAGTGGGTTACGCATCGCGTATGTCGAACAGGGGTTGCGCCTCGAGGACGGCACGCTCGACGCGAACCTCGAAGACGGCGTGCTGGTCGTCAACGAATTACTTTTCGTCGGCGCACCACGGGTAGCGCCCGACGACAAACGTGCCGCAGAGTCGATTAATTTTGCGACGCCGGGACGCTTACGCGCGGTCGCGCGCGTGGCGCTGCGCACACTGACCGGCAGCGTCGGCATCCAGGTCGAGCGGTTGCCCGTGCTGCAGCGGCGCGATCGGTGGATGGTTGTCAGTGGGGAAGGCGGAATCACGCTTGCGCCCGAGCGCGCCGACCTTTACGCCAAGCTGCAGGTCGATGGCGCGTATATCGATTTCTCGCGCCTGCGCGGCGCGCGCACGCTGCCGAACGATGTTGTGGTTGTGCGAGCCGAACAGCCAGGCAAGCGCAATACGCCTGCGCTCGACGTGACACTCGACGTTCGCGGCAATCTCGGCTCGCGCTTCTACATTCGCGGCGCCGGCCTCGAAGCGCGGCTCGACGGAGCGCTCGACATCTCGGGCCGGCCCGGCCAGTTGCTTGCTGAAGGAAACGTGCGCACGCGCGGCGGCATCTACCAGGGGTACGGCCAGCGGCTGCAGATCGAACGCGGCATTCTGACGTTTCAGGGACCGATCGAGAATCCGGCGCTGAACGTGCTGGCGGTGCGCACCGGACTGCCGGTCGAGGTCGGGGTGTCGGTCGGCGGTACCGCCTCACGGCCGATCGTGCGCCTGTATTCGGATCCATCGATGAGCGATGTCGAGAAGCTCAATTGGCTTGTACTCGGGCGCCCGCCCGGAGCATCGGGCGAGGCGGGCCAGGAGCGCGCGCTGCTGTCGGCCGCCGCCAGCGCATTGTTTGCCGGCCAGGGTGACAACGCCGGTGCGGGCCTGATGCGATCGCTCGGCGTCGACGAGATCAGCCTGCGGCCGGGACAGGACAGCTCGTCAATTCTGCCGCGCGAAACCGTCGCCGGTACGTTGCGCAGTGCGACCGGCACGACCGCTGCGAGCGACTTTGTCGCCGTCGGCAAGCGGTTAAGCGACGATCTGTATCTGACGTTCGAGCAGGCCGTCTCTGGTGCTGCGACGTATGTCGCGCTGAACTATCAGATCAGCCGGCGCTTCTCGCTGATCGGACGCGCCGGCACGACGACCGCACTCGATCTGGTTTACTCGATCGCATTCGATTGATCTGCTATTTCCACTTCTCGCGCGCAGCCGAATCGCTGTCGCGCGCATCGACCCAGCGCATACCATCAGCGGTGGCTTCCTTTTTCCAAAACGGCGCTTCCGTCTTCAGATAGTCCATCACAAACTGGCAGGCGGCGAATGCATCGCCACGGTGCGAGCTGGTAGTAGCAACCAGCACGATCTGATCGGTCGGCACCAACGTGCCGACGCGATGAACGATCAGCACGTCGTGCAGTTTCCATCTTGCCTTTGCCTGCTCAACGATCGACTGTAGGGCTTTTTCGGTCATGCCCGGGTAATGTTCGAGCGTGATCGAACCGACATCGACGCCTTCGTTGATATTGCGCACGAGACCGATGAAGCTCGCCAACGCACCGATCTTCGGATTGCCGGCGCGCAGGCGCGCGATCTCGGCGCCGGCGTCGAAATCTTCGTGCTGAACGCGAACCGTCATCGATCTACCCGCCCGTTACCGGAGGGAAGAAGGCGACTTCGGCGCCGTCGTGCAGCGCATGCCGATCGTCGACCATTGCTTGATCGACCGCAGCGCGCACACGGCGCGCTTCGGCAAATGCCGCTGACCAGGGTTCACCGCGCTGCGCCAGCCAATTTCTCAATTCGCCTACGCTGGCAACACCGCGCGGCGTATCGACCGATTCTTCGGCGTGGCCGATGCGCTCGCGCAGCGCTGCAAAGTAAAGCACGCGCACCTTCATGACATCAGTTCGGACAGTGGCAGAAAGCGCACGACGTCTCCCGCGTGGATCACATGCTCGGCGGGATTGTCGATCAAACCGTCGGCCCACGCGACTGATGTCAGCACCGATGAATTCTGGTTCGGAAAAATGTCGAGCCCATCGTGCTGATTGCGCCGTGCGCGCATGAACTCGCGCCTCCGGCTCGATATCGGCCAGTCGAAATCCGCGCGCACCGCCAGCGCGCGCAACGGCTCCACTCGCCCCTGACGCTGCATGATGAACGGGCGCGCAAACAAGACGAACGTTACGAAGCTCGATACCGGATTCCCAGGCAAACCGATAAAGGGCACGTCACGCACACGGCCGAATGCAAGCGGCTTGCCGGGTTTCATCGCAATCTGCCACAAATCGAGCGTGCCTTCAGCCTGCACGGCGGGCTTCACGTGATCTTCCTCGCCGACGGATACGCCACCGGACGAAACAATCAGATCGGCTCGCTCAGCAGCCCCGGTAAGCGCCGCGCGCGTTTTCTGCAAATTGTCCGGCACGATGCCCAGGTCGTTGACCTCGCATCCGAGCGCTTCGAGCAGGCCGCGCAACATGAAGCGATTGGAGTTGTAGATGCGGCCGGGCGGCAGCGGCTCGCCCGGCATCACGAGCTCGTCACCCGTGAAGAACGTCGCCACGCGCAGCCGGCGATAAACAGTAAGCCGTGCCGCGCCGATCGATGCAGCGAGTGCGCAGTCCTGCGGATGCAAGCGCACGCCAGGCTGCAGGACCGTGTCTCCGCGCGCGATGTCGATGCCCACCTTTCGAATCGACTCGCCGCGCACTGGCTGCTCGTTCAACTGCACCTTGCCGTCGGTGGCTTCGCACTTTTCCTGCATCAAGACGGCGTCCGCGCCCGGCGGAATCGGTGCACCCGTGAAAATGCGCGCAGCCGTGCCGGCCTCGAGCGCAACGCCGACTTGACCTGCGGCGATGCGCTGGCTGATGCGCAGCGTCGTTGGAACCGCCGGCACATCGATTGTGCGCACCGCATACCCATCCATCTGCGAGTTGTCGAGCGGTGGCACGTCGATCGATGAAACGACCGGCGTCGCCAGCACGCGCCCCGACGCGACCATCGTGTCGATCGATTCGACCTCGCTTACCAGCTGCGCGGCAGCGAGCAGCTTTTCGAGCGCTTGTTCGACGGACAGCACGGCATCAGACGCGAGGCGCCGGTAGTTGCAACAGCTGCATGATGAACGCGGCGATTTTATCGGGATCGTTCAAATCGAGCACCGGCAACGCCGTACCGATCGCGTAGTCGCTGGCGAGCGCAACGACGTTGGAATCTTGAGGAAAAATCGGCGCTTCGCTGTTGCTGGATCGCCGTACCTCGATGCGCGCAATGTTCCCTTCGCTCTTGAACCCTTCGACGATCACCAGATCGCACGGCGCAAGCTGGGCGAGCAGTTCGTCGAGAGTAGCTGCACGCTGCGGCGTTTCGCTAAGCAACGCCCAGCGCGATCCGGTTGCGATCAGAACCTGCCTCGCGCCTGCCTCGCGATAGCGATAAGAATCCTTGCCGGGCCGATCCATGTCGAACCCGTGATGCGCGTTCTTCACGGCGGAAACGGAAAGCCCCTGCCCGCGAAAAATAGGAATCAGCTTCTCGATCAGCGTCGTCTTTCCGCTGTTTGAATAGCCGATGAAACCGATCGCCTTCATGCATGCCGGGAAATAAATGATTTGACTGCCTCAGCATCGGCGGGCAAGGTTTCGAATCGCTGCGGCCGCGCTTCCAGCCCCGCGTAGGCCGCGGGGCGCTCGGGCTCGCGACCCAGCGCCTCGATGATTGTCTGTGGAAACTTGGCGGGCAAGGCGGTTTCGAGGCAGATCATCGGCACGTCACGGTCGATATGTTCGAGCGCGACCTTGATGCCGTCGGCCGTGTGCGGATCGACGACGATGCCGTACCGCTCGAACGCCGTGCGTATCGTGCGAATGCGATCGCTGTGCGTACTGCGGCCGGACACCAGGCCGCTTGCGTTGACGATCGGCCAGAGCGGCGTGCCGCCCAGATGAAACTCGCCGCGCGTATCGATCTCCCACCAGAGTTCGCGCAGCAGCTCGGCATCACGGTCGACCAGATCAAAAATAAATCTTTCGAAGTTCGACGCTTTCGAAATGTCCATCGACGGGCTGCTGGTTGCATGCGTTTCCGCAGCGGCGCGCACACGATAGCGTCCGGTGCGGAAAAATTCGTCGAGCACGTCGTTCTCGTTGGTGGCGAGGATCAGGCGGTCGATCGGCAAGCCCATCTGCTTCGCGACCCAGCCGGACAGGATGTTGCCGAAGTTTCCTGACGGCACCGCAAACGACACCCTCTGTCCGCCATTCTGCGTGGCCGCAAGATAGCCTTTGAAGTAGTAGACGACCTGCGCCACCACCCTGCCCCAGTTGATCGAATTGACGCTGCCAATGCGATAGCGCTGCTTGAATTCCTGATCGCCCGCAATGGACTTGACGATGTCCTGACAATCGTCGAACACGCCATCGAGCGCCAAGTTGAAAATGTTGGCGTCGTCGAGCGAGAACATTTGTGCACGCTGAAATGCACTCATCCTGCCATTGGGCGACAGCATGAAAACGTTGACGCGTTCGCGCCCGCGCAGCGCATATTCGGCGGCTGAGCCGGTGTCGCCCGACGTCGCTCCGAGAATATTCAGATGCTCGCCTCGCTGCCCCAGAGCGCGCTCCAACAGAGCGCCGAGTAACTGCATCGCAATATCCTTGAACGCCAGCGTGGGGCCGTTCGACAGCTCGAGCAATGCAAGTCCAGGCTGCAACCAGCGCAGCGGTGCGATATCCGCCGCGTTACTGCCGTCGCGTGCGTTGCCGAAATCGTGTGCGGTGTACGTGCCGCGCGTTAGCGCGGAAAGCTCGTCGGGCGCGACGTCGTCGACGAACTTGCCGATCACGGCGCTCGCCAGGTCGGCGTATGAATATGCCCGCCAACTGTTGAGCTCTTCGGCAGCTACCGTCGGATAGGAAGCCGGTACATACAAGCCGCCGTCGGACGCAAGCCCGGACAACAGAATCTGGGTGAATGATTGCTCGGGTGCACGGCCGCGCGTTGAAACGTAAACCATCATGCGTGCTAAAGCAGCTCTTCCTGCCGTACGCGAATAACCGGTGCCAGCACGGTCGGCAGCGCTTCGATACGCGCAATCGCAGCGTTGACGTCGCGCTCGACGGCATCGTGCGTCAGCATGATGATGTCGGTCTGATTTTCGCCTTCCGACGGCTCGCGCTGAAACAGAGCGTCGATCGAAATGCGGCCGTCCGCCAGATTGCGCGTGATATCGGCGAGGACGCCGGGCTGATCGGCCACGCGCATGCGAAAGTAGTACGACGTCACGGTGTCGTCCACACTAAGCCACGGCAGTGCGGTGACGCCTTCCGGCTGGAACGCCAGATGCGGCACATGGTTTTCAGGGTCGGCGGTGTGCAGGCGGGTGACATCGATCAGGTCGGCCACCACCGCCGACGCGGTGGGTTCAGCGCCCGCCCCCTGGCCGTAATACAGCGTCGTGCCAACCGCGTCGCCTTTGATCAGAATCGCGTTCATGGCGCCCTCGACGTTGGCGATCAGCCGCTGTAACGGCACCAGCGTTGGATGTACGCGCAACTCGATTCCCGCCGCCGTGCGCTTCGTAATGCCCAGCAGCTTGATGCGATATCCCAACTGCTCGGCGTACTTGATGTCCTCGCTGGCAAGCTGCGCAATACCTTCCGTGTAGGCGGCGTCGATGTTGATCGGCACGCCGAATGCGATCGAAGACAGGATTGCGAGCTTGTGAGCAGCATCGATGCCTTCGATATCGAACGTGGGATCGGCCTCTGCGTAGCCGAGCCGCTGCGCTTCTTTCAGCGCGGTGTCGAACGCGATTCCGCGCGCTCGCATTTCGGACAGAATGAAATTGCTGGTGCCGTTGATGATTCCCGCGATCCACTCGATCCGGTTCGCGGCCAGCCCCTCACGCAGCGCTTTGATGATAGGAATTCCGCCGGCGACCGCTGCTTCGAATGCGAGCATCACGCCGTGCGCGCGCGCGACGTCGAAGAGCTCGTTGCCGTGCTTGGCCAGCAGCGCCTTGTTCGCCGTCACCACGTGTTTCCCGCGTTTGATCGCGTCGAGCGCCTGCGAGTACGCGGGTTCGTAGCCGCCCATCAGTTCGACGACAATATCGATATCGGGGTTGCTGACCACATCGCGGCAGTTCGCCGATACCGCAACTCCCGGGTCTACGATCGAGCGTGCCCTGGCTACGTCGCGCACCGCGACGGCAACCACTTCAATGCCACGCCCTGCGCGGCGCGCGATCTCGTGCTGATTGCGCTGCAGGACTTCGTACGTACCGCGCCCGACAGTGCCGAGGCCCAGCAAGCCAACCCGAATCGGTGTCAACCCGACACCTACGCCGCAGCGCGAGGCAGCAGCGCGTCCTTTTTGAGCATTTCCTTGATCCCGCGCACCGCCTGCCGAATCCGGTGCTCGTTTTCGATCAACGCGAAGCGCACGTGACGATCGCCATAGTCCCCGAAGCCGACGCCGGGTGAGATTGCGACCTTCGCATCCGCCAGCACCTTCTTCGCAAATTCGAGCGAGCCCATTGCTTGGTACGGCTGCGGAATCTCGGCCCAAAGATACATAGACGCCCGTGGCGACTCGACTGGCCAGCCGGCTTCATTGAGTCCACGTACGAGCACGTCGCGGCGGCGCTGATATTCGCGGCGGATGGTTTCGACGCAGTCCTGCGGGCCTTCGAGCGCGGCGATCGACGCCACCTGGATCGGCGTGAATGTGCCGTAGTCGTGATAGCTCTTGATTCGACCCAGCGCCGATACGAGATCCTTGTTGCCGACCATGAAGCCAATTCTCCAGCCGGCCATGTTGTAGCTCTTGCTCATCGTGAAGAACTCGACCGCCACTTCGCGCGCGCCGGGTACCTGCATGATCGACGGCGCGCGGTGGTTAGCATAGGCATCGTCGAAAGTGATGTCGGCGTACGCCAGATCGTGCACGACGTAGATGCCGTACTGCCGCGCCAGCGTTATCACGCGCTCGAAAAAGTCGAGCTCGACACACTGCGCGGTTGGGTTGCTCGGAAAGCCAAGGATCATCATTCTTGGCTTGGGCAGCGATTCGCGGATCGCGCGCTCGAGCTCGGCAAAGAAATCAACGCGGCCGTCCATGCGCACTGAGCGGATATCGGCGCCGGCGATGATCGCGCCATAGATGTGAATCGGATAGCTCGGGTTGGGCACCAGCACGGTGTCGCCGCGGTCCAGCGTCGCGAGCATCAGGTGCGCCAGGCCCTCCTTCGAGCCGATCGTCACGATCGCCTCCGAGTCGGGATCGAGCTCAACGTCGTAGCGCGCCCTGTACCAACTGGCGATCGCGCGCCGCAGGCGTGGAATACCGCGTGAAACCGAGTACCCGTGCGTATCCTGCCGCTGCACCGCTTCGATCAGCTTGTCGACGATATGACGCGGCGTGGGGCCGTCCGGATTGCCCATGCTCATGTCGATGATGTCTTCGCCACGCCGGCGCGCGGCCATCTTCAACTCGCTGGTGATGTTGAAGACGTAGGGTGGCAGGCGCTTGATGCGCGAAAACTCGACCATGAACATAGCGTGTGTTTCGGCGCTTTTCCCGGTTCGGCAGCACCGCAAGGCGTGCCTATAATGTACTCGAACGCCTCCTCGATTCTCCTTTGAGGTTCCGCACGATTTGAAGCTGCACGCCGATACGCCCACTGCGGCCAACTCCGTTACCGCTTACGGTCCGGGCTTCGTAGAAATCAACCGGGTGCGCCACACCAGTCACGTGATCGTGACGCCTGAGCATGTGGAGCCTTGGCTCACCGCAGGCTTCGAGAGTCTCATCGTCGCCGACTTCGAGCGACTGCGCGATCTGCGCGGCGAAGTCGTATTGCTCGGCACGGGATCCCGGCAGCGCTTTCCGCATCCGCGCCTGACCCATCCGTTGGCAGACGCGAACATCGGGCTCGAGGTGATGGACACGCAAGCCGCCTGCCGAACCTACAACATTCTGGTGGCGGAGAACCGCAAGGTCGCCGCCGCTCTGTTAATCGACGACTGAGAATTTGAACCCCAATGGCGATTGCGCTTGACAGCAAGGTCCCCGATTTTTCTGCGGAAGCAACCGGCGGCGAATTCAAGCTGTCGGACCAGCGCGGGAAAACGGTGGTGCTGTATTTCTATCCGAAGGACGACACGCCCGGCTGCACCACGGAAGGCAGCGATTTTGCGGCCGCTGACGCGAAGCTCAAGCAAGCAAACTCCATCGTGGCCGGCATTTCGCGCGACAGCATCAAGTCGCACGACGGCTTCAAAGCGAAGATGAAGTTTCCGTTTGAGCTGATCTCGGACCCGGACGAAAAACTGTGCGAGCTGTTCGGGGTGATGAAGATGAAGAACATGTACGGTCGCCAAGTGCGTGGTGTCGAGCGCAGTACCTTCGTCATCGACGGCGCAGGCAAGCTGCGCAAGCAGTGGCGCGGCGTCAAGGTGCCCAACCATGTCGACGAAGTCTTGACGTTCGTGCAATCACTTGCCTGATGTTTTCCTTCCGATGAATCTGCCGAGTCAACCGCAACGCTGATGCCGCTACCGAAAGCACCGACCAAGCCCGCCACCATCCTGACCTCGATTCCATCCGAGCCCGCGCGCGAGCAGCCGCATGCTGAGCGCTCGCATCATGCACTCGTGCCGCTGGCCCCGGTCGCGCGCAGAACCGAAACACCGCAGCCCGTAGTAACGCGACCCACTCCAGGCGCGCGTCTGGCGGTGGTCGAATCGAAACCACTGCCAAACAAAAGCCCGGCCAAGAAATTGCGCTCGACGGGCGTGCCGCGGCTGTTCGTGCTCGACACGAATGTGCTTCTGCACGATCCGACCAGCTTGTTCCGCTTCGAAGAGCACGACGTGTTCTTGCCGATGATGACGCTGGAGGAACTCGACTCCAACAAAAAGGGCATGTCCGAGGTCGCGCGCAGCGCGCGCCAGGTGTCGCGCACCCTCGATTCGCTGGTCGCCGCAGTAAAGACACCGATCGAAGAAGGTATTCCGCTGTCGTCGCTTGGAAACAAAGACGCTGCCGGCCGCTTGATTTTTCAGACCCATTCGGTCGCGGCAACATTGCCGGACAGCCTGCCGGCCGGCAAGGCCGACAACCAGATCCTCGGCGTCGTGCGTGCCCTGAAGGATCTCGAGACGAAGCGCGACGTGGTGTTGATATCGAAGGACATCAACATGCGCGTCAAGGCGCGCGTGCTCGGTTTACAGGCCGAGGATTACACCAATGACAAGGTGCTCGAAGACACCGATCTGCTTTACACGGGTGTCCAGCAGCTGCCTGCGAGTTTCTGGGACAAGAACGGCAAGGGGATGGAGTCGTGGCAGCACGGCGGCTTCACTTACTACCGCATCAACGGGCCGATCGTCACCGGACTATTGGTCAACCAATTTGTCTACCTGGAGAACGGAACCAATTTTTATGCACAGGTGCGCGAGATCCGCGAGAAATCTGCGGTGCTGCGCGTGCTGCGCGATTACACCCACGCCAAGAACGCGGTGTGGGGAGTCACCGCGCGCAACCGCGAACAGAGCTTCGCGCTGAATCTGCTGATGGACCCCGATTGTGATTTCGTCACGCTGATCGGGCAGGCGGGCACCGGAAAAACGCTCCTTGCGCTGGCAGCAGGCTTGTCGCAGACGCTGGAGACAAAACGTTTTTCCGAGATCATTGTCACGCGCGCGACGGTGCCGGTCGGTGACGACATCGGCTTTCTGCCCGGCACCGAGGAAGAAAAAATGGCGCCGTGGATGGGCGCGCTCGAAGACAACCTCGAAGTCCTGAACAAGACCGACGATAACGCCGGTGAATGGGGACGCGCCGCGACCAACGATCTGATCCGCACGCGCATCCGCATCAAGTCGCTTAACTTCATGCGTGGACGGACGTTTATCAGCAAGTATCTGATCATCGACGAAGCGCAGAACCTGACGCCGAAGCAGATGAAGACGCTGGTCACGCGTGCGGGGCCGGGCACCAAGGTGATCTGCCTTGGCAACATCGCGCAGATCGACACGCCCTATTTGACTGAAGGTTCGTCGGGATTGACGTACGTCGTCGATCGCTTCAAAGGCTGGCTGCATTCGGGGCATGTCACGCTGCAGCGTGGTGAACGCTCGCGGCTCGCTGATCACGCAGCGGAGATTCTGTAGCGCTCCAGGCAGCGATTGACGCTGCGAATCGAAATGGCTCGGTACGTTCAGCCTGGTCCGATGTCCGACTCGCGTACTTCTGGATTTCCTATCGAGCCGCCTGTCGAACCGATGCTGGCGCAGCTTGCCGACACGCTGCCGACCGGAGCAAATGTTCTATTCGAGCCCAAGTGGGACGGATTCCGTGCGATCGTGTTCCGCGGCGCTGCCGATGTCTACATTCAGAGCCGAGACTCGCGGCCGCTCGATCGCTACTTCCCCGAACTGCATGACACGCTGCTGGCGAGGCTGCCCGCGCATTGCGTGATCGACGGTGAAATCGTGATCGCAACGCCGCACGGCCTGGACTTTGACGCGCTTCAGCTGAGGCTGCATCCGGCCGCATCGCGCGCGGCAAAACTCGCGCAGGAGACGCCGGCGTCGTTCGTCGCATTCGATACGCTCGCCGTCGACGGCCGCAACGTGATGACAGCGCCACAGGCGGAGCGGCGCGCCCTGCTCGAGCAACATCTGTCCGGTGTCGAGCCGCCGCTTCACCTGACGCCGATGACCCGCGACCGTGCGCTCGCTGTGCAGTGGCTGCAGCAGTTCGAAGGCGCCGGGCTGGACGGTGTGATCGCCAAGCCGGCCGACATTCGGTACGAGCCGGGCAAGCGTGTGCTGATCAAGATCAAGCACGTGCGCAGCGCCGACTGCGTCGTGGCCGGCTTTCGCTGGCACAAGAGCGGCCACGATACTGTCGGCTCGTTGCTGCTCGGCTTGTACAACGATCAGGGCGTGCTGCAACACGTCGGAGTTACGTCCGCATTCACGATGACGATGCGCAAGCAGCTCGCAGCGGAGCTGGCGCCACTGCGTAAAAACGCGCTCGCCGATCATCCGTGGCGCGGCGCCATCGCCAACGCCGACCAAGCGGCGACAACGCGCATGCCGGGCGCGCAAAGCCGCTGGAGCGCGGGCAAAGATCTGTCGTGGGAGCCGCTGCGCATCGAGCGGGTGTGCGAAGTCAAATACGATCACCTGCAGGGCGACCGCTTCCGTCACGCTGCAATTTTTCTGCGCTGGCGACCGGACAAGCCGCCGGACGAGTGTCGCTACGATCAGCTCGACGTCACGACGCCTTACGAGCTTGAGAAGGTTTTCGGCGCGGCTCGTTCTCGGTCCTAGCACTGTCCGCGGACTGCGGTTCGTCGTCGGGGTCGAGCCGCTCCTGTTTAGGGCGCAGCTCAACCGGCACATGTTGAAGATTGATGCGGATGCGCGTCCAGTTCGACGAACGGCCGCGCATCGAGTCGACCAGAACGTCGGCGGGTTCGAGATGCCCGGCGGCGTGCTGATGGCGCGTCTTCCAGCGCTCAAACCCAGCCAGGGCATCGTCCTTGCGTTGTGCGCGGCCGATCTCGATCAACGGAAACTTGCTGGCGCGGCTGCGCGAGGGCTGTACGCGCGGCGGCTCACCCGGCTGCTTCTTGTATTGCGGCGGCCACGGCGCATCGCCCATGCCGTCGCGCTCGTGTCGCTCCGACAGCTCGAGCAGCCTTGCGAGCGAACCGGCGTGTGCATCGATGCCAACGTGACGGTCGCCCAGCAGCGCGAATCGTGCCGGCATCGTCGCCAGCGTGAAGTCGGCCGGCTCGCACGCCTCGACTTCGTCCCAATCGAGCGGTGCCGAAACGCGCGCATCGGCCGTCGGCCGAACCGAATACGCGCCCGCCGTCGTCCGGTCTTTCGCGTTCTGGTTGTAATCAACGAACACGCCATGGCGCTCCTCCTTCCACCACTTGCTGGTCGCGATCGAGGGCGCCCGCCGCTCGACTTCGCGCGCAAGCGCGAGCGCGGCGCGACGAACTTCATCGAATGTCCAGCGCTGCTCGATGCGCGCATACACATGCATGCCGCGCGAGCCCGACGTCTTCGGCCAGCCGACCAGCCCAAAGTCGTGCAGCGTTGCCTGCGCAACCTGCGCTACGGCGCGCACCTGGGCCCATTCGACACCCGGTACCGGATCGAGATCGACACGCAACTCGTCAGGGTGATCCAGATCGTCGGCGCGCACCGGATGCGGATGCAATTCGAGGCACGCCAGGTTCGCCATCCAGGCGAGTGCCGCCGCGTCGCGCGGTACGATCTCCTCTGCGGTCCGCCCCGAGGGGAAACTGAGCGCAACCACCTCAATCCACTCGGGCCTTGACTCAGGTGCGCGCTTCTGGAAGAAGAACTTGCCGCCGACTCCGTTCGGGTAGCGCACCAGCACGTTGGGGCGTCCGCCCGCGCCACGCAGTGCACCGGCGGCGACCGCCAGGTAATAGTGCACGAGATCGGACTTGGTATACCCGGCAACAGGAAAAAGAATCTTGCGCGGATTCGATATCGGAATCTCGCGGCCGTCGACCACGACCAGCTCGCGTTCTGCGTTCTTAGCCATTGTCTTTCAACGAAGCTCCCTACGAATCACGAGCTTCAAACCCGACCACACGTCGTCGATCGCACACACTTTGACGTCGACGAAACCCAACGGCAGCGCAATCTCGCGGATCGCATCTTCAGTCAGGTCGGTCGGGATTTTTGCCGATTTCTTCGGCCACGATACCCAAACCATGCCGTTCGGCTTGATCTGTTCGCGATACGACGCAAGCAGTTTCTGAAGCTCTGCGCGCCGCGCAGAAAACACGTGAATGATGTCGACTGCTTTCGACACTCGTGCGCCAAAAGTAACACCGTGTGGCAACGGCTCGAGAAGCGACAAGTAAGGACTGGGCGCCCCCTTCAGCACCACGCTGCTACCTTCAGTAAGACCAAGTTTCTTGGCCAACGGTGTCCCAGAATATCCAGCCATAGTCACACGCTAGGAATGTTCATATGTCATAAACAGAATTCACCACAGCGCCTTCCTTCGGATCGATATTGGGACCGATCTCGAGCGAATTGGTCAAAGGGTTAGGCGTCGGCAGCCGATCGCTGACGCCACGCCGCAAGACCCGCACGCAATAGCGCTTTGACCGCAGGATGCCGGACGTCTGCGGTGTCCGTAAACGCGATGTAACGGTGGACTTTGCCTGCGCCCTGCAGCAGCCTGCTTGGATCACGAAGCGATGCGCCTCGCGTCAGGCCCAGCTTCACACCCGATTTGCTCAGAATAATTGTCGCCACCAAATCCCTGTATCCGGGACCGTAACCGTACCCAATAACGCGCGCCTTGGCATCTGGCAGTTCGCCCACGTCCGGCAACGCAGACAGCACAAGATCGCGGACGGCGAGTGTCAACGAGCGTGTGCTTGGAGGCAGCGCACCGAGCAACTGCATCACCGCCGACGATGATGCCTCTCGGAAGGGCATCATCGAGCTGCCCGACTAAAGAGCGAAGTCGTAGCGAATGAATCCTGCATGCTTTGCAACCTTGTCATACAGCACGCGGGCAGTTGCGTTGTGCTGCTGCGTGAGCCAGTAGAACCTAACCGCGCCGCGATCGCGTGCCTTGGACGCGACTGCCTCGATCAGCGCGCGGCCTACACCCATGCCGCGACAGGCCGGCAAAGTGAACAAGTCTTGCAGATAACAGACGGTTGGCGCCCAAGCGCTAGTGTGGAACAAGTAGTGCGCAATACCCACCAGCTGACCGTCCGCATCGGCGCCGAGCGCGAAGACACCGTCCTGGACGAGTAGGCGAGTCCATGCGATTTCGAGCTCAACGTCGGTGATCGGCGTGTTGTAGAAGTGTTTGTAGCCGCGAGCCAAGAGCTCCCAGGCAGCACGGTCTCCAGGTTGCAGCGGGGTGATGCGCGGTGGCATGACGTCACGTTACGTCGACACGAGCGGCAGATAGCGGCGTTAGCCCGAACTCGCGCGCCCAGTCAGACGGGCAGCCGCTGCCTGTTTGTGCCCTGTAGCGGCATACAGAGAACCTGCTTTGCCAAGACCAAACGCAGGCATGTTGACGTAGATGTTCTCGTACGTTCCTGCGGAGGCAACGTAGGTCTCGTGCCAAATGCCTACGGAACCATTGCTGCCCGCGGCCCTGTTAAATGCCCGCCAAGCAGGCAAGTGCCCAGCCTCCTTGTTGCGCGCGTAGGAAAAGAGCTGCTCGATGCTGCGCCAGTACTGGACCATGAGGGTCGTGCGACCGAACCATGCCTCCGCGTGGATAAAACCAAGTGCCGGCTGCTTGGCGAGTTCGCTGATCATGCGTGGCATTGCCAGCGCGACCGGCAACCACTTGTCGACCCGAATAAGGCTGTTGATGCGCATGCCAATCAGGAACACGACAAACGTACCTTCGATGGTTGCGGCAAGACGTTCGTTTCGCGACATCATCTATGCGCTCCGACAGACGTCAACACATCTAGGGATCGCGTCGCAACGTTCACTGCCCAGAATTCCAGATATCAACCACACACTTCCAGTCGCCGCCTTTCTCGCGTCGCCAAACTGTCGTGTATCGGCCCGGAATTGTGATCAGCTTTCCGTCAGGGCCAGGAACCGTGACTGCGTTCTCACCGGTGGTGTATCCCAACGTGCCATCGGCGCTGATCGACGCTTGCTGTGGCCGCCAGCGAATTTGGAACCCAGGAATAGCCAAACTCTGTCGCACGTATTCTCGAATGGCCGCTTTGCCGCGCACAATCGGGGCACCCGCGGGAAACATCGTTGCATCGTCGGCCCAAAACTCCACAATTCGTTCAACATTTCGGCCTTCAGCCGCGACCACAGACCATTCCCGATCACGCTGCATCAATGCATCCTTCTCGTGATCGGTGCTTGCGAGGTTCGCGCAGCCTGCGAGCAAACACACCAGCATTGCGGCGGCTCTAACCGAATTCATCGATTGCTCCTCGACTGAAGAAGAATGCGCTAGGCGTCCAGCGTGGCAAACGCCTGAACGAGGGTGAATGTTGTGCCCCAGGTGCCGGGACGCGCCAACTCGCGCTCGGCCTGATCTATCAATTCGTCGAGTTCGAAGGAAGCTTTTGTACGCGGCTAGTTGCTCCGCGGCGCGGCGGAGTGGAGCGATTTGGAAGCGCGCGTGCACGAGATCGAACGAGCTTCGCTCAAGCCGACTCGCGAATAAATCATCTTTAATAAGCGTGACGTTGGCGAGCGCTTCGCCATCCGCAAGCTGCTTCGCTACCGCAAGCATTGCGTCGTCGATGTCGGCTCCAACGACCGTGCCTGTCGGCCCGACCCAGGTACTTAGGACGCGCAGCCAACCCATCACCCCGCAACCGACTTCAAGCGCTCGTTGGCCGATACCGCGGGGAAGTTCGGCCAGCAGCGCTTGTGCCGCAGGCTCCCAGACCCTCGACTGCAGCTGCAGCCGATCCAGCTCGGTTGACTGGCTGGCGAGAAGATACGAGGTGTGGGGCCGCGACATGGAACCGTGTGCTTATGCTCGCAGATCAAATGCGACCAGTTGCTGGGAGCGGCCGTGGCGTAGCAGTAGGTTCGGTCGTCTCGCCGACTGGAACCGCTACGTTCTCATACGCAATCACGATTGGACGCTCATGAGTCGATCCGCAAGTCAGATCAGCAGCGCCGCAACGAATACACCGATCATCGTAAACGCGATCGCCAGCTTCACCGCGGTAGCGATCAGCAATCCGAACCACGCGGCTACGCCGACCTTGCCCGCGCGAAACATATTCTGGTGCGCAACGAATTCGCCGACCGCCGCGCCGACGAGTGGCATGAAGAGAAGTCCCCACAGGCCGGTGAACACGCCGGCGACCGTGCCGACGGCCGCGCCGATGATGCCCTCCTTGCTGGCGCCGGCCCGCCTGGCGGAGACCGCGGCGGCGACATAGTCGATCACGATTCCGATGACGGCGAGGATCGCCATCAGAACAACGGTCAACACACTGATGCGCTGAAAATCGTCGATCCACGCGGCCAGCAACACGCCGCCGAAGATCAGCGGAACTCCGGGCAAGGCAGGCAACACGGTGCCGGCTACGCCGACCACGATCAACAGCACCGCAATGATCCAGAGCGTGGTGGTCATGTCTATCGCAGCGCCAGTGCCTGCACTTCAGCTGCCGCGTGCTTGCAAGCATCGGTGAGCTGCTCGAGCAACTCGTAGATCGCACGCAGCTTGACGAGCTGCCGCATGTCGTTTTCTTCGCGGAACAACTTGGACATCGCAGCTCGCATTACGTGGTCGGCCTGCGCTTCAAGGTCGTCGACTTCGTGGCACAGCGCCAGCGCGGCGCGCGGATCGTCGACGCACTGCAGCTGCGCAACCGCAAGGCGCAGCTTGTCGGTGGCCTCCACCGCCAGCGCTGCCAGCCGATGCGCGTCGGGTGTCAATGAGGTGACGTTGTACAGGTGCAGTGACTGCGCCACGTCCTCGGTTAGATCGAGGACGTCGTCGAGGCGGTTGATCAGCGTATGGATTGCGCCGCGCGGAAACGGCGGCAACAGCGAGCGCCTGATCAACGCCAGTGTGTCGTCGACCACGGTGTCAGCGCGTTTTTCGATTGCTTCGACTTCGCGCACGCGGCCATCAGGATCGCGCACATCGGACAACAGCTGCGCCAGCGCGGTCACGCCTTCCACGCAGAGCTGTGCGTGACGATCGAACAGCGAATAAAAGCGCCGGTCGCGCGGCACCAGCCGCCGCAACACGTTGCGCAGCGGACGAGGTGCACGCTGCTCCGGGACCAAGTTCGAGGTCACGCGCAAGCCTAGTAGGAAGAACTCCGCGCCAGGTTTTCGAACTTCGTGTATTGGCCGTCGAAGCGCAGGTTCAAGCGGCCGATCGGCCCGTTGCGCTGCTTGCCGATGATGATTTCGGCGATGTTCTTGTCGGTCGTATCCGGGTTGTAGACCTCGTCGCGATAAATGAACAGGATCACATCGGCATCCTGCTCGATCGCGCCGGATTCGCGCAGGTCCGACATCACCGGGCGCTTGTCGACGCGCGTTTCCACCGTGCGGTTCAACTGCGACAGCGCGACCACCGGCACCGCAAGCTCCTTCGCCAGCGCCTTCAGGCCGCGTGAAATCTCGGAGATCTCGGTCGCTCGGTTCTCGCCCGCGGCGCTCGCGCTCATCAGCTGCAGATAGTCGACGATGATCAGTCCGAGGCGGCCGCAGGTGCGGGCGAGGCGGCGCGCGCGTGCGCGCAGATCGATCGACGTCATCGCCGCGGTTTCGTCGATGTACAGCGGCGCTTCGTGCATCTTCTGGATCGCGCTGGTCAGGCGCGGCCAGTCTTCATCCTGCAGTCTGCCGGTACGCAGCCGCTGCTGATCGAGCTTGCCGACCGAGCTCAACATGCGCAGCGCCAGTTGCGATGCGCCCATCTCCATCGAGAACACCGCAACCGGCATGCCCTGATCGATAGCGACGTGTTCGCCGATGTTCAGAGCGAGCGCGGTTTTCCCCATGCTTGGCCTGCCGGCGATGATGATCAGATCGCCCGCCTGAAATCCCGACGTTTTCGAATCAAGATCGGAAAAGCCGGTCGGGACGCCGGTCACGTCCGAGGGATTTGCCCGCTCGAACAATTCCTGGATACGCTCTACGACGCGGGTCAGCAGCGGCTGAATTTCGATAAATCCCTGGCGGCCGCGCGCGCCCTCCTCGGCAATCTGGAAAACCTTGGTTTCCGCCTCGTCGAGGATTTGCTTGGTGTCGCGCCCCGCCGGGTTCAACGCGCTCGTTGCAATTTCGTCCCCCGCACTAACCAGCCGGCGCAACACCGAACGCTCGCGCACGAGTTCGGCGTAACGCCGGATGTTGGCGGCCGACGGCGTGTTTTGCGCCAGCGAATTGAGGTAGACAAGCCCGCCCGCCTGTTCGGCACGGCCGGTGTTGCGCAATGCTTCGAACACCGTGACGGCGTCGGCCGGCTTGCTTGCATCGACGAGACGGCTGATCGCGCCGAAGATGTACTGATGATCCTGGCGGTAAAAATCGTCGGTGCCGATCAGATCAGCGATGCGATCCCATGCGGTGTTATCGAGCAAAAGACCGCCGAGCACCGACTGCTCCGCCTCGATCGAGTGCGGAGGCAGACGCACGGCCGCTAGCTGGGGATCGATCGGCTGGTTCACGAGTGGGAGGAAAAACAGCAGGCGCGGACGTGCAAACTATAACAAGCGCATGACGCGTGAGCGAAGCCCCAAAATAAAAGGCGGCCGAAGCGGCCGCCTTTGTGCTTGCGACAGTTGACGTTAGCCCTGTTCGCCCACCACCGTCACCGTGATCTCGGCGACCACATCGGTATGCAGCGCCACCGAAACATGATGCTCGCCAACCGTTTTCAGCGGACCCTGCGGCATGCGGATCTGACCCTTGTTGACGTCGAAGCCCTGCTTGCCGAGAGCCTCGGCAATATCGAAGTTGGTCACGGAGCCGAATAACTTTCCATCGACGCCGGCCTTGGCCGGGATCCTGACACTCGTTCCCGCCAGCTTCGCATTGACGGCTTGCGCGGCCGACAGGCGATCCGACTGTGCCTTCTCAAGATCGCCGCGCCGTGTTTCGAATTCCTTGATCGCCGTGTCAGTCGCACGCCGCGCCTTGCCTTGCGGGATCAGAAAGTTTCGCGCGAAGCCTTCCTTGACCTTGACCACATCGCCAAGCTGGCCGAGGTTGATTACCTTCTCCAACAAAATGACTTGCATGTTTCGTCCCTGGCCGCTTAGTGCGTATCGGTGTACGGCAGCAACGCCAGAAAGCGCGCGCGCTTGATTGCCGTGTCCAGCTGGCGCTGATAGTGCGCCTTGGTGCCCGTCAACCGCGCCGGCGTGATCTTGCCGTTTTCGCCAATGAAATCACGCAACGTATCCACGTCCTTGTAATCGATCTGCTCGACTTTCTCGACCGTGAAGCGGCAGAACCGCTTGCGCTTGAACAGCGCGTTTTGCTTGTTCTCGCGCCGCGGCCCCTTGCCCTTGCCTTTGAATTTGCCTCGTCCTGCTCCGAATGCCATCTCAAACTCCGTTATCTATTCGTTAATGTATTCAGTAACGTGCATCACGAGTCGCGCCGACCGCCGCGTACGCGGCGCGATGAAACCCGCCAGCAGCATCGGCGTGCCGAGCGGCTCGCGATCGAGCGACTGCGCTACCGCACCCAGCGCGATCGCGGAGAACTCGAACGCCAGCGCGCGCTCGACACTGGCTTCGGTCAGCGTGCCGCGATGCTCGAAGCTCGCCTCGAGCACCGCGAGCCCCGCCGGCGTGTAGCGCAATGCACTCTTCGCCACTGCCTTGCCGCGAATGCGAAGCTGATTCACGCACGCGTTCCAACCGCCTCACCGATGCCGCCTGCTCCGCTACGCCGACTACGCAGTCGCCTCAACCACAGTCGCCGGCACTGCTGCGGGCTGTGCGGGCTGGGACGCCGGACCAGATGACTGCTCGGCAGCGGCCTTGCGTGCCTCTTCGCGCTCGACGATCTTCATCATCGGCGATGCCGCCGTCTCGGCCCGCTTCATTTTGACGGTCAGATGGCGCAAAACCGCGTCGTTGTAGCGGAAAGCGTTTTCAAGCTCGTCCAGCGTCTTGCTGTCGCACTCGATGTTGAGCAGTACGTAGTGCGCTTTGGCGAGCTTGTCGATCGGATACGACAACTGGCGACGGCCCCAGTCTTCGACGCGGTGAATCGCGCCCTTGTTGTTGGTGATCATCGCCTTGTAGCGATCGATCATCCCGGGCACCTGCTCGCTCTGGTCGGGATGCACGATGAAACAGATTTCGTAATGACGCATTAACAGTTCCTTGTGGAATCAGCCACCCGGGAGGTTCCGCGGTGTGGCAAGGAGGCGCTTAGACTCGGCTTGCAAGCGCTTGAAAAAGCGCGCGATTCTAGCCTACAACCGGCCGCATTGCACGCGCCGGCCGCTGCTATCCGGCGCAGAGCAGCTTGGGCAGCTCCACCGCGGCCGTACCGCACACGACGATGGTCGCGAGTTGATCCAATTCGCTCACCTGCGGATTGACGATGATGATTTTCGCGCCATTGCGCGCCGCCTCGCCGGGAAGCCCAGCGGCCGGATAGACCAGGCCGGAGGTGCCGACCACCAGCATGACTTCGCAGCTTGCAGCCGCCGCCTGGGCCCGTTGCAGCGTTGCCGAGTCGAGCATCTCGCCGAACCAGACCACGTCCGGCCGGAGCCAGTCGCCACACACGGGACAACGTGGAGGCTCGCCGGGCGGCAGCTGTCGTGGGTCATCCTCGACAAATCCGCACCGCGCCAGACATACGGTGCGCACGATGCTTCCATGCAGCTCGATCGGTGCGCTGCCGGCGCGCGCGTGCAGGGCGTCGACATTCTGCGTGAGCAATTCGAATGTTTCAAAGCGCGAGGGTGCGGCGGCGAGCGCGTGATGGGCTGCGTTCGGCTGGGCATTGGCGACCAGTCCGCGCCGCCATGCGTACCAGCGCCACACCAACGGCGGATCGGCGCGAAAGCCTTCCTCCGATGCCAGTTGCATCGGATCGAATTTCGCCCACAACCCGCTCGTCGCGTCGCGAAACGTCGGAATTCCACTCTCGGCTGAGACGCCGGCGCCGGTCAGCACGGCGACACGGCGCGCTCTGGCAACGTAGCCGCGTGCAGCGTCCAGGTTTGATGCGTTCAAGCGTTGGATGCAGCGCGCTGCCGCTTCGATTCGAACAGGCAGATGCCGGTCGCGACCGAAACGTTCAGACTTTCCACGTGGCCCGCCAGAGGAATGCGCGCCAGCACATCGCAGCGCTCGCGTGTCAGACGGCGCAGCCCGCTGTTCTCTGCGCCCAGAACCCATGCGAGCGGTCCGGTCAGGTCGAGTTGATACAACGACTGCTTGGCCTCGCTCGCAGCACCCACCCGGCGCACATCGGCATCGCGCAGATCATCCATCGCGCGCGCCAGGTTGGTGACCGCGATCAGCGGCACGGTCTCAGCCGCGCCGGCGGCGGCTTTCAACGCCGAGGGCGTCAATCCGGCGGAGCGATCGCGCGGAACGATGACGGCGCTGACGCCGGCCGCTTCGGCAACCCGCAGACAAGCCCCGAGGTTGCGTGGATCGGTCACTCCATCGAGCAACAGCAGCAACGTGCTCGCGTCGACCTGATTCAAAACGTCATCGAGCGACACTGCTTGTTCGAGCTCGGCGGCGAGCGCAACCACGCCCTGATGCGGCGCTTCTCCCGCGAGTCCGCGCAAACGCTCGGCGTCGATCGGAGCGACGCGCACGCCGAGCGATTTTGCACGCTGCTGCAGATCGGCCATGCGGCCGTCACGCCGCCGCGCGTCGACGTAAATCGTTTCGATCGACGCAGGCGCGTGCCGCAGTCGCGCGCCGACCGCGTGAAATCCTGCAAGTACCCGCTGCGCCATCAGCGACCGCGCTTGGCTGCGCGAACCTTGCTGTCGCGTCCACGAACGCCCTTGCCGCCGATCTTGTGCAACTGGCCGCGCCGCACCTGGCGTCGCTCGACCTTCGCCTGGCGCGCGTGCCGTTCTTCAACGGTCTCACCGCGTTTGCGTTCGCGCTCCTTTGACTCGGGCGCGCCAGCTGCCAGCAGCGACTTGCGTGTGTCGGCCTTGACGAGACGGAAATCGATCCGCCGCGCCTCGAGATCGACGCGCGCGACCTGCACGGTCAGGCGATCGCCCAACCGGTATCGCAGGCCGGTGCGCTCGCCGCGCAATTCGTGCAGCGCTTCGTTGTACAAGAAATATTCGGTGCCAAGCTCGGACACGTGCACCAGTCCTTCGATATACAAGTCGTCCAGCACGATGAACGCACCAAACGGCACGACCGAACTGACGGTGCCGGTGTACGTCTCGCCCACGCGCTCGCGCATGTAGTAGCTCTTCAGCCACGCTTCCACATCACGCGAAGCATCGTCGGCACGGCGTTCATTGGCCGAACACAGCAATCCAAGTTTTTCCCACAGCGGCGTGCCTGCGGTTTCCTCTGCGGGCTTGCGGCCCTGCGAAGCGCGCAGTGCCGCCCGCGCAGCAGCCGGTGCTACGGCAGCATCGGCGCTGATGAAAACTTCCGGTACGTACGCCTGCTTCAAAAGAATGGCCTTGATCACGCGATGCACCAGCAAGTCAGGATAACGCCGGATCGGCGACGTGAAGTGCGTGTACGCGTCGTACGCCAGACCGAAGTGGCCCGCGTTGTGCGGGCTGTACACCGCCTGCTGCATCGAACGCAACATCACCGTCTGCAAAAGCTGCGCGTCCGGGCGTGGCCTGATTTGCTTCAGCAAGCGGGCGTAGTCGGCAGGCGCCGGCTTGTCGCCGCCATCGAGCGTCAGCCCCAGCGTCTTCAGCAAGGTGCGCACGTTGGCAAGGCGCTCCGGCGTCGGTCCTTCGTGCACGCGGTACAAGCCCGGTTGCTTGGACCGTCCGATGAAATCCGCCGTGCACACGTTGGCGGCCAGCATGCATTCTTCGATCAACCGGTGCGCATCGTTGCGCGTACGCGGGATGATCTTTTCGATGCGGCCGTTCGGATCGCAGACGATATACGTCTCGGTCGTATCCAGATCGATTGCGCCGCGTGCATCGCGTGCGCGCTTCAACAGTTCATAGAGCGCGTACAGATTTTGCAGGTGCGGCAGCACGCCAGCCAGACGCTGCGCGTCACTGCTGTCCGGCGCCGACAACGCTTCCCAAGTTTCGGTGTAGGTAAGCCGGGCATGCGAGTGGATGACCGCTGGGTAAAACTGGTAGGCGTCGACCTCGCCTTTGCCGCTCACGACACAGTCGCACACCATCACCAGACGATCGACGTCGGGCTTCAGTGAACACAGTCCATTCGAGAGCTTCTCCGGCAGCATTGGAATCACGCGGCGCGGGAAGTACACTGAGGTCGATCGATTCTGCGCTTCAACGTCAAGCGCATCGCCGGGCTTAACGTAGTGGCTCACGTCGGCCACGGCAACGATCAGCCTCCAACCTTTGCGGCGACCCCCCTGCAGGACCGGCTCGCAATAAACCGCATCGTCAAAATCGCGCGCGTCTTCGCCGTCGATCGTCACAAGCGGAAGGTCGCGCAGATCGATGCGCGCGTGCAGATCCTTCGTCAGCACGGTGTCAGGCAGCGATTCCGCAAGCTGTGCGGTGGCCGTCGAAAATTCATGCGGCACCGCGAATTTGCGGACTGCAATTTCGATCTCCATGCCGGGATCGTCGATCGCTCCGAGGACTTCGATGACGCGGCCGACCGGCTGCACATAGCGCTGCGGCTGCTGCAGGATTTCAACCACGACGACCTGTCCCGGCTCCGCGGACAGCGATGAACCGGGCGGCACCAGAATGTCGTGCGCAATGCGCTGATCCTCGGGCACAACGATCATGACGCCACGCTCGTTCAGCAAGCGGCCGACGAGTTTGTTGGTGCGGCTCTCGATGACCTCGACGATTTCGCCTTCGGGCCGGCCGCGCCGATCGGCGCCGGTAATGCGCGCCAAGACACGGTCACCGTGCAGCACCTTGGCCATCTCGTGCTCCGAAAGCACGAGATCGGCGCCGCCGTCGTCACGGATCAGAAAGCCAAAGCCGTCGCGGTGGCCTTGTACCTGGCCGGACAACAGGTTGGCGCGCGCCGCAACCAGCAGCAGGCCGGCGCGATTGCGCACGATGCGGCCGGCCCGCTCGAGTTCTTCGACTTCCCGATTGAACGCTTGCTGCCCGTCGGGGCCGAGCTGAAGCCTCTCCATCAGATCGAGCGGCGTCAAAGGCGCGCGCGCGGCGGTGAGCACTTCTAATATGGAATCGCTATTCGTGCGATTTATTTTTTTGTTCACAATTTCTTTCTGCGGCTGCATCACGCATACCGCCTCATTAACAACATACTTCGTTTGACTAGATATCCACCACCGCTAGAATTCGCCGCTTGCCCAGGTGGCGAAATTGGTAGACGCACTAGGTTCAGGTCCTAGCGGTGGCAACACTGTGGGGGTTCGAGTCCCTTCCTGGGCACCAGAGAGAATGTTATTCAGGTGAGCCGGCCCGCTTGCGGTCCGGCAACGGACTTATTTTTTTCGAAGCCGCTCGGCCAGTTTCTCGGGGCCCATCGCGTCGTATACCTCAAACGGCTGATGAATCCAGGGGTTGGTCGGCAAATACTGAACAAAATAGTCGGGCTTGAAGGCCGAATCTCCTTTGTACCAAATGACGGCGGTTCGCACTTCTTCAATCGCCGGATAGCGTGACCGCAGGTGATCGACGACTTTCGATAGCGTCACGCCCGAGTCGACCAGATCATCGACCAGCAGCAGGCGCCCGCGCAGCGCGTCGCTCGTCATCGTGATGTATTCACCGATGTCGAGCTGGCCTTGGCGGGTACCGGCCGCCGCCCGGTAGGAGCTCGCCGCCAGAATCGCCAGCGGAACGTCGTAGATACGCGAGACCACATCCCCGACACGAAGCCCGCCGCGCGCAAGGCACAGCAGTGAGTCGAACCGCCAGTTCGATTGATGAATCAGCAAACACAACCGTTCGATCGAACGGTGGTACTCGTCCCAATCGACATACAAGTCCGATTCGGAGCGCGCCGGCCTGGTCATGAGTCGAAAGGATGCCGCAGCACGATCGTCTGCTCGCGATCGGGGCCGGTTGACACCAGGTCGATTGGCACGCCCAGCACCTCGGACAACCGCTCCAGATAGCGCTGCGCACCCGCCGGCAAATCGTTCCAGCGCTGCACGCCGAGCGTCGATTGGCTCCAGCCGGGAAACTCTTCGTACACCGGCTCGCAACGGCTGACCGCGTCGGCGCCGTAGGGCAGGATATCCACCTGCGCGCCGTCCATCTTGTAACCGATATTAAGCAGCACGTGCGGCAAGCCGTCGAGCACGTCGAGCTTTGTGATGCACAAACCCGTCGTTCCGTTCAGTTGCACCGCACGCTTGAGCCCCGCGGCATCGAACCAACCACAGCGTCGCGGCCGGCCGGTGACCGACCCGAACTCCTGGCCATTGTTACGCAGGTGATCACCGGTGGCATCCGTCAGTTCGGTCGGAAACGGGCCCGAACCGACGCGCGTCGAATAGGCCTTCGTGATGCCAAGCACGTAATCGAGCCGTTGCGGAGCGACGCCCGCCCCCGCCGCCGCCGCGCCCGCGACGGTGTTGCTCGACGTAACGTACGGATACGTCCCGTGATCGACGTCGAGCAGCGCCCCCTGCGCACCTTCGAACAGCAGCCGCGCGCCGCTTGCCATCACGCTGTTCAGCTTGTACGAAACGTCGATGATGAGCGGCCGCAAGCGAACGGCGAGCGCAAGGGTGTCGTCGATCACCTTTGCCGCGTCAACCGGAGTCGCGTTCAGATAATGCTTCAGCACGAAGTTGTGCAGGTCGAGCGCTTCATGCACGCCATCGGCGAAGCGCGCTGCGTCGAACAAATCCTGCGCGCGTACTGCGCGGCGAGCGACCTTGTCTTCATACGCGGGGCCGATACCGCGACCGGTGGTTCCGATCTTCGACGCACCACGCTTGATCTCGCGCGCCAGATCGAGCGCCACGTGGTACTCCAGAATCAGCGGGCAGTTGCCGCTAATGAACAGACGCGAGGTCACCTCCACGCCGGCCGCCTGCAGCTCGTCGATCTCGCTCAGCAGTGCATTTGGCGACAGCACGACCCCGTTGCCGATGTAGCACGCGAGCCCCGGCCGCAGGATGCCCGAAGGAATCGATCGCAAAATCGTCTTCTTGCCGTTGATGACCAGCGAGTGGCCTGCGTTGTGTCCCCCTTGAAATCGCACGACGCCATCGACGCTCTCGGACAACCAGTCGACGATCTTGCCCTTGCCTTCATCACCCCACTGCGTACCGACGACGACAACGTTCTGAACCATGGTCAAACTTGTCGTGCCACGACGTGCCACGCGTCGCCGCGCCGCTCGATCGCGCGATCAAATACGAATTCGCTCTCCTCGGTGCGGTCCGTTTCGCTTTCGAGGCGCTGAACCACAATCTCGCCGGCGGCGCGCAGCTGGGCAATCAACGCGCGCAAGCGCGGATCCGCATCGGCCGGCGCAAGTACCGCGTGCGGCGGATCATCGGCAGCCAGCTCGGCAAGTTCGCGCAGGTAGATCGAGAAGCCGACCGCAGGACGGGCGCGCCCGAACGCCCTGCCAATATCGTCATAGCGCCCGCCGCGCAGAACGGCATGCGGAGACTGCGCGGTGTGGACCGCGAACGTAACGCCGGTGTGATAACGATAACCATGCAGGTCGGACAGGTCGATCGAAATGTCGTCGCCACCGCAGTGCTCGACGATAGCGACCAGCTCGTCGAGCGCGGCAGTGATCGCGGCTGAATGCGGGAGCTTGCGACGTGCATCCGTCAATACCTCGCGCCCGCCACTGAGGCGGGCCAATGCCATCAGCGCCGCGCGTACTTCGCGCGATAACGCATCCGACTGCTGACGCAACGTCGGCAAGTCCTTCGCACTTAACGCTGCCAGCAGCTCGTCAACCAGTTCCTCGCGAGGCTGCGCCAACTGCAGAATGCCGCGCACGACGCCGGTATGCCCGAGATCGAGGCGCACGTTGGGCAAGCCTGCCAAGCGCAACGACGCCACGGCGAGCTCGAGCACTTCAACGTTTGCTGCGACGCCTGCGAGCCCGTACAGCTCGGCACCGACCTGCAGCGGCTCGCGCGCAGCCAGTGGATGCAGTGGCCGTGCATGCAGAACGCTGCCGGCGTAGCACAGCCGGACTACGCCTTGCCGATTCAGAATGTGCGCGTCGATGCGGGCTACCTGAGGGGTCGTATCCGCGCGCAGTCCGAGCAGTCGTCCGCTCGATTGATCGGTCAGCTTGAACGTGCGCAGATCGAGATCGCTGCCGGTGCCCGTCAGCAGGGATTCGGCATGCTCGATCAGCGGCGGAATAACCAACTCGTACCCGTAGCCGCGATATAGGTCCAGCAGCGCGCGCCGCAATTGTTCGACGCGACGCGCTTCGCGCGGCAGCACGTCGGAGATATTTTCAGGTAGTAACCAGCGTGGCATCGCAAGACAAGGCAGGCCAGACGACCGATACGGGCGTCTTGCAACGATTAGGGGTCGACTCAGGAATTGAAGAGGCTAACTCTGCAGCCAGAACAATAGCGCGCCGGCGGCCACTGCGATTAAACCAAAGAAGCGGATCTGGCCGTCGTTCAGCTCGCTCAACCGAGCAAACATTCGGCGCCATGCGCCGGGCGCCACCAGTGGCATCAGTCCTTCGAATACCAGCATCAGCGCAATGGCCAATCCGAAAAGCGACATCGAGCTATCGAGGCGCGCCCTTCGGGGGGCCAGAGTTGGCTGGCCTGGGGCCTTTCAAGTACTTGAAAAAGTCAGACGACGGATCGACCACCATCAGATCGTTGCGGTTTTTGAAGGTGGTTCGATACGCCTCGAGCGTGCGATAGAACTCGGCGAAACCCGGATTCTGCCCAAACGCCTGCGCGTAGGTCGCCGATGCCTTTGCATCGCCCTCGCCTTTGACTTTCTGCGCGGCGCTGTACGCCTCGGCCAGCAACACTTCCCGCTGCCGATCGGCGTCAGCACGAATTTTCTCGCCTTCCGCCGCGCCGATCGAGCGCTGCTCATTGGCCACGCGCTTGCGTTCGGCCTGCATGCGACCGTAAACGGAATCGCTGATCTCGGGCACGAAGTCGATCCGCTTCAGACGGACGTCGACGATTTCGACACCCAGGCCCTTGACGCTCTCCTGGACGGCGACACGAATTTCTTCCATCGCTTTTTCGCGCTGGCGCGACGTGATCTCGTTGACGGTCCGTTTGTTGACCGCCTGGTTCAGCGCATCGCGCACCAGCGTTGAAATGCGCTCTTCCGCCGAGCGTTCGCCGCCCGGAAAGCTGACCCGAAACGCGCGCGGCTCGCTGATTCGCCAGCGCACAAACGAGTCAATCAACAGGTTTTTCTTCTCCGAGGTCTGGACGCGGTCCGCCTGCGGTGTGTCGATCGTCAGGATGCGCCGATCCTGATACTCGACGTTCTGCAGCAACGGCAGCTTCACGTAAAGCCCGGGCTCGGTGACGACGCGGACGATTTCTCCAAGCTGAAACACGATCGCGAACTGTCGCTGATCAACGATAAACGTACTAGCGCGAATGGCGACCGCCACCAGCACCAGCGCAATAACAACTGCAACAATCCGGTTCATTGCCCTAAAACCTCATCCCTAACGCGCATCGCGATCACGCGTGCGCAGGTTCTCGCGCCCACGCGTCTCGGGCGCTGGCGTGGGCTCAGGCACCACGGCCGGGGCCGGACGCGCAACGCCAGAGTCTTGCAGCGCCTGCTGCATCAGCTTGTCGAACGGCAAATACAGCAATGGACTGCTGCTTCGCACATCGACCATCACCTTACTGGTGTTCGAGAATACCTGCTGCATCGTGTCAATGTACAAGCGGTCGCGCGTCACCTCGGGCGCCTTGTTGTACTCAACCAGAACTTGTTGGAAGCGCGACGCATCGCCCTGCGCGGTTTCAATCACACGCGAGCGATACCCATCGGCCTCCTGCAACAAGCGTGCCGCCAGGCCGCGCGCTTTCGGAATGACGTCGTTGGCGTAGGCCTGGCCCAGATTGATCTCGCGCTCCCGATCTTGGCCCGCTTTGACGGCGTCGTCGAACGCCGCCTGCACCTGCTCGGGCGGTTGCGCATTCTGGATCGCCACCGCCTGCACCAGGATTCCGGTGCCGTAGCGATCGAGCATATCCTGCATACGTTTCCGGACTTCGATCGCAATTTCCTGCCGCGATTCGTAAAGCACGGAATCCATCGTCTTGCGCCCCAGCACTTCGCGCATCGCCGATTCGGCCGACTGAATCACCGCGGCGGTCGGGTTGCGGCTCTTGAACAGGTAATCCCGCGCGCCGTCGTCCTTGATCCGGTATTGCACTTCAAACTGAATGTCAACGATATTCTCGTCATCGGACAGCATCAGCGCTTCTTTCAATCGCTCGGGCCGTCCACGCGTTCCGACCTCGACCCGTCGCAGCGAGGAGATGTCGACCAGTTCGTTGTTCTGAATTGGCCACGGCAGACGCCAGCGGAATCCCGGGGGAGTGGTCTTGTCGGAAGCTCTGCCGAATGTGGTGACGACGCCAACCTGACCCTCGGGAACAATGTAAAAGCCGCTTCCGAGCCAGATTAACGCAATGACGGCCAGGACCGCGGCCAGTCCGAGGCCGGCGCCGCGACCGTCCGGTGTGAACCCTCCAAAGCGCCCCCCGTTGCCAGCGCGGCGCCCGCCTCGTCGGCCAAACAAACTAGACAGCCGCCGATTGAAATCACGCCATAACTCGTCCAGATCGGGAGGCCCGTCGTTGGGACGCTGTGGCCGTTGCGGACGTTGCTGGTCGAGCTCCCGGCGCGGCTCTTCCTTGCCATCATCGCTCGACCCGTTCGAGCCGCCCCTGCCCCACTTGGGATCGTTAAGCGACATCAGTGTGTTCAATAAGAAGTGTCATATGCCCCGGACGGCGACTCTCAACTAAGCCGCCGCTGCGTTGGGCCACGAGGAAATGTTTTCGTCTTGTTTTGCATTGACAAGCGAATCACCTCCGCCCGCCGAACGCTCGATGAATTCGACTATCGACTCGCGCAACAATTGCAATCCCAACCCCGATTGCGCGCTGACCGAAACGGCAACGATGTTATCACGCGCGTCGCGCTCGACCGAAGGCACGCGACCGATCTGATCGATCTTGTTGTAGACGACGATCACCGGCGCATTGTCGGCGCCGATCTCGTGCAGCACGCGTTCGACCTCGGCCATCTGCTCGGCGCGCGCGGGAGATGCCGCGTCGACCACATGCAACAGTAAGTCGGCTTCGGCGGTTTCGTTCAGCGTCGACTTGAACGCCTCGATCAGCTGATGCGGCAAACCGCGAATGAATCCGACCGTGTCGGAAATAACCGCGTCGATCTTCGCGTGTCCATTTTCCCCGTTTCCAAGACGGCACTTGCGCGCGGTCGTATCCAGCGTCGCAAAAAGCTGGTCCGCCGCATACACGCCCGCCTGCGTCAGCACGTTGAACAGCGTCGACTTGCCTGCGTTCGTGTAGCCCACCAGCGAAATTGAAATCACCTCATTGCGCGACCGCGCGCGGCGGCGCGTGCGTCGCTGCTTTTCCGAAAGCTTGAGCCTCTCCCGCAACCTGCGAACTCGGACCCCGATCAAGCGACGGTCGATCTCGATCTGTTTCTCACCTGGGCCGCCGGTCTTTCCCAATCCGCCACGCTGCCGCTCCAAGTGCGACCAACCGCGCACCAGCCGCGTAGAAAGGTGCTGCAACTGAGCGAGTTCAACCTGCAACTTGCCCTCGCGACTCTGCGCACGCTGCGAGAAGATGTACAAAATGAGCGCGGTGCGATCGAGCACCCATAAACCAAGCGTTTGCTCAAGATTGCGTTGTTGTGCCGGCGACAACGCGACGTCGAAGATAACCAGGCCAGCACCCGCTACCGCGGCTTCGGCCTTCAGCTCTTCAACCTTGCCCGCACCGACAAAAAATTTCGGGTCGGGGCGGTCGCGCCGAACGCTGAGCAATGCCGCTGGCTCGATGTCGGCCGATACGACGAGCTGCTTCAGCTCCTCGATCGCATCCGCATCGTCGCGTCGCCCGACGGCGACGCTGACCAGCAGCGCACGCGTTGAGCGTTGCGCGCGCTCGGAGTCAACCTGGAAGACGCTCAGGCTTCAGGCTCCGCAGCGAGGTTGACCGGCCGCGCGGGTACCACAGTGGAAATGGCGTGCTTGTAAACCATTTGCGTCACGGTATTGCGCAATAGCACCACGTATTGATCGAACGATTCGACCTGACCCTGAAGCTTGATGCCGTTGACCAGATAAATCGATACGGGAATGTGCTCTTTGCGCAGCGCATTTAGGAAGGGGTCTTGTAGTAATTGCCCTTTGGTAGTCATTTTTTCTCCAGCGTTTTGACACGCTTGTTCGTATGCGGTTCATTGAAACAGCCTGGCACGCTCTAACAGTGGAGGCACCCCGGCCAAAATCAATGTAAAGCAAAAGACGCGCCTTGGCGAGCAAGCATAGGCTGAGTCGCTCGCTCGCGCGCTACTCGACGTACGGGTTCTTGCTAGTTCGAAACTCCACCCGTAACGGCGTTCCGGTCAACTCGAACTGCTCGCGGAACTGACCTTCCAGATAGCGCCGATAGGAGTCCGCCACGTGATTCAACGAATTGCCGTGCACCACGATGATCGGCGGATTGTGGCCGCCTTGGTGCGCGTAGCGTGGCTTGGGCCGGGAGTGGCCGGCGCGTGCTGGTTGCTGGCGCGCAACCGCGGCCATCAGTGCACGGGTCAGCTTGGGCGTCGGCAAGCGTACGAACGCGGCGCGATACGCTTCGGTGACCGAACGCATCATCGGCTTCAGCCCGGTTCGTTTACGCGCCGATACCTGGTGAAAGCGCGCCCAGCGCAGAAAGTGCAGCTTGCGCTCGATTTCGCGCGTAATACGTTCGCGCTGATACGCGTCCAGGCCGTCCCACTTGTTGACCGCAACGACCATCGCGCGGCCGCTTTCGAGTATGAAGCCGGCGATATGCGCGTCCTGATCGGCGATTTCTGACGCCGCGTCGAGCAGCAGGATGACGACGTTGCAATCGGCAATCGACTGCAGGGTCTTGACCACCGAAAACTTTTCAATTGTTTCGAACACCTTGCCACGGCGGCGTAGTCCCGCGGTATCGATTAACGTGAACGCCTGCCCGTCGTAGTCAAACTCAATCTCGATCGAATCGCGCGTCGTACCCGGCTCGTCAAATGCAATCAGCCGCGGCTCGCCGAGCAGCGCATTGATCAGCGTGGACTTGCCGACGTTCGGACGCCCGACAACGGCGACCCGGATCCGCTTGCCGGCAACCGATTGGTCAGACTCGGGGTCATCCTCGACGACAGCGGCCAATCCGGCGAGCGCCGTATGCATCAGCTCCTGTACGCCGTCGCCGTGCGCGGCCGAGATCAGCCACGGCTCGCCAAGCCCGAGTTCGTGAAACTCGGCGGCGGACTGCTCAGTCAGTCCCTCGGCCTTGTTGACCGCCAGGACGATCGGTCGCGCAGCAATACGCAAGCGCTTGGCGATACGCGCATCCTGGCCGGTCAGCCCTTCGCGCGCGTCTAGAACAAAGATCACCACGTCGCATTCGGCGATGGCCTGCTCGGTCTGGGCCGCCATTTCGCGCACGATGCCCTCGGCATTGACGGGCTCGAAGCCGCCGGTGTCGATGACGATGTAATCGCGCGGGCCGATGCGCCCTTCGCCGTAGTGTCGATCGCGCGTAAGCCCCGGAAAGTCGGCAACCAACGCGGCACGGGTTCGGGTCAAACGATTGAACAGCGTCGACTTGCCGACGTTAGGACGGCCGACAATCGCGACGACTGGCTTCATCGGAGACGCTGTTGCCCGGCGCTGTGCGCCGGACTATTCGATCGTTATCAGCGCCACAGTGCCATCGCGCGCTTGGATCACGACGCCGCCGCCCAGCCCGCGCGGGGTCGCGACGATTTCCGCCGACAACGGCACGCGAGCGACGAACGAGCCGTCTTCAGGCGACAGAAAGTGCACGACGCCCGCAAAGTCACCGGCAACGATCGCCCGCCGCAAGGCGAGCGGCGCCGACAATTCACGATGCATCAGCTTGTCCTGCCGCCACGCCGACGAGCCCGCCGCACGGTTAAAAGCTGCGACGTTCGACTTGGCGTCGACGACGTACACGCGACGCTCGTCGGCCGTCGGTCCCGCGCCGGCTGAAATCTCACTCGACCAGCGAAGGCTGCCGTTGTTGGCGTCGAAACATCCAACGCGCCCCTGATACGACGCCGCACACACTTCATTGCCGATCACCAGTGGAGCCCCTACGACATCGGCCAAGCGCTCGACTTCGGTCGCACCACGTGGTTCCGAAACCGCAACGTCCCAACGTACCGCACCGTTCGCATTGTTCAACGCCACCAGGCGTCCACTCGGAAACCCGGCGATCACCAAGTCGCTTGCGAACACCATTTCGGTCAGGCCGCGCAGCGTCAGCGGGACGTTGGCGCGCTGATATGCCCAGCGGCGCTTGCCGCTCGCAGCGTCGAGTGCGGTGATGCGATAGTCGGTGGATCGGAGCACCACCAGGCCACGGCCGACCAGCGGCGGCGATCGCATCTCACCACCCACCTGCGTGCGCCACAGTTCTTTGCCGTCGGCACCCAACGCGATGATTTCTCCGCGCGATGTCGCCACCGCCACCGTCAATCCATCGCTACCCACTCCTGCACTAATGCGCGCCTTGGTGTCGGAACGCCACACAACCTGGCCGGTGTCGGGCGCAAGCCGCACGACCGCACCATCGGCCGCCGCGGCGTATACCGCGTTCTCGGCCACCGCCGGCTGCATCAACTCAGTGCGGCCGGCGCCGACCGACGCGCGCCACGCGACTCGCGTGTTCAGCGTCGACTTGATCTCGGTCAGCGCGGTCGGCTGCGCCGCTCTAGAGGGCGTGCCGCCCATCCAGGATGGGAGCCATGAACATCCCGCCAGGACGCTGAAAGACGCCGCCAGGACCGCGATCGCAGCGCTTCTCATGACGCTGCAGTCGGTGGCAGCGCGTCCAGCTTCAGCTGGATAAGCTGGCGCAGTGGATGCTCGGCGGCAGCCTTTGCGAGTGCATCTCGATAGGCAGCGCGCGCCTCATTGATTTTGTTCTGCGCAAATAGAATGTCGCCACGCCGGTCCGCGATCGCAGTCGCGTGGATTGACGGAGTGGCGCCATCAAGTACTTTCAGCGCTTCGTCCAATTGCTTTTCATCAAGCAGCACCCCCGCCAGCCGAACTCGCGCAATGGCGATGATCTCGGGATGATCGGCGTGCTCGATCACCCACTGCAAGCGCGTGCGCGCACCGGCGTTGTCGCCGTTTTCAGCCGACCAGCGTGCGGCCTGCAGCGCCGCCATCGCGCCATAAGCAGTACGGCCGTACTTGTCCGTCAACGTCGCGCTGAGCGTCTTCACGCGTTCCGATTCACGCGCCGCCATTGCGCGCTCGAGCTCGGCATACAAACCGGCGGCCTCTTCGGCCTGAGTGCGCTGATACCAACGCCAACCGTTGTACGCCGCGAATGCCAACAGCACGACGGTCGCGACGGTCAGTATCAAATTACCGTACTTGCCCCACCATGCCTTGAGCTCGTCAAGCTGCTCCTGTTCCTGTAAGTCGTAAGCCATCTACCTGTCCGTTATCGATTGATCTGATTCGGGCGCACTGAACTCGCCGACCAGCGTGTCTGCCAATATTTGGAGCGGCACGATACGCTGCTCCGGTTTCGTCGCAGTGGGCGGCGCGCGCAGGTTCTTGACGGCAGCCGAATCGGTCGCCAGCTCGCGTTCGCCGATAATGACGGCAAACTCCGCGCCGCTCGCATCGGCGCGCTTCATCTGCGATTTCAAACTCGCCTCACCTGCGTGGTAGATCACGTCGAGGCCGGCGTCGCGCAACTGCTCAGCCGCCTGAAACGCACGCATCGCTGTCACGCCCCCTTGGTGAGCCACATAGACGTCCGTATGCACGGAGGCATCGACCTGTCCCGATTGCGTCAGGCACTCGATCACTCGTTCGATCCCGATCGCAAATCCGATGGCCGGGGTCGGCCTGCCACCGAGCTGTTCGATCAGCGGGTCATACCGCCCGCCGCCGCACAACGTTCCCTGCGCGCCCAGCTCGTCGGTGATCCACTCGAACACCGTCAGGTTGTAGTAATCGAGCCCGCGCACCAGACGCGGATTGACCTTGAACGCAACACCGGCGGCGGTCAGAATCGCCTGCAAGCCATCGAAATGGCGGCGCGTTTCGGCTCCCAGATACGAAGTGATTTGCGGAGCGTCGGCCAGCAGGTCCGCCATCGCCGGATTCCTGGTGTCCAGAATACGCAGCGGATTCGTGGACAGCCGGCGCGCCGAGTCGGCGTCGAGCGCGGATTGATGCTGGGTGAAGTACCTGACCAACTCGGAACGATGCTCCGCGCGCTCCACAGCCTGTCCAAGACAATTGATTTCCAGCCGCGTACTCGTGACGCCAAGAATCTTCCAGAGCCGAGCAAGCATCACAATCTGCTCGGCATCGATATCCGGCCCCGCAAACCCGAGCGCCTCGACGTTGACCTGATGAAACTGGCGGAAGCGCCCACGCTGCGGGCGCTCGTGGCGAAATAGCGGACCCGTCGACCACACGCGCTTCGGCCCGTCGTATGTCAAGTTGTGCTCGATCGCTGCGCGCACGGTGCCCGCGGTGAATTCCGGGCGCAGCGTCAGCCGCTCCCGGTTCGCCCGATCCTCGAACGAATACATTTCGCGTTCGACGATGTCGGTCACCTCGCCAATGCCACGCACGAATAGATCGGTGTGCTCGACGATTGGCGTGCGAATCTGCTGGTAGCCGTACGAGCGCACCCAGTCCGCCACCCGCGCCTCGAACCATTCCCATAGCGGTGACGCGTCCGGCAATAAGTCATTCATGCCGCGTACGGCGGCAATCTTCACATGAGCCATCGCCTAATGATGCGCGGGAACCGAGTAAGTACGGCGCACGTACTGGTCGACGATCGTTTGAAATTCGGCGGCAATGCGATCGCCTTTCAGCGTCACAGTACGAACGCCGTCGACAAACACGGGCGCGACGGGTGCTTCGCCGGACCCCGGCAGACTGATTCCGATGTTCGCGTGTTTGCTTTCGCCCGGCCCGTTGACGACACACCCCATCACCGCGACGCTCATCGACTCGACGCCGGGATAGTCGGCGCGCCACAGAGGCATCTGCGCGCGCAGCCACGACTGGATGTCGTCAGCCAGCTCCTGAAAGAACGTGCTCGTGGTGCGGCCGCAACCTGGGCACGCAACGACCATCGGAGTGAACGCGCGCAGTCCGATCGTCTGCAATATCTCCTGCGCAACCTGCACCTCCGTCGTACGTGACTCGCCGGGCGCTGGCGTCAGCGAGATGCGGATCGTGTCGCCGATCCCCTCTTGCAACAGCACCGACAGCGCTGCGGTGGACGCCACGATTCCCTTGCTGCCCATGCCCGCCTCGGTCAGGCCGAGATGCAGTGGATAGTCGCAGCGCCGCGACAGCTCGCGATAAACCGCAACCAGATCCTGCACGCCACTGACCTTGGCTGACAGACAGATCATGTCCTGGCCAAGGCCCAGCGCTTCGGCGCGCGCGGCGCTCGCGATAGCGGACTCGACCAGCGCTTCACGCAACACAGCCTTCGCATCGAGCGGTTGGGTGCGCTGCGCATTTTGATCCATCATCTTCGCGAGCAGTTCCTGATCGAGGCTGCCCCAATTAACACCGACGCGCACCGGCTTGCGATACCGACAAGCAACCTCAATCATCTGCGCGAAATTGTCATCGCCCCTGGCGCCGCGGCCCACGTTGCCGGGATTGATCCGGTATTTCGCCAACGTCTGTGCGCACGCGGGAAATTGCGTCAACAGCTTGTGGCCGTTGTAGTGAAAATCGCCGACCAGCGGAACGTCGACTCCCATTTTGTCCAGCTGCTCGCGAATCGGAGCAACTTCGGCTGCCGCTTCGGGCGAGTTGACGGTGATCCGCACGATTTCCGATCCGGCCTCAGCGAGTTGCTTCACCTGAATCGCGGTGGCGATCGCGTCGGCCGTATCGGTGTTGGTCATCGACTGCACGACCACGGGCGCTTCGCCGCCAATGCGGACCACGCGCCCCGTGCTGGAGACCACATGTACCTGCCGCGTAGCGCGCCGCGCAGCGGGCTGCGCAGACCGCGGAATGCAGTTGGACAGCTCTATCGGACGATTCATGCGCAGCGGCTACTTGACCGTGAAGCGGGCAACGTTGTTGCGGATGAACGGTTGCAGGTTGAACGCGGCGCCGCGAACCTCGACCGACGCAAAGTTCGCATCGCCGATCACGACCGTCAACGGCAATTCGCCATCGAGCGCGTGCTCAGTGCCTGCAGAGCTCAGCTGTGACAACAAGATCTTTCCGCCCCGATCCGTTACCTCGGCCCACGACGTACCGTCAAAACGCAGCAGCAGCGTCGGAGCAGTTCCATTGGCGACGACGCTCGGCGCGACTGTCGGCTCCGCGGCATCGGCAGGGGCGGGAACCGGATCCGCAGCAACTGCCGCCGTCGCGCCGCCACTAGCTGCAGGCGCTGCGGCCGGCTCCGGCGTGGTAACGAGCGCCGCTGCGGCAGGCGCGGGCTGCACCGCAACAGACTCAGGCGATGACGTCTGTGGCCGCTGTGTTGCTTGCCACCCCACTACTCCAAGTGCAACCAGAACGAGCAGCGCTATCGCGAACACCCATTGCGGAAACCTCCGCTCGCGGCCCGCAGCACGCGCCGCCGCATAGTCGGTCGCCAGCGTATCGACGACAGACTCGCTGACGGGAGCGAGCTTGGCATTCAGATCATTCAGCAGCGGGGTCGGATCCAGCTTAACGACGCGCGCATAGCTGCGAATGAAGCCTCGTACATACGCCGGAGCAGGCAGCCGTGCCAGATCTTCCTGCTCGATTGCGCGTACCTGGTTGGGGTGCAAACGCAACGTGGCGGCGACATCGGTGACGCCGAGCCCGGCGCTCTGCCGCTGCCGCGCAAGCAGCGCGCCGTAGCCCGCGACGAGCGCCATCTCGTCACGCGATGTCTCGCCGGCACGGCCGTCGTTCGCGGCATGCTCGTCGGGGATCGCATCGTGTTCAGTCATCGAAATCGCCGCGTGCCAGCGCTGCCGCTTCTGGCGACTGCGGAAAGCGTTGCTTCAACTCGTTTGCAAGCTGGGTCTCGGTACGCAGATCAGCGTTCGCGCGCGCGACGCGCAGCCCGAGCCACAAACTCTCGGCCGACGATTCGACCGATTTGGCCAGCACGTTGTAATAGAACGTGGCCTTCTCGATCTGGTTCGTCTTCAAGTAAAGACGCGCCAGCAGAAACTTCGGCACCGCCATTCCGGCGTCGAGTTCGAATGAACGCCGCAGATGACGCTCGGCACCTTCGTAGTCCTTAATTCGAAGAAGGCAGGCTCCCGCGTTCTGATGAGCGCGTGCGGGCGTGCGATAGAGCGGATCACGAATCGCCTGGTTGAAATAATCGATCGACTCGCGCTCACGACTGGTGTTGCACAGGAAATAGCCGTAGTTATTGTTCAGCTCCGAATTGGCGGGATCGAGCTTCAATGCGCGCTGAAAACTCGCCTCCGCGTCGCGCTGCTCCTTCATATCCATGTAAATGAGACCAAGGAGGCCGTGCGCCTCGGCGTAATTTGCATCGATCGCAGCGGCGCGCCGCGCTTCTTCGAGTGCGACTGCGAGCTGGCCGTTGCGGTAATACCCGGCAGCCAGATCGGTACGCGCGCGGGCGCGAGTACGCAAATCCGCCTCGGTTGCCTTGGTCGGCGACGCTGCGGTGGTCTTCGAGACGCCTTCGTTGCTGATGGTGGTCGTGGTTGTCGTCGTGCAAGCGGCGCCCGACAATGCCAACGCCATTCCAATGGTCAGGCGAAATCTCATTTAGTCCCCTAGTGCGCGCGAGCGGCCACCGGAATGATCCGTCGGCTGCCTGCACGCTGGTTCAACCGTGTTCGATCGCGAATATCGCCAGCCAACTGGCCGCATGCCGCATCGATGTCGTCGCCGCGCGTCTTGCGTGTCGTCGTGACGATGCCGGCGTCAATCAAGTGTTGCGCAAAAGCTCGAATGCGGTCCGGCGATGAGCGCTCGAATCCCGACTGCGGGAACGGATTGAACGGGATCAGGTTGAATTTGCACGGCACGTCGCTCACCAAAGCAACCAGTTCCTCGGCGTGTTGATCGGTGTCGTTGACACCAGCCAGCATCACGTACTCGAACGTGATGAAGTCGCGCGGAGCGGTGCGCAAGTACCGTTGGCAGGCGGCGAGCAATTGCTGCAACGGATATTTGCGATTCAGCGGCACCAGCTGGTCGCGCAGTGCGTCGTTCGACGCATGCAACGAAACCGCGAGAGCCACCGGGCAATCGGCGCCGAGGCGATCCATCAACGGCACCATGCCCGACGTCGACAGTGTGACGCGCCTGCGTGACAGCCCATATGCGTTGTCGTCCAGCATCAGTCGCAGCGCCGGCAGCACCGCATCGTAGTTTTGCAGCGGCTCGCCCATGCCCATTAACACGACATTCGAGATGGCGCGATCACGATCGTTATCAGAGGCCGCCCCGCCCACGCGCAGCGCATGTTCGGCCATCCACAGCTGGCCGATGATCTCTGCAGTCGTCAGGTTGCGGTTGAAGCCCTGGCGGCCGGTAGAACAGAACACGCAACTGACCGCGCATCCAGCTTGCGTCGAAATGCACAGCGTGCCGCGCTCGGTCTCGGGTATGAACACCGCTTCGATCGCGTTGCCAAGCCCGACGTCAAGCAGCCATTTGCGCGTGCCGTCCTCGGCCATCTTATCGCTGAGCACTGCCGGCGCTGCAATTTGGGCGTGTTGCACGAGCTTGGCGCGCAGCGGCTTGGCAAGATCCGACATGGCGTCGAACTCGCGCGCGCCGCGCCGATGTATCCAGCGTAAAAGCTGACGCGCGCGAAACGGCTTTTCGTCGAGCGACTTGACATACGCGGCCAGTTGGTCGGCGTCGAGGTCGAGCAGGTTCACGCGCGCCATCGCTGCCTATCTGGAATACAAATTCATCTGGGGAAAAAAGTATGCGATCTCGACCTGCGCCGTCGCCGCAGCATCGGACCCGTGTACCGCGTTGGCGTCGATGCTGTCGGCGAAATCAGCGCGTATGGTGCCCGCGGCCGCCTTCTTCGGATCCGTCGCGCCCATTAATTCGCGGTTCTTGGCAATGGCGTTATCGCCTTCGAGTACCTGCACCATGACCGGACCCGACACCATGAACGTCACCAGATCCTTGAAGAACGGCCGCTCGCGATGAACCGCGTAAAAGCCCTCCGCTTCGGAGCGCGACAGTGCAATCATTTTTGCCGCGATCACTTTCAATCCGCGCTTTTCAAAGCGAGCATATATCTCACCGATGACGTTCTTAGCCACTGCATCGGGTTTGATGATCGACAACGTCCGTTCAACCGCCATCCGCTGACCCTTTTTCCCCGCACTTGCTGGCTGCCAAGTAAACAAAAAGCTCGACAAATGAATGACTTGCGACGCGCAAGTGAGCCTGAAATGTTAACACGCAGCGCTCGGTTCGCGGCACATGCTTCGCGTTAAGCAGCCGGCTCCAGCACGGCAATCGACTCAACGTGCGACGTGTGCGGAAACATGTTGACCACTCCGGCGGCGCGTAACCTCCATCCGCCCTGGTTGACCAGCACGTTGCAATCGCGTGCGAGCGTAGCCGGGTTGCATGACACGTAGACCACGCGGGAGGGACGCTGCTCGTTACCATCAGCAATGGCCTGCGCGACGGCCAGCGCGCCTTCGCGGGGGGGATCGATCAGCACCTTGTCGACAGCGCCGGCGTCAGCAACCAGGCCGCGCCAGTCATCCGCAGTTATCTCGAACAAGTTACGGGCTTCGAATTCGGCGCGGTCCGTCAGCCCATTGTGAGCGGCAGCATCGCGCGCGCGCTCGACCAAGTCTGCGCTACCTTCGAGCCCAATCACCCTGCGAGCACGCGTGGCGAGCGGCAGCGTGAAGTTGCCGAGCCCGCAGAAAAAATCCACCACCGCCTCGCTTGCGGTCGGAGCAAGCAGCCGCACCACGCGCGACACCAGAACTTCATTGACGCTGTGATTGACCTGCGTGAAATCGGTCGGCAAGAATGGAATCGACACGCCGAACTCGGGAAGTGACAACTTGAGCACCGCGGGCTGTTCGGCATCCAGCGGTGCCGCCGACGCTGGCCCCGCCGGCTGCAGCCAGATCCCGACATCGTGCGACCGTGCGAATGCGCGCAGCAATTCACAATCAGCAGCGGTCGGTTGTTCCAACACACGCAATACGAGAACGATCGATCCGCCCACCGCAAGTTCGATCTGAGGTAAACGCTCGCGCAATGTCAGCGAAGCCACCAACTCGCGCAGCGGCAGCAACAAGTCACTGATCTTTCGTGGCACCACCTCGCACTGACGGATGTCGGCCACATAACTGCTCGCACGCTCGTGGAAGCCCACCAGCACAGCGCCCTTCTTGGCGACGTATCGCACCGCGAAGCGAGCCCGATGGCGATAGCGCCACGGCGGACCGGCGACCGGCCGCAGCATCGTCTGCGGGCGCACACGACCGATATGCCACAACGCGTCCTCTAGAATGCGCTGCTTCGTTGCGACCTGCGTGCGCGCGTCAATATGCTGCATCGAGCAGCCGCCGCAGGCGCCTACGTGCAGGCCCGCGTGCGGACAACGCGGCACGACACGCAGCGGTGATTCGCGCGCGATCTCGACGACGCGCCCCGCCTCGTATCTCGCTTTCTGTCGCGTAACTTCGTAAACGACGGTTTCGCCGGGCAATGCACCTTCGATGAAGACGGCCTTGCCGTCGCGATGAGCTACGCCGCGTCCTTCCTGGTCGAGGGACTCGACCTCGACTTCGAATCGTTCGCCACGCACCATCGAGCTCAGCGGGCTGGCCAGGCTTCCAGATATTGGCGCCAGTGGGGCGCCGGCAGGCGCTGCAGCGATTCGCGCACCATTGCTTCGTCGGCGGCCAGCTGCTCGTCGTTCAGTGCGCCGCGCATCTTCTGAAAGCGGTTGAACAGCAGATAGGTGTTGACCACGTCGGTTTCGCAATAGCTTCTGATCTGCTCGATCTGCCCATCCCGATACGCCTGCCACACCTGGCTGCCGTCCATGCCGAGCTTGCCCGGATAGCCGGCCAGCTTCGACAGCACGTCGAGCGGTGCATTGGCGCGCGACTGGTACAGCGCGAGCACGTCCATCAAGTCGATGTGGCGCGTGTGATAGCGGCCGATGTAGTTGTTGTAGCGAAATTCGGGGTCGTCCGCGCCAAGCTCCCAGTAACGCGCGGCAGACACTCCTGCCAGCAATCCGCGATAGTGCAGTACCGGAAGGTCGAAACAGCTGCCGTTCCAGCTCACCATCTGCGGCGTGTGCCGGTCAATCATCCCGAAGAAGCTCTGGATCAGAGTTGCTTCAGCATCGGCGGCCACACCGATCGACCCGACGCGAAAGCCTGAGTCGTTGCGCAGCACGCACGAGATTGCAATAACGCGCTGCAGATACAACGGCAAGAAATCCGCTCCGCTTTTCCCGCGCCGCTCCTCGAAAGCACTCTCTGCGACTTCCGCATCGGCCAGATCGCGCCACTCGGCGCGCAGGCGGCGCAGTCCAGCGACGTCGGGAATTGTCTCGATGTCGAAAACCAGAACCGGCGTCACTGCGATCGTGCGGGAAGATACTTGAGCGGATCCACCGGTTTGCCCTGATACCGGATTTCAAAATGCAGCTTCGGGCGATCGGCATCGGAGCGTCCGAGTTCGGCGATCGTCTGACCACGCTTGACTGCTTGTTTCTCGGCGACCAGCACTTTGCGGTTGTGAGCGTACGCCGTGATGAAGTCATCGGTGTGGCGCACGATCACGAGGTTGCCGTAGCCGCGCACCGCGCTGCCGACGTACACCACCTCGCCATCCGCTGCGGCTTGCACCTGCGCGCCTTCGTTGCCGGCGATATCGATGCCCTTGTTGCGCGGGTCGTCGAACGTTTCAATGACTTTGCCGGAGGTCGGCCAGAGCCACGGCAGCGACTGTGACGGTGGGCGTGTCGACTCTGACGGTACCGGCGGCGGCGTCGGTGTGGGCGACGCCGGCAGGGACGGTGCCACACCCGGTGGGGTCACGCTCGATGGTGCCGAAGCAGGTGGCGTCGAAGCAGGAGGCAGAGGTGCGGGCGCTCCCGGCGGCTGCGTGCCGGACGGCGGCAGTGGACGAACCTCGGCCTGGCCACTGCCCGTGATCGGACTTACGGTTGCCACTTCCGCCGGCGGCGTCACGCGCAGCGTTTGCCCGGGGATCAGGGCGCCTGTCTCGGCCACTCCGTTCCAGCGCGCAAGATCCTTGGGGTCGACTCCAAACGCGAGCGCGACGTTCGGCACGGTGTCGCCGCGTTGCGAGACGTAGATGCCATCCTTCGCGACGCGCGACACGGTCGCAGCGGCAGCCGGCGCCGCGGCCGCGCTCGTCGCACGCCCAGAACGATCAACGACCGGCGCCGGCCGCTGACTTACGCACGCTGCGAGCGTCAGCACCAACAGCAACGCACCCCATTTGACGATCGATCTGTTCTGCATCCAACCCTCAGGCGATACCACTGCGCAACGGCACGAAGCGTACCGGCTCCTTCCGGTGCTCTCGCACGCCACCGTTTGCATCCTTGACCGCGACGGTTAACCGCTGATTCCAACGTCCCACCGGTGCCACGATGCGGCCTGCTATCTGCAATTGCTCAATCCAGGCCGACGGAATTTCGTCACCGGCGGCAGCCGCAACGATGCACTGATACGGCGCTGCAGCCGCCGCGCCTTGCGCGCCGTCGCCAAGAATCAGGCGCACGTTGGACAAGCGCAGTGGTCGCAGGTTTTCGCGCGCACGTTCATGCAACGCACGCAGGCGCTCGACGCTGACGACGTCGCCGAATAATTGCGCCAGCACCGCGGCTGCATAGCCGCAGCCGGTACCGACTTCAAGCACGCGCGCAGCGCGCGCGTCGGGCAAGTCTTCGAGGGCCAGCTCGGCCGTGCGCGCGACGATGTACGGCTGCGAAATCGTCTGCCCGTGACCGATCGGCAGCGCGGTGTCTTCGTACGCGCGACTCGCCAGCGCTTCGTCGACAAACATGTGCCGCGGCACATTGCGCATTGCTTCGAGCACGCGCGGATCGCGCACACCGAGCTCGCGCACGCGCTCGACCATGCGCTCGCGCACGCGTGCGGAAACCAACCCGCTCGCGGTCTGATCCCCTGCGCCCATCAAGGTGTGCGAGCGGGTCATTAATCGGCCGCGCTCGCAAGCCAGGCGCTAACGCTTGCCAGCTGATCCGTGTGAGTAAGGTCGATCTGCAGCGGCGTCACCGATACGTAGCCCGACGCCGTCGCGTGAAAGTCGGTGCCGGGTCCGCCCTCGCGCGCTGCGCCTGCCGCGCCGATCCAGTAGATCGGCTCGCCGCGAGGATTGGTCATGCGCACTACCGGCTCGGACGGATGACGCTTGCCCAGCCGCGTGCCGACGATCCCCTTGATCTGGCTCCGCGCCACACTTGGTACGTTGACATTCAGCAGGAACGGCGTCGCGATCGGGTGCTCGATATAGCGCTGGACCACGACGCGCGCAATGTCGGCCGCAACGTCGAGGTGCTCGAAGCCGCGATCAAGAAGCGAGAACGCGATGGCCGGCACGCCGAACAGATAACCTTCCATCGCCGCGGCAACCGTGCCCGAGTAGATCGTGTCATCGCCCATGTTCTGGCCGTTGTTGATGCCGGAGACAATCAGGTCCGGCATCTGATCCAGCAGCCCGGTCAGCGCGATATGCACGCAGTCACTCGGCGTGCCGTTGATAAACGTAAATCCGTTTTCAGCCAAGTTGATCGTCAGCGGCCGGTGCAGCGTCAGCGAGTTGCTGGCGCCACTGCTGTTCTGTTCGGGTGCGACCACCGTAACGTCACCTAACGGTCGCATCGCTTCGGCCAGCGCTGTCAGGCCGGGTGAGAGATAACCGTCATCGTTGGATACGAGAATGCGCATTTCAAAAAGAAAGTAGCCGGTGTCCGCGCTGCGAACACCGGCTTGTCTAGGTAACCCTGGTCGGGGCGGCGGGATTCGAACTCGCGACCCCTTGCACCCCATGCAAGTGCGCTACCAGGCTGCGCTACGCCCCGAAGCGCGCAGTATATCCAGTCCCCTAACGATGCCGTAACAGTTTTCGAATCGCAGCGAGTTCGATGTGCAGCGCTGCGATATCAACCACCGGCACCTTTGTGCCGTCGCCGTTGACCGGCGCCGGATCGTTCGCCGCGATCAAGCCGGCGCGTGGCGCCGGCTCGGCGTGCGCCGGATCGTCGAGGCGATTGCGCGCACCGCTGATGGTGAAGCCCTGCTCGTACAACAATTCGCGGATTTTGCGAATCAGAAGAACTTCATGATGTTGATAGTAGCGGCGGTTGCCGCGCCGCTTGACCGGCCGCAGCTGCGTGAACTCCTGCTCCCAGTAGCGCAGTACATGCGGCTTCACGCCGCACAAGTCGCTGACTTCACCGATTGTGAAGTAGCGCTTGGCCGGAATCGATGGCAATTGAATCGGAGCTTCGTGGCGCTGCATGGATTAAGCGCAGAAAGTTGTGTGCGGGTGGCGCTTTGTGTGCGGGTGGCGCTAATTGAACAACGCAATTGATCAGGGGCTACGGGCCGCTGTAGCAACCGCCGCTTTCAACTTCTGACTCGCATGAAAAGTGACGACGCGTCGGGCGGTTATAGCAATCTCCTCACCTGTTTTCGGGTTTCGGCCCGGACGCTGCGGTTTGTCACGTAGCTGGAAATTGCCGAAGCCCGAAAGCTTCACCGATTCGCCACGCTCGAGCGCTTGCCGGATTTCATCGAAGAACCCGTCGACCATGTCTTTGGCTTCCCGCTTGTTCAGGCCCAGGCGATCGAACAACGCTTCGGCAAGCTCGGCCTTGGTCACCGTCTTGGCGCTGCGATCCGTCGAGTGCATAGCCGCGTTCCGCGGCAAATCTGGAAACTTAAAGTCGGCTGCTGCCATAAAAAGTCAGGGCGCGTTATCTCGCATGCAGGGCATTAGTGACGCAAGCGGGCTTCGAATCTTTGCTTCAGCACCTCAACCACTGCTTCAACTGCGGCGTCAGCTTCGGTGTCACTGACCGGCGCCTCAGTATCTTGCAGAACCAATCGGAACGCAAGACTTTTCTCTTTATTTAACAATACGTTAGCGCTCGCTTCCGCGACTTTGCTTGAATTGGGCTGCGCACGATACACATCGAACAGCCGGAACTCGCGCAGCGCCGACAGGCGGCCGCCTGAGGCCGACCGCGCGCTGACCGCGTCAAGAATCGCCTGCAACGGCACCGCTTCGGCGACAGTGATCGAGATGTCGCGCTGCACCGGCTGAAAGCGGGAAAGCGCCCGATAACGCGGCAGTGTGCGCGCCAGCAGCGGCGCCAGGTCAAGCTCGAACACGACCGGCGACTTTGGCAACTCATACCGCTGTTGCAGACGCGGATGCAACTGCCCAATCATTCCAATCGACTTGCCGTCAAGCTCGATCGTCGCGCTGCGACCGGGATGCAGTGCCGGATGCTGTTCCGCGACGAAGCGCGCTCGCGGCACCAGCGACTGAACATTCCCTTTAATGTCGAAAAAGTCGACGTCACGCGCAGGCACTCCCCACTGCTCATCGTCCCTCGATCCATACGCGAGTCCGGCGACGCGGTTGCGCTGATCGACGCCTGCCACCCGCAAAGCCCCGCCTTGCTGTTGGGGGTCGCGTCGGTAGACGCGGCCGATCTCGAATAGGCGCGCGCGGCTCGCTTTGCGATTCAAGTTGTGTGACAGAGCGTTGACCAAACCCCCGAGCAGAGTGCTGCGCATCACCGACATCTGACTCGCGATTGGATTCAGCACAGCGATCGGGTTGTCGTTCGCGGCGAAGTCATGCTCTGACTGCGCATCGACGAACGAATAGTTGATGAGCTCGGTATACCCGGCGAACGCCAGCGCACGGCGAACGTCATGCGTGGACCTCCGCTCCTCCGGCTCGGCACGCATCGTTGCCGCGACACGCGGTGCGTGAGACGGAATGTTTTCGTAGCCAGTCAGGCGCGCCACTTCGCCTATCAGGTCTTGTTCGATCTCGAGATCGAAGCGAAAGCTTGGCGGCGTGACCAGGAAGCTGTCGTCGCGCTGCTCGAACTCGAAGCCAATCCGGCGGAACGCCGCCGCGATTGCATCCGCATCGATTGCCATTCCCAGCAACCGGCGGCAGCGCTCGATGCGCATCCTGATCGGCGTGCGTTGCGGCAGCGCGCGCACCTGATCATCGACCGGCCCCGCCTGCCCACCGCAGACATCAAGAATCAGGCGCGTGATGTATTCGACGTGGTCGACGTTGCTGGCAAAGTCCACACCGCGTTCAAAGCGGTGCGCGGCGTCGGTTGAGAAGTTGTAGCGACGCGCGCGGCCGCGAATCGAATCGGGCCACCAGAACGCAGCCTCCAGGTAGACGTTGCGCGTGTCGAGTGAAATAGCCGTCGCGGCACCTCCCATGATGCCCGCAAGCGCTTCGACGCCGGCCTTGTCAGCGATCACGCCGACGGTCGAATCAATATCGACTCTCTGGCCATTCAACAACTCGATGCGCTCTCCCGTTAGCCCCCAGCGCACGGTCAGGCCGCCGCGTATCTTGTCCAGATCAAACACGTGCGTCGGTCGGCCCAGTTCGAGCATTGCGTAGTTCGAGATGTCAACCAATGCCGAGATAGGGCGCTGGCCGCTGCGCTCGAGTCGCTGCTTGATCCATTGCGGCGTTTGCGCGCGCGCATCGACGCCGCGGATCACGCGGCCCGAGAAGCGTCCGCACAACTCGGGCGCTTCGATGACTACCGGCACGCGGTCGCCAATCGCCGGTGGCACGGCACTGATCGGCGATAGCGTCAACGGCGAACCCGCGAGCGCGGCGACCTCGCGTGCCACGCCGATCACGCTCAGGCAATCGGCACGATCGGGTGTGAGCGTGATCGTCAGCTTGCGATCGTCGAGCCCAAGCACGTCGCGCAGGTCGGCGCCGAGTGGGGCATCGACATCGAGAATCAGAAGGCCGGCGTCGTCTTCTGACAGTCCGAGTTCGCGCGCCGAGCACAGCATGCCTTGCGACTGCACGCCGCGTAAAGCAGTCGCGCCGATCTCGCTGCCGCCGGGCAGCACCGCACCGACCAGCGCGCACGGCGTCTTGATCCCCGGCGCCACGTTCGATGCACCGCAGACGATCGACAAGATCTCGCCCGCGCCGACCTCGACCTCGCACACGGTCAGCTTGTCCGCATTGGGATGCCGAACAACGCGCAGGACCTCGCCCACGACGACTCCCGAGAACGGCGGCGCGACCGCGTCGACGCTCTCGACTTCGAGGCCCGCCATCGTCAACCGCTCGGCGAGCTCCTCGCTCGAATACGGCGGATTGGCGTAGCTACGCAGCCACTGTTCGGAAAACTGCATGACTAGGCAAATTGATGCAGAAAGCGCAAGTCGCCGTCGAAGAACATGCGCAGGTCGTCAACGCCATACCGAAGCATCGCCAACCGCTCGAGCCCGGAGCCGAACGCGAAGCCCTGCGTCTGTTCCGGATCAAAACCAAAGTTACGGATCACATTCGGGTGAACCTGGCCGGAGCCAGAAATCTCGAGCCAGCGGCCCTGGCGCGTACCGCTGGTAAACATCATGTCGATTTCGGCCGACGGTTCGGTAAACGGGAAGTACGAAGGACGGAAGCGCACCGCGAGCTGATCGGTCTCGAAGAAACATTGCAGGAAGTTCGTGTAGACGGCTTTCAGGTCGGCAAAGCTGATGTTCTCGTCGAGCCACAGGCCTTCGACCTGATGGAACATTGGCGAGTGGGTCGCGTCGTTGTCGACTCGATAGCAGCGGCCGATCGCGATCACCTTGATGGGTGGCCGGTGCGTGCGCGCGTAGCGAACCTGCATCGGGCTCGTATGCGTGCGCAAAACCAGCGGGCGCCCATCGTCGTCGTACGCATCGACGTAGAACGTATCCTGCATCGAACGCGCCGGATGATTTTCGGGGCTGTTCAGCGCGGTGAAGTTGTACCAGTCGGTCTCGATCTCCGGCCCTGCGGCGAAATCAAAACCGATCGAGCGGAAGATCTCCTCGATGCGCATCCACGTGCGCGCGATCGGATGGACAGTGCCGTCGCTACGCGTGCGGCCCGGCAGCGACACATCAATCGATTCGGCTGCCAGTTGCTCGTTGAGCCGCAGGTCGGCCAACGCTTGCCGACGCTCCGCAAGCAATCGCTCGATCGCATCTTTGGCCGCATTGAGGCCTGCGCCGGCGGTGCGCCTGTCTTCCGGGGCCAGCTTCGCGAGCGCCTTCAGCCGGTCGGTGATGACGCCGTTCTTGCCCAGGTAACGCGCCTTTTCGTTTTCAAGCGCGGCCGGCTGCGTTGCCTGCGCGAACGCGGCGCGCGCTTCGGCGATCAACTGGTCTAGTTCAGCGTCCATCGGTGCAAACAAAAACGGGGCCTCGCATTAGGCCCCGTTTTGATCTTCTTGTCTGTTAGTTCGCAGCGATCAGGCAATCGTGGCCTTTACCTTTTCAACGACCGCCGCGAAGCCCGGTTTGTCGAGCACGGCCATATCGGCCAGGATCTTGCGATCCAGCCCGATCTCGGCCTTGTTCAGCCCGTTCATGAATACGCTGTAGCTGATCCCGTGCTCGCGCACCGCGGCGTTGATACGTGCGATCCATAACGCGCGAAAGGTGCGCTTCTTGTTGCGGCGATCGCGATAGGCATACTGCCCCGCCTTCATCACCGCTTCCTTCGCAACGCGAAATACGTTCTTGCGGCGGCGCGTGAACCCGACCGCCTGCGCCAGCACCTTTTTGTGGCGCGCGCGCGCCGTTGTACCTCGTTTTACTCTCGGCATCGTCGCTCCCCTTAAGCGTACGGCAGCATGCGGCGCACGGACTTCACATCCGCCTCATGCATGTTGACCGCACCGCGCAGATGGCGCTTGTTCTTGGTGGTGCGCTTGGTGAGCAGATGGCGTTTGGCGGCCTGACCACGCTTGATCGACCCGCTGGCGCGAACCTCGAAGCGCTTGGCAGCGCTCTTTTTCGTCTTCATCTTCGGCATAAAAACCCTTCGTTCTTTGATGATTGCAGGCGCCCTTTCGAGTCTTTGAGCCTGATCCCACTTGTCGATGGTTTACTTTTTCTTCTTCGGCGCCATCACCATCACCATCTGGCGCCCTTCCAATCTGGGCATCGATTCGACGACTGCCATGTTCGCCAATTCATCGCGCACCCGCTCCAGCAGCTTGACACCGAACTCCTGATGCGCCATCTCACGGCCGCGAAACCGGAGCGTGATCTTGGCCTTATCGCCCTCCTCCAGAAAACGTGTCAGGTTTCGCATCTTCGTCAGGTAATCGTTCTCGTCCGTTTGCGGGCGGAATTTGACTTCCTTGATCTGAATCTGCTTTTGCTTCAGCTTCGCTTCGTGCGACTTCTTCTGCTCCTGATACTTGAACTTGCCATAGTCCATCAAGCGACAGACGGGCGGCACAGCCGTGGGAGCAATTTCCACCAGATCGACCTGAGCTTCCTCTGCCATGCGCAGCGCGTCGGGCAGCTTAACCACTCCGAGAGCCTCGCCTTCGATGCCGGTCAGACGTATTTCGGGAGCACTTATTTCACCGTTGATCCGGTGTGAACGTTCTTGAGCGATATTTATCTCTCCAAAAAAAAAATCAGGGCCGCACTTGCGACGCATTTGAAACATCGCGCCGCTGCTCGACGTCCAACCGCAGACGTTCTGCAAATTCGGACAAAGGCATCACACCCAAGTCCGCGCCACCGCGCGCGCGCACGGCCACCGTGCTGGCTTGCTTTTCTTTGTCGCCGACAACCAGGATGTAGGGGAGCTTCTGTAGGCTGAGCTGGCGGATCTTATAGTTGATCTTCTCATTGCGCAAATCGGATTCCGCCCTAAAGCCTTGTTTTTGAAGCGTTTGCGCAACGCCCTCCGCATATACTGCCTGATGCTCGGATATACAGGCAACGACAGCCTGTACCGGCGCGAGCCACGGCGGCATCGCGCCCGCGTAGTTCTCGATCAACATGCCAATAAAGCGCTCGAGCGACCCTACGATCGCCCGGTGCAGCATCACCGGCACCTTGCGGCTGTTGTCTTCGGCGACATACTCGGCGCCTAGCCGCTCCGGCATTGAGAAATCGACCTGCATCGTTCCGCATTGCCAGGCGCGACCGAGCGAGTCCTTTAAGTGGTACTCGATCTTTGGACCATAGAAAGCACCTTCGCCGGGCAAAGTTTCGAACTCCACGCCCGAACGCCGCATCGACTCCGTTAACGAAAGTTCGGACTTGTCCCAGATCGCATCTGAGCCGATCCGCTGCTCGGGCCGCATCGCCACTTTGTACAGCAGCTGTTCAAAGCCGAAGTCGCGATACACCTTTTGCAGTAAGGCCGTGTAAGTAACGCATTCGTCAAGGATCTGCTCTTCGGTACAGAAAATGTGACCATCGTCTTGCACGAATCCGCGCACGCGCATCAAGCCGTGCAATGAGCCCGACGACTCGTTGCGATGGCAGAAGCCGAACTCGCCGTAACGCAACGGCAGCTCGCGATAGCTGTGCAGGCTTGAGTTGTAGATCTGCACGTGCCCCGGGCAGTTCATCGGCTTAAGCGCGTAGTACCTATTCTCGGACTCCGTTGTGAACATGTTTTCGCGGTACTTTTCCCAGTGCCCGGACCTTTCCCATAGCGAGCGGTCGAGAATTTGGGGCGCCCTGACCTCGTGATAGCCGTTGTCGCGATACACGGCGCGCAAGTACTGCTCGACCACCTGCCAGATCACCCAGCCCTTCGGATGCCAGAACACGAGTCCCGGCGCTTCTTCCTGAAAATGAAACAAGTCGAGCTCTTTGCCGAGCTTGCGATGGTCGCGCCGCTCGGCTTCTTCCAGCATCTTCAGATAAGCGTCCTGGTCTTCTTTCCTTCCCCACGCCGTGCCGTATATGCGCTGCAATTGTTCGTTCGCCTGGTCGCCGCGCCAGTACGCGCCGGCAACCTTGGTCAGCTTGAACACCTTTAACTTACCCGACGACGGCACGTGTGGCCCGCGACACAGATCGATGAAGCCGCCCTCGCGATACAGCGAAATATCTTCGTTCGCCGGAATCGAAGCGATGATCTCGGCTTTGTACTTCTCGCCGATCGACTCAAAAAATTTTACGGCGTCGTCGCGCTTCCAGACTTCGCGCACTACCGGCTCATCCTTCTTCGCGAGCTCGGCCATTTTCTGCTCGATCGCCACCAGATCGTCCGGTGTAAACGGACGCTTGTATGCGAAGTCGTAATAAAACCCGTTTTCAATCACGGGGCCGATCGTCACCTGCGCTTCCGGAAATAGCTCCTTAACCGCATACGCAAGCAGATGCGCCGTTGAATGGCGGATGACGTCGATGCCGTCGGCGTCGCGCTCGGTCACGAGCGCGACCTCCGCGTCGCGATCGATAACGTGCGAGATGTCGACCAGCTTGCCGTCGACCCTCGCGGCGATCGCGGCCTTCGCCAGGCCGGGGCCGATCGATGACGCGACCTGCGCCGGCGTCACCGGCGGGTCGTAACTTCGACTTGAACCATCGGGTAATCGAATCGAAATCATGGTCTTTGCTCCAGTCAAAAAAAAGTGCGGCGAGCCGCACTTTTTTTCGAAAGGCAAACTCGTCCCGTCATCAAAAGCCGGTGAACGTAGTTCGTAACGTCATTTGAAACCCTTCCTGTTTGTTCGTCATGCGTTTGGTAGGCGCGATTGGACTCGAACCAACGACCCCCACCATGTCAAGGTGGTGCTCTAACCAGCTGAGCTACGCGCCTGGGGGTCAAAGTATAAGCCGACGCCCAACGACACGTTCACCGGCGACGCGCGGAGAAAACATCTTTTACTTCGCGCACCGCGCCCAGGACGCGACTAACGTCCGCCGCGACTCTAATCTCAATCGTAAAGAGCATCCGCGCCTCTGCCTTCGAACTGCTCGAGTTGACGCCGACGACGTTGAGCTTCTCGCGCGCGAATACTTCAGAAATGTCGCGTAGCAGTCCGGGTCGATCCTGTGCCAGCACCAGCAACTCGACCGGATATACGGCGCCGGCTTGCACGCCCCACGCGACATCGACCATACGCTCGGGGGCCCGTTCCAGCAGCGACTTCAGATTCGAGCAGCCGGCGCGATGAATTGATACACCTTTGCCGCGCGTAACGTAACCGACGATCTCATCGGGCGGCGCCGGCCGGCAGCAGCGAGCGAGCTGCGTCAGCAACGATTCAACTCCGACGACGAGAACCTGGCCCTTTCCGGGGGGTGCGTCACGCGGCCGGCCGATCAGCGGTGCCGGCGTCGGCTCGAGTTGCGGTGTCGCCGGCGTCAGCGCCTGCTCGATCGAGCGCAGACTGAACTCATCTTTGGTCGCCGCCGCGGCCAGCAGATCGACGCTGCCGAAGCCCAGGCGCTTGGCCAGATCGTCGAGTTTTACGGCCGTTTTTCCGAGCCTTTGCAGCTCCTTCTCTAACAGCTCGCGGCCGGCCGCAACCGATTGCTCGAGCTCGAGCGCGTTGAACCACTGTCGCACCTTCGCACGCGAGCGCGCGCTTCTTAGAAATCCTAAATCGATGTTCAGCCAGTCACGGCTGGGGCTTCCGGTTTTGGCCGAAATAATTTCAACCGTCTGGCCATTCCTCAGCGGCGTATTCAGCGGCACGATTACGCCATCGACGCGGGCACCGCGGCATCGATAACCGACTTCGGAGTGAATGTGGAACGCGAAGTCGACCGGTGTGCCACCGGCCGGCAACTCGACTACACGCGCCTGCGGCGTCAACACATAAATGCGCTGCTCGCGCGCGACCTCGGCGCGGGTCGAATCTGCCGCGGACGCCGGCTCGACTTCGTCGCGCCACGCCAGCAGCTGCCGCAGCCAGGCGACGCGCCGCGCATCGCCGTCGTCGATCCCACGCTGTGTGCGATTCGGCTTGGTGCCTTGCTTGTAGCGCCAATGCGCGGCCAGGCCTAGTTCCGCCGAGTCATGCATTTGCCGCGTCCGAATCTGGATTTCGAATGACCGCCCGTGTTCATCGGTGACGACAGTGTGCAGCGATTGATAGCCGTTTGGCTTCGGGCGCGCAATGTAATCATCGAACTCGCCGCCGATTGCGCTCCATGTCTGATGAAGCGAGGACAGCACCTCATAACAATCAGCCACATCGTCGACGATTACACGCAAGCCCCGCACGTCACGCAGCTGGTCGAACGCCAACCCCTTCGTTCGCATCTTGTTGACAATGCTGTAAATGTGCTTCGGCCTGCCGACAACCTCGCCTGCAATGCGGGCCTCATGCATGATCGCCCGCACCCGCTCGATCGCTTGCTCGATGAAGTCCTGGCGCTCGATCCGTTTCTCGTCGAGCAGGCGCGCCACGTCCTTGTACGTTTCGGGCTCAAGAAAGCGGAACGAAAGATCTTCGAGCTCCCATTTCAGTTGCCAGATGCCGAGCCGGTTGGCAAGCGGGGCATACAGTCTCATCGTCTCGCGCGCGATCGGCTCGGGACGCACCGGTTTGGTCGCCGCGAAATAACGTAGTGTCTGCAGGCGCGACGCCAGACGAAGCAGCACGACGCGCAGATCGTTGGCCATCGCCAGCAACATGCGGCGCAACGCTTCGGCCTGATCGTCGGCTCCGTGCTTGCCGGCGGCGGGTTCGGGCTGCTTGCGGGTTAGCTCCGACAGCTTCATCAATTGGCGCAGGTCGGACACCAGTTGCGCGACACCGGCACCGAAACGCGCGCGCAGCCAGTCTTCGGGCTCGCGCAGAACGTCATGCACTCCAAACAGGCACGCGGCGCAAAGCAGATCGGCGTCTCCGCGTAAAGGTGCGATGATCTCCGCGACTCCGCGCGCGTGCGCCAGATATGGTTCGCCGGTGGCGAGTATCCGGTCCTGATAAAGCGGCTCGACCAGCGCCAGCGTGCGCTCAAAGTCGAGCGCAGCAGGCGTCAATTCGGTGGGGGTGCCAATGTGCATTGGCGCAAGGATAAGGGGGTGCTGCGGCACAATTCCGCGATGCGCACGTTGCTGAACCGTTGGACGCGATCAGCGTCGGTTGCGATCCCGGATGAGTTGTGGGAGACAACGGCCGGATCGTTGCCGTTCGTGGTTCGGCTCGACGCCGGCGAGCGCATTCGGCTGAGAACACTCGCAGCGCAATTGCTCGCCGACAAGCAGATGGCGGGCGCTGCGGAGCTCGAGCTGACGGCCGCGATGCAGGTCAGTATTGCGCTGCAGGCATGCATCCCAGTGCTCAACCTGGGACTCGACTGGTACCGGGGCTGGAAAAGCATCATCGTGTACCCGAGGGAGTTTCTGGTCCCGCGCCAAATCACCGACGAGGACGGCGTGATGCACGAATACACCGAGCCGATCAGCGGCGAGGCATGGGACGGCGGGCCACTCGTGTTGTCGTGGGAAGACGTGCAGCAAAGCGCGACCGCTACCGGCGCGGCCTACGCCGTGGTGATTCACGAGTTCGTCCATAAGATTGACCTGTTGAACGGCGCGGCCGACGGCGTGCCGGCGTTTTCAGCATTGCATCCGACCGTATCGCCCGATCATTGGCGCCGCGTTCTGTATCAGTCGTTCGACCGCTTCGCCGCCGAGATCGAATTGATCGAAGCCGAATTGCCCGATGACGTCGATCCGGAATCGGACGAGGTCGATCGCCACTACGCGCACCTGCCGCTCGACCCGTACGCCGCGCAAGACGAAGCCGAATTTTTCGCCGTCTCGAGTGAAACGTTCTTCGTTGCACCGGCCCGCATGCAGCACGCGTTCCCCGACTGGTACGCGTTGCTTGCGCAGTTCTTCCTGCAGGATCCGTTGGCGGAGAAATGAAGCCCTCACGCTCTCTACGTTCGCTGCCCCCCGCGGGGGCGGGGCAATACCTTGGGACGGCCCGGCGGTACTGACATGAAGCGGCTGCTCGTTGTGTATCACACGATGACGGGGGCAGCGCAACAGCTGGCCAGTGCGGCGTACGCGGCGGCGCGGCTTGAAGCCGGCTGCAGCTCAGAGCTGATAACCGCCGCCGCAGCGGGCGTAGAGCATGTGCTGGCGGCCGACGGCTACCTGTTTGTCACGCCCGAAAATCTCGCATCGATGGCGGGGCGCATGAAGGATTTTTTCGATCGGATCTACTACGGCGCGCTCGACAAGGTCAACGGGCGGCCTTACGCCGCGATCATTGCGGCCGGCACCGACGGCGAAGGCGCCGCACGCCAGCTGCAGCGCATCGCGACCGGGCTGCGCCTGAGGGAGATCGCTCCACCGATGGTCGTGCGCAACGGCGCGCAGACTCCCGAGCAGATCCTGGCCCCCAAGCACGTGGCCGACGCCGATGTGAATCGCGCCGGTGAGCTGGGAGCAGCGCTTGCCACGGGGTTGGCGAGTGGTGTGTTCTAGGAAGCGCCCAGCAGAAACTTGCGCACGATCGCTATCTCGTGGTCCAACATCAGCGTCGGTGCGTGTCCCACCCCGGAAATTTCGGCTGTCCTCGCGCGCGGTCCGCGCACTGCCATTTCAGTCAGAGTCTGGCGCGATAGCAGATCTGAATTTTCGCCGCGGATCACCAGCGTCGGACAGCGAATGTTGTCGTACAGCGACCATAGGGCCGCCTCGTCGAATCGCGTCCGCTCGGGTGTCGTCGCTTTGAACGGCACAGCGATTCGCGGATCGTAGTGCAGCACCCAGCGCGCGCCGTCGCGTTTCAGCCCCGGCTCGACCAGCTCGCGCCAGTCTTCGCGCCGGGTCAATCCGAACGGCGCGGCGATCGTCGATATGTAATCCACCGCCTGATCGACGTCGGTGAACGATATCGGCGCGCCGACATAGTCTCCGATGCGCGCGATCGCAGCGACGTCAAGCCGCGGGCCGACGTCGTTGATGACCAGGCGCCGGACTGGCGAATTCACCTGCCCCGCCAGCCCGATGCCGATCAGCCCGCCCATCGACGTGCCCACCCAGTCGACCTGTTCGACTCTCAGCCGCGCGATCAGCGTCACCATGTCGGCAACGTATTGCGGCACCACGTAGTGCATCGGATCGCGCAGGGTGTCGCTGCGGCCGCGGCCCACAACATCCGGGCAGACGACTCGATACTCAGCCGCCATCGTGCGCGCAAGCCGGTCGAAGTCGCGCCCGAGCCGAGTCAGCCCGTGCACGCAGATCAACACGCGCGGATTGTCGGCCGCACCCCATTCGTTGTACGCCATCGAGTGCAATCCCGCCGGGCTCAGGCATTGCACGCTATGCAAGCGCGGCTGACTGTGTGCGTTCACGATGGCATACTCAAACAAAAGGGGGTCGTTGCATGTTGACAGGCAAGACTGCGCTCGTCACCGGTTCGACCAGCGGTATCGGGCTGGCAATAGCGCGTGCGCTTGCGCGCGAAGGCGCAAACATCATGCTCAACGGCTTCGGCGAGTCGAGCGTGATCGAGCAAATAAAAAGCGAGCTCGGAAGGCTTGACGTTAAGACGCTGCATCATGGCGCCGACATGCGCCAGCCGGCGGCGATCGAAGCGATGATCGGCGCAGCCGAGGCCGCATTCGGACGCATCGACATCCTCGTTAACAACGCCGGGATTCAGCACGTCGCGCCGATCGAATCGTTCCCGGTCGACCGCTGGGACGCGATTATCGCAATCAATTTGAGCGCGGCGTTTCACACGACGCGCCTTGTGATATCGAAGATGAAGCAGGCCAATTGGGGCAGGATCATCAACATTGCCTCGTTGCACGGCCTGGTGGCATCGGCGGAAAAATCGGCATACGTCGCCGCCAAGCACGGCATCGTTGGCCTGACAAAGGCGGTGGCGCTGGAGACGGCGCAGACCGGCGTGACGTGCAACGCAATCTGTCCCGGGTGGGTGCTGACTCCTTTGGTGCAACAACAAGTCGACGCCCGCGCCGCACGTGACAAGCTGGATCAGGAAGGCGCGAAAAAAGCGTTGCTTAGTGAGAAGCAACCTTCGCTGCAATTTGTAACGGCCGAGCAGCTGAGCGCCCTGGCCGTATTCCTGTGCACGCCGGCGGCGGACCAAGTGCGGGGCGCGGCGTGGAATGTCGACGGCGGCTGGTACGCGCAGTGAGTCTGGCACAAACCGGCCAGGACGCTTAGCGCGCAGCTTTTTTACTGGTCTGACCGGCGACAAGCTGCATTGTCGACGCCGGCTCGGCCTCGACAAACGGTGGCAGCGGGGCACGTACCGGCTGGCCGATAACGGTCTGCAGACGCGGCGCGCCGGGTGGTACGTACGAATCGAACCAGGTCGGATCCGGGATTTCGGCGAACACCTGTTTCAGGCGCGAGCCCCAGGTGTCGCGGATCATCGCCATGTACTGATTCGACTGGTCGATGTGCACGAACTTGGTCACGCGCAGGGTGTCGGCTTCGTACACCAGCAGGTCGAGTGGCAACCCTACCGAAATATTGGATTTCAGCGTCGAGTCCATCGAGATCAGCGCGCACTTGGCGGCTTCGTCAAGCGGTGTCTCGGGCTGGATCACGCGGTCGATGATCGGCTTGCCATACTTGGCTTCGCCGATTTGAAAGTACGGATTCTCGTGCGTGGCTTCAATGAAATTGCCGGCCGAGTAGACGTGAAAAAGGCGCATGCCCTCGCCTTTGATCTGGCCCCCGAAGATGAACTTGGCATTGAAGTCAATTCCGAATTCGTTCAACGCGGCAGCGTCGCGATGATGCACCTCGCGCACTGCGTCGCCAATGATGCGCACCGCTTCGACCATTGTCGTCGCAGTCCACACACTGACATGGTCGGGACCGACACGCTCGCTCAGGATCTGCGTTACCGACTGCGTCAGTGCAAGATTGCCGGCGGTGAGAAGCACCAGCATGCGCTCGCCCGGATTTTCGAACACCGTCATTTTGCGGAACGTCGAGATTTGATCGACGCCCGCATTGGTGCGCGAGTCCCCGAGAAAAACCAGCCCGGCATTCAGCCGCATCGCTACGCAATAAGTCATATGCGTCCTAGTTTATTAGTGGGCTTCCAACGGCACCAGAAAATCTTCGCTGACACGTTCGCCCAAGTCGTTGATGCGCTCGAGAAACTCGGTCAAATACGGATGCAGGCCGCGCGCTAGGATGTCCTCGATGCGGCCGTAACGGAGCTCGGAGCTCAGCAGGCCGGCGCGCCGCTCGGTCTCATCGGACCGGCTGTTGCGCACCATCGCCAGGTTGGCCGACACCTCGTTCAGGCAGCTTGCCAGTGAGCGCGGCATGTCGCCGCGCAAAATCAGCAGCTCGGCCACCCGCGACGGCGTAATTACATCGCGATACACCTTGCGATACGTCTCGAAAGCCGAAACCGAGCGCAACACCGCAGCCCAGTGATAGAAGTCGGGCGGGTGGTCGACGCTATCCCTGCTGACCGCTGCCATGCGCTTGTCCTGATCGCCGAGACCGTGGTACTTGACGTCGATCAGGCGCGCGGTGTTATCGGCGCGCTCAAGGAATGTGCCGAGGCGGACGAAATAAAACGCTTCGTCTTTCAGCATTGTGCCGATCGTGACACCGCGCGACAGATGCGAACGGAATTTCACCCACTCAAAAAAAGCCTGCGGGTCGCGTTCGGGCGTGCCGTCGGAAAGTTTGCGCTGCAGATCGAGCCAGGTGTCGTTGTGCGTCTCCCAGACCTCGGTTGTCAGCGATCCACGCACTGCCCGCGCATTCTCGCGCGCCGCCTGCAGGCAAGCGCAGATCGAAGACGTGTTGCTTGTGTCACGCACCATGAAATCCATTACATCGCGTGGCGAGACGAGCGGATAGCGCTCGTCGAACTGTTCGGTCAGCTCGGAGATGCTGAGTAGCGCGCGCCAACCGCTTTCCGACGCGTCCGCCGATTGCGGCAGCAGCGACGTCGACAGGTTGACATCAAGCATGCGTGCGGTGTTTTCCGCGCGCTCGATGTAGCGCGCCATCCAGAACAGGTGGTCCGCGGTGCGACTAAGCACTACCCGGGTTCCACAGATGCATCCGATCGCGGCCCGCGTGCTTGGCTGCATACAGCGACTCATCAGCGCGCGCCACCAGCTCGCTCGAATCGCCGAAGTCGGACGACTCGCACAATCCGATGCTCATCGTTACGCGCAGCGTCGCGTCCAGTTCGGCCCAAGATACTTTGCGCACCGCATCGATCAGGCGCTCGACGACCGCAATCGCCGCACCACCCTCGCTGTCGGCGAGCAGCAGCGCAAATTCGTCACCGCCCAGGCGCGCCGCAAAATCGGTGTCGCGCAAATTCGCGCGTATCACGCTGCCCAGGTGGCGCAGCACCGAATCTCCGGTCAGGTGCGAATAGCGATCGTTGATCTGCTTGAACTCGTCGATGTCGGCAACCACGAGTCCGAAACGCAACGTGCCCGCGCGCGCGCGTGCACACCAGCCTTCGAGCTCCTTTGTGAACGAGCGGCGGTTCGCAAGGCCGGTCAGTTCGTCCTCCAGCGAAAGGCGCTCCAGCCGCGAGCGCGATTGTTCGAGGTCACGCGTTTTCTGATGCAGCGCAGCCGTCTGCGTGCGCAGCTTCTGCAGCTCGGCACGCGCTTCGTGCAGGCGCGCACGCTGGGTGCTAAGCCTGCCGTCGAGGCGCGTCTTGACTTCGACGTAACGCTTGTGGTGATACAGCGCCAGCTGAAAATCGGCGCGCGCTTCGTACAACGCGGACAGCCGCTGATGTGAATCTGCGGGTCGGCGCAGATCGCCCAGCTCTTCGGCCTGCATCAACGCCGGCCCCAAAATCGCCAGGCCTTCGTGTTCACGTCCGGCCCCGACGAGGTGATAGCCAAGCTCCAGGCGTCCGTGCACCTCGCGCAGGCGAAAGCCGCTGTGTGCTGCTTCTGCGACGGCGGTGTTCAAGTCGATCAGACCTTCGCCGAACTTGCCGAGCCAGCAGCGGGCGGCGCCCTGCTGCGTACGCGCCGCGATCGCAGTCGAGCGATCGGGCGAACTGGAGAGAAGCTCGAGCGCGACGACAAAATGATCTTCGGCTTCGGCCATGCGGCGCATCACAATGCCGCCGTCGCCCACGAGCGCAGCGCGCAGCCCCTCGGCGGCGTCGACCAGACCGTGGTGCAGCAGCACCATGCCTTCGTCGGCTGTCGATCCGGAAGGCAGCTCAAGCGCGAGCTTCAGCGAGTCGCGCGCAGCATCAAAATCACCGAGCATCGTATGCACGGTCGACTGGTGCACCAGAGCGCGCCGCACACCGGCGTGATCGTTATGTTGACGCGCTAGCTTCTGCACCTCGGCGAACCCGTCGAGCGCCTCACCGTATTCCCCAAGCTCACAGCACGCCGTAGCAAGCAGGATGTTGACCCGGCATTGGGCGGGTATGTCCTCTTGCGCGCGGTATACCTGCTCGGCCTGCGACAGCTGGCGCGTAGCGCCCGACCAGTCGCCTACCTGCATCAACGCCGAACCGGCGACGAAATGCGCGCGCGCCATTAGCGCTTCAGCCGTGCGCGCGCGCGCCACGCTCTGGGCCCGCAAGGCGAACACCACCGCATCGTGCGGCTCGGTGTTGATCAGCTTCTCGGCGCGTTCGATCAACGCGTACGGGTCGATCTGGTCGGTCGAGCGACGCGTGCCTTGGTCGTGCGCAGATCCGTCCGCCTCGCGCAGCGACCCCAGCGGCTCAGTCTGACGATTCATCGCTCGAGCACCCACGTGTCCTTGGTACCGCCCCCCTGCGATGAATTGACGACCAGCGAACCTTCGCGCAATGCAACGCGGCACAGACCGCCAGGCATAGTGACTACGTCCTTGCCCGAGAGTACGTAGGGGCGCAGGTCGATGTGGCGCGGTGCGATTCCGGACTCGACATAGGTTGGACACGTTGACAGCGCCAACGTCGGCTGCGCAATGTAGTTCTGCGGATTGGCACGCAGCCGCGTGGAAAACTGTTCGCGCTCCGCCTGCGTCGACGCCGGCCCGACCAGCATGCCGTACCCGCCGGCCCCATGCACTTCCTTGACCACCAGCTCCTGGATATGAGCGAGCGTGTATTCGAGCTGCTCTGCATCGCGGCACACATAGGTCGGGACATTCGACAGGATCGGCTTTTCGTGAAGGTAGAAATCGATCATGTCGGGCACATGCGGATAGATCGACTTGTCGTCCGCGATGCCGGTGCCGATCGCGTTAGCCAGCGTGACCTTGCCGGCGCGATACACCGACAGCAATCCCGCCACTCCGAGCGATGAGTCGGGCCGGAACGCGCGCGGATCGAGAAAGTCGTCGTCGATGCGGCGATAGATCACATCCACCCGCTGCGGGCCGCGCGTGGTGCGCATGAACACGTGATGATCCTGCACGAACAAGTCCTGTCCTTCTACCAATTCGATACCCATCTGCTGCGCCAGGAACGCGTGTTCGAAATACGCCGAGTTGTACATGCCGGGCGTCATCAGGACGACCGTCGGGTCGTCGACGCCGAGCGGGGCCACCGAGCGCAGATTCTCGAGTAACACGTCCGGATAATGCGCGACCGGCGCCACCCGGTTCCGCGCAAATAGATCGGAAAACAGCCGCATCATCATCTTGCGGTTTTCCAGCATGTAGGAAACACCGCTCGGCACGCGCAGGTTGTCTTCCAGCACGTAGTATTCGCCGGCGCCGGCGCGCACGACATCAATTCCCGCCACGTGCGCGTAGATGTCGCCCGTCACGTCCACACCGCGCATCTCGGGGCGGTACTGTGAGTTGCGCAGGATCTGCTCGGGGGCGATGCGGCCGGCCTGCAGAATCTCCTGATCGTGATAGACATCGCGCAGAAACATGTTCAGCGCGCGCACTCTCTGCCGCAAACCCGCTTCGAGTCGCTTCCATTCGGCCGCCGGGATAATGCGAGGCACGACGTCGAACGGGATCAGACGCTCAGTGGCACGTCCATTGGTGCCGTCCGAATGGTCATTGCCGTCTTCGCCGTAGACAGCAAACGTGACGCCGACGCGGCGGAACACGAGGTCGGCCTCGGCGCGCTTGAACTGCATCGCATCCGGCGTCTGCTCGGAGAGCCAGCGCTCGAATTCTCGATAGTGCGCGCGGACGCGATCGTTCCCGTCGTACATCTCGTCGAACGCCTTTTGCATTCCCCAACACCCCTTTTCCGAGCAGTTTAGCGGCCCACAAAGGGCTCGGGCGGTCCCGGAATTGCGTCGCTGGCGGCCGAGTTTCCCTCGGGTACGTCGGTACTGGGCCGGGCTGCGCCGGGACGGTTATGCCAATAGCGCGCCGCCGCTTGGCGCGTCGACTGCACGGCACTCGAACCATCTTCGGCGAACCGCCACTGCAGCGCTCCCGCATGGTCGGTGCGAAAAAATCGGATCTTTCGCACCTCGTAGCGGGCGACGACTTCGGGATCGGGATGCCGGAAGCGATTTCGATAACCAGCCTGCGCCACTGCGGCAGTCGCACCCAGCGTATCGAGCAGTGGTGCGCCCGAAGAGCTGCGACTGCCATGGTGCGGCACTGCCAGCCAATCGGCGCGCAGCGCCGGCGTGCGCGCGACGAATGCGGATTCATCGGCCATCGGTACATCGCCCGTCAACAACAGGCGCGATGCACCGGCGGTAATCAGCACGACACAACTCATTGAGTTGGTGGTGCGCTTCGCCTCGTAATCGGTCGGCAACGGATGCAGTACCTCGAACAGCAGCGCTCCCGATCGCCACTGCATGCCGGCGGAACAGCGTTCAACGTCGGTGCGCGCGCCGAGCACCGGATGTCCGGATGCGATCGAAGAAATCACGCGATCGACACCGATGCCGCGCAGCACCGATGCTGCGCCGCCTGAGTGATCGCTGTCGAGATGCGAGACGATCACGCCATTGAGCCGACCGATCCCTCGATGCCGCAGATACGGCAGGATCACGCGTTCGCCAGCGTCGGTATCCGCCGAGTAACGCGGGCCGGCGTCGTATAGCCATGCCTGATCCTTGGTTTCAACTAGCAACGCGGATCCCTGGCCGATGTCGAGCGCGGTGACCCACACTTCGTTGTCAGCAGCGCGCGATGCGGGCCACACGAACATCGGCACTATCGCTACCGCGCCGAGGGCGCGTGCCGGCCAGCCGGGCGGAGCGAGCAGCCAGATGACGCCGATGATTGCGAGCGCCATCAGCGCGACCGGCGGCGTCGCAACCGGCAACGTGGCCCAGGCGAACGAAGCCATCCATTGCAACATCGCTGCCACGACGCCGAAGATCGCGTCGGCGGCACTGAGCAGCGGACCCGCCAGCAGAGCCAGCGGCTCCGGCAAGGCGGCAAGCGCTGCACCGATTAGCGCCAGCGGCGTGACCCCCCAGCTGACGACCGGTATCGCCACGGCGTTGGCAAGCGGGGACACGATCGATAGCTGATGGAACACCACCACGGTCGCGGGAATCAGCGCGAGCGTGACCGCAATCTGCACGCGCGCCGCAGCGTGCAGCAAGGCGCGCAGGCCCGACGATGGCGCACCCTGCACTCTGCCCTGCACGACCCAAACGATCGCTGCGACCGCTCCGAAGGAAAGCCAGAAGCCCGCCGTCAGCACCGCCCACGGATCGATCAGGCACACAAGCACGGCCGCCAGTGCCAGCGAAGTGGCCGGGCCGATGCGCGAACCAAAGAGCCACGCCACGCCGACCGTGGCCAGCATCACCACCGTGCGCTGCGCGGGCACACCCCATCCGGCGAGCAGTGCGTACAAGAACGCTGCCGTGATGCCGGCCATCACCGCGGCCGTCTGTGCGGCCGCGCGTGCCAGCAACGCCGGCGAGCGCCGCCATAGTGCCCCGACGGTAAGTCCGGCCAGACTCGCAATCATCGTGATGTGCAACCCCGAGATGCTTACCAGGTGACCGATACCCGTGCGATTGAACAGTGTCCAGTCGGCGTCACCAATTGCGCGCTGATCGCCGAGTATCAGAGCGAGCAAAACGCCGCCGTATCGCTTGCCCGCGAGCTTCGGTTGCAGCCGTTCGCGCAATTCAGCGCGCGCACGCTCGATCGCGTAGTCGGGCGTCCACACCATGGTGTCGATGCGTTTGATCGGCGCGCCGCCGCGGCCCATGCGAACGTAACCCGACCCGCGCAAATTGCGCTCGAGCATCCACGCCTCGAAATCAAACCCGCCGGGATTCAACGCACCGTGCGGGCGCTTCAATCGCACCGTGAACACCCAGCGCTCGCCGGGCAGCACCGGTGTGTCGTCGCTGTACCAACCCAGAAGAAGGCGCGACGGCACACGTGCCTCCGGAGCGAGCACCTGCTCAACATCAAACTCGAACCGCATTCCGCGCTCGAGCTTTACTGGCAGTGCTGCGACCACCCCGACAACGGCAATGTCGCGGCCTTCGTCATGGAATGCGAGCGCATCGTCCACCCGCCATTCCGCTCGCCCCGCGGCGTAAGCAAACCCCAGCGCGCCGACCGCGATCAAGGTCGCTACGCGTGCGACCAACCGTGCGTTAAATCGCAGCGTGAGAACCAGCAGTACGGCGCCGAGTCCGAGCCCTGCACTAACGGCGACGCTCGGCAGCGAGGCCTGACTCTGCAAAGCGCAAACGCCGAGCACGAACGCGAGCAGCGCCGCCAATCTCATACGATCAACACCCAGTCTGTTTCAGGCTTGAACGCATCCGCCGAGTCTACGAGACAGGTTCCCGAAACCCCTACACTGCTTGGATGCCGCGTAAGCATTTTCGCAAGGTGATGCCTAACGTCGACAAGGTGCGCGAGGTCAAGGCACTGGCGATGTTCGGCGACACATTGTTTCACCCCGCGCTGTGGCATCTGAACCGGCGCTCAGCCGCCGGCGGCGTCGCCGTTGGAATGTTTTGCGGATTGATTCCGGGGCCGTTTCAGATGCTCGGCGCCGCGATCGTTTGCATCTTTCTGCGCGTCAATCTGCCGCTTGCTCTGGTGACGACGCTTTATACAAACCCGTTCACCATCGTGCCGCTTTACCTGGTCGCCTATCAGATCGGTGGACTTGCGCTGGGTGCACGCGGCATTGCTACACCGCCTGCTCTGCCGGATTGGCAGTGGACCGACATGCTGGCGTCAATGGAGGCGTTGGGTCGCTGGATGATCAGCCTGGGCGCCCCGTTGGCTCTGGGACTGTTCCTGCTCGCATCGATACTCGCGGCGCTGGGCTACATCACGGTACGTGGAATCTGGAGCATCTACCTGCGGCGTGCGTGGCGCGCACGTAGCCACCGCTCGCGCACCGAATCAGCCTAGGACGCCGGCGCCAGTCGGCCGTCTTTCAGACGCAGCACTCGATCACAGCGCGCTGCGAGGTCCGGATCGTGCGTGACGATTACGACCGCGGTGCGGCTGCTGCGCGCCAACTCGACAAGCACGTCGAACACGCCGCGGGCGGTGTCGCGGTCGAGATTGCCGGTCGGCTCGTCGGCGAGGACGCATGCGGGCCGGGTGACGATGGCACGTGCGATGGCGGTGCGCTGGCGCTCGCCGCCGGACAGCTCACCCGGATGGTGCAAAACGCGCTCCGCCAGGCCCACCGCGGCCAGCGTTTCCCTGGCAGTCGCCCGCGCGTCGGCAAGCTGCTGGCGGCGAATCGTCAGCGGCATCGCCACGTTATCGAGCGCGGTGAACTCGGGTAACAGATGATGAAATTGATAGATGAATCCGAGCCGCTCATTGCGCAAGCGGCCGCGCTCCGCTTCGGTCAGCTGCGCGACATCGCGGCCTTCGATCAGCACCATGCCACGATCGGCGGCATCCAGGCCGCCGAACACGTGCAGCAGCGTGCTCTTGCCCGATCCCGACGCCCCCACGACGGCGACCAACTCACCCGATGCAACATCGAGGTCGGCGCCGCGCAGAACGTCCACCGCGAGCCCGCCTTCGCGGTAGGATTTCTCGACACCGCGCGCGCGCAGCACCGAACCGTCAGTCATAGCGCAGCGCCTCCGCGGGCCTGACACGCGAGGCGCGCCAGCTCGGATATAGCGTCGCCACCAGCGACAGCAACAACGAGATCAGCGCGATCGGCACGATGTCGCTTGCGCGCGGATCCGAAGGCAGCGAGCTGATGAAATAAATGTCCTTCGGAATCAGAGGAAAACCGGCGATGCGCTCGATCGTCGGAAAAATCGTGTCGAGGTTGTTCGCGATAAACAAGCCGCTGCCGACTCCAAGCAAGGTCCCGAGGACTCCGATTAGCGCGCCCTGCACCATGAAGATCAGCATCACGCTGCCGGGGCTTGCCCCGAGGGTGCGCATGATCGCAATGTCCGATTGCTTTTCTGTGACCGTCATCACCAGCGTCGACACCAGATTGAACGCGGCGACCGCGACGATCAGCCCGAGGATGATGAACATCATCCGCTTTTCGATCTGCACAGCCGCGAACCAGCTGCGGTTCTGCCGCGTCCAGTCGCGCACCAGCAACGTCGGATCGAGCGACATCGCCAGTTCGGCCGCCACCTCAGGCGCGCGTTGCATGTCGTTCAGCTTTAATCGGACGCCGGTTGGTCCATCGACCCTGAACAGCCGCGCCGCATCGCCGATGTGAATCAGCGCCAGAGCGCTGTCGTATTCGAAGTGACCCGAGTCGAACGTCGCCAGCACGGTGAACTGCTTGAGCCGCGGCACGACACCCGCGGGTGTGACCTGCCCCTGCGGGGCTATCAGCGTGACCTTGTCTCCGAGCAGCACACCCAGCGTGCGCGCCAGCTCGCCGCCGAGGATCACACCGAACTCACCGTCAGCCAGCGCCGTCAGCGGGGCGCCCCGCAGCTGCGACGCGATGTCGGAAATCGCGGGCTCGGCGGCGGGATCGATGCCGCGTACCAATGCGCCGCGCACGTTTTCGCCGCGCGTCAGCAGCGCTTGTGCGTTGATATAAGGCGCAGCCCCGATCACCGCCGGATTGCGGCGCACGGTTTTTTCGACGGCACGCCAATCCGCCAGCGCTCCATTGTTCGCGGAAACCTCGATGTGCGAAACAACCGACAGCATGCGGTCGCGCACCTGCGACACGAATCCGTTCATCACCGACAGCACGACGATCAGTGCCATCACGCCAAGCGCGATACCGATCATTGAAATACCCGAGATGAACGAGATGAATCCATTGCGGCGGCGCGCACGCCGGCCGGCACGCGTATAGCGCAAGCCGATTCGAAGTTCGTACGGGAGATTCAAGAGACTGACTGGAGGCAATTCAAAGGGAGCGCACCGATTGTAGCCAAGCGTCCGCTTCAACGCGTGCGGCCCGCGCTGCGAACGACGAATCGTAGAATCAGCCGATGCATTTCACGCTGCTTGTAGCCGGCGCTCTGCTGCCCGGAAAACTGGCTGTTGCATTGGCTGCCTCACTGGAACTCCCAACGTTGAAGGCGCGGCTCGCGCGCGCGACCCGCGTTGATCGGACCGGACCAGTGTCAACCGGCGCCGGCGCACACTTGGACTGGCTTGCGAGCCAATTGTTCTCTCATCCTCCGCCGGTGCCGACCGCTCCGTACGCGTATGCGTATCTTGCGGGCACTGCGGCATCCACCTTCGTTTGGCATGCCGATCCTGTGCACATCGAAGTCGCGCGCGATCATTTGATCGTGCAGGCGCTCGGTGCCGATGCGCCAACCGCGCTTGAATCGGAGCGCCTCGTCGCTTCCGCAAATGAATTCGTCGCCCGCTCGGGTTGCGAGCTCGTTACGGTTCAGCAGCATTGGTTTCTTCGGTGCCCCCATGACTGGCAACTCGATACGCGCCCATTGATGCTTGTCGACCAAACCGAGATCGAAATGCCTGCCGGCCGTGACGCGCAGGTCTGGAATCGCCTGCACAACGAAATTCAGATCGCGTGGCACGCGCATGCCGTGAACGCGGAGCGCGAGGCGAACGGGGTGCGAGCGATCAATGCGATCTGGCTGCACGGTGGCGGACGATGGAAACCGCTGGCTTCAATTCGGTTCGGGCAGGTGCAGTCGGATGCGCCCGAGTGGATGGGTGCTGCCATCGCGGCGGGTTCGCGCGGCGCGGCGTCGGACGCCGATATTTGCGACACCGCACTGGTGGTCAGTGAGGACGCATTGAAATCGATGCAGCGTCAGGACTGGGCTGCATGGCTGCATGCGATGGCTGCGATCGATCGCCGGCTGGCCGGGCACGCGGCTGATTCGATCGACCTGATTTTGTGTGGCGCCGGTTTGCGCACCTATCGGTCGAGACTCTCTGATCGCTACAAGGTGTGGCGGCGACGCCCGTTGCAGGAGGCGCTAGCCGAATGACCGTGCTCAACGTTCGCGAGTTCGACGCCGCCGCAGCCCGCCGACTTGCCGCCGCAGGCGTGTCCGCCCCGTTGGCGCGCGCGCTCGCCGGCCGAGGGGTGCATGAACTTGCTGACACGCAGCTGCTGCTGAATGGCCTGGCGTCCCCCGGTGCGCTGTCGCATGTGCACGACGCCGCAGCACTGATCGCCGATGCAATCGATTCGAATTCTCGCCTGTTGATCGTCGCCGATTACGACTGCGACGGCGCCACCGCATGCGCAGTGGGTCTGCTAGGCCTGCGCGCACTCGGCGCGCACGTCGATTACCTGGTGCCGAATCGTTTCGAATACGGCTACGGATTGACGCCTGAGATCGTCGATCTTGCTGCGAGTGGAGCGCGTGCAACCGACGGGCCGCCAGACCTGCTGATTACCGTCGACAACGGCATCGCCAGCGTCGACGGTGTCGCGCGTGCGAACGAGCTCGGCATGGCCGTGCTGGTGACCGATCATCATCTGCCGGGCGCAGTGCTGCCGGCGGCGGCGTGCATCGTCAATCCGAATCAGGCCGGGTGCGGGTTTCCGAGCAAGCATCTGGCGGGCGTCGGTGTGATGTTTTATGTGCTGCTTGCGCTGCGAGCGGAGCTGCGCACGCGCGGCCGCTTCGACGCGGCGACTCAGCCGCGCCTCGATCAACTGCTCGACCTGGTGGCACTCGGTACCGTGGCCGACGTCGTGAAGCTGGATCGCAACAATCGCATCCTGATCGCGCAGGGGCTGCAGCGAATTCGCAACGGCCGGCTGCGTCCAGGCATTTCCGCGCTGTTTCAGGTCGCCGGCAAAGCGGCGCGCACCGCGAGCGCGCGCGACCTCGGTTTCGCGATCGGACCGCGCATCAATGCAGCGGGACGACTGACCGACATGTCGCTCGGCATCGAGTGCCTGATCACTGACAGCTTCGAGCGTGCGATCGAGCTGGCGGCCCAGCTCGATCAACTGAACCGCGAGCGCCGCGAAATCGAAGGCGACATGCAGCTCGACGCCCTGGCCGCTCTTGACGAGGACGACGTTGCCGCGCGCAGCACGATCTGTCTTTACGACGACGGCTGGCACCAAGGCGTAATAGGGCTGGTGGCGTCGCGCATCAAGGAGAAATATCACCGACCGACGATCGCATTTGCGCGAGCGAGCGATGGCGAGTTGCGCGGCTCGGGCCGCTCGATCGAAGGCGTGCACCTGCGCGACACCCTTGACCTAGTGACCAAGCACGCGCCGACTCTGGTGCGCCGGTTCGGCGGCCACGCGATGGCGGCGGGGTTGACGATGCCGGCCGCAAACTACGACGACTTCGTCTCCGCATTCGAGACAGCGACGCGCGCATCGTGCGACCGATCTCTGTTCGAGCGCACCATCACAACTGACGGCCCACTGGCTGCGAACGAAGTCGTTTTTTCGTTGATCGACGCGATTGACGCGCATGTCTGGGGGCAGGGATTCCCGGCGCCGCTGTTTGACAACGAATTCGTCGTCGTCGAACAACGCCTGGTCAAGGACCGACACCTGAAGCTCGTTCTCGATCTGGATGGCCGCAATTTCGACGCCGTCTGGTTTTCCCGCACCGAACAATTGCCACGCACAGTACGACTTGCGTACCGGCTCGGGCTCGACGACTACATGGGCGCGCGAAAGATGCAGCTGATCATCGAGCATGCCGCCCTATAATTCGGCGCCCCAGCGAAAAATCAAAGGACATCATGGAAGCCGAGCGCCTCAATCAGATCGAAGGCACCGTATCCGACCTGCGCGGTCGCCTCGCCGAACTGCGGAGGTATCTTTGACGTCGATGTGAAAGAACGTCGGCTCGTAGAAGTCAGCCAGGCGCTCGAAGATCCGAAGGTGTGGGACGACCCGAAGCGCGCGCAGGATCTCGGCCGGGAAAAGAAAAGCGCCGAAGGGATTGTGCAGAAGATGCGCACGCTGGAGGCCGCCGTGCGCGACTCCGACGAATTGTTCGCGATGGCCCGTGCCGACGCCGACGACGCGACTTTGGTGGCTGTCGATTCCGATGTGACGGCACTCGCAAAACAGGTTGCCGAGCTTGAATTCCAGCGGATGTTCAACAATCCGCTGGATCCAAACAACTGTTTCATCGAGATACAGGCGGGCGCAGGTGGCACAGAAGCGCAGGATTGGGCCGCGATGCTCGAGCGCATGTATCTTCGCTACGCCGAGCGTCGCAAGTTTAAGTCCGAGTTGCTCGATGAAACCCAGGGCGAAGTTGCTGGCATCAAGGGCGCGACGATCAAATTGAGCGGTGACTACGCGTTTGGCATGCTGCGCACTGAAACCGGCATTCACCGCCTGGTGCGCAAATCACCATTCGATTCGAACGCGCGCCGCCACACGTCCTTCGCCAGCGTGTTCGTATACCCGGAAGTCGACGAGACGATCGAAGTGGAAGTCAATCCGGCGGATCTGCGCATCGACGTGTATCGCGCGTCAGGCGCCGGTGGGCAACATGTCAACAAAACCGAATCGGCCGTCCGCATCACGCACCTGCCGAGCGGCATCGTCGTGCAGAGCCAGAACGATCGCAGCCAGCATCGCAACCGCGCCGAAGCGATGGCCATGCTGAAGTCGAAGTTGTACGAACAGGAACTTCGCAAGCGGCAGGCACAGCAAACAGCGCTGGAAGATTCGAAGACCGATATCGGCTGGGGCCACCAGATCCGCTCGTATGTGCTCGACCAGTCGCGCATCAAGGATTTGCGCACCAATGTCGAGGTCGGCAACACGCAGGGGGTGCTCGATGGCGATCTGGACGATTTCATCGAGGCGAGCCTGAAACAAGGCGTCTGATGCAGCCACGCACCTTGATCATATTGACCGGCGCATCGCGCGGCCTTGGCGCGGCCATGGCGCAACAATTGATGACATCGACGACGACACTGCTGACGCTGTCGCGCCGCCGAAGTCCCGCGCTGGATGATCACGCCCGAGCGACGGAAGCGATACTGCAGCAGTGGTCGATCGACCTCGCGGATGCGACCGCTGCCGCGGAACGGCTCGAAGCCTGGCTGCGCGATCAGCGCGATGCCTGTACGTCGGCGACGTTGATCAACAACGCGGCACTCGCGGGCAGGGCCAGTCCGATCGACGAGCAGGATGCCGCGTCGCTTGCCGCCGTGGTGCGCGTAGGACTTGAAGCGCCGATCCTGCTGACACGGGCGTTTCTGCGCGCTGCGCGCGGCTGGAACGTTCCGCTGAAGGTGTTAAATATTTCATCCGGCGCCGGTCAGAGAGCGTTGGCTGGCACCGCTGCGTACTGTGCTGTCAAGGCGGGCCTCGATCATTTTTCGCGCGTCGTGGCGCTCGACGAAGCGCATCGTCCGATGCCGGCAAAGATCGTGTCGCTCGCGCCGGGCGTGATCGATACCGATATGCAGACCGAACTGCGCGAATCCGATCCGCGCATGTTTCCGGAACAGCCCCGCTTTGCTGCGATGAAAACGAGCGGCCAGCTTGCATCGCCCGCTGCCGCTGCAGCCAACGTGATCGCCTATCTTGGGCGTTCCGATTTCGGAAGCCAGCCGGTCGCTGACGTGCGCGATGCCTAGACACCAATGAACGAACCGACCGACGAGAATCAGATCATCGCCGAGCGTCGCGCCAAGCTCGCGGCGCTGCGTAAGACCGGGCCGGCTTTCCCGAATGATTTCCGCCGCACACATCTATCCGACGAACTGCAAGTCAAGTACGGCTCGCGCGATCGCGAAACGCTGGCGCAGGAAAAAATCGAGGTAGCCGTGGCCGGCCGCATGATGCTGAAGCGGCTGATGGGCAAGGCGAGCTTCGCCACCGTGCAGGACGGCAGCGGACGCATCCAGTTCTACATCGCCGACGATGACACTGGCGCGACAGTGCACGAAGAATTCAAGCGCTGGGATATCGGTGACATCATCGCGGCACGCGGTGTCGTGTTCAAGACATTGAAGGGCGAGCTGAGCGTCCGCTGCACCGAGTTGCGGCTGCTCGCCAAATCACTGCGGCCACTGCCGGACAAATTTCACGGACTCGAGGATCGCGAGCTGCGTTACCGGCAGCGGTATGTCGATCTGATGATGAGCGATGAAACGCGCCAGCTATTCATCACTCGCAGCAAGGTGATGACCGCGATGCGTGACTTCATGGTGGCCGGCGGATTTCTCGAGGTCGAGACGCCAATGCTGCAGATCATCCCTGGCGGTGCTGCGGCACGGCCGTTCGTCACGCACCATAACGCGCTCGACATCGACATGTTCCTGCGCATCGCGCCCGAGCTCTTTCTGAAGCGCTTGGTCGTTGGCGGCTACGAGCGCGTGTTCGAGATCAACCGCAATTTCCGCAACGAAGGGATCTCGCCGCGGCACAACCCCGAGTTCACGATGCTCGAGTTTTATGCGGCCTATCAGGACTACCAGTGGTTGATGGGCTTCACCGAGCGATTGCTCGACCATATTGCGCTGGCGACCGTCGGCTCGTCGCGCATCGAGTATCAGGGCCAGACGATCGAACTGACGCCGCCGTATGCACGCCTGACGACGGTGCAGGCGATTCGCGCGCACGCTGCGAAATACACCGACCAACAGCTTGCCGATCGCGCATTTCTGCATCACGAGCTGCGCGCCAGCGGAAGCAAGCACGCCGAAGAGGCCGGCCTCGGAGCGTTGCAGCTGGCGATGTTCGAACTAGTGGCTGAGGACAAGTTGATCCAGCCCACGTTCATCGTCGACTATCCGGTCGAAGTCTCTCCACTGGCGCGCGCCTCCGATGCGCGCCCCGAGATCACCGAAAGGTTTGAGCTCTTCATCGCCGGGCGTGAAATCGCCAACGGCTTCTCAGAGCTGAACGATCCGGAGGATCAGGCCGCCCGCTTCAGCGAGCAGGCCAAGGCGAAAGAAGCAGGCGACGAGGAAGCGATGTATTACGACGCCGACTATGTGCGCGCGCTCGAATACGGCATGCCGCCTGCTGCCGGATGCGGCGTCGGCGTCGATCGCCTGGTGATGATGTTGACGAATTCTGCAAACATTCGGGACGTAATTTTGTTTCCGCACATGCGGCCGGAAGCCTAGTGGTCCACGTTGCGCGGTTGCAGCGGCTCGTCGAGCAGCTGCAACCGCTGGCGCAGCCAGCGCTGCCATCTGGTCTGATCGCGTTACAAGTCGCCGGCGTCAGGGTCGGCCTGGTGCAGCCGTCGGTCGCGCGCTTCATCGCCGACCGCGTCCCGGCAATCAACCTGAGCGGCGACGTCCTTGCGACTTCGGACGACGCCAATGACTACTGGGCGCGTACCGCGCTGCTGGCGGAAGCCGCGCTTAAGCTACGCGACGCCGGACTGATAACCGGCTGGCGCAATGAGTCGCTGGCAGTCGGTCGACCCGCTCTGGCGGCGATCGAGCGTGCCGCGTGTCGCCCGCTTGGAATCACGACCGAGGCGGTCCACATCAATGGGTACGCTGGTGCCGATACGCTAATCGTCGCCCGCCGCGCCGCACACAAGCAGATCGATCCGGGACTCTGGGACAACCTGGTCGGCGGCATGGTCGCCGCCGGCGAAACGCTGCAGCAGACGCTGGAGCGCGAAGCGTGGGAAGAAGCTGGCCTACGCCTGGATGCGGTATCCGTGGCGCGCGGGCGCAGCTTTCAGATGTGCCGTCCGGTGGCTGAAGGATTGCAGTCGGAAATCATCCACGTCTACGACGCGATGGTTTCGCCAAAGACATCTCTTGCAAATCAGGATGGCGAGGTCGCGGCGATCGAAAGGCGCACGTTGCGCCAGGTGGTTGAAGCGATAGAACACGATGAATTCACGCTCGAGGCTGGGTTGGTGACACTGGAAAGCCTGACCCGGCGACTCGGGCCAACAACTTCCAGGTTGTTCGTTAATCAAACTCCAGAAGCAGCCTTCGATTTTCGATGCGAATCGACTTGAGGTTTCGCTTCGCGTATGCCTCGGCAGCACTTTGTTCATTCAGGGTGTAAATCGGTAGCGACTGCAAAGTGGCAGCGACCGCCGCATTGGCCGCCGACTGCACAGTGCTCAGCGACGAAGAGGGCACGCCAGGAATGCGCAGCGATTCCACGCGTGCGTCATCTAGCATGAACTGGCCCTTGTTCGCGTCGAACCTTACTGCGCCCGACACTTCCGCCTGCCCTGCGACTTGCCCGAATTGCGGTTGGCCGACCACCGCGTCAAACAGCAGACCGACGCGGCCTTTCGGATTGCGCAGATTGACGATCGGGTTGCTCAAGATCAATGTGCCCGCCAGCGGCAGAGCTCTTGCGACCGGAAACTGGGTTTGAATTCGCTGTTGCACGTCGGCTTCCGACAACGCGATCGTGCCAAACTGCGCATCGCTAGTCGCTGCACAAGCACCGATAAACAGGACGAACCCGAATTTATGCAGCTTCATCGATCCAAGCCGCCTGAATCGCTTCCAGGATGCGTTCTCCGGAGCGCTTCGGATCATCGTCAAAGCCGTCGAGCTCGCACACCCACCGATGCAGATCGGTGAAGCGGACCGTACGCGGGTCGACGTCCGCGTGCTTGTCGGCGAGTGCGATCGCGATCTCCTGTGAATCGATCCATTTCATGACGGCTCTTTCTGCTCGATTTCCTTGGCGTGGTTGATGCTGTATTTCGGTATTTCGATGGTCAGGTCGTCGTTTTGCACGATCGCCTGGCACGAAAGGCGCGAGACCGACGTCAGGCCCCACGCGCGGTCGAGCAGGTCTTCTTCCTTGTCTTCCGCCGCGGGCAGTGAACCGAAGCCCTTGCGGATAATGCAGTGGCACGTGGTGCAAGCCGCGACCTTGCCGCATGCGTGTTCAATGTCGACATGATGATCGAGCAGCGCATCGGCGACCGAAACGCCGGCGCTGGTCTCGAACTCTGCGCCCTGCGGGCAGATTTCCGCATGGGGCAGCACGGTGATCTTCGGCATCGCTTTTCGAAGATTAACCGCGGCTGGCAGCGAGCTCGTCGATGCGCCGGCCGGCGAGTGCAGCACGGATCGATCGGTTCATGCGGCGCGCGGCAAACTCGTCGGTCGCCTGCGCCAATGCTTCGACCGAAGCCTTGATCGCATTCGCGTCGTCGCTGCTCAATCGAGCGTTCAGCGCAGCCAGCTGCTTGTCTACGTTTGCGCGCTCGGCTGCCGTCAGCAAATCGCCGTCGGATGCGAGCGCCGTCGTCGTAGCTTCCATCAGGCGCTGCGCATCAACCTGTTGCTCACGCAGCGTGCGCGCACGCATATCACCGTCGACGGCACTGAACGACGCCTGCAGCATGCGAGCGATGTCGTCGTCGCCCAGCCCGTACGACGGCTTGACGACGATCGACGCCTGAACGCCGCTGCCCACTTCGAGCGCGTTGACGTCGAGCAAACCGTCGGCGTCCACCTGAAATGTCACGCGTACGCGCGCCGCGCCGGCCGGCATCGGCGGGATCCCGCGCAGCTCAAAGCGCGCCAGTGACCGACAGTCGTTCACGAGCTCACGCTCGCCTTGCACGACGTGGATCGCGATTGCAGTCTGGCCGTCCTTGAACGTCGTGAATTCCTGCGCGCGCGCGACCGGAATTGTCGAGTTGCGCTCGATAATCTTTTCGACCAGGCCGCCCATCGTCTCCAGTCCGAGCGACAGCGGGATCACGTCGAGCAGCAACCAGTCGTCGCCGGGGGCGCGATTGCCGGCGAGCAGGTTGGCCTGGATCGCAGCGCCGAGCGCAACGACTTTGTCGGGGTCGATATTGGTCAACGGCGCCTGTCCGAAAAAATCAGCGACGGCGTGCCGCACGTGAGGCATGCGGGTCGCGCCTCCCACCATCACCACGCCGTCGATTCCACTCGTTGTGAGGCCGGTATCGCGCAGCGCGCTGCGGCAGGCGGAGAGGGTCTTCTGCACCAGCGCCTGCGTCATCCACGCGAACTCGCGACTAGACAGCGTCTGATCGATGACTTCGCCGGTCGATAGCACCGCATTGACGCGCACCTCTGGCTCAACCGACATGCGCTCCTTTGCCTCGCGCGCCTTGACCATCAGCAGCCGTATGTCCCGCCCCGACAGCGGAAGCAGCTTCGATTGCTCGACCAGCCAGCAAAAAACGCGCTGATCGAAATCATCACCTCCGAGCGCGGAGTCGCCACCGGTGGCCAGCACTTCAAACACGCCCTTGGTGAGCCGCAAAATTGAGATGTCGAATGTGCCGCCGCCAAGGTCGTACACGGCGTACACACCCTGCGCGCCGTGATCGAGTCCATAGGCAACCGCTGCTGCGGTCGGCTCGCTCAGCAATCGCAGCACCGTCAGCCCGGCAAGCCTCGCTGCATCTTTGGTTGCCTGCCGCTGCGCGTCATCGAAATACGCGGGCACGGTAATAACGGCGCCGACCAGATCACCACCAAGTGCCTGCTCGGCACGCTTGCGCAAGGTCTTCAGAATTTCCGCCGACACTTCAACCGGGCTACGCACACCCGCTGCGGTGCGCAGCTGCACCATGCCGGGGGCATCGACGAAGTCGTACGGCATGTTCTCGATGTGCTCGACATCGCTCATGCCACGCCCCATCAGGCGCTTTACCGACACCACCGTGTTGCGCGCATCGACGGCTTGCTGCTTCTGCGCGGCATAGCCAACCTCGGCCGTTCCGTCGGCGCGAAACTGAACGATCGACGGCAACAGCGGCCGCCCTTCGGCGTCATCGATCACAACTGGAATGCTGTGACGCACTGTCGCCGCCAGTGAATTGGTCGTACCCAGATCGATTCCGACAGCCAGCCGGTGGTGATGCGGGTCGGTCGACTGCCCCGGCTCTGCGATCTGAAGCAGCGCCATTACGCCGATGCGCGACTGTCGCGCAGCGCTTCCAGCGCAGATGAAATTTCTTCGCCGAATTTCTCGATGAACATCAATTGCCGCACCAATGACGCGGCGCGCCGATGATCGGCGTCGACATCGAGCGCGGTGCCGATTTCACCGAGCAGTCGGTCACGCTCGGACCCCATGTCGCCATCGAGCGCTTGCACCGCTACGCCATCACGGCGCGTGCGAGCCTCATCGAGCGCCTCGCGCCATTGCAACTGCTGCATCAAGAATTCCGCAGGCATTGACGTATTCGATTCCGCCTCGATCGGCGCGCCACCACGCGCGCACAGATAGGCAGCGCGTCTCAGAGGCGACTTGAGCGTCCGGTAAGCCTCGTTCGCCTGCGTTGCCCACTGCATGGCAATGCGGTTTTCGGCAGCGCTGCCAGCCGCAAAACGATCGGGATGAACATGCCCCTGCACACTTCGATAAGCGCTATCAAGCGTCGCTGCGTCGAGCGCAAAGCGCGGCGGCAAATCAAAGAGTTGAAAGTGATCCGGAAGATTGCTCATGCGCGCGCGCCGGAACGCGCTCCGGTCAAATGTTGAAGGACTCACCGCAACCGCAGCGGTTCTTTTCCCTCGGGTTGTTGAACTTGAAGCCTTCGTTCAATCCCTCGCGCGCGAAATCGAGCTCGGTGCCGTCGATATAGGCCAGGCTCTTCGGATCGACGAAGATTTTCACGCCGTGGCTTTCGAATTGCCGATCCTCGGGCTGAGCCGCATCGGCGTACTCGAGCTTGTAGGCCATGCCCGAGCATCCGGTCGTGCGGACGCCCAGCCGCAAGCCGATGCCCCGGCCGCGCTTCGCCAGATAACCGGCGACGTGCTTCGCCGCACGCTCGGTCATCGTCACGCCTGCAGTGGCGGCACTTTCGCTCATGCGGCTTGCTTCTCCATCGTTTGCGGGTGTTTGGCACGGTAGTCATCGATCGCTGCCTTGATCGCATCTTCAGCCAGGATCGAACAGTGGATCTTGACCGGCGGCAATGCGAGCTCTTCCGCGATCTGCGTATTGCGGATCGTGCCGGCCTGGTCGAGTGTCTTGCCCTTGACCCATTCGGTCACCAGCGACGATGACGCGATCGCAGACCCGCAGCCGTACGTCTTGAATCGTGCGTCTTCGATGACGCCCTGCTCGTTGACGCGAATCTGCAACTTCATCACGTCGCCGCACGCGGGCGCGCCGACCATGCCCGTGCCGACCTGATCGTCACCTTTGTCGAACGAGCCGACATTGCGTGGATTTTCGTAGTGATCAATGACTTTGGTGCTGTATGCCATTTTTCTTACCTCAATGTGCAGCCCACTGGACCGTACTCAAATCGATTCCATCCTTATACATCTCCCATAGCGGAGACATCTCTCGCAGCCGCGCCACTTGCCGCGTCACCAGATCGACCGTGAAGTCGATTTCCTCCGGCGTCGTAAAGCGGCCGACGGTAAAACGGATCGAGCTGTGTGCCAGCTCGTCGCTGCGCCCGAGTGCACGCAGCACATAAGATGGCTCCAGACTGGCCGAAGTACAAGCCGACCCGGAGGAGACGGCGACATCCTTCATCGCCATGATCATGCTTTCGCCCTCGACGAAGTTAAAACTGGCGTTCAGGTTATGCGGCACTCGCCGTTCCCAGTCGCCGTTCAGGAACACCTGCTCGGTTTGCGAGATACCCGCCCATAGACGGTCCCGCAGCATGCGAATGCGCTCGTTGTCGGTCGCCATCTCGTCGCGTGCCAGCCGAAACGCTTCGCCCATGCCGACAATCTGGTGGGTCGGCAAGGTGCCCGAGCGCAATCCACGCTCATGCCCGCCGCCATGCATCTGAGCTTCCAACCGCACCCGCGGCTTGCGCCGGACGAACAGCGCACCGACACCTTTCGGCCCGTAGGTCTTGTGCGCCGAAAATGACATCAGATCGACCTTTAGCCGCGCCAGATCGACCATGATCTTGCCGCTCGCCTGCGCCGCATCGACATGGAACACGATGCCGCGCGCGCGGCACATCTCGCCGATCGCAGCAATGTCCTGGATCACTCCGATCTCGTTATTGACGTACATCACCGACACCAGAATCGTGTCCGGCCGCAGCGTCGCCTTGAGTTTAGTCAGATCAACCAGTCCGTTTTCTTCAACCTCCAGATAGGTCACTTCGAAACCGTCACGCTCAAGCTCGCGCATCGTGTCGAGCGTCGCCTTGTGCTCGGTCTTGACTGTAATCAGATGCTTACCCTTGTCCTTGTGAAAACGCGCAACGCCTTTCAGCGCAAGGTTGATCGATTCGGTCGCGCCCGACGTCCAGATCAGCTCGCGCGGATCGCAATTGACCAGCGCAGCAACCTGATCACGCGCCTGTTCGACGGCCTTCTCCGCCGTCCACCCGAACGAGTGGCTGCGCGACGCGGGGTTGCCGAAGTTCTCGCGCAGCCATGGGATCATCGCGTCGACGACGCGCGGGTCGACCGGCGTGGTCGCCGAGTAATCGAGATAAATTGGGAGCTGCATCAGTTGCCTATGTACCTGCTCTAATACGCGGCTGCAGACGGGCGTCGTGCAATACCGCAACCTTCGTCGTCTTCATTCTCGACTTTTGATTCTGGTGCTCGACCAGATCCGCCAGTGTCACTGAATCCAGATAATCGAGCATTCGCACATTGAGATTTGCCCACAGGTCGTGCGTCATGCAGCGTTGATCATCGTGGCAGTTCTCCTTACCGCCGCACTGCGTCGCATCCAACGGCTCGTCGACGGCGAAGATGATGTCGGACACGGTCGTCTGGTCCATCGGCCGGTCGAGTTGATAGCCGCCGCCCGGACCGCGCGTGCTCGCCACCAAGCGCCGGCGCCGCAGCTTGCCGAACAACTGCTCAAGATAGGAAAGCGAAATCCGCTGCCGCTCACTGATTCCGGCCAGAGTGACCGGACCCTCGTGCTGGCGCAGCGCGACATCAATCATCGCGGTGACCGCAAAGCGTCCTTTGGTGGTAAGTCTCATGGCTCGCGTCGACAAGTTGGGCTACAGATTCGACCGATGGCAGCCTAGAAAATTCCCGATTAAATTGGTCAGGAATTGTACGGCGCGGTGCCCGCACGGTCAAACGAACCGCGGAAGCTACCGGGATTGTCTACGGATGCCTGGGATCGAGGCTAGAACAAGCAAACCGAGGAGCTGCCACGGGACAGCTCCAGCGCCCGCTGGCGAATTTGCAGAATTGCCGGGAGCAGGCGTGGTTGCGGGGGGCGTGCCGGTCGGCGGTGCTGCCGCCGCCGGAACGCTCAGGGATCCGACCATCGGCACCAGCAACGGCGTTGCACTTGTGGCCATGAGCAATGCAAGCGACGCGGTTCGCGACAGGTCAGCCCCGGCGACGGGTCGGAACTGCAGGATGACCGTGCAACTTCCAACCGCTGGCTGCAACGTCACTCCTTGGCATTGAGCGTCGGTAACGCTGTAGTCCGCGGCATGCGGGCCACTTGCAATCTGAGCCGCCCCGCTGACCGCGAATGTGAGAGGCGAAGTCCCGCTGTTGGTGACTGTGATCGTCTGCGATGCGACTGCGCCCGCGGCGGTCGCTGGAAAAACCGGACCCGGAAACGGCGTGTAACTCAAGACCGGAGCCGGATTAGGCATGTTCGAAATGTAGGTCGCGAGATCGGCGACTTGCGCAGCGCTGAATGTTCCAGCGGGAAAGATGCCGTCCATGCCGGTCTCATCGTTATCCAGATCGATGCCGCTCAGCGCTGCGATCAGCGCGAGCGAAGCTTTTGCGAAGTTCAGGCCGGTGACCGGAGTGAGTCGTTGCGCGATCTGATCGCGAACCGCCTGCACACCGGTGGCGGTCAGATACTCGTGACAGCCCTCGCAGCCGTTCGCATTCCACAGCGTCTGCCCATTGGCAAAGCTTCCTGACTGCGCCAACGCCAGCGGCGCTGCCGATAGCGCATACGCAAACACAAGAATTCTGACGAACATTGCGTTCCCCAAGATAGGCCGCTGCGCCGCGGCAGGGCGACGCCTATTCTCAGCGAGCGCTGCTTAGTTTTTGATCCGCTGTGTGGCTTAGCGCCGGTCACCCGAACAAGCTAGCTCACATTGGCCGTTAGTGCGTGCGCCAGATCGCGTTTCAGATCGGCCACCGATTCGAGGCCGACCGCGATTCGAATCAGCGCTTCGCTGATGCCGGCGCGCTCCCGATCGGCCTGCGCAATCCGGCCGTGTGTCGTCGTGGCCGGGTGCGTAATTGTTGTGCGCGTGTCGCCAAGATTGGCGGTAATCGACATCATGCGCGCCGAATCGATGACGCGCCACGCACGCTCGCGCCGCAGCAGGGCGTCAGCCTTGACGTCGAACGCTAGGACTGCACCCGATTGCGACTGTTGCTTGCGCGCCAGCGCTGCTTGCGGATGCGATTCCAAGCCCGGGAAATAGACGCGACTCACTTCGGGACGACGCTCGAGCCATTCAGCCAACGCCTGTGCAGAATCGCTCTGAGCACGCATGCGTATCGCAAGCGTCTCGAGCCCCTTCAGCAACACCCATGCGTTAAAAGGCGACAGACTCGGCCCGCTGCTGCGAAGTACCGGCAGCAGCTGATCGCGGATGAAGGTCTTCGTTCCAAGGACCGCACCGCCCAGCACCCTACCCTGTCCATCAAGGTATTTGGTCGCCGAGTGAATCACGACGTCGATACCGAACTCGAGCGGCCGTTGCAACGCCGGTGTGCAGAAGCAGTTGTCGACCACCGACACAGCGCCAATCGCTCGCGCGAGTTGGCCGAACTGCGTCAGATCGACCAGCTCCATCAGCGGATTCGATGGTGTCTCACAGTAAAGCAGTCGCGTATGTGGAGTTGCCGCTGCGCGCCAGGCATTCATATCGGTTGCGTCGACGTAGGTCACAGCGATATCGAATCGCGACAGCACGTTTGAAAACAGCTGAATCGTCGCGCCGAAGACATTCGCGGCGCAGATCACGTGATCCCCGGCACGCAACGCTGCGAGGCACGTCGCCATGATGGCCGCCATACCCGAGGCAGTCGCGAGGCAATCCTCGGCGCCTTCGAGCGATGCTAGGCGCTGCTCGAACATCGTCACCGTCGGATTGGTGAAGCGCGAATAGACGTTGCCCGGCTCCGCGCCTGAAAAACGTGCTGCGGCCTGCGCGGCGCTGTTGAACACGAAGCTCGACGTTAAAAACAGCGCTTCGCTGTGTTCGTTGAATTGCGATCGCTGCGTGCCGGCGCGGACCGCGCGCGTTTCGAAATCCGCTGGTTCGTCGATTTGTTCGGACATAAAAAACCCGCCTCAACTCTAAAAATCGGCTAGGCGGGTTATTTTCACCATCGCTTTAGCCGAATTTGTTAAGCGCCCGCAAGCTGACTCAAATCGGCGCGTGGGTGAATGATACCTACATCACTCGGTTTGAGCCAGGTTCAGATTTAGCTGCGAATACGGGTCGCTCTCGGCGATCGCGGCGAGCTCGCGCGCGGCTTCCAGTCGGTCCAGGTATTCGGTGGTCACATCGCCGGTCACGTAGACGCCGTCGAAGCAGCTGGCCTCGAAGTTGGTCAGATGCGGACCCAGCTCGGAAACCGAGCGCTTCATCGCATCGATGTCCTGATACACCAGCCCGTCGGCTTCGATCAGGTGCTTGATTTCGTCATCCGAGCGGCCGTGTGCAATCAGCTCATTGCGCGTCGGCATGTCGATGCCGTAGACGTTCGGATAGCGCACCGGCGGTGCCGCCGATGCAAAAATCACCTTGTTGGCGCCGGCTTCGCGCGCCATGTTGACGATCTCCCGCGAAGTCGTCCCGCGAACGATCGAGTCGTCGACCAGCAGAACGTTCTTGCCCTTGAACTCAGTCGGCAGCGCACTCAGTTTCTGTCGCACGCTGCGTTTGCGCACCGCTTGACCCGGCATGATGAATGTGCGACCGACATAGCGGTTCTTGAAGAAACCTTCGCGAAACTCGAGCCCGAGCTTCGCCGACAGCTGCATCGCCGCGGGGCGCGACGTGTCCGGAATTGGCATCACGACGTCGATCTCGCCGGTGCGCACCTGCTTGCGAATCTTGTCGGCCAGGTGCTCGCCCATCTTCAGGCGCGAGCTGTAGACGCTGACCCCGTTCATCACCGAATCCGGCCGCGCGAAGTAAACGTACTCGAACACGCAGGGATTGAGCGTCGGTGCCTCGGCGCACTGCTGCGAATAGAAATTGCCGTCGATATCGACGAAGACCGCCTCACCAGGCGCAACGTCGCGCACGAACTTGAACCCGAGGCCTTCGAGCGCTACAGATTCGCTGGCAACCATGTACTCGGTGCCCGCGTCGGTCTCGTTGACGCCGTACACAAGCGGACGAATGCCGTAAGGATCGCGAAAGGCCAGGATGCCGTGATCGGCAATATGCGCAACACACGCGTAAGCACCGCGCACACGGCGGTGCAGCGCGGCCACTGCGCGAAAGATCGTCACCGGATCGAGGGTGTAACTTGAAGTTCCCTCCTGCAATTCGTGCGCAAGCACATTCAGCAGGATTTCCGAGTCGGAATTGGTGTTGATGTGACGGCGATCGATACGGAACATTTCACTTTTCAGCTGTTCCGCATTGGTCAGATTGCCGTTGTGACCGAGTGTGATACCAAATGGAGCGTTGACGTAGAACGGCTGGGCTTCTTCGACACTGAAGGCCGAGCCGGCAGTGGGATAGCGAACGTGAGCAATGCCAACGTTGCCCGTCAGGTTGCGCATGTTGCGGGTGCGGAAGATCTCGCGCACCATGCCACTGCCCTTCCACATCGAAAACGTGCTGCCGGATCCGGTCGCGATGCCGGCCGCATCCTGGCCGCGGTGCTGCAACAGCTGCAGCGAGTCATACAACAGCTGATTAACCGGGCCGGTAGCAACAACCCCGACTATCCCGCACATCGAGCAGATCCTCTCGGTTGGCCGATGCGCATCGTACGCAGGGTTGGCATCGTTGCAATAGTCGTCACAGAGTAATCAAGTCCGCAATGATGCCTTGAGCTTTCAGCCGTGCTCGCACGGCATCGGCTTCATCGCGAGAGAAATAGGGCCCCAGACGCACGCGATAACGCGCGCCCTGCTTGGTTTCCACCTTCTCGGTATATGGAGACAGTCCGGACTTTTTCAGCCGCTCCGCCAGATCGCGCGCGGCTATTTCACTGGCCGGCGCCGCGGCCTGCAACGCGAACCTCGCGGGCCTGTCGTTGATATTCGTCGGGCTCGCACGTGTGGCCTTCGCGCTCGATTTACCTTCCAGCAGAGCCCGCGCCCGCTGCTCCTCTACCTTCTTGCCGTCCGCGGCCTTCGCAGGAATTTCCTCAACTTTTTCCGCCACCGGCGAGACCTCAGGCGGGGGCGCCACCGGAACATTTTCGGGCGCCGGCACCGGCGGCAGCGTCAGGCGCGGCGTGAACGGCGTTTTCTCGCTCGGAATGTCGATAGCGATGCTGTCAGACACGGGCCGGGGCTCGGGATCGAGCACCATCGGCACGACGATCGCTACCGTCAGCAGCAAGGCGGCGGCGCCGATCAGCCGACGCCGCGCGCGCACACGCACGATGTCGGTCGGCTCAACGCGTGCCGGAGTTTTCATCGATCGAGGTTTTTTGGAGAGGCGCCGACGGCTGGCACCGCGGACGCGCTAGCTTTGTTCGGTGTCACTGTTTCGCCGATTACCCGCATCACTTCTGCCACAGAAACGAAAGAACCGAACACCAAAATTCTATCATCGGGCCCTGCGTGTTCGCGTGCAGACGCGAATGCCTTCGCAAAACTCGGGTGCTCGATAACCGAGCTGCCCGGAATCGCTCTGATGTGATGCGCAATATCTGCGGCGCCTATTCCTCGGGCGCCCGAGATAGGCGCTACATGCCAGTGATCGATCCTGGTGTGTACTTTGTTTACCACGCTGGCAATGTCTTTGTCGCGCAGCATTCCGAACACCGCGTGCGTTTGAGGAAAAAAACCCATCATGTCTAGGTTTTGCGCGAGCACTGCCGCGGCGTGGGGATTGTGGGCGACGTCAAGAACTATGGCAGGTTTGCCGGGCAGTACCTGGAACCGCGCTGCAAGCTGCACCGTCAGCAAACCATGCCGCACCGCCTGCTGCGAGACCGGAAGCTTCGACGCCAGCGATTCAAGCGCTGCCAGTGCGCCCGATGCGTTCAGCAATTGGTTGGCGCCGCGCAGCGCCGGGTAGGGCAGACTCGCGCGCCGCAGGTTCCGCCCCGCGTAGGCCCATTGCTGCCGGTCCCCCTGATAATTGAAATCGCGGCCGAAGCGCCACAGGTCCGCGCCGATAGCCATTGAATGTTCGAGCAGCGACGTCGGCGGTTCGGGGTCGCTGCAGATCGCAGGTCGATCTCGCCGAAAGATGTTGGCCTTTTCGAAGCCGATTAGCTCGCGTGTCGTTCCCAGGTAGTCCATGTGGTCCATGGCCACCGAAGTGACGATCGCGGCATCGGCGTCGACGATGTTGACGGCATCGAGTCTTCCGCCGAGGCCCACCTCGAGTACGGCGGCATCCAGCTTCGCCTGTGAAAATAGGCGCAGGATCGCGAGCGTTGTGAATTCAAAATAGGTAAGCGTCACATCGCCACGTGCGCGTTCGACGGCTTCAAACTGCGCGATCAGATCTGGATCCGCCGCTTCGACGCCGTCGATTCGAGCGCGTTCGTTGAATCGCAGCAAGTGTGGCGACGTATACAACCCCACACGGTAGCCGGCGGCGCGCAGGATCGATTCGAGCATGGCGCACGTCGAGCCCTTTCCGTTGGTACCCCCGACGACGAGGGTGGGAACTGTCAGCTGCAACGACAGCCGTTGCGCCACCCTACGCACGCGATCGAGACTCAGGTCGATCGGCTTGGCGTGCAGCCGCTCGATGCGGCTAAGCCAGTCTTCGAGCGGACGCTCGGTAGCGCTCGTTACGACAACGCCTCGGCCGGCTGCTTCTGCAGAAGCGCAAGCACCTGCGCTATCTCGTCGCGCATCTGGCGCCGGTCGACGATCATATCGATCGCGCCCTTGGTCAATAAGAACTCCGAGCGCTGAAATCCCTCCGGCAGCGTTTCGCGCACCGTTTGCTCGATCACCCGCGGACCGGCGAAGCCGATCAGCGCTTTCGGCTCCGCCATTACGACGTCGCCCATAAAGGCAAAGCTCGCCGATACGCCGCCCATAGTCGGATCCGTTAGCACACTGATGAACGGCAGTTTTGCGTCGGCGAGGCGCGCGATCATCGCCGTGGTCTTGGCCATCTGCAGCAACGACAGCAAACCTTCCTGCATGCGCGCACCGCCGGTTGACGTGATACAGATATACGGGACTTTCTGCTCGATCGCTGTCTGCACGCCGCGCACAAAGCGCTCGCCGACGACCGAGCCCATCGAGCCGCCCATGAACTCGAATTCGAAACAGGCGGCGACGACCGGCAGTGCCCTGATCGAACCGCCGACGACGATCAATGCATCGGTTTCGCCGGTATCTTCCATCGCCTGCTGCAGACGCTCCGGGTACTTGCGCGTATCGCGAAACTTCAGCGCGTCGACAGGCAGAATCTCCTGGCCAATTTCGTACCGGCCTTCGGCGTCGAGTAGCGCATCGAGTCGAGCACGTGCACCGATGCGCATATGCTGCCCGCACTTTGGACACACGAACAAGGTTTTCTGCAGCTCGGCTGTGTACAACACCGCTTCGCAGCCAGCACACTTGGTCCACAGGCCTTCGGGAACGGTCTTGCGTGCTGCGCCTTCTTCACGCTTGATGCGCGGCGGCAGAATTTTGTCGATCCAGCTCATCAGTTGTCCCTAAGCCGCACGCACGACATGCGGATCGTCAAGTGCGCTGCGAATGGTACCGACGAACCGCTCGGCCACTGCAACCGCGCGATCAGGCGCGGCAGCTTCCATTTCCCGAATAATGCGCGAGCCGATCACTACCGCGTCGGCCACCTGCGCCACTGCCTGCGCGTTTGCCGCATCGCGAATACCGAAACCGACTCCGACCGGCAGACTCGTGTGGCGCCGGATCATTGGCAAACGAGACGCGACCGCAGCCACATCGAGATGCCCCGCTCCAGTGATCCCCTTCAGACTCACGTAGTACAAAAACCCTGCCGCCTGCTTTGCGATCGATGCAATTCTCTGCTCGGTCGTCGTGGGGGTCACCAGAAAAATCGGGTCGATGCCGCACGCCTTCAACTCAGCTGAGGATTCGACAGCCTCCTCGGGCGGGTAATCCACCACCAACACACCGTCGACCCCGGCCAGCCGCGCCGCGCGCGAAAATTCGGCGCGGCCCATGCGTTCGATCGGGTTCGCGTAGCCCATCAGCACCACCGGGGTCGTGGCGTCCGACGCGCGAAACTCGGCTACGAACGCTATCGTGTCCCTGAGACCAACGCCGTTGCATATGGCGCGTTCGGCAGCGCGTTGAATCACGGGTCCATCGGCCATCGGGTCCGAAAACGGAACTCCCACTTCGATCACGTCAGCGCCCACGCGCGCCAGCGCATGCATCAAGGGGACGGTTGTCGCACGCGTCGGATCGCCCGCGCAGATGTACGGAATCAGCCCCTTGCGCCCGCGGGCGCGCAGTTCGGCAAACCGGCCCGCAATGCGCGACATCAGAACTTCATTCCCTGTCGATCGGCGACGATATGCAAGTCCTTGTCGCCGCGCCCCGACAAATTGACCAGCAGGATCGAATTCTTCGACATCGTAGGTGCAAGTCGTGTTGCGTGCGCGAGCGCGTGACTCGATTCGAGTGCCGGAATGATGCCCTCGATGCGGCAACAATCGTGGAACGCTTGCAGCGCTTCCTCGTCGGTTGCGCCGACGTATTCAGCGCGGCCTTGGTCTTTGAGCCACGCGTGCTCCGGACCCACGCCCGGGTAGTCGAGCCCGGCGCTGACCGAATGCGTCTCCATGATCTGGCCGTCGTCGTTTTGCAGCAAATACGTGCGATTGCCGTGCAGCACGCCCGGCGTACCGCACTGCAGGCTGGCGGCGTGCCGCACGCCCTCGAGGCCCTCGCCGGCGGCCTCGACACCGATCAACTTCACATCCGCGTGGGCAATGTAGTCGTAGAAAATTCCCATCGCATTGCTACCACCCCCGACGCACGCGATCACCGCGTCCGGCTGGCGCCCTGCAAGTGCGGGCATCTGCTCGATGCATTCCTTCCCGACTACCGAGTTGAAGTCCCGCACCATCATCGGGTACGGATGCGGCCCGGCGACTGTGCCGATGATGTAGAAAGTATTCTCGACGTTGGTAACCCAGTCGCGCATTGCCTCGTTCAGTGCATCTTTCAGCGTGCGGCTGCCGCTGCCGACCGGCACCACGCTCGCTCCGAGCAGCTTCATGCGGTAGACATTGGCTGCCTGGCGCGCCATGTCCTCCTCGCCCATGTAAACCACGCATTCCATCGCGTAGCGGGCCGCCACGGTGGCCGTCGCCACGCCGTGCTGACCGGCGCCCGTTTCTGCGATGACGCGCGGCTTGCCCATACGCCTGGCGAGCAGTGCCTGCCCGACCGTATTGTTGATCTTGTGGGCACCCGTATGGTTCAGATCCTCCCGCTTCAAATAGATCTGAGCGCCGCCGAGCATCTCGGACCAGCGCCGGGCGTGATAGATCGGACTCGGACGGCCGACGAAGTGCTTCAACTCATGCTCGAACTCGGCGACGAACTCGGGATCGTGCTGGTATTTCATATAGGCAGAGCGCAGCTCGTCGAGCGCTTGCATCAACGTCTCGGCGACGAAGATTCCGCCATACGCGCCAAAATGGCCGCGCGAATCCGGCAGATCGTAGGGCTTCATACGTTGGGTCGCAGATCCGCGCGGCGCACGGCTTCAACGAACGCCTTGATCTTGGTGGTGCTCTTGACACCGGGTTCGTGTTCGACGCCGCTGCTGACGTCGACTGCGTACGGGCGCACTTCGGCAATCGCACCACCGACGTGTTCGGAATTCAAGCCACCGGCCAACACGACTCGCTTCGTGCGCTGCTTCGGCACGCGCGACCAGTTGAACGTCTGTCCGCTACCGCCGAAGTCATCGGTCGGAGCATCGAGCAGCAACGCGGCAGCCGAAGCAAATTCAGTCTGGACATGAACAAGGTCGGAATCATCGGTCATCGACACCGACCGCAGGTAGGGCCGTCGATAACGGCTGCACGCGGGCTCATGCTCAGCGCCGTGAAACTGCAGCACCGCATTGGGCATCACTTCCAGCGCACCCTCGATCAGATCGGACCCGGCGTTGACGAACAGCAGCACCGGCGCGGCGAATACGCCAAGCTCGCGGCCAAGCGCCCGCAACCGGGTCGGAGCAACGTATCGGGGACTCTTCGGATAGCACACGAATCCAACCGCATCGGCACCGGCCGCGATGGCGGCGGCCACATCAGACTCGCGCGTCAGTCCGCATATCTTGATTCGCGTACGCATCGATCCAAAGCGGATGGTCATTAGGGATCGGCAGACCAAACGCTGCATCGTACTCGACCCGCGCCAGATACAACCCGGCGGCGGAAAACGTCGGCACACCTGCGGTGCGATCGCGCGCCTGCAACACCTCGTTCATCCAGTGATGCGGTCGCCTTCCAGCGCCGACGCAGACCAGTGCGCCTACGATGTTGCGGACCATGTGATGCAGGAAGGCGTTTGCAGTGATGCTGATCAGGACCAGCGCTCCCGTGCGGGATACGTGCAGCACCTCGATCTCTCTGACCGGCGTGGCCGCCTGGCACTGCGCGGAACGAAACGAGGTGAAGTCATGGCGGCCAACCAGGTGCGCGGCCGCTTGCCTCATCGCGCCTTCTTCGAGCGGCCGGAACGCCCAACCTGCGCGCGCATGCGTAAGCGGCGATCGCACCGGCGCATTCACGATCCAGTAGTCATAGCGCCGGCGCCGCGCGCCGTAGCGCGCATGAAATTCTGCGCTGACCGGACGCGCCCATCGCACGGCAACCGCTGTCGGCAGAAACCGGTTCGTACCGCGTACCCATGCAGACAGCGGTCGCACCGCGTCGGTATCGAAATGAACAACCTGGTCGAGTGCGTGCACGCCGGCGTCAGTTCGCCCGGCGCAGATCGTTGGAGTCGAGTTACCGGCAACCTGCGCCAGCGCAGTTTCGAGCGCATCCTGGACGCTGCGGCGGTCGCTTTGGGTTTGCCAGCCGTTGAACGCCGCGCCGTCGTACTCGAGGCCGAGCGCGATGCGCATCGGGAGGCGCTGTGGACCGGCGCGGCCGGTCCACAGTCCTAGCTTTCGATCTGCTTAATCAGGTCGACCGCTGCCTGGCGCTGCTCGCGCGTGCCGTCGCGCATTACTTCATCAAGCAGCTCGCGGGCGCCGTCCTTGACACCCAAATCGATGTAACCGCGCGCGAGATCGAGCTTGGTGGCCATCTGTTGCGCCAGTGCGCTGCCTGGCTCGGTTTCGCCGCGCTTCGTCGCGGCGTCGAGACTGACGGCTGACAAGTCAAAATCGATCAACGGTACGGTCGCCTGATCGGTATTGGCGGTCAGGCGCGCAGCCTGCTCGTCCGGCAAGCTGCCGACGGCAGAAGTCTTGACACCGATGACCGTCGGACGCGACAGCGCTTCTTCCATCATCGCCGAAGGAGCGACGGGCATACGCGTCGAGGGTGCGACCGGCATCCGCGTCGGCGTTGGAATATTCAGGTCGAGATCCGGAATCGCGCCGACACCGGTCGCGGTCGGTGCCATCGCCGGATATTTTTCCTTGGGCAGCGCGAAGTCCAAGTCGGACACCGCAGGGGGCTCGGCTCTTTGGGGTGTCGTCGCGGCAAACACCTCGGGCTCCGACCGCGCAGGCGCTGCGTCAAGCTCAGGCATCCGCGTCGCCACATCTAGATTGCCCATCCGGGTCGGTCCGAGATCGAAATCCAGTGAGCCGAAGTCGGTCGACGCGGCGGGTATCGCGGGCGCCATCGCACCATTCTTCTGGGCTGGGGCGGTGCCGGGCAACGTTGCATGAAACTGTGTTGTCGGCGCCGATGACGTCTCAGGTCCGGACAACTTCGTGTCCTGCGGCATCTTCGTCTCGACCTGCATCTTGCTGTCGCTCATGCGCGTGTCGACCACCATCTGGGTCAACGGCGGCACGCTGCTGGTCGTATCGCGGCTCATCACCGAGCTACCTGCCCCCGTCAATCCGCCGAGGTCAAGTCCGCCGGTCGCACCGCCACCGAGGGTCGACGGGCGCGACCGCGTGTTCGTATTCGGGTCAAGTCGGAAGCCAGTGGTGGGACCACGCGCTGCATCACTCAATACTGCGCCCGCGAACATGGCGTGCGCGGGATCGACGGTGCGACCCAGCTTGACCCCACGCTCCCAGTCCTCGCCGGTGGCGCCGGTGCGCTCGCGCAACTCTTCCGCGACCGCCATGAAGGATGCCTTATCGCCACGGCGCGCATAGATCTCCATCAGCTTGACGCGTACGGCGTGGCGATCCGGCTGCAGACGCAACGCTTCCTTCAATATGTCCTCGGCCTGTTCTTCGCGACCATATGCGATGTAGACATCGGCTTCGGCGACGGGATCGACCTCGTTCGAATCAAGCTGCGAAGCAGCCGGAATGAAGCTCGAGTTAAACGTGCTGGTGCCGGTATCGACGCTCTGACCCCCGGTGGCTCCAAACAGCGAGTTCGCCTGCGCGCCTTCACCGCTGTCCTTGAAGCGATCAGTGCTTTCGACCTTGCGCTTGCGATACCAGCTCCAGCCAAACAACAGCGCGAGCAATGCCACGATGCCGACCAGGCCGATCAGAGTTGCCGTGTTGCTGAGCAACTCTGAGAAAAAGCCCGGCTCTTCGCGCGGCGGCGGAGGTGCGGCAACTTTTTTCGCGGGCGCGAGCGCCGGCGCCGGCGTTGGCGTTGGCGTTGGCGACACAGCGGTAGCCGGTGTCGTCAATGAAGGCGTTACCGCCCCCGGGGCCGACTTGGTGCTATCAATTGGAGTCGGCGTCACCGGCGGCACGCCCGGAGGCGTTACCGGCGCAACCGGAGTCGGCGTGGTCGTCACGCCGGGTGCCGGCGTTGGCGGTGTGGGGACGGGAGCGGGCAGCGGCGCCGGTGGCGCGACCGCTACCGGCGGTGGCGGCAGCGGAACGGCAGCCGTTGCAACCGGCGCACCCTTTTCGGCTTGTTTCTGTGCCGCCGCTCCTGCCTTGCTTTGAACCTGAAGCGCCTTCTGAATCGCGTCGTTGGTTCTCTTCAACTGGGCGGCGCGTTCCTGCTCTTCGCGTATCGCGCGCGCCTTCGCTGCCGCTTCATCGGCCTTGGTGGCGGCAGCAGTCGCGGCAGCAGACTTCGTATCGGCTCGAGCGATCTTCAGCTGATCGCCGGTCGACGCCGCCGCAGCCGCCTTGTCCTGCACGCGCGTAGTTACACGGCCAGAGCCGGCCGCGGCGGGCGGTGCGGTAGCAACTACCGGCGCCGACCCTGCGGCTTGCGCCAAGCGGCTTCTGTATTGGGCGAAATCAGCACTCTGCGCAACCACTTCGCGGCGTGCGTCGCGTTGGACCAAGGCGGAAGCGTCGGTCTCGGACGGGATCGTCAGCGTCGCGCCGGCCTTCAACCGATTCATGTTCTTGGCCACAAACGCATCGGGATTGGCGCGCAGCAGCGCGACCAGCATCTGATCAAGCGACACCGAAGCCGGTTTGTTGCGGCCTGCAATTGCTCCGAGCGTATCGCCCGACTTCACGACGTAAGAGCCGTCACCGGGCGCTGTCGACCTTGCCGCGGCGGTGGTTGTCGGCCGCGTCGGGGTCGTTGCCGGCGCTGGAGTAGAGGCCGAACTTGCAGCGCTAGGCGCGGTTGCGGTGACGGGCGGCCGCGTTGTCGTGGACGGCGCAGTTGAAGGCACAGTCGGCGACGCAGCCGCCGCGACCGGCGGCACGACGGGCGCGTCAGCACGCAGCGAAGGTGGATCGAGCAATACGGTGTACTCGCGAATCACGCGACCGGTCGCCCACGTCAGCTCCACCATCAGGTCGAGGTAAGGCTCATTGACCGGTTGCGCCGAACTGATGCGCACGAAGTAGCCGCCGTCGGGCCGCTTGTCGAGCGAAAAACGCAGGTTGGTCAGCGCCGGATTGAAGTCGAGGTTGGCAGCGCGGAACGCCGCCAACGGAGCCATTCTGACCTGCAACGTCGGCAGCTCATCGCGGCCAATGGAGGTGACTTCGAGCTCGCCCCGTAGCGGCTGACCCAGTCCAGAAGTAACGTTCAGACGCCCGAGACCCGCGGCATCAGCCTGCGGGCCGACGACTGCTAGACCGAGCGCAAGTGAAAGCGCGCACCATAAGGGCGCGCGCGCAAATTTTTGGGATGGCATTCCGCCCCCTGATCGGATGCAACGTTTTTCGAACATAACATCATGGACTTACGCTCGCAAGCTTATAAATAGCCGTAACTCACGCCTTTATGTCGCCTTTATTTGGTAAATGCCGAGCGCAAATACGCTTAGCGACAAGTCGCTACTTGCCGCTCACAACTTGTTCATCAGCAGGCGCAGCATCCGGCGCAACGGCTCGGCAGCGCCCCACAACAATTGATCTCCGACAGTAAATGCCGAGATGTATTCGGGCCCCATCGCAAGCTTGCGCAGGCGACCAATCGGAATGCTCATCGTGCCGTTGACCTTCGCCGGCGAGAGTTCGCGAATGCTGTCTTCGCGATTGTTCGAAACGACGGTCACCCATTGGTTGCCTTCAGCGAGAATTCTTTCGATCTCCGATAACGGCAAGTCCGAGCGCAGCTTGATCGTCAACGCCTGACTATGACAGCGCATGGCGCCGATGCGCACGCACAGGCCATCCACGACCAATGAGCCGGCCTGACCCATTTGCGGACGGCCGAGAATCTTATTGGCTTCGGCGCCGCCCTTCCATTCCTCGCGGCTGACGCCGTCGCCGAGATCGTCGGCGATCCACGGAATCAGACTTCCGGCGAGCGGAGCGCCGATGCTGCGCATGGGCAGCTGCTCCGACAACAGACTCATCGAGACAGCATGATCGACTTCGAGAATCGGCGAGGCGGGATCGGACAGCTGATCGCGCGCGGCCGAATGGAGCTGGCCCATTTGCTCGATCAGTTCGCGCATCTGCGGCGCACCCGCGCCCGAGGCGGCCTGATACGTCATCGCCGTCACCCACTCAATCAGGTCGGCTTTCAGCAGACCATCGAGCGCCATCAGCATCAGGCCGACTGTGCAATTGCTGCCGATATAGTTTCTAACGCCCCGGCCGAGCGCATTCTGAATCACGGCCAGGTTGACGGGGTCGAGAACGATAACGGCGTCGTCACTCATGCGCAGCGCCGACGCGGCGTCGATCCAGTAGCCGTTCCAACCGGCGGCCCGCAGCCGCGGAAACACGTCGTTTGTATAGTCACCCCCCTGCGCAGTGACGATCGCGTCGCACGCGGCGAGCCCTTTTAAATCGCCCGCGTTCTTCAACATAGCCGCGCCGCGCGGGACCGTGGGTGCAGCGCCGCCGGCGTTCGACGTGCTGAAGAACACCGAGTCGAACAGCTCGAAGTCTTTTTCGGCGCTCATGCGCTGCATCAACACCGATCCAACCATCCCACGCCAGCCGACGATGCCCACCCTCATGCTCGCCTCAACGCACTGATCACTGCGTCCCCCATCTCGCGTGTGGAAACCTTGCGCGTGCCTTTACTCCATATGTCCGTCGTGCGGGCGCCCGCGGCTAACGCGTGTTTCACCGCGGCTTCGACCCGCTCGGCCGATTCGGCACGGCGCAACGAATAGCGCAGCATCATTGCCGCGGACAGGATTGTCGCCAGCGGATTCGCGACGCCTTTACCGGCGATGTCGGGCGCGCTGCCGTGCGACGGCTCGTACAAACCCTGACCCGTATCGTTCAGCGACGCCGACGGCAGCATGCCGATCGATCCGGTCAGCATCGCGGCTTCATCCGACAAGATATCGCCAAACATGTTGCCGGTGACGATTACGTCGAAGCTCTTGGGCGCTTTGACAAGCTGCATCGCGGCGTTGTCGACGTACATGTGATCGAGCGCGACGTCGGCGTACTCGCGGTGGACGTCTGTCACGACCTCGCGCCAGAACAGAAACGTCGCCAGTACGTTGGCCTTGTCGACACTCGTGACCTTCGAGCGCCGCTTGCGCGCGGCTTCAAAAGCAACGCGTGCGATGCGCTCAATCTCGGGACGGCTGTAGCGCATCGTGTCGAACGCTTCGGGCGCGCCGGCGAACGGACCATCCGGCGCAGCACGCACGCCGCGCGGCTGACCGAAATAAATATCGCCGGTCAGCTCACGCACAATCAACAGATCGAGGCCGGCCACCAACTCGGGCTTCAGACTTGACGCGGCGGTCAATTCTGCGTGGCAGATTGCCGGACGAAAATTGGCGAACAACCGCAGCTCCTTCCGCAACCCGAGAATCGCCTGCTCGGGGCGCAAGTGAGGTTCGACCTTGTCGTACTTGGGGTGACCGACTGCGCCAAACAGGATCGCCGCCGCCGACCGCGCCAGTTTCAGCGTCGCGTCCGGTAGCGGACGGCCGTGCGCCTCGTAGGCGGCGCCTCCCACATCGGCATATTCAAACTCAAATCGCTCGTCGAGCGCTTTCAGCACGCGCACCGCTTCGGCAACGACTTCCTGGCCGACGCCATCGCCCGGCAGCACCGCGATGTGCATGGCGTTTACGCCTTCGCGAGCCAGGGCTGTTCAGCGAGGCGCTTCTTCTCGAACGCAGCGATCTTGTCCTTGTGGCGCAAGGTCAGTTCGATATCGTCAAACCCATTGAGCAGGCAATGCTTGCGAAACGGCGCAACGTCGAACGCGTGCTCGATGCCGTCGGGCTCGACCACGCGCTGGCGCGCCAGGTCGACCGTCAGCCGATAGCCGATGTGTACGGCGACATCGTCGAATAGGCGATCGACGAGGGCCTGCGGAAGCACAACCGGAAGCAACCCGTTCTTCGTGCAATTGTTGAAAAATATATCGGCAAAGCTCGCCGCTATCACAGCGCGAAAGCCAAACTGCAGCAGCGCCCACGGCGCGTGTTCGCGCGACGATCCGCACCCGAAGTTCTTCCCTGCCAGCAGGATCGATGCGCCCTGATAGCGCGCCTGGTTCAAAACGAAGTCCGGATTCAGCGCCCGCTTGCCGTTATCGAGGCCCGGCTCGCCGCGATCGAGATAGCGCCACTGGTCGAACAGGTTCGGGCCGAAGCCGGTCCGCCGGATCGATTTCAGGAACTGTTTCGGGATGATCGCGTCGGTATCGACGTTGGCGCGCGGAAGCGGTGCGACCAACCCGGTGTGGATCCCGAACTTCTGCATTCGCGCTACTTTTTCGCCTTGTCCTGGATTTTCTCGCCGGCTTTTTCCATGTCCTTGCCAGCGCCTTCCATCGTGTTGCAGGCGACGAGTGCGAAAACAGCGGCAATCATGATCAACAACGATTTCATTTCAATCTCCTCAAGTAAGTCGTCCTCATTGCAACTTTCTGACATCTGCGAAATGCCCTTCGATGGCGGCGGCCGCCGCCATCGCGGGTGAAACAAGGTGGGTGCGGCCGCCGCTACCCTGCCGGCCTTCGAAGTTGCGATTGCTGGTGGACGCACAGCGCTCGCCCGGCTCCAGCCGGTCGGCGTTCATCGCCAGACACATCGAACAGCCGGGCTCGCGCCACTCGAAGCCGGCGCCTCGAAAAATCTTGTCGAGCCCTTCACGTTCGGCTTGCGCCTTGACCAGCCCGGAGCCCGGCACGACCATCGCCAGCTTCACGTTGCGCGCGACGCGCCTGCCGAGCCGCTGCACTACCGCCGCCGCATCCCGTAGATCTTCGATGCGCGAGTTAGTGCACGACCCGATGAACACCTTGTCCAGAAAGATGCCGGTGACCGGTGTCCTGGGCTTCAGCCCCATATAGTCGAGTGCGCGCTCCATACCTTCGCGCTTGACCGGATCGCGCTCGGCTTCGGGATCGGGCACCGCACCGTCGATCGTGGTGACCATTTCGGGTGACGTGCCCCACGTCACCTGCGGCTTGATTTCTTCTGCGCGCAAAGACAGCACGCGGTCGAACTTCGCGCCGGGATCGGAACGCAGCGTGCGCCAGACTTTGGCGGCGGCCTCGAATTGTTCATCAGACGGCGAAAACGGCCGGCCCCGTACGTAGCCGATGGTCTTCTGATCGACCGCCACCAACCCCGCGCGTGCGCCCGCCTCGATCGCCATATTGCACACCGTCATCCGGCCTTCCATCGACAGCGCTTCGACTGCCTCGCCCGCGAACTCGATGGCAAACCCGGTGCCACCCGCGGTTCCGATGCGGCCGATTACCGAAAGCACGATGTCTTTCGCCGTACATCCTGCAGGCAGCCGCCCGTCGATCTCCACCCGCATGTTGGCGGCCTTCTTCGTCAGCAATGTCTGGGTAGCAAGCACGTGCTCGACCTCGCTGGTGCCGATGCCGAATGCCAGCGCACCGAACGCCCCGTGCGTACTGGTATGCGAATCGCCGCACACCACCGTCATGCCGGGAAGCGTCGCACCCTGCTCCGGCCCCATCACGTGCACGATGCCCTGCCGCTTGTCGAGAAACGGAAAATAAGCAGCAGCGCCAAAGCTGCGGATGTTCGAATCGAGCGTGACAATCTGCTCCTTCGACACCGGATCATCGATGCCGTCGTAGCCGCGCTCCCATCCGGTGGTCGGCGTATTGTGATCTGCCGTCGCCACGATTGAGCTGACACGCCACGGTGCGCGACCCGCCAGCCGCAGACCTTCGTACGCCTGCGGGCTGGTCACTTCGTGCACTAAATGACGATCGATATAAAGCACCGTCGTGCCGTCGTCCTCAACGTGCACCACGTGATCGTCCCAAAGTTTGTCGTACAGTGTGCGAGCAGCATTCATGCTCGAACAATTATGCCATCTGACAGAGGAACATCGGTGCGTTGAGTCAGGCAGAAACGGAAGCGTGTCGCGAATCTAGGAGGGTGCATGAAGCAAAGGCCGAATAACGCAAAGACGCAGCCACGCCGGTATTTTTTGGCCGGTGCCGCTGGCACGCTGCTCGCACCGCTCGCAGTAGCTCAGACGGCGTCGACACCAGTTCGCGCGAGTCCTTCGCAAACGCTGGGACCTTTTTATCCTCGCAACGCGACTGAACGTCCTGCCCAGACCGGCGCGGACTTGTTGCGCGTTGACGGCGATCGCGTACTGACCAGGGGTGTGCCGATTTATCTGACCGGACGTGTTCTCGACCGGCGAGGCCAGCCGTTGATACATGCGGCGGTCGAGATCTGGCAATGTGATGCGAACTCGGTGTACCACCATCCGGCAGGCGGCGCCGAGGCCGAGCGCGATCCGAACTTTCAGGGTTACGGCGCGACGCGCACCGATTCTAGCGGCGCATTCCACTTTCGCACGATTAAGCCGGTCGCCTATCCCGGGCGCACGCCGCACATCCATGTGCGCGTGCAGGCACCAAATGCGTCGCCATTCGCCACCCAGTTATATCTCGCGGACGCTCCGGGCAATCGCCGCGACTTTCTGTTCTCGCACATGAGTGCCGACGAGCAAGCGGCGTTAATGTTGAAATTCGAGCCGACACCGGCGGCCGGCACAACCCACGCGCTGGCGCGCGCCACGGTAGCAACCGCGCGTGCTGATTTGGTGATCGGCTAGCGCTTTGCGGCCTGATACAGCGGCATTACCTTGTTGACGTGTCCCTGCAGGTCGCGCAGCCGGGATTCGCCGCTCGGGTGCGTCGATAGGAACTCAGGGCCACCACTGCCGCTGATCTGCCCCATCTTTTGCCAAAGGCTCAGTGCAGCCTGCGGGTTGTAGCCGCCGCGAGCCATTAGCTCGACCCCAATGACGTCGGCCTCCGACTCGTTCTGGCGGCTGTTCGGCAGCACCGTCGCTGCCCCCAGCACTGAGTTGGCCACGTCCGGACTGACTCGCATTCCGGTGAAAATTTCGAGCGCGAGCGATCCCACCGTAGAAGCCGCACTCGTCGCCATCTGGTTGGCCATGCGCTCGCGCGCGTGCTCGCGCAACGCATGAGCGATCTCGTGACCCATTACCGCGGCGAGCTCGTCGTCGGTGATATGGAGACGTTCGATAAGACCGGTATACACGGCGATTTTTCCGCCGGGCATGCACCACGCGTTGACATCTTTCGACGTCAGTACGTTGGTTTCCCACTTCCATTGCAGCGCGTCCTTACGGAAGACTCCGACCTGAGGAATCAGGCGCTGCGCAATCGCTCGCACGCGCGCGAGCTGCTGCGGATCGCGGTTTAGCAGCCCCTTTTGTTGCGCGCTCGCCAGAACCTGCGCATATTCCTGCGCCGCCTGCTGCTCGACCTGCTGCGCTGAGACCAGCGAGGTCACATGCTGCTGGCGGGTGACGCCGACGGCGCCCGCCTCCGTCGTCTGCACGGTTTCGCAACCCGCCAATGCGATCGAAGCCACAATAGCTGCGACCCATACGATCCGTCCTAAATCCTTCATTTTCAAACTCCTGTTCAAAGTTTCGACTCACTCGAACGTGCGGCTATCGCCGGCGCGTCGTGCGACACATCACCGTTTTGTGCGCGATGCAGCAACGCGTGATCCATTAAGACCAAGGCCAGCATTGCCTCCGCAATCGGCGTCGCTCGGATCCCTACGCAGGGATCGTGCCTGCCCTGCGTTTGCACCACGGTCGGAGCGCCTGCGCGACTGATCGAGCGTCGTGGCAGCCGGATGCTCGATGTCGGTTTCAGTGCGATAGACACCTCGATATCCTGCCCGGTCGAAATGCCGCCGAGCACGCCGCCCGCGTTGTTGGTCGCAAAACCATCGGGCAACAATTCGTCGCCGTGCTCCGAACCTCTTTGCAGCACGCAAGCGAAACCGGCGCCGATCTCAACACCCTTGACGGCGTTGATCCCCATCATCGCGTGCGCTATGTCGGCGTCAAGCTTCGCCGCCAGCGGCGCACCGAGCCCGACAGGCATGTGGGTGGCTACGACTCGCAACCGCGCGCCGATCGAGTCGCCGCTTTTGCGCAACGCATCCATATAGGTTTCGAGCTGAGCCACGAGCTGAGAATTTGGCGCGAAAAAGACGTTTGTGTCGACCTCATCCCAGCTCGCAAAGGGAATCTCGATCTCGCCTAGTTGCTGCATGCAACCGCGCACCACCGTACCGAATTTCGAGTGCAGCCACTTCTTTGCAATAGCGCCGGCGGCGACCATCGGCGCCGTCAGGCGCGCGGAAGAGCGACCCCCGCCGCGCGGATCGCGCAATCCATACTTGCGCCAGTAGGTGTAGTCGGCGTGTCCCGGACGAAATGTATCGACCAGATCTTCGTAGTCGCGCTCTTTCGAATCTTCGTTGCGAATCAATAGCGCGATTGGCGTACCGCTGGTATGCCCCTCGTAAACGCCCGACAGAATTTCGACAAGGTCGGCCTCGCGGCGTTGCGTCACATGTCGCGAGGTCCCAGGCTTACGCCGATCGAGATCGCGTTGCACATCCGCTTCGACCAACGGCATGCCCGGCGGGCAACCGTCGATCACGCAGCCGATCGCAGGTCCGTGCGATTCGCCGAAATTCGTAACACAAAACAGATGGCCGAACGTGGAAGACATCGCTTCGGATTGTGCACGGTTTCACATTGGTACTTCTACTTCTCGGGCCCACGTAACTCTTGCACGCGCTGCATCAACAACTCCGGAGTTGCGATCGCGGGGGGTATGGGTTCGCCGACGACGAACTCGAGCTTTGAGCGAAGTCCGCGCCGCAATCGGGCGTCCACCGGCAGCGAGAATGCTTCGCCGCCGTAGCGAGAGAAAAACGACCCCCAGAGGCCGCGCAACGCCATCGGAATCACCGGCACCGGCTTGCGCTCAACAATCCGGCGCACGCCCTGCTTGAACGGATACAGCTCACCGGTATCGGTAATCTGACCTTCCGGAAATATGCAAACCATTTCGCCCTCTTCCAACGCGTGCTGAATACTTTGATGAGCGCGCTCTAACGCTGCAGGATCCTTTTTGGCCGATGCGATCGGGATCGCCTTCAGCTGGTTGAAGAAGGTGCGCAGCACCGGGATTCTGAAGATGTGATGATCCATCACGAATCTAATCGGCCGCGGACTTTCGCCCATGATGACGACCGCGTCGACAAAACTGACATGGTTGCAAACAAGCACGACCGGGCCGGCCTCGGGCAGGCGCTCGGTCCCGATCGACCGCACGCGATAAAGCGTGTGTGCGACCACCCAGGCAATGAAGCGCAGCAAAAACTCGGGCACCAATAGATAAGTGTAGGTCGCCACCGCGGCATTCATCAGCCCCGCCACCAGAAAAAGCTCCGGAATCGTCAGTCCGCTACCGAGCAGCGCTGCTGCGGCAAGCGAGGCCACAACGATAAACAGCGCGTTCAGAATGTTGTTGGCGGCGACGATGCGCGCAACGTGAGTTTTCTCCGCACGGCCTTGGATTAGCGCGTACAGCGGCACCGAGTAAAACCCGGCGAAGGCGGATAACAGCGCCAGATCGGCGACGATTCGCCATGCGCCGGCACGCGCCAGGAATTGGGTTAGGGACTGAAGTTCGCTAGATGGCATCATGGAGCGGGACGCGAAGTACAGATCGAGCGCGAACACCGTCATACCGATGGAGCCGAGCGGCACAAGTCCGATTTCGACTTTGTGGCCCGACAAGCGATCAGTCAACAGCGAACCGGCCCCGATGCCGATCGAAAACACGGCGAGCAGAAACGTCACAACCGCTTCGTCGCCGCCGAGCACTCCGCGCCCGAACGGCGCGAGGCTGGTCAGGAAGATCGATCCGAAAAACCATAACCAGGAGATACCGAGGATTGAATTGAACACAGTGCGGTCGCGGTGCGCGAGTTTTAAATTGGCCCGTGTCTCGGAAAAAGGATTCCAGTTGATTCGCAGCGTCGCGTCTGCCGGTGGCGAAACTGGAATGAACTGGGCCGCCGCTCGTCCCGCGATTGCGATCAACACGATCGCCACCGCGACGACCGCAGCTCCGGTGGCCGCAAACGCTTCTATCAGCAGCCCGGCCACGATCGTCCCGATTAGGATTGCGACGAACGTAGCCATCTCGATCAGGCCGTTGCCGCGCGTCAGCTCGCTCGCATGCAGATGCTGAGGTAGATACGAATACTTGACCGGGCCGAACACCGTCGCCTGCAGGCCAATCAGAAATATCGCGATGTAGATCAACAATGCCCATTGAAGGATCAAGCCGACTGCGCCCAGTGTCATTACGGCAATCTCGACATCCTTCAGCAGCCGGATCAGTCGCGCCTTCTCCATCTTGTCCGCCAGTTGCCCACTGGTGGCCGAGAACAAAACAAACGGTGCAATGAACAGCGCACCGATTAAAAAGCCCGCATAGCGCGGATCCACTCCGCCCCACGTGGCCGCCGAATACGTTGCGAGCAACGTAAATGCAAACTTGAATACGTTGTCGTTTGCTGCACCGAGGAACTGAACCCAGAACAGCGGCGCAAAACGCCGCTCGTGAAGCAGTGTCAAGGCTGAACGTAGACTCAAGACGTAATCGCAGCGCCGAGCGCGTCGCCGGATAGAAACGCCCCCTCGAACCGTGGACCCTGGCACCAGTCGCCCACTGCGCCGATGCGCAACTTCGAGTCCCATAGATAACGCTCGAGCAGAGGCCGCACCGGGGTCGCATACAGCCATCGATGCGCTGCGACGAACGCCGGACGAAAACCGAAGTTGAATCGCTCGGCCAGGGCCTGCGCCAGCAGCGAAGCAACGTCATCGCTCGGCATGTTCAAGTGAGACACTGTCCAGTCCGGTGTCGCGTGTAGCACCCAGCGCTCGGAACCGGCTTGATCGTTTTCACGCGCGACCCATGACAAGGCAGCGTGGTCGTTGACGAACGCGCCGGCGAAATCGAAGCCGCTGGCCACCTGTAACGTCAGCAAGCCCGACCAACAAGGGCGCCACTCCACCATGCGGAGGTGCTTAACCAGCGTAGGGGAAACGCCCGGAAGTTGGGCCGCCTGCGACGATGGCATCGCCAGCACCAGCGCGTCAAAGCCACCCGGCGATGGCGAGCGCTCTGCTTCGTCGAGCAGTGACCAGCGCACGCCCGACTGCAATACGGAGCCGATACGCGTATCAAGCCGAACATCGAGCCCCTCACACAGGTGCTTCGCGATCGAGATCATGCCTTCAGTGCCGGTGTAACGCGTCGCCGACGCCGTCTTGTCTTCGGTGGCTGCACCCTCGACCGCAATGATGCGGCCGGGCCAGCGCCTGGCCACGCCGACTTGCAGCCACTGGGCCACGCTCCGCTCGAACCCATGACTTTGGACCGTGAAGTACTGCGCACCGTGATCGAAGTTCCCGAACTCCGTGCGCAAGGTGGCGGCCCGGCCGCCCGGCCGACGGCCCTGCTCGAATACCGTTACCTTGGCGCCACGCGCGGTCAACCGCTGCGCACACGCCAAGCCTGCGATGCCAGCGCCGATGACAGCGATGCGAAAATTTTCAGTGAGTCGGCCGGGCTCCGGCTTCGCGAGCGGATTGGTGCCGTGCGGCTGCGCGGCACTACTCAGTTGCGGGCCTCTTCGGGCTCGCGATAATCGCCGATATACGCCTTCAGCATCTTGTTCTCGAAGCTTTGCTCTTCGAGCACCGCCTTGGCGACGTCATAGAAAGAAATCACGCCCGCAAGCGTGCGGCCGTCCATCACCGGCAGATAGCGCGCGTGCCGTTCCAGCATCAGGCGGCGCACTTCCATGATGTCGGTATCTGACGTGACCGTCAGCGGCGATGGGTCCATCGCATCACGCGTCGCTATGTCTCCGATGGCGCCGCCGTTGGTGTGCAGCCGGTTGATCACTTCGCGGAACGTCAACATTCCCGCCAGCTCGCCGAACCGCATCACTACGGCCGAGCCGATATCGAGCTCGGCCATCAGGTTCACCGCCTCGGCCAGCGGCGCGTCGGGAGCCACGGTGTACAGCGCGGTGCCTTTGACGCGGAGTATGTCGGCAACTTTCATGCAGCCTCCTGGCGGGTTAGGCGATGACGCGAACGATCGTAGACCCGCACGCTGGAACGAACAAGCACAGCGTGCGCCGGCTAGCGGACAAGATGCAGTTTCATGCGCTCGACCTCGGCGACGACCGCTGCGCTGACCGAGGGCTCCCAGACCGAATGGCCAGCGTCGGCCACAACTGTGTACTTTGCGCTCGGCCACGCCCGCGCGAGCTCGTCGGCGTTGACAATGGGGCACACCATGTCGTAGCGCGCCTGCACGATCGCCGCGGGCAGATGGCGTATCCGATCTAGATTGTTCAGCAGTTGATTCGGCTGCAGAAAGCACTGATGAGCAAAGTAATGGGCTTCCATCCGCGCCAGTCCGAGCGCCTCGTCTGAAAAATGCCGCACGAGCTCCGGATTCGGAAGCAATGTCGAGCACGAACCTTCGTACTCGCTCCACGCACGGGCGAAGGGCAGATACACGCGGGCGTCGCTGTCAAACAGACGCTTCAAATAGCCCGTCAGCAGGTCTTTGCGCTCGGCCGGCGGCAACATGCTCGCGAATCGGTGCCACGCTTCCGGGAAGATCGTGCGCAGGCCGTAAAGAAACCAGTCGATCTCACTCTGCCGGCCGAGAAAGATGCCGCGCAATACGAAACCGGAGCAGCGATCCGGATACGCCTGGCCATAGGCCAAACCCAGCGTGCTGCCCCACGAGCCACCAAAAACCAGCCAGCGCTCGACCTCGAGATACTCGCGCAGCTTCTCCATGTCGTCGATCAACTGGGCCGTTGTGTTGCCGAGCGCTTCACCGACCGGCGTCGACGAACCGGCGCCGCGCTGGTCGAACAGCACGATACGAAAAAAATCGGGGTCGAAGAAGCGTCGGTGCTCGGGTGAACACCCGCCCCCAGGGCCGCCATGCACGAACAACACCGGCGCACCGGCGGGGTTGCCGGAGGTCTCCCAGTACATCGTGTGTACGTCGTCGAGCGCGAGCATGCCCTGGTCATACGGCTCGACAGGCGGGTGAAGGATTGCGCGGGTATCCATAAAGCGTGCGCCGCGAGTGTACGCAACGCCGCGCGTTGCACGCGATGCGGCATCATCACGCCTTTGCCGCCAAGTCATCCCATGACCGTCCGCTACCCCGGCTTCGACACCCTCGCACTGCACGCGGGGCAGCCGCCAGACCCAACGACCGGTAGCCGCGCGGTGCCGATCTATGCGACAGCCTCGTACGTGTTTGACGACTCCGACCACGCCGCTGCGCTGTTCAACATGGAGCGCGCCGGTCATGTGTACTCGCGGATTTCGAATCCGACGGTCGCCGTGTTCGAAGAACGCATGGCAGCGCTCGAGAAAGGTGTGGGTGCGATCGCGACCGCGAGCGGTCAGGCGGCGCTGCACCTGGCGATCGTTACGCTAATGGGTGCGGGCTCTCATATCGTCGCCAGCCGCGCGTTGTACGGCGGCTCGCACAACTTGCTCGGCTTCACGCTGGCGCGCTTCGGCATCGACACGACGTTCATCGATCCGCGCGACCTCGATGCCTGGCGCACGGCGATCCGCACCAACACCCGGCTGCTGTTCGGTGAGACGCTCGGCAATCCCGGGCTCGACGTGCTGGACATCCCGGCGGTCAGCGCGATCGCGCACGAGCATGGCATGCCGCTGCTGGTCGATTCGACATTCACCACGCCTTACCTGATAACGCCGTTCGATCACGGCGCCGACCTCGTCTATCACTCGGCGACCAAATTCATCGGCGGGCACGGGATTGCGATCGGGGGGGTGCTGATCGACGGCGGCACTTTCGACTGGCTTGCCAGCGGCAAGTATCTGACGCTGACGCAGCCGTATGTCGGGTTCCACGGAATGAACTTCGCCGAGGAAAGTACGGTCGCGCCGTTTTTACTGCGCGCACGGCGTGAGGGGCTGCGCGATTTCGGCGCTTGTATGAGCCCACACACCGCGTTCTTTTTGTTGCAGGGCCTGGAGACGCTGCCACTGCGGATGCAGCGGCACGTCGACAATGCGCGCAAGGTCGTCGCTTTCCTGGCCGCTCACCCGATGATCGAATCGGTGGCGTACCCGGAGCTACCGGCGCATCCCGATCACACACTCGCGCAGCGTCTGCTGCCGCGCGGATGCGGAGCGGTGTTCAGCTTTAACCTGAAAGGCGCGCGCGCCGCGGGGCGCACTTTCGTCGAAGCGCTGCAGGTGTTTTCACATTTGGCGAACGTGGGCGATGCCAAATCGCTGGTCATTCATCCGGCGTCGACCACACACTTCCGCGTTCCCGATCAGGAGCTCGCAGCGGCGGGCATTGCGCAGGGAACGATTCGGCTCTCGGTTGGGCTTGAAGACGCGAGCGATTTGCTCGACGATCTTGATCGGGCTCTGAAGCGTGCCTCGAAGACGGCGTGATGGAAGCTGATGGACCTGGCTGAAACGCCCCGGCTGTACGCATACACCGGCGGCAAGGCATATGACCCGGCGCTGCCGACGATCGTGTTTCTGCACGGCGGTGAGTGCGATCACAGCGTGTGGATCCTGCAGAGTCGCTATTTGGCACACCACGGCTACGGCGTGCTGGCGCTGGATCTGCCTGGACACATGCGCAGCGCCGGCCCGCCGCTGTCGACCATCGAATCAATGGCCGAACGGATCGGCGACGCGTTGAAGATGTGCGGCGCCGAGCGCCTGATCGTGGTCGGACACAGCATGGGCTCGCTAATCGCGCTCGAGGTGGGAGCGATGCTGCGCGACCGGATCCGGGGCGTGGTCCTGATCGCGACAGCTTCTCCGATGCGCGTGTCCGACGTGCTGCTCGACGCCACCAAGCGATCACCGGCCCAGGCGATGAAAATGATCAACGTGTGGTCGCACAGTGCGTCAATCGGCGCATTTGATCGCAAGCCGTCGAGCCCCGGCCCCGGTTTCTCGAACGTGTGGAGCAATCTGCGGTTAATGCAGCGAATCGCGCAGCGCAACGGCAGCGATGTACTGCACGCCGACTTCGCGGCCTGCAATGCGTATCGACGCGGTACGCAGGCGGCCGCCGAACTGGGATGCCCCGCACTGTTCATCCTTGCGGCGTCGGATTCGATGACCCCCGCGCGCGCAGCGCAGCCACTGATCGACGCATGCCGCGCGGCCACGGTCGTGACGCTGCCGGGTGCCGGCCACGCATTGATGGCCGAAAATCCGGACGGTGTGCGAGAAACGTTGCGGAGGTTTGCCGAGCGCGTGTTTGAACGCGCACTGGCCTGACGCACGTGCTGCCAGCAGCAGTCAACGGGAATACTTACTGGCTCTATCTGTTGACCGAAGCGGCGCTATCGCTGTCGCCCGGTCCTGCGGTGATGCTGGTTATCGCGTACGGCCTGACGCGGGGCGCACGCCACTCGCTGTTCGCTGCATTAGGCGTGCTGTCGGCCAACGCACTGTACTTCGCAGTGTCCGCGAGTGCGGTGGGCGCGGTCCTGATCGCGTCCAGGCCATTCTTCGTCACGGTCAAATGGCTGGGCGCTTTCTATCTGATCTACGTCGCAGCTTCGGCGCTGCTGGGTCGATCTTCGCCGATCGCAACCTCCAATACGACGGCGAGCGACCTCTCGGCGCGCTCGACTTTTTTGTCCGGTTTCACGCTGCAGCTCGCCAACCCGAAGACGTTGATCTTTTTCATCGCCATCCTGCCGCAGTTCGTTGATCCGACGTTGCCGGTCGGTGCGCAGATGCTCTGGCTTGCCGCCGGCTCCATCCTTCCCGAGTCAATGATCTTGGGCTGCTACGGTTATCTGGCCGCGCGCGCAGCCCATCTCGCGGCCGACCCGCGGTATGCGAGGATGATCGACCGCGTCGCGGGCGTCTTGGTACTGGGTGCCGCCGCGCTGGTGCTCAGCGTCACGCCTCCTTGAGCATTCCCCCGGCACAGGCTAGATTGACGGCATGGACAGGCTTTCTCTGCCTACGCGGCGCTTTGCGAGCTTTCGCGAGTTTTATCCGTTTTATTTGTCCGAGCACAGCGACCGCAACTGCCGGCGCATGCATTTCGTAGGCTTGTCGCTCGCGCTCGCTTTCAGCGTGGCCGCGATTGCGACTCGTAACGCAGCGTGGCTCCTGGTCTCGCTGCTTTGCGGATATGGCTTTGCCTGGATCGGTCACTTTGCATTCGAGAAGAACAAGCCGGCGTCGTTCAAGCAGCCGCTATACAGCTTCATCGGCGACTGGGTGATGTATCTGCAAACCTGGGCCGGCAAGATCCGTCTTTAGCCGCCGTTTTCTCAGTCGGCGAGTTCCTCAGCCAGCGGCGCTTGCAGCCACTCTGCCTCAAACCAGCGCCTACGCAACGCCCGAAGTCCGTGCGCATCGGTACTGATCAGGCTGTTGGCCGGGTTGATGGCGAAGTGTTCGAACAACGGTGTTAGCGTCATTGCGTTTTCATCGCAGACCAGCATCCAGTCGTGATCGGCGTAGCGGCCCGATCGCGGCACGGCGAGACGCCTGACGTAGCTGAGTTGCTCCAGAGCTTCGAGCAGCTGTTCGGTTTCGTCGGTGGACATGCGGGTCTGCCGTGCCAGCTCGACTGGCCGCACGGCGGGCTTCTTTGTCTGCTTCGCGCGCAGCAACACCTTCAGCAACGCTACCGATGTGATGAACTGATTGCCGGCGAGCGTTTCGTCGCTGAACCGCGTCGCTCGCAACCGCGGCAACGTGGCAGTGATCGCCGCCCCGAACAGCACGACGTACCATGACAAGTAAATCCAGATCAGAAAAAGCGGCAGCACCGCGAAGGTCCCGTACACCGAGCCGGTAATGCCGCGCGCCACGAAAACAGCAAAAGCGTGTTTGAACAACTCGGCGAGGACGGCGGCAATAAAACCGCCGATCAGCGCATCGCGCCAGGCGACGGCGCGGTTCGGCACGTAGACGAAAAGCGCCGCGTAAGCGAAACCGCTGAGAAGGACGGGTGCGTAGTCCAGTGCTCCGACGACTGCCCGCGGCAGCATCGCAAGTGCATCGCCCGACATTGCCCACACGTAAGAGCTGGCGCTTAAGCTGGCACCGATCAGCAGTGGGCCGAGCGTCAGGATTGCCCAATAGATCAGCACCCGCTGCGTCAGCGGACGGCGGTTCTTCACACGCCAGATGTCGTTCAGCACGCGATCGAACGTGACCATCACCGCGACCGCAGTCACCGTCAGAAAGATCAGTCCGACCGCGGTCAGCCGCGTTGCTTTTATCGCGAACTCGTTTATGTAGCCGAGCACGGATTCGGCAATCTGCGTGGGCAACGCCTGTAAAGCCGCGTTTTCGACTGCGGCGCGAAACTCGGTGAACAGCGGAAAGGCGGTAAACAGTGCCAACGCAACCGCAAACAAAGGAACGATCGTCAGCGTCGTCGTGAACGTCAGACTGCCGGCAACCTGTGGCATCTTGACGTCGTGCGCGCGCCGCTGCGCGAAGATCGCCACCTCGCGCGCCCGTCTCAGCAACGAGTAGCGATCGAGCCATGGTGTGATATTCAAGCGCATGGTGCGGCGATAATAGCGAGCGCCTCACAAGCATCGCCTTCCCATCACTCCGATCGACAAACTAGAAAGCCGCGTGGACATTCTGGTTCTCTATTACTCGCGCAGTGGCGCGACACGGTTGCTAGCCGATGCGGTGGCGCAGGGCATCGACCAGGTGGAAGGCGCGCACGCGCGGTTGCGCACCGTTCCGCCGGTCGCGGCGGTCGTCGAAAACGCAGCGCCTGCGATCCCGCCCGACGGCGCGCCCTACGTCGAGCTGCGCGACCTTGACGAGTGCGGCGGTCTCGCGCTGGGGTCACCCACCCGGTTTGGCAACATGGCCGCGCCGCTGAAACACTTCATCGATTCGACCTCCGGACAATGGCTGTCGGGCACGCTTGCAGGCAAGCCCGCGGCCGTGTTCACTTCGACCACGTCGATGCACGGCGGACAGGAAACAACGCTGTTGTCGATGATGCTGCCTCTGTTGCATCAGGGAATGCTGGTGCTCGGCATCCCGTACACCGAGCCGGCGCTAATGACAACGACCGGTGGCGGCACGCCGTACGGCGCGAGCCATGTGGCACCGCACGGCGCACCGGTGCGCCTGACCGATGATGAGCGGCGTCTCGCGGTGTCGCTCGGCAAACGCCTCGCCACTGCGGCGCTGCGCCTGGCGGCACGCTGATGCTGCTGCAGCGGTTAGGTGAGATTGGGGCGTTGCAGGTGCTGACCGCGCCCGCGGACACCGCACCGTATCTGACCGACTGGCGGCAGCGCTTTACCGGTCGCGCGCAGGCTGTCGTTCTTCCGTTCGATACCGCCGCAGTCGCCGCGATCATCGCAGCGTGCGCGGAACATCGCGTTCCGATCGTGCCGCAGGGAGGCAACACGGGGTTGGTGGGCGGAGCAACGCCGGATGGATCGGGCGAGGCGATCGTGCTGTCGCTAAAACGCATGCAGCGCGTTCGCGAGGTTGATCCGATCAACGACACGATCACCGTCGAGGCCGGCTGTGTGCTGCACGACGTTCAGCAGGCAGCGATTGCCGCAGGCCGGTTGTTTCCGCTGTCATTGGCCGCCGAAGGCAGCGCTACCATCGGCGGCAATTTAAGCACCAATGCGGGCGGCACCCAGGTACTGCGCTACGGCAATGCGCGCGAACTCGCGCTCGGGCTTGAGGTGGTGCTGCCGTCCGGTGAAATCTGGAACGGACTGCGCGGGCTGCGTAAGGACAATACCGGCTATGACCTGCGCGATCTTTTCATCGGTGCCGAAGGCACGCTTGGCGTGATCACCGCGGCGTGCCTGAAGACGTTTCCATTGCCGCGCGCGTATGCAACTGCGCTGATCGCGCTCGATGCGGTGTCGCCCGCACTGACGTTGCTGACACTTGCGCAGTCACTGGCCGGTCCAACGCTGACGGCCTTCGAACTCTTTTCGGCCAAGTGCCTGCAGCTGGTAACGCACCACTTTCCTGACCAGCGTCTGCCGTTTGCACGCAATTACGCGCAGTACGTGCTGCTGCAGCTAAGCGATCACGAAGATCAGCAACACGCGGCCGCGCTGCTTCAAACGATCGCTGCGCAGGCGCTCGAACAGGGGCTAATAACCGACGCGGTGATCGCGCAATCCGCTGCGCAAAGTCGTTCACTGTGGATGTTGCGCGAACTGATACCCGAAGCCCAGGTGCGCGAGGGCAAGAACATCAAGCACGACGTTGCGCTACCGATTTCGTCCATCGCGCGTTTTATCGAAGAAACCGACGCGCTGCTGGCCCAGCGTTTTCCGGGGATCGGCATGGTCACCTTCGGCCATCTGGGCGACGGCAACCTGCACTACAACATCATCCCGCCGTCCGGCGCCGACGCAGCGAAGTTTTTCGCGCAGCAACCCGCTGTTTTTGAGTGCGTGCACGATCAGGTGACGCGATTTTCGGGCTCGATCTCGGCCGAGCACGGCATCGGCCAGCTGAAGCGCGACGAAAACGCACGCTACAAATCCGATGTCGAGATGAACCTGATGCGGGCAATCAAGCGCACACTCGACCCGCTGAACATCATGAATCCCGGCAAGGTCGTGTAACTCGAAGGCAGCTTGAGTCCCACCTTCGCGGGAGAATTCCCGCCGTTTTTCGGATCATCACGCTGCCGTGCGTTCGCTACGATGCGCGCGGTTCGAACGCATTGGAGATCGCCGCATGCATACCAACGTCAAACAAATCATAGGGAGTGCAGCGCTGGCACTATCCGCAGCGCTCGCGATGAATGCCGGCGCCCAGGAGCTGACAACCGATGAGCTGCAGACCTATGGGCCTCTGAAGCAGCCGCGGCCAATCAAAGGCATCAAGGCACTGCCTGATCCCGGCATCGCTGCGCTGCACGGCGACGGTATCTTTCTAATCAACGGCCCGACTATCGCCAACCTTCGCGCAGCGGACAAGCCCGGCGCGGAGAATCGCTACGCGCTGACCGAAACCACCAACGATGCAAAAACCGGCGCGGTTCACAGCAACATTGATGCCGGAAACTTCGTAATCAATGGCGAGCGCCGCCCGGTAGGCCGCCCGAACTTCGCAATCCCGGCGCCTGACGGGACGATCTATCTGATCTTCTCGGGGCAGCATCCGTTGCGGGTCGCCGTGACGCTACAGGCGTTCGACATCGCGGGAATGCAAATGCAGCAGTTTCTGCGTACGCCCGACAACTATCTGCGGCAGGAAGCGGCCAAGTTAGGCAGCGCGGTTTTCCCGCCGGGAGCTGTCGCATACCTTGTCGTCGCACGCTTTATCGACGACGTGCTGGTGCTACCGGCGCGCGAGTCGTTTACCGGCGCCACCAATACCGGCCAGTTCGTCGGCAACTTCTCGAAGCAGATTCCGTATTGCCTGGCCTACGAAGATCGCAAGGGCGCAAAGCCGTACGCGATGCTGTTCAAGCCCGGCGCCAAGAAGGGAACCGTCGAGCTCTTCGCTGCGAAAACCGGCACGCTGTTTTGCGATCGCGACGGGGTCAAGGCACTGAACGAGGGCGAATGGGAGGAGCAAACGATCGGCGGGACACGCGCGGTCGTACTGTCGTTTCCGGCCAACGTCGATCCACTCGATACCGGCGTAACCAACGTCGAGCGCGAGTCGGCGAAAATTGCGTTCATCGAGCCCAGCAAAGGAACTCCCGGCGTACGCCCCGGCAAGCTGTATCAGGCAGGCGCCAAGATCTACGACTACCAGTACCGCTTTAACAAGACGGCGGCCGACTCGGTTCGCAGTGCGCTCGCGATCCCGTAACAAATCCACTGTTGCGCTGGGATCAGGGTTATTCGATAGACTCGTGCGCGATGAAAATCGCGCTGATTACTCAACGTGTTGACCGACGCGCATCAAGACCTGACTGCTGAATATCGCCGCGCGTGCGGCTGAGAGAACGCCGATGAGATTGCCAGCCAGCCCTTTTCTTGTTTGTGCGCTCGCGGTCGGCGCAATCGGAGCCGCGTCGGCGCAGCAGACGCAGGTGCAACGCTGCGAAACGAAGGACGGGACGGTGACGTATTCAAATCGCGAGTGCCCGCCCGGGGCCTCGCCGGTGCGCAAAGTCAACACGTCGCCGTCGGTCAGCGTACCCGCTCAGCAAGCAGCAAAGGATCGCGCCAAGAAAGAGGCGGCTGAAGTCAAGCAGATCGAAAAAGACCGCAAAAAACAGACGGACGATGAAAAGCGTGCCGCGGACAAACGCAGCCGCGAGGAGATGAAGATCGCCGATCGCTGCGAGCGCGCACGGCGCAACCTAGCGCGCGCGAGTGAATTGCGCAATGCAGTCGACATGCGCGCGGCAACTATCGAGCAGATGCGCAAGGCAAATCAGGAAGTTAGCCGGCGCGAGGCGGAACTACCGAAGGCGTGTCCTCAATAAAGGTCGACATCGCGCTGCGCCGCGAGCCGCCGGACGAGAAAACGGCCGCTTGCCACATCCTGATCGTCGAGGACGAAGCGACGATTGCGCGCAATTGCGTCACTTACCTCGAGCTGCGCGGTCACAAAGTCGATGTCGCCTACGACGGTCCCGCGGCGCTCGTGCGCCTTGCCAGCGCGACGTTCGACGTTATCGTGCTCGATCTCGGTCTGCCCCGGCTTGACGGCACTCAGGTGCTGCATCATCTACGGCACGAGTTCGGGCTTACGACGCCGGTGTTGATCCTGACCGCTCGCGACGAGATTGCAAGCAAGCTCAGCTGCTTCGAGCTCGGCGCCGATGATCACCTGACGAAACCGTTCGCGCTTGCCGAACTCGAGGCGCGCGTAACGGCGTTGCATCGACGCGCCAGCGGCACGATGGTCGCCGCTATCGTATCGGCGGGTCCGCTTCGATTCGATCGGCGCACGCGATCGGTGTCCGTAAACGATGTTGCGATTCATCTGGCACCACGCCCGATGCGCATACTCGAGTATTTGCTGCGCGACCCCGGCCGGGTCGTCACGCGCGTTGAACTCGAATCGGAGCTCTGGCCGGACGGCGAGCGCGACAGCGACGTGCTGCGCAGTCAGGTGCACCTGCTGCGCCGGGCTTTGTCGGACGCCGGGTACGCAAATCTGGAAACCGTTCACGGGGTCGGTTACCGACTGCGAATCGACTAGCGAGCGTTGGCCTCAAGCTGCCGCCTGCAGCGACTCGAAGGGGTGCTCGACCTGATCGAAAGCGTGCATCAATATTTCCGACCCGTAGCGTTGCAGCGCGTCGGCGTCACTCAGCGTGCGGCGCCACCGGCGGGCGCCGCGCAACCCCTGAAACAGGCCCAGCATATGCCGCGCAACCTGCCGCGGCGCAGTGCCCGAGCGCGTCTCTCGCTTTAGATAGTCCGTCATTTTCAGCACCAGCGACGCGCGAGACGGCGCCGGCGCGGTAGCACCGAACAGCGCACAGTCGACACCTGCAAGAAGGTACGGATCTTGATAGGCGGCGCGGCCCAGCATGACGCCCGTTGTGTGCGCCAGGTGATCGCGCGCCAGATTTAACGTCGTGATTCCGCCGTTCAACACAAAGCCGGCTGACGCGAAATCACGCTTCAACTGGGCTACGCGCGCGTAGTCAAGCGGTGGCACTTCGCGATTTTGTTTCGGACTCAAGCCCTTCAGCCATGCGCTGCGCGCGTGCACGATGAACACGCGGCAGCCCGCGTCATACAGCGCACCGACGAAGTCGCGCACGAAGCCGTAATCGTCACGACGATCGACACCGATCCGGTGCTTGACCGTAACCGGGATTGTCACTACATCTCGCATTGCCTTGATGCAGTTGGCCACCAGCGCAGGTTCGGCCATCAAACACGCCCCGAACGCGCCGCGCTGCACACGCTCCGACGGGCAGCCGCAGTTCAAATTGATTTCATCGTAGCCGACCTGTTGCCCGAGCTTCGCGGCGTGCGCAAGCGCCTCGGGTTCGCTGCCGCCGAGCTGCAGCGCAACCGGATGCTCGGCGGCATCAAATTTCAGATGCCGCTCGGCGTCGCCGTGCAGCAACGTTCCGGTCGTGAGCATCTCGGTGTACAGCCGGGCGTGCCGCGTCAGCTGTCGATGAAAGTAGCGACAGTGGCGGTCGGTCCACTCCATCATCGGGGCGACGCAGAACCTGTGCGGATCGTGTGGACCGGACGACGAAGCGACATCGGGCATAGGCGGCAACAGCATACCCACTCACACCATGACACCTGCTAAGCGGTCTGATCGGTGCGCGTCCAGGGCAGCAGATATCCGTCGCCGTCGCGTTCGCCGCGCAAGGCACGCACGCGATAAGTGGCGTGCAGGTTCTCGTCGGTCAGGACTTCGGCCGGCGTTCCTGCAGCAGCGACGCGACCACGATCGAGCAACAACAGGCGATCGCAAAACCGGGCCGCGAGGGTGATTTCATGCAGTACGACGATCACCGTCTGCCCCACACGCGCGCGCGCACGCAGGATCTCCATCACCTGCAACTGGTGATACGGATCAAGCTCGGCAACCGGCTCATCGGCCAGCAACGCTGCGCCGCCGACGGCCAGCGCGCGCGCCAACAGCGCCCGCGCGAGCTCTCCGCCCGATAATGTATCGACGATGCGGTGCCGCAAGTGCAGCGTGTCGGTATCGGAAAGCGCGGTGTCGATTGCAGCAACCCCGTGCGCGTCGTACGACGACCATCTTTGCAAATGTGGCAGCCGCCCCAGCGCAACCAGACGTTCAACCGTCAACGGCCACGCCACCGGGCCGCGCTGCGCGAGGTAAGCGACCTGCCGTGACAGCGTGCGCGCTTTCAGATCGTTGCGCGTATGACCGTCATAGCGCACCCGCCCTCGCGTGCAGTCGCGAAGACCCGCGAGCAGGCGCAGCAACGTCGATTTGCCGGCCCCGTTGGGCCCGACCACTCCGAGCAACTGGCCCGGGTCGGCAACCCCATTGACATCGTCAAGTAACGTCGCGGCCTCGGTCGTGACTGTGATGCCTTCAGCGGAGATCCGCATCAAATGGTCTCCCGGCGCAGTTTCATCACGAGCACGAGAAAAAACGGCGCGCCGATCAGCGCCGTGACGACACCCAGCTTGAGTTCGGCCCCACCGGGGATCAGACGAATCGCAATGTCGGCCGCCAGCACCAGAATCGCCCCGGCGAGTGCGCTCGCCAACAGCAGACGGCTCGGTTGATGCGCGACCCAGGGCCGCATCAGATGCGGCGCGACGAGTCCAACAAAACCAACCGCACCGGTCACGGCCACGCCGCTGCCGACTGCGAGTGCGGTGCCTAGCACGAGCGCGAATCGAAGCCGCGGAAGCCGCATGCCGAGACTGGCCGCGGTGTCTTCACCCAGCGTCAACGCGTCGAGTGCGCGGCCGCCGCTTAGCAGCAACATCCAACCGCCAATCATCAATGGCGCCGCCAGCTGCAAATGACTGACGCTGCGGTCGGCCAGCGACCCCATCATCCAGAAAACGATTTCCGTGACCGCGAAGGGATTTGGCGCGAGATTAAGCGCAAGTGCAGTCGCCGCTCCGGCGAAGCCGTTGATCGCGACACCCGCCAGAATCAACGTCAGCGTGCTGGCTTCGCGTCCCGCTAGCGCATATAGCAACACTACGGCGATCAGCGCGCCAGCAATGCCGGCCAGCGGCAGCGCCAGGGGCGCGGCGAACGAAACGCCGCTGTAAAACGCGAGCACCGCACCGAGCGCCGCGCATGCCGACACGCCGATAATGCCCGGCTCGGCGAGCGGATTGCGCAGCAGTCCCTGCAGCGCCGCCCCCGCCAGTCCCAGACTGGCACCGACCAGCACCGCGAGCAAAGTGCGCGGCACACGCAACTCGACCAGGACCAATGTCGCGAGCGACGATTCGCCGCGCAGCCATTGCGCGGCCGCTGATGCCACATCCAGCGAAATCTGTCCGATTGCGAGCGACACGGCCGTGAGCAGCAGCAGAATGAATACCAGAAACGTCAGCAGCCAGGGCGTCCGCTGCGTTGCGAGGGCAGCAGCCGACACGCCGGATGCGCGCGCGCTCATCGAGGACCGCTCACATTCGACGGCTGTTGCTGCGCCGCTTGCTGCAGACGCCGCACCGCGTCCACCATACGCGGCCCGCCACAGCTCCACCACGCTGAAGGCATGCTGACCGTGCGCGCCGCGCCGTAGCGGCGCGCGAGCGCCGGGTGGCGCAACACTTCGTTAGCGAGCGCGGGCCCGCGCCCGTCAGCTGCATTCGTAATCAGCAGGTCGGGCTGCGCCGCCAGCAGCAACTCGAGCGGCAAGTGTCCGTAGTTGTCGATGCGGCGCTCGACCGCAAGGTTGCGTAACCCTGCGCGGTTGAACAGGTCGTTGATCAGCGAACCGCTTCCGATCGTCAACCCATTGGGCTGGTACACCACAGCGATCGGCCGCGCGGAATTGGGTAACACCGCGGGCAGCGCCGCGAGCTGCTCGTCAATCTGCGCGGCCAGTTGCAATCCGCTCGCCCGCGTTCCAAGCGCCTCTGCAACGACCACGATTTGCGTCAGCGCTTCCTCCACACTGCTCGGTATGGTCAGCTCGAGCACGGGTATGCCGAGCCGCTTCAGTAGCGCCACCGCAGTGCGCGTCGTGTAGGCGCCAGCAAGCACAAGATCGGGGGCAAGCGGCACGACGTCTTCGGCGAGGCCGCGATTGACCGGCACGTTCTGCGCGAGAGCCGATACGTTCGACAACGCCGGATCGCGCGCCAGCCAAGTGACCGATCGGACCGTGCCGGGCGACGCGAGCCGTAACACAAGCTCGTCGCTGCACAGGTTCAGCGATACGACGCGCTGCGGCGCTGCGATTACCGCACCCGCGATGCCTGCACACAGCAGCACGGCCATCACGTGAAGCAAGTTCTTCGGCACTAGAAGCGTGCCTGCACGCCGGCGTAAAACGCGCGCCCGGTCGCGCGATACGAAAATACCTCTTCGTACTGCTGATCCAGCAGATTTTCGATGCGTGCCGTCAGGCTCACATTGCGCCTAATTGCATAATGGCCGGCCAGCCTCACCAGTGTGTAATCGCGCAACGTCACGCGCGCTGAGGTGAAGCTTCGAAAATCGAGATCTTCCTGCCGGCCGTTGTGATCGGCCGCGAGCGTAATCGCGCCCCGCGTGCTCGGCAGCGCGTAGGTTATCGCAGCCGAACCGATGTGGCGTGGGCGTCGCACTTCGATCTGCCCATCCGGCTGCTTCGCGTCCGTGTAGGTGTACATAAACGCCACAGTGATGTTCTCGCTTGGCGCGTAGTGCGCTTCCGCTTCGATGCCACGGCGCTTGCTGCGGCCGGCCAAGTTGGCAACGCTCGACCGAAACGTCGAGGCGTCGAACGTAGTGGCGATCTCATGGCGCAGATCGGCGTCGAAGTACGTGATCGAAAGCTGTCCGCGCTCGGCTATCGTGAAGTCGGCGCCGAAGTCGTAGCCGCGCGACTTCTCGGGCTTTAGCGCAGGGTTGGGATCGAAGCTGCCCGCTATGAAGCCAAACAGCTCGAAAAAGGTCGGATTCGCGATCGCGGTGCCATAGCTTGCGCGCAGCTTGACGCGCTGTGCCAACGGTTGCGCCGCTGTGATGCGATACGTCGTTGCATCTTCGAACAGCTCGTGGTGGTCGCGCCGCGCGGAAAACGTCAGCGCGGTCAGCGACGGCAAACGTACCCAGTACTCGGCGGCGAAGCCGGTCTTTTCGTTGTGACGGGCCTGGCTTTGCGCGGACGCCGGAGTCGGTCCCTTGCTCTCGAAATGCTGGCGCTCGTGCTCCGCGGCCAGGGTGAAGGTTTGGGGTACATCGAGCCCGCCGAAGCGCCACGTTCCCTGATAGTCGAACCGGTCACGTCGGCCTTCGAAGCCATTCGAAAAGACGCCGTCAGCAAACGTGTCTTCAACGGTGCGGGTACGCGCGAATCCGAGCTGATGTTCTAGCGCACCGGTCGTCAATCGCCCGCGCACTCTCGCATCGAGCTGTTCGCCTTCGCTGCGGCGATCGCCGTCGACGATCAAGCCGAACGTCGGCCCGGGCGGGAAGCTAAAGTCCTGCGGATCAAATTCACCGCGACTGTTGCGAAAGCGCAGCGACGCGTCAAGCGAGGCATCCTTCGACGGCGCCCAGCCGGCGCGTGCATAAAACGTTTGGTTACGGTAGCCGTCGTCCTCGCCACCGAAGCGCGAGACGTTGGTACCGTCGGTGCGAAACGCGTTGGCCGCCAAAGCGTAGTTGATAGTCTCCGTGGCGCCGCGCAGTACCGCACCGCCGCTGTACGTCGAAAACGATCCACGTTCGGCCGATGCATCGGCTTGCAAGCCTGGCGCACCGCGCTTGGTGAAAATGCTGATCACGCCGCCGATGGCTTCGGAGCCGTATAAAACGCTCTGTGGGCCACGCAGAATTTCGATGCGATCAATCTGCGCCGACAGCAAGTGTGCAAAATCGACTTCCGAGGTAAACGGGTCATTGATCTTGACGCCGTCGATCAGCACCACCGTGTGGTTGGCTTCCGCCCCGCGGATGCGAACCTGGGTGACCGTGCCTACCGGACCCTGGCGGCTTACCGCAACGCCGGGAAGCGAACGCAGTGCGTCGGAGACGAAACGGATTTGCTGCTGTTCCAACTCAGCACCGGTAATGATGCTAACCGCTGAGCCGGTGTCGGCCGGCGTGGCCTCGATGCGGCTGCCGCTGACAATCACCGGACCCAGTGGTGTAGCGGTCGACGCAGCTTGCGCATTCACGGCTCCAACGCAGACTGCACCCGACAACATGCCCAACGCGCACCGCCGTTTTGCGCCGCTTGCAACTTCGGAAATTTTTTTCATCGCTCACCCGCGTTCAATCCGCGAGCGAGGACGCCCGATGGGTGCAGACCTCGCTGCACACCCTCGCCCGCCGCGATCGCGCTGCTGAAGTCATCGCACGCTGCGACGACTCGCCCGCCAGGCCGGTCTCCGGACTTATCAGCGCCTGATGGCGGCGGACCACACCTTCCCGCGCCTTTCGACGCAGTGGTAGCAAAGCGATCCGCTTGACTGACTCACCGTTGCGGGGGCAGTGCCGGACTCAGCGTTTCCGCTTCACCGGCTTCCCGTTTCACCCGATGCGTAAACATCGGGCACCTGACGCGCTGCGACTATAGCGCCAACGATCGGCACCGTTCTTGCTGGTCTGAGCCGAGCGCAGTATCAATCACGATGGAGAAAACATGGCTCAAGTAAACGAACGCGAACATCTGTACGACCTGCTGAAGGATTTCGACACCGCGATGCTGGTGACGCGGTCAGCCGACGGGCACATGCATTCCCGTCCGATGGCGATCGCTCAGATGCGGCGCGACGCGGACGCGTACTTCGTGACCCACATAGATTCACCGAAAGTCGCCGAGATCAGCGCGAATCCGAACTGCACGCTGACTTTTCAAAGCAAGACCCAATTTGCGTCGCTAAGCGGACAGGGCACCGTCGTGCGTGACCAGGCGTTGGTCGAGCGCCTATGGAAGCCCGACTGGAAAATCTGGTTTCCGAAGGGACAGGCCGATCCTTCAATTTCGATGCTGAAGTTCGACGCACAGGACGGCGAATACTGGGACAACTCCGGAGCACAGGGTTTGAAATTCGTTTTCAACGCAGCGAAAGCCTACGTCAAAGGCGAAACGCCGAAGGAAGATCAGAAACAGCACGCCAAGGTCGATCTCTAACCGCACGGCCGATCAACCGCCCGCGTCACTGTCAGGTGCCGGGCGGCGCTTTACGAAGCTTCAGATAGGTTGCGGCGGCGATCACGCCGAACACAGGATGTATCAGCGTCGGCACCATGCCGGCGCGCGACCCGAGCAGCCACGGAAATAGCAGCGGCGCAAACACGTAGTAATTGATCACGTAAATCGCAAATCCCACCGCGACGCCGATAATCAACCCGATCGAAAAGTTCGACTTGCGCACGAACCAGGCCACGATCAGGCCATAGATCATCGACAGTCCAAAGTGCACCACGCTCGACACCGCGAACAGCAGCGCATCGAACGTCGCCGGCGGCGGCAGCACACCCGGACCCATCAGGATCGCCGCTGTCATCCGCATATTCACCCACACGTTCTGACCCTGCGCCAATGCAATCGCAGCCAGCAGCGCCAAGTCCACCACGCCGGCAATCAAGCCCGCCAGTAATGCAGCCGTGATATCGACACCGTGCGAGCGACCGCGCTCGGAGGCAGTTACGCTTGACATAGGCATCGTTTATACAACATCGCTACGGCGACCGGCGTTCACGGACCAACAACTCCGATTACCGGCGCCATGGGTTGAGTGACGGCGGCACGTCCGGAATGCGGGCGCTTCATCCCCGGCGATCTGCAGTTCGTCGCAAGTGCATGTGCGCAACGATTCGCTCCTCCTAGAGTCGCCGTTCCGCCATGGAGGAAACCCAATGAAATACGTCCTGACCGCATCGTTCGCGGCTGTACTACTCGCAAGTTGTGCTCAGCCGATGACGACCGGAAACTCAGCCGCTGAGCAACAATGCGCCAACCTTGCGCGTGTTGACGGATTGAAGGTGGTGCGCGTCGACGGTGTCGATGCTGGCGGGCAGAACGTCCGCCTGCGGCTTGAGGACCGACTCGGTCGCGGCTTCGACGCAACGTGCACGCCTGCAGCAGCGGGGCAGGCCCGCTGGGCGCAGCCGTTGCCGGCGAACGCCGTCCGCGGCTAGTCAGTGACGCGCTGGCGGCGCGCCGGTATCGCCGCGCGCCGCCACCAGTTCGTTCAGCACCAGAGCCGAAAGAACAAGCGCGCCACCGAACAATGCGCTGGCCGCCGGCACTTCGTCGGCTCCGAGCCATGCCCATAACGGGCCCAGCACGACCTCAAGCAGCGCGAGCAGCGCTACTTCGGTTGCGGCCAACCGTCGCGCTGCGATGACAAGCAGTGTGCACGGCAGTCCGAGCTGAAAGAAGCCGAGCAAAGCAAGCAACGCAATATCACGCCAATCGGCGATGAATGGACGCGCAAAGGGCACCACCAACACCGCCGAAATAACCCCGCCGAGAAACACCGCCGGAATCAAATCCACGGTCGAACCGCGCTTCTTCAGGATCACGACGTTGATCGCCGAGGCGAGCGGCGTGCCGAATGCGATCAACATTCCTAGCGCGGCCGTGCCCGATTTGATGCTTAGGCTGTCGGCGAACATCGCTGCGATACCCAGCATGGCGATCGCGATCGCGGCCCAGGTTCGTGACGGTATCGGTGCGTCCAGGAAGGCGCGCGCCAGCAGCGCAGTCGTCAGCGGAGCAACCGCGAGCACGATCAGCGTGTTGGCGGTCGACGTCAGCGTCAGCGCCAGCATGAAGCAAGTGAACATCGTCGCCCACATCGCGCCCGACATCAACCCGGCTGTCCCGGCCCGACGCAGTGAGCCGAAGAAGTCGCGCTGCACGAATAGCAGAAATCCGCCGACCCAAAGTGCTGCAAATACGCTGCGCCAAAACGTGATTTCAAACCGACCGTGCGTCTGCAACTCGGGTGACAGATGACGCGTTACGACGCCGGCGATACTCCACAGAACCGGCGCGATGATCATCAGGATGATCGCGCGGCGATGCGCGGAATTCGGCAAGCCATTCACGGTTCTAATCCCCTCCCTCGCGGAGGGAGGGTCAGGGAGGGAGTCGTCAACACTGCGCATGGCGCGCCAGCGAGAAGCCGCTACGCGGCTTCGCGCTGAGCGCGCTTGCGCTCATGTTCCTTCAGATACCTTTTGCGCAAGCGGATGCTCTGCGGCGTGATCTCAACCAACTCATCATCGGCGATGAACTCCACCGCCGATTCGAGCGTGAGCGCGATCGGCGTTACCAGATCGATGTGCTCGTCCTTGCCCGACGCGCGCACGTTGGTCAGCTTCTTTTCGCGCACCGGATTGACGACCAGATCGTTTTCGCGCGAATTAATGCCGATGATCATGCCTTCGTACAGCTTGTCACCGGGGCTGACGAACATGCGCCCGCGCTCCTGCAATTTCCACAATGCGTACGCGACTGCGTCGCCCTCGTCCTGGCTGATCAACACGCCACTGCGGCGCTCGCCGACCTCACCCGTGCGCACCGGACCGTAGTCGTCGAACACGTGGCTCATCAGGCCGGTGCCGCGCGTCAACGTCATGAACTCGCCCTGAAACCCGATCAGGCCGCGTGCCGGAATCCGATATTCGAGCCGAACCCTTCCTCTGCCGTCGGGCTGCATGTCCTGCAAATCCCCCTTGCGCCGGCCGAGCTCTTCCATGATCGCGCCCTGGTTTTGCTCCTCGACATCAACGCTCAGCATTTCAAATGGCTCAAGCCGCCCGCCATTGACTTCCTTAAACAACACGCGTGGCCTTCCCACCGCCATCTCATAGCCCTCGCGCCGCATGTTTTCGAGCAGGATAGTCAGATGCAGTTCGCCACGCCCGGCGACTTCGAATACCTGTTCGTCATCAGTCTCGCGCATGCGCATCGCGACGTTTGACTTCAGCTCACGCTGCAGCCGCTCGCGCAGCTGGCGGCTGGTCACATACTTGCCCTCGCGCCCGGCCAACGGCGAGGTATTGACCTGAAAGTTCATCATCAACGTCGGCTCATCGACCTTGAGCAAAGGCAACGCGTCTGGAAAATCGACCGGCGTCAATGTGCATCCGATGCCGATATCGTCGATGCCATTGATCAGCACGATGTCACCGGCGATTGCTTCATCGACCACCTGACGCTCGAGTCCCTTGAACGTCAGCACCTGGTTGATGCGGCCCTTCGTGGTGGGAGCGTTCTGTGCACCCTCGGGGCCGTGCATCACGAGCACTTCCTGACCGGCACGCAAGCGTCCTTGGCTGATGCGGCCAATGCCGATCTTGCCCACGTAGCTCGAATAGTCGAGCGAGCAGATCTGCAGTTGCAGCGGCTTGTCGGGATCGTCGTCACGTACACGAACATGCGCAAGGATGGCGTCGAACAGCGGCTTCAGGTTGCCTTCGCGTACGTCAGGCGACGTTCCCGCATAGCCATGCAGCGCCGAGGCATAGATCACTGGAAAATCGAGCTGCTCCTCGGCGGCACCGAGTTTGTCGAACAGGTCGAACGTGTGATTGACGACCCAGTCGGGCCGCGCACCCGGGCGGTCGATCTTGTTGACCACGACGATCGGCTTTAGTCCCTGCGCCAGCGCCTTGCGCGTAACGAAGCGTGTCTGCGGCATCGGGCCTTCTACGGCGTCGACCAGCAGCAGCACGCCGTCGACCATCGACAGCACGCGTTCGACTTCGCCACCAAAATCAGCATGCCCCGGCGTGTCGACGATGTTGATGTGCGTGCCCTCGTAGTCGACTGCGCAGTTCTTCGCAAGAATCGTGATGCCACGCTCGCGCTCGAGGTCGTTGCTGTCCATCACGCGCTCTGTCAGCTGCTGGTTCTCGCGAAACGTACCCGACTGCTGCAGCAGCTTGTCGACCAGCGTGGTCTTGCCGTGATCAACGTGCGCGATGATCGCGACATTGCGTATGGGGCGTTTCATCAAATACTCTTTTCGCTTTTGATTAGCCGTTCCGGCTCGACGACACCCCATTCACTGATGGTTGCCGTGCCAAGTAATTCGTTCGTCTGGGCGTAGACGCGCACCCGGTGCCCGCGCGGCTCCGCGTCGAGCGCCAGTCGCTGCCCCTGCTGAAACCTCTGCGCGTGCGCATCGTCCAGGCGCACCGTCGCCAGCGATGCCAGCAACTCGTCTTCCGGCAGCAATCGAGCGCGCCGCGACTGTGGCGCCAGCGCTGCAAGCGCGGGAAGCGTGACCGCATCGTCGATGCTCAACCGTCCGGCACGTGTTCGGCGCAACGCCCCCAGATGTGCTCCGCACCCCAGCGCGCGTCCAATATCCTCCGCCAGCACTCTCACATAGGTTCCCTTGCTGCAATCGACATCGACGATCAGTGCATCGCCGCGCAACTCAATGAGCGCCAGCCTGTGCACGCTGACCCGGCGCGGCGCGCGCTCGACTTCCTGCCCCGCCCGCGCCAGCTGATACAGAGGCCGGCCATCGCGTTTCAGCGCCGAGTGCATCGGCGGCACCTGCTCGATCGCGCCGACGAAGCGCGACAGCACGGCTTGAACACCTGCGTCCGAAACATCGACTGCACTCGTCTGCAGCACGGCGCCTTCGGCGTCGCCGGTGCTGGTCGTCATGCCCAGTTTCAACGTGGCGCGATATGACTTATCCGCATCCAGCAGATCGGCTGAAAACTTGGTCGCTTCACCGAATGTCAACGGCAGCAACCCCGTCGCCAGCGGATCCAGCGTGCCGGTATGCCCCGCCTTCGCCGCATTGAGCAATCGGCGCGCCGTCTGCAGCGCGGCATTCGAGGTCATGCCGCCCGGCTTGTCGAGAAGCAGCACGCCATTGACTCGGTCTCCGCGTGTGCCGCGCGACTTGCTCACCCAACCCCCTAACCGGACGGACTTTTGTTCGCCTGCTCGATCAGGCGATCAATCTCGATGCCCCGCGAAACCGATTCATCGTGGATAAACGTCAGGCGCGGGATCGTGTGAATCGCAAGCCGCTTGAACAGCAGCGAATGAAAATAGCCGGCCTTGTCGCTCAACAACTGCTGCGCAGCCTCGACCGGCGCACCGATCGTCGTGAAGTAAACCTTGGCGTGCGCATAATCGGCCGAAACCTCAACGCCCGTCAGTGTCACCAATCCTGCGCGCTCGACCGAGACTTCGCGCTGAATCATCTCCGCGACGTCGCGCTGAATCTGATCGGCAATACGTAGCCCACGGCCGGGTTTGGTTGCTGGTTTCATTCGTGCTGCTCACGACAACGTGCGCGCGACTTCCTGCATCTCGAAAATCTCGAGCTGATCGCGCTCTTTGATGTCGTCGTAGCCCTTTAGGCTCAACCCGCACTCGAAGCCAGCCTTGACTTCACGCACGTCGTCCTTGAAACGCTTAAGTGACTCGAGCTCACCGGTCCAGATGACGACGTTGTCGCGCAACAGCCGCGCCTGCGCGGTCCGACGCACCAAACCATCCAGCACCATGCAGCCGGCGACCGCACCGACCTTCGGCACGCGGAAGATCTGGCGAATCTCGACCAGGCCCAGCACGTTTTCGCGGTGCTCCGGAGCCAGCAGACCCGACAACGCATTCTTAACTTCGTCGACCGCCTCGTAGATGATGTTGTAGTAGCGCACATCGATGCCGTTACCTTCGGCCAGCTTGCGCGCCGACTGATCAGCTCGCACGTTGAAGCCGATGATCACCGCCTTCGATGCAATCGCAAGGTTCACGTCGCTTTCGGTGATGCCACCGACCTGCCCGTGCACCACCTGCACCTTGACTTCGTCGGTCGAAAGTTTGACCAATGCATGCGTCAACGCTTCCTGCGAGCCCTGTACGTCGGCCTTGATGATCAGCGGCAGAATTCTGACCGCGACGCCGTCGACACTGCCTTCGAACATGTTCTCGAGCTTCGCCGCCTGCTGCTTAGCGAGCTTGGTATCGCGGAACTTGCCCTGCCGATAAAGCGCGATCTCGCGCGCTTTGCGCTCGTCACCGAGCACGATCAGCTCGTCGCCCGCGCCCGGAACATCGGACAGGCCTTGAATCTCGACCGGGATCGACGGGCCCGCTTCAGCCACCGGCTTGCCGGTCTCGTCGAGCATCGCACGCACGCGGCCGAAGGCGGAGCCTGCAAGCACGATGTCACCGCGCTTTAGCGTGCCGCTCTGCACTAGCACGGTTGCGACTGGACCGCGCCCTTTGTCGAGCTGCGACTCAATCACAAGTCCTTTTGCAGGGCCGTTCTTGATCGCCATCAGCTCGAGAACTTCAGCTTGTAACAGCACGTTTTCAAGCAGCGTGTCGACGCCTTCGCCGGTCTTGGCCGATACCGGAATGAACGGCGATTCACCGCCGTACTCTTCGGGAACGACTTCGTTGGTGACGAGCTCCTGCTTGACGCGCTCAGGATTCGCTTCGGGTTTGTCGATCTTGTTCAGCGCGACCACTAGCGGGACATTGGCCGCCTTGGCGTGCGCGATCGCTTCCTTCGTTTGCGGCATCACGCCATCATCGGCTGCGACGACCAGGATCACGATATCGGTTGCCTTGGCACCGCGCGCACGCATCGCGGTGAACGCCTCATGGCCTGGCGTATCCAGAAACGTGATGATGCCGCGCGGCGTCTGCACGTGGTACGCGCCGATGTGCTGCGTAATCCCGCCCGCTTCGCCCGCCGCGACTTTGGTGCGCCGGATGTAATCGAGCAGCGAGGTCTTTCCGTGGTCGACGTGGCCCATGATCGTGACCACCGGCGGCCTCGACTCAAGCGGCGCCTCGCTCGGCGCGACAACCGACGCTGACTCGGCCAGCAAAGCTTCGGGATCGTCGAGCTTGGCGGCATGCGCGGTGTGGCCCATTTCGCCGACGACGATGATCGCGGTGTCCTGATCGAGCACCTGATTGATCGTCACCATCTGCCCCAGCTTCATTAGCGTCTTGATGACCTCGGAAGCCTTCACCGACATCTTGTGCGCCAGCTCTGCGACCGTGATCGTCTCGGGCACTGCGACGTCGCGCACGACCGCTTCGACCGGCATCGGCGTTGCGGCCGCGCCGTTCGCTTCCTCATGCCGGTCCTGCTTGCGATTGCCGCGCGGCCCGCGCCAACCACCAGCACCACCTGACGTGTCGCCACGTGTCTTGAGCAGGCGCTTCTTCTGCTGCTCTTCCGACCAGCTCGAAGCCAGCTTGCCCGATTTGATTTCCTTGACGCCTGGCTTTTTCTCGTCCTTCTTCGCGCCGGGCTTCACTTCGGTTTTCACCGCCGGCTTGTGCAGTGTCCCTACGGGCGCCGCTTCGGGCGGCTTCGCCACTTTCTTCGGCGCCGCCATCATCGTCTTGATGGCGGCTACCTCGTCTTCGACGACCCGCTTGGCGCGCACCTGCGCATCGGCCGCTTGTTTGGCGACGAGCTCGGCCTCTTTCTGCGCGCGCTCAGCTTGAGCGAGCTCTTCGGTGGCCGCGGTTTGCCGTGCCTGCGCCGCCTTAACGTCCTTCTGCTCCTTTAGCTGGGCATCGGCCAGATCGCGCTGCGCACGATCGGCTTTCTCACGCGCGGCTGCCGTCTGGCGCGTGATCAACTCGGCTTGACGGCGCGCTTCTTCCTCGCGCTTCGCCAGCTCGACTTCGTCGATCACAGGCGCCGACGCATCGGCAGCAACCACCGGCTCGACCTCGGGCGCAGCACCGTCGCGCTTAACGAACACGCGCTTCTTACGCACCTCAACCTGAATCGTGCGTGCTTTGCCGGAGGCGTCAGCCTGCTTGATCTCGGTCGTTTGTTTGCGAGTCAGCGTGATCTTTTTCTTGTCGCCGCCACCGCCGTGCGCCTTGCGCAACGACTCAAGCAGACGCGACTTGTCGTCCTCGCTTAGCGCGTCCGACTCGGCCTTCTTAAGAACGCCGGCCGCACTCAATTGCTCGAGCAGCAGCTGCGCCGGAACGCGCAGCTCCGTCGCAAACTGGGATACGGTTGTGCTCGCCATAAATGTATTACCCCTTACCTTCCCGCTGCCGCATGCTCTTGCTCTTCGGCCTCGGCAAACCAGTGCGCCCGCGCGGCCATGATCAGTGCCCTGGCGCGCTCATCGTCGATGCCGGTCATCTCGGTCAGCTCATCGACTGCCAACTCGGCCAGATCATCGCGCGTGCGAATCGCGTTTTCCGCCAGTTTCGTGGACAGCGCGTCGTCCATGCCGTCAAGTTCGAGCAGATCCTTCTCGGCCTGCTCGACATTCTCTTCACGCTTGATCGCCTCGGTCAGCAGCGAGTTGCGGGCCCTCGTACGCAGCTCTTCGACAGTCTCCTCGTCGAACGCGTCGATCTCGAGCAGCTCGTTGACCGGAACATAGGCGATTTCTTCAAGACTTCCGAAACCTTCACTAATCAGAATGTTCGCAATTTCTTCGTCGACGTCGAGCTTCTCGACAAAAGTCGCACGCACCGAAGACTGTTCGCCCTCCTGCTTGGTCGAAGATTCCTCGGCGGTCATGATGTTGATCTGCCAGCCCGTCAGCTCCGACGCCAGCCGCACGTTCTGGCCGCTGCGGCCGATCGCGATCGCCAGATTGTCCTCGTCGACTACGACGTCCATCGCGTGCTTGTCCTCATCGACCAGGATCGACGAGACATTGGCCGGTGCCAGTGCACCGATCACGAACTGCGCCGGATCGTCGGACCACAACACGATGTCGACGCGCTCGCCAGCGAGCTCGTTGGTCACCGCCTGCACGCGCGAGCCGCGCATTCCGACGCAGGTGCCGATCGGATCGATACGGCGATCGTTGGTCCAGACGGCGATCTTGGCCCGCACACCCGGATCGCGTGCCGCCGACTTGATCACCAGCAGCCCCTGCTCGATCTCGGGCACCTCGAACTCGAACAGCTTCATCAAAAACTCGGGCGAGGTGCGTGACAGAATCACCTGCGGCCCGCGCGCGGTGCGATCGATCTTCTGCACGTAGGCGCGCATGCGGTCGCCGACGCGCAGATTTTCCTTTGGAATCATGTCCTGGCGCGGCAGCCGCGCTTCGACCTTGCCGACCTCGATGATCGCGTCGCCTTTGTCCATGCGCTTGATCGCGCCGCTGACTATCAGATCACCACGTGCAAGAAAATCGTTAAGCGTCTGCTCGCGCTCGGCATCGCGAATCTTCTGCAGGATGACCTGCTTGGTGTCCTGTGCAAAACGGCGGCCGAGATCTTGCCGCGGCAACTGTTCTTCGATGTGTTCCTCGAGCTCGATATCGGCAATCTGCTCGCGCGCATCGGACAGGATGATGTGATGTCCCGGCTCCTGCAGACCGGCCTCGTCCGGCACGACCAGCCAGCGGCGGAAGGCATCGTACTCGCCCGTTTCGCGGTCGACCGCGACACGAATGTCGACATCTTCCTCGGCAAACAGCTTCTTGGTAGCGGTCGCGAGCGCGAGCTCCAGCGCGCCAAAGACAACGTCTTTCGGCACATTCTTTTCGCGCGCCAGCGCATCGACCAACAACAAAATCTCACGGCTCATGACTGTTCGCTCCCAAACTGCCTGCGTTGCCCATCTCTATCGCGCCAGCTTTGCGTGCCGGACGAAAATCCAATTCCGGTACCAACCTCGCTTTGTCGATCTCCGCCAACGTGATCTCGACCAGGACCGCCGGTACCTCCGCATGTGCCCGCAACTTCGGCCCGCGACGCGCCATGCGCTTTTCGCTCGCCAACGCTTCCTCGGTGTTCAACTGCAACTGCAACCGACGTTCGGAATCAGAGCCCACCAACTGCAATAGGCGGCCGCGAAAGCGCTTACGGCCACCCGCAGCCGCCGACGGCGCATACAACTGAACGTTGATTTCCTTACCTACAAAGCGCGCGAAGTCCTCGGCCCGCTTAAGCCGGCGGTCCAAGCCGGGCGACGACACCTCGAGCCGCTGGTACTCGACCTGCTCAACCGCCAACAAATGCGACAGTTGCCGACTGACCCGCTCACAATCCTCCAGCCCGATCCCGTGGGCCCCATCCAAAGTCACGCGCAATAGCCCTCCGCCCAATCGCTCAAGATCCACCAGCTGGTAGCCCAATCCGCCGACGGTGCGTTCCACCGTTCGATACAAATCGTTCGCAACTTCCGCCATACACGTCCCGGTACTGCAGCGCCTTCAAAATCAGGCGCGGAAATAAAAAATGGGCCGTAAAGCCCATTTCTTAGCCCATTTTTATTTTTAACAGGCCTGCTTCAGCGGGGTAAGAGGCGTTCGCACACCCGGCGCCCACGCGGTCAAAAACAGCAGCCGCGCATTATATCGGGCATCGCCGTCGCACAACAAGCGCAACGGCCTAGGGCCGTGACTCGTTGCTAGAAGCTGCGCGGCGGCTTTCCGCGTTTGAAGCGCGCCGGACGCCCGTTGTTCGGCAGCCCGTGGCCGGCAGCTATATACGTCACGCTGCTGGTCAGCGGGTCAGGCTGGCGTGGCGGGCGATTACCCTGCGGCTTGCCGCGGCCGCGACCCGGGCCCTGGTTCTGCCCATTGGCAGGTGTGCCGTTGCCGTAGTTATGTGGGGGCTGCCGTCCCTGAGAGCCAAATTGCCCATCGCGATTGCCCTGGCCTCGACTACTGCGGCCACGTCCGCGATTGCCTTCACCAGGGCCGCCCTGCCGCTGACGAACCTCGTCGATACCAATCCCAAGATCATGGACCCATGCTTGCACCCACTCCGGGGCCAATTCTTGAAAGCGACCCCGAGCGAGCGAGCGCGGCAATTGAACCGTACCGTATCGAATCCGAATCAGGCGGCTGACCGTGAGCCCGATCGATTCGAATATGCGCCGAACCTCGCGATTGCGGCCCTCGCTGATTGCCACCCGATACCATTTATTGGCGCCGTCACCGCCGGCGTCGTCAACACGCAAAAACTTGGCGGGCCCGTCCTGCAACTCGACACCGTCAAGCAGTTTCTGGCGCTGCTCCGCGCTGACTTCGCCCAGTACACGAACAGCGTATTCGCGTTCAACCTCGTAACGCGGATGCATCAGGCGATTGGCCAATTCGCCTGAGGTGGTAAAAATCAGCAGTCCTTCGGAATTCAGATCAAGCCGTCCGACCGCGACCCAGCGGCCACCGGCCACCTTCGGCAGTTTTTCGAACACCGTCGGTCTCTCGCCCGGATCATCCTGCGTCACGATTTCGCCCACCGGCTTGTGATACAGCAGCACCCGCGGAGCCCGCCCCGGCGCCTTGCGCGCCAGTGGCTTGCCGTTGACTCTGACTTGATCGCTCGTCAGGATGCGTTGACCAATGTGAGCCGGCTCGCCGTTCACCGACACGCGGCCCGCGATGATCATTTCTTCCATCTCGCGACGGGATCCGATGCCGGCGTCCGCTAGTACCTTGTGCAGCTTGTCGGATTGCGCCAGTTGCGTTTGCTTGGCCGCGCGCCGCCCGCGCTCCAACAGCTCGCGCGATAAGGCGGTATCAGGCATCGCGGCGGGATTGATGTCGTCACCCTCGCCGGCCAGTGGGGCGGGCGGACCCAACGGTAGCGCGGGCGCTGCCGCTATGACGGCCGACGGCACCGCAGCGCGCTCGGGGCGATCGGCACGGTCGCCCCCCCGGCCGCGACGCCGGCGGCCGCGGGACCGCGGCGGCCGTGCGTTGCCTTCAGCCGGCCGCTCGCTGCGGTTTCCATCGACCTCGTCGCGTTCGTCGCCGTCGTCAACCGGAGCGCCGGTGTTGCCGTCGGCACTCACGTTGCCATTGACCTCGTCGTCATCAGGTGGCGAGCTGGCCGCGTCTGACGGAATGTGTTCGTCGGGAGTGGTGGGAGCGTTCATCAAGCCACGGGGAGTGAGGCGGTTTGAGTGCGGGGAGATTCATTCGCTTCAGGTGCAGCGTCGAAAACGTCAGCCGGCGCAGGCTCGGAGTGCGCTGTAGCGCCCAGCTGAAGTTCCAATTCGTCCGGCGCGCGTGTGTCGTCGTGCAGCGTCGGTAGCTCAGCGAGCGTACGCAGCCCCAGGTCATCCAGAAACTTCCGAGTCGTGCCCAGGAGCTCCGGACGTCCGGCCACTTCGCGGTGACCGACGACCTCGATCCATCCGCGTTCCTCGAGCGCCTTGATTACCGAGCTCGACACCGTTACGCCGCGCACATCCTCGATATCACCCCGCGTGACCGGCTGCCGGTAGGCAATGATCGCCAACGTTTCAAGCACTGCACGCGAGTATTTCGGCGGCCTTTCTGGATTCAACCGGTCAAGATAGTGGCGCAGAGTCGGCAAGCTCTGAAAACGCCAGCCCGACGAGAGCGCAACCAACTCGAGTCCGCGGTTTCGCCAATCGTCGTGCAGTTGGTCAAGCAACGCACGTAGCGAATCCGCATTCAGCTCGTCGTTCAGCAACCGCCGCAAATCAGCGAGCGACAACGGCTGTTCCGCGGTTAGCAGTGCTGCTTCGACCACAACCTTGGCCTCGTGAGTATTCATCGGCTCCGTATCAAGGATTGCCCACTGCGCTCCGAATGCGCACCGCATCGAAGCGTCGAACTGCGCTCAGCGCGCGGATCAAAACACAGCAAGGTTTGAAAATTCGGATTACGTACGCTTCGTGCGGCTGATTTCAGATCAAGAAGCCGAGCGCGGAATCGAACGATCCGGCAACGCTGCCCGCCCAAAAGCACAAGATTGTTGTGCTTCGGCTGACTGAACCTGGATGGCAAGGGAGCTTAACACGTCGACGTCGGTTCACAAGAGGCCGAAGGGCTTCGCGCAACTAAGCCCTAGCGCTCCGTTATGCCGCAGCAGCATTCGCTTGCCATTTACCCTAACACTGTATACATTCACAGTATCTTATCTCAGCGCGTTCTCCACGATGAGCCGACCGGCCGAAGCTGCTACGTTTCCCGATCCCACTCCCCGGCAGACGGAGATTCTGGAATTCATTCGCCAAACTTTGACCGAAAGCGGCGCTCCTCCGACGCGCGATGAAATTTCGCAGGCGTTCGGCTTCCGCTCACTGAACGCCGCCGAGCAGCATTTGCAGGCCTTGCAGAAGAAAGGGCTCATCGAGCTGGTGTCCGGCACCTCGCGCGGTATTCGACTCAGAGACAGCGTCCGTGAGCTAATGGTCGCGGCCCAGGAAAGCGGGCTGCCCGTGATCGGCAGGGTAGCGGCAGGAAGCCCGATCCTGGCGCAGGAAAATGTGACGGCCACGGCAGCGGTTGACCCGGCAACTTTCAAGCCATACGCCGATTATCTGCTCGAGGTGCGCGGCATGAGCATGCGGGACGCGGGAATTCTAGACGGCGATTGGCTCGCGGTGCATCGCCAGCCGCAGGCGCGCTCGGGTCAAGTGGTGGTGGCCCGGCTGGGTGACGAGGTTACCGTTAAGCGATTGAAGCTGCGCGGAGCTCGTGCCGAGTTGATCGCCGAAAATCCTGACTTCAAGCCTATCGTCGTCGACCTGAGGCGGGAGCCTTTCGCCATCGAGGGCATTGCCGTCGGCGTGATTCGCGCGTCGATCTAGCCCCGGCTGCGCAGAGCAGGCGCTGCGGGCAGGCCATCACACTTGCAGCGCGTGGGCCTGCAATGAAACTTCGCGCCGATGCGCAACATGGAACTGCTGACGAAGCTCGAAATTCTAGCGGATGCGGCCAAGTACGACGCGTCATGCGCATCGAGCGGCGCATCCCAACGCACTTCCGTAGGTGGTCGCGGCATCGGATCAACCGAGGGTATGGGCATCTGCCACAGCTATACGCCCGACGGACGCTGCGTTTCGTTGCTGAAGATTCTGCTGACCAACGCGTGCATTTACGACTGCGCCTACTGCATCAACCGGCTGTCGTCGAATGTTCATCGCGCGCGCTTCACCGTCGAGGAAGTGGTTCAGCTGACGCTCGATTTTTACGCGCGCAACTATATCGAGGGATTGTTTCTAAGCTCAGGGATTGTGAAGAGCCCGGACCACACGATGGCCGAGATGGTCGAGGTGGCACGCCGCCTGCGCATTGAGCATGACTTCCGGGGCTATATTCACTTGAAGACAATTCCGGATGCGGCCGCCGATTTGCTGACACAGGCCGGAAGGTATGCCGATCGGCTATCGATCAATGTGGAGCTGCCGAAAACCGAAAGCCTGCAAAAACTTGCACCCGAAAAGAGCGTACATACGATCAAGCTCGCGATGGGGCGTCTAAGGACGAGCATCGACGAAACGAGGGACGCACGCCGGGTGCGTGCGCCGAGTTCGCTAGTCAAGTCGCCCGCGGTCCCGGCGTTTATCGCTACCGGGCAGAGCACTCAGCTGATCGTCGGCGCCGACGACGCGAACGATCGCCAAATCATCAACCTCGCCGCGCATCTGTATGCGTCCTATCGACTCAGCCGCATCTACTACTCGGCGTTCAGTCCGATCCCGGATGCCAGCAAGCGACTTCCGCTCGCCCCACCCCCATTGCAGCGCGAGAGCCGGTTGTATCAGTCCGACTGGCTGTTACGTCACTATGGGTTTGGTGTTGACGAACTACTGCCTCCCGAGAAGCCAGACCTTTCGCTGGAAATCGATCCGAAGTTCGCATGGGCGCTTGCACATCCGGAATTCTTTCCACTGGATATCAATCGCGCCTCGCGTGAAGCGTTGTTGCGCGTGCCGGGATTCGGCAGGCATGCGGTCGATCGGATTGTGCGCTCGCGACAAGTGCGCGCCATCCGGAGTGATGACCTAAAGCGGCTTGGCGTTCCGCCCCGCAAAGCGATGCCCTTTATCGTGCTGCCTGACCATCGCCCGCGCGGCGACGCAGTCAATGCGATAAAAGCCGCTGCAAAATTTCACGCCTCGAACCGGGAAGCGCAACTCGAATTGCCCGTCTAGCAATGCAGCTCGCACTCGCAAGCGAACCCGACTTCGACGGTTGGCGCCGCCAAGCACGTTGGCTGGCAGCGCGCGGGATCGCATCCGCGGAAGTTCACTGGCGGATCAATGGCGCGACCTCGCTGCTCGATGACCAGGCGATTGACAGAATCGAAGAGTCCGAAATTGATGCCGGCAGCTACAAACTTAGAGTACCGCGTGAATTCGTTGACCTGGCAAGCGCAGTCATATTGCACCGTAGCCCGATCGCTTCGCGGCGCTTTACCGCGTGTTGCTTCGTCTGAAAGACGAACCGAAACTGTTGCAGGTCGAAGTCGATCCTGACGTGATGCGACTGCGCGTTTTCGAGAGGCAGGTCCGACACGACGAGCACCGAATGCACGCGTACGTGCGGTTTCGCAGGGTCGAGGATCAATCCGGCGCGCGATTTGTCGCTTGGTACGAGCCTGAGCACCACATCGTCGAAACGACCGCAAACTTTTTCGTGCGCCGCTTTACCGCGCAGCGATGGGTAATCTTTACGCCGGAACGGTCGGTGATGTGGGACGGCGCACATCTCACGTTCGGGGCCGGCGTGCCGCGCTCCACCGCGCCCAATGACGACGCTCTCGAAGAGCTCTGGCGCGCGTACTACGCGTCGACTTTCAATCCAGCACGCGTCAACGTCAAGGTGACGCAGGGGCATATGCCCAGGAAATTCTGGGCACAGTTGCCCGAAGCACAACTGATCCAGCCGCTGGCGGCGGCGGCCAAGGCACGCGCGGGCCAAATGGTAACGGCCGAAGTGGCGGCGCCACGCAGAAGCCATCCGGTGCGCCGACCGGTACCGCCATCGGCGCCTTCCGCGCATTCCGGTGCGGGAGAAAATCAGCGCAAGCTGCTCGACCAGTGCCGCAACTGTCCACTATGGCAGTACGCGACGCAGGCAGTGCCCGGCGAAGGTCCAAAGTCGGCGCGCCTGATGCTTGTCGGCGAACAACCGGGAGACCAGGAAGATCTTGCCGGCCGCCCGTTCGTGGGGCCGGCCGGGCAATTGCTCGATCGTGCACTGGCCGCTGCTGGAATCGAACGTAGCGAGGTCTACGTCACCAACGCGGTCAAGCACTTCAAATACGAACTGCGCGGAAAGCGCCGGCTACACAAGAAACCTGCCGAGCTTGAAATTGCCGCCTGCCATCCGTGGTACGAGAGCGAAGTTGCAACGGTCCAGCCGAATCTGATCGTCGCACTTGGGGCAACCGCGGTGCGCGCCGTGCTCGGGCGAGCGCTGCCGGTGCTTGCCAATCGCGGCACGTTGCTTGATTCCGATTCCGATTCTGCGGGACCGCGCGTGCTGCTGACCGTGCATCCGTCGTATCTGCTGCGCGTGTTGCCGGAGACGCGCGAAGCAGAATTGGACAAGTTTGTCGTTGACCTAAAGATTGCGGCGAAATACGTCCGCGGGCTGAAATAAGTCAGCGCTTATTCCAGCGTGCGTGATGAAAGCGCAGATGGTCTTCGACGAAGGTCGCAATGAAAAAGTAGCCGTGATCGTACCCGGCGTGGTACCGAAGCCTTAACGGCTGTCCAACCTCGCGGCACGCGTTCTCGAACGTCGCCGTATACAACTGCTCCTTCAAAAACTGGTCGGCCATGCCCTGGTCAATCAGCAGACCGTCCGGAAATGGTGGCGCCGCTTGCTTGCTCATTAGCGCACTCGCGTCGTGCTGACGCCAGCGTTCAACGTCCTCACCGAGGTAACCGCTAAAAGCCTTCTTGCCCCAGGGTGCATTCATCGGTGCTGCGATCGGCGCCAGGGCTGAAACCGAGTTGAAGCGGTCCGGATGCTTCAGCGCCAGCGTCAGCGCGCCGTGGCCGCCCATTGAATGGCCGAAGAGGCCTGTGCGCGATGCGTCGATTCGAAACGCATTCACCGCAAGCGGCAACAACTCGCGCATCAAATAGCTCTCCATGCGCCAGTGCAATTTCCACGGCTCGAGCGCGGCATCAATATAAAAACCGGCGCCAACCCCGAAATCCCAGGACGCCGCCTCGCCGGGCACGTTGGCCCCGCGCGGACTCGTATCGGGTGTCAGCAGGGCGATGCCTAGCTCGGCGGCGACGCGCTGCGCGCCGGCCTTGATCGCGAACGTCTCTTCGGTGCATGTCAGGCCGGCCAGGAACGTGAGCATTGGCGTCGACGTCTCGGCCGCCGAGGGCGGGATGAACAGGCCGAACCGCATCGGCAAACCGATCTCGGTCGATTGATGCCGGTAAAAACACTGCCGACCACCAAAGCAAGGGTGCTCGCCTATCAGTTCAAGCTGCGCATCGTCGGCTTTCCGCATCAAAACTCGACCACGCTGCGAATCGATTCACCGCGCTTCATCAGGTCAAAGCCCTCGTTGATGCGTTCGAGCGGCAGATGATGTGTGATCAGATCGTCGATGTTCAGCTTGCCTTCCATGTACCAGTCGACAATGCGCGGCACATCGGTGCGCCCGCGCGCGCCGCCAAATGCGGTGCCTTTCCACACGCGCCCGGTGACCAGCTGGAACGGCCGCGTGGCGATCTCCTGCCCCGCCGCCGCAACACCGATGATGACGCTCTGGCCCCAGCCTTTGTGACAGCATTCCAGCGCTTGGCGCATCGTCGTCACATTGCCGATGCATTCGAAGCTGTAGTCAACGCCGCCGTCGGTCAGCTGCACGATCGCGTCGACGACGTTATCGACCTTGCGCGGATCGATAAAGTGCGTCATGCCGAACTTGCGGCCGAGCGCCTCGCGCGCGGGGTTCACGTCGATGCCAATGATGCGGTCGGCGCCAACCATCTTTGCGCCCTGAATCACGTTCAATCCGATGCCGCCGAGTCCGAATACAACGACGTTGGCACCGGCTTCAACTTTCGCGGTGAACAGAACGGCGCCGACACCAGTCGTTACACCACACCCGATGTAGCAAACCTTGTCGAACGGAGCATCGGCACGAATCTTCGCCAGCGCAATTGCTGGCACCACGATGTGATTTGCGAACGTCGACGTTCCCATGTAATGCATGATCGGTTTACCGCCGATCGAGAAGCGCGACGTGCCGTCGGGCATCAACCCGCGGCCCTGTGTCGAGCGAATTGCCTGGCAAAGATTGGTCTTGCGCGACAGGCAGAACTTGCACTGACGACACTCTGGCGTGTAGAGCGGAATCACGTGGTCGCCCGGTTTCAGCGCAGCCACGTCGGCTCCGACTTCGAGCACTACGCCCGCGCCTTCGTGCCCGAGTATCGACGGAAAAATCCCTTCGGGATCGGCACCCGACAGCGTGTAGTAATCAGTGTGACAAATGCCGGTGGCCTTCACCTCGACCAGCACTTCTCCCGCGCGCGGTGAACCCACGTCGACCGTTTCAATGGAGAGCGGCTCACCAGCCTTCCACGCGACTGCTGCTCGGGTTTTCATCGACCACCTCGCTAGGTAAAGACGCAACGAACGCACGCGTTAACGGCGCGCCGGGATCGACCAGCGCACGCAGGTCCGCGACAGTATCAAGGTCGTGCCAGGGCGGCAGTTCGACCATGCGCAGTTCGGCCGCAAGCGCGCGTGCGCGCGTCTGCCGCGCAACCGCGCCGGTACTCCAGTCGATGCGCTCGAATAAAACGGCATGTAGCGATCGCATACCAATAAGGTAATAGCCACCATCGCTGGCGGGACCGATCACGACATCGGTGCAGTCGCGCAGACTTTCGAACGCTCGCGTGATCAACGCAGGTGGCAGATCGGGACTGTCGCTTCCGATGGCGACGACGGGGCTATGGCCTTTCAATAGCTGCGCGAACGTGTCGCACAAGCGCTCACCCAAGGTTGTGCCCCGCTGCGGCATCAGCGTGAAACCGGCAGCGCCGGATTCGAAGTAGCGGCGCGCCTGTTCCGTAGCCGGCGCATAACTGATCACACGCGCCACATCAGCGATCGATAACGCAAGCGTCAGCGTGTCGTCCAAAGCGCATTGACACAATTCCGCCGCGGTTTGCTCGCCGAGCGTGGCTGCAATGCGCGTTTTCACCTTGCCGCGCTGCGGCCGCTTGGCAAACACCACCAGGCAAGGGCTCACGTTTGAAACCATGCGACGCCCGTCATGGTTCGCCAGGCGCTACTGCGCGCCGGGCTTGATCTCGCGCATCAGCAACCCCGTGGTCGAAACGCGCAGCTCGATCTCCGCCGGCTGTGAGACGTTGACATAACTGGCGGAGCCATATTCGGCGTCGAGCAGCGGCGCCAGCAATACGTAGCGCTTTCGCAGATCGAACAGGTTAAGGGGCTTGTCCCGACCCAGCGCGAACACGGTGCGTTGCGCACTACGCTCGTGTTCGATTGACCGATAGCGCCCGGCTATGCGATCCAGCTCATAGGCCGTGTGCAGTCCGAATACATTGGCCACAGGCTTCCATTTGAGAATATGTGCATCGACATAGACCTCATCGCCAGCAAGTTCGAATTTCACCTCGCGCAGGTCGGGATATCGCACGGTCGCCGTAAAGCGCTGCGGGCCAGTGGGCTGCACAAGCAACGTTGCAGCAATATCTTCGCGCGTCAATGCCGTGTAGCCATGCATCCCGATCGAAATGGCCGCCGCCAGCGCGCCTAGCGCCAGCAGCAACAGCCCAAAGATCGTCCGTGAAACGAATCGAAATGGGCGCAGCCGCAGCAACGCGCCGAGGCCGGATAGCAGCAGAAGCGCACCCAGGATCCCGAACGCAACGCCGGCCAGGCCAAACGGCGAACCCCAGAGTTGCGTCAATGCCATAAGCTGGAACGAACTTTGCGTACGTTGCCCATTACAGGCACTTGCCGTTTGTCAGTTTGGGCGGCAGGGTCGTGTGGGTGTGGCAAACTTTCTGTCGCTGTACATCACTTTCACCGGGAGAGAGAAACATGAATTTCATCATTTGGTTGGTTGTCGGCGGTTTGATCGGATGGGTAGCAAGCATGATTATGCGCACCGACGGGCAGCAAGGCATCTTCCTCAACATCATCGTTGGCATTGTCGGCGCAATGCTCGGCGGCTGGCTGATCTCTCCGCTGGTGGGTGTCCCCACCATCAATCAGGGGTCACTAAGCATTGGCGCCCTAGTGGTGTCGTTGCTGGGCGCCGTTATTCTGCTGGCGATCGTGAATCTATTTCGTCGCGGTACCGCGCGTTAGGAGCGTGTAAGGTTCGAAGGGCGGGCATGTGGCCCGCCCTTTTTTCATTGTGCTGTGACTTTTTGCTCGACCTGCGGTTCGGCCACTATCCCGCGCATCCCGCCCGGCGATACCCGCGTACGTGATTGCTGTGAGCACTGCGGCGCAGTCCAGTACGTTAATCCGCGTCCAGTGGTCGGCACTATTCCGGTCTGGGGTGATCAGGTGCTGCTGTGCAAGCGCGCAATCGAGCCTCGAGCCGGCAAATGGACGTTGCCCGCCGGCTTTATGGAGATCAACGAAACGACCGGCGACGGCGCGCTGCGCGAGACTCTTGAAGAAGCCGGAGCGCGCGTCACGCTGGGCCCGCTGTTTTCAATGATTGACGTGCCGCACGTACAGCAGGTTCACATATTTTTTCGGGCTGAGCTGCTCGACACTCGCTTTGCGATCGGCCCCGAGAGTCTCGAAGCCAGGCTCTTTAGCGAGCACGAAATTCCGTGGCAGAAACTCGCGTTCCGAACCGTTTCCGCCACGCTCGAGTTGTATTTTGCGGATCGGGCGCGCGGTGAATTCGGCGTCTACACGCGCGCTATTGTCGCCGCGCCGATACCCAGCGCCGCGCGCGCATGATTCCTTGGCTTGCGCCGGGTCAGCCGTTCCCGCCGGTTTCCGCTGCGCTGCAAACGCCCAATGGTTTGCTCGCCGCAAGCGCCGAGCTGACCCCCGAGCGTTTGCTGGCCGCATACCCGCGCGGGATTTTTCCCTGGTATTCGGAGGAAGAGCCGGTTCTTTGGTGGTCGCCTGACCCGCGCATGGTCTTGTTTACCGACGAATTGAAAATCTCTCATAGTTTTGCGAAGACGCTGCGCAAGGCAGCGACGGACCCCTCGATTGAACTGCGCCTCGACGCCGACTTCGACGCCGTCATTCAGGCTTGTGCGCAACCGCGCGGCGACGAAGCCGGCACGTGGATTACCGATAGCGTCGCCGCCGCGTACATAGAACTGCATCGTCGAGGCCTCGCGCACTCGATGGAAACATGGGTCAATGGTCGGCTGGCGGGAGGGCTATACGGCGTCGCGCTCGGTCGCATGTTTTATGGCGAGTCGATGTTCTCGCGCGTCTCCGAAGCTTCGAAGCTTGCGCTCGCGGCGCTCGTACGCGTGATGCAGACCGAACGAGTGCGAGTGATAGACTGCCAGCAGAATACGAGGCACCTTGCATCTCTCGGAGCACGCGAGATTTCGCGGCAGGCATTTGTGGCGCATTTGACTACGTCAGTGCGGGCGGCGCCGATCAGCTGGGCGGCACATGCGGGACGCCGGCTCAATGCACTGCTGGCCGACTTGGCTTGATAGCCCTATGCTTTTAAACACGACCTCGACTTGACCGACTGACGTGGCCAATCTCAAGGAGTTGCCTTTTTCGGCGCTGCAGTTTTACGCAACCGCGCCGTATCCATGCAGCTATCTCGAGCATCGCCAAGCGCGGTCGCAGGTAGCCACTCCTGCGCACCTGATCAATGCCGATGTCTACAGCGAACTGGTCAAGATGGGATTCCGTCGCAGCGGAATCTTCACCTACCGCCCGTATTGTGACGGTTGCCGCGCGTGCGTCCCAGTGCGTGTCCCGGTCGCGGAGTTCGAAGCAAACCGCACACAACGTCGCGCCTGGCTGCGGCATCGTGCACTCACGTCGCGTGTCGCATCGTTGGCGTTCGACCACGAACATTACGACTTGTATCTTCGCTATCAGTCGACGCGCCATGCTGGCGGCGGCATGGACAACGACAGCCGCGAGCAATACTCGCAGTTTCTGTTGCAGAGCAAGGTCAACACGCGGCTCGTCGAGTTTCGAGATCCGTCGCCGCGCGGCGTCGACGCCGTCGGAACGCTGCGGATGATCTCGATCATCGACGTCTTGAATGACGGCCTGTCCTCGGTCTACACGTTCTTCGACCCGGACGAGCTGGCGACCAGTTACGGCACGTACAACATTCTGTGGCAGATCGAGCAGGCTAAGGCGCTTTCTCTGCCTTACTTGTATTTGGGCTACTGGATATCGGACAGTCCAAAGATGGCTTACAAGGCGACGTTTCGTCCGGTCGAGATGCTCAGGGCCGGCCGCTGGGAACGGCGCGACGACGCTACCGAGTCATAGCGGTCACACCGCCTCGTAGAATCCGCGTGTGCTTTACACCTTTGCGCGCACGCTTCTGTTTTCGCTCGACGCCGAAGCTGCGCACGAAATAACTCTGGCGGCGCTGCAGCGCGCTGATGCACTCGGTCTCGCGCGCTGGGTCGCAAAGCCGGTGGCCCCGTTGCCGGTCAACATAATGGGATTGAACTTTCCGAGCCCAGTCGGACTGGCGGCCGGCTTGGACAAGACTGCCGCGCACATCGACGCGCTTGGAGCCCTTGGATTCGGCTTCATTGAGGCGGGCACCGTGACACCGCGGCCGCAGCCGGGCAGTCCGAAGCCCCGCGTGTTTCGCCTGGCTCGGTCACGAGCGCTGATCAATCGGCTTGGTTTCAACAACGAGGGCGCCGAACGGTTCGTCGAAAACGTTCAGAGTCAACGCGAGTTTCGTGAGCGCGGCGGCATCGTTGGCCTGAACATCGGCAAGAATATGGACACGCCGATCGAACGTGCACTGGAGGACTATCGCGCGTGCCTGCGTCGCGTCTACGACGACGCCGACTACGTCACGATCAACGTTTCATCGCCGAACACGAAGGGACTCCGATCATTGCAAAGCGCGCGTCAGCTTGCAGGGCTCCTGACCGGACTCACTGAAGAGCGCAAGCGGCTGGAGGATCGTTTCAGTAAGCGCGTGCCGTTGGCCGTCAAAATCGCGCCGGAATTGACCGACGAGTCTCTCAGCGAGATCGCGGATCAATTGGTCGAACATGCGATGGATGCCGTGATCGCGACCAACACGACGACGTCACGCGACGGCGTAGCCGGCGAGCGGTATGCGAACGAGCCGGGTGGCTTGTCCGGCCGCCCATTGACCGCACGCGCTACGCAGGTGGTGCGCGTACTGGCGCGCCATCTGCAAGGCGCACTTCCAATTATCGGCGTCGGTGGCATCATGAGCGGCGCCGATGCGGTGGAGAAGATGCAGGCCGGTGCGTCATTGGTGCAGCTTTATACGGGCTTCATCTACTCGGGGCCGACGCTGGTAGCGGAGTGCACCGAAGCAATCCGCAATAATCAATGCGTTGTTTCATCGCCGCTTGGCCCGACGCCGCCACGCGTCTAGCGCTGGCGGCGCTGGCCGACGATGTTCGGCAGCGCATCGAACATCGTCGAGCGTCGCGCGTCGAAGACCTGCATCTGACGCTTGCTTTCATCGGCGAAATGCCAAGCGAAGGCGCGCCGACACTCGCTGCTGCAATCGCGAAAATGCGTTTCAGCCCGTTCGTGCTGAGACTCGACAGACTCGGATTTTTCGCGGAGGCGGGGGTAGTGTGGATAGGCGGCAGCAATGCGATGACGCAGCCGCTGGTCCAGCTCGCCGGTCGAGCGCGCGCGGTGCTCGACACAATGAATATTGAATATGATGCGCGCCCGCTGGCGCCGCACGTCACGCTGCTGCGCGGAGTCAAGCGGTGCGACGTCGCAAGCGTTGTGCCGATTGACTGGCGCGTCGACTCGATTGCGCTGTACCGCTCGGCGCCGCAATCAGCGGGGTCGCGTTACACGCGGGTGATTGCCCAATAGCGCACCCGGCGGCGTGAAACACCCGCGCCACGTCTTGCTGCTAGGCCGTACCCTCGTCAGCTCGACTTTTCGTATCGTGATATAAAACGGGCAAATGCCGCGTCGCACAACGCCCGTCGACCCGCCGCGAGATTTCCCGTCGGACGCCGCACAACCGGCTTCGTCGCGAGAGCCCACTGCGATTCAGGTCATCGAGCGCATGATGTCTCTGCTCGACGCGCTGTCGGCGCACTCCGATCCAGTCAGTCTCAAACATCTGGCCCGCGCGACCGGACTGCATCCTTCGACTGCGCATCGAATCTTGAATGATCTGGTGATCGGTCGTTACGTAGATCGTGCGGAGACACCGGGTTCGTATCGACTGGGCATGCGCCTGCTAGAACTCGGGAACCTGGTAAAGGCGCGCCTATCGGTACGCGAAGCTGCACTCGAGCCGATGCGCGAGCTTCACAAGCGCACCGGGCAGACGGTCAATCTATCGGTCCGGCAGGGAGATGAAATCGTCTACGTCGATCGCTCCTATAGCGAGCGATCGGGTATGCAGGTCGTGCGCGCCATCGGTGGACGCGCTCCGTTGCATCTGACTTCCAGCGGCAAGTTGTTTCTTGCGCTTGATGATCCGCGCTTGATTCGGGCGTACGCGACACGCACCGGACTGGCAGGGCACACGCGCAACAGCCTGACCGACGTCGGCAAACTCGAGCGCGAGTTGTCGATGGTGCGCACGCGAGGTTATGCGCGCGACAACGAAGAACTCGAGGTCGGAGTGCGCTGTATCGCCGCGGGCATACGCGACGATTCAGGACGGCTCGTGGCGGGGTTGTCGGTCTCCGCGCCCGCTGAAAGGATGCAGGACGACTGGATCGCCGAGCTGCTGCAGACCGCTCGCAGGATCTCGACTGGACTCGGATTTGTAAATCAGCCGAGCGATGCTACGCCCGATTGAAAATCACATCGTGCGCTTTGGCGCGTCGGCAGGGACTGCGGGTTTCGGAGCCCGGGAAAACCGCGCCGACTGAATAAAATCTCGGACACGCTCGGCGTCGCCGAGCCGCGAGTATTTGCCGACCGAGTCGAGAAATACCATCACCACGCGCTTGCCTTCGATCACTGCCTGCATCACTAGGCAGCGACCCGCTGCAGAAATGTAGCCGGTCTTCTGCAAGCCGATATCCCATGCGGGGTTATCGGTCAGGCGATTTGTGTTGCGATAGCTGACGGTCCGCTTGCCAACTTCAAGCGCGAGTTCTCCGCTAACAGAGTACTGACGGATCAGATCGTGTTCGTAAGCGGCTTTGACCAGGCGCACGAGATCACTCGCACTCGATCGGTTCTCGGGCGATAAGCCGGTCGGATCCGCAAAGTGCGAGTCGTCCATGCCCAGCAAACGCGCTTTGGCATTCATAGCTTCGACAAAGCGTGCCACACCGCCCGGATAGGTACGACCCAGCAGCTGCGCGGCACGATTTTCGGACGACATCAGGGCCAGATGAAGCGCGGTGCCGCGCGTCACTTCGAATCCCGGCCGCAGGTTCGAGCGAATCCGCGCACGCACCAGCTCATCCTGCGAGACTTGGAGCTCTTCCTCCATCGGCAAATTCGCCTCGACCGTTACCAGCGCGGTCATCAGCTTCGTGACCGAGGCGATCGGAAGTACGGCGTTCTTATTCTTCTCGAACAAAACCTCGTTAGTGTCCTGATCGACCACGAGAGCTACCGACGATCGGAGGTCGAGCGCATCGTCACCGCGATGCAGACCGGCCAAGTGGCCTTCAGAGGGAGCCGCGATACTGGCGATCAACGCCTTCTTGCGGGTCGATTTGATCGGGGCGCGGCCGGCGGGAATCGTTCCGCGCACGCGCGCTTGAGCTTTTGCTTTGGTAATGGTGCGCGAGGCCTGCGACTTGCCATCCGTCGCTGCGGCCGCAGAGGCGTCGTGCATGCCGGCGGACGCGGCCAGAATGCAACTTCCGATCAGTACTGCGATGGTCAAACGCAAATCAAGCCTCCACTACGTGTGCCTCGCGGGCATAGGGAATAACGGTCCCGAGTCGACAGAAGACCACAACTCATTGCCTGTCTACGCCACATTAATCGGCGTAAACACCGGCTTTCTTGATCACCGCACCCCACTTTTCGATTTCGCTTTTCAGATGAGACGCCAACACGGCAGGGTCATCCGGTCGACCGGATAGACAGTCGCGCTGCTTGGATAGGTCTGCGCAACTCCGATCGCAGCGGCCATAACCAGCGCAATCGCAGCCAGTGGCCGCAGTCCCTTGATCATCTGTCTCCCTATCGAATTTGAAATGCAGCCTCGCCAGCTTCTTACTGCCCTGGCTCCGGGCGTGCAGCGCGGCGATTCTAACCGCGCTTTGCGCTCGGCGGCGCAATTTTAGGTCCGAACACCATCAGGATTAACGCTTGCCGGCCCACCACTTAGCGCGGGTATTTCACCCAGATTCGCTGAGCGCACCGCGTCCGCCTGAATACAGGTCGTCGCGCGTCAAGGGCAGATCGCTCGCGCCAGGCAATACCTGGCGTGATGCGAGCAGCTGATAAATCGACATCCAGCCCTGCGCGAAGCCGTATGACGATCCGGCCAGATACGCGCGCCAAATACGCAGTGTGCGGTCGGACACGACGCGCGCCGCCGCATCCAGCTGCGACTCGAGACGGCGCGACCAGTGCTCGAGGGTCTTCGCGTAATGCGGGCGCAGCGATTCGACGTCGACGATTTCGAACCCGGCGCGCGACATCTCGCGCGTTGCGACATGCAAATGCGGCAACTCCCCATGCGGAAATACGTACTTGTCGACGAAATCACCGATGCCGCTGCCGATCGGCCGGTTGTCGAGATCCCCGGACGTGATGCCATGGTTCAGAAACAGTCCGCGATCGCGCAATGCGCCCGCGACCGAAGCAAAATACTCGCGCAAGTTCTCGAGCCCGACGTGCTCGAACATCCCGACGCTCGCCACTTTGTCGAACGCGTCGTTCCCGAAGCGCTTGTGAAGCTCGCGATAGTCCAGAAGCTGCACTTCGACGCGCCCGGCGAGCTGTTCCGCCGCAATCCGCTCGCGCGCAAGCTCAAGCTGGTTGCGCGAAAGCGTAATGCCGACCGCGCGCACGCCGTAGTGGCGTGCCGCGTGCAGCACCAGCCCGCCCCAGCCACAGCCGACGTCGAGAAATCGCTCGCCCGACGAGAGCCGCAATTTGCGGCAGATGTGGTCGAGCTTCGTTCGCTGCGCCTCGTCGATCGATTCGGCGCCCGACTTAAAGTAGGCGCACGAATAAATCATGCGCTGGTCGAGCCAAAGTCGGTAGAACTCGTTCCCAACGTCGTAGTGATACCCCACGGCCCCGCGGTCCTGACGCGCAGAGTGTTTCATCAGCATGCGCGCGACGCGCTGCGCCGGATTGGACCCGGCCGCCCGGGCGATGCGCTCCGCCAACGGCACCGCCTCCAGCAGGTCGCCCTGCACATCGATGCGGCCCTGTACATACGCTTCTGCCAGCGAAGCCAACGAGGCGCTGGCCAGTTGAGCCAACATGGCCGGATCTCGAATCACCAGCTTGACGCGAGCGGGCAAGCCGAACCCGATGCGTGAGCCGTCGGGCAGCACGACCTCGAGCGACGCGCCGCCGCTACCGATGATCGATTCCGCAAGGCGTCTGACACCCGACTGGACGGCGCGCTCAGTAATGCCTGTATCGGATATCAAACCGCGTGCGATCCACATTCTCACTCCCCAACGGCGAACACGGACGGTCAGATAATTTAGCCCGGGAGCGCGCTGTTGCCAACGCCCCGCCGGGTCGGCGCGCCCAGCGGTCAGATGGCTGCGGCGATCGCCTTACCGAGATCGATAGTCCCGGCGGTTCCGCCGATATCGCGTGTCAGCGGAGCGTGCTTTGACCCTGCGGCCAGTATCGACTCGATGGCAGCGAAAACGGCAGCACCGGCGTCGGCATGGCCTAGCCAGTCGAGCATCATCGACGCACTCCAGATTTGCCCGATCGGATTCGAAATCCCCTGCCCTGCGATGTCGGGCGCCGAACCGTGCACCGGCTCGAACAGCGAAGGAGCCGATCGATCGGGGTTCAGATTGGCCGACGGCGCGATGCCGATCGTACCGGTGCACGCCGGCCCCAGGTCTGACAGGATGTCGCCAAACAGATTTGAGGCGACGACCACGTCGAACCAGTCGGGGTTGCGCACGAAGTGCGCGGTCAGAATGTCAATATGAAACTTGTCGACCCGTACGCCCGGATGTTTCTTTGAAAGCAGGTCGACACGTTCGTCCCAGAACGGCATCGTGATCGAAATGCCGTTGCTCTTGGTGGCGGAGGTCAGGTGCTTCTTCGGCCGTTTGCCCGCCAGCTCGAACGCAAAGCGCAACACTCGATCGACGCCGTGGCGCGTCATCACGGTTTCTTGCACGACCACTTCGCGCTCGGTGCCTTCGAAAATCCTGCCCCCGATCGACGAGTATTCGCCCTCGGTGTTCTCGCGCACGACGACGAAGTCGATCGCTTCCGGAGGCCACGGCTTGCCGTGGCGATCCACAAGAGGCGAGCGAATGCCGGGCATCAGCCGGCACGGCCGCAGATTGACGTACTGATCGAACTCGCGCCTGAACTTCAGCAGTGACCCCCATAGCGAAACATGATCGGGAACGGTCGCCGGCCAACCACACGCGCCGAAGAAAATCGCATCGGCACCTTCGATCCGCGATTTCCAGTCGGGCGGCATCATTTCACCGTGCTTGGCATAGTAGTCACAGCTCGCAAAATCGTGGTGCTCGAAGGCAATCTCGATCGAAAACCGGCGCGCCGCCGCATCGAGCGCGCGCAATCCCTCGGGCACCGTTTCTCGACCAATGCCATCGCCGGCGATTACCGCAATCGTGTGCTTCATCACTTCTCCAGAAAGCGGGCGAAACCGGACACCGGCTCACGCTCCGTCACCAGCGCGTTTTCGATCTTCGACATGTCGGCGTACCCGAGCGACATACCGCAAACCACCATCTCGCTTTCGGGCAGAGCCAGTTCGCGCGCGATCACGCGATGGAATTGCGTAAAGGCCGCTTGCGGACAGGTATCGAGACCGCGTGCGCGCGCTGCCACCATAACGTTCTGCAGGAACATGCCGAAGTCTAGCCAGCTGCCCTGCTCCAGGATGCGATCGATCGTGAAGATGATGCCCACCGGTGCGTCGAAAAAGTCATAGTTGCGTCCGTGCTGTACGTGCATTCTTGCCTTGTCCTCGCGACCGATGCTCAGCAGGCCATACAAGTCCCACCCGATCTTGCGCCGGCGCGTCAGATACGGATCAACCCACCGCGTGGGGTAGTACGCATACTCCTCCGAATGCTGCTGACGCTGCTCGGGGTCGTTGTAAACGGCCAGCACGGCGTCGCTCAGCCGCTGCTTGGCGGCGCCCATCAACACAACAGCCCGCCACGGCTGCGTGTTGGTGCCCGACGGCGCGCGGGACGCGAGCCGAAGAATCTCTTCAACAGTTTCGCGCGCAACGGGCGTTGGCAGAAACGCGCGCACCGACTGGCGGGTTGCGATCGCATGATCGACGATGGCCGGATCGCCGACTGGTCCGCGATCGCTGAGCGCTGGGTCGTTCATATCTCGATCCTCTGCAGCGCAGCGCGCAGCGGCGCCGGAAGCGCTACCGGCTTACGCGTGGTGCGATTGACGTAGACATGCACGAAGTGACCCTGCGCGCTCGCCGTTTCCGCGCCCTCGGCGAAAATCGCAATCTCGTAACGCACACTCGATGTCCCGATACGCCGCACGCGCAGACCGGCTTCGATGATTTGCGGGAAAGACAACGGTGAGAAGTAGCGGCACTGGGTCTCGACCACGAAGCCGATCGTTTCGCCGCGCTGCGGGTCGAGCACTCCGCAGCGAATCAGATAGTCGTTGACGACACTATCGAACCAGCTCAAATAAGCGACGTTGTTGACGTGCCCGTAGGCGTCGTTGTCCATCCAGCGCGTCGTGATCCGCTGCAGTTCCCGGTACTCGGTACGCGGATGCGGCTGTTCTCGATCGCCACTCACAAACTACTTCCGTGTTGTCGCCTGCCCGCTGTCATCACCAGCGCCACTCCTGCCATTGCGACCACGACGCCGCCCCACGCCAGCGTGCCCAGGACTTCACCGAACATCAGCCACGCCATCACCGCGGTCATGGGCGGAGTCAGGTACATCAGGCTTGTCACTTCGGTTGCACGCCCGCGCCGAATCATAACGAGCAGCAGCGTAATCGCGACGAGCGAAAGCGCGACGACCGACCACGCGAGCGCCAGCCAGAATTCAACCGTGTAATCGACAACCATCGATTCGATTCCAATGGCGAATGGCAACAGGACCACAAAGGAAGCGGCAAATTGAATCAGACTCGCGGTACGCAGATCGACATCGGCCACGTGCTTCTTTTGAAACAGCGTTCCTAAAGTGATGCCGGCAAGCGCAAGAAGGTTCACGCCGAGCGCCAGCGGCTCGACACCGCGCAACGTTAGGCGGTCGGACAGCACGAGCGCGACGCCGGCGAAGCCGATCACTAGTCCGAGCCACTGCACACGCGAAGGTCGTTCGTTCACCGAGAAAGCCAGCAGGGCAGTCAGCAGCGGCTGCGCGCCGACCAGCAGCGCCGATACGCCTGCCGGCATTCCGAGCGAGATCGCAGCCCAGACGCCGGCCAGATACGTCGCCTGCAACAGCACACCCACAATGATGACGTCACACCACGCCCGCCAGCCACGCGGCCACGGCGCCCGGCTGACAGCGACGATCGGCAGGAGGATGGCAACTACGCCGGCGAATCGGTACACCAGAAATGTCAGCGGTGGTGCGTGCGGAGCGGCGTACTTGGCAACGATAAAGCCCGTGCTCCAAAGCAATACAAACACCAGCGGAGCCGCTGAAAGCCATGGCGCCCGCCCGTTCCGAGTCAACTCAGACACATCGATCTTCGGGGGTTGACAAGGGCCACAGCACGAGTTTAGTGCATTGCATCAAATTCGCTTGACTTAAGCGTGATAGCCCCTAAAATTCGCTTTGTGCAATGCAGCAACAGCAATGTGCCTAGCCCTAGTTTAGAGGGGCATTTATTAACCCATCATGAGGAGTGTTCGAATGTTTGCAACCCCCGCGCAATTTACGGAAATTCAAAAAGGTCAGATGGACGCAGCGATCGCGCTGAGCCAGACATGGTTTGATGCCGCCGAGCGCTTCATGGAACTCAATATTGCGGCCGCCAAGGCCACGCTGGAAGAATCGGTTGAGCGCACGCAGGCGATGATGTCGGTCCGCGACGTCCAGGAACTACTCGCGCTGTCGGGCGGAATGACGCAGCCGACGTTGGAAAAGGCGGTCAGCTACTCGCGCAACGCATACAGCATCGCGAATGGCGCCAGCACCGAAGTGTCACGCATCGTCGAAGCGCAGATCGCCGAGAACAATAAGCAGGTCGCGCAGCTGATCGATTTCGCCTCGAAGAACTCGCCGGCCGGATCGGAGCCCGCTGTGTCGATGATCAAGAGTGCGGTTGCCGCTGCCAATACCGCGTACGACACGTTCGCCCGCGCGACGCGTCAAGCCGTTGAAATGGCGGAGTCGAATGTGTCGGCCGCCACGTCGGTGACGATGAAGGCTGCTTCCGCCGCCAATGATTCGGCCAAGTCGAGCAAGCGCAAGGCCGCCTAGTTTGCGATCAGTTCGGAGATTGCACGAAGCGTGCATAAAGCGGGAAGTCAGCAGGAATAACTGACTAACTTCGCGTTTGGTTGGCAGAGGAAGGTGCGTACAAAGACACCGTAACGGTTGTCTCCTTGGCACCACTGTCTGGGCTCAACCCAGACACCTCTGTCTCCTCCTTGGGTGGTGCTTTCCGAGCCCGATCTAAACAGATCGGGCTTTTTTTTTCGTTCGCATTCATGCGTCGACCTCGGCGCCGAGCGCCAATACGCCTGCGCGAAGTTCGCCAAACGCAGTCTCGATGATCGCCGCTTCGGCTCCGCGCACCCCCAGCTCGACGTGGCGCCGAGCGGGCTTGCCGTCTGCACCGTCGCCAACCGAAGGCAGACTAAACGAGTGAACGCCAGGATACTTTTGCTCGACATCTTCCATCAGAGGCGTCAGCAGAGATTCGGCGACCTCGAAAACAATCATCGAACGCTCGACACGCGCGTGACTGTTGAAGTATCGCGCGTAGTGCGTGTCGAGTACCCACTCGATCATCGGCCACGCCATCACCGGAAACCCGGGCACGAACCAGTGGTCTTGAAGTGAGAATCCCGGAATGCGATTGAACGAATTCGGAATGACTGCCGCCCCGCTCGGAAAATCGCCCATTTTCAATCGCTGCTGATTTTCAGCGGTCGACATGTCAGCGCTACCGTAACCCTTGCGCGCCATCTCAACACAGCGCTCGGTAATCAACGATGCCGCCAGCGGGTGCCGCTCGAGCGGAACGCCGAGCGCGGCGGCGGCGGCCTGGCGCGTATGGTCATCGGGCGTCGCCCCAATGCCACCGCAACTGACGACTACATCATCGCTGGCGAATGTACGGCGATACAGCGCGATCAACGCATCACGATCATCGCCGATATAGTGGGACCACGCGAGCTGCAGCCCGCGTGCCGCAAGCAACTGGATCGTCTGACTCAGGTGCTTGTCCTGGCGCTTGCCCGAAAGGATTTCGTCACCAACGATCACCAGCCCGATGCGCACGCACTTCTGTGGGGCCGTCATGCACCACTCCCCGGCGCTGCGCTGGTTAACCGGACAAAGTGGTGTCTTCTCATCGTCTCGCCATTCTCCTTGCCGCAAATATTAATTGACCCGATCACTAAAAACTGCGCAGCATGCAACGCACAAACATTTTGCTGGTCCAAAACGCAAGGACGGCAGGCGCTGGTGCGCCATTCCAACAGATGCATCACACTTTTCTGTGTTTTAATCAAACGGCCTACAAGCACCGGCCGTAATTTATCGGAGGTAAACAATGGCATCCGGCCCCAGGTTGATGACTGTTTTGGCTGCGACATTGTTGGCCGCCGGTTGCGCACCTCTCAGCCCGACTGCCGAGAACCCAGCGACTGTTGCGGCACGCATCGCCAAGAATCCGGCTGCGGTACTGCCTGCGGTGGATGTCCAAGTGGTAGCTGCGCAGTTCGGCGTATTCGGCGCAGATCCGGCCGGTCGCCGCCTGCTGTACGAAACCGATAAGTTTCCCGCGATACCGGCTGCTCCTTACGGGTGGTACATCCTGTTCAAGACCAGCAAGCCCACGGTCGTATGGCGCGAAGAGTTTGAACTGCCGGAGGCACCGCCTACCTGGGGTCCCGGCGAAGCGATGGGCATTTTTAGCATCTCACCCGATCGCAAGACCGCAGTCACCGAACGGATCATTCCGACGCGGCTGGGGTTTATCGCAAACGAATGGCGCTATGCGCCCGGCGACCCGATCGGCGCCCACAAGATGCGCGTGTACATCGACGGCCAGCTGGTCCGCGAATTCAGTTTCGACATCGAAAAAGGCCCGGACGATCAGCGCGGAATTCAGCGCGGACCGAATCGAAGCGACTCCAAGTCCACGACTTAATCGGCGACGCTGCGTCCGCTAGCGGCGCACGCCGTCCCAGACTTTTTGCAAGCGCTTGACGCTGACGGGCATCGGCGTTTTCAGCTCCTGCGCGAAAAGCGACACACGCAGTTCCTCCAGCAGCCAGCGGAATTCTTCGAGTTTCGGATCGCTCACTCCCCTGCGCGCGTGCACTTCGCGCCGCCACGGCTCGACGAGCGCTGCGACCTCCTCGCTCCGCGCCGCATCGCGGGCAGGATCGCCTTTGACCTTGTCCATCCGCAGTTCGATCGCTTTCAGGTAGCGCGGGAACTGAGCGAGTTGTGTCGGCGGAGTTGCGACGATGAAGTTCGGCGCACACAGCTGCGACAAGTGCCCTTCGACGTCCGCGACTAGACGCGGAAACGCTTTCAACGTTTGCAGCTTGCGCTGGACGGTTGCCGCCTGTTCAATGAGCGTTGTCACCAGCCGTGCAATTTCCTGAGCGATCAGGTTGAGCTTGCCGCGCGCATCGACCTTGCGCTCGAGAAACTCGCGCCGGTCCGTCGGTAACGGAAGGACAAGGCACGTGCGATCAAGCGCAGCCGTCACCACCTGTTCGCGCAATTGTTCGTAGGTCGGGAAGGCGGGCGCCAGCCAGGCCACGCTGGACGCGCGCACCTGCGCCATCTGCAGACTCGACAGACTTTTCTCCAGAAACTTGATCTGATCCTTCATCTGCAGCCGAAAAAGCCGGCGCAACCCGGCACGATGCTGCACGTCCGCTTCATCGGGGGTGTCGAATACCTCGATCGAGCAGTACGTCGCGTCATCGACCAATGCCGGATAGCCGATCAGCGTTCCGCTGCCACGCGGCAGTTCGAGCAGGTCCGGCAGTTGGTTGAAATCCCAGTCGGTGATGTGATCGTCAGTCTTGGCCGACGGAGTTTCCGATTCGGCGACGCGCTGGAACACTGCGCGCGCGGCACCGCTCAGTTCCGACTTCAATAGCGCCCAATTACGCCCCATCGCCAACTGGCGGCCTTGGTCGTCAACCACCTTGAAATTCAACTGAAGGTGCAGCGGCAGCGATTCGCGTTTGAAATCGGTCGGCATGCAGACGATGCCGCGCTCGGTTCGGATGTCCTCGATCAATGCGTCAATTAGCGACTGTGCTGCCGGTCCGGCCGCGCGTTCGGCAAACGCGGCTGCATACTCGGGCAACGGCACCAAGTGGCGGCGCAGCTTCTGCGGCAGTGACTTCAGCATTAGGTGCACCTTTTCTTTCAGCATTCCAGGCACCAGCCATTCGCATTGCACGGCGTCGACCTGATTGAGCGCGATCAGCGGCACCGTCAGCGTTACTCCGTCGCGCGCGCTGCCAGGCTCGAAGTGATAGTCGAGCGCCAGTTGCAATCCACCACCGATGACGTGCAATTCCAGTTGCTTCGGAAACAGATCGGTCGTGATGCCGGCGGCCTGATGTTTCATCAGCTCGTCGCGCGACAGGAACAGCAGCTTCGGGTTGTCGCGCTCTGCGCCGATTCGCCAGCGTTCAAATTCAGCGCCGGTAGTCACGTCGGCGGGAATCAACCGCTCGTAAAACGCGAAGATCAGTTCGTCGTCGACCAGAACATCGAGTCGCCGCGTCCTGTGTTCCAACTCACGGATTTGTCGAATCAGCCGAACGTTGTGCGCCAGGAACACCGCCCGTGTCTCGGATTCGCCCGCAACCAAAGCCGCGCGAATGAATATGTCGCGCGCCAACGTTGCATTGATCGGCGCAAAAGCAACTCGGCGTTGGGCATAGACCAGCAATCCATACAGTGTCGCGCTTTCGAACACCACGACTTCCCCACGCTTTTTTTCCCAATGCGGATCGGTATGATTTTTCTTCAGCAGGTGCGCAC
>JBBQQC010000003.1:0-169425 GCA_038216465.1 Burkholderiales bacterium | reverse complement strand
TAGCGGGCGTGTGCTCGCTTGCGACGTCAGCGACGAGTACACGCGCGTAGGTAAACCATACTGGCAGCGCGCAGGCGTCGCCGACAAGATCGATCTGGTGCTCGAACCGGCATTGACGACGCTCGACATACGGCTCGCAGCGGGCGAAGCAGGTCGCTATGACTTTGCGTTTATCGACGCCGACAAGGCTAACTACGACGGCTACTACGAGCGCTGCCTGCGGCTGCTGCGCGATGGCGGATTGATTGCGATCGACAATACATTGTGGAGTGGCAGGGTCGCGCATCCGGTCGATGCAGCACAAGACGCCGACACCGCCGCGTTGCAGGCGCTCAATGTAAAGCTGCGAGATGATTCGCGCGTCGATATTTCGTTGCTGCCGATCGGCGACGGCCTGACGCTTGCCCGCAAGCGCTGACGTTTACCGCTCTTCCGGCGGCTTGATCTGCCGGAATGCTCGCCACAGCAGCACGTCGTAGAGGATCTTTAGCGCGGCACCCGCAGCGAGAGGCAGCCACAGCGCACCCGCCTGCATCGCCGCACCGGCCAGCGCTGGGGACACCATGCGTCCCGCGGCGCGCGCCAGTTGCGAAACACCTGCAGCCCAAGCGCGTTCGTGCGGCGGCACGATCGCCATCAGGTATGACTGCCGAGTCGGCACGTCCATTTCGGACAAGCCTTCGCGCGCTATGAACAGCGCCGCCGCGATGCCGAATGTCGGCGCAATCGGCAGCGTCAGCAACAACAGACTCGATGGAATATGCGTGAACACCATCGTATTGACGAGCCCGATGCGGCCGGCAAGCCACGCAGCAACAAAGTGCGACGCCACGGTCATCGTGCGCGCCGCGACGAACAGCAAAGCGAGCTCGGTTTCGTTGACCCCAAATCGCGCGTACAGGAAATAGGCAATTAGCGCTGATCCGATGAAGCCGCCGCCGACTGCATCGAGTGCCGACAACCCGGCAAACCTGCGCACCTGACGCCGAATGGCGAGCGGCGCATCGTGCGCAAGATCTGCCAGCAACGGCAAAGGTGCCTTCTCCGCTTGCGCCGATAAGCGCGAGTAAAGCGCAGCGACGATCAGCGTCAACGCCGCGTACACAAGGACGGTGGCGTCGTACGCAGGTAGCTCGGCGACATGCAATCGATCCCGCAGCAAGGCGGGCAACGCGGCGAGCAGCGCACCGGCAGCGCCGCCGACATCGGCAATAGCGTTGTAACGCGCGAATACTTGCGTGCGTTGGGCGTTGCTCGCGGTCGCCGGCAAAATTGCCTGCTCCAGCGCCTGCGCGGCGCCACGATCCGACCCTTGCGTATTCAGCATGCCGAAAAACGCCACCAGCGCCACCGCCCACAACGTGTCGGTCGCAATCAGCAATGCGGCGCCCGCAGAGGCCAGGACTGCCAGGATCACCAAACTGCGACGCCTTCCGATTTTGTCGGCGAAGTAGGTGCCGAAGATGGTGCCCGCCAGCACGCCGGCCATTCCGGCACTCAATACGACGCCGATCGCCGCCTCGTCGAAGCCACGCTTGGCCAGGTACACCGCCGCCAGCACACTGATCGCGCCCGCGGCAAAGCCGCGCAACAATGCAGCGCCGTAGATCAACAAGCGATCGTTATTGGTTTTCACAGTTCGCCGCGCCGGCTGCGCGCCATACACTTTAGCGGCCTGCCCTTGCCACGATGTCTGGACTCCCGCGCGTCATTGCCCATCTCGACATGGATGCGTTCTACGCGTCAGTCGAGTTGTTGCGATACCCCGAGCTGCGCGGCTTGTCGGTCGTGATCGGCGGCGGATCGCGCCAGCAACCTTCTTGGGGAAACGATCCGGCGACCGGCGCCCCATGCCGCGTCTTCGCGAGGCTACGGGACTATGTGGGACGCGGCGTGATAACGACGGCAACGTACGAGGCACGTGAATTCGGCGTCAACTCTGCGATGGGCCTGATGAAAGCGGCGCAGAAAGTGCCCGACGCCATTTTGCTGCCGACCGACTTTGACGAGTACCGCAGATACTCGCGCCTGTTCAAGGCCGCCGTGCAAGCGATCGCGCCGCATACCGAAGATCGCGGCATCGATGAGATCTACATCGACCTATCGGAACTGGTGGCGTCGCGGGTGCCGGCGGAAGACGAGGCAGACCCAACGCGCGAAGCGGACACGTGGTGGTCGGCGCGAGAATTGGCGCGCGAACTGAAGCGGACGGTGCGCGACGCGACCGGGCTGTCGTGTTCGATCGGGCTGGCGCCGAACAAGCTGATTGCGAAGATCGCGTCTGAGCTCGACAAGCCCGACGGTCTGGCAATCATCACCGAGGCCGAGATCGAACCGCGGCTATGGCCGTTGCCGGTGCGGCGTCTGCACGGCGTCGGCCCGAAGGCTTCCGCCAAGCTGGCGCAACTCGGCATCGCAACAATCGGAGAGCTGGCGCAGGCCGACCCGCCGCGGCTGGCGCAGCATTTCGGCAAGGCCAACGCAGCGTGGATGCACGACGCGGCGCACGGCCGCGACGAGCGCGCAGTGGTCACATTCTCAGAACCCAAATCGATGAGCCGCGAAACAACGTTCGACCGCGATCTGCACGCGGTGCGAGACCGCAAGCAGCTGACTCGCATCTTCACGGAACTGTGCTCAGAGCTGAGCGATGACCTGCAGCGCAAGCACTACGCCAGCCGCACGATCGGCGTCAAGCTGCGCTTCGAAGACTTCAAAACGGTCACGCGCGAGAACACGCTGCCGCTACCGATCGACGATCCCGAACAGATCCGGCGTGCGGCGGGCGAGTGCCTGAAGCGCATCGACCTGACCAAGCGCATCCGGCTGCTCGGCGTGCGCGCCGGCGGACTATCGCCAAGCTAGATTGCCGGCCGCGCCCCGCGGTGAAACCAAAGCACCGACAGCATCACCGCCATCAGCGCGAACAGTGCCGCCAGCGCGCTGAACAGTGCGCTGATTTCGGTCTCCTTGCGCTCCATCGAAAGCTTGGTGCTTAGATTTGCGTAAACCTTGCGCAGATCGGCCCCGGTGCCCGCGTGAAAGTATTCGCCGCCGGTCAGTTTCGCAACCGCCTTGAGCGTTTCTTCGTCGAGCCGCACATAGAACGAATAGTTGTCCATGCTGATCGTCGTGCCTTCGATGGTGCCAAAGCCGACCGTATAGACGCGAACGCCGCGGTCGGCCGCCATTTTTGCGACGTCGATCGGGTCGGGCCCGGCAGTACGGCGGCCATCACTCAACAGGATGATCACGCCCGACGCGTACGAACCGGGTGCCACCGGCTGCGCCACTTTTTTCGGCTCGGACCTGCGCGGCGCGTCGATCGGGACCGCACCGCCGGGGTATCCGCGCGCACGCGCCTGATTGGCGATCACTGATTCGATGTCGATACCCTCCTCGGGGAACAGCATCGACAGCGCGAGGATCAAGCCACTGCCGGTCGCAGTGGCGCGCTGCAGTTGAAAGCGGTCGATCGCGTCGAGCATGTCCTGCTTGTTGTCGGTCGGCGTCTGTACCACGTTGGCGGTGCCGGCAAACGACACGATGCCGAGGCGAACGTTGCGCGGCAGGTCCTCGATGAACGCCCTGGCCGCGACCTGTGCCGCGCTGATCCGCGTCGGCTCGACGTCGGTCGCCTGCATGCTGCGCGACACGTCCATTGCCAGCGCAATCGTCATGTACTGCGACGGCAGCACAACCGACGCGGTCGGCCGCGCGATCGACACCATCGCAGCCGCCAGTGCAATCAAAAGCAGTGCAGGCGGCACGTGACGACGGAAACGCTGGCCGCGCACCGCCTCGCGCACCAATAGCAGGCTCGAGTACCGCAGCGCCGAACGCTTGCGCCGGCGCAAAATGGCGATGTACGCCGCGACGAGCAGCGGGATCGCCAGCAACAGCCAGAGCATGTCCGGCCACAAGAACCGCATCGTTAGTCCAGTTTGCGCCCTATTAGCCATTAGCGCGACGGCAATGCAACTTCGGGCGCGAACCATTTTCCCGAAAGTGTGCTCATATGACAGGGCGAATACCGGCGCCGTTCCTGTCCACGAGCATTCGATCACTCTATCACTCGTCCGTGCTATTTTTTCGCGATGAAACGTCCCGCGCTTTATAGCGCTGCGAAGCCGGCCCGCACCGAGCCTCCGGCTGCTGCGCTGCAGGGGCCCGGCCCAGCATCCGCGGCGCCCGCTGTGCCGGTGCCGCGCGGGAGTCTGCGTGGATTCGCCCAGCGTCATGACCGGCTATTGCTGGTGTTGGGCGGAATGCTGTTCGCCTTCGCACTGCTGGTGGCGCACGACAGGATGCAACCGGTGCCGCGCGAACTGGCGCAGGACGACATCGACGCCGCGGTGCTGCACACGCTTGAAAACAAGACCCTACCCTCGCGTGCAGCGCGCGCCGCGGCGGCAGTGATGCCTTCGGTCGTGCGCGTACGCGGCTACGACGAAGACGACGAGCCGGGCGCGGGCGAGCGGATGAACGGCGTCGGGTCGGGCGTCGTCATCGTCGACAACGGCACGATTCTGACAAATCTGCATGTTGTCACCGGCGCCAAGCGCATGTCGGTTACGTTCTTCGACGGCACCGAGTCCGAGGTCGAAGTCATCCGCGCGTATCCCGAGAACGATCTGGCCGTGATTCGCGCCAAGAAGCTGCCCGATGACCTACAGGCTGCCACGCTGGGGTCGACCGCGCATCTGCAGCACGGTGATGAGGTCGTCGCCGTCGGATTTCCATTCGGTATCGGCCCGTCGACCAGCGCCGGCGTCATTTCCGGGCTCGACCGCGAGTTTCGATCGCGCGAAGGCAAACGGATGCTGACCGGGCTGATCCAGTTTGACGCTGCGGCCAACCCAGGCAACTCGGGTGGCCCGCTGGTGACGATGAGCGGGGAGGTGATCGGCATCGTGACCGCCATTCTTAATCCGACCGGGCCGACCTTCGCCGGCATCGGCTTCGCCGCGACCATCGAGTCGGCGGGCGGCGCAGTCGGCATCCCTCCTTTCTAATAGGAACGAGACGTGGAAGATTATTCGAGCCGCAATGCCGGCGCGCTGATGCAGAGCGTGTTGTACGAAGTCAAGCGCATCGTCGTCGGGCAGGATCACTTTCTCGAGCGCGTGCTGGTAGCGATCCTCGCGCAGGGGCACCTGCTGGTCGAGGGCGTGCCGGGGTTGGCAAAAACGCTGACCGTGAACACACTGGCGAAGACAATCCGCGGTTCGTTCAAGCGCATTCAGTTCACGCCCGACCTGCTACCGGCCGATCTGATCGGCACGCGCATGTACAACCAGCGGTCGGGCGAGTTTTCGACGGTGCTGGGGCCGGTGTTCACCAACCTGCTGCTGGCCGATGAGATCAACCGCGCGCCCGCCAAAGTGCAGAGTGCGCTGCTCGAAGTGATGCAGGAGCGGCAGGTGACGATCGCCGGGGAATCGCACCGAGTGCCCGAGCCGTTCCTCGTGATGGCGACGCAGAATCCGATTGAAACCGAAGGCACGTATCCGCTGCCCGAGGCGCAGGTCGATCGCTTCATGATGAAGGTGCTGGTCGGTTATCCGAGCGAAGAGGAAGAGTTCGTCATCGTCGAACGCGTGACCGGCGCCGCGACCACTGTCAGCGCGGTATGCAGCACCGCGCAATTAATGGAACTGCAAGCCGAGTGCCGGCGGATTTATGTCGACCCCGGCCTGATGCAGTACGCAGTCAAGCTGGTTTCAGCCACGCGCCGGCCGGACCGCTATGGCTTGAAAGAGATGGCGCGCTACATCACGTTCGGCGCGAGCCCGCGTGCGACGATCAACATGATCGAAGGCGCGCGCGCATTGGCTTTCCTGCGAGCGCGCAACTATGTTTTGCCCGAGGACGTGATCGACCTGGTACCCGACGTGCTGCGCCACCGACTGGTACTGAGCTACGAAGCGCTCTCCGACGGCCTGACGGCCGACCAGATCGTGATGCGCGTGCTGCAGGCGATTCCCGCGCCGGACAAACCGCTGGAGGCGCATGTTCGGGTTGCCGCGGCTTCGTAAGCCGCCAGCCGATACACCCGCAGCCAACGAACCGGTCGCGCGGCCGGACTCGGAGCTGCTGCTGCGCAGACTGGAGTTCACTGTACTGCGGCGCCTCGACGGCCTGCTGCAGGGAGATTATCGAACGCTGTTCCGCGGGTTCGGCCTCGACCTGGCGGACCTGCGCGAATATCAGTTGCACGACGACGTGCGTTACATCGATTGGAACGTCACGGCGCGCTTACAAACGCCGCATGTGCGCGAGTTTCAGGAGGATCGCGAAGTCGCGGCCTGGTTCATCCTGGATCTGTCGGGCTCGGTCGATTTCGGTTCGCGTAAGGTGCGCAAGCGAGAATTGTCGGCCGAGCTTGTCGCGGTGCTTGCACGACTGTTCACGCGCTACGGCAATCGGGTCGGCGCCATCCTGCATACGCATCGGCAAAACGAAATGATTCCGGCGCGCAACGGCCGGCGCCACGTGCTGCATTTGCTCGACCGCATGCAAAACATGGAGACCGCGCCGGCCGGCAAGGAAACCGATCTTTCCGAACTGCTCGCATCGGCCCACCCGATGATCAAGCGCCGCTCCGTTGTGTTTGTTGTCTCCGACTTCATCAGCAAGCCGGGTTGGGGCCGGCAACTCGCGCTGCTCGCGCGGCGCCACGAGGTGGTCGCAGTGCGTTTGTACGATCCGATGGAGCTCGAATTGCCAAACCTCGGGCTGGTCGTGATGCAGGATGCCGAAACCGGTGAGCAGATTTTCGTCGATACGCACGACCGCCGTTTTCGCAAACGTTTTGCCGACGCCGCCAAGTTGCGCGAACAAGCGCTGCGCACCGGACTCGCCGAAGCCGGCGTTGACTGCCTCGAACTGACGACCGACGAGCCGCTTGACTCGGCGCTGCTGCGATTCACGCAGTTGCGCAAGCGGCGCAGCCAGCTTGCCTCGGGTGCAACAGCGACGTTTTCGCACAAGCGCGTCGTATAACTATGCTTGACACCGGATCGCTGACATTCCTGTGGCCGAGCATGCTGTGGCTGCTGATCGCGGTTCCGCTCGCCGCCGCGCTCTACTGGGCCCTCGCTGCGCGCCGCAGCAAATCCTCGCTTCAGTATGCGAGCCTCGAGACGATCGGTGGCCCGATGGCCAATGGCGCGCGCCGTATGCGCCGCATGCTGCCGCTGCTTCTATGGACGCTCGGATTGACGGCGCTGATCCTCGCGATCGCGCGGCCGCAGGCGGCGTTGACTTTGCCGGCGCGGCTCGACGCGATCGTGCTCGCGCTCGATATGTCCAACAGCATGCGCGCGACCGATGTCAAGCCCAATCGCCTGAGCGCTGCGCGCGAAGCAGCCAAGACGTTCATCGAGGCGCAGCCGCGCAACGTGCGCATCGGGGTCGTCGCGGTCGCGGCCTCGGCCGCCGTCGTGCAATCGCCGACCAACAATCGTGAGGACCTCGTCGCTGCGATCGACCGGCTCGAGACGCAGCGCGGCACCGCGCTGGGCAGCGGTCTGATCATCGCGCTCGACGCCGCGCTCCCTACGGCCCATATCAACGTCGAAGAGTTCATCAACCCACGCCCCGGGGAAAAGAAAATTCGACGCACCGACGAGCTGCCGGCGCGCGAAGCGAAGGGCGACAACAAGCAGGTTGCGATCGTGCTGCTATCTGACGGGCAAAGCAACGTCGGTCCTGATCCGCTGAAGGCGGCCGAAATCGCCAGCGATTACGGTGTGCGCATCTACACCGTCGGCATCGGCACCACCGAGGGTACGACGGTAAGCGCCGAAGGCTGGAACATGCGCGTGCGCCTTGACGAAGAAGCGTTGAAGAAGATCGCCGACGTGACGAATGCCGAATATTTTCGCGCCGCCGACGCTGCGCAGCTGAAGAAAATCTATCAGGTGCTCGCCACCAAGCTATCGTTCGAGCGGCAACAACCGACCGAGGTTACTGCGATCTTTGCCGCGATCGGAGCGTCGCTCGCGCTCGCCGCGGCGTTGCTGTCGATGTGGTGGTTCAACCGGATTTTGTAGTTGCGCACGATTTCATCGTGCGTCACCGGTCATTGCAGCGTTAGCGACGCGAAAATCCGATCCAGCGACGCCGGGTCCACGGGCTTCACCAAATGGTGATCGAAACCTGCCTCCTGCGAGCGGCGGCGGTCTTCGTCCTGTCCCCAACCGGTGACAGCGACGAGCACGACATGACGTTGCCGGTCATTCGCTCTGATCTTGCGGGCGACATCGTAGCCATTCATCCCAGGTAAGCCGATGTCAAGCAACACGATGTCGGGCCGATGTGAGGCAACGGTGCTGATCGCTTGCGTGCCGTCGTACGCGGTGTTGACGTCATGTCCTGACGCAACCAGCATCTCAGTGAGCGTATCCGCGGAGTCGATATTGTCGTCTACGACCACAATGCGAAGCCGCCCCGCCGCTTGCAAACCGCGCTGTTCATAAGCCGCCACATCCACGTTCGATTCCACGAAGGCCGGCAGACGCACCAAAAACTCGCTGCCTTTATTAGGTCCTTCGCTGCGCGCCTCGACCGTGCCGCCGTGCAACTCAACCAGCCGATGCACCAGCGTCAATCCGATGCCGAGACCACCGGTCGAACGCTCGATTGACCGATCGACCTGCGTAAACAGATCGAACACGCGTGACAGCATGTCGTGCGGAATGCCTATGCCCGTGTCGGCTACCCGAATCGCGACGAAGTGTCCATCCAGTTCCGCGTGCAGTCCAATATTGCCTCCGGGAGGCGTGTATTTGGCCGCGTTGTTCAGCAGGTTCTGCAGCACTTGCGCAAGGCGCGTCAGGTCGGCGTCCAGATAGACAGCCTCTGTCGGCAGCGTCACTGTAAGGTGATGGTTGTCCGCCTCAATCAAAGGACGCGATGATTCAACGGCGTTGGTAACGATCAGCGCGAGGCTGACCCGCTCTTTCTGCAAGCTGATCTTGCCGCTGCTGATACGCGAAACGTCGAGCAGATCGTCAACCAGCCGCACCAAATGCCTGACCTGACGATCGATGATGTCGCGCGCGTTCCCGAGTGCGGGATCGGGCGCCGCCTTTAAGCGCAAGTAATGCACCGCGTTACGGATGGGTGCAAGCGGGTTGCGCAGTTCATGGGCAAGCACGGCCAGGAATTCGTCTTTCCGACGATCGGCCTCAGACAATTCAGCATTCAGTCGCTGCAGCTCATCGCGACTCTCCATCAGCGAGGCATTCGTGCGAGCGCTCTCGACCGCAAAAAAAGTCCGTTCCGCGACCTGCTGCAATACCCGTGCGTCGCCGGACAGCCATTCGCGAGGTACGCGGTCTGCCATCACCAGCAAAGCGACCAACCGCCCTCCCTTGACGATCGGCGCGCAGATCATCGAGCGGATCTGCATTGCCTCATATACCGGCAACGAATCCGGATCTCTGGTGCGAACGTCGGAGGTTACGTCCGGGATCACCGCTGCACGCCCCGCTTTCAGTTCTTCGACCAAAAGCTTGCCGAACCTTTCAAGCCGGTACGCCCCTGCGACCGTAGGAACGCCATCGGTGTAGCCGCGTGTTATCAGCAGATGCTCTCCCGCGTCGTCAACTTCTCCATACGCGCATCGGATCACGCCGAAGCGTGCGCCAACCAAGGTAACAATTTGCAGCATTACCTGGCTTGGGTCGCGCAAGCCGCGCGTCGCGTCATGCACCATTACAAGAAACCGCTGCACATCCTCGGCCTGTTGCCTTTCAGTGATGTCATGCACCAGAACGGCGAAGCCTTGGACATTACCGTCCCCGGCGAGGTGTGGAACGTAACTCGCGTTGATCCAGCGGGTTCCTGCGTTTCGTAACGAAATTTGATCGTCATAGGACACGAGTTGTCCGGCAAGCGCCGCGTCCATGCGCGGCTTCACCTGCTCGAACGCTGCCCGTCCCAAGACGTCGTCGACACGCTTGCCCACTAGATCCTCCAATGCCTGACCGAACCACTTCTCATACGCACGATTGTTTAACTGGTATCTGTAATCGCGGTCTATGTATGAAATAAGCGCGGGAACGTTATCGACAATTAATCGCAACAGGTCCTGTGCAGCACGTGCCTCCGCCGCGACTCGCTTCTGCATCGAAATATCGCGCCCCACCTTCGAGGCACCGATCACCCGGCCGTGCCGATTACGCACCGGCGAGATCGTCAGAGAAACATCCAGCGTCCGACCATCCTTCGCGACGCGCACCGTCTCAAAATGCTCGACTCGTTCGCCAAGGCGAATCCGCCGCAGGATTTCCTCCTCCTCCGCGCGGCGCTCGCTCGGGATGATCAAAGTCATCGATTGGCCGATGGCCTCGGCGGCCGAGTAGCCGAACAAGCGCTCTGCGCTCGCATTCCAGGAAGTGATGACGCCATTGAGCGTCTTGCTGATGATTGCATCATCGGACGAGGAAACAATTGCGGCGAGCAAGGTTTCGGGATTGCCGCCAGGGTCCGCTTCCCCTTCGTTCGCAAATGCACGGCGCAGAAGAGAGAAGACGCCGGAGCGTTTTTCTGCACCGAATAACGACATGCCGTTGCCGACGCCTTCAAAAGGAAGCGCCGACTATGTCACTACTCCGGCGCTGGAAGCAACAAGATTTGGCTGGTGGGCCGCAACGTAACCGTGCAATCAGCTTCCGAAGAGTTCGATTCCGGAGGCTAACTCCATTCGTTCGCGTCGTCCGGCATTTTCCCCTTCCGCTGCGGCCGTACAACGCAGAAACGGTGTCCGGTCGGCGCCTGCATCACCCACCAGGTATTTATCTTTTCAATGCGTGCCGCGCCGAGCGCCTCGAGACGGGCAACCTCGGCCTCGATGTCATCGCTTTCGATATCGAGATGAACCCGGCTCGCATGCGGCACTTTCTGCACCAGCATGATCAGCCGCTCGTCGCCGCTGCCGAGTAGCACGTACTTCGCGGTCGCCGGATCGTCGGAGGGCTCGGCCGCTCGTCCCAGAGCAGCGCTCCAAAATCTAACGGCTTCCGTCAAATCATCGGTCTGACAGTCGATGACGGCGGTGACGAGCTTGCTCTTGTGCATGTCAGTGGGCGATTTCAAGCTGCCCGAGCTGCGCGAACAGTGGCACCTGTCGCGTGATCTGCGCGAACCATAGTGCGTAGCCGTCCGCACTGGGGTGAATGCCGTCGGGCGAGTAGTAACGGCGCGGCGCCAGACGGAACGGATCACGATCGCGCCGCATCCGCAGATCCACCAAGTGCACGTCGGTGCGCTCTCGTGTTGCGTATTGCCAGGCACGCCGCACTGTTTCTGCGCGCCTTGAAAAGAGAACGTCGAGTGGCCACAGCCAGATCGGCGCCGTCCCCAAATCAGCCGGCGGCACGACGGCAACGTGTTCGCTGCGCGAACTGGCAGCATCAAGCGTGTGCTCGGCGGCCTGCGACACCGCGTGGTACGGCGAAAATCGAATCGCGTCGTTACCGCCGACGAAGATCAATATCAGATCGTAGTGACCTTCGCTCGCTTCGATCTGTGCCGCTATGTGTTCCGAGCGCGCACCGTCGCGCGCATGGTTGACGATGACCGTGCCGGGAAAAGCCGCACCGAGGCGACCGGCAACTGTCGAGCGCGAATCGGCGCTACCGATCCCGATGCCCGTACTGTCACCGACAACCAGGAAGCGCCGCACCGCGGAATCGTCGGCATGCGAGAACGCAGCGGTAGCGAGGCGGTGATGCTTTGCATGAAGCAGGCGGAACGCCTGCAACGCGGCCCACGTCGTCGCCAGTGCACCGGCGAGCTTCAGCGTCGAATCGAGCGCGGTACGCGCAGCAATACGCCGACGCCGGGGAAGATGATGAATATGCATATGCAGCCGATCAGTTGAAAATACAGTGGTGCAAAGAGTATCCCCGATCCGAAGCGCATGCCGAAGCTAATCAGCTGCGGTGTGATCGTGCGCCGTTCGCCGGGCGAATTGCTGCTGTGCCACGCTACCGGCCGCAACTACTGGGATATTCCGAAGGGCGTGCGCGATAACGGTGAAACCAGCGTGGCGGCCGCGCTGCGCGAATTGCAGGAAGAAGCCGGCATCGCTCTCATTCCGAGCCAGGTCACCGATGCTGGCGTACACAGATACCTGCCGCGCAAGGATTTGCACCTTTTTCTGCTCGATCCTCCGCAGCCCGCGCTCGAAATCCACGCTTGCCGCTGCTCGACTCACTACACGCTGCGCAACGACACGCGTCAGATTCCCGAAGTCGACGCCTATCGCTGGGTTGCGCGCGACGAAGTGCCGACCTGGTGCGGCAAGAACATGACGCGCGTATTGATGGCGCTCGACTGGTAGCGGCGGCGAGCGCGGGCTTATTTCAGCGGCGCCGCTTCGTCGGTTTGCTCCACCACTGCCTCGCGTGGATCACCTTCGCGCTGCAGTTTTTGCTGTAGCGCGAGCATTTGCTGGCCTAACGCTTCGAGCTCGGCCGAATCGAATGCCCGGCGCACCTTAGGAAACAAATTTTCTTCCTCTTCCTTGTGGTGATGCTCGCTCTGCTCCTTCAGCACCTTGAACTTGGGCTCCCAGGTTTCTGCGCCAGGGTCGAGCGTCAGCAAATCGGCGAGCAACCGCTTCAGCGACAGGTGCTCCTCCAGCGATTCGAGCAGGATGTCTTCTGTGCGCTTGGCCTTGACGGCCGGGTAGAAAACTTCTTCTTCCGAGGTCAGGTGTTTGGTCAAGTCGTCGCCGACCCGCACCAGGGCTGCGGCGCGCGGCTTCGGCTGTTGCGTCTCGAGAGCTGTTTTCATCTGGCTCTCGAGCTTACGGTGCTGATCGATCAAAAGTTTTATCGCGTCCATGTCAATCTCTAAGGTGCGTACATCCGCAGTATGCACACATGCGGCCAGGCACGCAGAAGGGCGACTCAACCCTTCTTGGTCTGCCACAACGCCAGCAGCGCGCCAGTCGGGTCGGTAATGAAGGAAAACCATCCCATGCCTTCCACTTCGGTCTTCTCGAGCATCACCTGGGCACCGAGCGACTTCGCTTTCCGCGTTGCCGCCTCGACATCGTCGACGAGCACATAGGCCGTCCACATCGAGGGTGCGCCCGGCATCATCTGTTTCATCATGCCGCCGCCGGTGCCTTCGCCGACGCTGATCATCGTGTATATGCCTGTACGCGAGTTCGGCATGTCTTCCATCTTCCAGTCGAAAAGCTTGCCGTAAAACTCCTTGGCTTTGTTGACGTCGGTCGTCGCGAGTTCGACGTGAACGAACGGGTTTGCCATTTTGCGGGTCTCCTGGTTGGGTGAAAATGTACCGATCTGGCATCTTAGGGAGATCGCGCAATGGCGATCAAGCGCTCGAAAGCACCGGCCGGTACGGTGGTGTTTCTGGAACACCATTCGCGCGTGTTGCGCGCCAACCCCTGGGGCGATCCGCACGTCCGCAAGCTTGCGGTTTGGCTGCCCTCCGAATACGACCAGGCGGCAGGTATTGGCCGCAACAAAGTAAGCCACTCACGCTTTCCGGTGCTCTACGACATGGTGGGGTTTACCGGGTCGGGTCTTTCGCATGCGGGATGGAAGGCCTTCTCGTACAACGTGCCCGAGCGTGTTGCGCGCCTCATTCACGCAGACAAAATGGGGCCAGCGATCGTCGTGATGCCCGATTGCTTCACCGCCCTCGGCGGCAACCAGTACATCAACTCATCTGCGGTCGGTCCGTACGCGGACTATCTACTGAAGGAGATCGTGCCGTTCGTCGACCGCGAGTTCCGCACGCTCGCCTCGCGCGAGCATCGCGGCTGCTTCGGCAAATCATCCGGCGGTTACGGCGCCATCGTGCACGGGATGAAGTATGCGTCGCACTGGGGTGCGGTCGCCGACCATTCGGGCGATTCGTATTTCGATTTCGTCTATTGGCACGACTGGCCGAACACACTGAACGAGCTCGGTAAGCACCGTGCGAAGAAACGCGGGCCCGGACGTTACGACGCGGCGAAGGAGGCGGCGGCGGGCGGACTCGACGAAGGCATCGACGACGGCCGCGTGAAGCGCTTCCTTAAGCATGTATGGGGCAAGGAAAAACTGTCCATGGCAGAAGGCCATTGCATCATGAACCTTTGCATGGCCGCCAGTTATGACCCCGACCCCGCGACGGCGCTTGGATTTCGGTTGCCATGCAATCTCGAGACCGGCGAGCGCATCGAACGTCGCTGGCAGCGCTGGCTTGCGCATGATCCGATTCATCTGGTCGACCGCTACGCGCGCAACTTGAAGTCGCTGGCCGGTATCTACATCGATTGCGGCTGGCGCGACCAGTTTCATATCCACTATGGGACTCGCACACTCGCGCGGCGCCTGAGCGCCGCAGGCATCGCGCACCGTTACGAAGAATTCGACGACGACCATTCCGACGTCGATTATCGGATGGACGTCAGCCTGCCGTTTTTGTATCGGGCCCTGAAGCCGTAACCGTCACGCAGACGTGCGGCAACTTAGATCAGAGATGAAAAAACTCTACACCGGAAGTTGTCACTGCCGCGCGGTGCGCTACGAAGTCGGCCTCGATCTGAGCGAGGGCACCTTCAAATGCAACTGTTCGAGCTGCGCGAAATCCCGCAGCTGGCTCGCCGTTGTAAAACCGGCTGCATTTCGGCTGCTTGCGGGTGAGTCTGAACTTTCTGATTATCAATACGGGAAAAAGACCGCGCACCATTTGTTCTGCAAGCACTGCGGCGTCAGCTCGTTCGAGTGGGGCGAGGACAAGAATCTCGGAGGCAAGTTTTACGCCGTAAAAATCGCTTGCCTCGATAACGCGACACCCGAAGAACTAATCGGCGCGCCGATCACGTACGTCGACGGACGTCACGACAACTACCGGTCAACGCCCACTGAAGTTCGACATCTTTGATCGAAGGTCAGGCGGCTCGCTTAATCTCATCGATTGACGTGTGCAACGCGCTCTGTGGCATGCCGTTTTTCCAAGGCAAGTCGACATCGTAGTCGGCGAGCAAGCAATCATCGGGCAGCGTCTGAATGGCGCTGAAGTCGCGGTGCGCGATGTACTCTGGTCGCTTAAAGCGGCGAATATGATTGCTCACCGTGCAAAGGCTCAGGTACACGCTCACTCGATCCCAAGGCGAAAGGTTGCTGCTCGATGCATGCACCAGGCACGAATGAAACAGGATCATCGAGCCCGCTGGACCCTTCGGAGCGACGATGCCGCCGTTCTTGCCACCGGCACGCTGCACCAGCTGCCGCACCAGATCGTTGTCGATCGTCCATAACGGGTAACTGGTGGTGGAAACATCGTGTTTTGCGTCCACCACGCCTCGCTTGTGGCTGCCGGGAATGAACATCAACGGCCCGTTGTATTCGTTGACGTCGTCCAAGAAAATTGCGACGTTCATCGCGCGCTCGGTCGGCATCAGGTCATCGTTGAGCCAGGTGCCGTAATCCTGATGCCACTGCCACACGTCGCCCTCGAACGCCATCTTGCCGTTGATCTTGAACTGGTGCATGTACACGTCTTCGTCGAACAGGTCGCGCACCGGATCGACCATTCGAGGATGGCGCGCAAGCGTCGCAAACGGCGCGCTGTACAGGTGCGCGGCGAAGTTCGTACGCACCGAGTCGGAGTCTTTCTCGCGTACGTTGCAGACATCACGCCGTGCATATAGTGCAGGCACCGCGTCGATCAGCAAATCGGTTTCGGCGCGCGAAAACAGTCCTGGAAAAAACAGATAACCGTCGCGCTCAAACTGCTCGCGTTGCTGGGTGGCTAGCTTCATTGATACCCCCTCGGTCTGGCCTACCGAAGCAAGGTAACCCCGGGCTTTGCCGGCGTCAAACCAGCGGCCCAGGTCGTGCCGGCAATTCAATAAACTGCGAGCATCTGATGGAGATCCGAATGAAAACCTTCTCCCACGGCCGCCGCTTCGGCGCCGTGCTGGCCGCTGCCGGCTTGCTGGCGACCACCTGGCTACCGCTCGCTGCCTACGCGGCCGATGAAACACCGAAAAAGGCGCCGGCGAAACAAAGCAAGGGCAAGCCCAAGCCGATGACGCGCGATCAGTTGCGTTCGTGCATGGACCAGCAGGAGCGCGTGCTGGCGATGCGCGCAAGCGTGCTGAAGGAGGAAACCTCGCTCGATCAGCAACGCGCTGAAGTCAAACGCATGGACGCCGAGCTGGAACGCAAGCGTGCCGGGCTCGACCCGGCGGATGCGGTTGCCAAACAGGCGTTGACCGACGACGAAGATTGCCGCAATCAGGTCGGCGAAGCGTACAACGCACGGCTACCGGGTTTCAAGGAGCAGGGCGCTACGCTGAACAAGGAGCGACAAAATTGGGTTGAGCGCTGCGCCGACAAGGACTACGACGAGATCGACGAAGCCGCCATCAAGCGCGAGAGACAGCGCGCCGCCAAGGCGGCAATGGTAAAGACCCCCGCAAAGTAACGGCACGGAGCTCTGGTCTTCGCGTGACTTGTCGCGATGGGCTGGCGCTGGCCATCTGATTGCGCACCGCCGTGCGCTCGATCGCGGTGCATGCACCGCGCAAGCAGCACCACGGCAGGGCGGCCGATGCACCACATCCTCGTTGGACCCAATAATTTCAAAGACTTACCGTTTGGCATAGGTCTTGCGCAGCGTCTAGCTCAGAGCGCCGAGCATCGGCGTCTGAAACGCAACTGACGGGGGAAGGAAATCATGTTCAAAAGACGGGGGGCGCTGACCGCGCTCGCGCTGGGTGCTGCGTTTGCAGCGACCGCTGTCACGCACAGCGCATTTGCGCAGCAAAAGACAGTCAAAGTGGGGGTGCTGCATTCGTTGTCCGGGACCATGGCTATCTCGGAAACCGTGTTGAAAGACGTCGCACTGATGACGTTCGAGGAGATCAACGCCAAGGGCGGCGTGATGGGGATGAAGATCGAGCCCGTCGTTGTCGACCCCGCGTCCAACTGGCCCCTGTTTGCCGAAAAGGCACGCCAGCTGATCACCCAGGACAAAGTGGCCGCGGTATTCGGCTGCTGGACCTCGGTGTCGCGCAAATCGGTGCTGCCGGTGTTCGAAGAGCTGAACAGCTTGCTTTTCTATCCCGTGCAGTACGAAGGCGAGGAGCTGTCGAAGAACGTGTTCTATACCGGCGCCGCGCCTAACCAACAGGCGATTCCTGCGGTCGAGTATCTGATGAGCAAAGAGGGCGGCGGCGCCAAGCGCTGGGTACTGCTCGGCACCGACTACGTCTATCCGCGCACGACCAACAAGATCCTGCGCGCGTTTTTGAAATCGAAAGGTGTTGAGGACAAGGACATCGACGAGAAGTACACGCCGTTTGGTCATAGCGACTATCAGACGATAGTTGCCGACATCAAGAAGTTTGCCGCCGGCGGCAAGACCGCCGTCGTCTCAACCATCAATGGGGACTCGAACGTGCCGTTCTATAAAGAGCTCGGCAACCAGGGCCTGAAGGCGACCGACGTGCCGGTGGTTGCATTCTCGGTCGGCGAAGAGGAACTGCGCGGTGTCGACACCAAACCGCTAGTGGGTCATCTGGCTGCGTGGAACTACTTCATGTCGATCAAGGCGCCGGCCAACGACGACTTCAAGAGCAAGTGGGCTGCTTACGCAAAGGCGAAGAAGCTGCCGGGCGCCGACAAGCCGTTGACCAACGATCCGATGGAAGCTACCTACATCGGGATCTACATGTGGAAGCAGGCGGTCGAGAAGGCCAAGACCTTCGACACCGACAAGGTCATCTCCGCGATGGCGGGTCAGACCTTCACCGCACCGTCGGGCATCGTTTCGAAGATGGACGAAAAGAATCACCATCTGCACAAAGCGGTATTCATCGGCGAAGTGAAAGGCGACGGTCAATTCAACGTCGTCTGGAAAACGAAGGGCCCGGTCAGAGCGCAGCCCTGGAGTCCGTTTATTGCGGGCAACGACAAGAAACCCGAAGTTCCCGACGGCAAGACGATCATCACGAAGTAACTTAGCGAAGTAAGTCTGAAGGCACAGCAGGGGGCCGCTTCGGCGGCCCCTTTCACATGAGAACTCTGCTTACATTGATTCTTTGCTGGCTGGCTTTCGGCGCATGCGCCCAGGAAGCCAGCACGGTCGAGAGGCTCGCGTTCGGCGAAAGCGACGAGCAGGTCGAAGCAATCGCAAAACTGGTGGCCGCAAGCAACGAAAGCTCCACCGCCATCTTGCAGGCGCTGGCCGCTGGCGAGCTGTACACGGCCGGCAAGCGCGTGCTGATCGTCAGAAGCGATAGCGCGACCGACGCCGTGACCGGCGAGAAGCTGGCAACCATCCCGGCCGACAAGGAGGACATCACCGTCAACAATCGCCTGCGGCGAGAGCTTGGCGCCGCGCTGGCGGCGCTGAAGCTGGTGTCCCCCCAGCGCGAGGTTCGACTTGCCGCCGCAAAGGAGCTCGCAGGAGAAATTGAGCCAGCGATGTTGCCAATGGTGCGCTTGGCACTCAATAAGGAAAGCGATCCCACTGTCAAGCCGCTGCTGGAGCAGATTGCAGCGGCGCTCGAGCTGCGTGCCGAAGATCGCAACGTGCGGCTAGCCGCGGTAAGGAAGCTTGCCAGCTCGAAGAATGCCAGCACCAAAAGCATGCTGTTGTCATTCATTGGATCCGAAAAAGACAACGAGCTGCGCGCCGAAGCGCAACGCAGCCTGCGCGAAATCGAAAGCGGCCTGGCATGGGGCGAGCGCCTGGGCATCGTATTCACCAGCATCAGCCTCGGTTCGATCCTGCTGCTTGCAGCCCTGGGCCTAGCGATCACCTACGGGCTGATGGGCGTGATCAACATGGCGCATGGCGAACTGATCATGATCGGTGCGTACGCGACGTACGTGGTGCAGGGGCTGTTTCGCAAGACGGCATTCTTCGACTGGTACCTGCTGGCAGCGATTCCCGTGGCGTTTGCAGTGTCTGCGATAGTCGGCATGATTCTCGAGCGCACGGTGGTCCGCTGGTTGTACGGGCGCCCGCTGGAAACTTTGCTCGCCACCTGGGGCATCAGCCTGATCCTGATACAGGCGGTGCGAACGATTTTCGGTGCGCAGAACGTGCAGGTCGAGAACCCGGCGTTCATGTCGGGCGGCTTCGAATTGATGACTGGTGTGGTGCTGCCATGGAGCCGCATCGTCATCATCGGCTTCGCGGCGTTCGTGCTGGTATTGATTTATTTTTTATTGAACCGCACGCGCCTCGGGCTGTTCGTGCGCGGCGTAACACAGAACCGCGGGATGGCATCGTGCGTCGGCGTGCCGACCGCGCACGTTGACACTTGGGCGTTCGGTCTGGGTTCCGGCATCGCCGGGCTGGCCGGCTGCGCGCTCTCGCAGATCGGCAACGTCGGCCCAGATCTAGGACAGGCGTACATCGTCGACTCGTTCATGGTGGTGGTATTGGGCGGCGTCGGCCAGCTTGCCGGGACTGTTTACGCGGCGCTCGGACTCGGTTTTGCCAACAAGCTGCTCGAAGCGTGGCAGGGCGCGGTGCTCGCGAAGATCGCGGTGCTGATCTTCATCATCGTCTTCATTCAGAAGCGCCCACAAGGCATGTTTGCACTCAAAGGCCGCGCGGTGGAAGCGTGATCGATCAGTTTACTAGTCGGCGCTTTTACGGTCCCAAAGGGTGGGCGATTTTTGCGGCGTTCGCCGCGGTGATCTTCATCGCATTTCCGGTGCTCAACCTCGCGGTGGGCCCTGAAAGCGGCTTTCACGTTTCAACGTACTGGGTGACACTGGTCGGCAAGATCATGTGCTTCGCGATCGTCGCTGTCGCGATGGACCTGATTTGGGGTTACGCCGGCATCCTGTCGCTCGGCCATGGACTGTTCTTCGCACTCGGCGGCTACGCGTTCGGCATGTACCTGATGCGGCAGATCGGTTCCGATGGCCAGTACCGCCAGCCGATGCCGGACTTCATGGTGTTTCTCGACTGGAAGGAGTTCCCGTGGCAGTGGTTCAACTCCGACTCGTTCCTATGGTGCGCGATGCTGGTTATCGTCGTGCCGGGTTTGATCGCCTATGTGTTCGGCTATTTCGCGTTCCGCTCGCGCGTCAAGGGCGTGTACTTCTCCATCATCACGCAGGCGCTGACTTTCGCGGCGATGCTGCTGTTCTTTCGCAACGCGACCGGCTTCGGCGGCAACAACGGTTTCACGGACTTTCGCCGCATTCTCGACATCCCGATTGCCACTCCGCAGATGCGCGTCGCGCTACTCGCGATAACCGGCGCCGCGCTGCTCGGCACGCTGCTCCTCGCGCGCTGGCTCGTCACGTCGAAATTCGGCCGCGTGCTCGCGGCGATCCGCGACGCCGAGACACGCGTGATGTTTTGCGGCTACGACACGATGCACTACAAGCTTTTCGTGTGGACGCTGTCGGCCGTGCTGTGCGGCATCGCCGGCGCACTGTATGTACCGCAGGTCGGCATCATCAACCCGAGCGAGATGTCGCCGGCCAATTCGATCGAAATCGCAATCTGGGTCGCCGTCGGTGGCCGTGGCACGCTCGCCGGAGCCGCGCTCGGTGCCGGGCTCGTCAACGGCGCCAAGAGTTTTTTCACGCAGGCGTTTCCCGAGTACTGGCTGTTCTTTCTCGGACTGCTGTTCATCCTGGTGACGCTGTTCCTGCCGCAGGGCGTGCTCGGGCTGATCAACAAGCGCAGGGAACAGGCGTGAGCAGCGTCGCCATGTATCCGGCCTCACGCGAAGGCACAACTATCTCGGACCTCGGCCGCGTTGCGACCGCGGGCCTGGACCTAACGCACGGGGTCGTCCTGTATCTAGACAGCATCAGCGTCAGCTTCGACGGCTTTCGAGCGCTGAACGACCTGTCGCTGTCGATCGACGCCGGCGAACTGCGCTGCGTGATCGGTCCAAACGGTGCCGGCAAGACGACGATGATGGATGTGATCACCGGCAAGACCCGGCCCGATTCCGGCACCGCCTTCTTCGGCCAGACGATTGATTTGACCAAACTCTCCGAGGCGCAGATCGCACACGGCGGCATCGGGCGCAAATTTCAGAAGCCGACCATTTTCGAGCGTCACACGGTGTTCGAGAATCTGGAACTGTCGATGAAAGCCGATAAGCGTGTGCGCAGAACGCTATTCGCCAAACTTTCGTCCGAAGAGCGCGATCGCATCCGCGAGATGCTGGCCGTGATCCGGCTGAACGACAGCATGCATCGCATCGCGGGCCTGCTGTCGCATGGCCAGAAACAGTGGCTTGAAATCGGCATGTTGTTGATGCAGGAACCGCGGCTGCTGCTACTCGACGAACCTGTTGCCGGCATGAGCGATGAGGAAACCGAGCGCACTGCGGAGCTCTTCCTGTCACTCGCCGGCAAGCATTCGCTGGTGGTCGTCGAACACGACATGGCGTTCGTTGGCAAGATCGCACGCAAGGTCACCGTACTGCATGAAGGCAGCGTACTGGCGGAAGGTCCGATGGAACACGTGCAAAATGACCCTCGGGTGATCGAGGTTTATCTCGGTCGCTAAACGTATTCCCTCAACCACCGAAATAGTCTCGAATGCTCGCGGTCTCCGACCTGAACCAGTATTACGGCGGCAGCCATATCCTGCGCAACCTGTCGTTCGATGCGCCAGCCGGCAAGGTCACTGCGCTGCTGGGCCGCAATGGTGTCGGCAAATCCACGCTGCTGAAAACACTGATGGGTCTGCTGCCGGTAAAGAGTGGACAGGTTCTCTTTCAGCAAAAGGACATCACGCGTGCGGAGCCTTATCAGCGGGTGCGCGCAGGCATCGGTTACGTCCCGCAAGGAAGGGAAATATTTCCGCGCCTGACGGTCGAGGAAAATCTACAGATGGGGCTTGCCGCGCGTCCGGCCGGCACCGGCATTCCGGGGCGGATCTTTGAAATGTTTCCGGTGCTGCGCACGATGCTTAGACGGCGCGGCGGCGACCTTTCCGGCGGCCAGCAGCAGCAACTGGCGATCGGCCGCGCGCTGGCATTCGGACCGAAGATGCTGATACTCGATGAACCGACCGAAGGTATCCAGCCGTCGATCATCAAAGACATCGAGCATGCGATCCGAGCACTCGCCGCGAGCGGAGAGATGGCGATCCTGCTGGTTGAGCAGTATTACGACTTCGCTCGCTCGCTGGCCGATCAGTATCTGGTGATGGAGCGCGGCGAGATTGTCGCGCGCGGCGCGGGTGCCCACATGGACCGTGACGAAGTGCGACGTCGGCTTTCGGTATGACGGCTGGAGCAAGATGCGGATCACCGAACCGATCTTCGCTCCATGGAAAGCCGATCTGTCTCTTGGCTTTCGGTTCGAAGACAACAGAACAGTTCTCGGCGACAAGCGGTTCGAGGGCCCGTTGGTCGTGCAGAAGCCGCTGTATCCGGAAGGCGGCGGTGTTTGCCACGCGATAGTGGTTCATCCACCGGCCGGCATCGTCGGCGGTGATCAACTTTTCATTCAAGTTCGAATAGATTCGGAAGCAGCAGTACTGCTCACGACGCCGGGCGCGACAAAGTGGTATCGCTCCGCCGGTTCGTATGCAAGCCAGAAGGTTCGCTTCGAAGTCAGCGGCAGCATGGAATGGCTGCCGCAGGAAACGATCGTGTTTGACGGCGCGCTGGCCCAGATGGAATGCGAAGTGAACCTTGCGGCTGACGCGCGTTACTTGGGTTGGGAAATCCTCTGCCTCGGGCGTACCGGCTCGGGCGAACGCTTCAGCAAGGGCAATGTCGGTTTGAGAAACAGCATTTCCAGAAACGGCAAACCGCTGTGGCGCGAGCGCGGTGTCGTCGACGCGGGCGGCCGCCTGATGCACTCCGCTGCGGGATTGAGCGGGAAATCGGTGTGTGCCACGTTGGTCGCCGCCGCACCACGGCTCAGCTCGAGTGTCGTGGCAGCTTGCCGAGAAGTGGCAGACGTTTCGGTGACCTTGCTGCCCGGATTGCTGATCGCGCGGCACCTCGGCGGTTCGAGCGAAACGGCGAAGCAACGCTTGATCGAACTTTGGCAGATTCTTCGCCCGCAGATTTTCGGGCGAACGGCACACCTGCCGAGGATCTGGAGAACCTGATGGAGTTGACTCCGCGCGAAAAAGACAAGCTGCTGATATTCACCGCGGCCCTGCTGGCCGAGCGTCGCAAGGGCCGCGGGCTGAAGCTCAACTATCCGGAGGCGGTCGCGTTCATCAGCGCCGCAATCATGGAAGGCGCACGCGACGGGAAATCGGTTTCGGAACTGATGGGCTTCGGCGCGACGTTGCTGAGGCGCGCCGACGTGATGGAAGGCGTGCCCGAAATGATTCCTGACATTCAGGTCGAAGCCACGTTTCCCGACGGCACCAAGCTCGTCACCGTGCACCACCCGATCCCATGATTCCGGGCGACGTCGAAACCGGAGCAGGCGATGTCGTTCTAAACGACGGACGGAAGACCGCAGTCGTCCAGGTCACGAACTCGGGGGACCGGCCCATTCAAGTTGGCTCGCACTACCACTTCTTCGAAACCAACCGCGCGCTGCAGTTCGATCGTGACAAGGCGTACGGCTTCCGCCTGAACATTGCGGCCGGCACCGCCGTGCGTTTCGAACCGGGCCAGTCACGCACAGTCGAACTGGTGGCACTCGCGGGCGCCCGCACGGTGTTCGGCTTCAACGCGCAGGTGATGGGAAAACTCAAATGAAAATTTCCCGTCAGGCGTACGCCGAGATGTTTGGCCCGACCACCGGCGATCGCGTGCGTCTGGCCGATACCGAGCTGTGGATCGAAGTCGAAAAGGATTTCACGATCTACGGCGAAGAAGTGAAATTCGGCGGCGGCAAGGTCATACGCGACGGCATGGGGCAAAGCCAGCGTGTATCCGCCGATGTGGCCGACACGGTGATCACGAATGCGTTGATCGTCGATCACTGGGGCATCGTCAAGGCCGACATCGGTATCAAAAGCGGAAATATTCTGCGGATCGGCAAGTCTGGTAACCCTGATGTGCAGCCCGGCGTCGACATCGTCATTGGGCCCGGCACCGAAGTGATCGCCGGCGAAGGTTCGATCGTCACCGCGGGTGGCATCGACACGCATATCCACTTCATCTGCCCGCAGCAGATCGACGAAGCATTGGCAAGCGGCGTCACCACGATGCTTGGCGGCGGTACCGGGCCGGCGACGGGCACTTTCGCCACCACGTGCACGCCGGGCCCATGGCATATTCGCTCGATGCTGAAGGCGGCCGAGAGCTTTCCGATGAACCTCGGCTTTCAGGGCAAGGGCAACGCGAGCCAACCCCGTGCGCTGGAAGAGCAGATCGAGGCGGGCGCGTACGGTCTGAAGCTGCATGAAGACTGGGGCACGACGCCGGCGGCGATCGACTGCTGTCTCACGGTCGCCGACAAACATGACGTGCAGGTGACGATCCATACCGACACGCTGAATGAATCGGGCTTCGTCGAGGACACGATCGCCGCATTCAAAGGCCGCACGATTGCGACCTTTCACACCGAGGGCGCCGGCGGCGGACACGCGCCTGACATCATCAAGTGCGCCGGTCTGCCCAACGTGCTGCCGTCGTCGACAAATCCGACGATGCCATACACCGTCAACACGGTCGATGAGCATCTGGACATGCTGATGGTGTGCCACCACCTCGATGCGTCGATCGCCGAAGACATCGCGTTTGCCGAAAGCCGGATCAGGCGCGAGACGATCGCCGCGGAGGACGTACTGCACGACCTGGGTGTGTTCTCGATGATGTCGTCCGATAGTCAGGCGATGGGCCGTGTCGGCGAAGTAATCATCCGCACCTGGCAGACCGCGCACAAGATGAAAACGCAACGCGGTGCGCTGCCGCAGGACACGGCGCGCAACGACAATTTCCGCGTCAAACGCTACATCGCGAAGTACACGATCAACCCCGCGATCACACAGGGCATATCGCACATCGTTGGCTCGGTGCAAGCGGGTAAGTTCGCCGATCTGGTTTTGTGGAAGCCGGCGTTCTTCGGCGTCAAGCCGTCGTTGATCATCAAAGGCGGCATGATTGCTGCCGCTGCGATGGGCGATCCGAATGCGTCGATCCCAACGCCACAGCCGGTGCATTACCGCCCGATGTTCGGCGCGTTCGGCAGCGCAATGGATGCAACGTGCATCAATTTCGTGTCGCAGGCTGCGCTCAGTGCCGGCGTGCCCGAACGGCTCGGCCTGCGTCGTCGTGTCGAGCCCGTCAAGAACACTCGCACCATCGGCAAGGCCAACATGGTGCACAACGACGGTACGCCGATGATCGAGGTCGATGCACAGACTTATGAGGTGCGCGCCGACGGCGAGCTGCTGAGTTGCGAGCCTGCGCACGTGTTGCCGATGGCGCAACGCTATTTTCTGTTCTGATGGTCGATATCAAGCACAAGCTGAAAATCGTGCGCGGCGCGTACAAGATCGAGATCAAAGGCCAGCTCGAGCTGCCTTTCGAGACCCGGCAAAAAAGCCGCTTTAAGGCGACGCTGGTGTCCGGCGAAGAAGTCGGCATCATGCTGCCGCGCGGCGAGATCCTGCGCGGCGGTGACCTCGTGACGACATCGGACGGTCGCATCATTGAAGTCATTGCGCAGCCCGAACAGGTGCTGCATGTCGAAGGCGAGAGTGCCGCCGCGCTGGCGAGGATCGCCTATCACCTTGGTAATCGGCATGTCGCAGTTGAAATCGGTGACGGCTACCTACAGCTCAGCGACGATCACGTGCTCGAACGAATGCTCGAAGGACTCGGCGCTACGGTCACGCGCATCACCGTACCGTTCGAGCCCGAAGCGGGCGCGTACGCCGGCGCAGGCCACGAACACGGCGTCGCCAAGATTCACGATCATCATCACGACCATGACCACGATCACGACCATTGCGACCATGCCCACAAGAACTAACCATGGCACTCGCCTGGTCCGGCTGCTGCAGTTGGCGAGCCCGACGCTGCCGGTGGGCGCCTATAGCTATTCGCAAGGGCTGGAAGCTGCAATCGACGCTGGCATCGTCACGGATGCGATGAGCGCAAAGCAGTGGATCAACGATGTCCTGGATTTTTCGATCGCGCGCCTCGAAGCGCCGATGCTCTACCGCTTGATCATTCACCCCTCCGACGCAGAACGGCTCAACGCGCTCTTTCTCGCCGGCCGCGAAACGGCAGAACTGCGCGCCGAGACCGTGCAAATGGGTTATTCACTGAACCGCCTCCTTCCGAGCCTCGGCGTGACGCCGCTTGCCTTCGAGGAACCGTCGTTTCCGACCGCGTTCGCCGCGGCGGTCAATGCGTGGAAGATCGATCCGCACGAAGCGCTGCAGGCCTATCTTTGGTCGTGGCTCGAGAATCAGGTGATGGCGGCGGTGAAGGCCGTGCCCCTCGGCCAGACCGACGGCCAGCGCATGCTGCTGGCAATGGCGAACCGGATTCCCGAAGTCGTCGGCCACGCGATGGCGTTGCGTGACGAAGATATCGGCAGTTTCGCACCCGGCTTCGCCATGCTGTCGGCGAAGCACGAAACTCAATATTCACGGCTGTTCAGATCATGACGCTACGAGTTGGTATCGGCGGCCCGGTCGGCTCCGGCAAGACAGCGCTGATGCTTTCGCTGTGCCGCGCGCTGCGCGACAAGTACAACATCGCGGCGGTTACGAACGACATCTATACCGAAGAGGACGCGCAGTTTCTGGTGCGCAACGAAGCGCTGGTGCCTGAACGCATCATCGGCGTCGAAACCGGCGGCTGCCCGCACACGGCCATCCGCGAAGACGCATCGATCAATCTCGAGGCGGTGGCGCGGCTCGATCGGCGCTTTCCCGACCTCGACCTGATCCTGATCGAATCGGGCGGCGACAACCTCGCCGCCACGTTCAGCCCCGAGCTATCGGACCTGACGCTCTACGTCATAGACGTCGCAGCAGGTGACAAGATTCCGCGCAAGGGAGGCCCGGGCATTACGAAAAGCGATCTGCTGATCATCAACAAGATCGATCTGGCACCGATGGTCGGCGCCTCGCTCGACGTGATGGAACGCGACGCAAAGAAAATGCGCAACGAGCGTCCGTTCGTTTTCTCGAATCTGAAGACCGGGAAAGGCGTCGACACGATAGTTAAGTTCATCGAAACTCAAGGAATGCTATGCATCGCATCGTCTTAATGCTGCTGTTCTTGTGCAGTCAAGCGGCGGCACATCCCCGGACACGGCGCCCCCAACTCGCACTCGCACATCACGCCGATGGTTGTGCTGGCGACGTTAGTAGCCGTGTGCGCTTTCTACCGCGCTGTCAAATGGTCGAGGCGTCCCGCTCGTCAATGACTGAGAATCTTTGACAAAAAATCCCGTGTCCGCTCGTTCTTCGGGTGACTGAAGAACTCTTCCGGCGAGTTCTGTTCGACGATCTGGCCGAAGTCCATGAAGATGACTCGGTCGGCGACCGACTTGGCAAAGCCCATCTCGTGCGTCACGCAGATCATCGTCATTCCCTGGCCGGCCAGCTCGATGATCACGTCGAGTACCTCCTTTATCATCTCGGGGTCGAGCGCGGATGTGGGTTCGTCGAACAGCATGATCTTCGGCGTCAGACAGAGCGCGCGGGCAATCGCCACGCGCTGCTGCTGCCCGCCTGACAGTTGCATTGGAAACTTCTGCGCCTGCTCGGCGATGCGTACGCGCGTCAGCTGCACCATCGCTCTTTCCTCGGCGTCCTGCTGCGGGACGCCGGTCACCCACATCGGCGCCAGCGTCAGGTTCTCGAGCACGGTCAAGTGCGGAAACAAATTGAACTGCTGAAACACCATGCCGACTTTCCGCCGGATTGCCTCGATCGCCTTGACGTCGTCCGATAGCTCGACGCCGTCGACGACCAGGCGCCCCTGCTGATGCTCTTCGAGTCGATTGATGCAGCGGATCAGCGTCGATTTGCCGGAACCCGAGGGTCCGCAGATCACGATCCGTTCGCCGGAGCCGACTTCAAGGTCGATATCGCGCAGCACGTGGAACTGGGCGAACCACTTGTTGACCTTGTCGAAAGAAATGATGGACTCGCTCATTGGAGTTCAGGCTCGCCTGTTACCGACGTTCAGTTGCCGCTCGACCCACAAGCTGTAACGCGACATCGCGAAGCAGAAAATCCAGTAGATCGCGGCGATGAACAGATACGCCTCGGGGAAGAACGAGCGCCAGTTCGAATCGCCAGCGAGCGCCAAGGTGACCGAACCGGTGAGCTCGTACAGGCTGACGATGGTGACTAGCGATGTGTCTTTGAACGTGCTGATGAAGCTGTTCATGATCGAAGGGACCACCAGGCGCAGCGCCTGCGGAAGCACGATTTTGCGCTGCGTCTGCCAGTAGGAAAGTCCAAGTGATGCGGCAGCTTCGTGCTGCCCGCTCGGAATCGCCTGCAAGCCGCCGCGCACGACCTCGGCCAGGTAAGCCGCTGCGAACAGCGTGATGCCAACCAGCACGCGCACCAGAACGTTGATCGTGACCCCTTGCGGCATGAACAGCGGAAACATGAACGACGCCATGAACAGCACGGAGATCAGCGGCACGCCGCGGATCAGCTCGACGTAGACGATGCAAATCGTGCGCAGCGCGGGCAGATGCGAGCGTCGTCCGAGCGCGACCAGGACTGCGATCGGAAACGCAGCGGCGATGCCGATCGTGGAGAGCAGCAGCGTCAGCGGCAGCCCGCCCCAGCGATCGGTCTCGACCGCCGACAGGCCGAACACGCCGCCGCGCATCAGGATGAAAAACGCGGCGAACACGATGACCCAAGCGAGCACCAGCCAGCGACTCCACAGCGGGCGTGTGCAGCTTGCGACCAGCATCGCCACGATCAGAACCGTCGCCGCCAACGGCCGCCACTGCTCGTCAAACGGGTAGCGTCCGAAAAGGATCAGCCGGTATTTCTCGGCGATCACCCCCCAGCACGCACCGGCCCCCTGAAGCGCGCGACACGCGGCGAGGTCGGGCCGCGTGACCGCATTGACCACGGCCCAGTCGATGACTCCAGGTACGTAGTAGAACAACGCGGCGATGATCGTCAGCGTGGCGAGCGCGCTGCCCGCGCTGCCAAACAGATTGCGGCGCAGCCAGCCCACCACGCCGTGCGTCGCCGCCGGCGCGGGTCGCGCGGTAACCGGCGCAAAAGTGTCAGCGGAACTGGCGGACACGGCGCTCATCGTTCTTTGATGGCGGCGCGTGCGTTGTACCAATTCATCAGCGCGGCTGTCGACAGCGACAGCGTCAAGTACACCGCCATAATGATGGTGATGCACTCGACCGCGCGGCCGGTCTGGTTAAGCGTCGTGTTCGAGATCGAAACCAGATCGGGGTAGCCGATCGCGACCGCCAGCGACGAGTTTTTCGTAAGGTTCAGGTACTGATTGGTCAACGGCGGGATGATTACGCGCAGCGCCTGCGGCAGCAGCACGAGCTGCAATTGCCGCTTTCGGGTCAGGCCCAGCGAGCTCGCCGCTTCGATCTGCCCCCAAGGGACCGCCTGAATCCCGGAGCGCACGATCTCGGCGATGAACGCCGCCGTGTAGATCGCAAGACCGAAGGTCAGCGCCAGAAACTCAGGGGTCACCGCACCGCCGCCGGTTACGTTGAACTCCGATTTTTGCGGCATGTCGAGTGCGGTCGGGCTGCCGCCTGCCAACCAACCCGCGACGATGCCAAAAGTAACGATGGCGAGCGTCGGCCAGAAAACAGAGCGGGCGTTACCCGTCAACGCGAATTGCTTCCGCGCCCAGCGCCGATACAGCCATGCCAAAGCCACAGCGCCGGCTGCTCCGGCGAACATCACGCCCAACCCCGGAACCCAGAGCGGAACTGGAAATGTGAACCCGCCCTTTGACAGATACAGCCCGGGAACGGGATTCAGCGCTTCGCCCGCCGGAGGTAGGTGTTCATTCAACAGCAGGTACCACATCAGCAACTGCAACAGCACGGGAATGTTTCGAAAGAGCTCGACGTAGGCAGTGCAGACGCCGCGCAACAGAAAGTTCCTCGACAGGCGGCCGATGCCGATGGCTGTGCCCAGTGCAGTTGAGATCAGAATGCCGATGACCGCGACCCGGATCGTGTTGGTCAGGCCCACCAGGAAGGCTTTCCAATACGGATTGCTCGAGTCGAACTCGATCACGCTCTCGCCGATGCCGAAGCCGGCTGGCTGGCTCAGGAAATTGAAACCGCTTTGAATGCCGCGGATGCGCAGGTTCGTCAGCGTGTTCGAAGTCAGGAACCAAGCCACCAGCGCAATGACGCTGATAGCGACGATCTGATAGACGACGCCACGAAAAGCCTGGCTGCGCCATGACCAACTGCGTCGTTTCGGAGGCTTCAGCGAAGGTGCGGCAGCCATAAAAAGCCCTCCTCCGCTGAGGCGAAGGAGGGAAATTCAGGCTCGATCGGAATCGGTCAGCGGACCGGCGGCGCGTACATCAGGCCGCCCTTGTTCCACAGGTTGTTCAGGCCGCGCGGCAACTTGAGTGCGGAATTCGGGCCCACATTGCGCTCGAAAATCTCGCCGTAGTTGCCCACGGCCTTGATCGCGCGGTACGCCCACTCCTTGTCGAGGCCAAGCAGCTTGCCCATGTCTTCCCCGGTACCGAGGATGCGTTGCACACCGGGATCAGTGCTCGACTTCATCTTGTCGACATTGGCTTGCGTGATCCCGTATTCCTCGGCTTCGATCAAGGCAAAGACCACCCACTTGGCAATGGCGAACCATTCGTCGTCACCGCGGCGCACCGCGGGTCCGAGCGGCTCCTTCGAAATCAACTCGGGCAGGATCACGTAGTCGTCGGGGTTGGTCGCCTCCTTGTTGCGAATCGAGGCCATGCCCGAGGCATCGGTGGTGTAGGCCTGGCAACGCCCTGAGAAAAACGCCTTCACCGACGCTTCGAAGCCTTCGAATACCACCGGCTTCATCCTTAAGTCATTGCTCTTGTTGTAGTCATTCAGGTTTTTCTCGGTTGTGGTTCCGGATTGCACGCAGACGTCGATCCCTTTCAGACTCTTGGCGCTGGTGATCTTCGTCTTCTTGGGCACCATGAAGCCCTGGCCGTCGTAGTACGTAACGCCTGTGAAATCAAGGCCAAGCGAAGCGTCACGGGTCAAGGTCCACGTCGTGTTGCGCGACAGGATGTCGACCTCGCCCGATTGCAGCGCTGTGAAGCGCGCCTGCGCGGTCAGCGGAACCCATTTCACCTTGGTCGCATCGCTCAGCACTGCCGCGGCCAGCGCTTTGCATATATCGACGTCGAGACCGGTCCAGTTGCCCTGGCTATCGGCCGCCGAGAAACCAGCGAGGCCCACGTTCACGCCGCATACGAGCGCGCCGCGCTGCTTCATCGTTTCCAGTGTCTTGCCGGCATGCGCCGGTAGGCTTACCGCCGCCAGCAACACGGCAGCACCAGCAACCCATTTCACAGCAGACTTTTGATGCATGACGCCTCCTCCCTGGGGGTGTAATGCGTGCAGCTTAGCCCACCGCATCGGATGCGTCGCCTAGGGGTTAGCTGGGCAAAGACGCGCCCGAATCCCCCGTATTTCGGCGCATTCGAAACCCTTGCTTATCGACGCAATTGCGGGAGCAGAACAACCACACACTGGCACCGCATCAATTGAGAGGACGGCATGAATGCGAGTGCCGTAGAGATTGAGTAAATGATTTCCGCTCGAATCATTCAGCTGTGCAAAGACGTCGAACGCCTCGCGTGCGAGCTCGACCGGTTGACTGCGCGCGGCCACAGCCGAACCGTCTATGCGGTGCTGATGCGGATGAAACTGGCCGCAATGACGGCAGAGCTCGTGACCGCCGACCTGGTCGAGCGCCTGCAGCAAGCGCCGTCGACCACTAACACCGCGTCCGAGGACGCGCGCGCGCCAAGGTAACAATGCTCGATCGCCGGGAGCCTACGCTCTCGAACGAAGAGAGTGTTGAAGCAGCAGAGCTACACCGCCTACCGCGCACCGCGCACCGCGCGCTTTCGCGAACCCAGTGAATACCGACCGAGCAAGCTGCTGCCGAGAAGGGACAGCGTGACGCCGCATGGGCGAAGTTCTACCGTTAACGAGCGCCGATCAACTTGCGAATCTGCGCCACGGCGCCTTCGATCTTTAGCTCCAGCCCCTTGTTGCCGTAGGTCGCGTTAGCACGCGCGGGGTTCCCCGACGCCCCCGTAAGGGCGCGGTCTGCGCCTGTGGCAACCTGGTTGCTACGGATGCCGCTGGGGTACACCGCTATCAGCTGCGAAGTGTCGGCGATACCCGCGTGTGTGCCGATGTCGGCGGGCTTCTCTCCCTGGCTCTGCAACCATGCGCGGAAAGCACTCTCGCTGTAGTAGTCGGGTACGAAGTGCACCCGCACATCGGTTTTGGCCCATTGCCTATTCAGCGCGCGCGCCACTGACTGCAGAGGTTTCTGGTTCGGGCCGCTGTCGCCGATCAACACGATGTCCTTGAAGCCGTTCACCTTAAAGCTGCGCGCTGCGGCCTCCGTCACTTTCATGAAGACCTCATCCGGCAAGGTGATCGTTCCCGGGTATCGCATGTGGCCGCTGGGAGGATCGATGCCGCCTTCAGGCGCGTAGGCAAGCACCGGAGCCACGAGCGCATTGCCGAGTCGGCGCGCGATCTGCTCGGCCGCGTGCTTGACGATGAAGTTGTGCTTGCCCAGCACCATATGCGGACCGTTCTGCTCGGTGCCGCCGGTTGGAAACACGATCGTCGTCTTGCCCGCCTTGATGGCGTCGCGCACCTCGGTCCAAGTGAGCTCTTCGACGAAGACCGTGTCGGGGATTGCGGCAAGTACAGGACAGGCGAACAGCAGACCGACAGCAATGCAGACGAAGCGGTTCATTCGATCTCTCTCCTTTGAAAACTGCGCGCGATCCCCACGCCGCACAAGAACCTATCATTGGGGCGATGACCTACGCTGACCAATGATCAAAACTTCCCGCGTCTCTGATAACACAGACGATCGGCGCTCCGAGCTGTTGGCGCTGATCTTGATGGGTGCGGGCTTGCTCGCGATTCTCTGGCTGCACTTATTGCTTGCGCTCCTCGCAGGCTTGGTCGCGTTCACTCTTCACCGCGCGTTGGTGAAGTTGCTGCGTCGTCGTCTGCCGCCCGCGCAGGCGCGTCATCTAGGCATGGCCCTGGTGCTGCTGCTGCTCGCAGGTGGCATCGCCGGCTTGATCGAGGGGCTCAGCCAGTTGTCGGTCGCTTCTGAAGGGCTACCGCGCCTGTTCCAGCTGTTTGCCGACACGCTCGACAAGCTGCGCGCAAGCCTGCCCGGGTGGATTGCCGAGAGCCTTCCAGCGTCGGCCACCGCCCTTTATGACATGGGGGCGCAATGGTTACGAGCGCACGCTGCGGAGGTTCAGCTATGGGGCGGGCACACACTGCAGGGACTCGTTTACCTGATCGCCGGACTGGTCATTGGATTCTTGGCAAGCTTGTCGTCCGAGACCGTCGGTCCACCGGCCTCACCTTTCGCGCGCGCATGGCGCATCCGGCTGGCTCAACTGGCGCAAGCGTTTACCGATATCGTCGCCGCACAACTTCGTATTGCCGCACTCAACACTCTTTTCACGGCGCTGTACCTGTTGTTGGCGCTGCCAATGCTGGGGTACCACGTACCGCTGAGCAAGACCTTAGTTGCGGTTACGTTTGTTGCAGGCCTACTCCCCGTCGTCGGCAACTTAATCTCGAACACTGCGATTGTGCTGGCGAGCCTGACCGTGTCGCCGTGGCTAGGACTCGCCTCTCTCGGCTTCCTGGTGGGAGTTCATAAGCTCGAATATTTCCTGAATGCCCGCATCGTTGGAAAGCGTATCAGCGTGCGCACCTACGAGATGCTCGCGGCAATGCTGGTGATGGAAGCAGCCTTCGGCTTGCCCGGCCTGATTGCCGCACCCATTTACTACGCTTGGCTGACACGGGAATTGCGCGACCACGGTGTGATTTGAAGCTCACTCGGCACCAGGCTTCTATTCGTTCGGTGGCTATCGGCGACGCCGGGAAGCGTGCACGCGCTACGGCTTGACGAAGGCGCTCGTGACGCCGGCGCAGATGGAACGGATCGGCAAAGCACTGGCGCCGATTCTCGCGCACGTCAGCGTCTAGAGCGCCGTGCAGGCCAACGTCATGCCAATGCACCGGCCTACCGTTGTGTTGCTGCATTCGAGCGCCAGCTCGGAGCGGCAGTGGGAACGTCTGGCCGAGTTGCTAAAGCCGCGGTTTCGCGTGCGCGCGATCGAGCTGCACGGCCATGGAGAACAAGCGGCCTGGCACGGCGATGGGCCGCTGACGTTGGCCGACGACGCGGCAATTGGGGTTCCGGAGCTGTGGGAAGCCGATGGCGCGCATATCGTCGGACATTCCTACGGTGCTGCCGTCGCGCTAAAGGTGGCGACGACTGTTCCAAGGCTGGTGCACAGCCTGGTGGCTTACGAGCCCGTTCTATTCCCTTATTTATGAACGACGGCTACGAGACCGGGCCGGCGCACGATGTTGTGGTAGCAGCCTCCCTGATCCGTGATCGACTCGGACGGAATGACGATCGTTCGGCAGCGCATTGCTTCATCGATTTCTGGTCCGGCGCTGGCGCGTGGAATTCGATCGCCAGCAGCAAGCAGTGCGCGATCGCAACTCGGATACGTGCCGTGCTTCAACAATTCGGAGCGCTATTTCAAGAGCCGTTGCAGCCCGCACAACTGACGCCGCTTCGAATGCCGGCTGTTCGTCAGCGGCGCGCGCACGGTTGCCGTTGCGCGTTGCATCGCCGAACTGCTTCGCGGGGCACTGCCCGGCGCCGAACATGAAGTCCTGCCAGCAATGGGACCCATCACTCATGCGGCCGACTTCAACGCGCGGCTGCTGGAGTTCGTGCATGCGCTGACGCGGGCACCTGCGTGACGCGCAATGAGCGAAACCCTATGATCACAGGATGCCAAGTCATTTCAGCAGTGGACCGTCCTGCCGCATGGCGGGCTGACCGAAATCGATGCCGGCATTCTGACCGTCGTCGGTCAGATCAAGATGCCGCTGATGCATCTGCCTCGCCGCATGACCGTTGTCCGGCTGAGCGACTCACAGCTGGTCCTGCTGCCCTGAGGCCGCCTTCAATCGGGCGCTACACGAACGCCTTTGAAGGCCGGCAGCCTCGATCGCTTTCAGTACGACCCCCGTTCGCTTTGCTTCGTTGACGATCTCCGCGAGCTTGTTATGAGCCTGGACGCGGGATGATTCAGTGATGCAAATGCATCCACCAACTAGGCATTGTCGACTACCGATCAGGTGCAGTTCGGCAACGGGATTGCGAACAGCGAGATGGTCGCAGACAATCGGGCAGCAATAACATCCGACGTGTTTCATCACAGGAGAAACAGTAATGACGACCGCGAAACGACGCAGCCGTAAACAGCAACCGCTACTGGAGATCAGGAGACCGGTAAGAATTCGAGCTTATCGAGGCAAGTTCTCACCGTTCGAATCAACAAAATATTTGGATTCGAAGGCACTGAAGCGGGCGAAGAAGGCAACGATTGAGTGCGGCACCGTTGAGGCAGCTGGTCTCAAGCAAACCGTCGTCGCAGAGATTCGAAACGGCAAATTAGTCGGCCTTAAGCCCATTGCGTGCGAAGGCTGCGGTCCAAAATCGAGCCAGGCGAAAAGGCTAAATAGGGCCGAAGTAAAGAAAGCTATGCAGCAAGTCCGCAGCCAGCTTGCGGATCGCGGCATCGACGTGCGACCTAGGCCGACAGCGCTTCGGATCTCGCCAAGGCTTGGGTTTCAAATTCCGATCGGTCCAATCATCATCATCATTGGAGATCCTGCGCCTGGCGGAATCTTTGACCTCTGCTTTGAGTGGTGGAGTGGCGACACGCTGTGCTGGTGGTGCCTGATCGGCGCTTCGGGGTGCATCACTTTCGGTTGACAACGCTCCGCCGCCTCTCTGCATATGCAGAGAGGCGTGCTGCGCATGAGGGAGTAGCGCGCCCCCTTAATCCAGAACGCGCTGCGCTAGCGCCCGGGACGCTTGACAGGTCGCTTGCCCGGTCGCTTGGCAGGCGTCTTCGCTGGCTGCTTGACTGCAGGACGCGCCACCGCGGCGGTTAGCCGCTCTCCCCGCTGCAGTGACGACCGCAGCGCGTCGAATGCATCGGTGCGAGCCAAGCGATGAAGCGCAGCGTCGAGTTTTTGCTTGCGCGCCAGCAATAAAGTGCGCTCGGCTTCGATTTGCGCCAGCCGCGCCTCGGTTTGCACGCGAACGGCATCGAGGTAGGGCCGCAATCGCGCAAACTGCAGAGGCGACAAGCCTGCGACCGCGGTGCGTATCAGTTGCTGCCGGGCCGTGAATGTTGTGGCCATCGCGGCTCCTTAGAAAATCGAATCCAGAAAATCGCCGATCCCGTCGGCAACTCCGCCGACGACGCCGGCAGCGTCGCCCGCGAATCCGGCTACGCCGCCGGCCAGCCCGGCCGCTGGCCCAAGAAGGACTTCAAGCGGATTGGGAAGACGTATACCTCCGCCCGGCTTCCCTCCGGGCGTCGCAGCGCCTCCTCCTGCCGGAGGAGTAGCCGCGCCGGGGGATGCGCCACCGGGAAATGGCTGACCCGCATAGCCTCCGCCTCCGTAACCGTGCGAATGTCCGTGACAGCAGCAACACGAGACAACAACCGGGGGGTACGGCGGATACGGCGGGAACGGGGGATACGGGGGATACGGCGGCTGTCCGTCCATGTGACTTCTCCAATGATGTTAAGTGGTGCCCAGCGTCTCGCGAAGTGAATTCTCGACCGCGAGCGCGCCGACTTGCACGCCCGCGTTTACGGGAGATGCAGCGCGTGGCAGATATGACTTACTAGCCGCGCGACGGCGGCCGCGCATCAGTTCATCAGCACGTTGACGATTGCGTTACCAATCCCCATCAGCGCCGAGCCCGAGATCAGTCCCGCGCAAATCGGTTCCAATCCCTCGACCCAGAACCGATGTCCGCCGGTGCCTTTGGTCGGATGGCGCCGGCTCATGATCCAGAACACCATCGCGCCGACAAACATCCCGAAGGTCGATTCGGGCGGCAGCACCACACCGAGGCCGATCGATACCGCGGATAACGCGAAGCGGCCCCCGGTCACGATGCGTGCGATCTCGATCGCGGCCGCGCTCACCGCTGCGACGATCATCGACACGATCGCCGAATACGGCAAGGTGCTGAAGCCCTTGGCGATGATTTCGGCGACACCCTTCCATTGCAACGCAGCCGGGAACGCGAACTGGTCCGAAACCATCGTCGCCGTAGAGCGCACGCCGTTGGCATCGGGCGGCAGGAACAATAGGAAGAACAGCGGCACGCACGCGATCGCGCCCGCGAATATTCCGATCACGTGACCGATTGCCTGCTGGCGCGGTTTGCCGCCCAGCATGTAGCCGGGCTTGATGTCGGACAGCAGATTTGCCGAGTTGGCCGCGATCTCGGCGGTCATCCCGGCGGGAATCAGATTGCTCGCGGGATTGGTACGATCAATCGCGCCCATCGTGAACTGCGTGATCTTCGACAGCGATCCGGTCGGCGTCCAGGAGGTCAGCGCCATCGAGTTGGTGCAAATCACGGCCAGCACGAAGATCAGCGGTAGCGAGATGAACGCCAGCAGCCAAGGCACGCCGAAAAATTCGTGAGTGACCCATGCGCCTAACACACTGAAGACCGGAACACCGACCACGGAAATCCACAACGGAAACTCGATGTGCTTCAGCACGTCGGCACCGGGTTCCTTCTTGCTGCGCTTGAAAAGGCCTTTGAAGATCTCAGGCCGTCCGAGCAGGCTGACCAGTGAGCCGACAACCATCATCGTCACACCCCACCAGAGCGACCACTGATTGACGATCTCGGCGCGTGAGATCGGCACCACCGCTCCTGCCGGGCCGACCCGGGCGACGATATCGCCGGCTTGGATCATGATCGGCGCCAGGATCACGAAATTGATGAAGGCGCCGAGCAGGCAGCTGGTGGCCACTGCGATCCCCATCAAGCCGCCAATGCCGAGCATCGCGGCGTCGAGCGTCAGGCGCAATCCGAGTTGCCGGATGTCGGTGCCGAGGATCGTCGGGATCACCAGGTTCGCCTTCGCTGCCGCGGCGTAGTAATAACTGTCGAGCCGCTCGTGGAATGTCCACGGCTCCTTCACACCCGCCCACTGATCCAGGCGCAGGATCTTGAACTGCAGCAGCTTCATCCAGCCGTCACTGACAATGAACTGGTAAACGCCGGTGACCAGAGCGGTGATGCCGAGCAGCCGCGCCTTGAACATTCCGGCGGCGGCCGCTCCGGTGTACAGCGCGTCAAGCACAACGCCACTGGCGCGGCCTTCCGGAAACGGCAACTGTTCCTCGTTGATGAAGCGCCGCTTCATCGGAAACGCCAGCAGCACGCCGATGATCGACACGACGCACATCCACGTCACCATGTGCCACCACGGAATGATGTTGCCCGTCACCAGCATGTAAGCCGCGAGACTGGAGATCATCGGCGCGGTCATGTAGCCGGCGGCGGTGGCGATCGACTGCGTGCAGTTGTTCTCCAGGATCGTGAAGTCATCGGCGATCCCGACGCTGTCCATCGTTCGGTACAGCGCGAACGCCAGGATCACGGCGGTCAGCCCCACGCCGATCGTGATGCCGGTCTTGGCGCCGATATAGAGGGCCGTGGCCGCCAGCACGCCGCCGAGCAGAAAGCCGGTCGCCGCCGAGCGCAGGGTCAACTGCGGCATATCGCCACGAAAGACGTTGTTGAACCACCACTCGTCCTTCTGCGCGCGAGTCCAGGTACGAATTTGGTCTTCTTCGAGTTGTTTCAATGCCATCCGTCGCGCGATCTCGAAACCGGAGCCGCGCTATCTTGGCAGACGACGGCCAAGCCGCGCCGCCGTCGTTGAAGAATCGGTCGGCGGCGCCACATAACCTCGGTCTCCCCCGCGGTTCTTCAACAACATGCCGCTTAGCGTCATCTCCCTTCTGGTCCACGCCTACATCGCCTGGCGGCTGATTCCCGCGCTGGGATCGTTCCCGGGGTGGCAGATCGGCGTGGCACTGCTGGTCGTCGGTTCGGCAGTTTGTTTGCAGATTGGACTGAATCGCTGGCGCAGTCGGCGCCGCCGGCAGACCCGTACCGACGACATCGCAATGGTGGCCGCCTTCATCGCGATGGGCTTCTTATCGAGCCTGCTGGTGCTGACGCTGCTGCGCGACGTCGCACTAGCCGCTATTTGGGTAGGCGCGCAGCTCGGACTCGCGATCTCCATCGCAACGTTCGTCACATGGAGCGCGCTTGCGGTGCCGGCAGCAGCAACACTGATGACCGTATGGGGCCTGATCAATGCGCGGCGTACCGCGCAAGTCGTCGCGGTCGATGTTCCGATCGCCAATCTGCCGGCAGCGCTGCACGGCTTCACGATCGCGCAGATTAGCGACATCCATGTCGGCCCGACCATCAAAGGCGACTACCTGCAATCGATCGTCTCCGCGGTAAATCGCCTGCAGCCAGACATGGTTGCGGTGACCGGCGATCTGGTCGACGGCAGCGTCGCGCAGCTGCGCACGCACGTCGCGCCGCTGGGTGGATTGACGTCACGCCACGGAACGTACTTCGTCACCGGTAACCATGAGTATTACAGCGGCGTCACCGCGTGGGTCGCCGAGCTGCGGCGGCTCGGCGTCAAGGTGCTGCTCAACGAGCACGTGGTCCTGCGCCACAACGACGGCGCGCTGGTAGTCGCCGGCGTCACGGATCACAGCGGTCATCATTTCGACGAATCGCATCGCAGTGATCCCGCAGCCTCCATCGCGACTGCGCCCGATCATGTCGTGCGCATTCTGCTGGCGCATCAACCGAAGTCAGCGGCGGCAGCGGCGAGGGCCGGATTTCAGTTGCAGCTGTCCGGTCACACACACGGCGGGCAATTCTGGCCGTGGAATTTTTTCGTTCGACTGCAGCAGCCATTCACGGCAGGGCTGCATCGCCTACAAAGCCTGTGGGTCTATACGAGTCGCGGCACCGGATACTGGGGACCGCCGAAACGCTTCGGTGCGCCATCCGAAATCACACGGCTTCGTCTGGTGCCGGCGACGCGTTAGCCTTCGAATCTGTAGCGCCGCCGTTCGGCATCATCAGTAATGTCCGTGACACTCGACGATCTGCGCCGTTATGCGGTCGCCCGCAGCCTGTTTGCGCCAACCACGCTAAACAAAGCGCTTCACACGTTTGGATTCGTGCAGGCGGACCCGATCCGCGCCCCGGCCCGGGCGCAGGACCTCGTGCTGCGACACCGCGTGAAGAACTATCGCGCAGGCGACCTCGAGCGCCGCTATTCGTCGCTCGACATTGCGGAAGATTTCTTCGTCAACTATGGCTTCGTGGCGGCCGAAGTGCAGGCGCTGATGCACCCGCGTGCCGGCGTATCGCGCTGGTCACCGAAGCGCAAGGCGCAAGCGGAAGCCCTGCTCGCCTTCGTGCGTGAGCGCGGCACGGTGCATCCGCGCGCGGTGGATGCGCACTTCGCGCACGGCTCGGTGACAAATTATTGGGGTGGATCGTCCAACGCCACCACTCACGCGCTCGACGTAATGCATTACCGGGGTCTGCTGCGTATCGCGCGGCGTGAAGGCGGCATCCGCATCTACGCGGCGCACGAGCACGCACCCGTTTCACTCGACGCGGCCGCACGTCGCGAGCGTATCGACCGGCTTGTCGATGTGGTGGTGCGCAACTACGCGCCACTGCCGGCGTTAAGCCTGTCGGGTCTTGTGAGCCGTCTGCGCTACGCGGTGCCGCAGTGGCGCCGCGAGTTGAAGAGCGCGTTGCTACGCGCCAGACATCGGCTCGCACACGCACGCATCGATGGTGTCGATTGGTACTGGCCTGACGACGAGACGCCGGGCTCGTATGAGCGGCCCTTGTTGGTCCGCTTCCTTGCTCCGTTCGACCCCGTCGTGTGGGATCGCCGTCGCTTCGAAGTCTACTGGGGCTGGGCGTACCGTTTCGAGGCGTACACGCCGGCGCCTAGGCGGCAGTTTGGCTACTACGCGCTGCCGCTGCTGTGGCAAGACCGCGTCATCGGCTGGGGCAATCTCTCGGTGCGCGACGGAACGCTGCACGCGAACATCGGCTACGCCACGCCGCCTGCACCGCGCGATGCGCGTTTCAAGCGCGAGCTCGAGGCAGAGCTTGGCCACATGCGCGCGTTTCTCGGGATCGAATGAGCCCCGGGCTGGCGCATCCACAGGAATAGACTTCGTCCCCCTCGCCAACCGGTTTCCCCATGCCTCAAGCACACGGCTACGCCGCCACCTCCCCCACTACGCCGCTCGCCCCATTTTCTTTCGAGCGTCGTTCACCCGGCGCGCAGGACGTTGCGCTGGACATTCTTTACTGCGGCGTTTGCCATTCCGATCTGCATACGGCTCGCAACGAATGGCACAACACGCGCTACCCGTCGGTGCCCGGCCACGAAATCGTCGGTCGAATAACAAAGGTCGGCGATAAAGTATCGAAGTTTCGCGTTGGCGATCTGGTCGGCGTCGGCTGCCTGGTCGACAGTTGCCAACACTGCGCGCCTTGCGCGCAAAGCCTTGAGCAGTATTGCGACAACGGCTTTACTGGCACCTACAACGGTCCCGAGCAGGGCACAGGCGCCAACACTTACGGTGGCTATTCGAACCACATCGTGGTGCGTGAATCGTTCGTGCTTCGCATCACGCATCCCGAAGCGGATCTGGCCGCCGTAGCGCCGCTGCTGTGCGCGGGCATCACCATGTATTCACCATTGCGCCAGTGGAAGGTCGGACCCGGGCACAAGGTGGGCATCGTGGGCCTGGGTGGACTGGGACACATGGGGGTCAAGATTGCCGCAGCGATGGGCGCGCACGTGGTCCTCTTCACTACGTCTGTCAACAAGCGCGAGGACGCGCTGCGCCTTGGCGCGAAGGAAGTGGTGGTATCGAAGAACGCCGACGAAATGGCCAAGCATGTCGGCAGCTTCGACTTGATCGTCAATTCAGTGGCAGCGCCGCACGACCTGGACGCTTTTCTGGTGCTGCTGAAGCTCGACGGCACCATGACCCTGGTAGGCGCGCCAGCCAGCCCGCACCCGTCCCCCGGCGTATTCAACCTGATCATGAAACGGCGACGCCTGGCCGGCTCTCTGATCGGCGGCATCCGCGAAACTCAGGAGATGCTGGACTTCTGTGCCAAGCACGGCATCGTCTCCGACATTGAGTTCATTCGCATGGACGAGATCGAGACTGCCTACGAGCGCATGCTGAAGAGCGACGTCAAGTACCGCTTCGTGATCGACATGACGACGCTGAACGCCACCACGGCCTAAGCGGCCCATCACACCGACAAATTTAGTTGCCGAGCCGGCTAGCGCACGTCAATTCACCAGCAGTTTGCCCAGCGCCCGGCGCGCCGTGACGAACTCCGACGGCTCGGCGAGTTCGACCAGCTGATCGTCAAGGCTACGACCGTGCGAGCGTAGATCCTTGACGGTTTGCAGAAGCGCATCGACGACCGCAGGGTCGAACTGCGCGCTCTTTTCGGTGCACAAATAGATTCGCACTTCGTCGTGCGGCAGCGCCTTTCTCCACGGCCGGTCGTGCGTCAGCGAGTCGTAGGCGTCGGCAGCATGCACGATGCGCGCCTCGAGCGGGATTTCCGGCCCGCTCAGCCCGTCGGGAGTTCCGTTGCCGTCGAAACGTTCGTGATGTGAGCGTGCGACGTTGGCGTAAACGGCACCGCGCTGAGGGCCGAGCTGCTCGCGGATCAGCTCTTCACCGAACTTTGCGTGTGAGTGCAGGAACTCTTTTTCCTGCCACGTGAGCGGACCTCGTTGGCGCAGCAATGTTTCCGGAACCGAGCCCTTGCCTACATCGTGCAGTCGAGCAGCGCGTTCGATCGTGGTCATTACGGCAACTGCCCAGGGCAGCTTATTGGCAACTAATCGCGCGAGAGCGCCGACGCGGATCGTGTGCTCGCCGCTCGGCTCCTGTTTCGCTTCCGCCGCAGCTGCCAGGTTTTCGAGAGCGACCAGCTTGCTGTCCACCGTGATGGCTTCTTCCCATCCCAACGGCCTGGTGTTCTCCCACTCCCGGTCATCCGGCTCACTCGCCTGAGGATCAGCGCGGTCGAAGTGCAAACGCTGCATCTTCTTCAGAAGCACCGACACGTCGCGCATCACCTGCAGAGCCTCTTCTGCTTTACCAACGTAACGGTAGGCGTCGGCCAGCGCCAGATGAGCCGGTATTTCCATCCCGGTCGAAATGGACGCGGCGCGCCGATGCGCCTTTTTCAGCAGCTCCAATCCTTCATCGACCTTGCCGTGGCGCACCTCCACCGTTCCCGCAGCCTGCAGGGCGAGATATTCCCAACGCACGTTGTCTGAACCCTTGGCGGTCGCGAACATCGATTCAGCGACGGCGGTGGCCTCTCTCAGACGTCCGGCCTTGGCCAAGAGAATGCAATGAATATTGTCGTAGTGCAGTTGAACGGTGCGGTGCTGAGGGGTAGCGCTTTGAGTTTGCGCCAGCGATCGCGCTCGCGCGCTGAACTCCAACCCTCGTTCAACGTCATTTAATTGCGAAGAAATCGCCGCCGTGTTTGCAGCGGCGGCCGCAGCCATCAACACGGCCGGGGCTCCACTGACATCCGGCCCTTCGAATGCCTCCGGCCAGCGCTCGTAGACATCCCACGCCAGTTGAAAGGCGCGCTGCGCGTTGTCGTCCCATCCGATATTGGTCAACACCACACCGAGGTTGACCACGGTCGACACCTCGGCCACCGGATCGACCATTTCGCGCGCCAGTTCGACGGCTTCCTGCAGACTTCCCAACGCTAAAGGCGCGTTGATGATGTCGCCGGTGAAATATCCGTGCAGCGAAAGCGCTCGCCTCAGAAAGCGGCGGTCGGGGAGCTGGCGGCAAATGCCGATCGCACGCTCCAGCAACGGGCCCATCTTGTGCGCGCGCCCCACCGCGTTGAAACCAGCGACGACCGAGAACACCGCCGTGACATAGGCTTCGGTGCGCGCCGAATCGACCATGGTCAGCTCGCGCTGAAGCGCGTTCAGCTCGATCAGCATGTCGCCGGCGGCGCGGCCGGACGCGTTGGCCGTCAGCGCCGACGCGCGCGTTTGTATCGACCGCAGCCTCGCGGAATTGTCTTGCATTGCGCGAGGCTACGTCTGATGTGCCGGTTTAAATTGATAAAAACGAGCTGGTAATCCAGCAAGTCCAATCCGGGCTGTTTGAAGCGCGGAATTGCCCACCTAAAACCGATTGGTTCGCTCTCTACGCCGTCACGCGCAGCACGGCCGGTGCCCTACTTGGGGAGCGAGTATTCGACCTTATTGTCGACGATGCGAAACGCGCCGTCGCGTTCCAGCTCGGTCACCAGCGCGCGCACCACATCGAGGTCAACCTTGCGTCCGAGATGGCTCTCGATGTGATGCTCCAGTCCCTTGCGTTTGCCCGGCAGCTTCTTGCCCATCCGTTGCAGACTCGCGAGCACGACCTGCTTTGGACCTTCGACTTTCTTCTTCGCAGCAGTTGCGACTGCCTTACGCGCTACCTTAGGCGCAGGAGCTTTCTTAGTCGGTGACGTTTTCTTCACCGCAATCTTCTTCGGCAACGCAGTAGCTGCCGCCGCGGCGGGCGTGCCGAGTGCCGCGCGAATCGTCGCCACTCGGTGCGCTTCGAACCCGAGAGATCGAACGTGCACGATCAACGAATCGAATCCACGGTCCTTCGAGATCACGAAAAAACGGGCCGGTTGTGCTGCCGAGGCTTTCTGGCTCGTATGCTCCTGCAGAAGGCGTCCCAGGTAGAACGAGATGTGAAAGTCCAGCACGTCCGGCCCCTGACGATCACTCTGCACCAGTTCGACCTTGTCGCCGAGCGGCTGCAGCGCCTTGTACATGGTGACATCGAACTTGTTCTGATGCACGCCGTGAAAGATCCGCACGCGAAAGTCGTCGCCGCGCAGCAGGCCAAGATCGGCCACCTGCGGCTGGACGTTCTCGAAATCCACCAGTAGGTAAGTCATCATCATCAGGCTTGCAGTTCTGCTTGGTCAGCTCGCTAGCTGTCTGCGGAACATCACTTTCATATCGTCGGGCATGCCGAGCATGCCCGAGTCGATCATCGCGAGAAATGCGCGACGGCCCTCGGGCGGCTGATCCTTCATCTCGGCCAGGGTTGTCTGGACGTACTCCACGCGATCGTCTGCGCTCATCTGCTGGAACACCTGCTGCGCCTCGGCAGTCGTGCGCTGCATATCCTTGAAGCTGGTGTACATCATTCGCAAAACGCCGCCGACCATCGCAGAACCTTGCGGGCCTACGCCGGGCTGCGCGCCCATTGCACTGATGCGCATGAACTGCCGCCGATAGTCGTCAGCGCTGCAGGCACTACCGGGCTGAATTGCTTCGGAGATCTTGCCGAAACTTTCCAGAATCTGCGCCAGCTCATTGATCTCCGCAGCATCAAGCGGCTTGGCATTCATCATCTGCTGCATCATGGCCATCGCCTGCTGCATGTCCGCGCCACCCATACCGTGGACGCCGGCGCCCGACGGCATCAGCTGAGACAGAGCCGCCGTTGCATCCGGGCCGAGGCCTTGAGCACCGAGCGCGTTCATTGCACCCATTCCTCCCATGTTTGGTACGGCGCCGAGTACACCAGCCGCTCCTGCGGCGCCCGTGATGCTCGAAGTGCTGCCGGCCAATCCGGCCGCCATACCCGCAGTGCCTGCCACGGTGCCTGCAACCTGGCCGACTGACGCTGCAACATCGCCACCGCCTGCAGCTCCGATCAGGTTGGCGGCGCCCGCGACTGAATCCGCAGTCGACTGGACGTTCTGCAGGTTCTGCATCGTGCGCGCCTGACCACCCGCCGCCCTCAAGCTACCCAAACTGCCGAAGCTGCCGGCATTGCCCAGCGCACCGACGTTGGGCATGCCTGCGCCGCCACCGCCTCGCAGCAGTCCAGTCAGCGTTCGACTTTGTTTCACAGCGTCTTCGGCGAGGTCCGCCTTGCAGGGGCCGAACGACGCGCGGATCGTGTCTTCGATGCGCGCCTGCACGAAGTCGAAGATGATTTGCTTGACGATCTCCTTGGCGATCAGCACGGCAGGGCCAACCGCTCGCGCCGGAGTGCACGCGAGTGTGAGCGAGACGACAACCACGATCAGCCGAACCATCGATAGCGCTCCCGGCGAATTACCCGCGCGCATTCTGCGCCGATCAGCTTCGCGCCTTGATCGCTTGACATGCAAGCAAATACTTGCATATCATTCGCCACGTTTTGAACAACCCATATGGAGATTGGCAAATGGCAGATATTCTGCACAGAGTCGGAATCAAGTCTTCCTCGGATGAGGTCTACAAAGCATTGGCCACGCGTGAAGGCCTTGCCGCGTGGTGGACGAACAACACGCAGGGAGAAGGCGAAGTCGGCGGAGCGCTCACGTTCCGCTTCAGCGCCGGCGGCTCCGACATCGGCGGCTTCAAGATGAAGGTTCTTGAGCTCCATCCCGCCAAGCGCGTGCTATGGCAAGTAATCGACGGGCCCGCGGAATGGATTGGCACAAAGATCAGTTGGGATCTAAAACAAGAAGGCGACTTTTCCATCCTTCTGTTCAAACACCAGGACTGGAAGGAGCCGGTGGAGTTCATGCACCACTGCAGCACCAAGTGGGCCATTTTTCTGATGAGCCTGAAGTCGCTGGTGGAAACCGGGAAGGGCGCCCCCAACCCTGACGACATCAAGATCGACAACTGGAACTAAAGCGCATTTGGACGTCGACAAAGTCTTCAAGGCTCTGGCCGATCCGACGCGCAGGCGTCTCCTTGACCTGCTGCACCAGGAGAGCGGCCAGACGCTCACGGCACTCTGTGAGCACATGGACATGACGCGCCAAGCCGTGACCCAGCACTTGCAGCAGCTCGAGGAAGCGAACCTCGTCGCCATCGTTTGGCACGGTCGAGAAAAGCTCCACTACCTGAACCCGGTGCCGCTGCACGCGATTTACGCGCGCTGGATCGAAAAGTTCGAGCGCAACCGCCTCGGTGCGCTGCGCGACCTCAAGAAAAGACTTGAAGGTGATGACAATGGAAAAACCTAGCTTCATGTACGTGACCTACATCGCGACGACGCCGGAAAAGGTGTGGCAGGCGTTCGTCGACACCGACGTGATGCGCGAGTACTGGATCGGTCCGGGTGCGGACTGCGCGCGCGTCAACGTGTCGGATTGGAAGCCCGGTTCCCGCTGGGAGCATCAACGCCTCGACGGCACGCGCACCGTTGACATCGTCGGCAAGGTCGTCGAGAGCATCCCGCCGCGCCGCCTGGTCTACACGTGGGCTCGGCCGAACGAAGTCGAGGACGAATCGAAGCACTCGCGCGTGGCCATCGACATCGAGCCGCAAGGTGACGGGCTCGTTCGCTTGACGGTCGCCCATCACGACCTCGAGCGCGATCCGCAGATGCTCGCGGGCGTCTCGGGCGGCTGGCCGAAGGTTCTTTCGAATCTGAAGACGCTGCTCGAAACCGGTCGCGCTCTCCCACGCCCGCCTTCGGCAAGCTGAAAAAAAGGAGGGAGTGAAAGCGGTGTTGCGCGACGCGTAAATCGCCGTCGATTCAGCGCGTCAACTGTTTTCTTCTTTGCGCGTATCGCTGAGCCCGCGCCTCATCGCCCTGCGCGCGATACAGCGCTTCGAGCTCATCGAACACATACGGGTCCGGCACGCCCGCCGCCTCGCATTCCCGCTCCAGCCGCAACTGGATCTCGAGCGCTTCATCCAGCCGATTCAATGCGCGCAAGGTCCAGCCGACCATCCAGTGCGCGGCGCGCGGGGCTTCCACATCGTCACCACGCTCGCGCAGCACCAGTGCTTGACGGAACTGCGCAAGCGCCTCGTCGTACCGCTGCAGCTGGTGCAGCGCGTAACCGACGTTGTTACGTATCGACGGTTCCCACGTGCGTGCCGCGGGCTGCGATGAGGCGAGCGAGATCGCAAGCGCTTCTTCGCCCCATTTCAATTGATCCATCAGTTCCGTGTCCACGAACGCCAGCATGTGCACCGCATCGATCGCGAGCGCATCGAGTTGATTTCCCTTTGCAAGCTCGAGCGCGTGCATATACCTGGCTCGCGCCTGCGCCTTGATAGAGGGTGTCTGTGAATCATTCGTGTGCTTGGCCGAGGCTAGCGTGCGGCCGAACTCGAGCTCGTAGCGCACGCGCGCTTCGGCACAGGCGACCGCAATCTGCGGCTCGATACTCTTCAGAATTTGCTGTGCACGCCCGAAGTCGCCGCGCAGTCCGTGCGTGCGCGCGATCTGGGTTTGCAACATCAGCGCGTCGTCCGCACTCGCGCCCGCGAGCGCCGCGCGAAAGCGCTGCTCAGTCAGCTCGGGCTGGCTGAAATCCCACAGCGGAGCGAGATCGATGGCTATGGCGAGCGGGAGCGTACAGAGGCGAGCGCCACCGGCGGCGTCGGGTCGGCCGAGATGCCGAAGTAGAAGACGAACATGTGGCTGACGATCAATGGCACGGCCAGCTTGAGCCGCGCCGGCGCCGCTATCGAGCTGGTGATGATGTTGTTACCAGCAAGAGAGGAGCCGCGGACAGGGTCCCCGCGAAGGCGCGGATGAATGACGCCGCCGGGAGTCGGGTGTGGACGATGTTTACCGCCATCGTCAGTGCAGCAGGCGGCGTGCCGCGCGCGGAAGGCTCGCGTCAACCTCGGCGCCGATCAGGATGGCGATTCCCGTCCAGTAGAACCAGAGCAGCAGGACGACGACGGCTCCGATGGATCCGTAGGCGATGTTGTAGTGGGCGAGGTTGGCCGCGTAGTACTTGATGACGAGCGAGCCGGCGAGCCAAAGCAGGGTCGCTACCCAGCTGCCTGCACGCACCCCGCTCCAGCGCGCGCCGGGGCGATGCGGCGCGATTTGATACACGAGCTCGAAGGCGAGCAGCAGAAAGCTGATCAGCATCGGCCATTGCAAGATCCGGCCGACCATGATCCAGCTCCGCCCGAGCCCCGAACGGTCGACGACCATCTCGGCAATCGGCCGGCCATAGGTGAGCAGCAGCATGGCCGCCGCGAGCAGCAGCATCAGGACCAACGTCAGGCCGAGCGCGACCAGGCGACGCTTCCACCACACCCGCTCCTCCTCGACTCCATAGGCGACGTTGAGGCCGCGGATCGTCGCCGTCATGCCGCTCGACGACGCCCAGAGCGTCAGGACGATGCCCCAGCCGAGCGGCTGGGCGGCGCGGTCGGTGAGGTGCTCGAGCAGCCGGCCGAGCAGGTGGACGACCGACGGCGGCGCCACGGAGCCGATGCGATCGAGCAGGGAATCCCGGACCAGCCACTTGGCGTCCAGGAACAGGCCGAGCGTGCCGGTCAGGATGAGTAGGATCGGAAAGATCGATAGGAAGAAATAGAACGACATCTGCGCCGATCGGCCGGGCACTTGGTGGTCGACGAATCGACGCCATGCCGATCTCGCCAGCGGGCGCCAGGAAAGCGGCAGCGACGGCCATTTCGCCGATGCCCGCTGCCCGAGGCCCATTCTCAGCCGCTTGCCGGGGCTGTCCCCGCTGACGGGAAGGGCATCCCCGGGAGCGAAGGAAAGCCGACAATTTCATATGTCGCGGAGGCGATGCCGATCCCGGCCTTGTCGAGCTCGACGATGATGAAGCGGCTCATCTCGTCCTTGGCGCCGCGGATCCGGTGCGTGCCGACCAGGAATCGCACCGTCAGCTCGAGCCAGTTGTCGGTGATCCGGAGGTAGACGCGCGGCTCCAGCTCGATCGGCTCGACGCCGAAGCGCTTCTGCAGGTCTTGCTTGGCATCGGCGGCCATTTCGCGCGAATCGACGGCATGCCGGCGCGCCGCTTCGAGCAGAATCCTCTCGACCCGATTCCGATCCGCCTTGTAGGTGATCGGAATCGTCATTTCCTCCCACAGGAACGGAAAGTCGCGCGTGTAGTTGAAGACCGGCTCCGAGAAGATCTTCGCGTTGCTCACTGTGACGATGCGGCCCGTGAACTGCCGGCTCTTCACCCACATCGCCGGATCCGCGCCCTGCACCGGCGGCGGCTGGCCCATCTCCATGATCGTGGTCTGGATGAAGCCGAGCTGCAGAACGTCGCCGCGCACACCGCCCATTGAGATGCGGTCGCCGACGCTGAAGGTCGAGCCGCGCAGGATGACGAAGTAGCCGGCGATCGCCGTGATGACCTGCTGCAGGGCGAACGCCAGGCCGGCCGACATCAGGCCGAACGCGGTGGCGAGCCGGGTCGGATCGTTGAACCAGATCGACATCATGCCGACGATTAGCACCACTGCGGCCAGCAGGCTCACTGCCTGCCGCGTCCAGAACCTCGTCTGCACCGAAGCCCGGTCGGCCTTGCCGAGCACGACCCCGACCGCGCCGCGCAGCATCCAGCTAACTAGCAGCACGACGGCGATGAAGACGATCGAGAGCAGAAGCTTGCGGCCGTTCTCGGCGTTGATACCGACCCAGTTGATCCCGAGAATTTCCATGCCGCCGTCCTGTCGATGTGCGTTACGCCGATGCGCGACCTGTTCGCTGACCTTAACATAGGGCCTAGTAACTCATGCCGCAGTTCCCCTCCCTTCGCAACGAGCGATCCTCTTGAACGCGTGGCTGCAGAATCACTGGGAGCGGCTCCACTCGAGCTTCTGGTTCCTGCCGTCTCTGATGGCGACGGGCGCCGGAGCGCTCGCCCTCGGGGCGGTGGCGCTCGACCGGATCGTCAGCGATCGGTGGCTGCACGCGCTCGGTTGGGTCTACAGCGGCGGCGCCGAAGGCGCGAGCCTTGTCCTGAGCACCATCGCCGGATCGATGATCACGATCGCCGGCGTCGTCTTCTCGATGACGCTGGTCGCGCTGTCGCTAGCTTCTTCGCAGCTGGGGCCGCGACTGCTGCGCAATTTCATGCGCGACACCGCCAACCAGGTCGTGATCGGCACCTTCGTCTCCACGTTCGTCTACTGCCTGCTGGTGCTGCGCACGATCCGCCGCGTCGACGAGACCGCCTTCGTGCCACATCTCGCAGTGACTCTCGGCGTGCTGCTGGCGCTGTTCGGCCTGGCGGTGCTCATCTATTTCATCCACCACGTCGCCGTCTCGATCCAGGCCGACGAAGTGATCGCCCGTGTTGCAAGCGAACTGTCCAAGGGGATCGAGCGTCTCTTCCCGACGCAGATCGGCCGGGCGAATGAGCCGGCGTCGACGCCTGGGCGGAACGGCGAAGGGTCGCCGGGGTTGGACGGCGAGGCGGCTCGCGTCGGCGCCGCCGACGACGGCTACCTTCAGCTGGTCGATGCGCAGGCGCTGATGGCGCTGGCCGTCGCGGGCGATGTCCGCATCCGGCTGCAGGTACGGCCCGGTAATTACATCGTCAAGGACCAGACGCTCGCCACCGTCACGCCGGCCGGCCGCGTCGACGACGCGCTCGCGACGCGGCTGAACGGCGCGTTCGTGCTCGGCAACCAGCGAACGTCGGCCCAGGACATCGAGTTCGCGATCCTCCAGCTGGTCGAGATCGCGGTGCGCGCCCTGTCGCCCGGGATCAACGATCCGTTCACGGCGGTCACGTGCGTCGACAGGCTGGCCTCGGCGCTCTGTCGCCTGGCGCGTCGCGAGATGCCTCCTGCGCAGCGCAGGGACGAGGCGGGAGTGCTGCGAGTGATCGCCCCGGCGATCAGCTTCGCCGACCTCGTCGACGCCTCGCTGAACCAGATCCGCCAGCACGCGCGCCGCGACGTCGCTGTCACGCTGCGCCTGCTCGAGGCGATCGCGGCGGTCGCCGGCGCGGTGCAGACGCCGCAGGATCGGACTGCGCTTCGGCGCCACGCGCAGATGATCGTCGGCGGCGCAGGCGATGCTTTCGGCGAAGCGCACGACCGGGCCGACCTGCGGCAACGCCACGACGCCTGCCTGCGCGCGCTGCACGAGCCGGGCACGGGGTGATCGCATGTTCGAGATCGCCGCCATTTTCATTGTCATCACAGCGCTGCTTGCCTACCTGAACAAGCGTTTTCTCGGTCTGCCCATCGCCATCGGCGTAATGGTGGCCGCGCTGCTGCTGTCGCTTGCGCTGCTCGGTCTCGACGCTGCCGGCATCGATTTCGGATTACGCCGGCAGCAGGAATCCTTGCTGCGCTCGATCGATTTCTCGGCTGTGCTGATGCAGGGGATGCTGTCGATGCTGCTCTTCGCCGGCGCCCTGCACGTCGACCTCAGCCGGCTCAGGGCCTATCGATGGCAGGTCGGAGTGCTGGCCGTGGGCGCGACGCTCCTGTCGACGGCGCTGGTGGGAGTCGCGACCTGGCTCCTGTTTCCGTGGCTCGGGGTCGAGCTCCCGCTTCTCTATTGTCTTCTCTTCGGCGCCCTGATCTCGCCGACCGACCCGATCGCGGTCATGGGCGTGCTCAAGACCGCCGGCGCACCCGAAGACCTCGAGCTCGTCATCGCCGGCGAATCGCTCTTCAACGACGGCGTCGGCGTTGTTGTCTTCTCACTCCTGCTCGGGGTTGCCGTCAGCGGCGTAGTCCCGACCGCAAGCGACAGCGTGCTCTTGCTGCTGCGCGAAGCGGGCGGCGGCCTGCTGTTCGGCGCCGCTCTCGGCTATCTTGCCTTTCGCCTTCTCAAGAGCATCGACAGCTATCAGGTCGAAGTGCTGCTGACGCTCGCCGTGGTGACCGGCGGCTACGCGCTGGCGAGCCGGCTCCACGTCTCGGGGCCGCTGGCGATGGTGGTGACCGGCGTGATCGTCGGCAACGGCGGGCGGGCGCTCGCGATGTCCGACCTGACGCGACGCTATATCGACCTCTTCTGGGAGCTAATCGACGAGATCCTGAACGCCGTGCTGTTCGTACTGATCGGCATGGAGGTCGTGCTCGTCAGCTTCTCGGCCGGGACCTTAGTCGCCGCGGCGGCCGCCATCGCCTTGACCCTGTCGGCGCGCGCCCTGACCGTCGGTGTTCCCGTCGCCTTGATGAAGCGCCCGTTTCGGCTGCCGAAGGGCGCCGGCTGGGTGTTGACCTGGGGCGGCTTGCGCGGCGGGATTTCCGTCGCCCTCGCGCTGTCTCTGCCGGCCGGCCCGCAGCGCGACGTCATCCTCGCCCTTACCTACTGCGTCGTCGTCTTCTCGATCCTCGGCCAGGGACTGACCTTGGGCCGGGTCATCCGCGGCGCGCTCCCGCGCGCGCGAAATCCGTCTTCGCGATAAGCGCGAGCCGACGGCCGCCGACGCGTCAACCCGCCGCGCCCGGCCGGCGCATCCGATCGTCGATCTCGGCCAGCGCAGCCGCGAGCGAGTTCGACTGGTCACGAATTTCCTTCTTGAGCGCCGACTGATTCGTCGCCAGTTGCGCGGCAAGACCTTCGATCTCGGCGTGGATCACGGCGCGCAGGTCGGTGAAGCGCGACGCCTCGGCCTGATCGGCCAGCGCGCGCTGCTCGTTCAACTCCTTCGTGTGCCGTCGTAGCTCGAGCAGCGTCCTGCTCTGCCAGACCGCCATGTAGGCCGCGGCCGCAAGCGCGAACAGCACGAGGACGCCGAGCATCACCATTCCCAGCGGCGCCTCGATACTGGCAAATACGATGCTGAGCGTCGTCGGCGTGATGAAGGCCGACCAGTTGATCGCGACGAACAGGGCGACCAGCAGGCACGCGAGGATCGCTGCGATGGTTCTCAGACGCATGCCCCTCTCCAGAATCAATATGCAATTTTGCGGCGGTTCGCCGTCCGCCCGACTGCGAGCAACGCGTCATCAAAGCGGCGACGCAGCGCCGGCGTCCAATCAACCTGCGGCTTCGGAGGACGGGGCGCCGGTATGAATGCACGAAAGGGCTGGCTCGCCGTGGATACGGTGACGTACTTTCCGGGCGGAGACCGGCGCATGGAGCGGATGCATACCTAAAATAAGCAGGGCGCTTATTTTAGGATGGGGTCACAGGCTAAAACAAGCGCTTTAACAAATTTAGATCATGCAAAACCGAACATCCGCAGGATCGCGTTCTATGAGTGCGTTCGATCGCGAGCGCGTTAAAGCGCACTTGCAGAGCGGACTACATCGTCGAACTGGTTGCGCACGCTGTTGCAAACGTGCGCTCCCTTATTGCGCTCGTTGTACGGAGGCTCAGCCCTATCTACGCGATGGAGTGCACGCAACCGATGAGACTACCGGCGTTCCCAAACCGCCCTTAGGGTCCTGCGGGAAATATTGAATCGTGATCGCTTGCGGGGCGAGCACGACTCGTTCCACGAGTTGCCCGTCCTGATCAGCCACCTCTATTCGATCCACCAGTACCTGGCCGAGGGTTGCAATGAAAAAGTCACGCTGTCCCTCACCCGCCTTGCGCATCGTGACCACCACGCTCGGAATCAATTGATTCGCGGCAGCGCGGCTGATCAGGAGCGGGCTGGACCGATCAATGCGCTTGTTGGCGACCGCGCGTGAGCAATTGGCGGTGCCGAACGACTGCGAATAGCCCGTCAGCTCGATCCAGTTTCTCTTGTCGTCAAGCGTCGACTCGCCCGGAATGCCGTCGATAAACATGAAAGTCAGGATCTGAGCGCTCGCCGCGGGCGCAGTAGCGAACAGGCCGAGGCCGGCCAACGCGATGGCAAGCCGTCCGACGATTGAAGACACGTTACCTTTCATGCACCCTCCGTCTCAAAAGGAACGGGCAAGCTACACGCGTTTCGCGCCACCGACAATTACCTCCAGCCGCCGTACTTACCGCTGCCAATAAATCTGAACTGGCTTTTGCAAAATCGTGCGTTCGGCTGATGACGACATCAGCTTTTCGGATGTCTAAAGAAAGTTTGAGAGTCGACCTAGACTAAAAGCAGTTCGTGCGATGCCACGCGCAGGTGACCGACTTGAAGCTCCTTTTCGTTAACGTCGTCATGTTTGCTCTGTTGCTTGGTGCGAGTGCCGAATCGTTTTCGGCAACTGGGGCTGCGCGGTCGCCGGCAGCTATGGTCGGTGTATCGCTGCAAATCGTTGATGCGTGCGGCGTCGTTTCGCAGGTGGGTAGCGCGCGGGTACGGTGTCGCACCACAGTGGCCGGCGCTGACGGCTCAGTGACCGGTAGCCGCATCAGCCCGGCACTAGTCAGCGAGCAGTGGTGCCCTCGCGACAACTTCGCTGCCACTGCGCAGGAATCGGTTTGCTCAGAGGTGCGCGCTCCAGGCAGCGAGCGGCAGCTGGTTTTCACGTTCTGACCGCCACTACCGGGAGCGCACGATCGGCCGTGTCCTGATTGGCGTTTACATCGGAAAGAGTGGCATCGCCTAAGGCTGCGTCGCCGCCGCGTCGCTCATCGTCGTCCTTATCTGGGTCTACTACTCAGCCCAAATCTTTTATTGGGAGCCGAGTTCACCTGGATCTATGCGCGCACCTTCGGTTCGAGGCGCAGTAGCGCTGACGGAATGCGATAACGACCGGTTATCCTCTGCGGTTAATGGCGATGCATCGCCGTCCTAGCAATCAAGGAGACCCATGAAAGCGATCCGATTCGTCGTCGGGCTGTTGCTCGGCGCAACGTTGATATCAGCGGGCACCTTCGCGACCGCCCAAGACTTTCCCAAAGGTCCGATCAAGTTGATCGTGCCGGTTCCCGCCGGCGGCGGCGTCGACCTGCTTTCGCGCACGATCGGGCAGAAGCTGTCGAACAATCTCGGCGTGCCGGTGGTGGTCGAGAACAAGCCCGGCGCGAGCGCTGCGATCGGTACCGCGGAGCTCGCGAAATCACCGCCCGATGGCTACACGATCATGATGGCGTACTCGGCGCACGCAACGAACCCGATCTTCAGCCAGCAGGTGACGTACGACGCCGACAAGGACTTCACGCCGATCGTGTTCGTCGGCTACATCCCGCTGATTCTCGTCACCAATCCGAACAGCGGCATCGACTCGGTGCAAAAGCTGCTCGAAGTAGCACGCGCGAAACCGGGCACGGTCGCGTTTGCGTCGGGCGGTGCCGGCGCCGGCGCGCACCTGTCCGGCGAGCTCCTGAAATACACCGCGAAGGTCGACCTGGTGCACGTGCCCTACAAAGGCAACGCACCGGCGCTGAATGACATTCTCGGCAATCAGGTGCCGATCATGTTCGACACGATCACCACCGCGCTGCCACACGTCAAAGCCGGCAAGCTGAAAGCGCTCGCCGTGACGAGTCCAAAACGCTCTCCGCTTGCACCGGATGTTCCGACGATGATTGAAGCCGGGCTGAAAGACTTCGAGATCAGCGCCTGGTACATGGTGCTCGGTCCGCGCGGCATGCCGCCCGCTGTCGTGCAGAAGCTGAACGCCGAAATCAACAAGGCGATGCTCGATCCCGAGGTGCGCGAACGGCTCGGCAGCCAGGGCGTCGATTTCGTTGGCGGCACGCCGGAAGAAGCACAGAAGTTCATGCGCTCGGAGATCGAACGCTGGGCGCGCGTGGCCAAGATCACCGGGATGAAAGGCAACTAAGTTCCCTAACCGATGCGCCTGTTCGATCTGCACTCGCACTGGGGCACGAAGCACGGCTACGTGCTGCAATCGCCGGAAGACCTGGCGCAGCAGGAACGCACGTGGGGATCGTCGCCCGCGTACGACACCGAAGAGCAGATGGCGGAATACTTTCGCCGCAATAACGTCCGCACAATTCTTGATTTCGGCTTCACCAAGAACATGACGCTCGACCAGGTGCGTCCGTTTCACGATTACGCGATCGAGACGCAGCAGCGATTCTCGGACGTGATCTTCGGCAACTGGCTGCAGATCGATCCGCGGCTCGGAGGCGCGGCGGTCGACGAGATCGAGCGCTGCATCGACGCAAGCGATGGCTTTATCGGCTACTGCGTGTCCGCCGCCGGTATGGGCTTCCCCGCCAGCGCCCCGATCTACGATCCGTTCTATCGCCTATCGCTGGATAAAGATATTCCGGTGCTGGTGCTGGTGGGCTACACCGGCTCGGGCGCGGGCATACCGGGCGGCAAAGGCGTCAAGCTCGATCTATGTCACCCGCGCTACGTCGACGAGCTCGCGATCAACTATCCGACGCTGAAGATCGTCACCGGACGGCCCGCGTGGCCGTGGCAGGACGAGATGATCGCGGTGATGCTGCACAAGCCCAACGTGTGGGCCGAGCTGCACGGCTGGTCACCGAAATATCTCACCGAGCCGCTGCGACGAGACATCGCGCGCCGACTGAAGAACCGAGTGATGTTCGGCGCCGACTATCCGCTGTTTCGGTACGAACGCCTGGTGGCCGATTGGCGCTCACTGGGCTTCGACGACGAAACGCTCGAGCGCGTCTTCCATCGCAACGCCGAGACGCTGTTTGCGCCGCAGCTGCAAAAGACGCTGCAACCGCAGCACTAATTGTTGTGGACCTCGCACTGAAAAATCGCGTCGCCGTCATCGGCGGATCGAGCGCGGGCATCGGCTTCGCCATCGCCGAGTTGTTAGCGTCCGAAGGCGCAGCGGTGACAATCGTCGCGCGCCGCAAAGAACCGCTCGAGGCTGCTGCCGAATCGCTGCGCGCCAAGACCGGCGCCCGCGTACTCGCAGTGTCTGCCGACATTCGCCGCGCCGATGACTGCGCACGCATCATCGAATCAGCCAAGGCCGAGTTCGGCCGCATCGATGTGCTGGTCAGCAACGATGGCGCGCCGCAGCTCGGCCGGCTCGAAGAGTTCGATGACGCCGCATGGGACAAGGCGGTCCAGCAGAACCTGATGAGCGTCGTGCGCCTGACGCGGCTTGCGCTGCCATTGATGCGCGCCAACCAGTTCGGACGCATTGTCAACATCACGGCGCTGTCTGCCCTGCAGCCAATCGCCCGCTTTGGTCTCTCAGTCTCGACGTGGGCAGCGGTGATCGGCTATGCGAAGACACTGTCGCTCGAAGTCGCAGCGGACCAGGTCACCGTCAACACCATCTGCCCGGGAAGAATTGCCACCGGAAGGCTCGCCAAGGTCTTCGGCGCCGGTGCAATGCAAACCGCCGACGAAGATGCCGAAATGCTCGCGCGCATCAAGCGTGAAATTCCGATGCAGCGAGTTGGGGAACCGCACGAGATCGCCGGACTGGTCGGCCTGCTCGCTTCGCCCTACGGTGCCTACATCACCGGCGCGACGTTTCACGTTGACGGCGGGCGCCGCGCGAGCCTGCTGTGAACTTCCAACCTACAGACGAATGCGCCGAATCCATCCCCTGGTACTCGCGCTCGCTCGATTTTGAGCAGCTGCAGCGCGACTATCCGCCGCCGCCCGACTACTTCCGCACCACGTATCGCTTGTCGCGCGATGCGCTGCGCGCGTTGCAGGAAAGGCGCTTTCTGGCGACGGTGAAGCGCGGCTGGGAGATTCCTTTCTTTCAGCGCCACTGGCGTGCCGGCGGTCTCGAACCGGGCGACATCCGCAGCCTGGATGATCTGCAGAAGATCCCGCCCTATTCGGTGCATGAGATTCGCGAAAGCATCGAGAGAAATCCCCCTTTCGGCGACTTCATGGGCATGTCACCCGAAGACGGCAAGCGCATGCCGCTGGTGCTGCAAACCAGCGGCGGCACCACCGGCCTGCCGCGCCCGATGCTGTATGCACCGGTGGACCGCGAAACGATGGCGATTCTCGGCGGGCGCCGCTTTGCGCTGCACGGCATTCGCCCCGGCGATCTGGTGCTGGTGACGTACGCGCTCGGTTTGTCCAACGGCGGCATGGCACCGCGTGAAGCGCTGTGGCGTTACACCGGTGCGGTTCCGGTGATGAGCGGCAGCGGCGCCAGCACGCCGACACGGCGGCAGGTCGAGCTGATCCAGGCGTGGAAGATCAACGTCATCCTCGGCTTTCCCGCGTATCTGAGGCACATGGCGCTGGTCGCACGCGACGAGATGGGAATCGACGTTCGAACGCTCGGCATCCGCCTGATCGGCACGCATCTCGGCCGGGAAGATCGCCGGCAGATCGAACAGCTATGGGGGGCGCCGTGTTTCGACATGTACGGCACGCATGAGAGCGGCATGATGGGTGCCGAGTGCCAGCATCAATCCGGCCTGCATGTGCAGGAAGACGCTTTCATTCTCGAGGTTGCCGATCCCGACACGGGGCGCATCCTGCCCGACGGCGAAAAGGGCACGCTCTATATAACAACGCTCTACAAGTGGGGCGCGCCGCAGATCCGCTTCAACGTCAACGACATCTCGGCCTACGCCACCGACGCCTGCGCGTGCGGCAGCACGATGCGGCGACTGCAAGCCATCTTCGGCCGTGCCGACAACATGGTGAAGCTGCGCGGCGTGAATGTTTTTCCTGAGGCAGTGGGCGCCGTCGTGGTCGAGGATGCGCGCTCCAACGGCGAGTATTTCTGCATGGTCGAGCGAGTCGGCGAAGCCGGCACCGACGAGATGACGGTGATGGTGGAGGCGCGCGACATGTCAGTCGATGAACAAGCGTTGAAGACCGACCTCGAACGCCGCATGAAGGAAGTGCTCGGCGTGCGCGTCACTGTCGAAATACACGTCAGCGGCGCGCTGGATGGCTACACCGGAACGTCTAAGACTTCGAAGGTGAAGCGGTTGGCGGACCGGCGTGAGTAGCGATTCGAGCTGACGTCGGCCGCCTGACTTGGATCAGCCCGAGCCGCAGGGCTACGGCTTCTCAGCTACAACTTTGCCGTTTTTCATTACGTAAACGGGCGTGCCGTGCATGCGTGCAACCCGGCGCGCTTCTTTTGCAGAGCGCCTCAAAGATCGACCGACGGCCTTAGAGAAGTCATCGTGTTTCGGCTTCGATGTCTTGGCTTTCACGGTCCTCGCTCCAATAGCTTGGGTTTTGCGCTGGAGTTATCGTACTGTCACTTCCTAAAATAAGACCCCTCCCAAATTTAGCCTTGACCTGAACAAAACGGACGTGTGTCGGTGATCACGCAGTGCGATAGACCTCGCGGCGATGCCCGACCTTGATCACCTCGATGATGACAGCCGCGTCGTCGACCGAATAGACAATGCGATAGACGCCCTGCCGGATTCGATACAACTCGCGGCCTGTCAGTTTCTCGCACCCGGCAGGCCGCGGATCGATACCTAGCGTCTCAATCCTTTTCAGCAGACGACGGACTTCGGTCTTTGGTATTCCGCGCAGATCCTTGGCAACCGATGGCTTGAACCGAAGTTCAAAGCGTGCCATCGGTTTTGAGTTTCTTCAGGAACACCTCGTAAGTCATTGAGGGTTCGGCCGCACGATTGCGGGCAGCCGAGAGATCTTCCTGATCCTCTCGCAGAGCCGCCCGCACGGCTTCTGCGACCAACTCGGAAACCGAACGGTGCGTACTGGCGGCCTTAAGCCGCAATGCGCGATGCAAATCAGAGTCGAGGTAGATGGTGGCGCGGGTCGTGTCACTCATGGCGGTCTAGCTCACCAAGCACGCCACTTTACCAATATAGCGTCAAAACGTCAAGACGTAGAAGAGTGCGATTCTGATTGCTCTGGCTTGCATTCCGCTGCATGCTCCGCAGGCACAACCAAGGAGTGGCCATGAACAAATTGGGCGTCGTTGCTTTGCTCGCCGCGATCGCAGCCGGTTTTGTGGGCTGCCAGAGTTCAACCGTTCCATCGCCAGCCAAGCCCACTCTCGTCGACATCACCGGTAACGGCAAGTTGACGCGCGCGTCGGGCAACAATCCCGACAGGTTTGGGTTTGCCCTCGGCCCGGCGGAGGAGTGCCCGCCCGGCGGCACGTCGATGGCCAATTGCCCGCAGCGGTATCCGGACACGGCATTCATCGATTTTGATGTCCCTTCGTTGACCAACTTCACCGTCGATTCCGGCGGCGTGCCGTTCGCGCTGGTGGGTCCCGCCGCGCCAATGGGCGACTTTCAGTATCGCCGTTCGCAAATGAACGACGGCAGCGGCGCGACGACTCGGTGGCGCATTGCGGTTGCGGTACCGGCCAATGTCGTCCAGTCACCCGTGAAGGCGCGCACCTGGTGCCCCGTTACGATCTTTCCGATCAACATCGTTGACGAAGCGGGCAGCGCTCGTTCGGCACCGCTTCCGGTACAGCTCGTCTGGGGCAGATGCGCACCGCCGCCGAGCCCCGGCATTTGGTATTCGAGCAGCTCCGGTGGAACGAGCGGACCTCCGGCTTCCAACCCGCCCAGTCCGCCGCAAGGTGAGTGCGCGGGCGGCGCCGCGGCGAAAGAGTTTCTGGTCTGTGAGCGTTGCGGCTCGAGCGCTCTTGCAACGCCAAAAGTGTTCTGGGGCTGCAACCTGCCGGATGCGATAAACAAGTTCGGAGGCTGCCCGTCAACAGTGAGGACAGGTCCCAACTGCTGATGTAAGTACGGGGTCTGGCGGCGCGAACACCGCGCCGCCCTTTTGAATCACTGCAAATCAAGCCCTTCGATCAAGCGATCCATGCGCGGTCAAATGAATAGCGCAAGCAGCTCACGCAAGCGCTTCTTCTAACTAACCGCCGCTCCCGGCGCGCCGCCCGGCTGCTTATCAGCAATGCGGGTATATGACACCAAGTAATAGACCGTGGCGACGATTCCAAGTAAAACGAGGCCTCCGTACCAATAGGGGTGACCGACCCTGCTCGGGCGCTGAAAAATCAGCACAATGAGCACAACAACAATCGCCCCCGCAGCCGCCCTTAGCAAGGGGTCTTTCCATTCATCTGCCTTCCTGAGATCTGTCGACACAAGATTCCAACCAACTACGGACAAACAGTAAACAAGCAGTGCAATGGGTGGCGCGCTGTCATGTTTCATTAGTGCTGGTAGTTGGGGGTAAATGTGATCGAAGAACGGAGGTATGCCTTGACCACCACAGTAGCCGTGATTGCGGCGGGAGAAATGGGATGCTCGATCGGCGAAAGGTTGCGCGGTCACGGCGCGCGCGTGCTGACCTCGCTTACAGGTCGCAGCGCAGCCACGGTCGAGCGTGCGACGCGTGCCGGATTGATCGATGCGGACGACGATGCCATCGCAGCGTCCGATTTCATTCTCTCGATCACGCCGCCCAAAGACGCGATGGCCATCGCGCAGCGCTTCCAAGGCCCGCTGCAGCGCAGCTCGAAGAAAGCCGTGTACATCGACTGCAATGCGGTCAGTGTCGAGACGGTGGCTACTATCGAAAAGGTAGTTGTGGCCAGCGGTGCGCGCTTTGTTGACGGCTCGATCATCGGCGCGCCGGGCCGCATGGATCAAACGGGTCCGACCCTGCATCTCGCAGGTGAGATGCCATCGGACGTCGCCACCTTGAATGCACTGGGCCTGCGCGCTCAGTCGACCGGCGGCCCCGTTGGTGCGGCGTCTGCTCTGAAGATGGCGTACGCAGGACTCAACAAGGGACTGACAGCGCTTGCGGCTGCAATGGCGCTCGCCGCCACGCGCGCCGGTGCTTCGAATGCGTTGCGCGAAGAACTTGCGTACAGTCAACCGCAGCTGCTCGCGCACATCGGCCGCACACTGCCGGACATGTACCCGAAGGCGCATCGCTGGGAATTCGAGATGCGCGAAGTGGCTGCGTTCTCGGGTGAAGACTTATCTACAGCGCAGATTTTCGAAGGTATTGCAGATCTCTACCTGCAGCTCGCGAAGGATTGGAAAGGTGAGCGCCGTGATGTGGCGGCGATCGACCACTTCCTCGCGGCGAACCGACCTTAGTCACGGGCGAACGTCTAGGCTCGCGCAACCTGTGCATAAGCATGAAACAGTTTCTCAAAAAGTGGTCGACGCTCGGTAAAGACACCGTTGAAGCTTGGGTGGACGACTACGCGCCCAGCATGGGCGCTGCGCTCTCGTACTACACGGTCTTTTCCCTGGCACCCGTGCTGTTGATCGTCATTGCAGTCGCTGGCATGGTGTTTGGAGCGGAGGCCGCACGCGGCGAGATCTTTGCTCAACTACGCGGCCTGATGGGGGCTGACGCTGCAAAGACAGTGGAGAACTTGCTGACCAGCGTCAGCGAACCGAAGGAGGGAATCGCCGCGACCGTCGTCGGCCTCGTATTGCTTCTCATCGGTGCGACCAGCGTGTTCGGCGAGCTGCAAGACGCACTCGACCGCATTTGGCGCGCTCCCGCGCGCGACCGTTCCGGCGGGTTATTGGGCCTTGTGCGCGCACGCTTGCTCTCCTTCGGCATGATCCTCGGAGTCTCTTTTCTACTGATGGTCTCCCTCGTGTTGGGAGCAGCGACAGCAGCGCTCGGTAAATGGTGGAGCGGCGCGTTCGGTAGCTGGGAAGTGTTGGCCCAGAGCGTCAACATCGTGCTCGGATTCGCTGTCACGACGGTCGGTTTCGCGATGATTTACAAACTGATGCCGCGCGTGCAAGTGCAGTGGCACGACGTGTGGCTTGGCGCAGCGGTGACCGCCCTGTTATTCACCATCGGACGATTTCTGATAGGTCTCTACATTGGGAAGAGCGGCATCGCTTCGGGCTTTGGCGCGGCCGCCTCGTTGATCGTAATTTTTATCTGGGTGTACTACTCGGCACAAATATTTCTGTTGGGCGCTGAGTTCACCTGGATCTATGCGCGGACATTTGGTTCCAAGCGCGGTGAGGCTGGGACTATTCCAACGACAGCGGTTCACAGTTGAATAGACCTCGCGGCCGCGTTGAAGCTTTTTCCTATCTCCGCGATTGATAAAGCCGACTGGCTTTGCTAGGCGCGATAGCGGAAGCTCATTGCCTTCACCCTATCGATACATCAAGCCAATGGACGATCCCGCGCTTTCCACCGAACGCAAGTGTCCGTTTCCTCACACCACCGGCGGCGGCACCACCAACCGCGACTGGTGGCCTAACCAGCTGCGGCTGGACCTGCTCGCCCAGCATTCTTCGAAGTCCGATCCGATGGATGCCGACTTCGACTATGCAGAGGCATTCAAGAGCCTCGACCTGGAGGCGCTGAAGAAAGACCTGCACGCGCTGATGACCGATTCGCAGGACTGGTGGCCGGCCGACTTTGGCCATTACGGTCCGCTCTTCATTCGCATGGCTTGGCACAGCGCCGGCACCTATCGCATCGGCGACGGCCGTGGCGGCGGCGGTCGCGGCCAGCAGCGCTTCGCTCCGCTGAACAGCTGGCCCGATAACGTCAGCCTCGACAAAGCGCGCCGCTTGCTGTGGCCGATCAAGCAGAAGTACGGCAGCAAGATCTCGTGGGCCGACTTGATGATCCTCGCCGGCAACATCGCGCTCGAGAGCATGGGCTTCAAGACCTTTGGTTTCGCCGGCGGCCGCCCCGATGTGTGGGAGCCGGATCACGACGTGTACTGGGGCGCCGAGACTAAATGGCTCGGCGGCGACATGCGCTACTCGCAAGGCTCGCCCGGCGTAGCGGGGCAGAGCGTGCTCGATTCGGAAGACGACACTGAGGTCGTGCACACGCGCGATCTCGAGAACCCGCTCGCGGCTGTGCAGATGGGCCTCATCTACGTCAACCCCGAAGGCCCGGACGGCAAGCCCGACCCAATCGCCGCGGCGAAGGACATCCGCGACACCTTCGGCCGCATGGCGATGAACGATGAAGAAACCGTGGCGCTGATCGCCGGCGGCCACACCTTCGGCAAGACGCACGGCGCCGGACCGACCGAGCACGTCGGCGACAACCCGGAAGCCGTCGAGCTCGAACACCAGGGCTTCGGCTGGCACAACAAGTTCGGCAGCGGCAAGGGCGGTGACACGATCACGAGTGGCCTCGAAGTCACATGGACCAAGACGCCGACGAAGTGGAGCAACGATTACTTCGAGCATCTCTTCGGCTTCGAGTGGGAGTTGACGAAGAGCCCGGCCGGCGCGCAGCAGTGGGTGGCCAAGAACGGTGGCAGCACGATCCCGCACGCGCACGACAAGTCGAAGCGCCTGCCGCCGACCATGCTGACGACCGACCTGTCGCTGCGCATGGATCCGGTGTACGAAAAGATTTCGCGCCGCTTTCTCGAAAACCCCGATCAGCTCGCCGACGCCTTCGCGCGCGCGTGGTTCAAGCTCACGCACCGTGACATGGGCCCGCGTGCGCGCTACCTCGGCGCCGACGTGCCGGCCGAAGAACTGATCTGGCAGGATCCGCTCCCCAAGATCGACCATGCACTCGTCGACGCGAAAGATGTAGTTGCGCTGAAGCAGAAAGTGCTGGCGTCGGGCCTTTCAATACCCGAGCTGGTGTCGACCGCGTGGGCCTCTGCCTCCACCTTCCGCGGCGGCGACAAGCGCGGAGGCGCCAACGGCGCGCGCATTCGACTCGCTCCGCAGAAGGACTGGCAAGTCAACCAACCAGCGCAGCTCGCGAAGGTGCTGAACACGCTCACCAACATTCAGTCTGAGTTCAACCGCACGGCCTCGGGCGGCAAGAAAGTTTCAGTTGCTGACCTGATCGTGCTCGCCGGCGGCGCGGCCATTGAGAAAGCGGCGCAGGACGCGGGCCACACGGTCAACGTGCCATTCCATCCCGGCCGCATGGACGCTACGCAAGAACAGACCGACGTCGAATCATTCGCTCCGCTCGAGCCCGCGGCCGACGGCTTTCGCAACTACGTGAAGGGCCGCTATAGCGTGCCGGCCGAAGCACTGCTGATCGACAGAGCGCAGTTGCTCACTCTCACCGCGCCCGAGATGACGGTACTCGTCGGCGGCATGCGCGTACTCGGCGCCAACGGCGGCCGGGCGAAGCACGGCGCCTTCACCGACAAGCCCGGCACGCTCAGCAACGACTTCTTCGTCAACCTGCTCGACATGAAAACCGAATGGAAGGCGTTACCAGGCGACGAGGGTGTGTACGAGGGCAAGGATCGCAAGAGCGGCCAGGTCCGCTGGACCGGCACGCGGGTCGACCTCGTGTTTGGCTCGAACTCGCAGCTGCGGGCGATCGCAGAGGTTTATGCGAGCGCGGATGCGAAACAAAAATTCGTGGAAGACTTCGTTGCAGCGTGGGCCAAGGTGATGGAGCTGGATCGATTCGATTTGCGCCAATGACCTATCACCTGACCCGCCGCGCGGTGCTCGGACTCGCTGTCCTGCCTTTGTTCGCCGGATGCAGCACGCCTCTGCCGCTGGTTGCACGACCACCGGCCGATGCGGCGGCGGCGAAGCGGCTGCAGGAAAGCGCCGAGGCGCATGGTCTCGCCGCCTATCGCACGCTGACGGATATCAATGTCAGCTACAGCGGCGAATGGCGGCCACTGGTCGACCGTGTCCAGCCCGAACTTGTCGATGCGGGCTATCGCGGCAGCTCCGAAGAGCGCCTGATACCGACCGCCGGCGTGGTGGCGCAGTCATACATCGGCCCGCAAGGTCGCAAGCATGTGGTGTGGCGTCGGAACGCAGTCGATGACACCGGCGAGGTCGCGGTGTGGTTCAACGGCGTGCGTAGCAGCGATGCCGCCGCGCAAGACACCGCCGCGCTGGTGGCGGAAGGCTACTGCTTGTTCCTGTTGGGCCCGCTGTGGCTGGTGAATCGAAATCTGCCGCTGCAACTCGCCGGCACCGAAAACGTCGACGGGCGCCTGTGCGACGTCATCAACGTATGGCTCTCGCCGGGCCTGGGCAAAGCAGCAACCGATCGCCTCGCTCTGTACGTTGATAGCGCGGACAACATCACCCGCCGCATGCGTTTCACGCTCGAAGGTTTTGCGGGCACGCGCGGCGCGGTCGCCGAGGTAGACACGTTCGAGCATGCACGCCGCTTCGGTGTGCTGTGGCCAATGCGCTCATACGAGCGCCTGGTCCATCCGCTGCCGCTGCCGGTACACGACTGGCGCATCACGGGACTAGACGTTAATCGCGGGTACTCGGCGAAGGACGTGATCGGACCGGAGTTCACGGGAGCGGCGGCAAGGCCTGCGACCGTGATATAGCTTTGTCCTCAACGCTTCAATGCATCGCGTAACCAGCAGCCTTACCAGCGCCGCCAATGGCGATAGTGGGGATACGGAGCGGGCACCACGACAACTGCCGATGGCGGTGCCACATACCCGTATCCCGACTCGTACCCGTAGCCATAACCGTAGCCGGGCACCGGCGCGACGACGCAACCCGATACAGCTGCGACCGCGGCAGCGGCAAGCGTAACCAGAATCAATCGATGCTTAAACATAGGCCTCCTCAAGCACAGTCAAAGGCCGCGAACGGCCCTGATGACAATGCAACGGCCCGCGACAAGCGTGCGCCGACCCGATGTCGTAACCATCGGTAACCTGCGTGCGAAGCCGTACGTCAAGAACGAGCCACTGGTGCGACGATTTTGTTGCGGCGAAGCACTCGCGGATTAACTCCAACACCGCTGTACACCGTTCACGCACTCACTCCGCTTGGCGACTTGGGTCACCGCGGGAACAACGGCTGCTTTGACCCGAAGCAGACCTGTCGCCACGCCGGCAAGCGGACGCCGATTAGGGAGAACTCGGCGGGACGGGCGAGGCACGTAACCAATCCACCAACCTTCCAACGACTAAGTCGCGCGGATCCTTGGCGATGCCTTGGTGCATGTTGTCTAACCCGCGAACAACGAGGTAAACGCCGGCAGTTAAGACAGCGACGTAAGCGTCCGTATTCAGAATAGAGAGAACTGTGGAAATCTCGCCCGCGGGATCAGATGTTACCGGCGCCTTCTCAGCAATCTTTAGAGTGGCGACGAATACGCCAACGATTACCTCCGTCAAGCCATAGAGCGACCGGAAGAAATGGCGCAACAGAAAGAGCACCGAACCGGCAGTGAGAGCGATTAAAGCTAATACCGCGAATCGTTGGTCGCGGGACAGGGTAAGTGCAGTTGCCCACTCGTACGAATCCTTAAGCGCAACTCCAGCGCTGTAGTACATGAAGCCAGCGATTAATGAACCAATCGTGGCGAAGCCGACAATGCCAATCCAGTTGGTGGGTTTGTGCCACCAACGCGTCTCACTTTCTTCATTCTTAATTGAGTACGCAATAACACCGAGAAGAAGAAACAACACAAATATGGGCAGCGCGATTCGCCCCCCATATCTGTATATGGTGTCGAACGAGCGGCTGTAGATGGTCCATACCGCGGCGGCCAAGATTGAGAGAGCAAACAGTACAGAGAGAGCGGCGAGCGCATGTTCGCCCAGCCTCTTGAGCCTGGTCTCAGCAGTCATGCTCATCGGTGCGCTACTTGGACGTTAATTTCTAAATGCCAATCCCGGCCGCGACGTCTTCTATTTCTTTGGCACAGCGGCCATTGTTGTTGCGCGAGGTGCAGGGCAGAATGGTAATCCGCCTTATGAGCGTCGGCATCGCGTCGGGTCGCGGACACCGCCGTTCGGTCGAGGCTTCGCCATCTATTGTCGTTAGCGCGCACACATTCGTCCATGGTGAAAATCGAACTGCCCGACCTGGAATCACAGACCGACGTCGAGATCGTCAAGGACAACCTGGACGCCGCCCAAGCGATCTACTTTGCGTTCCAGTTGGAGGCAGTGCAGCTGTTCCAAGTGGTCGAGCGCATCGTCGAGTTGTTCCACCAAGGACTGCTGCCGATCGGCCGTGGTGGTGCGGGAGAGAAGCTGTACCAGATGTGGCGCTCGCAGCGGCCGCAGCCGGAGAGCGTGCGGCGCAATGTGTACTGGCGCATGTTCGGCGCCGCGCCGGGCGGCGATGCGGCTGAAGGCGAGCCGAACTCGGATTTTCTCTCGCTGTGGATGCGCTTTCTCGTCGCAGTATCGGCGTATGCGCGTAAGCACGGTGCATCGGCACTGATCACGCCGCGCACCGATGCCAATGCCCCGGTGCGAAATGCAGCGCGCGATCTGGCGGCGAATCTGTCGCGGCACGGGTGGGGCGGCGCACTGTTCGCGGCCGAGCAGTTGACGGCCGACACTGAGCGGGCGTTCGACATCCTCGGCGACTCGGAATTGCAGCAGGCGTTCGGCGCGCGCGATATGTGGCATGTGATCGACAGCGTGAACACGAGGTACCTCGGTGGCGCGCGCAACGTGGCGCGCATTCGAACGAAGGCGCAAGCTGGACGGCGGATCTTCGACTGGCTCGCGAAGCTGGATCAACCCTCGCTACAGGACAATGCGGATTTCGTCGACGCGGTCGAGCTCTGGCTGGCGGCGAGCGCTACATCCGACGACGCTGTGGAGCAATACGCAACGCCGAGCGACTCGCCGTCGATGACGGCTCCGGTCAGCTGCTTGCCGGCGATCGCGAGGGATCTGCTCGACGCGTTGGGATTGGCCCCGCACGAAGGCAACAAGTCAGATGGCTTGATTGCGTGCTTTCACGGCGCACCGCTTACCGGCAAGACGCTCGCCGCGTACGCGCAGGCGCAAGCGCTGTCACTGGAAGTGCTGCGAATCGACCTTGCGGCGGTTTCAAGCAAGTACCTCGGCGAGACCTCGAGGAACATCGACGCGGTGTTTGACGCCGCCGAACGCGCCGGCGCGGCGCTTCTGATCGACGAAGCCGATGCGCTATTCGGCAAGCGCAGCGAAGTCAGCGATGCGCACGACCGCTACGCGAACATCGACGTTGACTACCTGCTGCAGCGGATCGAGCGTTTTAGCGGGCTCGTGATCCTCGCGACCAACTTGCGCGATGATGTTGAGGCGCCGTTCACGGGCGCCGCGAAGCACCGCTGGCGACCAGTGCGCTTTCCACGACCCAAGACACGTTAGAGCGCACTCCCTCAACGATTCTCCTGGCCATTCCCTGCAGTGACGCCCGCCGTCGGTGATGATCAGTACGACGAGGGCCCTCGTCAGTCCAACCGGACGGCGTCGTCGAAGTGCCAGATCCGCCGGATTTCAATCACGTCGTACTCGCGGGCCAGTGCGGGCGCGAACGCTGGGTAGTGCTCGTGGCTTTGCAAGATGCGCCGTATCGCGTCATCAACTTGCGCCACGCCACTGGAGACCACGAAGGTCACCGATTCCACGGATCCGTCGCTTCGAATGGCCACCGTCACCGTCGGCTGGCGGTGAGCCTGCTTCGCCACTTCGCGCACCGTCGCGACAGGTGTATTGAATTGGATCTTCCGGGCCCATGCCTCCGCGTACTGGACAAGTTCGACATTGGGGTCAACGCGCCCCCATAGTCTGGCTCGACGTGCGGTGCTCAACGAGAGGGGCAGTTGGCGAGTGGCATTCGAAGCTGCCTCACGCTGGGCGGCTTCCTCATCCAGTTGACGCCCGATGGCTCGGCGCCGCGCTTCCCGTCTTGCCTCCTCTTTTTCTGCCTCGCCGCGCGCGACGTCTTGCGGTGCTGCGGCCTGTCGTGCGGGTTCTTGGCGTTCGGCATCCGGTCTTGCAGCCTCGGGCCGAGCTCTTTCCTGACGAGCGGGCTCTTGAGGCTGCGCCTCCGGTTGCGCTGCTCGCGCTGCCTCGACGCGAGCGGCTTCTTGACGAGTTGCCAGCAGACGCTCCGCCTCCAGCTGTGCCGCAGCCCGTCGCGCGGCTTCGATGCGCGCCGCTACTTCCTGGCGAGCGGCCTCCTGCCGCTCCGCCTCCATTCGTGCTGCAACCAGTTGCGCGGCCTCCTCGCGTTTAGCCTCCACTCGCGCAGCCTCGACGCGTGCTGCTTCTTCCCGAAGGTCGGCCTCGCGTTGCGCGGCCTCAACCCGCGCCGCCTCCAACTGATCCGCCTGTTTAGCCAATGCAGCTGCTGCGTCCCGAACGTCCTGTCCGATTCGCTCCCGTGCTAGATCACCGGGATCTCGATACGCCGGCATCACGGTCTCCGGGCTCGAAGCGCTCGGTGCTGCGGTGATCACATCTGGCCCCGTGGGAACGGGAGGCACGACCAGCTTGGGCCTGCCGGACGGCGCCACGCCGGTCGCGGCCGTCTCGCGGATCTTCGCCGCCACTGTGTGACGGGACTCGATCTCGAGGGCGCGCCGCTGGAGTGGTGCGGGCGACGGCGGCGGAGTCGAGGTACGCCCACCGGCAACAGGCGGCTCGATCGATGCCTGCTGCGCTGGCCCCGCGACCGAGTTGACCGCGGCCAGCGCGCGTGTGACGGGTGCCGGAACGAGCACGACGCGCAACTCGGGCACCTCAACGCGTCGTTTTTGCCAGGGGAAATCCAAGCTCGGAAGCCCAAGTCCCTGGCCACCGAAGGTCAGGCTCAGCAGCAATCCGTGAATCAGCAGCGAGAGCAGCAGCGAAGAAGCCATTCGCGATCGCTCAGCGCTCATGCGCTGGATCCGCGGCTGCCTGCGCACGGCAGCTTGAGCAGATTGCCAGGATGGCGGTGTCAGCGCGGCATAGGAATGTTGGCTCAGAGCAGGACGCTCCCCGGCCCATTGCGCCTGCAGGCGCGACAAGACCTCCGGTCCTGGCGCGGCCACTTCATGCTCCTCTGTACCAACATCAAGCGGCGGGGTCGCAGGCCGGGTTGCCAGCTCCAACGGCGTGTCAACGCCCGAACTCCGCAGTTGCGTCAGACGGCGAGCAGCTTCTTCGATCGTGTTCAACGGAAATTCCTCAGACTCGGGCGCTCATCGATACCCACGTCACCCACGCACCATACGTGACTATCAACGAGCCATCTGTGTACTCAAAGACAGTACCTTCAAAGTATTTGCGGCTGTGCCGCGCCTGTAGTTTCGCGCAGCGGTGATCGTCACCGCCACGAGCAAAGCGAGTGCCACTTGCATTGGATCGCATCGCCGCCGAGGTTGATCGCGTAGCCGCCTCCGCCCGCGGTCTTGCGGCAGATGGTGCAGTGGCAGTGCATGAAGGGAACGGGCGAATCGGATTGCAGGCGGAACTTCACTGCGCCGCAATGGCAGGAGCCCTTTAGATGCATATGCCCTCCGGGTGATGCGGAGAGCGTACGTCACAGCATATGACTACCCAGGTTGCCGCGCGCGCGAACATTCTTCAAAACTCTTGAGGATTTACCCACAGACTTGCGGCGCCGCTCAGCGCACGATCCGGTCGCCTGATCAGACAGGCGAAATGGAGACCCAATGAACGGTGAATACAAACGCAGTGCCCCGTGGATCCGACTAGCAATCGCGATTGCTGCTGTATCGATAACGTTGTTGATCGGTGGTCTTATCGATCTGCTTGCACTTTCGTATGTCGCTGATGCGGGACCCGGCCAACCTGCACCAGCGGTGTTAGCGAGGCGTTAGCCAGAGTTGCTGAATCTTCCACACCATTCTCGATGAATCTGCAGTGTCGGATCATCTCGGTCTCATTAACACTCACAGAACCGTTCATCTCACGAACGGAGTTCATTGAAGCGCTGTACATCAACTGGAGGAAGTCATGAAACGCAAATCTGTCCTTTCAATCATCGCCGCGATCTTGGTGTCTGTGTTAGCAGGTTGCGCGAGCGTCCCCGATGCGCAAGACGACTTGTTCTCATTCAGCAGGACCTACAACGGTGGTGGTGACGGTGGTGGTAGCGGTGGCGATAGCGGTAGCTACTGACCGTGTTCCGGCGCCGATTCGTTAATCGCGGATCGGTGCCCGCAGAATTAGAGTTAGAAGCTATTTCTTCGGCGCAGCAGCGGCAGGAGCCTTTCAGTTGCATATGCCCATCGCCTGCATAGCCAAGCGTTGCGAGCTCTCTCGCATGGTGGCAAGGTGCATCGCCATTAATTGCACTGCTTTTCCTCAGAACCGGCTTGGGTGAAAGGAGAAGAATGCACTCATCTTGTAAGGGAACAGACGATGAACTCGGATCGACTGACGTGCATTCACCTGGAAGTTGCGATTAACCGCTCAACAACGAATCCGCATGATTCTGCAGAAGACGCGGCGTTGCGGACGCAGTTGGCGGCCCAGTGCGCCGCCATAACAGCCGCGGGCGCAATCATGGATATTCCGAGCGAGATGCCGTAAGCCGCGCCGTAACCGAGTTGCGGGCGGGGTAGCCGCCTGAGCGAAAATTCGAGATCACCCTTGGTGACGCCGCCTTGAATCCCCAGCTGTCGCTGCTTGAAGCGCGCGTCCTCGGTGTGCTGGTCGAGAAGGAACTTACGGTTGCTGAAATCTATCCGCTGTCGTTGAACGCGCTGACGGCAGGCTGCAACCAGAAGAACAACCGCAACCCGGTGCTGAACACGTCGGAACTGGACGTACAGGCCGCGATAGACCGGCTCATGCCCCTATCGCTCGTGATCGAATCAAGTGGCTCCCGCGTCATGCGTTATTCGCAAAACATCGGCCGCGTGCTGAAGGTGCCGAGCGAAGCGGTTGCGCTGCTCGCCGCTCTGTGGCTGCGAGGCCCGCAGACCGCCGCCGAACTGCGCGCAGCGACTGAACGACTGCATCGGTTTGCCGATGTGAGTTCGGTCGAAGGCTTCCTCACGCAGCTCGCGGAACGCTCGCTCGAGTCTGGTGGTCCGTTAGTGCGATTGCTGCCGCGCGCCGCCGGCGCACGCGAGTCGCGCTGGGTGGATCTGTTGACCCCGGCTGCGCAATCGGTGAACGTCGAACCCCGTCGCGCGCAGGACGTCGGTGGCGCGGCGGCTTCCGACTGGCGCGCCGAGTTCGAGCTGCTGCGGGCCGAACTGCAGGCCCTGCGCGAGCGCGTACAGCAGCTGGAGAATCGCGGGCCGCTTGGCTAGGACGACCGTCCGACGGCTCTCAGCGTACTAACTTGGAAACTTGTTTTCAGTTGCGGATTCGCCGCCCTCGAAGGCTTGTTGGAGACGAATCACTGCGATAGTGATGTCTGCGATGAACCGGGTGTAGAGAAAAAGCAGGCCTGTGATTCCGGCGATCTCTGGCGGGCTGAGCTTGTCCTCGATCGAACGCCACCTGATACCGCCTGATGCGGCGAAACCGCGAACGTGATCGCGCGCGATCGCACGGATGCGACGCGCGGTTTCATCAAATTCTGCGGTGAGCGCCACCGGCTCGAGCGCATCTTCGATTGCACCCCTCAGGTAGTCCGGCCAAGCGGCGAGCACGCGGTAATCGCTGGCAGGTCCGTGGTGCAGAAAAGCGTCTCGCACACGCCGTAACAAAGCCTGCACCTCAGCCGGTGCCTGATCGGGGTCGATCAGATGGAACTTCTTGACGCCGTCGGGCAGACCGTAGGGGAGCAATTCCGCATCGCGTCCGACAGGACCGCCCGCAGCCCCGCCCGCATCGCGGTCGTTCCATGCTTCATTCCAGGCGGTGATGAGCAGCAGATATTTCGGATTGCCGTAGTTCAGGCAATGCAGCGACGCCTGCAATTCGGCAATCTTGGCAGGCGTCCAGCCGTTGGCGAGAAGCCTGGTCCGAGGATCCGGCGGCGCTGCCCCGGGCACGAGCGCGGCGCGTCGTATCAGATCTGCGCCGCGTTCTGCGTAGCGCGTGGAGATCTGCGGCTTGAGCGCTGCCCACGCCGCGGGGACAAAGTGCGGGAACTGAGACAACACGCGGATTGCGAACGCTACCCAGGGCAAGCGTAGGGTGTAGTGAATGTCTTCGTAAATTCGTGCCAGCTCGCCCGTGGCCTGATGATGGTCAACCTGCGGGAATGTTTTCAGGGCGGCGCTCGCACGGGTCGCATCGTCGTCGGAGTTTGATTCGGGTTTAGTCATGGCGTTTTGAGAACTTGCGGGCGAGCCCATCTGCCACACGGCGTCAGCTCAAGATGCAACAAAAGTCTCCAACGGGACGGCCTCGACGCGATCGGCCAGGGTGTAGAGGCGCTTGCCATTCGGGTGTGCCCCGATCGCTATGCAGTTGTTAGTTGACGCTTGCGGGCACGAGCCGTGGGTAGCTCTACGCGGATCGTTAGATCAATCGCGTTCGCTACGGCTAGCACCGTCGCTAATTTCGGGTTGCCCTTGTCGCTAAACGCCTTGTAAAGGCTTTCGCGGCTTAACCCGGTTTCGTTCGCAACTTTGGTCATGCCGCGCGCGCGAACCACGTCACCAAACGCGCGCGCAATGCCCGCCACGTCTTCCGGCGATTCTTCTAACCAAGCGTTTAAGTACGCGACTTGCGCCGCCGGCGTGCGTAGATGGTGCGCAACATCGAACGGCACGGTTTTGGTTGCCACGCCCGCTTTGCGCAAGGATTTTGTTGCGGTAGTTCTAGAAGCTTTGGCAGTTTTCGGTTTCATTTCCCTATACCCCTTGAGCCAATGCGATAGCGGCTTGGATATCGCTGGCTTGCGTCGCTTTGGCGCCGCCGGCCTACAGCACGATCAACGTTCCGCCGCGCTCGGTGTAATAGACGCGGTAGCCTGGTCCGAAGGCCAGCTTTAACTCCTTCACGCCGCCGCGCAACGCTCGATGCCGGCCCGGATTGCCATGCGCCAACCGGTCGATGCGCACAAGCACGCGCGCCCTCCCGTCAACGTCCTTGAGGTTATCTAGCCAATCCGGAACGTTTTCGTTTGCTCAACGCGCACGGCCGGAGTGTAGCCTGCAGGCTACAGATGTCAAATGTCTAAATAGAGTCCAAAAGGGGCCATTCCGATGAGTAGGTGCGACAGCACATAAAGCCTTAGCCAGGACGCCAAGCTTCTCCCCGATCCGGAAACCGGCATCGGCAAGTGGACCGACGCGCAACTAATCCGCGGAATTCGCGAAGGCCTCAGGCCCGACGGCTCGCTGATTGGCCCGCCGATGCCGATTCATCTGTATCGCCGCATCTCGGATGACGATGCACGCGCACTGGTGGCGTACCTGCGTGCGCAGCCGCCGGTCAAGAACGTGGTGCCGAAGTCCGTCTACTTCATGAAGCTTCCCCGTGCGTACGGGCGCCCGATCAAAGACAAGATCGTCGCGCCGCCGCGCACGGACAAGGTCAAGTACGGCGCGTATCTGGCCGGGCCGCTCGGGCATTGCATCGATTGCCACACGCCGTACAACGACAAAGGCCTAGATATGACCAAGGTCGGCGCCGGCGGCGCTCCATTTACCGGACCGTGGGGCGTTTCCGTGTCGCGCAACCTGACGCCAAGAAGCCTGAAGAACTGGAGCGATGCCGAGATCGCGCACGCGATCCGCGCAGACAAGAGCCGCGACGGCACTCCACTGAAACCACCGATGGCCTTCGACTGGTACAAGAACATCAATGATGAAGATATGGCCGCGATAGTCGCCTACCTGCGATCGCTGAGGCCGCTGCCGTGGGGAGGTGCACCGGCGGCAAAGCCGTAACTCAGCGTGAGCATGGCTCTGTCGCGCTGATCAGTCGCTTCACGCTCGACGTTCGAACGCTCGGCATCCGGCTGTGATAGCTACACCGGGACACCAAAGACTTCGAAGGTGAAGCGGTTGGCGGATCGGCGGCACTGAATAAGTAAGTCTCAGCGAGACGGGGTCTCGGTTCGCCGTTAGTAATTCCAAGTTTCGTTGCGCACCGGAAGGGTATTGAGGGTCTCGCGGTGAGACTGCCACTTCGGCATGAACTGATCCATCAACAAAACAAAGCGTGTGTTGTGGGTCGGTTCAAGCAGGTGTGCCATCTCGTGAACGACGATGTATTCGAGGCATTCTCTGGGCTTTTTGATCAGATCAGTGTTCAGTCGTATGGAGCCCCGGCGATGATTGCAGCTACCCCATTTCGTCTTCATCCGCTGGATAAAGAGACCCCGCACCCTCACTCCCATCAGCCGCTCCCACTTTTCGATCAGTGGCAGGACCGCGTGTCGCAGTTGCTGGCGTCGCCAATCTTCGAGCGTCGCATGCCGCTTCGCTGTTCCAGCGTCGCTGCGAACACGGAGGACTATACAGACGTGAGTTAAATCCACGGACGATGGCTCATTGGCTTCAACAACCTTAAGCAGATAACGCTTACCCCATACGTAGTGACTTTCCCTATCGATGTATTCGGGGGGCGTCTCGCGTTCCTGTTCCAGGAGTTTTCGTTGCTGCCGCTTAATCCAAGGTAGCTTGGAAATGGCAAATACGCGGACAGTGTCAAGACTCATGCGCTCAGGGGCGGCGATACGCACGCGCCCGGTCGGCGGATGCACACTAAGATGGACGTTCTTGATATTCTTTCGGACAAGGTCCGCACCAATGTCACCTAGTTGAATACGCTTGTCCATCAATATTCTGTTTGCGCTTTGATTATCAGAAATACGCGCTCCACTTCCGCGCGGTCGTTGCCAAGAAGCGGAAAGAGCGCAGCTTTAATAACGTTCTCCTTCGCTTGATTGCCGCGAAAAGCGTTCGGTCGCACGCGCCGCACCGTTTCGTCGACTTTTATGGCTAAGGTCTCATCCTTGTTGAGATTGTTGTAGAGCGCGCGCTTGCCAGGCGTATTCAGCTTGTCCGGAGTGTCGCTGGACTTACCAGCGTGCACCTGCTTCGCGAGCGCAGCAATCCGCTTCAAGAATTCCTCGTATTCGATCCGTAGCGCCTTCAAGTCGGAGAGGATCTCGTTCAAGAGAGCGGACATTTTGTCGTAGAACGCCGGGTCGCTGAGATGTTCCTTGATGATCTTGCTACGGACGTTGTTGGTGATCGTCTCCGCCACCGCTGCCTTGTTGCCCTTGATTCCAGCCGGCAGTGCCTTGATGGCCTCCGCGATACCACTCTTCACAAGCAAGTCCAGGAGACCTATCTCGCCGAAATCCGAGATCGTGCGCGGCGCGTCGGCCTCAATGTAAGTATCAATGAGGTGGCGCATATCCGCCTCGTACGCCTTGAGGTCGATCATCTCTCCGCTCGCTTGCCGGATGATCTCGCGCAGCTTGAGGTTGCGGTCGATGTCCTTCTTGATTCCGGTCAACTGCATCTCTGTATAGCCTGCCTCCGGCAAGTCATCGGCAATGTTCGCATATGCTCGAACGAGCGCCGCCACGGACCTGTAGAGGGCCTCGCGCTGCGGTTCGTGCGCCTTCAGGTCGTTTGGAATCTCGGTATTTCCGCAGAAGTAATGGATGTGCTCCAGCTCACCCTTGGGCGGCTGTACTGGATCGCATAAGAGAGCGATGGCCTCTCGCGCTTGGTCCAGCCGCTCGCGTCCCTTCTTGAGACGATCCTGTAATAGCACTTCCGGACTTGCGCCACCATCGTTGTGGTCAAGTTCGGTCGTGTAGACCGCCATCGCGCCTTGCACCTTCTTGAACAGGTCCTTGTAATCGACGATGTAGCCGAAGGTCTTGTCGTCCCCGTCGAGCCGGTTCGTCCGGCAGATGGCCTGAAACAGCGCGTGGTCTTGCATAGACTTGTCGATGTAGAGGTAGGTGCAACTCGGTGCATCGAATCCGGTAAGGAGCTTATCCACCACGATGAGGAGTCGCATATTCGCGGGTTGTTCGACGAACCGCTTCTTCGCCTCATCCTCATAAGTTTCGGTCTTGGTTTTCCCTGGCTTAGCTAATACATCCTTAAGTAACGCGGTGTACGTGTTGTAAAGGAATTGCTTCTCAGTCTCTGTATTCGCGCCCGTTTCCTCGAGCGTTACGTCCTGCGCGTGCGGGTTATAGGAAGTCACGACCGCGCACCGTCCCTTAAAAACAGTCTTCTGGAGTAGTTCGAAATATTTCGCCGCCTCGTAGATGCTCGACGCGACGAGCATTGCGTTTCCGCGTTCGCTTGCGAGCCGCGGCTTCACACCGAAATCGAACACGATGTCCTCGACCACACGCTCCATGCGTGATCGTGAACTCAACACCTTTTGCATCGTGCCCCATTGCTCGCGTAGCGCCGCCTTTTGCCAGTCGTTCAACGCCTTTGTCTTGGCTTCAAACCAGGCATCGATCTTCAGGGGCGAGTGCAACTCCTGGGTGATATCCCGTGCTTCATAGACGAGATCGAGTACTACCTCGTCCTCAACCGCCTCGCCGAACTTGTAGGTGTGGATGTAATCGCCGAACACTTCAAGACTCGTCTGTCTATCCCGCTTCAATAGTGGTGTCCCAGTAAAACCGATGAACACAGCGCCCGGCAAAAGCGCCTTCATTGTCTTATGCAGTTTTCCACTCTGCGAACGATGGCACTCGTCCACGAAAATGAACAACTCGCCGATAGCCGGGCTCGACTGTTTCTTCAATTCTTCAATGAAGGCATCGAAATCGTCCACGCCCTTCTTTCCGAACTTGTGGATGAGTGAGCAGAGGAGGCGCGGCTTCGCCTGCCCAAGCTGAGCCATAAGATCGTGCCCGCTACTCGTGCGGTAAATGGCCTCGCCCGCCCCAGCGAACACGCGCTCGATCTGTTTGTCGAGTTCATCGCGGTCGGTGAGAATTAGGATGCGAGCATTTGGCTTGTTCTCCAAGATCCATTTGGCAAGAAGCACCATCACGATGCTTTTGCCGCTGCCCTGCGTATGCCAGATGATGCCGCCCTGGTAGACGTTGACGCGTTCCTGCGCCGCCTTGATCCCAAAATACTGATGCACCCTTGGAAGCTTTTTTACGCCGCCATCGAAAACCACGAAATCATGTAGCAGTTCGATGAGTCGATCTTTTCGGCACATCTTGAGCAGATACTTGTCGAGCTTGAAGTGGGTGTTGTCCGCTTCGTCCTCCTTCCACTTCAGAAAATACGTCTCTGGGGTTCCGATCGCCCCGTAGCGCAGGCCTTCGGAGTCGTTGCCGGCGAAGACGACCTGTGCTGTGGTGAAGAACCACTCGTTGAATTCTTTCTGCTGATTCGAGAGTAGCTGGCGTATACCGTCGCCGATTGAGACGTAACTGTTCTTGAGTTCGATGACCGCCACCGCGATGCCGTTGATGTAGAGCACAAGGTCGGGACGGCGTTCATAGTTCCCACCCAACGTTACCTCCTCGACGATGACGAAGTCGTTCTTCGCTGGCTCTGCCCAGTTGATGAGCTTGACCTTCAAATAGGGCTCACCTGCCCGCGTTTGCACGTCTACGCCGTAACGCAATAGGCCGTACACAGCCTTGTTGTTGTCGTAGAGATTGCGGTTGGGGCTTGCCGCCTCAGTCTTGAGCAGGTAGATGGCGCGGCTGATTTGCTCTGGCGAATACCCTGCACCCTTAAGGTGATTGCTGAGGAGGTTCTCGTCGACGTTGCTGTTACCAGGTCGGTCCGACCAGTCCCCGAGATAGCGGTAATTGAGCTCATCGCGGAACAGGCCTATCACTCGGTTTTGCGTTACACGTTCCGGTTTGCCGACGTCGTTCATATCAGTCTGGTCCTGCCGGTCAATAGCTCCTGCATCATGGCCTGCTTAAGATTGCGGGTCTTCTCCCTCAACTCTTGCAGCGCCGCCAGCTCCGAGTCCATTTCCGACAGCACATTGGCGATAGCTGTTTGTTCGGGAATCGGTGGAACTTGAACGGTCATAGCCCTGAACTTTGCCTGCGAGAGCACATATCTCGTGCCGTTGCCGTCACAAAACTTCTCCGCTTGATCGAGGAAGGCTCGCGTCTTGAATGCATAGGTCCGGAATCGAAGGTCCCATGCATCGCGCAACCGTAGCCGAGCAACGTGGTAGCTGTAGACGGCATCCGGGATGTCTTCCATCGCCACGGCGGAAATTGCGATGTCGTCGCGTGTCTCAGAGGTTGGCGTAAAGAACACGTCCCCCTTTTGCACGGCACAGCGTTTGGCTTGGTCCGCTCGAGCGGTGACCCAGTGATTCAAATCGTCCGAGTAAATGAAGTCTTTCCGATACACATCGAGGTAGTTGACGAGGCGAACAGGCACTTCGTCTGGCCGACTCTTTTTATCCACCCCTGCACTTGAAATATCACCAACCTCGCCTAGCCGCTTCACCTCCCACTGGCCGGAAAAGCCGAGGAGGCGAGTTTGGCCCGTAAGAAGCTCCTGCATGGCAGCCTGTTTGAGGTTGCACTTCTTCCCGATGAGCCGGTTAAGACCGTCCAGCAGCGCATCCACATCAAACAATGCCGTCGCAACGGCGCGTTGTTCTAGTGGATCCGGATAAGGAATCGGGAAAGAACGTACATCCTGACCAGTGATGTTGGGATCTTTTCGGCTGCTGCTTGCTACAGTCCGCCAATAGGCAACTCGGTGGTTTAGGGTCGCAAGGAGGTACTCAGATACCAGCTGCCCCGTATTTGGCTGAATGGCAGTAATTGCTTGATTGACGGCCGCCGGTAGTCGAAGTAGACCCGTCCGCCCGATCTGCTGAAAGCCACCATACATCGCAACGAGTACGGTACCAATCGGATAGAGAGTGAGACTTGTTTCCTTGAGAGCAAGGTAGGTCACGCATTCCGAAGTGCTAAAGACGTCGGAGTTGGTCAGATCCAATGTTTTGACCCATGCGGTTGAGCCATTCTTGTAGTACCGATCGAACAATGCCCTCGCTGGCGTCGTCCCGGATGAAATCTCAGCTAACGCGCCGAGGGGAGCGACGCTCCAATCCTCGGGGATGGCATCTACCCGGGTCTGTCTGTACCCGGGCTTTATTTCCATACTGCGCCCATTTTTTTAAGGTGTTCGTCTACGCGCGCGCCGAGCGCGGCTACTTGATTGGTGAGCCGCGGCAACGGCGTCTCATAGCGCTCTGCCAGTTGGCGGATGCGTCCGGTGAGGGTTTGCGACACGCCATCTAGCTCGGCCTGCATTGCGGCGGCGAGCGCCATGTGCCACTTGTCGTCCACCACAAGCGACTTGATTTCTTCCTCGGTCAGCTTCGGGTATTTGGCGTCCAACTTGGCGTCGAGGTCTTCTTGCGCTGCTCTTAATCGACTCTTGGCTTCGGTTTGTTTCTCAAGCAGCGCGGCATAGTCATCTAGTGCATTGCGCTCGTCGACGAACTCAGGGTCTGTGCCGATTTCCCTTAGCCGTGACTTCAGCGCCTTGAGGCTAACTTTCTGCTTGTCGCCTTCTGCTTCAATGGCCTCGGCCAAAAGCCCATCCTCTCCCCCCTGCTCATTTTTCTGCTGGTCAAGCTGCTGCTCGATAGCCGCAAGCTCACCTTCGATGACCTCAATGACTTCCCGCTCTGCCACGAAGTAGCGGGCGATGAGAATCTGCGCTGGAATGAGATCAGATTTGAACCGACGTTTTCCCTTCTTGTAGTCGTGAACTTCTGGCCAGACGAGTTTGCCGTCCTTGTTCTTGACCTGAAGGATTTCACGAGGCTGAGCGCCCGCGTTCCAGCCGTCATCGGCGATGAGGTAGCAATCATCTTGCATAGTCTCTGCCCAGTAGTCCATGACGTGCTGATACACGTCGTAGGCATCGAGGAGCGGCGCGGTCTTGAATGTGATGAGCAAGTCCTCGCCGATTGTTTCGATGAGCGCCTTGGGGCGGCCCTCCTTAGCGAAGCCTTTTAGGAGCGGTGTACTGGCCTTCTTCCATTTGGCGAAAAGTTTGGTCGCAAAGTCGTTGAACGCTGTGAATTCGGCATGACCGAAGATTGCGGGCTTCACCTCGTCAATGGGGAGCTTCAACTGACAGTAGCCGGCGCGATCGGCTTTCTTGAACAGAGTGGCTGGCACACTAGGGATCACCTGCCAATAGCGGTCGAGCGCGTTGACATCGCGGTCTGGGATGCCACCGCGAAGATGGCCGTCGATATCCTGCAAGTCTTCTGGCTCGGTGCTGTCGATGTACCGCGCGAGATTGAGGTTGTAGTCGTTCTTGGCGTCGTTGATCTCCGCGACCGGCACCATGCGCGAGTAGCGCGGCAGCTCGGTCTGTTTGGAGAAGGTGTCCACGATCCTATGGATGTCCTGCTCGCGGAGACGATTCTTGGGACCGTCCTTGATAAAACCCCTAGAGGCATCGATCATGAAGATGCCTTTGCGAGCACCCGCTCCTTCCTTGTCGAGCACAACGATGCAGGCGGGGATGCCCGTACCGAAAAAGAGATTTGCCGGCAAGCCGATGATTCCCTTGAGAGAGCCTCGTTGGATCAAATTGCGCCGGATTGACCCCTCGGCGCCACTGCGGAATAGCACGCCCAGCGGGAGGATGCACGCGCCTTTGCCGGTACTCTTGAGTGAGCGGAGGATGTGGAGGAGATATGCATAGTCGCCCTGCTTCTTGGGCGGGGTCCCGTAGTGCTGGAAGCGCTGCCAGAGATCGTGCTCTAAATCGAGTCCGGTGCTCCAGCGTTTGTCACTGAACGGCGGATTCGCGACGACGTAGTCAAAAGTCTTAAGCGTGTCTCCGTCGAAATAGTGCGGGCTCGTCAGCGTGTTGCCCTGCTCAATCTCCGCCGTGGCGTAGTCGTGCAGGATCATGTTCATGCGGGCGAGGCTGGCAGTGGCGTTGTCCTTCTCTTGCCCGAAGAGGGTGACCTTCACGTCTCTCCCTCCGTGCCGAGCTTCGTCGCCGATCTTGAGCAACAGCGAGCCAGAGCCGCAGGTCGGGTCATAGACAGTCGTGTCGTTGCTCGTCTCGGCGTGACGGATGCCGAGAACGTTAGCGATGACGCGACTTACTTCGGCAGGCGTGTAGAACTGACCTTTGCTTTTGCCACTCTCGGTGGCGAAGTGCCGCATGAGGTACTCGTACGCGTCACCAAGGAGGTCATCGCCATCCGCGCGGTTCTTCGAGAAGTCCAGCGCGGGACTCTCAAAAATGGCGATGAGGTTGGTAAGCCTTTCCACCATCTCCTTGCCGCTGCCAAGCTTGTTCGGATCGGCGAAGTCCGGCATATCGGACAACTTGTTCGCCTTTGAAAGAGGGCCGAGAATCTTCTTGTTAATTTGGTCTCCGATGTCGGACTTACCCTTCAGCGCGACCATGTCGGCAAAACTCGCGCCCTCGGGGATCGTGATCGGCGCGTACGGCTCCCCCGCATAGCGGTCACTGATGTATTTCACGAAGAGGAGGACAAGAACGTAGTCCTTGTACTGACTGGCATCCATGCCGCCGCGCAGTTCGTCGCAGCTGGCCCAGAGGGAGGAATAAAGGTCGGACTTCTTGATTGCCATGGCCTAAACGATAAGAAAACTTTGCTGCGCTTCACGCAGTGTTTACTACGGCTTGATGCGTCGCTTTCGCTTCTTCTTTGTCAGCCTGCTAGCGTCGAAGTGCTTCGCGCCGCTGGGCTCGAAATTCCCAAGGTGGAATGGGCTCTAAGTCTTGCCACAAACCTTTACGGGCGGCCTTCGCTATGGCTTCAGCCGCTGCGTAGAAGCTGCGATCCTCAGGGGTTTGCTCATTCTCATAGTGCTTGAAATGCCAGGCAAGCCCGGCCTGAATCTGCGCGAGACAGACGTCAGTGCCGTCTGGCAATCGAACGATAGCGACAGTGCGTCCATGTCGATCGATCTTCTCAGCGTCGAACGTGATCATCTTGTCGAACACGAGTGCACGCAGATGACGCCGACTGATTTGCGCGTAGGGCATTGTGAGCTCCGGCGCATCAATGCCCTGCAGGCGAATGCGCACACGACCCTTGTCTGCGGTGAATACAGAAATAGTGTCCCCGTCAGCGACAGAAACGACGCGCACCATCAATCCCTGACCGTACAAGGAGCACGCATAGCCGATTAGGAGCGTGCCAATTACCCCTAGAAGAAAAGAACGACTAACTGTGATCATTTAGCGTGCTCGTGTTTCGCACGTGATGGCAATCTGTCTTGCCATGGACGATGCCAGGTCTGCGCTTTTCGACAACGGTGCGCGTCTTGTCGTGACCAAGAAACGAGAGTTTTCAGCGCACAACTTCTTGATTTCCTCTGCTTTCTTCAATGTAAGAGAAGCCGAAGCTTCTGCAGTTGGTTCATTTCACCACCAGCTTGCAGCCATTGTGTTGAGTGGTTTGGCACTGGAGGCATTGTGTAACGCCATTGGGGACCGCGTGATTGAGCGGTGGAAGGACTTTGAGACAGGCAATCCCATCGCCAAGCTTAGAGTTTTGGTGCAGAGTCTAGGTGTCGACTACGACGCCGAAGTCGAACCATGGTCATCGGCGGTGTGGCTCTATAGCTATCGCAACAAGATTGCGCACGCGAAACCTTGCATGTTGGAAAGCGAAATCGCGTTTGCCTCCCACGAAGCGGCAGACGCACATGTTAAAGAAATGCCTATGTCCGACTTAGAGCGTTTCATAACGCTCGGAAATGCCAAACGCGCGCTTAGCGGTGTCGAGCGAGTTCGAGACTTGTTTTGTGGTCACATCGAATTCAGCAAGACCTTCGGCCTACATTCGGATGGGTGGTCTTACTCTACCAAGCTTGAGCAGTCGACCTAGTCCATGCATGACCGCGACCCTGAGCTTTGCTGCTCCTGCCAGGACGTCCAACTCGCACTGCTTACACGTTCTTGTCTGGCGAGCAACCAAAAGCCTTCACTTACGAAGCGTTGCAATCAGTTGCCACGATGAACTGTTCGGGAGATGGCATTCCCAAAAGGTCCATCCATTGACGGAGGTTTCAGTAATGGACTTTGCAGCGGATGACGGACTAGCGAAACGCTGATCACGAAGAATTAGCGCGCCGCTCTCCACCCTCGCCGAATACTTTCTGCCCTTATGCCTAGCGCGAAACTCCGTACCAACAGGAAAGCGCACTCCCTTCACTACCCAATCGCCATCACGCCCCTTGACTGTCACAGGCGAAGAAAATTGTCTTGATTTGCGTAAGCCGAAAATATCGCGCATGACTCGCTTAGGAAACTAATTTGCTCGCTCGCTTAGGTGAGAGCCGTCGGAAACGGCGAATAAACATCAATGCTCGTCATGGCGGCGGTCCAAGAAGCCATTCTCAAACGCTATCGCATCGCGAATACTAGTGTTATAGCGAAACTTCGTCAGCAGCTTCGCGTACCGCTGATCGGTCGCCACCGTAGGACCGTCACACGAGCACCCGATGACGTTCATGCCATTCCCTCAACGACTCCCCCGGCCATTCCCTGCAATGCACATGCTTCTTACTCTTCGGCACATCGACCCAGTTCACTGCATACGCGAGGGCGGCTTCGACGACCTGCGGCGGCTTCGGCAGCGGCGTGTCGATCGCTGACGCATGCGGATGAATCAGCTCGGCCCAGCGCGGGTCCCATAGCCACAGCGCGCTGCCGCACTTCAGGCAGAAGTGCCGCTTGGCCGGCGAGCGCTTGGTGCGCTTGCCTTTCTCGCGCATTAAAGCGTGATAGATGCCGATGTTTTTCTCGCCGCTCACTTTCATCGTGCTCGCGTCACCACCGAGGTTGATCGCATAGCCGCCTCCGCCCGCGGTCTTGCGGCAGATGGAGCAGTAGCAGTGCATGAAGGGAACGGGCGAATCGGATTGCAGGCTGAACTTCACTGCGCCGCAGTGGCAGGAGCCTTTCAGATGCATATGCCCTCCGAGTGATTTGGAGAGCGTACGACGGCGTACCGAACAAACCCGCATTCGGTTCCGTCGGTCGAAGCGTAGAGTGCGAAGCGCTCCATAATTTCAGCGATCCTGCGGCGGCTTAGTCAATTGCCTCCGGCACGACATGTGCCACGTCTAAAAAGAAACGCGCGCAGGTCGCCAAATACGGGAGGTGCGGGGATGTCGCGATCGATTGACCGTCGGATAGCGGCGTGCGCCATCGCGACTGTGCTCGGCCTGCTCAGCCCAGGCGCCTTCGGCGCCGATCAGTTGCTGGCACCGATCGCCGGTACCGATCCCGCGCCGCCGGCGCCTTGGCACATCGTCGGGTTGCCGCAGCAGACCAAGCCATTCACTCGCTCTCGGTCGTCGAGATCGACGGCCGGCGTGGTGTGAAGATCGAGGCCGACAGGTCGTACGGCAACCTGGTCCATCCGCTGACACTGCCCGACGCGGCGACGCTTCACTTGTCCTGGCGATGGCGGATCGAAGTGCCGCTTCCATCGTCCGACCTGCGCGAAAAAGGCGGCGACGACACCGCGGTCAAGGTCTGCGTGTTTTTCGACGAGCCTCTAGATCAAATCTCGTTCGCCGAACGACAGGTCCTGCGCGTCGCGCGTGGCCGCACCAGTGAGGCGGTGCCGGCGGCGACGGTCTGCTACGTATGGGACACGGCGCTGGCGCCTGGAACCGTGCTAGACAACGCTTTCACGCGGCGCGTGCGGTACCTCGTCCTCGAGAGCGGCTCGGCGAAGCTGAACCAGTGGGTCGCCGAGCGGCGCGACGTCCACGCCGATTTCAAGCGGCTGTTCGGCGCCGAGAGCCCGGCCGTGCCGCCCGTGATCGGCATTGCGGTGGGCGCGGATGCGGACAACACCGCAAGCCGCAGCGTCGCCTACGTCGCCGACGTCAGCCTCGAGCGTTGAGGGCACGCGAACGGGTGGTGATTCGAAGAGCGTACGTCGGCGCGATGCGGCCTGATGCAGCACTCACGGATACGCCAACGCACTGGACGCCGTTAACACTACGGAATCCGGCATCACCTGCACCGTCATCACCCGTGCCGACGCGGGCGGGGCCGACAAATCCACCAGAGGATTGATGAGTCTCTCGACGATGATCGTCGGGATCGTGCCTACTGGAAACCCGGCAACTCGCAGGTCTACGACCTCCATCGCGAGCTTGCCGTCGTTGACCACCAATCGGCCACGAATTTTTGCGCTGGTCACTCTGGGGAGCGCAAATCCGGCAATCGCGAACTGCGCTTCGATCGAGATCTCATACGGCGGATAGAGCGTGACGATGACGTTATCCAGGCCGGGGCGCGCATCCAGAAACGCCGCGATGTCCGACGGCAGCAGGCGCACGTTCGCATCCGCGGTGCCGGCGCTCAGCAAGCGCTTCTCTTTGCGATCGAAGACGATGTCGGACATGGTCACTTCGATCCGATCGAGCACCGGCGATTTTTCGCGCTCCACCCGCGTGCCGATCACATGCAGCCGGCGGATGTCGGCGATTTCGCCGTTGTCGCGCGCGCCCTGGACATTGACTTCATAACGCGCCGCCGGCCCGACGACGCGCGGCAGCTTGGCAGTGATCCGTTGCTCGACGCGCGCATCCATCGTCGACGCGCAGCCACTCAGCCAGAGAGCGCTGTAGATCAACGCGATGCCGAGCGCGCCGGCGCGCATCAGCTCAAACAGCCTCGAGGTTGTCAGGCGATTAATCGATGTCGCTGATGCCATTCCTTCAGCGATTCGTTCGGCCACTGCTTGCAATGCACATGCTTCTTACCCTTCGGTACATCAACCCAGTCCGTGGCATACGCGAGCGCCGCTTCGACGACTTCGGGCGGCTTCGGCAGCGGCGTGTCGATCGCTGTGGCATGCGGGTGAATCAGCTCGGGCCAGCGCGGGTCCCATAGCCACAGCGCGCTGCCGCACTTCAGGCAGAAGTGCCGTTTGGCCGGCGAGCGCTTGGTGCGCTTTCCCTTCTCGCGCATCAAGGCGTGATAGATGCCGATGTTTTTCTCGCCAGTCACTTTCATGGTGCTCGCGTCACCGCCGAGGTTGATCGCGTAGCCGCCTCCGCCCGCGGTCTTGCGGCAGATGGTGCAGTAGCAGTGCATGAAGGGAACGGGCGAATCGGATTGCAGGCGGAACTTCACTGCGCCGCAATGACAGGAGCCTTTCAGTTGCATATGCCCTCCGGGTGATGCGGAGAGCGTACGTCGAGGGGCCCCGCTACGGTTCGGCCGTCATCGCCCGCGTCCGCCCACGATGATGATGCCGGTCGCCTGCACCCGGTCGTTTGCGCCACCACCGGGAATCGTTGCCGTAACCAGGTGCCGGCCCGGTTCGAGATCAACACTGAGCACGTGGCCGCGGCCGAGCTCGCCGCCCACATCGGAATGCCACACGATGTCGTGCGGCGCGACGCCCGCGTGACCCCGAAGGTCGATCATCGCGGTCAGGTCGACGCGGCCCGGCTCGCAACCTGCCTCTTTCGCATCGATCACGAGCCTGCGGTCCGCGCGAGGGAGCGAGAATGATTCGCTGTCTGCCGACGCCACCCTGAACTCCGCCGTCGCCACGGCTCGGAAGCGGCATGACTCACCCCCTGGCAGGCTCGATGCGTTGACGATGAGAGGCTCGCTCTGTTCGGGGTCGATGGCAACAGGCACCCATGTCTGCCCATCGTCACCCGTGAACAGGACTGCAAGCGAAGCGTGGGACCGCGGATGTCTCACGCGGATGTGTAGGACGAGCGAGTCCTCGCGCCGTTCCGGTCCGCTGACTTCGATGCTCGGCGCTTCGCCGACATCGAGGCTCGCGATCAACGCATCGCCGCGCTTGATCTGAATACGCGTCACCTCGTCGGACCATTGCATCGCCTCGACGAATTCGAGGCGTGGTGCACGTTCGATGTCGGCCGCGCCGTTGCAGCAGCCGCATCCACCGCCGAGCGAGACGGGTGTCCGGCACGCGTGGCTCGCGATGACCTTGTCATGGGCGTCGACGAGCTCGATGGACCAATTGCCTGGCGCCGGCCCCCTCGCTGGCGGCACGATGCCGGGGCCCTGGACGACATGCGCCTTGATGTTGTCGATCTTGCGGGACCCGTCGGCCATCCGATCAACCGTAAAAGCGAAGATGAATAACGGGCGCACTTTGCGCGGATCGGCGGGGACACTGAAATGCTTTTCACGGTTTTCGAGAATCTTGAGATACGTATAGGGCGAGACCCATTGCGGCTGCTTGTACGACATGATGTCGTGAACGATATCCGGGTCGCTTAGGGGCGTGGCGCCGAGCGCCGTGTCGATGCCAACCTCGCCGATCGAGGTCTTGCTTCCGCCGTAGTTGGGGTAGCTCGCGTCATAGCTCGCGAGCGTTGGGTCGCCGACATGGCCACAGCCATACAAGTGGCCAACTTCGTGCGCGAAGGCGATCTCGTCGCCGACGAGACAACCGCCGACGCCGTCGTCGCCCCATCCGCACCCGGTGTTGCGCGTGCCCATCGTTGTCAAGGCTCCTGCCTGCGGCACCACGCCGTAGACGATGTCAGCGAGACCGAACAGCGCCGTGAACAGTCTCGTCACCTTGAGACTGGTTAGAAGATCGACCCAGGCGGTATTGCAGCCACCGGGATTAGCGCTGCCGTCGGCGTTCAGCGGCGGGCCAGAAAAGTCGCCGGTCTTGGTCTGCTCTACTCCGAGGATCGTAGTCTCGAAGTACGGGAAGGGCAGCATCCGCGCCGCAAGCGCGCACAGGCCGAGCAGTTCCGCCTCCGTTGGCGAGGTGACGGCATTGGTTGCCGTGTTCTTCCAGTTCACTCGCACCAGGGCGAGCTTTGGCGCATTGACTGGAATCACCTGAAAGCTCTCGGAGGAAGTTTGGGTACCGCCTTCGCCGCTGGTAAGCCAGACTCTCACCACCGCAGTGGTCTGGCCGGCGCGCACATACCAGGCGGGCACCATGAAATTGAGCGTGGGGTTAAACGCAACCGTGACCAGTTCAGTAGCCAGCTTGCCCGATGTGACATGGAAGGTGCTTTCGTTGTCCCAAAGCGCGCGGTCGAGCCGCTTCGCGGGGCCAACCCGCGCACCGGCAGAGCGAGTCGGGCCGGTGCGGAAAACTTCCTTGCCCCAGCGAAACAGCACCAACTCGCCGGTGACAGTCTTGCCGGATAGCGTGTCGCCTTCAAATAGCCCGGGCGTCACATACGGGTACGCGCGCACGACCAGCGGCTTGAGCGCCACGATGGGCACAGAGTTGACCGCCCCATATCCGGTGCCGTAGTACTGCGTCGATTGAGTGAGCTCGAGTCCCTGGACGCGAAGCCGCGGACGAACCACGAGCGAAGGAATCTCCTCCTGTCCGCCAGGCAGGTCGGGTAAGTGCGGCGAAGGTTCGCCGGTCGGACCTCGGTTGGGCCGCCCGGTTAATCTGCCAAGCACGCGATCTGCGATCGCATCGACGAAACCTTCGAGGTTGCCGAAGTCACTTTCCATTGGATTCGTTCCCTAGCGTCTTAATTATCTGATCAATAACACGAGCCTTTTTTGTAAGCCGGGCTCGACCAAGGAGAGTGCGCGACTACGGCGGGGCGTTGCCGAAATCGGGCGAGATCCAGACGCGATCGTGATCCGCGCTCTATACGTTGAACTGCGTTACCGCGCGCCGCAGATCCTGGTGAATACGCCGCAACACGTGCTCGAAGTAGCGCTTGTAGCCGGCGCAGTAATAGTCCTTTTCCGCAAATAATCCACTGTTCTTCAGCGAATGGAACATACATCCGCCGTAACAGAGATCGAAAAAGGCGCATTTCGAACAGCTGGCTAGTACCCGTGCTTCGCGTTCTTCTATTCGCCCGAAGAGTGCTGTCGTCGCGATCTCTTCGGCGGGCATGCTGTGAACATTGCCGTAGCAGAACTCCTTCTCGCCTTGGAACATGCCACATGGATAAAGCTCGCCGTCGGGCGCGATGCCCAGAAAGCTGCGGTGACAACTGCGTGTGAAGTGACATGCGTGAACGACACCTGGTATTCCGAGGATGCGCGCGATGTGCTGGCGGATCGGCTCGATCGTGATCTCAGGCTGCGGATCATCGAACCACGCATCGAACATACGGACCATGAATTCGCCATACTCGACAGCCGAAATGTCCATCGCTGCGCCTTCGACTGCAGCGAGACCAGAGCGCGCTAGTGGATTCAACTTCATGTCGATCGCGCGTTCCTTGAACTCGCGATAAACATCTTCCGGACGATCCACGTTGGTCCGGTTGATGACAACAATCGCTGCCGGTGCCTGGCCGTGGGCGCGCAGACGGTCTGCCGCATTCAAGGTGATTGCGTGAGTCGAGACGGACGCGGCGTTGCGCAATGGCCGCGCGGCATCGGTCAGCTCTTTCGGACCGTCCATGCTGAGACCGATCGCAATGTCGTTTTGCAGCAGAAAGGCAAGCAGCTCGTCCGTCAGCCGCGTGGCGTTGGTTTGTATGGAGTTGGTGTATGCGACTTTGGTCGGTACGCGGCGCTGCTCGCGCATCAGATCCTCGAAGAAGCCACGGCCGCGCAACAACGGTTCGCCGCCGTGCCAGACGAAATGCACTGTCTCGAACCAGTCCGAATCGAGAAATACGCGGATTACGCGCAGTGCGGTAGCGCCCACCATCGTCTTGTGGAAAATGCTCGGCTCGATGAAACAGTACTTGCAGGCCATGTTGCAGGCGTTCGTGACCTTGATGATTAACGTGATCTCACGGCTCATGGCCAACGCGGCGTTCTCCCTGGCGACGGCGACCGCTTGGCTCATGCAGCCTCCTGCGGATTGACCAAGTGCCGCAAACGCGCCTCGACATCGAGCAAGCGACGATCTGCGCTTTCGGTTGCGAGCCCGCGCGTGATACCCGCGTTTATCGCCACCAGCGCGTATGGATTGCCGTAATAGTCGTACTGATGAATGGTCGACGCGAGGCCGGAAAAATCGTCGAGCGACCACGTTGAACGGTGATGGTCCGGCGCTTCGCGACCTTCCTTGCGCCAGCCCTCTCCAAGTGGAATGCGCACGGCGACGAGATCGGCAGCAAGTGCGATCGACTGACGCAGCAGCATCAAAGCATCAGCCTTGGGCAAGTGCTCGAGAACATCGCCAAACAAGATGACGTCATAGCTTGTCCGCGCCCCTTGTTGTGGCACCAAGACGCGGATATCGCCCACGTAGATGTGATCGTAGAGGTAGCGCGCGTGCGGCTGAATGCGGCGCTCATCAATTTCGATTCCGTCGATCCGAACGCGCCAATGCGAGCGCTCGATCCGGCCTTCCCACACATCCAGGTATTGACGAAGCAGGTGCCCGAACAAGCCGAAGCCGATGCCTGCATCCAGCACTGACTGCGGACGGCGCTCGACGATGGTCTCGAGGCAATCTTCCAGTCCGCGCCAGATGCTCAGTGGCATGCAGCTCTTCCACTCTCTGATAAGTGTGAAGCTGTGCGGGTGAGCGCTGTTCTAACGGCGGATTGAAAGGATGCGTTCTGCGTGCCGAGCTCGCGGTGCGCGCGCGTGTCCCAGAGGTGCGCAAGCGCATTCGCAGGCGTCATGTCGTCCATGCGCTTGAGTGCTACGCCCCATTCCGGCGGCACGTCAATGTCGACGCTATCGCAACCAAGATTTTTACTCTCCGACGATGCGTCGCCATCCGTCAGATAGCTGAGGAGCGGAAGCGTGCGGGAGCGGCAAAACCTTTGACGCGCAATGGTCGCGATTTCGTCCGCGCTATGTGCGGCCGGTGCACTCAGCACCTGATAGATCGCCCGCAAGAGTGCTGCTTCCGCTACCCGTGGCACCCCGTTTTCAAATTCAACATCTACTAGGTGGCCACCCGGCTGCGCCAGCGCTTCTGCAAAGCCGTCATAACAAGGAGCAACAGCTGAAGTACCGCACGCGAGCGCCTCGGCCGGCGCGCGCCCAAAAGTTTCGAAATGGCTGGTCGACGCCGTAGCGAACACATCGGCAGCGCTGTAAAGCGCCGCGAGCTGGTCCCGAGTCGGCTCGACGACGAGATGCAGATTCGGCTCTTGCGCAAACAGTCGTGACACCAAGGCAAAGTAGTCGCGGTCGATGACGTGTGTCGCGACGACGACTTGCAGTTCGGGGAAGAGCAAACGTGCCTTGAGCGCGACGCTCAGTAGTCGATAGAAATCCTTGTCCGGCTCGACGCGCCCCGCAAAGAGCAACATTGGACAATTCGCGGTGAGTCCCAGTGATGCGACGACAGCCCCGGCATCCTGCCGCGGAAAGAAAGTATCGCAGTCAATACCGAACGGCTCACCGACAACGGCCGCAATGTCGCGCGATCGGTAAACGCACGCAGAGGGCGTGGAACCCACAAAAATGCGATCACGACCATCTGCGTAGCGGCAATAGACGTTTAGTGCCGCAACGTCGAACCACGAAGAGGGGTTCACATATGGCAGCACCGTGAACGCCCCGCCAAACCCCGCCTCGCGCGCGACGGCACACCACAAAAAGCCACCAATCCCTTCAGCCACAACCCACGCGTGCGGCGCCAGCACCGCACACTCAGAGCGCACCTCCGATAGGGCCGGCAGTCGGCCGTTATCGGATAAGTTCAGGCTGCTGCGCTGCTGCACAACTTCAACTCTGCACGCCAGTACTTCAGCGAGCCAACCGGCTTCAACACTGGGCGCCGCGCATGCGAACGGGATATACGCGACCGACACCGCGCGAGTCTCGCTGCTTAGTTACGTACATCACTTCCGGGCCGCCGTACCGGCGACACAACCACGTTGTAAGCACTTGCAGGAAGTTTGGTCGGACGCGTCGCGACGTTGTAGGCGCTCTTCTCAAAATCCACCTGACCATGCGCGTGGTCAAGAGTTGCTTTAACGGCGTCGCCGATCACTGGATTGACTTTGAGGATATCGATTTCAGTTCGCAACTCCCGCACCTCGTCCAAGATCGCTCGCAACTCGCGCTCACTGGAGTCGCTCGTCGTCGCGACTGCCGGACTCCGTCCGCGCAGGTAAAACCAGGTCGCCCCAATGCCCGCGATCAGGCCAATCAGGCCATAGATGATTTCCATAGATGTGCCTCCGAGATCTACGGCATTGTGCTGCCGACGACAGGGGGTCGGTCAATAACTTTCTGCTCATACGTCAAGAACGCAGGCGCTCGCCTCCCGTTGTTCGACGCGCTGCCGTGCTGCCACTCGCGCAAGCCGTCACAAGTTCCGCAGCGAAGGCGAAAGCGAGCGCCGCTTCACCTGGAATCCCTCACGCTGTGCGATTACGCGGGCCAACTGCTCTCGGGCCTCAGCCAGCTCGCCTTTCTCTTTTGAGGCGTCGAGGCCCGTGTCCTCGAGCGTTGCGCTCGCGTAGCGCGTGGAGATATGCGGCTTGAGCGCGGCCCAGGCCGCTGGGACAAAATGCGGGAACTGAGACAGCACGCGGATTGCGAACGCTACCCAAGGCAAGCGCAGGGTGCAGTGAATGTCTTCGTAAATTCGTGCCAGCTCGCCCGTGGCCTGATGATGGTCAACCTGCGGGAATGTTTTCAGGGCGGCGCTCGCACGGGTCGCATCGTCGTCGGAGTTTGATTCGGGTTTAGTCATGGAATTGTGAGGATTGCGTGCGAGCCAGTCTGCCACACGGCGTCAGGTTCATGAGACTAGTCGATGCCGCTTGCCACTGCCTCAACGATTCCCCCGGCCATTCCCTACAGTGCTTCGCGAGGTGTGGAGCAGCCTGTGAATATTTGACTGGTCGAAACGCTTCTACACGCGCAACGCGTCGGCCAGCAGCAGGCGCGCCTTTTCCCAGTCGCGCCGTACCGTGCGGTCCGTGACATCGAGCGCAGCGGCGATCTCCTGCTCAGTCAGGCCGCCGAAATAGCGCATCTCAACAACCTGAGCCAGACGCGGCTCGCGCGCCGCCAGTGCCTGCAGACTTTCATCGACTGCCAGGATTTGCTCATCACCCGCGGGCAGTGCTTTAGCCACTTCGGTATTCAACGTCACGTGCACCGCGTCCCCGCCGCGGCGCTCTCGCAATCGCGCGCGGGCGAAGTCGACGATGATCGACCGCATAGTCCGCGCGGCATAGGCGAGAAAATGTGAGCGGTCGTTGAGCGCGAGTCGACCGGCCCCCGCAAGCTTCAGATAGCACTCGTTGATCAGCACAGATGTCTCGAGCATGGTGTGGCGACCACCGCCCGCTAACCGAGCGTGCGCCAGTCGACGCAGCTCGGGATGCAACTCCGTAAACAAGGCATCGAGAGCCGATTGATCGCCGCTACGTGCCTGCTGCAGTAGTTCTGTGATGTCGCCCATCGTCGCCCGCTGGCCCGATGCTACCGGGCTTCTACCGCAGGGAAGTCCGCCCAGCCGATATGGCTCTCTTTGGTAACGAGCTTGCGAGCTTGCGTCATGTCCGGTTCCTGAACCGAGCGGCGTGTTCCCTACTGAGCGCGGTCAATTCAGGCCAGCGCAGTCAGACGGGGTGCTTCCATGATGGTTTATTTCGCTTTGCTTCTGGCGGGAATCGCAAGCGGCTTCCTGGCCGGCTTGCTGGGAATCGGCGGTGGTTTCGTCATGGTCCCTGTGCTGCTATTGCTGCTGCCGACACTTGGAATTGATCCCGGGCTGGTGCCGAAGGTGGCCGTCGCCACTTCGTTGGCGGCGATGGTTCCCACTGCCTGCTCTGCGGTGCTCGCGCAGTATCGGCGCGGCGCGCTCGACATCTCATGGGTGCGGCGGTTGGCTCCGGCTGCAGCCATCGGTGCAGCGATCGGCTCGCAATTGGCCGCGGCAGTCAACGGTCAGTGGGTAGCGATCGTTTTCGCGATCCAGGCGGGCTGCGTTGCGCTGAAAATGCTGCGCGGCTCTGCAGTCGCACCGCAGGCCGCAGGTCGAACTGCACGTGTCGTTGGCGCGCTTCCGGTGCCAATGGTCGGTGCGCTGATCGGCGCTTTTTCATCCATCGCCGGCATTGGTGGGGCCACCCTCACTGTCCCCTTCCTGTTGTCAGCACGAGTCGAGATGAAGCGCGCTCTTGCAGTGTCGAGCGCTGTGGGACTTGCGATTGCGCTTGCCGGAGGCGCAGGTTTCGCCACCGCATCGGCCAGTACTTTGGCGCCAGGTTCATCAGCGCTGGTCGGACTCATTCATTGGCCGGCGGCGCTGATGATTGCCGTGAGCGCGACGTTGTTTGCGCCGCGCGGTGTGAGCGTCGCCCACCTGCTGCCGGTCATTTACCTGAAGAGAGCATTTGCTGCGGTGGTGGTCGCCGCGTGCACGATCACGCTTTCAAAAGTGGCCAGTACGACCGGCGCCGTCGGTTTCGCCGCATTCACTACGACGACGGCTGTTAGTCGCTACTAGACGCCCGCGCTAGCAGGATACGTAGAGCCAGCGCGGCTCCAAGCGCGCGCGGCACTCGGACAAGTGGCTCTCGGTGCCCTGCGCCGCGTCTACTTTAAGCCTGGGCGCCGATGCGGTCCGACTTCGCCGTGCGTAGCCTGGATCGTGCGCGCTGCCGACCACATTTCGCGCGAACGCACGGGGTCGCGCACAACGAGCGCCGCGCCGAGTGCGATCTGTGCATCGGCGAGCCAGAGGCTGGCCACGTGTCCGCGCTTCGAGTGGATGCTTACGGCTTCGCTCAGCGTGGCAACGGCCTCAGTCGATCGCCCGGCAGCCGCCTGCGCGCGCCCGAGCGCGACCAGCGCGCGCCCTTCGACGACCGGCACCCGGGCCTGGGGCGCTGCGCGCAGCGCGTCGACGGCACGTTCGGCGGTGCGCAGCGCCTCGTCGATCTGACCGACGCGCCGCAACGCGTCTGCGCGCTGAATCTCGGCCAGCACAGCCAGCGGGTCGATGGAACCGGTGTGCGACGCGAGCTGCGGGATGCTGCGCAGGTGCTCCAGCGCGGAGGACGCGTCGGCGCGCGCAAGCGCCAGCTCGCCCTTCACCAGCGCGATCGTGTGCAGAACCCCGGCAGGCGTCGGTTCACCGGCAAAGCGTAGCCACGCGACCTCACCTTCGCGCAGCACCGCGTCGGCCTCGTCGTACCGGCCCTGCGCGATGCGGATCTCCGCAAGCGAGAGCAGTCGCGAAGCCAGGGCGCCCGAACCGGGCATCTTGGTCCGCAGGTCTTCGATGTCGGCAAGCGTCGCAACCTCTGCCTTCTGTGGCAGACCGACCTCGAGATAGGCGCCGGCGAGGATGCTGCGTACGTTGGCCGCGGTCCCGGTCGAGTAGCGGGCCCCACGATCGTCGAGCCGCTCGAGCACGCTCCGTGCGAGTGCCTCGCCTTCCGCGTACCTGCCGGTTCGCATCAGCAGCGCGGCGAGCTTGGCCCTGGATTGCAGTGTCTCCGCATGGGCTTCGCCATTGACCTTGAGCGACATCGCTACGGATTCGCGGGCGCTGCGCTCCGCATCGTCCACGTTCCACTGCGCCCACTGCGCTTCCGAGAGGTCGGTGAGCGGCCCGACCAACCACGCCGCGGACGCTCCCTCGCGCTGGCGTGCGAGGTCGACCGCCTGTGCGAGCAAAGTTTCGGCTTGCGCGGCTTCGAAGGCGAACAGCCGCGCCCGCGCGGCGAGGCGAAGACCATTGATAAGCGTGCCTCGCTTCGGGTGGTTCTCCCGGAAGAACGCGACCAGTTCGTCGGCACTGGCTCGCGCCGCGGGCAGCGACTCGTCCCGCTGGAACCGCGCAGTCTCGTACAGCAGCGCGCCGCGCAGGAAGGTCGCCTTCTCGCCTGCCCGGTCCAGAATGTCCCGCGCCTCCTGCAGAACAACCGGGATCTCTGCCCGACGGCTGCCGCTGTGGAGTGTCTGGGAATAGGAGAGCAGGGCATCAGCCAGACGCACATCGTTCGCGGCGAACGTCCTGCGCGCGATCTCGAGGCCACGCACGCGTAGTGCCTCGGCTTCGGTGCCCAGCGACAGTTGCGTGTACATGTCGGTGAGCACCGAAATCACCTCGAGCTGCGCTTCAGGAACATCTTTGAGCGCTTCGCCGATCTGCGCCGCGCCGATGTCCAGCAGTTCGCGCGCGGTGGTCGTGCGCGCCGTCAGCGGATCGGCCTGCAGGTGCGAGTTGCGCCGAAAGATGTCGAGCAGGAACGTCTGCACGGCCTGTGCGCGCTTCGCTTCCTTGCGCGCGGCCTCGCCTTGTTCCTGTGCGATGCGCGCCTGTTCGACAGCGATACGGGCCTGCCAGAGCGCGAGGGTCGCTCCCGTCAGCACCGCCAGCAGGACGGCGGCCGCCGCCCCGACAGCCAGGCGGTTGCGACCGACGAACTTGCGCAGCCGGTACCCGGCGCTGTCCGGCCGCGCCTGTACAGGCTCGCCGCGCAGGTGGCGTTCAATGTCCTGCGCTAAGGCATCGACGCTCGCATAGCGCTGCTGCTCGTCCTTGCGCAGCGCGGTGTTCAGGATCGCGTCGAGGTCGCCGCGCAGTTCTTTTCTGGCGGCCGTATCGGTCGCGGTGGCGCTGGCCAGCGGCGCGTCGACCGTGGCAATCGTTTCCTCCAGTTCGGCGGCACTGCCGCGCTTGAGCTTGTACGGTCTGGCCCCGGTCAGAAGTTCGTAGGCCACTACACCCAGCGAGTAAACATCGCTCGCGGTGCCGATCTGCTCACCGCGAATCTGCTCGGGACTTGCATAGTCCAGCGTCAGCGCGCGGCCAGCGAGCTGCGTCAGTTGCGTTTCCTGTGTGCGATCGCCTTCCATCAGCTTGGCGATGCCGAAGTCGAGCAGCCGCACCTGGCCGTCGGCAGTGACCAGGATGTTGGAAGGCTTCAGGTCCCGGTGCACCACTAGTCGGCTGTGCGCGAACGCCACCGCTCGCGCCACCTGTAGCAGCAGCGTCAACCGCGCCTCGGTGTTCAGTGCCCGCTCGCGGCAATAGACGTCGATCGGCTGGCCCTCGACATATTCAAGTGCAAGAAACGGTCGGCCCTGTGCGTCGGTGCCCGCGTCATACAGCCGCGCGATGTGCGGGTGCTCGAGCGAAGCCAGGATGTCACGTTCACGCGCCATGCGCTGCGCGAGCCCTGTGGACCACACGGCCCGCGGCAGCTTTAACGCGACCTGACGCTTGAGGGTGCCGTCGGCGCGTTCGGCCAGCCACACCGCGCCCATGCCACCCACGCCGAGTTCGCGCAAGAGCCGATACGGGCCGACGCGCGCGTCGGGTTGCAGTTCGGGTTCTTCGAGCCGAGGCGCGGGCCCGTCGCTTCGCGGCAATGTGTCGAGCCACTGTAAGGTCTCGACGCCGGCACCGCGTTCGAGCACGGCGCGCAGCGCGGGCTTGACCGCCGCATGCTCCAGACCCAGCGTATCGAGCCAGGCCAGCCGCTCATGCGGTGCCAACTCCAACGCGCGGTCCAACAGCGTGCTGAACGCCTTCCAACTTGCTGATGTGAGATCCGTCGCCGCAGTCATGGGTGCAGATTCTAGTTCCGCAACACGACGAAACAGTCCCGGCGTGACCGCCCGATGCGAGCCGCTGTTGATTTCACCGCATTCGACGTGTCGATGTCCGGTTTGTCAGCCGGGTGGCGTGTTCCCGGATGAGGCGGCTTTATTTCCATCGCAGGCGCCTTGGGAGGCAGCAGTTACCGATGCCACCGTTGTCGATGGATAACTCCTTGGAGGTCACATGAATCGCCTTAACTACACGTATTCGTCTGACGCATCGATGATGGCGGCGCGCCGAACCGCTGCGATAGCACGCTGCGTCGCGGGTAGCTTCGTCATCGGCTGCATCGTTGCAGTGGCGGCGCTCACTGGCTGTCAGCAACAGCCGCTATCAGCCAACCGCGTACTTGATATCAGTGTCGGTCAATCCGTTGCGCCCCAGGAAACAGACGCCAGCCTTGATACGCAGTTGCGCCTCGATCCCAGCGAGATTCTGTTCTACACCCAGAACGTGCACGGCTGATTTGCTTTGAGCATAGCGATCCGTTTACGAGCGAAAGAAAGCTTGCGCGATGAGCAGCCTGTTGATTGTTCTGTTGTGTCTTGCGGCAGGCATGGCCCTACGTTGGAGCGGCCGCCTGCCCGAGAACGCTCCGGCCGCGTTCAACGCCTACGTGATCAATGTCGCGCTACCAGCGTTGGCTCTGCTGCATCTGCACCGCGCCGAGTTCACGTTCGATCTGCTGTCGAGCGCGGCCGGCGCCTGGCTGATGCTCGGCACAGCGGCAATCTTCTTCGCGTTCCTCGCGCGGCGGGCACAGCTCGATCCGGCGACCACCGGTGCCCTGATTCTGACCGGAGGGCTGGCCAATACTTCGTTCGTCGGCCTGCCGATGATCGAAGCATGGATCGGCAGCGACGGCCTGCCCTACGGAATCGTGATCGACCAGTTGGGCTCATATCTGGCGCTCTCGACTTTCGGGCTGATGGTGGCGGCGCGTTACAGCGGCCAGTCACTTCACTGGAGCGAAATGGCACGCCGCCTCGTCACGTTTCCGCCCCTGGTGGCACTGGTCATCGCGCTGGTTTTACGGCCGATCGCCTTTCCGCCGGTGCTGGATGAGGCACTCGCGCGGTTGGGCGCCACCGTCGCGCCGATCGCGCTTCTGTCGGTTGGCTGTCAGTTGCGCCTGGGCGCATTGCGCGCGCACCAAAGCGCTCTCGCTCTCGGACTGGGGTACAAGCTCGTACTCGGCCCGTTGGTTATCGCGCTCGCGCTAGTGCTGCTCTTTCAACTAGATGCCCCAACCACGAGTCTTGCGCGCACAGTCATTGTGTTCGAGGCCGCGATGGGTCCGATGATCGGCGCAGCTGTCGTGGCTAACCACTTCAAGCTGAACAGTGAGGTTACTTCACTAATGGTTGGCCTTGGAGTTCCGCTATCTCTGATCGCCGCTCCCTTGTGGCTCGCCGCTGCGCAAGCGATCGCATGATCGGTTGCCGCGCCGGTGACCTCGGCGCGGATTTCGACGTGGTTTCTGTTCGTACTCTGGTCCGTTCAATCCACAAATGCTATTTCTTCGGCGGAGCAGCCGGAGCAGGTGCCGGCGGCGACGGTGCAGCTGCGGGCGGCGTCGACGAGTTCCAGATGTCGCGCACGATCAGCCACTTGCCACCTTTCTTGCGCAACGCCTCCACATATCCGCCGGTGTCGACAGTCTTGCCGTCCTTGATGACGGAGTACGTGCCTGAGTGCCACGCCATGTCGCCTTTGACGGCAACGTCATTGATCTTGCCCTGGGCCAGCGACACGCCGCCCGACTTTGCCCCGGCGATTTCCTTGACGATTTGCTGTTTGATTGCCGCTGCGCCGCTCGCGGGTGACGCGCCCGGCGCCATGACGACCGCGTCGTCCGCGTAGGTCGCAGCGACGGCGTCCGCATTGCCGGCGTTGAAAGCCTTGAACCAGGCTTCAGTATTCGCGCGGATGGTTGCCGCGTCGTCGGCCGCCACTGCGATCGGCGCGGCCGCCAACCAGAACGCTGCTGCGGCAAGCCATGCAATCATTTTCGTAACTTTCATCGATCCCTCCAAGTTGTCCCCGCTGTTCATTGTTGTTGCGCGAGGGGCAGGGGCAGAATGGTAATCCTCTCGAGTCGCCTTCGTTGCCGGCGTTTGTTGCTTCTGACAAAGCAATGGGCCACTATCCCGCCCGCCGTCATCAATGGAACATCAGCCTCGATGCGTATTCATTCACTCATAGTCGCTTGCGGCGCGCTTGCATTTGCCTCACAGCCCGCGCTCAGTCAGGACGCCAAGCTTCTCGAGCGCGGCACTTATCTGATGAACAGCATCGTCGCGTGCGGCAACTGCCACGCGCAGCGCGACAAGCAAGGCCGCCCGATCGCCGAGCTCGGCCTGTCCGGCGGAGAAGTCTTCGACGAGAAGCCGTTCAAAGCGTACGCCGCGAACATCACACCCGATCCGGAGACGGGCATCGGCAAATGGACCGAAGCGCAGCTGATGCGCGGAATTCGAGAAGGGATTCGACCCGACGGCTCGCTGATCGGCCCGCCGATGCCGATTCACATGTATCGCGGCATCTCGGATGACGACGCGCGCGCACTCGCTGCGTATTTGCGCGCGCAGCCGCCGGTGAAGAACGTGGTGCCGAAGTCGATCTATCACATCAAGCTGCCGCGCACCTACGGGCCGCCGATCAAGAAAACGATCGTGGCGCCGTCGCGCAGCAATCAGGTCAAATACGGCGCGTACCTGGCCGGACCTCTCGGCCATTGCATCGACTGCCACACTCCGTACAACGATCAAGGTCGCCTGGATATGCAACGCGTCGGCGCCGGCGGTGCTCCATTTTCCGGACCGTGGGGCGTATCGGTGTCAAGAAACCTGACGCCAAGGAGCCTGAAGCACTGGAGCGATGCCGAGATCGCGCGTGCGATTCGCGAAGGCAAGAGCCGCGACGGCAGTCCGCTGAAACCGCCGATGGCTTTTGGCTGGTACCAGAACATCAACGATCAGGACATGGCGGCGATCGTCGCCTACCTGCGGTCGCTGAAGCCGCTGCCCCTCGGAGGGGCGCCGACCGCGAAGCCATAACCGATCAGCCCGCGGTACGTGCGAAAAGCGCTGCGATGGCACTCTATCGAACCGGGTCGCGCTGCCCTACCGAGAAGGCCCGCACGCGCCGCTGCTGTCGACTTGCCACGAAGCGCACGAGTCATGCGCGCTGCGTTCGTTCTGGTAGCCGGGACACGTGATACGTTGAGCGTCTCGCAACGCACGTTTTCCTAAACCGGAGAACTACATGGCAAAGGGTTACTGGATCGCACGGGTCGATGTCGCCGACCCAGAGAAGTACAAGGCCTACGTTGCAGCCAACGCCGAGCCACTCGGAAAATATGGGGCTCGCTTCCTGGTGCGCGCAGGCCGGTTTGAGAATCCCGAAGGCTCCAGCCGCACTCGCAATGTCGTCATCGAGTTCCCCTCGTACGAGGCGGCTCTCGCTTGCTGGAAGTCACCCGAGTATCAGGAAGCAGTCAAGCTGCGACTTGCTGTTTCAACCATCGACATGGTCATCATTGAAGGCTACGAGGGTACGCAACCACCTTCACGGTAACGGCCAGGGACGCCCGTGACCCATAGCAACCCAGCTCCCGCCGTCCTGATCACCATCCCGCTCAGCCACTACTGCGAGAAGGCGCGCTGGGGGCTCGACCGGGTCGCGCTGCCGTACCGCGAAGAGCCCCACGCGCCGCTGCTGCACCGGCTTGCAACAAGCGCAATGAGCGCGGCACCGTGCCGGTGCTGGTGCATGAAAGCAGTCGTTTCACTGATTCCACCGATATTCTGAAGCATGCGGATGCGGTCTGCGGTGGCGACCTGCTGTACCCGCGCGATGCCGAGTTGCGACGCGACGTAGACGCGCTCGAGGAACGGTTCGACACGGAGCTTGGCCCGCATACGCGCCGCTGGGCCTACGCGCACGCGCTGCCGCAGACGAAGTCGATCCGCTCGCTGTGGGCGCGCGGCGTGCCGCCGCTCGAGGCGAGCGTGATTCCGCTGATCACGCCACTGGTGCGTCGGCTGGTCCGCATGGGATACAAAATCACGCCGGAAAATGCACAGCGTTCGCTCGAGCGCGTGTGTGGTGTTTTTCGGCAAGTCGACGAACTGCTTCGTGACGGGCGCCGGTTCCTGGCTGGCGAGCGCTTTACCGCGGCCGACCTGACGTTTGCGGCTCTCGCCGCGCCGGTGCTGTTGCCTACCGAATGCCGCGCCGTCCAGCCCGCGCTCGATGACGTGCCCGGCGCGATGCGCGCAGAAGTCTTGCGCCGGCGGGAAACCGACGCCGGCCGGTTCGCACTACGGATGTTCTCGCAGGAGCGTGGCTATCCAGTCGCCGCGCGTCAGTCTCAAGTTCTGAGAACGGAGATCAGGTAAAGAGCCAGCACTCGATCGAGGAAAACTTGCCGTACGCGCGCGTGTCAGCGACGCAGGCATACCCATAGTGCGCTTCGTTCTTCGCGCCTGCAGCGTCGCTGACGATCAAACAGGTCATCGTGATCTCGCAGCGAGCGTTCGGCGGCAGTGGGCCGCTCGGCTCGAACGCGATATTGGCGGTGGCGGAACTGCCCTGCCACGATGTGCCTGGCGAAATGTGACGGCCGCCGGGTACCGTCGTGTAACCGGGTCCGACGAGACCCGGCTCGAGCGACACCATGTGCAACGGCTTCCACGGCAGCAAATCAGGTGTCGGTAGCACCGCCGATGTCTTCTTGTCGCGTGCGATTACGAGTGGTCGCAGATAAATCTCCGAGTCCGCAAAACCGGAGGTGTTCGCCGATGGCGGGAGGTTTCTTGTGGCCGAGAGGGTGAACTGATGCTCGAGCAAAACGTTCGCGGTCACCAGCAGGTCGGTGGGCGCGCCGGTCTCCACCACCACTGTCGGCCCGAGCCAGATCTGCGATCGCGTACCCATTGACACGGCAACCATCTGAAACTGGCCCGTATCCGGGCTGAACTGGCCGAAGCCAGTAGCAGCGACCAGCCCTGTCTCACGCACGGAAAAAATCTCGCGCTTGAAAAACTCCTCCTCGTATGGCTTGCCGCCCACCGGCACTTCGTTGCGCGGATAGAAGGCCCGCATTAACGGCAATTTGAATTTGGCCTTCGACACCTCCAGGTAAAGGCCAAGCTTTGATCGGATCAGATCGGACTCAACCTGCTTCGTGCCTTTGAGGCATTCCGACAATTCGTGATGCAGGCGTGACGGCAAAGGCGGGTGGCGGTAACTCGGCGCAACATTGTCATTGCCCAGCGCGCCCGCCAGACGCTGTGCCGCATCTTCGTCCTTACGTCTGGACTCGATCGATCGGCCGATGGCGGCTCGAACCTCTTCCGGCGCGCGTGCGAGTCGGGCTTTGCGCTTCTGTGCGGCGGCCGATGTTTTTTCAGTTGCGGATTTCGTAGGCATGAACTTTCCTCAGTGGCGTTATGCACGGTGAGGTTTCATTTTGCCCTCACCCTGCGCGCAGGTAGCGCGGCTCGGCAAAGATCGACGACAGTTCGACACGCTTGATTTCCGGATGATCAGGCACTGCGTACAACACCGGCGCGATCAGTTCTTCGAACAGTCCGCGCAGGCTGCGCGCTCCCGACTTGTACTCGACAGCAAGGTCGGCAATCTCCTCGAACGCGCGCGGTGCAACGACGAGGTCGACCCCCTGAACCTTGAGGATGGCTTGAAACTGCTTGTAGATGCAGTTGCGCGGCTCAGTCATGATCCTGACCAGCATGTCGCGCGACAAGTCGCGCAGTCGCGCAACGGTGGTGAGTCGCCCGCTGAATTCGGGGATCAGGCCGAATTCGACGAGATCGGTTGGTTTCACGCGTTCATTAAGCCGCTCGAGGATGCGCCGATTGGCCTCGTCCGATGTGGCGACGAAGCCGTAGCTATGGCTCTTGGACATGATCGCGTGGAGCCCGACGAACGCTCCACCACAGATGAACAAAACGTGCGTGGTGTCGAGGTACTCGCCGCTGGCGAGGCGCACCGGCGCACCTTCCATGATCTTCAGCAACGCATGCTGCACGCTTTCGCCTGACGGACCGCGATCCGCGGCGGCCGAGGCCGACTTCAGTTTGTCGATCTCGTCGATGAACACGATGCCATGCTGGGTGCGCGCCACCTCGCCCTCGGCCTTGTCATGCAGGCGCTCGAGGATGGCCTGGATTTCATCGTTGACGTAGCGCGACTGGGCCAGCGAGGTGGCGTCGGCAGTAACGAACGGAACTTTCAATAACCGCGCGAGTGATTCGCACAGCAGCGTCTTGCCGGTGCCTGTCGGGCCCACCAGCAGCACGTTGCTCTTGGTGATCTCAAGTCCTTCGTCGCGCGACAGTGCGAGCTTTTGATAGTGCGCATAGACGGCGACGGCTAACGTCTTCTTTGCTTCGTCCTGACCGATGACGTACTGATTCAGGTGGCGCACGATCTCGCTCGGCGTCACGCGAGGATCTAATGCATTCATTCGCGCTGCTCGCTCATCAGCACGAGCTTATGCCTTCACGCGCTACCAGCAGCACGCGTGGTCAGGCCGAGTTTCTCTGGAAACGGCTGCCAACGCAGGTCGCCATGGAAAATAATTGCGCAGCAACGGCCCGGATTGCAGCTACGCAAGATTGCACGCGCCGGCCCCGCGCAATTCACGCGCTACCAGCGCACCGCTACTTTGCTCCGGGATCGGAGTGCTGATGCGGGCGCCTTGACTGGTACTTCTTAAAGCTTTCGCGGCAAGCGCAATGGCAAGCGCCCGCCGCGGAAGTCTTCCCAACGTTACTTACCCGCCTTCTTGTCGGCTTCAGCCTTTTCTTTGGCGTTCTTCGCCATCGCCTCATTCTTTTCCTTCGGCGTCTTGGCCTCGGCCAGTTCGTGCATGGCGCGGGCGTCGGCCTCGGTTTTCTCGTGTTTGGCCTTGGCGGTCTTCAAACACGAATCCTTCTCGGCACCAGACATTGCCTTGCACGCCTTCTTGGCCGCTTTGTAGTCCGCCTCAGACTGCTTCTTCAGCGCTTTGGCGTCCGCTTTCGTTCCGGTAACCGTGCCAGGCTCCGTCGCCGCGTTGGCAACATGTGACGTTAGGGCCAAGCTCAGCGCGCAGACTGCGGCCGCGATTAGAGAGGTTTTCATATTCAAAGAATTCCTTTTTTGAAAAGACATCAACGGCTCAAGCAAGACCGATGCCAGAAAACGTCAAGGAAGGTGCGCGCTTCGGATAGCGGAGCAAGTAACGGATATGCCAACCCGCAGGGTCGAGGCAGGATATGCACTGCGCGCCTTCGATGCCGACGACTCGATGGTGACACCGAGCTCGTCGACGGCCGCGAGATGCAGCGCGTCATCGAACGCTCCTTTGCCGATCCGCGCATTGCCTACATCCAAGCTCACTATGCGAAGCGCGGCTGCTACGCCGCACGCATTGACCGGCACTAGCCGTCAGGAAGGACAGGATCGCGGATCCGGCTCGCTTGCTGTTTACCGAGCCAGACTCGGATCGGTGGCCTCTGCCAAGGCGATGTGATTGCCATCGGGGTCGGTGATCATCAGTGTGCTGACCCTCGCGCTTGACGTCCGTTGGCTGGTGTCGATGTTCAACTTCTTAAGGCGCGCCACTTCCTCTTCCATGTTGTTTACGGCGAGTGTGAAAGAGCCGGAGCCCGCGCGCTCCGGGAGCTGATAGACCTGCAGCCATCCACCTCTCTCGAAACCCCATTCCGCGACCTCGGGCATCGGCCTCGATGGAGCTTTACGAAGAAGCGCCTCGTACCACTTGACCGCTGAGTTCAGGTCTTTGACAGCAACACTCGCTAGTGCGTTGATGATTGACATTACAAGATCTCCTGCGCCTGCCTCCCCTCATGCGCCGCCTTCAGCGCGGCGATGTCGATCTTGACCATCTTCATCATCGCGTCAGACGCCCGCTTCGCCTTCGCCTTGTCGGGGTCCGTCATCAACTTGCCGAGCAGCGTTGGAACGATCTGCCATGACAGACCGAAACGGTCCTTCAGCCAGCCGCACTGTTCTGCCTCGCCGCCATCGAGCAGCGCGTTCCAGTACTTGTCGATCTCCGCCTGGTCCTCGCAGTTCACGACGAATGACACCGCGTGATTGAACGGGTCGAGCGGGCCGGCGGTCATGGCCGTGAAGTCCTGTCCGAACAAAACAAACTCGACAATCTTGACCGACCCCGGCGGACCGCTCGGGGACTCGCTCTGCATCGCCGAGACACGCACGACACGCGAGTTGGGAAAGATCGACGTATACAACTTGGCCGCCTCTTCGGCCTCCTTGGCGTACCAGAGGAACGGGGTGATTTTTTGCATTGAGTTGTTTCCTGTGGGAAGTTACATCTCCGGCATCGGCAGACATTCCATGACCTCGATTGCTTCGCCGGGAAATATCGTGAAGTGCGGGTGATTCTCAAAAAGTTTGGCGGCGGCTTCGTGTGATTCGGCCTGGACGATCGTGTAAGCCCCGACCTCATTTTTGGTGTCTGAAATCCCCTGCTTTGAGATGCGCTTGGTCTTGCCGAGAGGAGTTCCTTGGTCAAGGATGGATTTCTGGTTTTCCGTCACCCACTTCCACCATGCTTCCTTGCCGGCCTTTTCCTGCCGCTTGCGCTTGTCTTCATCCATCTTCTTCCACTCGGCCATTGCCGATGCGGTACCCATGTATGTGGCTAAGAACTTTTTCATAAACCTCCCTGACGTGAAAGAAAATATTTCTCCAATTTGTCGAGCGCACCGTTCCATCCTTCGGTGTGCCCCTTGCGCGACTCCTCGCTGCTCAGCAGCGCGTGCGTGAAGACGAGCTCGGTGCCACCATCGACCGGCCGCAGGTCGATTTCGACGCGCGATTCGCCGTCGTCTTCGCGCCCGAGCCAGCACCAGGTCATGGCGAGACGCACCGGCGGATTGACTTCAAGGTATTCGCCACTACTCTCATGCTCGGTGCCGTCGAGCATCCGAAAGCGAACCTTGAAACGTCCGCCGACGCGGACGTCGGTCTGCGCAAGCAGCACCGGTCCGGCGTCGGGGCCCCACCAATGGGCAATGCCCTCCGGGGTGGTCAACGCATCGAACACAATCGCAGGGCGCGCTGCGATGCGGCGAACGAGTGTCAGACTGGTCATCGACTTCTTCTAGCGGGCGACTTCCGTGCCTGCGCTTCCTTCTTTTCGGCGTATGCGACGAGCCGGTCGAGGCTGCCGGACCAGAACTGCTCATAGCGTTGAAGCCATGCCATCGCTTCTGCCATCGGCTTCGGCGAAAGCCGAACGAACATCGTGCGACCGGTTTTTGCGCGCGTGATCAGGTGCGCCTGCTCCAGCACGTCGAGATGCTTCATCACGGCCGGCAAGGTCATCGCCACGGGTTGTGCAAGTTCGCTAACCGAGGCGCAATCTGTTCGTGCGAGCCGCGTCAGGATCGCGCGCCTCGCTGGGCTGACGAGAGCGGCGAAGACGCGATCGAGACGATCAGAATAGTTCACCATTTGGTGAACTATAGGTGGATTCTGGAGCGAGTGTCAAACTTGGGCAAGACATGGACCAATCGACGACTGGTTATCGCACCCCACGCGCGGCGCTCGCGGCAGGTGCGCGTGACGCGCTGGGAGCTCCGATTGCCGTACTGGCCGCCGGCTATGTCGGCTACGGTGCACTGGCTTCGGGTTTTGACTTTCCACCGTGGTTGATCGTAGCGTCGTCGCTGCTGATCTGGGCGCTTCCCGGCCAGTTGATCATGCTCGAAATGCATGCGGTGAGCGCATCGCTCGTGCTGATCGTTCTCGCGGTTAGCCTGTCAGCTTCACGATTTCTGCCGATGACCACCGTGCTGTCGGCGATGATGCGGCATCCCCGCTACGCCGGATGGCAGATGTACGCGTCTGCGCACCTTCTGGCGATGACAGGCTGGGTCGCAGCGGTTAACCGTGTTCCGCAACTACCGGCTGAACAGCGATTGCCCTACTTTGTGGGCTTCGCGCTGTTCTGTTGGATCGCATGCGCCGCCGCAAGCGCGGTCGGATATTTCCTCGCGGGCCAGATGAGCGAGCTCGTCAAGCTTGGCTTGGTGTTCATGAATCCGATCTACTTTCTGCTGATCCTGACCGGTGAGACGAAGGCCGCGCTGGGACGCCTCTCCCTGGCTGCGGGCGCGCTTACCGGACCGGTTGCGTATGTGGTTGCGCCCCAGTGGAGCCTACTTGCCGCCGGGCTTGTGGGCGGCACTGTCGCTTACGCTTTGCATCGTTGGAGAGGTCGACGTGTCTGACCTGATAGTGCTCATCCTCGCTTGCGCTGCCGGCACTTACCTTTGGCGTGCGCTCGGCGTTGCAGTGGCCGGTCGGCTCGATCCGAATGGCGAGATATTCAGCTGGATGGCCTGCGTGGCGCTGGCGATGGTCGCGGGCCTGGTCGCACGAATGCTGGTTGAACCGGTCGGTGTGCTGGCAACCACGACCCTCCTCGAGCGGCTTGGCGCGACGGCCTGCGGATGCGTGATCTACTTTGTTGTTACGCGACGCAACTTGCTGGCGGGCGTACTGACCGGATGCGTAGCCATCGCGTTTTTTAAGTCGTTGGGCTAATCGAAATACGTTGTAGAGGGGGCCATGTGACCAAGTTTTCGCGCTCGTTCTGGTTGCTGATCGTTGTCGGAGCCGTACTTTCCAGCATCGCCGTGGCGGTCGCGAGCAGAGTCGACAACGCGAACGCGAGCCAGTTTGCCAATTACGTGGCGATCGGCGCTGTGCTGGTGAACCTATGCGGCTTCCTGCTGGTATCCGAGCAGCTTGGTGCAACAAAGGACGCGACCGAGAATCAGACGCGGTGGGAGATCGAGCAGGTCAGCTTCAACGTTTACAAGATGCTGGTGGATGAACCTTCGCTGCGGCCGTATTTTTACGAAGGGATGCCGCTGCCCGCACCGGAGCCGGCGCAAGATCATCAGCAAGAAGCGGCGGGACCGGCGCAGCTGCTGCGCTGGAAAGTCGACTCCGCATGTGAGCTGTTGCTGGACTATTTCGAGACGATCGTGCGTTCGGGCACGGTGCTCGATGATACGAGCGAAGAGGTTTGGCATAAATACATGGTGAAGATCTACCGCAAGAGCCCGGCGCTGAGAGCGTTTCTCGAGAACGAGCGCGACCGCTACACGCCGGAGCTGATCGAGCTGCTCGATCCTCCGCTGGGGCGACGACTGAGGGAAGAGCTTGCTGCCCGCCGTGACATGGTGATTGCGCCCTCGCCCGCCTACAATCCAAAACAAACTGAGCGTTGAAGGAGGATAACGATGGATGACGATCGCTATTCCGTCTCGCAGCTGGCAGCTGACGTAAAGCGAGTGTGTGCGCAATTCAGCGATGAGCGTCAAATTCTGAGCAACGTTCGGCCGCTGGCGCGTCGTGCGGCACTGTCCAAGTCGAGCTGGCTTGAGGATCGTATGTACCGCGCCGATCCGGAGCAGGGTTTCGGAGTCCACTTGATTTACGAGGAGCCGGATCACACGGTGGCTATCCTGGCTTTGAGCTGGCTACCCAATCGAGGTGCGCCGCCTCATGACCATGGAACTTGGGCCGTGGTTGCGGGTGTGGAGGGACCCGAGAGAAACGAGTTCTATGAGCGCGCGGACGATCGAACTCGGCCCGGTCATGCCCGACTCAAAAAAATCGGCGAGAAAATTTGCGGCGTCGGGGATGTGGTAGCGCTGCCGACAGGCACGATCCACAGCGTCTGGAACGACACGGACGCGGTCTCACTTTCGCTGCACATCTACGGCAAACACATCAACTACACGGGGCGCTCACAGTTTGACCAGGAAAAGCAAACAGAGACACCCTTTATCGTGAAGATGCAGAACTAATCCAGCTTCAGGTCTTTTTTAGGTGAGCGCGAACGCATGAGTCCCGCCAGGTAGCCGGCGGCGCGCGCGGGCTGCAGCAGCACGCTGTATCCGAATAGATAGATCAGCAGGCCGCCGACGTTGCGCCGGATCTTCAGCCCGTGTGCATGGAACATCGAGCGCATCACGAAGAAGATCGCGATATTCAGCAGGAACACAGCGGGCAGCAGCGTCAGCGCCATCGGCCCCATCACCAGGTTGCTGCTGTACGCCACCGCCAGAATGACACCCGGGACGAAGGCCAGTGTGAACGCGAGATCGGTCCACGGAAACAGCAGGTTCCATACGACGAAGGGCGTCGATTTGCGCGCTAACAGTTCGGGCGGCAGCGAGCGCAGCGCACGCAGCGTGGTACGGGCGTGGCGCAGCCGCTGCTGCACAAACGACTTTATGTCCGCGGGGACGATGATGAAGCAGCAGGCGTCCTCGGCAAAGCCGATGCGCCAGCCTCGCTGCAGCATGTCCCATGTCAGCAGCACGTCTTCGGCAACGTCGGAGCGCCAGCCACCGACTTCCTTCAGTACCGCGCGGTCGTAAATCGTGAAGGCTGCTTCGGCGACGACCGTTCCCTGGTACTGCGACTGCATCCGTTTCATCGACGCCAGGCCGTGAAAGTAATCCCACTCCTGGGCGCGGGTCAGCCAGTTCTCGCGCGAGTTGCGCACCAGCACACAGCCGGAGATGGCGCGCACATCGGGCTCGGAGGCAACGTAGCGCTCAACCATGCTCCAAAGCGCATCGCCGAACAGGATCGCATCGGCGTCGAGCGTGACAATCAGATCGTGCTGGGCTGCATCGAGCGCGCGGTTCAGCGCGGCCGCCTTGCCGCGGCCCTTGCTCTGCCGGAGCACCTTGATCCAGCGGTAACCCATGCCGCGCACGATGTGTGCTGTGCGATCGATCGATGCGTCATCAATCAGGATGACCTCGAACGGTCCCGGATATTCCTGGCGACGGATGCTTTCAATCGTCTCGCCAATCGATTGCTCGTGATCGCGCACATACATCAGCACCGACAGCGGAGGATATTTGGCAAGCGCGCGGCGCGGCGGGCGCCGGTCCATCATCAGGGTGACGACGACGAACATGTTCATTGCGCTCGGCACCAGCGCCAGGCCACCGATGAAGAAGATCGCTGCGGCCAGGCCGACCGCATCGGCCAGCGCGTTGAACCAGAACGACGATGCCCACAGCGTGAATGCAAACCACGCCACCATAATGACGCCGACGGTGACCAGCTGCCACCGCTGCGACGGATCGGCATGGCGCAGCCGCGGCAGGTCAATCAGCCGCGCGCGCACAGGCGGATCAGCGGCGGGGGCAGCCGCCGCGGCGGCGCGGGGCTTTGACGCACGCGGTGCGGGACTCGACATTCCGCTTTCTACCGGTGCCCGGCGCCGACTCACCGGCTGAAAAGCGGCAAGGAATGCACGGATTACAGGCGTTGAGCGCCCACCCTTGCGAGCTTGACCCGCCCACGAGGGCTAGCGCAATCTGACTAGCGCTCCGAAATCATTCGAACAGCGATCTGATCCGCGCATTTCTTAACCCATAGCTGTGCGCGCAGTTGATGTCACGGATCCGGACGGCCCGAACTGGTTCGTGAATGCGCAAGCGGATAGGCGCCGGGTGACATGCGGGCGAGGCGGTGCTGCGCACCGAACACCGCGAACACGACTATTTGGTCGGCGGCGTCGGCTTGCTTTTGGTTGAACCGAAAGGCACGGCAGGACCGCTCGGGGTTTTCGTTTGCTTGGGTTTTTTCTTTTCCTTATTGCTTCGAACCTGACCTTTAGCCATCTGAACTCTCCATGCTCTGAGCAATCAATATGAACAGAATAGCCCGCCTACGCACGCCGGCGCGTGTGCCTGCTGACCGCAACCGATTCTCCATCGTGCGCCGGTCTCAATTGTTCGTTGCGTATCCGTCTGCGCGACTGCTCGGTTGACTGGTTCAGACCGATCGTGCAACCGAAGGGGTCGACGAGCAGCGCGACTGTGGCGCCGAAGTCCGTAACGCCCGGGCCGCGAAAGAGCTTTGCGCCGCGTTCGGTAAGCGACCTTATTGCGGCGTCCAAGTGCTCGACTTCCCAATAGGCGGAGGTGCCGCCGATGCCGCCCGGACACTTCGCGTCGGCGGGGTGGAACCCAACCAGAACGCCGGGCGCCTGGATGAATGCGTACTTGGGATTTTCATGCTGAACGATCGTGTCGAAGATCTCTGCGTACCAAATCGCAGCGGCGTCAACATCGGGAACGAACAACACCACGGATTCAATGTGTTTCAAGCTCGGAGGCAAAGTGACCGGGGCAGCAACGCGTGGCACTGCAGTTGTAGCAACCAGCGTATCGACTGTCATTTGGAACTCACTTGGTGACCAAAAACGAATCTTCCATCGTGCAGCAGGCACCGTCCAGTACGGTTTCCAACTAGTTTTTGCAAAGTCCCTTCGGGATCCAATCCCTTATCGGTAGCACCGGCGGATGCGACGATTGGTGCAGAACGATCGCCAAAGAGCGGCGTTGCTCGGTTCCGATGGCGGTTAGATGCATCGGTGGACCGGCCGGCACGATGGTGCTCTCGCCCGCGCGTCCCACGCTCTTGCCAGCGGGCGTCTCCAGGCAAACTTCGCCCGCCGTCGTGTACCAGGCCTCCGGGCCGGGATGACTATGGATCATTTGGTGCGCCTCGTTAACATGCAATCTAGAATTCAGGCGCTTAACCCTTGATCACGCCGCACGCAACGCGTCCACCCGCGTTGCCGGTCGGATCCGTCTTCAAGTCGTCCTGGTCCATGTGGATGATCAGCGCACGCCCGAGCACGCCGTCGGGCCTGTCCTTGCTCACCGAAATACCGCTGACTGTTGTATTGATCGTCGCTCGCCCGCGATCGTCGAACACCAGGTTGCCCAAGTCACCGGCATGCCGGGCGGTATCCGAGGGTGCGCCATGTTTGTGGCCCTGTGGATTGAAGTGTCCGCCTGCGCTCATGCCCTTGGGGTCGCTGCAGTCGCCCTTCTCGTGAATGTGCCAGCCTCTCGTGCCCGCTGCGTGCCCATTTACTTCACCCTTGATACGCACCTGTTCGCCGACCTGAGTAAATGTGACATTGCCGCTGACGTTCGAGCCGCTTCTTGGCTCGAGCGTTGCGGTCGCCGTCGGGCCGGCACTCATTCCGGCACAGCCGGCGAGCATTAGTGAGACGGTCGTGATTCTCACTGCTGGTGTCATCGTTGCCTCCTTGAGTTCTTGGGTTGTATCCAACCGGAGCATTTAGGCGTCGGCGAAACTGCGCCGTGCCAATATCAGGGCTGCGAAGTTTGTTGAAAGTGCCTGCAGTACCGCACCCATCGTTTCTAGCGGCAGATTGGTTTTCATGTCGGCGTTCGCACTCGCGACGATTTGTTTCGCAACGCGCAGCTGATGCACGGTCAATTGTTCCGCAGCGTCTAGGAGCTTGCCTTCATTGTCGATCAGCTGGTCGAGATTCATAGCAGTCATCCTGTGCCGGTGGAAGTAGTTTGACCCTACACCATGGCGTAATACTTTTAGGAGGTTCCCATGAAGAAAAAACCCAGGCAACTTGTTCAAAGATGGGAAGAAGCTGCACACACCATCACCGAGTGGACTGGCAAGCCCTCGATCTTCGGCGCCGCTGTCTTGATTGTCGTTATCTGGGCTGCCAGCGGTCCGCTGTTCGGATTCTCGGACACGTGGCAACTCGTCATCAACACCGGAACGACAATCATCACGTTCCTGATGGTCTTCCTGATCCAGCAAACGCAAAACAAGGATACCCGGGCGCTGGAGCTGAAGCTCAACGAAATTGTCGCCGCCATTTCGGGCGCCAGTAATCGCTTGATCGACGTGGAAAGCTTGACGTCGGCGGAGCTAGAAGTGCTGCATCGTCACTATTGTGAGCTGGCCGAGCTGGCGAAAAAGGAAACTTCTCTGACCAACTCTCACTCGATCGAGGAGGCCGTGGCCCGACACAAAGCGAAGAAGTAAGCGCATTGAGTCACGTCGTCCGAATCACCGAAATGTGCTCGGTGCCGCTCTCGGGGAGCCACACTTCGCCCGCTCGCCCAAGGATCTGCCGAACGTTGGCGGCGTCGCGCGGGAACGCGAACCGCTCGAATGTTTCGTTGCCCGGATCGAAGCGAAACACCGCATTGCCGCCCCAATCACTGACCCACACCTTGTCACGCTCGTCTACGTAGACCGCGTAGGGCCGCGGACTCTTACCGGGTGGCCGCCATGCGCGCCAGGTGTTCGCTGCGGGGTTGTGCATCGACAAGTTGCCGCTCAGCCATTCGCTGACCCAGATTTGCCCTTTGCTGTCGCTCCACACGCGACGTGCGCCTTGGTTCCTGGTCGGAGGCTCGACGACGATCGACTCTCCCGTGCGACGATCGATACGTGCGACGTATGAGCCGGCCAGCGAGCACCACCAGACGTCTCCACTCGGTGTCGTGCAGATGCCGTAGGGTCCCGGTCCCCGCGGGGTCTCCTTCACCGTTACTTGACCGGTCTTAAGCGCAAGCTTGCCGACTACGCCATTCTGGCCTGTAAACCACAAGTCGCCGTCGCCATCGAACGTTGCGGTGTTCAGATTGGCGTTGCGAGCTCCCTGCGGCAAGACAAACGCGCGCACGGCACGATCGGGCCAACCCACACGAACGATTGCGTTAAGGCCACCGTCGGTAATCCAGGCCGCCTTGTCCGGGCCCTGAATCACACCATGCGGAGCGGACTCGGCGCCGAGCGCAATCAGTTCGCTGCGCGCAGCTTTAGGGTCGAACCAGCCAAGGTGGCCACTACGCTGTGCGGTGAACCACACGCCACCGTCAGGCGCAGGTGCGAGATCGTGGATGCCGGTGCGCTGCGACGTCGCCAGCGGCCACGACTGCATTTTTGCGGACTGGGCGAATAAACCAAGCGGGACCGAAGCGCCTGCGGCGGCAACGGCCAGCGTGCCCATCGCATTGCGTCGCGAAATGGGGTGCATGCGGCCTCCCTTCAGCGGTTGTCAGCCGAGCGGCAATCGTGGGCGCAATTTGACGCTCACACTGCTCGGCATCATCGTGAACGAAAACACTTCCTTCGTCGGCGAACTCGCGGGCGCGCGTAAAACTTCAAAGTTTCTACAAAACATCGCAGCCACCATCTTGATCGCTAGCATTGCGAGATGACGGCCGGGACAAAAGCGCGGACCCGCACCGAACGGCAGAAAGGCCTGCGTATTGTGGACGCGACGTAATGAAGTTCTCTTCCAGCATACCGCCCAGCACGACACCCAGGATGGCCGGCGCGATCGGGAATCCGTTTTCCTCCAGCAGATACGCGATCACGCCGGCGGCGAGCATGACGCCGACATCGAACACCGAGTTGTTGATCGGATCTGACGCCAGTACTTCTTGGCGAGCGCCCACTGAAGTCTTGAACGCGGAGAGCACCGGGGAGCTCGCCATCTTCCGCATCCATCCGCACTGACCGGCAACCATGGCGCGCACCGGCGGATCCGTCGACCGCCGGCGCTGCGCGACCGGTCGCAGGTTCACAATGGCCTCCGGTGCTTCGATCAGCATCCTTAATGCACGGAAACATCGATGTCGCGCATGCCCATGACGCCAGCTTCGCCGCCCGCGTGACACGTGCTCTTGACTGGCCGCGGCTGGCGGCAGTGGCTTTCGTGACACTGCTGTTATCCCTCGGAGCGTTGATCAACCCGAACCTTCTGGTTTTCTTTTCACCGGCGGAAATCGCGCTGGCCTGGCTCGAACATCTGGCCGAACTGGCTGTCATCGCCGCGGCGTTGTTGACTGCCTTTAGCGTGCTCGACAAAGGGCTGCCGCGCAGCGTGCCGTTGCGGCTTGCCGTCATTTGCGCGGCCCTGCTTGCTTTGTCCGCGGTGCTTGCCGTGCTGCTGCACGCCTACTACGCCAAGGGGTTCGAGCACCTTCCACCAGCGCTGCGCATGCTGGCCGATTCGCTGCGCTGGGCGTTGCCGGCCGTGTTCCTGGCGCTGATCTCCGACGTGCACCGACGCGCGTTGCAGACGGCTTCGGCCGCGCACGACGCGGAACTCGCGCGCGCGCAACTGGAGCAGGGTGAAACTGAACAGCAGCTCGCGTTGCTTCAGGCGCAAATCGAGCCGCATTTCCTGTTCAACATGCTGAGCAACGTACGGCGCCTTTACCGCACGCGGCCACAGGCCGGTGCCGAGGCCATCGACAACCTGATGCGCTACCTGCGCGCAGCGCTCCCGCAGTTACGTAGCCGGCGCGCGTCCCTCGGCGAAGAAATCGCATTGGTGCGCGCGTATCTGGACCTTTTTCAGCTTCGAATGGGCGCGCGACTAAGTTCCTCGATCGAGGTCGACGACGCATTGCACGGCGCGGAATTTCCGCCGATGTTGCTGATCACGCTCGTTGAAAACGCCATCAAGCACGGGCTGGAGCCGGCGGGCGGAGGTCGGATCGAAGTGCGTGCCCTATGTCGGGATGACGTGCTCGAAGTCACGGTGCTCGATGATGGCGCAGGCTTCGGAGCAACAGCGGTCAGTGGCACCGGAGTCGGGCTCGTCAACGCGAGGCGCCAACTGGCGGCACGCTACCCGAGCCGGGCACGACTGACCCTGCAATCGCATGAGCCGCGCGGTGCCCGCGCGACCATCGCGATTCCTCTGGGCAGCGCGCGGGCTGGGGATCCTGTCGCCAGCAATGTCCTTCCCGCCTGAACGATCACCATGCAGACCGCCGCGCCGCCGATGCCACTCGAACGGCAACTGGCAAAGAAGACCGGCGGCTTCCCGCACCGGCTGCGCACTCATCGCGGTGCCGTTGCGATGGCGGGCCTGCTCGCGTTCGCTGCGCCGGTCACATTCTTTACAGGTGCGCTAAGCGTCATGCGCGCACCGACGGTCGTCGACATTATCAGCCTCGGCCTGTGGTGGATGCTGTACGGCACTTCGCTGTGGTGCCTGCTGCTGATCACGGGCTATGGCTGCGAGCGCCTGACTCGACGCCGCGGACGAACTATCCGCAACGGGATGTGGCTGCTGGCCGCGTGCTTGGCAGCCGCCATTCCCAACATCTTGACGACACCGCGCGTGACGATTCTGATCGAGCAAGGCCTCGTCTACAGCGCTCGAACGGCGCACCTGTACGCGTTCACATCTTCGCTGATCATGGCGCTGCTTTACTTTGCGCACCTGCGGCGCAGCCGCGGGCATGAACACGCAACAGCCCGCCTCGCCGCTGCCCAGGCGGCGCAACGCCACGCACGGCGTCGCATTGTTCAGGCGCGCCTGCAGGAAGTGCAAGCACGCATTGATCCGCAACTACTGTTCGAGATGCTCGACACCGTGCGTCGCTTGTACGAATGCGATGCAGCGCGGGCAGAGCAATTCCTCGACGAACTGATCATCTTTCTGCGCGCGGCGCTTCCGCGGCTTCGAACCGTATCGTCGAGCCTGGTTCGCGAGGTCGAGCTGGCACGCGCCTTTGTGGGGTTGCACGCGCTGGCCGGTGCAATCGGACTCGGCATGACGATGGACGTTGCCCCCGACGCGATGCACGCGCGCTTTCCGCCCGGCGTGCTGCTGCCGCTGCTGGATACCACCGTTAGCAGCAACGCGGGCCCTTGCCAGCTGACAGCGACGCGCTCGAGCGACGGCTGCCGGTTGGTCCTGACGCTTGCTGCGGCTCCATCGGACGGCTCTGTCGCACGCGTTAAGTCCCTGCTGATGGAGCTTTACGGGACATCGGGAAAGCTGGCGGTCGAAAGCACAACCGGTGCAATCAATGTCATCGTGACGCTACCCTATGAGCTTGCATGACCCGGCCGCAAAGTCTGGTCCCACCGCGGTCCTCGCCGAGGACGAGCCGCTGCTCGCCGACGAGCTCGCTGACCTGCTGCAGGCCTTGTGGCCAGAACTCGAGATCGTGGCGCGAGTTGGCGACGGAGTGGCCGCGCTGAATGCGATTGAAACCCACCACCCGGATGTGGCGTTTCTCGACATCCACATGCCACTGCTAAGCGGCATCGAGGTGGCGCACCAGATCGGTGGTCGCTGCCACGTGGCGTTCATCACGTCTTACGACGAGCATGCGCTCGAAGCTTTCGATGCCGGCGCAATGGACTACGTGCTGAAGCCTCCGACGGCCGCCCGCCTTGCTACGACAATCCAACGCCTGAAGACGCGCCTGCAGCAGCCACCGGTCGATCTGCGCCGCGTGCTCCGGGACCTGGTTGACCGCACGCCCGAGGCTCCGCGCTACCTGCAGTGGATCAACGCCTCGCGAGGTGCGGCCGTCCGTCTGATCACGGTGGAGGAAATCCTGTACTTCAAGTCCGACCAGAAGTACACGCTGGTGGTCACGGCGGACACCGAAGCGCTGATCAAAAAGACGATCAAGATTCTGACCAGCGAGCTCGATCCGACCATGTTCTGGCAGGTGCATCGCTCGACGGTCGTCAACGTTCACGCGATCGACAGCGTGATCCGCGATGATCGCGGCAACCTTTCGTTGCGCTTGAAGCGGCGGCCCGAAAAGTTGCCGGTTAGCGAGGCCTACAATCATCTGTTCCAGCAGATGTGACGCCGCTGCTGACGGGAGGTGCGTCTGTGAAATCGGAGAACCGCAAGACACGCCGTGACGTCCTGGCCATGCTGGTCGCCCTTGGCGTTACGCGCGAGTCGCTCGCGCAGGATGCCGTGACGTCCGACCCGCGATCATTCCGAGTTGTGCTCGAGAACGAGAGCGTGCGTGTTCTGGAGTACAAGAGCGGACCGGGGCTTGGGGTGTGCGGGCAGGGGATGCATTACCACCCGGACCGCGTCGGGGTCTCACTGACGGGCGCCAAGGTCAAGGTCACGAACGCGGAAGGAAGGACAGTTGTCCGAGAGATCGCTCCGGGTCACGTGTCTTTTTCGCTGGCGGAAACGCACTCGGTGGAAAATATCGGCGGCTCCGGCACCCGCACCTACATTATCGAGTTGAAGGGCAAAGACTGGAAGCCGAGCACCGGTACATCTGTGTAGCCGGTGTAAGCCCTTGTCCGGAGCAGCCTCGTCGTTGCCCCGAACTGCGATCGACCCGGACATCCGTCCGCCGCACACCTGAGCATTGCGCCTGAGCACCCGGCGCGCGAACTCTCGCCCGTCCCCGATTTAAGTGCGGCCATGCCGCAATCTCACTCGTCCGTCGGCGGACTTACCGCGTAAGCATCGCCGAGCCCTACCTTACGCGCTCAGGTGCATCCACGATTGCACCGCTACAGGAAGGAGCAACAATGAAAGCTGAAAACCAAGCACCGTTATATCGTCAGTTCGTCGCGGCAGCGGCCCTGTACGCGTTCGCGAGCGGAGCGGCGCTGGCGGCACCGATGAAGATCGAGGCAGTCATCACTCCGAAGGCGGAATCCAAGCTGGAGCTCGCCGATGGCAGCAAGCGGTACATGCTGGCGGCACAGAGAGAAGGCAAGGCGACTGGAACCGGTCCGCTCGCCGGGGCGACGATGCTGGAGTGGGGAGTCCATGACGTTAATCCGAGTACAGGCGCGAACGCAAACGGCTATCTGGTCTTCACGGCGGCCGATGGTGACATCGCGTACCTCAAATACCAGTTCCGCGCAGTTCCCTTGCCTGGCCCGGACGGCAAGCCGCGCTTTGTGGCAAACGGCTTCTGGGAAACCACGGGCGGAACGGGTAAGTTCAAGGGCCTGCGTGGCGTGGGCACCGTGAACTACAACCCGAAGGAGCGGCACTGGACGCTGGATGGCGATCTGGTGTCAACCGACTAAAGAACTTCGCCCGTGGTGTCCGATTGCGATGCGCGCAGCCTGCGCATCACAATCGGCGTAAACCACACGAGAACGGTGACAGCGGCTAGGCTCGCTGCGATCGGTCGGGCAACGAACTGCAGCAGGTTGCCGTCTGCCTTGATCATCGACGTGACAAAGTTCTCTTCGAGCATGCCCCCCAGCACCACGCCGAGAATGGCCGGGGCGATCGGGAATCCGTTTTCCTCCAGCAGATAGGCGATCAGACCTGCAGTCAGCATCACGCCGACGTCGAACAACGAATTGTTGATCGCGAACGTGCCGACGACACAAAAAACCAAGATCAACGGCATCAGAACGCGGCGTGGCACTTTGAGAATTTGCTTAGCGGCCTTGATGCACAGGATGCCGAGCGGAACCATGATGATGTTGGCCACGATGAACAACAGGAACACGGCGTAGATGTTCTGCGGATTGGTGGTGAACAGCGTTGGGCCCGGATTCATGTTCTTCATATAAAGCACGCCGATCACGATGGCGGTGATCGAATCGCCCGGGATGCCGAACACCAGCGCCGGGATCCATGCGCCCGCGAGCGCGCTGTTGTTGGCGGCACCCGACTCAACGATGCCTTCGACGTGGCCGGTGCCGAATTTGTGTGGCTCCCGCGAAAATTTCTTGCTGACCGCGTACGACATCCAGGCAGCGATGTCAGCGCCCGCACCGGGCAGCGCCCCCACCAGCGTGCCCAGCGAGCTGCCGCGCAGGATCTGGCGCCAATATTTCTTGGCCAAGGCCCACTGGCCGCTGAACACATTGCCGACCTTCTCCACAATGAACTCCGCGGGCGGGCTGGTGTCGACTGCGAACCGAAGAATCTCCGAGACCGCGAACATGCCGATCATCATCGGGATCATGCCGATGCCGCCCATCATTTCGGTGTTGCCAAAAGTAAACCGGGGATGCGCGGCGGGATTGCCCAGGCCTACACACGCGACCAGCAAACCGAGGAACAGCGTGATCAGTCCCTTCAGCGGGCGATCGGATGTGATGAACACCGCGCAAGTCAGGCCCAGCAGCACGAGCCAGAAATATTCGAACGAGCTGAAATGCAGCGCGATGTCTGCCAGCGCGGGCGCCGCAACGATCAGCACCGCAGTGCCGAACAGCCCACCGATCGCCGAGAACACCAGGCCCGCACCGAGTGCGAGCTCCGCCTGGCCTTTCTTCGTCATTGCGAAGGCCTCGTCGGTGTAAGCAGCGGACGCAGGCGTGCCGGGAATGCGCAACAGGCAACCCGGTATATCGCCGGAGAAAATCGCCATCGCCGTCGCGGTGACGATCGCCGCGATCGCAGGAATCGGCGCCATGAAGAACGTCACCGGCACCAGCAGCGCGGTGGCCATCGTCGCGGTCAGACCCGGCACGGCGCCGACGAACAGTCCGTACAACGCCGCAAGCAACATCACGAGGATTGTGTACGGCTCGAACACAGTTGAGAAAGCCTGCGCAAGGTTGGGCCACATCGCCGCTACCAGGCGTAGTTGGTCAGCACGCCCCACGGCAGCGGCACGCGCAGCAGCTTGTAGAACGCGAAGTGGATCAAGAACGTTGCAAGCGCTGCGATAACGACCGAGCGGCCAAGCGCAACCCCGAACAAGCGAAACAGAACCGACAGAATGATCAGCGAGGTCAGCAGGAAGCCTAGACGATTGACCGCCACGATGTAGAAAACGACGGAAGCGATGACACCGAGACCGCCAGCAACACGCGACGGCGAGCGCACCCACGATTCGAATCGAACCCAGGGCACGCTCGACCGCACGCGCCAGCCGCGCATCATCAAGACCAAGCCGGCGACCACAAGCCCGCTCGCGATCAGACCGGGAAACAGCGCCGGGCCGATCCGCTGTGCGGCGATCGCCGGATACGACGACACGACCGCAATGACGACCGCGCCCAGTGCAAGCAACAGCAACCCGAAGACAGCGTCGCTGAACTTCACGGAGCGCGCTGGTCTGGACTTACTTTGCGATGCCGACTGCTTTCATCGTGGTGCCGAGTTCGCTATCCGACTTCGCCATGAACTTTGCAAAATCATCAGGACTGGCATAAATCACGCCGAAGCCGCGGCTGCTCATGAAGTCGTTGTAGTCCTTGCTGCCGGCGATCTTCTGCAGCGCGGCTGCAAGCTTGTCGCGAACGTCGGCGGGGATGCCTTTGGGCGCCACCATGCCCCGCCATGCCGCCATCGTCCAGTCACTGCCGATCGAAGACTTTAGCGTCGGCACTGCGGGATAAAGCGCAGAAGGCTTGTCGTTCATCAGGCCCAGACTCTTGACCTTGCCCGCATCGATCAGCGCACGTGCTTCGGGCAGCGATACCGGCGCAATGTCGACGCCGCCGGCCACCATGTCCTGCAGCCCCGGGGCGGCGCCATTGCTCGGCACCCACGGAACACTGGCCGGGTCGATCTTCTGATCACGCAGCAATCCGGCAAGCGCGAGGTGCCAGATACCACCCTGTCCGGTGCCCGACGCCTTCAGCTTGCCGGGATTGGCCTTGATAGCCGCGAGTAAATCACTGACGGTTTTGTACGGCGCGTCGGCGCGCACCTGAATGCCGGCCGGGTCCGCGTTGACGAGCGCAAGCGGCGTGTACGAGGCACCGTTCAGCTCGGTCAGTCCTTGCCAATGCAACATGCCGATCTCGACCGTTGCCAGTCCGATGGTGTAGCCGTCGGGTGCCGCCGACGCGATCGCCGCATGGCCGACGACGCCGTTGCCGCCGGTGCGGTTGACAACATTCACCGGCTGCCCCAGTTCCTTCTCTAGAAGGCTGCCGATGATGCGAGCGGTGGCGTCGGTTCCGCCGCCGGCGCCCCACGGCACGATCAAGGTAATCGGGCGCGTCGGATAGGTCTGCGCAAGGATGGGGGGTGCGATCGTGAAGGCGGTCAGGCCCGCGATTGCGATCGCGATGCCTGCGAGAACTGAACGGCGGTTGTGGACGAACATGTTGTCTCCTGAACGTGGGTGTCGTTTTATTTTTGATTGAAAGCGGAATTTAGATCAAGGCGTACGAGAGTTTTACGCAATGCGAATCTTGCGCGCAACCTGCCCATTACTCTCCCAATAGGTTTTCTTCTTGGCGATACGGGCGTCATCCATCGCCGGCTGCACGTTGTTCTGAGTATCGACCGCGCGCGACGTGATCGTGTGTTCGCCCGGCGCTGCGTTCGGCCAGTCCAGCGACCAGAAGGTCCACGCGAATTTGCTGTGCTCGCCGCGGTCAATCGTGGCCGCTCTCCAAGGTCCGCCGTCGACCTGCACCTCGACGCGCGCAACCGGGGCGCCCCACGCCGCACCGACGATGCGGTACTGGCCGTCCTTGCGCGTGACTTTCGCCGGCGCGGATTTAAGCAGCGTACGGCCGACTGAAGTTTCGACTGACTCGGTCTCTCCATTGCGCTGCTCTTCGCGGATCGTGACGTAGTCGCGTGCCATGAAGCGGCCCATAAAGCGGGTGTCCCGTATCTCGATGCGGTTAAGCCATTTGACATTGGCGATGCCGTACCAGCCGGGTGCGATCAGCCGCACCGGAGCGCCGTGTGGTTGCGGAAGTGCTGTCCCGTTCATCTGGTAGCACAGCAGGTTGCTCGGGCTCATCGCATCGGCCAGCGACATGCTGCGCGCGAAGTGCTGCGGCATTTTCATCTCGCGAACGACCTCTGTGCCCGAATCGGCGCCCCAGAATACGACCTCGCTTCCGCGGTCCATCACACCGGCTTGTTTCAGCAGCGGTGCGAGCGGCGTGCCGGTCCATTTAGCGGTGCCGATTCCGCTGGTGAACCACGGGAATCCATGATTGCCGCCGCACTCGATCGTGTAAACGACCTCCTGCTTCGGTCGGGTCTTGAGGGCCGGGAGCGTCATGGTAGTCGGCTTCTTCACCAGGCCGGTGATTTCGAGATTCCATTTCTTTTCGTCGATGACTGGCTTGTCGTAGTGCGATACGCGAAAGAACTTGTCATTGGGTGTCAGGAAAGATGAAGCGAGGTTTTCCCACGGCTGCAGGTTCTCGACCACGCCACCACTCGGATTGGTACCGGGCTGATCCAGCCACGGCACGACTTCCTCTCCCGGTCGGCTTGGGAACGCGTGGACGAACCAGGGAGCGTGAAGCAGCGCCAGCCCGGTAAGTGTCGCGCTTCCCTGCAGCAACAGCTGTCGACGGGAAATGTCTTGCTCGTCCATTGCAGATCTCCTCGTCATCTCAGCGGATTGGATTGGTTATCGCCGAATCTTCCGTCCGGCAGCAAGCGCTTGTCTACTACGGGTTGCGGATACGCGCTACAGCCTGCAGCCAGGCACGAACTGCCGGTCATACGCCGCACGATGGCAGTCGCCCGCGCTGCCTACTCGAGCGGGGTCATGTTTGGCGGTGGCGGCCATGTAAACGGCTTGCCGGCGCATTTGCGCGCGGCCACCCAGCAAACAAGGGCGCGGGTTGCGGCCGTAGCGATCAACGCCCCGGCTTTCTACGCGCTTTCGCTCGCTCGCCTACTTTTTCGTCAACACCAACGATTCTGCCGAATTCGGCGCAACTGCGCGTCAGCCGATGGCAACCCGCTCCAGAATCAGACGAAAGGCTCGACCGCGATGAACGCGCCGAGGGCGGTCAGATTGCAACGCGCCCTCAGCTGGTTTAGACAACGGATCGCGTGATCGCCAGTGACCGCGCCGTCCGAGTGCAGCGACGACCACTGCTGACGCTCCGCACACGCGGAGGCGATGTAGCGCTGTGGCTTGTTGTTGGCGGGGATCTGCAGAGCAGAGACGGTGACGGTCTCAATCGTCGGCAGCGACGCGAACAACTCACCCAGCAGCCGCACTACCAGTCCAACCGCGTGCTGGTTATGCAGCTTGGTGTGCGACAGGTCTGACATACGACGGATCTCGACCCGGTTCCCACTCGCCATCGCGGCTTCGCGGTCGGGGATGGTATCGAGCCCTGGCACGACGAATTCCAGCTTGGCCTCATGCTGGCCGTTGAACTCGTAGCTGATGATGGTCGGCAGCGGCCACAGCACGTCATGCAGACACTTCATCAAATACTCCTGCATCGCGTCGAGGTTGCCGCTCTCGGCCTGCTCTTTCAATTGATGGATTGAGCGCTGTGCGGCATCCCACGCCAGGCGACGAGCGAGCCAGGCGGCGCGGGCGTCGAGGTAATCGTTGAACTCCTGTGGATCCGCAGCGGCTTTGACGCGTGGATCGCTCGACCGCGAAGCCTTCGGCGGCCTCGGCTGTTCCTCGGTAAACGCGCGTGCCGCGACCGGCATCAGCACATGATCGGGCGACGGAGTCCAGCGATGCGGGAAAGCGAGCGATTCGACGTGCTCGTTCAGATGCGCGCACACGGTCAGCGCGGCGTCGCGCTCCATGTCGGCCGCACCATCGACGACGTTGGATACAGGATCGATTGCCTGACTCGAGCGCGTTGGGCGCACGATGCGCGCATAGCCATGGGCGTCGATGCGCACGCGCGCGTCGCCCGCGCCGAGCGCGAACGACGTGGCCTGGGCGGCATGGGTCTCACCACTCTCGCCGACCAGGACAACTTGGGAGCGACGACGGTAGATAATGCTCTGCCCGTCGGCACTGGCGAATGACGGCGCCAGCCGGTACGGCGGCAGCCACTTCACTTTTTCACCGAATAACTCGGTATGGCTAAAGCGCAACGCCACCGGCGGAGGCAGCGGTTGCGCCTTGCGCAGCGGCGCTTGTACGGTTTCGAAATTCTGGAAATTCAATTCGCGGCTCTGCCTCTGCTACCAGCTGCCAATGGTGCCAAAGGTTGCGAAGCGCCAACCACAAAAGTTGGCGGGTGTAAGCGGCGCTGTTCCCGCCTCCGCCCGGCTGGCACCGTCGATCGCAGAATTTTTGGAGCAAACTCGCGGCATGCAACAAGGCACGGACCCTGAGACACTCGCAGTCGGCTGCGGGGCGGGCTTTTCCGGCGATCGCATCGATGCGCCAGGCCCCGTTGTGCGCACGCTAATCGAGGGCGGCGGGCCGGCGGCGATCATTTTCGAAATGCTGGCGGAACGTACGCTTGCGCTGGCGCAGCTGGCGCGCAAGGCGAACCCGGAGCTCGGGTATGAAGTGCTGCTCGAGTTGGTGCTGCGGCCGATCCTCGCCGATTGCCTGAACCATCACATCACGATTGTCGGCAACTTCGGCGCGGCCAATCCGCGCGGCGCGGCGGTGATGATTCACCGTCTTGCGCGCGAGTTGGGTCTGCGTGTTCCGCGCGTCGCGGTGGTCGAGGGTGACGACCTTTCAAGTGTTGACCGCCGCCAACTCGTGCGCGAGGCGCTCGATGGCGGCTTCGACGAGCGCCGCTTCGTTTGCGCCAATGCGTACCAGGGCGCGTTTGCCATCGCGGAGGCAATCACGGCGGGGGCGCAGATCGTAGTCACCGGCCGTGTCGCGGATCCCTCGTTGACGCTCGCACCGGCAATCGCCCACTTCGGATGGGGCGAGAGCGATTGGGATCAGCTCGCGGGGGCGACGATGGCGGGGCATTTGCTCGAATGCGGCGCGCAGGTCAGCGGCGGATATTTCGCCGATCCGGGCTACAAGGACGTGCCGAAGCTGGACGACGTCGGCTTTCCGATCGCCGAGATCGCGCCGGACGGCAGTTGCGTACTGACCAAGGCAGCGTACACCGGCGGCCTGGTCGATGCGCGCACCGTGAAAGAGCAATTGCTCTACGAGATTCACGACCCGGCCGAATATTTGACGCCTGACGTGGTGGCCGACTTCAGCGATGCCGAGGTCGCCGAAATCGGACGCGATCGTGTGCGGTTAACGGGCGTGCGCGGGCATCCGCGGACAGCAACGTTGAAAGCCAACGTTTTCTTCGATGGCGGCTGGCTCGGCGAAGGAGAAATTTCCTATGCCGGCGAGGGTGCGGAAGCGCGCGCGCGGCTGGCGATGGACATCATGGACAAGCGCGTCGGGGGCGATCTTGCTCTGCGCTTCGATCTGATCGGGGTTATGAGCGTGCTCGGCGACGACACGGACCGGCTGTTGCATGCGACGCGCACCGGCGCGGCGACCGACGTGCGGCTGCGCGTCGCTGCGAAGCACGAGGACTCCGCGCAGATCGATCGCGTGCTGCGCGAGCTGACCGCGCTGTGGACCGGTGGCCCGGCCGGCGGCGGCGGGGTGCGCGTGGCAAAGCGACAGCGACTGTCGCAGAAATCGTGTCTGGTGCCGCGCGAGCGCGTGCCTGCCAGCTACGCCTTCGTATAGGACGACGATGAACAAGGAAGGCTTCGTCGATGTATCGCTGCGCGAGATCGCGCATGCGCGCACCGGCGACAAGGGCAACCGCACCAACATCAGTTTGATTGCGTACGATGCACGGCACTACGATTTGCTGGTCGAGCAAGTGACGCCCGAGCGCGTCGCACAGCAGTTTGCCTATCGCAAACCGAGTCACGTTGCGCGTTATCTGCTGCCGAAGCTGGCCGCAATGAACTTTGTCCTCGATGACGTGCTGGACGGCGGCGTCAACGACTCGCTGAATCTCGATATGCACGGCAAGGCGCTTTCATTCCATCTGCTCGCCATCAACGTAAAAGTACCGAGCGCGTTGCGCCCTGCGCAAGCCAATGAGACAACAACCCAGGAGACCGCATGACACTGAAGACAATGCTCGCGCTGGGCGCGATGGCACTGACCGTGGCAGCACAGCCCGCGCTTGCGCAGGACTATCCGAAAGGCCCGGTCAAGATGATCGTGCCGTTCCCGCCAGGCAGCGCAACCGATCTGGCCGCGCGCGTAATCGGCCAGCAACTGCAGATTGCGCTCGGCAAGCCGTTCGTCGTCGAGAACAAGCCCGGTGCGCAGGGAACGATCGCGGGCAACGAAGTCGTACGCGCTGCACCCGACGGCCAGACGCTGCTGTTCACTTCGAACACCGCGATCGCGTCGAACGTGCCGCTGATGAAGAAGATGCCTTACGACCCGACCAAGGACTTCGCACCTGTTGCTGGCGTCGGTACGACCGCCCTGGTATTGATGGTCAAGCCGGATTTCCCGGCGAAGAATTTGAACGAATTCATCGCCCACGCGAAGCAGCGGCCGGGCAAGCTCGCCGCCGGGTACGGCTCGACCAGCTCGCAGATCAGTATCTCGCGGCTGTCTAAGATGAGCGGGCTCGACGTGTTGTCGGTTCCTTACAAAGGTATCCCGCTCGCGGTGAACGACGTGTTGTCGGGGCAAGTGCAGTTCACATTTGTCGATCTCGGCAACGCGATGGCGCAGGCCAAAGGCGGAACGCTGAGGCCGATCGCGATCACCGCGCCGCAGCGCAACCCGCTGGTAGCCGACTGGCCGACACTAGCCGAGGTACTGCCGGGCTACGACATCACTGCATGGTTTGCAGTCGTCGCACCGGCCGGCACACCAAAGCCGATCGTCGACAAGCTGCACGCAACCATTAGCAAGGCGCTAGCGCAAGCCGACGTCAAGGACAAGCTTGCAACGATCGGCCTGGCGCCGATGCCGATGACGCCGGACGAGCTTTCGCGCTTTATCGTGTCGGAAGTGACCAAGTGGACGCGGCTGACCAAGGAAGCTGGCATCGAGCCCGAATGAAGCAGCCGATCATGCTCGTCACCGGCGCCAGCCGCGGCATCGGTGCCGAGATTGCAAAGATGGCGGGACGCTCGGGCTACAAGGTCGGCGTCAACTTTCATCGCAGCGAGAAACAAGCTCGGGAAGTCATCGCGGAGATCAAGGACAACGGCAGCAACGCGGTTCCGCTGCAAGCCGACGCCGGCGATTCGACGCAGGTCGCCAGGATGTTCGAGCAGCTTGATGCAGAGCTCGGCACACTCGACGCGCTGGTCAACAATGCCGGCATGCTCAGCAAGTTCAACGTTGCGGAAACCGAGATCGCGCCTCTGAGCGAAGTGTTTTGCGCCAACGTATTCAGCGCTTTTTACTGCTCGCGCGAAGCCGTGCGTCGCATGTCGACCGCTCAGGGTGGACGCGGCGGCGTGATTGTCAACATGTCTTCGGTGGCTGCGCGCACTGGTGGCCTCGCAGGTGGCGCGGCGTACGCGGCGACCAAGGGCGCGATGGACTCGTTCACGGTCGCGCTGGCGAAGGAAGTCGGGCTGCAAGGCATTCGCGTTAACGCGATACGGCCGGGGCTGATAGCGACCGAGATCCATCAAGCACACGGCGGTCTGGAGCAGATGGAGCGGCTCGCAAAGGCCGCCGTGCCGCTCGGCCGTTCGGGCTCGGCCCTCGAGGTCGCGGAGGCCGCGCTGTGGCTGGCGTCGGGCGCTTCGTCATACGTGCACGGCGCCGTGATCGACGTCTCCGGGGGTCGCTAGACGACCACGCTGCTGCGCGCCATCGCCCCTCCGCATGATGCGCGCTCATCTGTTAAGACTAAAAGGCGCGACTAACGTCGCCCTCGGCGGACCTCTAGACTGCCCAGCATGCCCCCATCAGATACCGAGGCCGTATTACCGGCCCACCCGCCGTCGCCGCGCAAGCAACTGAAAAACGCCGAGCGCTTTCGCGAAAAGCATATGCGAGGGCGCAGCCGGCGCGTCGGTTATCTGCGGCAGCACTGGCGTGGCGACCTGCCGCTAGCGGTAGCCGTGATTGTCAGTTCCGCCATGGTGTGGGGTGTAGTGCAGGCGATCGGTTTCGCCTCGCGTCGGGTGCCCATCACCGATTACCCGGTCGGATCGTCTTTGCTGTGGCTGCTCGAGGTGCTGGTGCTGATCGTCGGCGCCTTATGGTGGGGCACAGGCGTGCAGCGTTCGGCGATCGAGAGTGTCGATCGCGGTGGTTCGATGCCGGTGGCTGTGTTGACCGGCATCGTCGGCTTCGGGGCGTTCGTCTGGGTTGGCGCATTCTGGTTTCAATCGGCGCGCTACGTAATGCCCGAGGTGTGGTCGACCCTGATCGGCTCATCGCCGCCGGCCGCCGTTGCGCTCGAACCACGCTCGAACCAGATCGTGCTGCAGGGCGGCCTTGAGTTCGGCAGCACGCGCGCCGTGCGCGATGCGCTCGATGCCAATTCCAATGTGCGTGTCGTGCGGCTCGACAGCCGTGGCGGCCGCGTCGCCGAAGGGCTTGCACTCGGAACCTTGTTGCGCGATCGCGGCGTCGATACCTTGGTCGACAGCGAGTGCAGCAGTGCGTGCGTGACGGCATTTGCCGGCGGCGCTCGCCGCATCATCAGTGCCGATGCGAGAGTTGGTTTGCACAGCGCTGGCGGTGCCGGGTTCAGTGCGGACGCTGTCGCTTCGGCCAATCGGCGCAGTGATGAATTCATCGCGGCGCGCGGAGTCGATCAGCGCGTACTGAAACAGGGCGCTGCTGTCGCCAACGATCAAATCTGGTTTCCATCGTCCCAGGTGCTGCTGAGTTCGGGACTGGCGACGGAGCTCGCCGCCCGCTGACATAGCGCGTTACGTTCCGTGCGTAGCGAGCGAGCGCGCCAGCACGCTGGCAATGTGCATCGCGTGGCGCGCACCGGTCGCGCGCGTGCCGTCTGCAATTTGATGCCGGCAGCTGGTGCCATCGGCGACGATCAGCGTATCTGGCTCTGCGTTACGCACCGCAGGCAGCAGAGACAGTTCGGCCATTTGCATCGAGATGTCGTAGTGCGCGGCCTCGTAACCGAATGCGCCGGCCATGCCGCAGCAGCTTGAATCGATCACTTCAACCTGCAGGTCCGGGATCAGCTTCAGCACCTCAACCGCGGGCGCGAGCGCGTCGAACGCTTTCTGATGGCAATGTCCGTGAATCATCGCGCGCTTTTGCGGTAACGCAGCCAGCGCTAAACGCAGGCGACCCGCACGATGCTCGCGTGCCAGGAATTCCTCGATCAGCAACGCACTTGATGCAAGTCGTTGCGCGGCTTCACCCAAGCCCATTACCAGGAATTCGTCGCGCATCGACAACAGGCACGACGGCTCGAGACCGACGATCGTCGCGCCACGCTCGATGTGCGGCAGCAGCGCCGCAAGCGTGCGGCGCGCTTCGACCTTCGCTTGATCGACCATGCCAGTCGCAAGAAACGTGCGGCCGCAGCACAGCGGACGACGGCTGCCATCGGCCGGCAATCCAATGTGCACGGTGTAGCCGGCCGCTTCGAGCACCGCCAGCGCATCGTGCGAAACTTCTGGTTCGAAGGCATTGTTGAAGGTGTCGGCGAACAGCACGACTTCACCAGCAGCGCCGCGCGATTGTGGCTCGGCGCTACCGTCGGCGTTGAGGGGATACGTCAGGCCAGCCAGAAAGGTGTCGCTGCGCCAGGACGGCAACGACCGCTGCGCGGCCAATCCAAACCACTTCTGCGAGAGCGCAGCGGCAGATGGCAGGGTGTTTCGCATATTGAACAGCCAGGGCAGTCGCGCGCCCCAATGCGCGTAGCGCGGTAGGTACGAAATCAACCGATCCTTGATCGAAATGCCGTGCTGCCGGTGATAGTGATGAAGAAACTCGATCTTCATTTTCGCCATGTCGACGCCGGTCGGGCATTCACGGCGGCAACCCTTGCAACTGACACATAGGTCGAGCGCGTCGCGCACGGCGTCGGATGTCAGACCGCCTTCCAGCTGGCCCGATAGCGCCAAGCGAAGCGTATTCGCGCGGCCGCGCGTCAAGTCTTCTTCGTCACGCGTTACGCGAAAGCTCGGGCACATCGTGCCGGCATCGAACTTGCGGCAGTGACCGTTGTTGTTACACATCTCGACTGCCTTGGCGAAACCGTGCGCCGGATCGCCGCCGGTGCCGGGCGCGGTCAGCGTCTCGGCTTCCGGATTGTTCTGCACATTCCACGCTGACCAATCCAGGGCGGTTTGCAGCGGGTGCGTTCGATAGCCCGGCGGATAACGAAACAGCCGCGCGTCATCCATCTGGGTCGGCTTGACGATCTTGCCGGGGTTCATCAGCCCGTCGGGGTCGAATAGCGCTTTGATTTCTTCGAACGCGCGCGTCAAGCGCGGGCCGAATTGCCAGGCAACCCATTCACTGCGCACCAGCCCATCGCCGTGCTCGCCCGAAAACGCGCCTTTGTACCCGCGCACCAGCAATGCCGCTTCTTCGGCGATCAATCGCATTTTCTTGGCACCATCACGCCGCATGTCGAGAATCGGCCGCACGTGAAGCGTCCCGACCGACGCATGCGCGTACCAGGTTCCGCGTGTTCCGTGCTTGGCAAATACCTCGGTTAGGCGCGCGACGTAGTCGGCCAGGTGCTCGAGCGGCACCGCACAGTCTTCGATGAACGACACTGGCTTACCGTCGCCGCGCATGCTCATCATGATGTTGAGGCCGGCTTTGCGCACTTCCCAAAGGGCTTTCTGTGAAGACGCATCGGTCAAGCAAACGACCTGATTTGGCAGGCCCAGATCGGCGCTCAGCGTCACTAGCTCAGCGAGCCGCCCGCGCGCGTCTTCACCGCTGAACTCGACCAGCAGGATCGCCTCCGGTTCGCCGATCAGCGCCGCGTCGATCACGGGTTGAAACGCAGGATTGCTGCGCGCCAGCTCGATCATCGTGCGATCGACCAGCTCGACTGCTGAAGGTTTCAACGTGACGATGTGCTGTGCGCACTGCATCGCGCGATACAGCGTCGGAAAGTTGACGACACCCAGCGTCCGTTGGGTCGGCAGCGGCGCGAGCTGCAGCGTCAGTGCGCTTGTCCAAGCCAGCGTGCCTTCGCTGCCCACCAGCAGATGCGCAATATTGACGCTACCGTCGGCGGTATAGGGGCGCTCGCTCTGCGGTAGAAAGATGTCGACGTTGTATCCGCCGACTCGTCGCAACACCTTCGGCACGCGGCGTTCGATCTCATCCCACTCGCGCACGGCGATACTGCGCAGCTCTTCGAGGAGCTTGTTGACGCGCGCCGATCCATCGGCCATCTCGGCCTCCGGCCCGAACCACGCCTCGGTGCCGTCGGAGAGCAGCGCATCGATCGCGAGCACGTTGTGCACCATGTTGCCGTAGGCGATCGAGCGCGAGCCGCACGAATTGTTGCCGGCCATGCCACCGAGCGTGCACTGCGCCGATGTGCTGACATCCACTGGAAACCACAGTCCGTGCGGACGCAGCCATGCGTTCAGCGTATCGAGCACGATGCCCGGCTCGACCGTGACGGTCATCGCCTCGCGGTTGAACGTCACGATGCCGTTCAAATACTTACTGTGATCGATCACCAAGGCGGCGCCGACGGTTTGCCCGCACTGCGAGCTACCACCCCCACGCGCCAGCATCGGCACGCGCAGCCCGCGGCAAATCTCCACCGCAGCGCGCACGTCGTCCTGCGTCTTGGGAATCAGCACGCCGACGGGTTCGACCTGGTAGATCGACGCATCCGTCGCATAACGACCGCGCGAGGCGCGATCGAACAACACCTCTCCTGTCACCGCTGCGCGCAGCCGGCTCGCAAGTTCAGAATCTGCGCGTGGAGGATGGAAGACCAGCGGTTGTGCGAGGTCGTTCATGCGAGTCAATATAGCCGCGTAGCAGCGACCGCGGCACCTGGGCACGCGATTCGCTACGATGCTCGCTTCGTCAAAGGCTTTCCGATGCTTGAACTCGACAGCCATCCGTCCGGTCGCCACTTCCTGCAGATCCCCGGGCCGACCAACGTCCCAGATCGTGTGCTGCGTGCGATCGATCACCCGACGATCGATCATCGCGGACCCGAGTTCGCGGCGCTCGGCAAATCTGTACTCGCCGGCATCAAGCGCGTGTTTCAAACGGCGCGCGATGTGGTGATCTACCCGGCCTCGGGAACCGGCGCATGGGAGGCGGCGCTGGTCAACACGTTATCGCCGGGCGATCGCGTGCTGATGGCTGAGACCGGACACTTTGCGATGCTGTGGAAGAAGTTGGCCGAGCGGATGTCATTGACGGTCGACTTCATGCCTGGCGACTGGCGGCAGGGTGCCAACTCCGCAGAGATCGAAAAGCGGCTGCGCGCCGACGCAGCGCACGCAATCAAGGCCGTGTGCGTCGTCCACAACGAAACTTCGACCGGCGTGACGACGCAGATCGCGCCGATTCGCGCCGCGATCGACCGCGCCGGCCACCCGGCGCTTTTGCTGGTCGATACGATCTCATCACTCGGCTCGATCGACTACCGGCACGACGAGTGGGGCGTGGACGTTACCGTCGGCGGCTCGCAAAAAGGATTGATGCTGCCGCCGGGCCTTTCATTCAACGCAATCAGCGCGAAGGCGTTGGCTGCATCGGAAAGCGCGAAACTGCCGCGTTCGTACTGGGACTGGGAGCCCATGATTGCGGCCAACGCGACCGGCTACTTTCCGTACACGCCGGCGACCAACCTGCTGTACGGACTGCACGAAGCACTCGAGATGCTGTTTGCGGAAGGCTTGCCGCAAGTGTTCGCGCGGCACGACCGCTTCGCCGAAGCAACGCGCCGCGCCGCGCGCGCATGGGGACTCGAGATCCTGTGCGTCAATCCTGCCGAATACAGTTCGGCGCTAACGGCGCTGATCGTTCCCGACGGGCACAGTGCCGATGCGTTCCGCAGGATCGTGCTCGAGCGATTCAACATGTCGCTCGGTCAGGGGCTCGGCAAAGTAACGGGCAAGGTCTTTCGCATCGGCCACCTCGGTTATTTCAACGAGTTGATGCTGTGCGGCACGTTGGCGGGTGTCGAGATGGGTTTGAAGCTCGCGGCTATTCCGCATCGCACCGGGGGTGTCGACGCCGCAATGGGATATCTGGCGCAAACACCGACAGCAAGCCTGGCGCAGGCTGCATAGACTTCGTGCTCATATTCAACCAGGCACAAGGAGACAACATGAGTATCGATAACACCGCCGGCGCGGCCAGACGTCGCGCAATGGTGCGCGCCACTTTGACAGCCGCCGCATCGAGCCTGCTCCTCATCGCAGCCGCGCCAAGCCGCGCACAAACGGAAATCAAGATCGGCCACGTCGGCGAGCCGGGCTCGATCTTCCAGAAGAGCGCTGACGAGTTTGCACGGCGTGCCAATGCCAAGCTGGGCGCCAAGGCCAAGGTCGTCGTCTATGGATCGAGCCAGCTCGGCGGCGATCGCGAAATGATCCAGAAGCTGAAGCTCGGCACGCTAGAGATGGCGGTGCCGTCGACGGTGATGAGCTCGGAGGTCGATCTGTTCGGCATTTTTGATTTGCCGTACATCGTCAAGGATCGGGCGCACATGGCGCGCATCGAGAAAGACGTGTTCTGGCCGAAGATCGCGCCGGAGGCCGACAAGAAAGGGCTGAAGGTGCTCGCCGTGTGGGAGAACGGCGTGCGGCACATCACCAACAACAAGCGGCCGATCAAGGTGCCAGCCGATCTGCAGGGCATCAAGCTGCGTGTGCCCGAAGGGAAGTGGCGGGTCAAGATGTTTCAGGCGTACGGGGCCAACCCGAGTCCGATGAAGTTTTCGGAGCTTTTTACTGCTTTGCAGACCGGCGTCATGGATGGCCAGGAAAACCCGTTTACGCAGATCTATTCGGCCAAACTCAATGAAGTGCAGAAGTTCCTGTCGCTCTCCGGTCACGTCTACACGCCTGCGTATGTAGTGGTGGGCACGCGCCACTGGAGCACGCTACCCGCCGATGTACGCAAGATTCTGGAAGACACTGCGCGCGAAACGCAGGCGTATGTATACGAGGTCGCTGCGAAGGACGATGCCGATTTGCTCGGCAAGTTGAAGGCCGGCGGAATTCAAGTGAACGAGGTCGACAAGGAAGCATTCATTGCGGCGAGCCGGCCGATTTATGAGGAGTTCGGCAAGGAAGTCGCCGGCGCGAAGGAGCTGATTGAGCGCTCGGTTGCGCTCGGCAAGTGACTTCACGCATAGCTCGCGAAGCGACGATGGCCGCCCGCCTGCGCCGCTTTCGCGAACGCTACGGCCGGCTGCTCGAATGGGTAGTCGGAACCCTAATGGTGGTGCTCGCCGCCGAGGTGACACTCGGCGTCATTTTCCGTTCGCTCGGGCAGTCGCTCACCTGGTATGACGAAGTCGCTTCTGTGCTCCTCGCATGGCTAACGTTCTACGGTTCCGCGCTCGCTTCGGTAAGACGCGCGCATATCGGCTGCCCCGAGGTGATCGATCAGTTACGCTGGCCGGTGCGCCGCGGCTTTAACATCGCCGCGCAGGCGTTGGTCATCGTGTTCTTCGTGCTGCTCGGCTACGTGGGCGCTTCGATCCTGCCGATTCTTCACGGTGACGCGCTCGTCAGTCTGCCTTGGGTGCCAATGAGCGTCGTGCAGTCGGTGATCCCGATTTCGGCGGCGCTGATCGTCATTGCCGAAGTCACCTACTTGATCGATCTGCTGGTCGGGCGCGGTCCGCCGCCGCCCGCTGCCGTGATCGCCGACGCACTGCATTGATGCCAAGCGCTGATCGAGCACCCCGATGAGCACGATGCTTTTGCTGTTCGCGGCGGTGCTAGCGCTAGTGTTGATCAACGTACCGATCGCTGTATCGCTGGGGATCGTCGCGCTGGTGGCAATGGTCGTCAGTCACGGCGTCGGCAGTCTGCCCAATCTCGCACTCGTTACATACAGCGGTGCGACCAATTTCCCGCTGCTCGCGATTCCGCTGTTCATTCTGGCGGGCGCCATCATGAATGCGTCGGGCATCTCGCATCGATTGATCGCATTTGCGTCGGCGCTATTCGGTTGGATCCGCGGCGGGCTGGCCCACGTGTCGATTGGCGCGTCACTGTTCTTTGCAGAAATTTCGGGCTCAGCGGTAGCCGATGTCGCCGCGCTCGGGTCGATCATGATTCCCGGCATGAAGGCCAAGGGCTATCCGGCGCCGTTGGCGGCGTCGGTGATGTCATCGGCAGCGACACTGGCCGTGATCATTCCACCGTCGATTCCGATGATCCTGTATGCGGTGATGGCCGAAACCTCGGTCGTGCAGCTTTTCGTTGCGGGCATCGTGCCCGGCATTTTGGGTGGCCTGGGCTTGATGGCCATGGCGTCCTGGTTCGCGCGCCGCTACAACCTGCCGCGCGAAGCCGCGTTTTCATGGGCGCGTGTGCGCAAGGCAGCACGCGAAGCACTATGGGCTTTTCTGCTGCCGATCATCATCCTCGGCGGAATTTTCGGCGGCGTTGTAACTGCAACCGAAGGCGCGGCGCTTGCGGTCGTCGCGGCGTTGTTCGTCGGCCTAGTGATTTATCGAGAGCTGAATATTGCCGAGCTGCGCAAGGCACTCCTTGAAGGCGGCGTGCAGACGGCCGTCGTGATGCTGCTGGTCGCAACCAGTGCGCTGCTCGGCACCTATCTTTCGGAAGTGCAGGCGCCGCAGGCGCTGGCCAAGGCAGTATCGGATTTCACGTCCAACAAATGGGTCGTGCTTGCGCTGCTCAATGTGCTGTTTCTGTTTCTCGGTATGTTCCTTCACTCCGCGGCGGCGATCATCCTGGTGGTGCCGATCGTGATGCCGCTGATAAGAGCGGTCGGAATCGATCCAGTGCATTTCGGATTGATCGTCACCATCAATCTCGGCATCGGCCAGCAGACGCCACCGGTGGCTAGCGTGCTGATGGTCGCGTGCTCGATCGCCAAGGAATCGGTGTGGGCGGTGACGCGCGTCAATGTGTATTTCGTCGCAGTGCTGGTTGCAGTGTTGCTGCTGGTGACGTACGTTCCAGTTACCGGCCTGGGTCTGGTCAACTATTTCTATCGATGACCGATTCGATCGACATTGAACGCAGTGGAGCGATTGCAGTCGTCCTGCTGAACCGGCCGCATAAGTTAAACGCGCTGACCCGCAGCATGTGGGCCTCGCTCGGCGAGACCGTCGAGCGCCTGTCGGCCGATGATGCGCTGCGCTGCGTGATCATTCGCGGTGCCGGCGAAAGATCGTTTTCGCCCGGCAACGACATCGCCGAGTTTGCGAACGAGCGTTCGAACAAGGCGCAAGCGATCGAGTACGGTAAGGTGATGCATCGGACGGCTGGTGCGTTGGCCCACTGCAGACATCCGCTGATTGCGCAGATTCACGGAATTTGCGTCGGTGGCGGGCTCGAGATCGCGGCTCTGTGCGATCTGCGCATCTGCGGGCAATCGAGCCGCTTCGGCGCACCGATCAAGAATCTCGGCCTGGTGATGGCCTACGCGGAAATGGCGCCTCTGGTGCGATTGGTGGGGCCCAGCGTCGCGCTCGAAATTCTGCTCGAGGGCCGGATCTTCGACGCCGCCGAGGCGAAGGAGAAAGGACTCGTGACGCGCGTCGTGCCCGATGATCGAGTCGCCGCCGAGACGCGTGAGAGCGCGCAACGCATCGCCGATGGCGCACCGCTGGTTGCGCGCTGGCACAAGAAGTTTGCGCGCAGGCTGGCATCGGACATACCGCTGACCGCCGCAGAACTCGACGAATGCTTCGATTGCTTCGACACCGAAGACTTTCGCATCGGCTACGCGGCATTCCTCGCGAAGCAAAATCCCGCGTTCGTCGGCAAATGAGAGCCTCATTGTGAGCGGTCCGCTGGCCGGCATGCGCGTGCTCGAACTCGCGCAGATCATGGCGGGGCCGACGGCAGGAATGATGCTGGCCGATATGGGTGCAGACGTGATCAAGGTAGAGAAGCTGCAGGGCGGCGACGACGCGCGCGGTTACAGCGAGCCGCGTGTTAACGGCGAATCCGCGCCGTTCATGATCCTCAATCGCAACAAGCGCGGCGTCGCACTGAATTTGAAGCACGCGCGCGGGCGCGAGATTCTGCTGAAAATGGTGCGCAACGCCGACGTGCTGACCGAAAACTACCGCAAGGGCACGCTCGAGAAGCTGGGCCTCGGCTACGACGTACTGGCCGCCGCAAACCCCGGCCTGATTTACTGCGCGGTGTCAGGTTACGGGCGCGACGGTCCGTACGCTGACAAAGGTGGCTTCGATCTGATCGCGCAAGGTTTTGCCGGCCTGATGTCGATCACCGGCGAGCCCGGTGGTGCGCCCGCGAAGACCGGCAACTCGGTGGCCGATATCAACGCCGGCATCCTTGCGGTCGCCGGCATCCTGGCCGCGTATGCACACAAGCTGAAAACTGGAGAAGGGCAGTTGGTCGACACTTCGCTGATGGAAGCGGCGCTGCAACAGACCTACTGGCATGCAGCCATCTACTTTGCCACCGGGCAGACGCCGGGCGCGACCGGCTCGGCACACATCCTGACCGCTCCGTATCAGGCATTTCGCGCAAGCGACGGCTGGATCAACGTCGGCGGCGCCAACCAGGCGAATTGGGAACGCATCGCCGAGGTACTCGGCCACCCCGAGTGGCGCGGCGATCCGCGCTTTGCAACCAACGCGGCTCGCATGCGCAACGTCGAGACACTCGCTGCCTCGATGAATACTGTCATCGCAACGCGCAGCCGAGCGGAGTGGATCGAAGCATTCGATGCGGCCGGTGTGCCGGTCGGCCCGGTGCACACGGTCGGCGAGGCGCTCGAGCATCCGCAGACGCTGGCGCGCGGCATGGTCGTCGATCTGCAGCATCCGCGCGCCGGCAAGATGAAATCGCTCGGCTGTCCGCTGCATTTTTCGCGCACGCCGACCGTGGCACCGCGTCCCGCACCGACGCTGGGTGAACACACCCGAGAAGTGCTGCTCGAGTATGGCTATGACGACGCCGCAATTGAACGCCTGATTGCCGAAGGCGCGGTCGCCGCAGGTACCTAGCGCAGCATCGAGTAGCAGCTCTTAGCGCGACGCGGCCGTTTTCACGAAATCCGCGACATCGTCCAGCACCGGCGCCAAGAATCGCAGCGGCGCAGCAAACGATCCGATCAAAGTTATATGACCGGTGCGTGGATAAAATTGCACCGTGACCGAAACCCCTGCCGATTGCAGCTTGGTGGCCATCTGGCGCGTATTGCGTTCGGGGTTGACGAGGGTGTCTTCGGGTGCCGCACCCAGAAACGCGCGCGGCGAAGCCGCGGTGACGTAGCGGATCGGCTGTGAGTCGGGTGGTGTGTTCGGATGAAAAAACACGGGCTGCGCGTCGACGTTCTCAATCGGCAGAAAATCATACGGTCCCGCCAGACCAATCCACCCGGCGAGCTGCGTTGTCTTGACATTCTCACCGCCGAGCCAGCGCGGATCGAGGGCGATCATCGCCGCGTTGTAACCACCGGCGCTGTGACCCATCACGAATAATCGCTTCGGGTCGGCACCCAGACGGGCCGCTTCGCGCAATGACCACGCCACCGACGCGGCGTTGTCCTTCAGAAACTCGGGGTAGCGCACTTCAGGATAGAGGCGATAGTCCGGGATGACGGTGAGGATGCCGCGCGCGGCCAGCGCTTCGCCTACAAACCGATAATTTTTGCGCTCGCCGCTTCGCCAAGAGCCGCCGTAGAAGAACACCACCAGCGGCCAGCCATCGACGGGACGCACGCGCTGCGCAGTGGCGCGCGGCGTATACACGTCGAGCTGCCGGCGCTCGCCCGTCCCGTATTCCGTGGTCGTCAGCTGATAGGTGTCGGTTGCTACGAGTGCGTTAAGCGCGCCGATCGGCGCGCACGCCACCGCGGTCACTACTGCGAAGACAACAACAAGGACTATCAGCAGGAAACGCATCATCACGAGAACCGGCTCTCGGGTTTTTTGTTAAGAAATCGCGCCGGAGAGAATCACGGGTCCGGTAGGTGCGCCCGTCGGCGAGCCACCCGGTGGCTCGACGGAAACCGCAAGCACCGCGCCTTTGCGTAACTGATTGCGGTGCCCGGCCGGCACCTCGAACGTTCCGTGCAGTTGGCCTAGCACCGCCAATGAAAGGGGTGCGCCGCCTTCGGGAATGACCCACAGCTCGTAGCTCTGCAACGGTCCCGCGACGATCGCCCGTGCGGCACGCAACTCGAGCGTACGGCGATCAGCCGACAATGCAGCGGTCACACTGGCAGGTGCACCTTTCATTGCGAGCTGCGCGATCGGCGTCAGCGTTGGCTCGGTCGTGGCACGCAATGCGAGGAACGTGAGACCGAACATAAAGGCCGCGGTCGCGCCGAGCGCCCAGCCGCGCAGGAAAGACACGCGCGAATACCACGGCGCGCGATATTGAGACAGATTCAGCTCGCGCGCGAGCCGCTGCCAGCCGTCCGCAGGCGGTGTCTGCGTCACGCTGTCGCTGTAGCTCGGGGTGAACTCCCGCTGCAGCACGCGTAGTCGCAACGCCACTGCGGGCTCTTCACGTAACGCGCGCTCGAAGCGCCGTCGCGCACGGCCGCGCAATGTACCGAGCATGTACTCACCAATCAGTGCATCGAGTTGCGAACGCCGCGCCAGCTTCATTGGCCGGCTCCCGCGTGCCCGGTGCAGCGATCGATGCACGAGCGCAAATTCACCATGCCGCGCCTGACCCACGTTTTCACCGTTCCGAGTGGTTTTCCCATGTGCGAGGCGAGATCGCCATGGCTCAAGCCGTGTTGATAAGCCAGCACCAGCGCCTGCCGCTCGACGGCAGCAAGCTCGCCGAGGCACTTGCGCAGGAAAGTGCGCAGCCGACTTGCGTCGAGCGCTTCTTCCGCTGTATCGGCTTGGCTCCAGTCGAACATCTGATCCAGTGAGGCCTCGGGCTTGTCGTCGAGCGCAGCGTGGTACGAATCCACGCGCGCCACGTCGTGCGTTTCCATCACGTCGATCGCGCGATTGCGCACGATCGCCGTCATCCATCCCACGGGTGCACCGAACGGGTCGAACGAGTCGGCCGCGCGCCAGATGCGCGTGAAACTGTCGTGCAGCACTTCTTCAGCGAGCTCCCTCCGCCGCGTTATGCGTTGCGCCACCCCAAGCAATAGCGGAGCGCACCGCTTGTACAGGCGCGCGAACGCATCGACGTCACGCGCCGCCGTCGCCAGCAGCAACCGCCTGATTTCCTGTTCGTCCAACAATTGCCCGCCCTCGTTGAAGTTACGGCCCAACACCCACGGTGGATGGCGCGATTGTGCCCCGCCGGTCGCCGGTCGCATCGTGGATCGTCTGAATCGGCCGGCCAAACCAAACGCCGGTTGGCACAAGCACAACTATTTTGGGCGCGGCGACTCGAGTCTCTTGTCGGGCTGACTCAACCTGCCAGCGCGCAACTCGCGCACAGCGGCGGCCACTGCGCGCGCAACGTTGCGCACTTCCTGCTGCACCTCTTTGTCGCGATCGAGCTCATCATGGCTGGTCGCGTACGGCTTGAAGTAGCCGATGTAACGATCAAGCCGGGATTGTTTTCCGGCATCGATCAACCCAATCCAATCGAGCCAGTCCGACAATGACCGGCGGACACCTTCGATGCCGGCAACATCGCCATGCACGACCAGGCCGTAAGTGCGACCCGCCAGGTGCTGCGGGTACGGCCAGTCGGCCAGTTCCAGTGCCTTGGCTTTCTTCGGATCTTTGCCGTCAGTCGAACTGGGGTCGGTATTACCGCCGTCGGCGCACACCAGCCGATCAATCATCAACTTCAACGCGCTCGGCACCTGATACCAGTACACGGGCGTGACGATGATGATGCCGTGCGCAGCCGACCAGCGCGGATAGATCTCGTTCATCCAGTCGTTGACCTGCCCGAGCGCGTGATTGGGATAACAGCTGCACGGCCAGTGGCACAGCGGCATCGCAGTGGACACGCAACCCTTGCACGGATGAATCTGCTTGCCGTATTCGGATGTGATGCGGCTTAAATCGAGATCATCGGTTTCAATGCGGGCTTTTTTCAGCGCGTCGATCACGACGCGCGACAGCCGCCATGTTTTCGATATCTCGCCGGGACACGTGCCGTCGTTGCGATCGGCGCCCGAGATCACCAACACTCGCGACGGCGACGCAGGGTCTTTTTGCTGTTTCTCTGCGGCGCGAATCGCATCGCGCGCGGCGCGCCATTCGTCGGACAGCGCGTACGCTGGATTGGCATAGCCGCGGCCGGCCGCATGTGTCAGCGGCGCCTTGCGATGGTTCGTGTAGCCGTCCCACGCAATAACTTCGATTCGTTTCAGCGCACTTGCCTCGGCGCCGAATGCCGGATCGGTGAACTTGTCGTAGAACCGCGCACGAAAAACATCGCGCGAAAGTTTGCCCGGCGCCTGGCCCTTACGAACCCGGATGTTTTTCTTGTTCATCGGAACTCCCCAAATGATTCTGCTGGGGCTCTGCCGAGACCGGCCCCGCAAGCGGCGCGTCAACTCGCAGATCACCGTCGAGCGCTCGTTGCTCTGCGGTTTCTTCCTCAAGCAGAATATCAACACTGGTAATGGTCGGTGGCTCCGGCGACATCGCCGTGATCGCACTGTCGGCCGCCGCGACTGCGCGCTGGCGGAAAAGCCATTGGCGCATCAGCAAACCTCCGAAAACAACACCCAATACGATGGCGCCGCCGATTGCCAGCACTCCTCTGAAAACACTGCGCCCGCTTTCCGGCTTGACTGCAGACGGCGTCATCGGGGCGGACGGCGTCGTAGCTGACTCCGCGGCGTTCGTTTCCGCGGGCGTCGTCGCACCGATGCCGGCGGATACCTGCAGCGCGACGGCGTCGCCAGGCATCAGCGTCGAACCAGCGGACGGCGTTTGCGCAACGATGCGCCCGCGCACTTCGGCGCTGGCGATGTCGCTGCGGCTGACTTTGAATTCCGCCAACGAGCGCGCCGCGTCGAAGTAACTGCGGCCGATAACGTTCGGCATCTCGAATATTTCGACCGCCGCGCGCGGCGGCGCCGATACCGTCAGCACAATTACCGAGCCCGCCGCGGTTCGCGAGGCCGCGCGTAGCGACTGTTCGACCACCTGTCCTTCGGGCGCGCTAGAGCGCTCGCTACGCGGTCGCTCGGTACGCTCGACAGCGAATCTCGTAAGCCGTGTCTTTGCACGCTCAAACGGCAACCCGACGACGTTCGGCACTTCGATCAGCTCCGGTCCTTGCTGCCCGGCCGAGACTTGCAGCCGAACCAGGCTGCCGCGCTTGACGAGCGTGCCTTCGGGTGGCTGCTGCTCGAAAACCGTGCCCACGCGCAGTTCGCTGGCTACGACGACCGGCTGCGCTTTCAAGTCGAGATCCGTTTGCAGTCGCTGGCGTGCATCGTTGATGTTGAGGTTTGTCACGCGCGGCACACGCACCAGCGATCCCTCCGACAAGACCAGCATCACAGCCGCGCCGGCGGGCAAAGTGGCCGGCGCCATCGGCGACTGCGACAACACGGTACCGCCCGCTTCGGCGGCGGCGCGGTACGAGCGCTGCACGGTAAAGCGCGTCAGCCGGCTACGCGCATCGTCAAAGCTCTGGCCGACTACGTTGGGAACCGCGAGCGCGCCTGCAGTCGAAGGGAATGGCGGCGGCACGGGTGCACGCGGTGCGACATCGATGATCGGCGCCGGATCGCGGCACAATCCGGCTGCGCGCGCGCGATCGCGATCGGGCACCGGAAGTTGAACGCACAACGGCCGCTGGGCGAGCGCTGACGGAACTAGGCTGAGCAGTATCAGCCCGATGACCGCCGCCGCGGGCCGCCTTAAAAAATGCATGCGAAAGCTGCTGGACCGATCGGCCGGCGCCTCAAATTTGAATATCAACGCCCGCCTGCGGATCCGGCGCGGACGGCTGACGCTTGAACGGATCGCGCAGTCCGCCCTCGACGCCGGTCGCATGCTCCTTCAGCAACGTGTTCTTGTACTTGAGTCGCGCGATGATCGACGCCTTTCCGAGCGCGACCAATTCGACCCGGCCATCGCGTGCGGCGAGTGTCGCACTTTGGACGCCTGCGACGATCTCAAGCACCAGATTCAACGGCGGCAGCGCATTGTGCGCAACACTGCTATCGAGAACCACCCGTGAAGTTGACGCAATTTTATGCTCGTCGAGGTTAACAATAGCCGGCGGACCCAGCACCAGAGCGCTCAGCTGCACAGCATTACGAACCGCGGGCACCTTGGCCCAACCATGGGCGAGCATTTCGAAAATGTCGACATCGAGCGCACGATTCAGCTCGTCGGCCGCGGCGGCGGCGGCGCTCTGCACATGTTGCGCCGCGCGTGCCACCATCGGCTCGTCCTGCGCGTGCTCGAAGAGCGCCTTTTTGACGTCGTCTCTTGAGACTTCAAGTGGTGCGCGCAGCTTGATACCGTTATTCATGCAGCTCCCTCGAGTGCTCCGGCGCGGTCTCGTCGGTCTTCGGCGGTGCGCTGAATTCGATCGTCGTTTCGCCCGGCTCGAGATGAGCCGCAAACGCAATTTCCGTAGTCTCAACAACAACAGGTTCGATCGACATCGGGGGCGCGGTAAAGACCGCAACCGGCAGGGTTGCCTGAGGCGCAATGGGCGCAGGCCGGCGACTTAAGACTCGGCGACGCATAAGCATCGCGCCGAGCACCAGACCTAGCACTCCACCGACCACAAGCACCAACACCGCACCTTTGGGAAACGTCAGCGGCACGCGCTCGCCTTGTCCTGCTTTGACAGCGGGCGCCATCGGCGCTGCGGTCGGAACGTCCGAGGCAGAAGTGCCGACCGCCGGCGCAGCGACTGTCGGAGTGGCTGCCGCTGGCGGTGTCGTTGCCGCAGAGGGAGTTGCTGCCGGTGCCATTGCCGCAGAAGTTGCCGCGGGCGTCGCCACCTTGTTGGCCAGCGATCCGTCAGATACCTGCAGAACGATGCGGCTACCCGGCGCTACCTGGGTGCCGGGCGTTGGGGTTTGAGCGAGAACCTGGCCGCTTGCAGCGGCATTGGCGACGACTTCGACGCGCTCGACCTTGAACGCGGCTAACGCGGTAGTTGCATCACTCGAACTGCGGCCGATCACGTTAGGTGTTTCTAACAGTTCGGCCGGTTTGACCGCCGCACTGACCGAAGCGCTTCGCGCCGGACCGCTGGATACCACCACCACAATCGCGCTGCCGGCCGCGGCGCGGGCCGATGCCGCAGGAATTTGCTCGATCACGCGTCCGCGCGCTGCGTCGCTGGGTCGATTGCTGCGCTCGACTTTGAAGCGACTCAGTCGCGCCTGTGCCTTCTTAACCGTCATGCCAACAACGTTGGGTACTGCAAGCTCGACACGACCGGCCGGCATTCTTGCTTGCATGGTGGGAGGCATTGGGCCTTGCTCAACCCGTCCCGCTCGCGCATCGTCAGCAACTGCCGCCGCTTGCGGCCGTACTGCGCTGCCAACCGCAGGCGCGTTGTGTATGCCGTCGACTTCGGTCGCAGTCACGCGCGGCGCCGGCCGCAGCGAGCCATCGGAAAGCACCACCCTGATCATCGCGCCGCCCGCGACGCGCGCCGGCGGCGCCGGTTGTTGTTCCAACACCGTGCCGCCCGGCTCGGCGCTGGCGCGGTAGGTTCGCTGCAGCGAATAGCCCGCCAGCCGCTCGCGCGCGGCGTCGAAGTTCAAGCCGACAACGTTGGGCACCGCGGTGACGACGGAAGTCGGCGCAGTTTCCCCACTCTTCGGCGCAACATCGACGATCGGCGCAACGTCGCTGCAGGCGCCGATCGTGCGCACAAACTCGCGCTCGGCGGGCGGAACGCTGGCGCAGGGGCGCGACTGCGCAGCCGCGGTCGCCATACTGGCGGCCAGCAGCAACATCACGCACGGTCGCAGCATCTGTTTCGCTCGCATGTCTCTCACCGTTGGTTGCTCGGAGGCAATTAGCGGGCCGCAGCGCGCTAGTCGCGATCAACGTTTGGGCCGACGATTTCGTCGACCCGGCTCAGAACGTCCGGAGTCAGCTTCGGCAATACCTCGAGCGCCTTCATGTTTTCCCTGACCTGCTCGACCCGTGTGGCGCCGGTGATCACGCTACTGACATTGCGGTTGGCCAGGCACCACGCCAGTGACAGCTGCGCCAGCGTGCATGAAAGATCGGACGCAACCGACGCGAGCTGCGCTACCGCGTCGTTCTTGCCGGGATCGGTCAGGCCCTCGCGCAGGAAGGCATAGCCTTCGAGCGCGCCACGCGAACCGGGCGGCACGCCTTTTCGGTACTTGCCCGACAACAAGCCCGACGCCAGCGGGCTCCACGTCGTCAATCCCAGGCCGATGTCTTCGTACAGTCTCTTGTATTCGTTCTCGACCCGCTTGCGATGCAATAGGTTGTACTGCGGCTGCTCCATTACCGGCCTATGCAGGTTGCGCCGATCGGCCACGTCCCACGCGGCGCGAATTTCGTCGGCGCTCCACTCGCTGGTGCCCCAGTACAGCGCCTGACCGCGCTCGACCATGTCATGCATCGCCCAGACGGTTTCCTCGACCGGTGTATTGGGATCGGGGCGATGGCAGAACACCAGATCGACATAGTCGAGCTGCAGGCGCTTCAATGAAGCTTCGATCGCCTGTCGCAGGTACTTGCGGTTCAGCGTATTGCGCTCGTTTGGGAACTCGCCTTTGCCGCTCGCCATGCCCCAGTAGAACTTGGTCGACACCACATACTTAAGCCGCGGCCACGCAAGCTCCTTCAACACCGCGCCCATGATCTCTTCGCTCTGTCCACGCGCATAGATCTCGGCGTTGTCGAAAAAGTTGACGCCACTGTCGTACGCAGCGGCCATCAACTCGCGCGCTGCGCGCGTGTCGACCTGATTGCCGTAGGTAACCCACGACCCAAAGGAGAGCTCTGAAACTTTTAGGCCGGAGCGGCCTAGGCGGCGATAGTTCATGAAGGACAAATCGATGGATGGAGCGCCAGTCTAGCCAACGAACCGCTAACCCCCGGCCAACCTGTCCTCGAAAAAGTTGCCTACCCAATGGAGCGCCGTGGGACCGGCATAAGCACATGCGCTATCGGCAGCATGGCTTGGCCCGCGTTCAGGCATCATCGTTGACCCTCTTTTTTATGCTGTTGAGGTCCTGTTGTGACTCGCGCGCTGCTTTCCCTGCTCTTCCTGGTTTGCTCGGCGGCCGCCAGCGCGGCGCAGCCCCTGCTGACGCCCGCCGATCTCGCGGCCAAGCTCAGTGATCCAAAATTACGCATCGTCGACATTCGCGACGACAAGCTCGATGGCAAATCGAGCTACGCGCTCGGACATATCGCTGGTGCGCAGCACGCTCCCTACTCAACATGGCGCGGTCCCGCGGACAGTCCCGGCAAGCTGCCGACCGCTGAGGCGTTAACGGCGCGGATTCAGCAACTGGGAATTGACGCGACCACACCTGTTGCGGTGGTGTACGAAGGCAAGAGCGCGACCGACTTCGGTTCGGCCGCGCGCGTGTACTGGACATTGAAGGCGGCCGGCGTTCCGACGCTGTCAGTGTTAAACGGAGGCATGACTGCATGGCGCGCGGCAGGTCTACCGGTGTCAACGTGGACTTCGGTCAGTGTGCCGTCCAAGTTCGAGGTGGCGCTCAATCCAAAACTGATCGCCAGCCGCGATGACGTCGCACACGTCGTTGGCGATCACTCGGCACGGCTGCTCGATGCACGGCCCACTGCGTTTTTCGCGGGTGAAATACGGCATACCGCCGCCAAAACACCGGGCACCATTGTCGGCGCTAAAAATGTCAGTCACGAAGTTTGGTTTACAGCGGGTGCGCAGCTTCTGCCGCCCGCCGAGCTCAAGCGCGTCGCCGAAGCCAACGGTGTCATCACCGATCAGCCGACGATCTCGTTTTGCAATACCGGTCACTGGGCCGCCACTAACTGGTTCGTTCTGTCGGAATTGCTGGGCCAAGACAACGTCAAGCTCTATCCCGAGTCGGTGGTGGACTGGTCGAACGCAGGACTCGCGATGGACAATGTTCCAACTCGGTTGCAACAGTTCTGGCAGCAGCTGAAGGTGGCCAGCGGAGCCCCGTGATGGTCGCTGCGCAGTTTGAGACGACCGATACCTCTTTGATCCGCGATGCCCCGCACACGGGTGCGCGCGCGGCGAGTACACCATTGCTGATCGGAACCCTGCTTGCGTGGCTCGCAATCACCTGGTCCGTGGGGCTGCGGCAGGGTTTTCTGTTTCTGGTGGGACTCGGCTTCGGCGCCGTTCTGGCCAGCGTTTCATTCGGTTTCACGACCGGCTGGCGCGTTTGGATTCGCGAGGGCGACCCGACCGGATTCTTGGCGCAATTTCTTGCGATCGGCTTGGCGATGGTGATCTCGATCCCGCTGATTGCGGCGCACCAAGAACTGACGGGCGCGATCGCTCCACTATCAGTCAGCCTGGTGATCGGCGCATTCATATTCGGCGCCGCGATGCAAGTTGCCGATGGCTGCGGATCAGGCACGCTGTACAAGGCCGGCCTCGGCAATGGTTTCTCTGTAGCGGTGCTGCCCGGTTTTATCGCCGGCAGTTTTCTCGGCGCGGCTCATCTTGATCGCTGGCTGGCTCTCGGCAGCCTTGCGCCGGTGTCATTGTCGGAGCAGCTTGGCGCCGGCGTCACGGTCTTGCTGCAGCTGGCCGTGTTGGGCGCACTCGCTGCGTGGCTTTGGCGTCAACGCAAACGCACTGATGCGCGCTGGAAGGGTCCGGCGATTTACGGCGCAGCGGTGCTGCTCGCCGTGTTCGCGGTGCTTAATCTGCTGATCGCCGGGCAGCCGTGGGGCATCGTCTACGGCCTCGGACTGTGGGGCGCCAAGATCGCCACCTGGTTGGGCGTCGACCTGGCCACCAACGCCTACTGGGGCCGCGCAGCCCAGCAGGTGCACATCGAGTCTTCGCTGTTGACCGACGTCACTTCGGTCACCAACCTGGGACTTCTGGCGGGGGCGCTGATTGCCGCCAACTTTCGCGGCACCGCGACGCCGGCGACGCCAGCCAGCGCCAAGCAATGGCTGGTTGCCGTCGTCACTGGGCTTGTGCTCGGCTATTCGGCGCGACTCGCGTTCGGCTGCAACGTAGGCGCCTACTTCTCGGGGATTTCGACCGGCAGCCTGCACGGATGGGTTTGGTTCGCAGCCGCTTTCGCCGGCTCCTACGTGGGTATTCCGTTGCGCGATCGAATGGGACTGAGCGAATGAAGTTGACGCGAACCGCCGTCTTTGCAATGACGTTCTGGGGATTCGCCGCCGCGTTCGTAGCATTCGATTGGGCGCGAGCGACGCCACACAACCGTTTCGATGAACCTCCCCCATGGCAGCTGGGACAGGACAAGATCGAAGGGGCGGGTCACTGCGCCGCGCCGCTGTTGCCTGTCAAGTAGCCGCGGCTTCGGCGGGTAGAAATCCTTCGATCGACAGATACCGCTCGCCAGTGTCGTAGTTGAAACCGAGCACACGCGCGTTATGTTTTAGTTCCGGCAGCTTCTTCGCGATCGCCGCCAGCGCAGCGCCGGAAGAAATGCCAATCAACACGCCTTCTTCGCGCGCCGCGCGCCGGGCCATCTCGCGCGCCTCTTCCGCTTCGACCAAGATGACCCCGTCGAGCAGCTCGGTCTTCAGATTGTTCGGGATAAACCCAGCACCGATGCCCTGAATCGGATGCGGCGACGGCTTGCCGCCGGAAATCACGGGCGACGCCGCAGGTTCCACTGCAAACACTCTGAGCTGCGGCCACTTCGGCTTAAGCACCTGAGCCAATCCAGTGATATGGCCTCCGGTACCGACGCCCGTCACGAGCGCATCGAAACCCTCGGGAAAATCGCGCAACACTTCCTGCGCCGTCGTTTGCACGTGCACGTCGATGTTGGCGGGATTGTCGAATTGCTGCGGCATCCAAGCACCGGGGGTCTGGGCCACTAGCTGCTTGGCGCGCTCGATTGCGCCGGGCATGCCGATCGCGCGTGGAGTCAGTTCGAATTGAGCACCGTAGGCCAGCATCAGACGGCGCCGCTCGACCGACATGCTGTCGGGCATCACCAGAATCAATTTGTAGCCTTTGACCGCCGCGACCATCGCCAAACCGATACCGGTGTTGCCGGAAGTCGGCTCGATGATCGTGCCGTCCCGCTTCAAGGCGCCGCTTGCTTCCGCTGCCTCGATCATCGACAGCGCTATGCGATCCTTGATCGAGCCGCCGGGATTGGCGCGCTCAGACTTGATCCAAACCTCGGCCTCCGGCGCGATGTCGCGAAACAGCCGATTGACGCGAATCTCCGGCGTATTGCCGATCGTTTCCAGAATGTCTTTTGCGCGCATTGAGGGTCAATTGGCAGCAGGGATGCCGCGGGAAGTTAAGCTCACAGTATGAACTTGTCCATTAGCAACGCGGATATTCGCGCCGCGGCAACGCGTCTGCGGGGCGTCGCCCACCTGACGCCGATCGCGACTTCGCGCACGGCCGACGCAAGCACCGGCGCGCGGCTGTTTTTCAAGTGCGAGAACCTGCAGCGTATGGGCGCCTTCAAGTTTCGCGGCGCTTACAACGCGCTGTCGCAATTCACCGCGGACCAGGCGCGCGGCGGAGTGGTCGCGTTCTCGTCGGGCAACCATGCGCAAGCGATCGCACTGTCGGCGCGCCTGCTCGGCATGCCGGCAACGATCGTGATGCCGACCGATGCGCCGAAGATAAAGATAGAAGCCACGCGCGGTTACGGCGCCGAAGTTCAGCTATACGACCGCTACACCAGCGACCGCGAAGCGATCGGCCGGCAGTTAGCTGAAGAGCGCGGCATGACGCTGATCCCACCTTTCGACCATCCGCAAGTGATGGCGGGTCAAGGCACCGCAGCACTGGAGTTAATCGACCAGGTCGGAACGCTCGACTTACTGCTCGTGTGCGTCGGCGGTGGCGGCCTGATCTCCGGCTGCGCTGTCGCGGCCAAACACGCGTGGCCGCAATGCCGCGTGATCGGCGTCGAGCCCGAAGCGGGCAACGACGTGCAGCAGTCACTGCGCCGCGGTCACATCGTCCGCATCGCTGTTCCGAAGACGATCGCCGACGGCGCGCAGACGCAGGCGCCCGGGAGCTTGACCTTTCCGGTGATTCAGGCGCTGGTCGACGATGTACTGACGGTAGGCGACCCACAGCTGGTTTCGACGATGCGCTTTTTCGCCGAACGCATGAAGATGGTGGTCGAGCCGACCGGCTGCCTCGCCGCAGCGGCGGTGATCGCGGGCCAGTTCGACGTGCGCGGCAAAAGGGTCGGCATCATTGTGAGCGGCGGCAACATCGACGTCGAGCGCTACGCCGCGTTGCTCAGCGGTCGCTAGCAACCCCCGGCATCACAAGCGGGCACCGAATTAGCGCCGCGCATCGCTTCTTTCCGCTCGTTTGCTGCAGATGTTGCTCCCTAGCATGGTCTCGCACAGGGAGATTCGATGCGACTCATTCATGCGACTACATTTTTGTTGGCGCTTGCACTGGCGATTCCCGTCGGCGCCACCGAGCTCGATGGCACGATCGTCGGTGTAGCCGACGGTGACACGGTTACGCTGCTCGACGCAAGCAAAACGCAACATAGGATCCGGCTTGACGGCATCGACGCGCCCGAGCGCACCCAGCCGCACGGACAACGTTCGCGCCAGTCGCTGACGCAGCTGGCGCACAGCCGCAGCGCGCACGCCGATTGTCCGAAGGTCGATCGCTACGGCCGCATGGTGTGCCGTGTCACGGTCGACGGGGTTGACGTCGGCCTCGAGCAAATCCGACGCGGCCTTGCATGGCACTACGTCAAGTACGCGCGCGAGCAACGCGCGAGCGATCGCGCGAGTTACGCGCGGGCGGAAATCGACGCCCGTTCGGCGCACGCCGGGTTATGGTCATTCAGCGACCCGATGCCGCCCTGGGAGTATCGCCGCGCGGGGCGTGGCGGTTAACTGTGCCTAGCCACGGTCGCGCAACAGCGACAGGAACTCCGCGCGCAGATTTGGATCTTTCAGGAACGAACCGCGCATTACGCTATTGATCATCTTCGAGTCGGCATCCTTCACCCCCCGCCACTGCATGCAGAAGTGATCGGCTTCCATCACGAGCGCGAGCCCATCCGGGTTCATCGATGCCTGCAGAAGGTCGGCCAGATGCGTGACCGCCTCTTCCTGAATCTGCGGGCGGCTCATCACCCAGTCGGCCAATCGCGAATACTTCGATAGCCCGATCAGATTTGAATGCTCGTTCGGGAGCACGCCGATCCACAGCTTGCCGAGGATCGGACACAGGTGGTGTGAACACGCGCTGCGGATCGTGATCGGCCCGATGATCATTAACTCGTTGAGCCGCTCGACGTTGGGGAATTCGGTTACGTGCGGCTTGGCCGTGTAGCGGCCGCTGAATACTTCGCTCAGATACATGCGAGCGATGCGGCGCGCGGTGCCGCGCGTGTTGTGGTCACCCTCGGTATCGATCACCAGACTCTGCAGCACCCCGAGCAATTTGTGCTCAACCTCGTCCTGCAACAACTGCAGCTCGCCGGGCTCGACGTGTTCGGCGATGCTGTCATTGGCGTAGAAGCGCTTGCCCGCAGCGCGCAGACGCGCGCGGATTCTTTCGGATACCGGGGCGTTCATCGAAGGGTACTGAAGGTCTGTCGGCTCAAGCGCCTTACGACTATATAGGAACCTCTGGCGGGAGCCGGCAGGTCTGATGTTCGACCCAGAATGACCGGCGCGCCGAACTCACTGCGACCCCGCGTCAACATTCCCATACGAGTCGGCGTTTACGACATGACCAGCGGTCAGGCCGCGGGCATCGCGTTTGCTTTTTAGCTTGTAACCATTCCGACGGAGAGACACTTCATGCGAAAAATTATTGTAGTGGCCGTATTGGCCACGTTTACCCTTGGTGCGTGCGAAACAATGGACGACCAGCAGCGTCGCACCGCAACAGGTGCAGGTGTCGGCGCCGCGGCCGGCGCCGCCATCGGCGCGATAGGAAACACCAGTAACCGCGGCCGCGGCGCGGCCGCTGGTGCAGCGATCGGCGCCGCCGCCGGCGCATTGGGTGGCTACGTCTGGAACAAGCGCATGGAGAGCCAGCAGAAGCAGATCGAGCAGCAGACGCAAGGCACCGGCGTTCAAGTGACTCGTACTGCGGATAACCGACTGCAGATCGTCGTTCCAAGCGATATTTCGTTTGACTCGGGGCAAGCCGCCATTCGGCCAAACTTCAGGCCGGTGCTGGATAACTTTGCGCAGTCACTGCAGCAAAACCCAACGAGTACCGTCTCAATTATCGGCCATACCGATTCGACGGGCTCGGCGGCGGTTAACGAACCGCTGTCGCTGCAGCGCGCCGACGCGACGCGCGACTACCTCGTTTCGCGTGGCGTCGCTTCAAACCGGTTCAGCATCGATGGCCGCGGTGCACGAGAGCCTGTGGCGAGCAACGACACCGAAGCGGGACGTGCGCGCAACCGAAGAGTTGAGATATTCCTCGGCGACCGCGACGCATAACCGTGTTCTCAGGCGCGGCGAGCCAATTCGCCGCGCTCGTCTGCAGCATGTGAGTTCGCGGCGCTCATTCCTGAGCGCACCGTTCGACCGTGTTGCGCGGCCTCGCGCGATGCCGAACGGCACATCATTGCATCGCGAGAAGGTACCGCGGATAATAGTTTCTGCTGCTGAATCCGTCGGAGATATCAAGATCGATCAAGATCGTGTCATTCAACGAACGGCGTCGCTCGAGCAGCGGGTTGATGCCGTCCAAGCGGCGCTCGACGAGCGCGGCATGAAGGCCACACAAGCTGTCGAGGAACTGAGTCGGGTCGCCGAGGAACAATGGATTCCGCAGCACGGCGCCCGCGTCGTGGCAAGGGCGTGGGTCGACCCGGCGTTTCGCAAGCGCCTGCTCGCAAATGGCCGTGTCGCCGTCGCGGAGCTTGGCATCTCAATGCCGAAACATCACCGGCATCTGGTGGTGCTGGAGAACACCCCGACGGTGCAGAACGTCATCTGCTGCACGCAGTGCTCATGCACAGCGTTCACGATCATCGGACTGCCGCCTGATTGGTACAAGGATCTGGAGTACCGCGCGCGTGTCGTTCGCGAATCGCGCACCGTGCTAAGGGAGATGGGTCTGGATCTGCCCGCGGAAGTCGAGATCCGCGTTTGGGACACTGCTGCGGACACACGCTACATAGTCTTGCCGGCGCAGCCGAAGGAAACCGTTGGCTGGCCGGAGGACAAATTAGTTGGGATTGTGACGCGCGACAGCATGATTGGGGTCGCGCGCCTGCAGTTGGAGTGAGCTTATGGATGGGATGCACGATCTCGGCGGCCGGCAGGGGTTCGGAACGGTCCGTTACACGGTCAACGCTCCGGCATTTCACGAAAAATGGGAAGTACGCGTCAATTCGCTCTATTCGTTCGCAGTGCGGAGCGGTGTCTTCAACATGGACGAGTACCGGCACGCGATTGAACGGATGGAGCCGCGCCATTACCTCTCGGCCAGCTACTACGAACGTTCACTGACGAGCCTCGCAACCCTCTTGATCGAGAAAGGTATCGTGACTCGCCAGGAACTTGAGCGGCGTGCTCAAGGGACGTTTCCCCTCGCGACGGCGGCCGCATCGGGCCGCACCAACGCGCTCACACGCGAACGCTTCCAGGCGGGAGATCGAGTTCGCGTCCGGGCGGACTATGTGCCCGGGCATGTGCGAATGCCCGGCTCCATCCGCGGAACGCTTGGCGTGGTCGTGAGCGAGTCACCGGCTTACCCCTTTCCCGACGCGCATGCGCACGGCGTGGAGGCGAAGGACGAGCCTACGTACGACGTGCGCTTTCGAAGCGAGGATCTCTGGCCAAATTCGGCTGACGCCGCGTTGGTCCACGTGGGGGTGTTTCAGAGCTACCTAGAACGTGCTGTCTAGCAAATAAACGCCGCGCCCGAGCGCGATGCGGGTTCAGATGTGTCCGAGTTCGCTAACTTTGACCCGCTTGTAGGTTCTCAGAAAACATGACAACTATTCGAAGGACGCTAGAGGGGAGTTATCACTTTTTCTGAGAATGCGTGATCGGCCATTCTCAGAAAATATAAAAACTTCCTACGAGCGATCGATTACTTCTCATTTGCAGAATTGAATGACTTGTCGCCCGGCATGTCGTTCGGCGAACTGAAGCGCTTGGGCCGAAGATGCGCCCTGAACGCACCAGCGATCTCCGACGGCGTGTGTCCCGCCTCTTCCATAAGCTCCGCGAGCGTCCCGAACGTTTCGAGCGCCCCGGGCTTGTTTACGTAGAACGCCAACTGCGCAATTACTTGTTCAAGTCTTTGACGATGTTGCAGATCAAGTTGCTTCTCCATCGCTTCCAAACCTTCGATGTGAGGGCATCCCATTATGGATATCGGGTCACTTGACTCAAAAACGGTTACTACTTCCACCGGTCCGCCAGGGGATTTGACGCCGCGCTTCCTAAATACCGCCAGCTCGCGCGAAGTTAGCTCTCTCTTTTCGCGTTTCATTTTGTCACCCAATAAAGGAAGGTCTAAGCAAGAAATTCGACATCGAGGTATGCCCGTGGCGCCGTCTTCATATCGGCGCTCCCACTCGCTGGCAAACAACGTAATGAGATCACTCTGCCGCACGCACTTCCGTATGTGACCCGGAATATTCTGAGCGTGTCGCGCAAAAAGACCCTTCGTTAGTCGGTGCTTCGCACGATCGTCTCCACGTAACCTTCGCAGAATGCCGCGCCTCCCGGCACCGTCTCGGCGAAAACGCATGCTCCAAATGGCCGTTATCGTGCCTATCCGTGACCCATGCTCGGGTGCGGGCCGAACTTGTACGCCAGCCATCGGCCTTCGCCGATGTTTCGAAGGTGGGCTCGGAAGCTGTCATTGACTCTGACCGAGTAGGCGTCCTTGCCTTCCGGCGGCCAGGGCTTGAAGTTCAACCCTCTTAAGAGACGGTTCTCAAGCAGCTTCGCCTTGGTTCTCTCCCATGCCACGCGCATGCTCTGGAAGCGTCGTTCCAAGCTCTTCACTAGCTCAGGGTCTTCCGCAATATCCTTTACGTTCGGGAGAACGAGCGCCGGACTTATCCAATGCGAGAGCTTGGTCGGGTAGACCACGTACTCGGCGCATAGCGACCGGCGGAGCAGACCTTCCGGGCTGGTTTCAACCCAGTGGGCAAGATCCGGGCGAACGCCGATGCCAGGCATGGCGAGGTCTACCGCTGAAGCCGCCCATTCACCGGCCAACTGCAATCTATTCTCGTCGAATCGAGCATAGGCACCCGGTTGCAGCTTCATGAAATCGAATGCGAAGTCGCGAATCCCAATCGACCCTCTCCGTGCCCAATCCCAGACTTGCCGATTTGCCAGTGCCTCTTCCGCGAACAAGTGCTGCCGACCACGAAGCAACTGCCGCAATGGCGAGTACAGCTCACGGCCAAGCACGGCCTCCAGCATCAAAGTCTGGAGATCGGCGCGAAAGTGGAATCGCTCGTGTGCGCGTAGGAACTCGAGAGCGAGCTCACGCGGATCGCCGAAGCCAGGATATTCCCGCGAGATCTCAGACTCGAGGAAGACAAGTCCTTGCTTCAGGTAGAAGATGCCCCAACGGCCAGGAAATGGACGATCCGTGATTCGCCGGCGAGACTTGTAGAAAGCGAGTACGTCCATGCCACGAAACCGGACACCGCCCTCTATCGTCTCTTTTTCATCGTCTGAAAGCTCCCCGGTCACCCTTCGACCCGCTAGAGAATCGGGTGCGGCGCTGACTAGCTGTTCTTCATCAACAGTGAACAGACCAGCATCGCCGTCCGGAAGAGAATCCTCTAATTCGTCAGGATCAAAGTGATCTTCCAGGTCGGGCCATTGCGGCGGATTCGACTTCTCCAAGTTTGGAAGGATCAAGTCAAATTGCTTCTCAACTGCGTTGGCCATTCAAGCTCTCTCGATACGTCTGCACTGGGCGGGATTGCCCGCTGGTTGCGGCACTAGACTCATGACGGCTTAGCTTTTGTCGTCAGAAGTTTGCGTTTCACCGAAGAAAACTTAGACCCGCGCTAATCTGGCCTTCAGCGAAACCCTCTTGCGCGCGCTCTGACTTCCCACATGTCAATAGGAAGTACTTCCAGCACTCAATGACACGAGTCCAACTGCGAGCACTGTCAGCAAGTGCCGCGGCGCCCTTGTCGTCGGAGAAGAAGCCGAGCCACTTTTGGTAGCGTTCAAGCAAGTAGGCCCGTTGTGCTTCCATTCTGTTGATCGGCTACGAGTCGGGGACGGCCCCAGGGCATCATGCCGGTTGAGAGGCGTTGCCAAAAAGTAGATTGCAAGGTGAAACGGTGTCAGATCAAGCTCAGCGCTGTGACTCGTCCATTAGCTCGCCGTCCAGCTTCCAGGGCGCGAAGGGACACAGTCGATGCTTAGTCGCGATTCTCCAAGACAAAAATCAAATGCTTGCGGTCTGCTTGGTGTCAAACCAGAATCGCATGGGACACTTCGTGGTGGCGGTTCCCGACCCTAAAGGTTATTGAACGTGTCGTGGCTGGACAACCTCCGATGGATGCGGTTGCTTTCATTCTGATCGCGTTCGCGCTGGCGGTTGCCGTCGGCATCGCGATTGTTAGAGGCCTCCGAAGAATTTGGTCGCGAACGCCAACGCGAGAATTCGTCGTGGCGGTTGTGCGCGGATTGTTCTTCTCGCCGTCCGGGGTTGCGGCCGGTCACGGTGCGATGGTCCTTCCGACCATCGGCTGTATCCCATTTTGGATTAGCGAGCCGCGGCATTTCAGTCCGCTGTTTTTCCTTCCAGCCGCGCTCTTCGCTTTGTTCTCTCTGGCCGCCTCAGTCGATGTCTTCGTCAGCAGATCGCCGGTATCTGCGCTGCGCGGATTGATCAGGATGGGCATATGGCTTCCTGTCATTGCCTGGACCGTTGCGGTTGTGGCCTTGGCCATGAACCCTTCCGCCCCGCGAGACTTATACGACTATCGCGACTGGACGACCGATGTCTGGACTGCCAGCTCTTTGATCACCGGCGCGGCCGGCTTCGGAGTCTTCCTGCTTGTCTTGGCCGCGTCCATTGGTGGCCTTCGACTCCTGAAAAGCGCGAGCGCCTCGCGCGCAGAGCTAGCATCGGTGACAGCTGGACTCGTGATCTCTGTTGTGTACTTGGTGGCATTGCCCATATTTCACTCGGTGACCAGTGCCCAAGAAAACAAATTGAAGAGCGAACATGGCGCGCTTGTGGGCGCGATCTGGAACCGGGATCTGGCGGAGTTCAAGTCGGCTCTCGCGGCTCGCAAGCATCTCCCCATCGATGCCCCTCTCATGTATCACGTCCTGCTGTTTTCGATTGATCGACGACTCGAGGACATGGCCGTCGAGCTCGTAAAGGCCGGTACGCCACTGCTATTGAACAAGCAGCTGCATCCGGAGTTGCGACTTGCGATTCAGCATCGTGCGGATCATCAGCACGACAGGCCCTCGTCGGAACTCGTCGCGGGGATTATGGCCGTTGCTTCAGCGGCAGGACTTGCAGACTCGGAAGAACTGGCGAAAGGTCTCAACGAGGTCACTGCCAATCTCGTAGACAAGTATCCACCCTCGCGCAACATCTCCGCACGAAATCCGATCTCGGACCGCGTTCAGAACGATCCGCAAATCGGATTTGCTGCATCCCTGTCCCAGGACGCTCTGCAAGCCGCGGTCACCGAGGGTCGCTTTGCGACGATCGAGACACGCAATGCCAATGGCGAAACCGTTTTGTTCTTTGCCCTCAGAGATGAAAAACAGTGCGAGCAGGCGCCCGAACGCCTTCGCAACGGCATCGATGTTCATGCCGCGAACGTACTCGGCGTGACGCCTTTGATGCTGGCTGCCGGCAACTGCGGCAACGACATGGTGCCGCTGTTGCTCGAGAAGAAAGTCGACGTAAATGCGGTCAGCAAGGACGGCTCGACTGCACTGATGTATGCCAGCGTTGCAGGTCAACCGCAGAACGTGCAACGTCTTCTGGTGGCCGGAGCACGGGCAAAGCTCAAGACAAACGCCGGCGAAACAGCGTTGAGCATGGCGCGTCAGCAGCGATTCGACGACGTGGTGAAGTTGCTCGAACAAGCAAGCCGTTGAAGCTGCCTGATGGCACTGCACAAGAACACCACTGTAGTTTTCCCGAGCGTTCGCAGAACGTCGCGCTGTTCTTCGACGATCCCCCACGTGATGCTGTCCCCTAACGACTTCCTGCTGTCCTTCAGCCCACGAGAGTGGACGGCAGCAATGCAGCGTAAGCAGCCAGTTGCCACGTCTATCGGAGCTTTGCAATGTAGATTTACTTTGGAGCGCTATCGGCAAGATCTTTCAGCAGCGCGTGGACCTGCGCCTCGGCGGCTCCAACAAACGGCCCATGCGGTTTGCCTGCGGTGTCGATAACGTAGGTTGTTGGCAAGCCAGTCGTTTGTGCGGCAAAGAAAACGTTGTCCTGCCTGGACGTCAGGAACAGTGGGTAGGTAGAGCCGTGTTGCGTATGAAAAGCGCGAACCTTGTTAGCCTCTTCATCGCTGATCGCCACCACGACCACATTTCGCGCCGCAAATTCATCGTTCAAGCTACCCAGTACTTTGGCCCAGGCTTCGCACGGTTTGCACCACGTTGCGATAAGACTAACTACGAGAATTTTGCCGGACTGGTCGTGCAGCGAAACTGCTGCGCCATCGAGGCTTTGCAGCCGTGCGCCAAGAATTAGCGCGACGGATTTCTGCAGGTGAGCTTCGATCGCACGCTGCCTGTTCTGCTCGGCCACTGCCGGGTCAAACGTCGCTGCTCCGTCTGGGGGCACCAGCTCGAACAGAATCTTGTTGAGACGGCCTAAAGGCGGCTCAACGTTCCTTGCCGAGTCCAGCACCCACAGATCGCGCTCAACGATCGGCCATTGCCGGCTAGTTCCAGAGCGAAACACGCTTACGACACCCAGGTGGCTGTACGAAAGCACCTCGTCACTGTGAGGATCCAACCCCGGCGGAGCGTTAGGCACCGGCGTGGGTTTCCATCTCATCAATGCTTCCAGCGTGCGATCAAAATGAGCGGCGTCAAGCACACGCAGTTGATCGACGGGTTTGCTGCGGCGGCCCAAGACGAACTGCTGGGCGAACGCCTTTTCACTTGTCCGCCCGGCCCACACGCCGATCGGATTGCCGGCGTGACCATCGAACGCGTGTTCGACCAGAAAGGCGGCAATCAAAGGCTTTCCTTCGTACTCGAGCAACAAACCCGGAGCAAATTGATCCCGGATCCTGGCGCTCCAAGTGATCAGAAAGTTCGGCGCCTTGATGCCGGTTTCGCGTATCAGGCGCTGATAGGTCAAATCCCAGCCCATCACGCTCTGATCCCGAGCTAGCGTCGCCTGGGCGCGTGCGCGCCCGCAAAGAACCATGGCAAACAACGGCAACGGCAGCTTCAGCCAGGTTCGCCTATGCCGGCAACTGACTGCGGCGTCGAAGCGGGCCATGGCCTGTTGCGGTTTGCAGCCATTCATTCACTCCTCCACCAGCCAAAAGGTGAGGAGAGCTTACCTTCGAGGCACGCTGGCGAGTGCGTATGGTCGCCGATCCACGGTGCGCGAATCTCACGCCAGGGAAATAAACGGTGCGTAACATTCAGGCAGAAGATGGCCCGCTGTCTCACGTCCGCGTCGGGTCGACAGCGAACGCATCGATGACTGCTATCGGCGGCGGATTCAACTCGTCGACGCAACAGCTTCATGAAATCGTTGAGCTGGCGTTTCGTAGTGAAGCGTCTTTCTCGGTCGTTCGTTGAGGCGCCTAGCGATCGCGTTGAGCTTGGCTTGCGAATACCCGGAGAGGTCAATTCCCTTGGGTAGATACTGCCTCTCGAGAGCTGACATTCGTGACCCGCCGCTATTGACGAATCGCAGGTTAGAAGTGGATTGCAGGACAACCAGTTAATCTGCGCTTGCTAGCAACACGCATAAGGCGGGTCACGCATACGCACCACTTTGAGCGCGCGCAAGTAGATTAGCCACCTTGGCTTGGCCTTCTGCGGTGCCCATAAACTCGGCAGGACAACCACCCAGCGCTGGCATAGGTTGGCCGAGCCAATCGACTACCCATTCGGCCGCGTTGAAGCCTCTGCGGTCGCCGGACTCTCCTACTAGCATCTCTACCTGCACCACGAGTCTTGCGATGCCGAGCGCCACGAATTGCACCGTCGCAGCTGACAGACGTGACCTGCTGTCCGTTTCAAGTCTGCGACTGCCTGGGCGGGGGGAAGGAATCTCTCTTGGCTGGAATACCGCAGCGTCAATGGCCTCAATGTGATCGGTGTGCACCGGGTAGTCGGTAGCCACGTAACCCGCCCGAATTTTGCGCGTGAAGCGGGGACCCGATTGCGTTGCCGCCGCCGATTCCTGCTTCAGAGCCTTTCTGTGGGCAACTTTGCGGCCGTCGTGTTCTTTTTTCATCTTCCATGTCTTCGCTGAGAAACTCGACCAAGTCCGACTCCCACCGCGCTCTTGCACTTCAGCGGTAGAGAGGAACAAGAGAAGTGTAGACATCGCGTGAGCAAACCCTTTCTCCACAGTTGATCTTGTCCAACACTTGATCGGTTAGTAGTGTGTACCACTCGTCGAAGCTGGTCGCGGTCGGATCCTCAGAGCGCAGTCGGAACAGGGGAATCCCTGCCGCTAGCAGAAGTTGGTTCTTCCAGGCGTCGCGCTTCGCTGTCTCTGCGCGGTCATGAAAGCTGCTGTCGAACTCAAAGGCTGCAATCGGGTCGCCTTTATGCGGAGTGACGAGCAGGGCATCGAGGCGGCATCCGAAACCGTATCGCCAGGCATCAGGCGATACGAGCGGTTTCAAGCGGTCGAGATCCGTCACCTGATCGAGAGGGTAGTGGGCAGGGCCTGCAATCCGGGGAATCGCAGCGCCAGTCCCGTCACGGCGCAGTGTGACACTACGTCTAACTTGGGCTGCCGGGCGGGGTTGGCATCCGTCGCCATCGAGATCGCAATCAAAGTAATTATGCGTTGAGAAAAGCAACAGTTGCGACGTCAACGAAACATACGTGGGGAACGTCGGAGGAAGGATTTTGACGTGCCGCGCGTATGTTTACTTGATAGGGCAACGCAGTCTTACTTTGGAGCGTTCCGAGTTCATCGCGTGCTCGACGTGCTGCGTGATTATGTGGCGCCCTGACTCTGAGCCAAAGAGCAAGCCCGCCACCGCTTCTTGACACGTGGGGTGGCGGACGGACACGAAAAGAGAATGAGTAAGACCGTCCCGATAGCGAAAGCATGACGCCGGCATTCGTCTTGGCCGGCGCCCTCGTCTTTGTCAACGCTCCCGATGGCGACACTCTTGTCGTGCGCGAAGGCAGCGTGAAGACCGTGCTGCGACTCGCTGAGATCGACGCGCCCGAAAGGACGCAGCCGTACTCGCAGATCAGCCGGCGCAATCTGATTGCACTATGTAAGGACAAAGCAATCGAGGTCCAGCCCGTCAGCCTTGACCGCTACGGTCGCACCGTTGCGATGGTGACGTGCGAAGGAGTAGTCGTGAATTGGCGTCAAGTGCACGACGGACTAGCGTGGTGCTTTACGAAGTACCTGACTCAGCCGTCGACGTGCCTGCCGCTGGAGCGAGAAGCGATGAGCGCGCGGCGCGGGTTATGGCGTGATGATTTGCCAATTGCGCCTTGGGACTTTCGAGCCGCGAAAGCACAGCAGACGAAACCGTGACGCTACGCACCTAATCTCACAGGCTTAAGACTACGGAATATCCGGTTCGCCCTTTGGCATTTTTAGAGACTGCACTGGACCACCGGGTGCGTGCGCGGTTAATCCACGTGGCAAATCGACCCCCGAATAGCCATCCATTATCTCGCCAACAGTCCGCCCACCGCGCGCCATGGCGACGATCCCGATCAGCGTGGTTATCGGAAGGATAACGAGGGGAACGCCGCGGCGTTCGATAGCGGTGATGACACCTTGGTCAGCGTTTCTCTCAATGTTTGGCCATTGAATGGCAATCTCAGACCCGGGCACAGGCGAGGGATCGACCTTCAGTCGCTTCAAATCAAGCCGGGCTTTTCCTCGCTCGATCTGATCCTCGAGATCGCGCATAAGTTGTTCCGCTGAGGTTTTCATTTGTGCCTGTCTCAGTTCGATCGTTGCCGGTCTGCCCGCGAGCCCCCATTCACGGTAGGTGTGCTAATGAGTCGGGCAGCACCAGACGTAATAACCCCCAGCTTACAAGTAACTTAGCGTCGCTCCGGCACGCTGGCCACTGCGTACAGCTTTAAAAACTCATTCAATGGCAGGCCCAGGGCTTCACACCAAATTTCTAGTTCCACAACGTCGAGTCGGCGGACACCGCGCTCACACTTGCTAATCCAGGATTGCCTTTCGCGTAACCGCTTCGCCAGGTCGACCTGCGTAACGCCTTGCCCACGGCGAACTTCGACTAGCGTCTTGAGCAAAGCCTTGTACCGCCGAGAATGGATTGTCTTGTACATAGCCGCGCTGGTTGCGGCCTGCACTTGATCACCCAATTTCGACTATGCGAAAATAGACTATCCACCATCATTGCGTAAAGGTTCCCGCGAGGGGCGCCATGAATAGGATCATCGTTGTCACGGCAGCTGTTCTGACGGTTGCAGCCTGCTCGGCCGCGCGTCAGTTTGACACTGCGCCGTCAGTTACTGGCAGTGTGTCGAAAGCGCTGTACTTCGAGGCCGAATATCCGACCTTCGTCGCAAAGTGGATGGGAAACGGGACGCCTCTAGTGCCAGCGGGCGCGGTAGCGAACTTCGTTTTCAGAATCGACCCGCCCAATCGACCTGGGTACAACCGAGTCGGTGGTAAGGAACTTGACGACGCCATAAAGGAGTTCGGAAAGTGGTGTTCGGCTAATGGCGGGCGCGAGAAGCCTCAGGGACACGCGCACCATGACCGTGTCGAGCATCAACTGGTCGCGGTTTTGCAGCGACCAGCCACGGCGGTTGCTCCCGGGGCCTACTATGGTTGCGAACGCAGTTCGGTCGTCATCGCTTTGATAAGCGTTCACCTCAATAAGTCAGTGACGGACGAACCCGCAGTGCTAACGGTCACGCATTACACGCAATCCGAGATCGCCCAAGCCGCGGCGCGCCGACAAGAGTCCGAGCGCGTTGCTGCACTCAGAACGCAGCAAGCCATCAGCGCCGCAACGGCGCAGGCCCGAGAGCATGACGCCGCGTATCGCAAGACGCTGAAAGTCGGGGATCGCGTCCGCTGGGACCGCGACTTTGGATCTGGATTCGCCACCAGGGGTTTGGTCGTCGAAATGCGTCCGCCTATCGCCTTGATTCAGTTAGACAACGTCACGCCGAGTCCGCAATGGGTCCATATTGACCAATTGCGTCGGCCTAATTGAAAGGTTTCCCGGTACGAACTTTCTTATGCCACAGCTGTATCTACGTTAGGTATGGTTCGGGTAAGACAGACTTCGGCGAACCTCCCAATCGTTGACATGCGATGTCCGGTATCGACCGAGGCTGTTTGAAAACTCGGAATTCTCGTGCTTTCGGTGGGTCCCTTTACCCCTCCCCAGGTGTCGATCGTCGAATACAGAGCGACCTGAGACCAGTTAACCGGCGCACGCCAAAGGGGCGCAGCTTCGTCGGCGTGCGTCCGAGTTGAACGAGGGGTTAGGCCGCACTGCTGGACGCTGCGCCGAGCGATGAAGTCTTGACGGCCACGGCTTCTACCTCGAGCAGGAACGCCGGGTTAACCAACTGTGGAACATAGACAGCGGTGGACGCCGGCCGGTGGGTGCCGAAGTGTCGTTGCCGAATCTCGCGCATGAGCTGAACGTCTTGCCCAGGCAGGATGAACGAGGACAGCTTGACCACTGCCTCCATACCCAAACCATGCGCCGCCAAGCACGAGCGGATGTTGTGGAAGACGACCTCAGCTTGTTCGGCAAACAAGGAGGGCACCGACCCGTCGGGACGCAAGCCCACCTGGCCTGAGATGAACACCATCTCCGTCCCTGGAGGCACGGCCACGGTGTGTGAGTAGCCGCCAACGGGCGCATGGATGTCACGCGGGTTAAGGAAGACTGCCATGGGGGAACCTCCTTCGGCTGTGCGACAGCTTCTTGAGCCGCGCAGACGGGTGACTTGTGTGGCCTAACGCAACGCTGAGTAGTAAGGCGTGCGGCCGATCAATCGAATTCATCGTTTCCTGTTCACTGCGGCAAAGTCGATGAAGCCGCGCGCAACGTCGGTGTGCACAAGCTCGACGCGGACTTTGTCGCCGACATCGAGTCCGTCAAATCCTCGGACGACCCTACCTTCGGTTGTCGGGCGCTTGATTCGCACCCAGGTTCCCTTGTCCGATGCGCCGGTCACGATGGCATCGAATTGCGCCCCGCGCCGTGGGGCCAGCAGCAGCGCCGCGGCGGACTTCCGGACCTGACGTTCCACTTTTTCTGCGTTGTCCTCCTGCACCGTACAGTGCAGCGCCAGCGTCGTGAGTTCGTCATTTGTATATGGCGACGGACGCCCGTGCAAGGCCGCTTTCAACAGGCGCTGCGACACGAGATCGGGAAATCGGCGGTTCGGTGCCGTCGAGTGTGTGTAGTCTTTGACGGCCAGTCCGAAGTGTCCTGCTGCCGGCTGGCCAGGGACTTCGAGTGCGTACTCGCCCGAGCCCAGCAGCTTGATGACGGACAGCGAAAGGTCAGGAAAGCGCACCGGGTCGATTTGACGTCGCTTCGTCAGAAAAACGTCCAGCGCCGCAGCGTCGGGTGTGGTTGGCAATCTTTCCCCTGTTTCAGCAGCCAGCGCGACAATCCGGTCCCAGCGCTTCGGAGTGCGCAGTACCCGGCGCAGCGACGGCAGGCCCTTGCTGTCTAGATATTTTGCGACGACGCCATTGGCGGCAATCATGAAATCCTCGATCAGCTCCCGCGCGCGGTTTTTTTCGTCCGGTACCAGATCGGCCAACGCGCCGTTATCAAATACGGCCCGTGCTTCAATCGTTTCAAGTCGCAGCGCACCTTGCGCTTGACGCACACGTCGCAGCGCCTGCGCGGCTCGATCCTGAGCGCGAAGCTGCTCGTCAAGTCCAGGCACTGACGTGACGCGTGACGGCGCCGGTGCACCGCCTTCGAGCCATGCAGCAACCGCGTTGTAGGCGAGTTTGGCGCGATTTAGAACTACTGCATGGTAGATATCGGAAGCAGTCACGCTGCCGTCAGAGGCAATCGCCATTTCCATCACGATCGCCAGCCGGTCCTGATCTTGGCCCAACGAAGTCAGGTCGGTCGACAGTTTCTCCGGCAGCATCGGAAAGATTCTTGCGGCCGTATACACGGAGGTCGTGTTCGCCCATGCGTGGCCGTCGATGGCGGAGTCTTTTTTTACCAGTGCGTCGACATCGGCGATGGCTATCAGGATTTTTACCCCGCCGCCTTGCACTGGTACCGCAACTGACAGTTGATCGAGATCGCGGGAATCATCGTTATCGATCGACGCCCACAACATGCTGCGCAAATCGCGAATCGTCACGTCCGACGCGGTGGCGGCGTGCGCGATCTGATTGGTCTCGGCGATGACTGCCGATGAAAAATCCGGCAGCAGTCCGCGTTGAAGCATCGCCTCGTGCGCGATGCTCTGCAGTTCATCCTTGCTGGTTCCGGGATTTTTCATCACGGCCCAAGCTTGCAGTGATCAAGGGCGCGGGTCAACGCGCTCCGAATGCAGCGTCTGCGCAGGCTGCACAACCTGTGCAGACGTCGATAGCCAAAATCGCGCCGCCCTCGAGCTGAACGCTGGATGCAACACAGCGGCAGGCTGCCTCGGCCGCGCCGCTGCGTTGACCTGATCGGCAGGGACCGCGGTCGTAGCCGAACGTGCTGAGCGGTTTCCCGACAATGTGAGGGCATAGTGCGAAGCTGCGAGGCTCACTGCGTGCGGGTCGATCGTCACTTGTAATGTCAGCACCCGGCCTATTCTGTTGAAAAACTCGAAGACACGGCTCGTCCGATTGTTAGCTGAGACGCAGTGGGCTCGACATTTCGCTACTGCAAGCGCCCGAGGACTCATTAGGCGGCCCGCTGTTTCGTTCGGGTGTGAACCTCGTACCC
>JBBQQC010000002.1:0-210945 GCA_038216465.1 Burkholderiales bacterium | reverse complement strand
CGCGTCGCTGCTGACTTCTGGCGGGGATACGACGACAAGAGCCATTGGTCGGCCGAAGCCAGTTACTGGCTGGCCCGGGCCTTGATTGAGAGCGGCGATCGCGCGACCGGCCAGCCGATGCTGAACGCGATGCGGACGAGGCTCGCGAAATCGCCGATGCCGTCGCACCGCGCGCTCGCAAAGTTAGCCGCAGTTTCTCGATAGCCGGCATCGCCAGTCGTTCCCCGCGTTAGCACGCGCAGTTGCTTGCGCATGTCCGTTCTCGCAGTTCTTCCGCGTCCTTGATGGTAAGAGCCCGAATCGCGGGTCCTTCGGTCCAGCAACGCGGCAGGGCTGCAAGCAGTCATCACCCATCGGATGTCATGGCCGCAGGCGCCGATCAGACGGAGAACATCATGAACATCGTCGTAATGTGTATGGCAGCCACTGTCGTCTGTGCGTTCAGCCCCATGTCCGCGCGAGCGGAGCAAACGAGCGTGGCCGTGATGGCGAGCGCTGCGGCCGTTTCTTCTAACGCGTCGGCATCGATTGCCGGGCTCAGCGCGGCGTCATTGCAGGCGTTGCCGGGGTTTCCCGTGAAGGCGTATCGCGACGGTTACCGCAGCGGTCGCGTGATGCTGAGCTACATCGTGAACGCGGACGGTTCTGTCAGCAACGTTCAGGTCCTGAACGCGCATCCCGTGCAGGTGCTCACGCGCACCGCCAGCAACACAGTAGCGGCGTGGCGCTTTACGCCGACGGGGTTCGAGGAGCAGCGCACCGTCGAGTTTCATTTCAGCGCGGACTAGCTTTTGAAGGCGCTTGCTGACGACGCAAGCAAGGCGTGCCCTCCTCCCCCGAGCGGGCACGCTCCTTCACCGACAAACTGCAAGGGAGCCAGCCGCTTCAGTTTGCTGTTCGGCGATTCGCATTCGGTTCGAACGCTTGCTTTCGGGAACATCGCAACTGGGCTGCGGAAGCCGCGTATTGGTACAGCAAGTGTTGATCGCGAACGGTGACCCCAAACGCGGCCAACAATGGGTGCGCCAGATGCAGCCGCGGCTTGCCAAGTCACCGCTACCGTTGCAACGTGCTTTGGCGACGTCACCGGCTGCACGCGGTTAAACACCGTCGTCAAGAACGCTCCGTAGGGAACTCAATCATGCGGCCAGAACGCACACTCTCCATCCCGGTATGTCCGTCTTGCCCGTCGTTCCGCGTCCTTGATTACAAGAACCCAAGTTATGAGTTCTCAATCGATCAATGTGAATAGGCGAAACGGAGAGACACTATGCAAGCCTTAGAGAGAAGTGTTGCGGTACAGATAGCTGATCTGCTTCGCATTCCGTCAATGGAAGCGAAGCCGCGCCAGGTTAGAGCTCAGCCTGCCTCGATCCTTAAATCGTCGACAGGAACTGTGCCGATTGCGGAGCTAAGCGCGGCGTGGGCGTCTGAGCGAATCGCAATAATGCCGTTCAATCCGGTCGACGGTGCGCCGCGGTTGATATGCGCGCTGCTGGCGGGTGCCGCCGCAACTGCAGTGCTGGCGGGCACGCTGGCGCTGATGGTGAGCTAGTTCTGGGCGCCGTTTCAGTCGCTATGCCGTCGGCTGACGCTGTTTGTCATCGCTCAGCAGCTTCCGAGCAGGCCCGATTGCCGGGCTCAGCGCGGCGTTAGCGTGGCGCTTCGTGCCCGCGGAGTTCGAGGAGCAGCGCACCGTCGAGTTTCAGTTCAGCGCGGACTAGCTCTTGAAGGCGCTTGCTGAAGACGCAAGCAAGGCGTGCCCTCCTCCCCCGAGCGGGCACGCTCCTTCACCCATCGACCCATGGCGCTACTCCTTCACCGACCCCGTCAGCCCCGACACGTAGTACTCGACGAAAAACGAATAGATAAACGCCACCGGCAGCGAACCGAGCAGCGCACCGGCCATCAGCGGGCCCCAGTGGTAGACATCGCCTTCGACGAGCTCGGTGACGACGCCCACCGGCACCGTCTTGATCTCCGACGACGAGATGAAGGTCAGCGCGTAGATGAACTCGTTCCACGACAGTGTGAACGCGAAAATGCCGGCAGAGATCAGACCCGGCACCGCGAGCGGCAGCACGATCTTGGTCAGGATCTGCCAGCGCGTGGCGCCGTCGATCAGCGCGCACTCTTCGAGCTCGAATGGAATCGAGCGGAAGTAGCCCATCAGCAGCCAGGTGCTAAACGGAATCAGGAATGTCGGATACGTCAGGATTAAAGCCCACCGTGTATCGAACAGGCCGAGCTTGAAGACGACCGCCGCCAGCGGAATGAACAGGATCGACGGCGGTACCAGATAGGCCAGGAAGATCGACAGACCCACATGCTTTGATCCGCGAAAGCGAAGACGCTCGATCGCGTAGGCGGCGAATATCGAAGCCGCTAGCGAGAACGCGGTGGCGACCACCGAGACGAAGACGGTGTTCCACATCCATTCCGGATACGCGGTGCGAAAGAGCAGCTTGTCGAAGTGCGCGAGCGTCGGTGCGATCACCCAAAATGGATTGCCGGTGCGCGACAGCAGCTCGTGATCGGGCTTCACCGACGTGATGCCCATCCAGTAGAACGGGAACAGCAGCACGATCAGGAACACGATCAGCGGCAGGTAGATCGTGACGAACTTGCGCGACGGCGTTTCGAGGTAGCTCATGCCGACGCTCTCGCCGGCTTGCGGGGAAGGCGTTGCCAAGGTCGTACTCATTTGTCTTGGCCTCCCTGCTGCCAGGCGCGCCGCTGCAGGCCGAAGTAGCTGAACATGATCGCTGCCAGCAGGAACGGCACCATCGCAATCGAGATCGCAGCACCCTCGCCGAGCGCACCTCCGGAAATCGCTCGCTGATACGACAGCGTTGCCATCAGGTGCGTCGCGTTCAATGGGCCGCCGCGCGTGATCACATAAATCAACTGGAAGTCGGTGAACGTGAACAGCACCGAGAACGTCATCACAACGGCGATGATCGGCGTCAGCAGCGGCAAAGTGACGTGGCGAAATTGCTGCCAGCGTGTCGCGCCATCGATCGCCGACGCCTCGTAGTACGACGGCGAGATCGTCTGCAGGCCGGCGAGCAACGTGATCGCGACAAAGGGCACGCCGCGCCAGATATTGGCGGCGATCACCGACAGCCGCGCATTCCATGGCTCGCCCAAAAAGTCGATGTATTTATCGATCAACCCCAGCTTCACCAGCATCCAGCTGATGATCGAAAACTGCGCGTCGTAGATCCACCAGAACGCGATCGCCGACAAAGCGGTCGGCACGATGTACGGCAATAGGATGACGGCGCGAAAGAACGTCTTAAAGCGGATATTGCGGTTCAGAAGCAGCGCCAGCCAGAGCCCGAGACCGAACTTGATGACGCTCGCCAAGAATGTATAGAAAAGCGTGTTGAAGAGCGCGAGCCGCGTGACCGCATCGCCCCACAGAAACTCGTAGTTCTCGAGACCCACCCAGACACCGTCGCGCCCGACTTTGGTATCGGTAAATCCGAGCCAGACTCCGAGCCCGAGCGGGTACGTAAGAAACAGCAGCAACAGCACCGCAGCCGGCAGCATGAACAGCATGCCGAGCGCATTGCGATTGTTCTGCAGTTTCTCGAGAGTCGTCATCGCGCCAAGGAAACGCAAGGGCTCGCGCACGAGCCCTTGATTCACGGCAAACGCTATCGGTCAGACCTTGTAGTACCTCTCGGCGCGCTTCTGCGCGCGCTCCATAGCTTCCTTCGGAGTCTTCGAGCCGCTGATCGCTTCCGCAACCATGTTCGGGATGATGAAGTCGGCCGCCGCACCCGCGGAGGCATAACCCAGCTTGCCCGCATAGCCGGCCGGCCGCATGTTTTTCACCGGGTCGCGATACGGTGTGTTTTTCGGGTCGGCAGTCCAGACCGGAATCTTCGCGTAACCAGCGAGTGGCGTCGCGACGTACGCCTGCGCGCCCGTCAGCCACGGCTCGAACTGCTCCTGTTCCATCATGAAGCGCAGGAACTCTTTTGCGGCCTGCGGATACTTCGTGTACTTCATGATCATCTGGTTGAAGAACAGATGCGACTCCGTCGCCACGCCAACCGGTCCGATCGGATAGTTCGCATGCTGGATATCGGCTGCCATCTCCTTGACCTTCGGATCGGTCGAGTTCTTCGCAGCGACGTAGATCGAAATGCCGTTGTTGGTCACGGAGATCTGACCGTCGAGAAATGCCTTGTTGTTATTCGGATCGAGCCACGACAGCGTGCCCGGAATGAACGTCGCGTAGAGCTCCTTGCCGTACTCGAGCGCCTTCAGTGTCTCCGGACTGTCGATCACGACCTTGTTGTTCTGATCGACCAGTTTTCCCCCGAAGGCCCAGATCAGCCAGTTGGTCCACAAGCTGTCGCCGGTTGCGTTGCCGAGCGCCATGCCGCCCGGCGTGCCTTTCGCGTGCAGCGCCTTCATCATCTTCAGAAAGGTGTCGGTGTCCTTCGGAAACGTGTCGAAGCCGGCTGCTTTGACCATGCTTTCGCGGTAGACGATCATCGCGCCGGCGGCGCCGAGCGGAAGTCCGAGCCACTTCTTGCCGTCAGGCTTCAGGAAAGCCTCGCCGGCCGGATACCAACCACCATACTTTTTGCCGATGTACTCGGCGACATCAGTGACGTCGAGCAGCTTGTCCGGATAAAGGTTGGCGTCATCATTGGTCGACAGGATGATGTCGGGTCCAGCACCGGTGTTGGCCGCAACCGCAGCCTTCGGGCGAACATCCTCCCAGCCCTCGTTGTCGACGCGCACGGGGATGCCCGTCTTGTCAATGAACTTCTTGACGTTGACCATGTAGGCGTCGATGTCGCCCTGCACGAAGCGGCTCCAGCGCAGCACGCGCAGCGTGGCGCCTTTTTCGGGCTTCAGCGTCAGCGCCTGCGCATTCGCCAGCGGCGAGAAAAGCGTGGCACTGGAACCTAATGTTGCGGCGGCGGCGACGCTGGCTGAACCTTCCAGAAACTTGCGCCGATTGAATTCACTCATTGATGTCTCCCTTGGTGTTGAAAACTACGCTCGCCTAAATTGCGTTCTTGAATATGCGCTGCTAGGCCGCCAGCCGCTGGCCGCTGCCCGCGTCAAACAAATGTGATCGCTCGATATCGGGCTGCAGATGGATCGTGCTGCCGGGCGCAAAGTTGTGCCGCTCGCGAAACACCACTGACAGATCGGTGGGCCCATGACGGCACGCGACAAACGTATCGGCCCCGGTCGGCTCGATGACAACGACTTGCGACGGAATACCGGTCGAGGCGAGCGTCAGATGCTCGGGCCGCGTACCGATGATCACCGGCTGACCATCGCTGCCGCCTGCATTTTGCGCGACTGCAAGCTCGGTGCCGTCGTCGAGAATCACGCGCGCGCCGGTGCCGTTTCGGCGCAACGTCGCGGGCAGGAAATTCATCGCGGGCGACCCGATGAAACCCGCGACAAACGTGTTCGCCGGATGGTCATACAACTCGAGCGGACTGCCGGTCTGCTCGATGCGGCCATCACGCATCACCACGATCTTGTCGCCCATCGTCATTGCTTCGATCTGGTCGTGCGTGACGTAGACCGACGTCGTCTTCAGCCGCTGATGCAGCTCCTTGATCTCGCTGCGCATCGCGACGCGCAGCTTGGCGTCCAGGTTCGACAGCGGCTCGTCGAACAGGAACACCTGCGGGTCGCGCACGATCGCGCGGCCCATTGCGACCCGCTGGCGCTGGCCGCCGGACAACTGGCGCGGATATCGGTCGAGCAGCTCGGTCAGCGCCAGAATGCTGGCGGCGCGTTGCACTTTGGAATCAATCGTTGCCTTGTCCGCTTTGGCGAGCATCAGCGAAAAGGCCAGGTTGGCTCGCACCGTCATGTGCGGGTACAGCGCGTAGTTCTGGAACACCATCGCGATGTCGCGCTCTTTCGGCGGAACATCGTTGACGCGGCGCTCGCCGATCAGGATCTCGCCGCCGCTGACTTCCTCCAGTCCGGCAATCATCCGCAGCAGCGTTGACTTGCCGCAGCCCGATGGACCGACGAGCACCGTGAACGAGCCGTCATCGATATCGATGTCGACGCCGTGCAGCACCTTGGTGGTGCCGAATTGCTTAGTAACGCCGCGAATGACTACTCGCGCCATGACCGGGTTGTCTCCTCCGGGTGCGTCGTCTTGTAGAGCGGCTAAGACGGTGCGGTTATCTTGCGTTGACCCTGATGTTGGGGCTCTTCGTCCCCGGGGTCTTCTTGCCTTCAACAACAGGATACATCGGCCGCCCAGTTTGCGACCACTGGACGATATTGAGCGCCGCCTTGCGCCGCAGTTCGATTTCCGAAGCTGCAGAATAAAACGCTGCGTGCGGCGACAGCAGCGCGCGCGGATGGCGCGCCAGTGCCTCGCCCGCGTTGAGCGGTTCAGTGGGCAGAACATCCAGGCCGGCACCGTCGAGCGTGCCGTCGTCCAGGGCTGCCAGCACCGCCGTAACGTCAACGATGCCGCCGCGCGCTGTATTCACCAGGAAGCTGCCCCGCTTCATCCGCGCGAGCTCCGAAGCTCCGACCAATCCGCGGGTTTCGTCGTTCAGCGGTACATGCAGCGAGACCACGTCGGCCTGGTCGAACAATTGTTCCTGCGTCACGCGTTTGACGAAGACCGGAAACTCACCATCGATAATGTAGGGATCGCACGCAATAACACGCGCAAAACAATCGCGCGCCAGCGCTGCATACCGCTTGCCAATGCGCCCCAGCCCGAGCAGCCCCACCGTCATGTCGCTGGCGCGGCGGATCGTGCCGGGCGACAGGTAGTGCCACTTGCCGGCACGCACATCACGATCGTAGAGCGCCAAGTGGCGAATCAATGCGAGCGTCATTGCGAGCGCGTGCGTTGCAACTTCGCCGACTCCGTAGTCGGGCGAATTGGCAACCCATACGCCGTGGCGGCGGCAGGCGTCGGTATCGATCGTGTCGAAGCCCGCGCCGTAGCGGCTCACCAATCCGACGCGCGGCAGCGCGGTCAACACACGGTCGGTCACCCGTGCGTACTGCAGCAACAATGCATCGCACTCGCGCGCGGCGTCGATCACCTCATCTTCGGTTTTGCACTGCGCCTCTACGAGGTCCACGCCACCGGTGCGAAAAACCTCGCGCTCGAGCTCGATGTCGGGGAAGTCGTAGTCGGTGATCAGCGCACGCATCTAATGATTGTCTTTCGGTACCGCCGACCCGCTGGCGCCGACCAGGAAGTCGAGATCGGCCCCCTTGTCGGCTTGCTGTACGTGATCGAAGTAGAGCTTCACGTAACCGCGTGGCATCGGCGCGGTCGGCGCTTTCCATGCCGAGCGGCGTTGTTTCAACTCGTCGTCGCTCACTTCAAGATGCAGCCGGCGCCGCTCCACATCGAGTTCGATGAAGTCACCACTTTGCACCAGGGCCAGATTGCCGCCCGCGGCAGCTTCGGGTGCCGCGTGCAGAACCACCGTGCCGTATGCAGTGCCGCTCATGCGCGCATCAGAGATGCGCACCATGTCCGTCACACCCTGCCGCAGAAGCTTGGCAGGCAGCGGCATGTTGCCTACTTCAGCCATTCCCGGATAACCTTTCGGCCCGCAGTTCTTTAGCACCAGAATGTCGTCCGCTTCGACGTCGAGCGAGTCATCGTCGATCCGCGCGTGAAACTCGTCGCTGGATTGGAACACGACCGCACGACCGCGATGTTTCATCAGCGCCGGAGTAGCTGCCGATGGCTTGATCACTGCGCCATCAACGCACAGGTTGCCGCGCAGCACCGCGATGCCGGCGCGCGGCAGGAACGGATCATCGAGTGAGCGAATCACGCGCTTGCCGTCCGGGTCGTAACGCGGCGCATCGGCGTTGTTCTGCCATAGGGAGCGCCCGTTCGCGGTAAGCGCATCCTTGTTCAGCACCGGGGCGAGCTCGCGAATCACCGCCGGCAACCCGCCCGCGTAGTAAAAGTCTTCCATCAGATAGCGGCCCGACGGCTGCAGATCGACCAGGCACGGCAGGTCGTGGCCGAGTCTGTCCCAATCATCAAGGGACAGCTCGACGCCGGCGCGGCCTGCAAGCGCAAGCAGGTGGATCACGGCGTTGGTCGAGCCGCCGATCGCGGCATTGACTCGAATTGCATTCTCGAACGCGGTGCGCGTCAGAATTTTCGACAACGCAAAATCCTCTTCGACCATCGCGACGATGCGCCGCCCGGCCATGCGCGCCAGCACGTTGCGGCGCGCATCGACGGCGGGAATCGCCGCGTTGCCCGGAAGCCCGACGCCGAGCGCTTCGACCATTGATGCCATGGTCGACGCGGTTCCCATCGTCATGCAGTGACCGTGCGAGCGGTGCATGCACGATTCCATCTCGACGAAATCTTCGTACGGCACCTGACCTGCACGCAGCGCTTCGCTCACTTGCCATACGCCGGTGCCCGAGCCCAACTCACCGCCGCGAAACTTGCCCGACAGCATCGGTCCACCAGACACGCCGATCGTTGGCAGATCGACACTCGCAGCGCCCATCAGCAGCGCGGGTGTCGTCTTGTCGCAGCCCATCAGCAATACAACGCCGTCAAGCGGATTGGCACGAACCGATTCCTCGACGTCCATGCTGACCAGATTTCGAAACAGCATCGTCGTCGGGCGCATTAGCGTCTCGCCGAGCGACATCACCGGGAATTCGAGAGGAAATCCGCCGGCCTCGAGTACGCCCTGCCGCACCTGCTCGGCGAGCACGCGAAAATGCGTGTTGCACGGCGTCAGCTCCGACCAGGTGTTGCAGATACCGATGACAGGGCGTCCATCGAACTGATCGTGCGGGATGCCGCGGTTCTTCATCCAAGAGCGGTAGATGAAGCCGTCACGGTCGAGGCGACCGAACCAGGCTTGACTGCGGCGAGGCTTGCGCAATGGCATTCGAAAACGCGTGGAGTTGCAGCAGAAGAGTATGACGGGCGCACTGAGTGTAGCCACGGGCATCCTTGCCGGTCAACAAATCGGTCAAGTGGTCTGACCAATTTTGCGGATATAGTCGCTGCAAAAATCGGAGGCTTGATGAATCAGCTGGATATGCGAGGGCGCAGCGCGATCGTGACGGGCGGCGCGGCCGGAATCGGTTTTGCAATCGCACAGCGGCTGGTCGCCTCGAGCGCTCGCGTCAGCTTGTGGGATCGCGATGCAACAGCGCTCCGCGCTGCGGCCCAATCGCTTGGGGGAAATACGCATACGGCGACGCTTGATGTGACGCGTGAGGATGAAGTCGGCAATGCGTGCGAGACGAGCATCAAGGCGCTGGGTCGCATCGATGCACTGGTGTGCAGCGCCGGCATCACCGGCCCGAACACGACCGTGCTGCAGTATCCGATCGCGGCGTGGAGAGAGGTGCTCGACATCAATCTGACGGGCGTTTTTCTGTGCGACCGCGCGTTGATCGCGCACATGCAGGCCAATGACTACGGGCGCATCGTCAACATCGCGTCGATTGCCGGCAAGGAGGGCAATCCGAATGCAAGCGCGTACAGCGCGTCGAAGGCCGGTGTCGTTGCACTCACTAAGTCGCTCGGCAAAGAGTTGGCGAAAACTGGAATACGCGTCAACTGCGTCACGCCGGCCGCGGTCAAGACGGGAATGTTCGCGCAGATGACGCAGACTCACATCGACTTCATGCTCTCCAAAATTCCGATGGGCCGCTTCGGCGAAGTCGACGAGATCGCAGCGTTGGTCACCTGGCTCTGCACCGAAGACTGCTCGTTTTCCACCGGCGCGGTGTTCGATCTGTCCGGTGGCCGCGCGGTTTACTAATGTAGATGGGGTGTCGATGCGCTATGCGCCGTCAGCGTTGCAGGACTTCGCGCGCGACCTACTACTTGCAGAGGGTCTCGAACGAGATATCGCGGAAGTCGTTGCCGACGTGCTGCTCGAAGGCGATCTCCTCGGGCACGACACGCATGGATTGGCGCTGCTGGCCTCGTACCTACGCGAACTCGACACTGGAACGATGACCCGGAGCGGGCGTCATCGCGTGCTCGAAGAGCGCGCCGGCAGTGCGTTGTGGGACGGCGATCGACTGCCGGGCCCCTGGCTGACGCGGCTTGCAGTTGATGACGCGATCGAGCGGGCGCGCCGCTGCGGCACCGGCACGATCGTGATACGACGCAGTCATCACATCGCATGTCTGGCGGCGTACTTGATGCACGCAACAGAGCGTGGCTTCGTGCTGCTGCTCTCGTGCTCGGATCCGAGCGCAGCGAGTGTCGCGCCGCATGGCGGCACGCGCGCAGTGTTCACGCCCGATCCGCTCGCGTTTGGATGTCCGACGGAGGGCGATCCAATCCTGATCGATCTGTCGGCGTCGTTGACGACCAATGGCATGACCGCGCGCCTGCACCAGCAGGGAAAGCGGCTCGCGCATCCGTGGCTGCTGACGGCGGACGGTCGCGCATCCGATGATCCCGCGGTTTTGTTCTCCGAGCCGCCTGGAACGATTCTTCCGACTGGAGGCATCGACGCCGGGCATAAGGGCTATGCACTGGCGTTGATCGTCGAGATGCTGACCGGAGGGCTGGCGGGTTTCGGCCGCGCCGACGCAAAGCAAGGCTGGGGCGCTACCGTGTTCGTGCAGGCGATCGACCCCGCCGCCTTCGGCGGACGCGACTCCTATGCACGGCAGGCTCAGTGGATCGCGCAAGCGTGCCGCGATAATCCGCCGCGCGCTGGCTTTGACGCGGTGCGGCTGCCGGGCGAACGCGGCCTTGCGCGCCGACGGGAGCAGCTGCAGCGCGGCGTCGAATTACAGGCCGACATCCTGCCGGCACTTGAGCCATGGTCGACACGCTGGGCGGTGCCGATGCCGAAGACATTGGCGACGTAGCGCGCGTGGATAATCCGGCGCTTCCGGGGCCGCAGCGCACCGCGGAGCCACCGTGATTCGTCCAACCATCGAAGCCTTATCCGCGTCGCGCATCCGCGAGGTTGCCAATGCGGGCATCGGTCGCACCGACATTCTGAAATTCTGGTTTGGTGAAGGCGATCAGGTCACACCCGCGTTTATCCGTGACGCCGCCAAAGCGGCGCTCGATGCCGGCGAGACTTTCTACAACCACAATCTCGGTCTGATCGAACTGCGCGAAGCGCTGGCGGCGTATGCGAATCGGCTGCACGCGCCAAGTGAGCGCATCGATGCCGACCGTATCGCTGTCACCAGCGCCGGTGTCCACGCGCTGTCATTGGTCGACCAGGCGCTGATCGAGCCCGGTGATCGCGTCGTAATCGTGACACCAGTGTGGCCGAACTTGACGGCGATGCCACGCATCATGAGCGCCAACGTCGTTCCGGTCTCGCTCACGTGCAGCCAGGGCAAGTGGTCGCTCGATCTGCAGCATCTGCTCGACGCGGCGACGGCCAACACGCGCATCGTGCTGGTCAACTCGCCGAATAATCCGACCGGCTGGACCATGCCGCAGCACGAATGGGATCAGTTGCTCCAGCATTGCCGCCGCCACGGGATCTGGCTGGTCAGCGACGATGCGTACGAGCGCATCGTGTTCGAGCCGGCGCTGACCATCAACGGCCATGCTCCGAGCGTGCTTTCTCAGATCGGCGACGACGATCGTGTGATAAGCGCCAACACATTTTCAAAGAGCTGGACCATGACCGGCTGGCGGCTGGGCTGGATCGTCGCGCCGCGAAGCTTTATCGCACAGCTCGGCAAGGTGATCGAATTCAATACCTCTTGCGCACCACCCTTCGTGCAGCGCGGCGGACTGATCGCGGTGACGGCCGGCGAGTCGCACGTCCGGCAGACTGTCGCGCGGTTGCGTGCATCACGCGACCTGCTCGTTTCTGCGCTGCGAGCGATACCCGGCATCGAAGCCGCCCCACCGGCCGGCGCCATGTATCTGTTCTTTTGCATCGCCGGGTATAGCGATGACAGCGTTGCGCTCGCCAAGCAACTGGTGGTCCAAGCGGGACTTGGACTGGCGCCGGGCGCCGCATTTGGCCCCGAGGGCGAAGGTTATCTGCGCTGGTGCTTCGCCGCGTCTGACACGCTGCTGGCACAAGGGGCAGCCCGATTGGCGGATTTCCTGCGCCATTGATCCTCGGCGCCAGCTCAACGCGCCGTTCGCCGCCGCTTTTCGTCCAGGCAACGTCGCGCGGTCGCAGCACCGCGGTGGGCGTCACATCCAACTTGGCAACAGGACCGTATCAGGGGCAGGCGGAACCACTTCCGTCCGAACTTCCGCTTACGCCGAGGAGAACCCATGTCAAGAAAACTGCTGCGGATTGCACCGCTTGCATTAACCGTAATAACCGCGCTGGGCACGGCGTCGATTGCCGTGCCCGCGCTCGCATCAAGCCATCGCGAAGCCCCGTTCATTACAACCGCGCCCAAAGTCGACGGCACCGACTTCTACATGTTCCGCTCGTACGAACCTGGCCGCGCGGGGTACGTGACGCTGGTCGCCAACTACGTGCCATTGCAGGACGGCTACGGCGGGCCGAATTATTTTTCACTCGACGCCAATGCGCTGTATGAAATACATATCGACAACAACGGCAACGGCGTTGAAGACATCACGTTCCAGTTTCGTTTCAAGAACAGCCTGGCCGACATCACACTGCCGATCGGCGGCAAGAACATCTCGATTCCGCTGGTGCAGGCCGGCACCATCTCGGCCGCGAGTAACGCCGCATTGAATTTGAAAGAGACGTATCAAGTCGACGTCGTACGCGGTGACCGTCGGACTGGAACGCGGCAGGCCGTACTCAGTGCCGGCGGCGCGCGCGACCTGGTCAAACCGTTCGACTTCATCGGCACCAAGACATTCGGTTCGGTCGCAGCCTATGAAGCGTACGCAGCGCAAAGCACTCACACCATCAACATTCCGGGCTGTGCGAACCCCGGCAAGGTGTTTGTGGGCCAACGCAAAGATCCCTTTGTGATTGCGCTCGGCAAAGTATTCGACCTGCTGAACCTGAACCCACTGGCTACCAGCGGCGGCGTCGACGATCTGGCCGACAAGAACGTCACCAGCATCATTCTGGAAGTGGACGCCGCCTGCCTGACCGCAGGCGGAGATCCGGTCATCGGCGGCTGGACCACGGCTAGCCTGCGACAAGGCCGCCTGTTGAATGGCAGCCCACCGTCGGGCCACTCGGTGACGGCAAAGGAAGGCGGGGCGTGGGTACAGGTATCGCGTCTGGGCATGCCGCTGGTCAACGAAGTCGTGATCGGCCTGAAGGACAAGGACAAGTTCAACTCGTCGAAGCCGAAGGACGATGGCCAATTCGCCGACTACGTCACGAACCCGACGTTCCCGGCGCTCGTCGAGTTGCTGTTCAGTTCGGCGGGCGTGCGCGCGCCGACCAAGTTTCCGCGCGCCGATCTGGTCACTGCATTCTTGACTGGCGTGCCGGGACTGAACAAGCCGGCCAATGTCACCGCATCGGAAATGCTGCGCCTGAATACCTCGATTGCTGCCGTGCCGAAGGGAATGCAAAATCCGTTGGGCGTGCTGGCAGGCGACAACGCCGGCTTCCCGAATGGACGCCGGCCGGGTGACGACATAGTCGACATCACGGTACGCGTCGCGATGGGCGTGTTGTGTACGCTGAATATGCCCGCTGCCTTTGGCTGCGTTCCGGCCGACGCGCCGTCGGGCTCGCTGGCGTACTCCGACAACGGCACGGTGATCACTGACGCGATGTTCGGCGCCGCGTTCCCGTATCTGGCGACGCCGCTGCCCGGCGGGCAGTAAGGAGCCGCGATGAAAGACCTCCTTCGATTGAGAACCCTGGCGACCGCATGCGCAGTCGCGATGCTGATAGTCGGTTGCGGCTCCTCCAACGATGCGACGCCGAGTCCTGCGCCACCCGATACGATGGCGCAGGAAGACGCAGCGGCGTCGGCCAGCGTGGCCGGATTTGTCGCATTCATTCAAAGCCTGATTGCATCGCTGACGCTCGACACCAATGAACCACGCAACATTGGCGGCATCACGCCGCCGGTCACCGAAACGGCAGAACCCGCTGCCATCTAGCTGCGCTCGATTCAGCTTGACCAAGCGCCCGGCCTTTCCATGCCGGGCGCTTTTTATTTTGTTGTGCGTGGGTAGTGCCGCAGCGGTCGAACCGGCACGCACGCCCGCAAGCGACGAAGTGGTTGAGGCGCAGTTACTGCCGCGCGCGGTCAAGCAGTCGGTGCAGCGACTGGCGCGCTTGAATGCCGGTGCGGTCCGGCCCACCGATACGACTCCCGCGCAGCGCGTCGACGCGGCGCGCCGCCTGATTCAAGCGGGCCGCGCCAGCGGAGACCCGCGCACGCTGGGCTACGCAGAAGCAGAGCTGAATGGGATCGCCGAGACGGGACCAGCGGGAGTCGAAGCGCTGGTGCTGCGAGCGACAATCGAACAGAGCCGGCACCGGTTCGACGCGGCGCGCGCGCTGCTCGATCGCGCACTCGAACTATCGCCAGCGCACGTTCAGGCGCGACTGACGCGCGCGACCGTCGCGCACGTGCGCGGCAACCTCGATGCAGCACGCGCCGACTGCGATGCACTTCGTGCATCGGCGCCCGGCGTCGCCGCGATCTGCGGGGCTGTCGGCGATTCGCTGCGCGGCAAGAATGCGCAGGCGCTGAAGGCGCTCGAGAACGTGACTGACCCGGCGCTGCGTGCGTGGGCGTTGTCGCTGGCGGGCGAAATCCATGAGCAGCAAGGCGCGCTCGATGCCGCCGCGCGCGCGTATTCCGCATCGCTTGCGCTCGGCAGCGATCTGTACACCAGCGTGGCGCTCGCCGACGTATTGATTGCACAGCAACGTTGGGCGCACGCCGAAACGCTGCTGGCACCACTGCCCGCCACCGATGCGGTGCTGCTGCGGCGCTGGCTGGTCGCACGCCGCCTGCATCCGGACGCAACGGCGCTGCAAACGCAGCTGGCTGAGCGTTTCGCGGCCGCGCAAGCGCGCAACGAGTTGCTGCACGCACGCGAAGCCGCGTCATTCGCTCTGGAAATGGGCGACAGCGCCGCCGCGCTGAAGTTGGCGCGACAAAACTGGAACGACCAGCATGAGCCGGCCGACGTTCGCATACTCGCCGCTGCCGCGCGCGCGACGAACGATTCCGCGGTGATGGCCGAAGTCAAAGAATGGCTTGCGCGCACGGGACTGCGCGACGTGCGCGTCGAGCGTGCGTTGAGTAGCGGCAGGATCTGATGCGGGGTCACGTGCGCAAGGCACTGTCGGGCGCGCTCGTAGCCGGCGTGCTCGCGCTGAGCGCTCTGACCGCCGGCGCGCACGCAACGAGTACTGCTTATCTCGAAGTCGATGCCAGCCAGCCCGCCGCGCCTGCACTTCATTGGCGCATCGCGCTGCGTGATCTCGATGCGCTGCTCGATCTCGACGCCAATGGCGACGGCCAGCTGGTTTGGAGCGAGGTCGCCGATCGTGCTCCGGAAATCACCGCTTTAGCAACGGCGAAGCTTGTCGTCAACAGCGGCGCGGCCAAGTGCGTGCTGCGATGGGACCCGCCGCGTTACGTACGCGTCGGCGATGCCGGCTATGCACACCTGGACGGCGCGGCCGCTTGCACTTCCCGCGGTCCGCTCGCGGTCGAATACCGGCTGTTCGAAGGAATCGATCCGTCGCACCGCGTGCTGCTGACCGAGCGCGGCGCGGCGCCGCACATCGTCGAACCCGGAGCGGCAATAGCGCTGGCCGCTGCCGAATCCAGCTCCGAAAAGCCAAGCGGGTTCAGCGGCTTTCTGTCGAGCGGGATCGCGCATATCGCCGGTGGATACGATCATGTGCTGTTCCTGCTGTGCCTGTTGCTGCCGGCGGTCCTGCAGCGACCCGTCGCGTCACGTCGCTGGGTTGCACGCGACGACGTGACCGGTGCGTTGATGGCGGTCATCTGGATCGCGACCGCGTTCACCGTGGCGCATTCGCTGACACTCGGGTTGGCGACGTTTGGCGTGATCCATATTCCGGCGCGCGTAATCGAGCCGTCGATCGCGCTGACGATTCTGGCCACCGCTATCAACAATCTCTGGCCGGTCGTGACGCGGCGCCTTGCCGCCGTCGCATTCGCGTTTGGCCTAATTCATGGCTTTGGCTTTGCCGAAGTTCTGGCGCCGCTTGCTTTGCCGCGCAACGAGCTCGCGCTGGCGTTGCTGGGATTCAATCTCGGCGTTGAAGTAGGGCAACTTGCGATCGTTGCGGGCGCATTTTTCGTACTCGCCACGCTGCGCCGCTGGTCGGGCTATCCGCGCTGGATCCTCGGAGTCGGATCGGCGCTGATCGCGATCGTCGCCACGCTTTGGTTTATCGAGCGCGTGTTTTCCGTGAGAATTCTCGGCTTCTAGTACCGCTAGGCGGGCTCTGGTTGTTCGACCAGTCCACGCTTGATCAGCAGCGGCTCGACGGCAGGATCGCGCCCACGAAATGCGCGATAGGCGGCGCGCGGGTCGATCGTATTGCCGGACGAGTAGACGTACTTCAACAGGCGCGCCGCGACCGTCGGGTCGAATGGGTTGCCCGCCTCGACAAACGCGTCGTAACCGTCGGCGTCAAGCACTTCGGCCCACAGGTAGACGTAGTAACCCGCCGCGTAGCTCGAACTCGAAAACAGATGCGAGAAATGCGGCAGCCGATGCCGCAGCACCATTTCACGCGGCATGCCCAGCCGCGCAAGCGCATCCTTCTCGAACTGCGTGATATCGATGCCATCGTCCGATGACTGCGCATGCAATGCCATGTCGAGCAGCGCACACGCGGTGTACTCGACGGTTTCGAAGCCCTGATTGAAGCGCCGCGCCTGCCGCAGCCGGCTGAGCAAAGCGTCAGGGATCCGCGCGCCGGTATCGACGTGCAACGCGTGCCGTTTCAGCACCTCGGGCTCAAGTGCCCAGTGTTCGAACAACTGCGACGGCAGCTCGACGAAATCGCGCAGCACGCGGGTACCCGACAGCCGCTCGTACGTCACCTGTGACAGCAGTCCGTGCAGGCCGTGCCCGAATTCGTGGAACAACGTGCGCACGTCGTCGAGCGACAGCAGCGTCGGCGCGCCCTTGGCAAAATTGTTGTTGTTGACCACGATCGGCAGCACATCGCCGTCGATGCGCGACTGCGAGCGATAACTGCTCATCCATGCGCCGCCGCGCTTGGTCGGGCGCGCGAAGTTGTCGTGCAGAAATACGCCGATCGGATATTCGCCGCGCCGCACCTCATACACGCGCACATCGGGGTGATATGCGACGAGGTCCGGCCGTCGCACAAACTCGACGCCAAACAATCGATGCGCGCAGTCGAACGCGGCTTCAACCATGCGATCGAGCGCGAAGTAGGGTTTGACCATCGCATCGTCGATGTCGTAGCGCTGTTTGCGCACGATTTCGGCGTAGTAGCGCCAATCCCACGGCGCGATATCGGTCGGCTCGCCGCGCGAGCTTGCCACTGCGCGCAGCGCTTCGACCTCCTCGGCGACCTTCGACTTCGCCGGCTCCCAGACGTTTTCGAGCAGCTCGGCAACCGCATCCGGCTTGCCGGCCATGCGGTCAACCAGTGCATAGTCCGCAAAGCTGGCGTAGCCGTTAAGCCGCGCCTGCTCAGCGCGCAGCTTCAGAATCTCGCGCGCAATCGGGCGATTGTCGTGCGCTCCATCATTTTCGCCACGACGCGCCCATGCATTAAACGCCTTCTCGCGCAGATCGCGCCGCTCGGAGTGCGTCAGGAAGGGAACCACCAGCGAACGGCTCAGCGTGATTGCCGCCCCTCCGGGTTTGCCACGCTGCTCGGCGGCCGTTTTTGCGGCAGCGTGCACTGCGTCGGGCAGACCTTTTAGATCGTCTTCGCCGTTCAGCCACAGACACCACTCGGCTTCGTCGGCCAGTACGTTCTGCGAGAAGCTCGTCTGCAGTTGTGCAAGACGCTCGACGATTTCACTCAGTCGCGCTTTGGCTTGCTCGGACAGTCGCGCGCCCGCCAGCACCGAATCGAGATGAAAGCGCTCGAGCAGGCGCATCTGTTCGGCATTCAGCGACAACGTTGCGCGCTGAGCGTGCAGTGCGTCGATCCGCGCGAACAACTCTTGGTCGAGCAGGATCGTGTTTTCGTGTGCTGCGAGCTTCGGCGCGACGTCGCGCTCGACCGCCTGCAATTCAGGCGATGTTTCGGACGCAGTCAGGTTGAAAAACAACTGCTCGGTGCGCGTCAGCAGCCGCCCGCTTCGGTCGAGCGCAGCAATCGTGTTGTCGAACGTCGGCCCAGCGGCCGCCGTCGCAATGCGGGCGATCTCGGTGCGATGAGCGGCCATCGCCTGTTCGAAGGCCGGTGCAAAGTGTTCGGCGCGCACGCGCGGAAACGGCGGCAGTCCGAACGGTTCGTCCCAAGATTGCAAAAGCGGGTTGGTCATGGAAGCTTCGTGCAGAGGCCCGCCACGATACCGAATCACGCGGGCGCTCGCGACCGACCGTGCCCTACGGCATCTTCGGCTCCTACTTGAGGGTGTGCACGCCGCGATTACGTCACAGATGTTTGCGCGCGTTTCCGTTTGTAACCCTGCTTCTCTAATGGGCGGCTGTGCATGCAAATTAGGTTCACGGATGGATTGGGAGAACACGATGGATCAAAAGCTTGCCCGCAACACGGCGCGCATTCTCTTTGCTGCAGCGGTCGCGACAAGCGCGGCGGGAATCACCGCCTGCGGCGGCGGATCGTCACCGGCCCCTGCGCCCGCCCCTGCGCCGCCGCCTGCGGGGCCCACCGCCGATGAAGCCGCGCGTTTCCTGACGCAGGCGACGTTCGGCCCGACCGACGCCGACATCGCACGCGTGCAGTCGATCGGCTTCTCGGCCTGGATAGACGAGCAGTTCGCGTTGCCGGCAACGCCGCATCTTCCCTATGTACAGGCGAACTTCACCCCGGGTCCCAACGCCGCCAACTTCAACTTCATGCAGGACTCGTTCTGGCAGCAGGCGATTCCCGCGCCCGATCAACTGCGTCAGCGCGTCAAGTTCGCGCTGTCGGAACTGGCTGTCGTGTCCGGCGGCGACAACACGATCGCAGGCTTCGCGGACGGCCTCGCCAACTACGCCGATTTGCTCGGACAGCACGCGTTCGGCAACTACCGGCAGCTGATCGAAGCGGTCGCGACCAGCCCGATGATGGGCATTTATCTATCGCACCTGGGAAACAAGAAGGCCGATCCGGTAACGGGCGCCGTGCCCGACGAAAATTTCGCGCGCGAGGTGACTCAGCTTTTCGCGATCGGGCTGTACCAACTCAGCCTCGATGGAACGCCGGCGCTGGTCAACGGCGCTCCGGTCGAGACTTACACCAACGCCGACGTCACCGGACTCGCGCGCGTATTCACCGGCTGGGGCTGGGCCGCGACCGGCATATCGAACGCAGAGTTTCGCGGATCGCTGATCACAGATCCGCAGCGCACGGTCAAGCCGATGAAGATGTACCCGAACTACCACGAGAGTGGTGCCAAGACGTTTCTAGGCACCACGATTCCGGCTGGAACATCGGGCGAGCAAAGCCTGGCACTAGCACTCGATCGCCTGTTCAACCATCAGAACCTCTGCCCCTTTGTCGGCAGACAGCTGATCCAGCGCCTAGTCACCAGCAACCCCAGCGCGGCCTATACCGGCCGCGTCGCCGCGGCGTGTGTAAACAACGGCCAGGGCGTGCGCGGCGACATGAAGGCAATCATTCGCGCGATCTTGCTCGACGCCGAAGCACGCGATGCAAGCAAGCTCACCGACCCGCAATTCGGCAAGGTGCGCGAGCCGGTGCTGCGGCTGGCGAACTGGGCGCGCTGCTTCAAAGCAACATCGGCATCGGGCAACTGGACGATCCGCAATCTCGACAGTGCGTCGTTTTCGCTCGGCCAGCAGCCGTGGCGCTCGTCGTCGGTGTTTAACTTCTTCCGCCCTGGATACGTGCCGCCGAACACATCGATCGCCGCTGCGGGACTGGTGGCGCCCGAATTTCAGCTGATCGGCGAGACCTCGGTCGCGGGCTATACGAACTATATGCAGGGCGTCGTTCAATCCGGTGCCGGCATCGGGGCACCGCGCGACGTGCGAGCCGACTACACCAGCGACATCGCACTTGCGAGCAACGCTGACGCGCTCCTCGACCGGATGAATCGCTGCCTGATGTACGGCACGATGGACACCGCTCTGCGCAATGACCTGCGCACGGCGATCAACGCGATCGCGCTAACCGGCAGCGGGCCCACGAATCGCGTCTACACCGCCATCTTGCTGACGATGGCGTCTCCCGAATATCTGGTGCAGAAGTAGGAACCGTCATGACCAATAAAGCTTCCCGCCGTGAATTTCTGCGCCAAGCCTCGGCGCTGTCGATCGCCGGCACCGCCGCGCCGTTCGCGCTGAACCTTGCATCGATCGGCGCCGCGTCGGCGCAGACGGCCGGCGGCTACAAAGCGCTGGTTTGCGTCTTCCTGTACGGCGCGAATGACGGCCATAACACGGTCGTTCCGTTCGACGCGACCAACTATTCGAAGTACTCGGTCGGGCGGCAAGGAATCGCCTGGAACCAGGCGACCGAGCTGACGCAACTGGTGCCGATCACACCACTGCCCGGTGGCCTGCAGCTTTCTCTGCCGACGCCGCTGGCGCCGCTGGGCACGCTGTTCGATCAGCAGAAGTGCGCGATCGTTTCCAACGTCGGACCGCTGATTCAGCCGACCACGCGCACGCAGTTTCAGACACCCGGTTATCCGCTACCGCCCAAACTTTTTTCGCACAACGATCAGCAGTCGGTGTGGCAGTCGTCGGCGCCGGAAGGCGCCAAGTACGGATGGGGTGGCCGCATCGGCGATCTGCTCGCCTCCCAAAACGGCAACAGCATCTTCACCTGCCTCAACGTGGCGGGCAACGCGGTTTTCCTCAGCGGGCAACAGGCGCAACCCTTTCAGCTCGATGCGAGTCAAGGTGCGGTGGGTTTCAGCGCGCTGACCGGCGGCACGCCGGCGCTGTATGGCTCTACGGCGGGATCCTCGGCGCTGCGCACCGTGCTGACGCGCAACCGCACCCACCTGTTCGAAAACGACACGGTCAAGGTCAACACACGCTCGATCGACGCGAACACAGTGCTGTCCGCCGCACTCGCGGGCGCGCCGGCGTTGACGCCGCCGACGGGCAACTCGCTGGCCACGCAGTTGGCGATGGTTGCCAAAGTCATCGGCGTCAGAAGTGCGCTCGGCGCTGCACGCCAGGTGTTCCTGGTATCGCTGGGCGGCTTCGACACGCATTCGAACCAGGTAACGACGCAGACCAACCTGCTCGCTCAACTCGCGGCTGCGATTTCCTTTTTCCAGGCAACGATGGACTCGATGGGAACCGCGAACGACGTGACGCTGTTTACCGCTTCGGACTTCGGCCGCACGTTGATCCAGAACGGCGACGGCAGCGATCACGGCTGGGGCTCGCACCACTTCGTCGTTGGCGGCGGCGTCAAGGGTAAACAGATCTACGGAACGTTCCCAGATTTGACGCCGAGCACGTCGACCGACGCCGGCAATGGCCGGCTGATTCCGACGACATCGGTCGAGCAGTACGCGGCGACGATGGCGAAGTGGATGGGCGTCACCGATCCCAACTTGCCGGTGATATTGCCCAACCTGGTTAACTTCTCGCAGCCGAACCTAGGATTCATGACCTAGCGAACAGCCCAGCCATACAAGGGGAGCAGGTATGCTCACTGCTCCGTTCCAGTCTCGTTCGGAGTTTGCCGATGAGTACGCCGCTCCCGCCAGCGCCAGCCGCCGTTGCACCGTCCGATTCACTGGTCACGGTGACACACGTCGTTTACGCGCTGCATACGCTGAGCCTGGTGATCGGCGCGTTCGGCGCAGCGAGCATCATCGGCGCGTTCGTCTTTGGGTGGCCGTCGATCATCGCGGTGATCATCAATTACGTGAAGCGCGGCGAGGCGCGCGGGACGTATTTGGAGTCTCACTTCGCCTGGCAGATCCGCACGTTCTGGTGGGCGCTGCTCATGGCCGCGATCATTGCCGTGCTCGGTTTCACCCTGGCCATTGTTCTGATCGGGTTTGCCATCTGGATCATCGGCTTCTTTGTGCTCGGCATCTGGGCGATTTACCGCATCGCGCGCGGATGGCTGAGGTTGAAAGATCGGCTGCCGATGCCGGCGTGATGCGCTGCGCGCTCACTGGCAGATGACCTGCTCCCCATACTCGAGCGCCTTGCGGCAATAGAAGTCCTTCATCTGGCTTGACTTGGGAAGTTTGCCGCGTCCGGTGGCGTGAAAATCGGCCAGGTACCGGCACGATTCTCCGATCTTGTCGGCACAACCAATCAGCAGTAGCGGGACTGCAGCGTCGTCGTTGCGGTCCACGCCGAGGCCGTCGGCCATCAGAACGCCGAGGTTATTGCAACCCATGGCGTCCTTGAGAGTGCACGACTTTGAATAAAACTGAGCCGCCCATCTGGGATCGGGCGATCCGCCCTGGCCCATCTGCACCATGAACCCGAGATTTGCGCACGACGCTCCATCATCGCTCTGACACGCCTTCATATTCAGCCTGCGAGCTTCGTCATAGTCCTGTGCGACGCCGTTACCCGTCTGATAGAGATACCCGAGACTTCCACACCCGCGCGCCAGTCCCTGATCGCAACTCGAACGAAAGAGTTCTGCTGCTCTCTCTGCCGCCGGTTCCGTGCCGCGCCCGTCGAGAAACATGTAGCCGAGGTCGTGACAAGAGGTCACGTCGTTCAGATCACAACCTCGTTCCATGTAGACAAACGCCTGGTCGGCGTCGTACGGTGCCAGCTTTCCGCGCTGGATGATCACCGACACGCGATAGCACGCTTGCGCGTAGCGCAGTCCGCACGACTTTTTCAGCAGCGCAAGCGCCCGCTGGTCGTCTTTCTCGACTCCCTGCGCCAGGATGTAGAGGTTCGCCAGGTGATGGCACGCCACGCCATCTTGCAACTCGCATCCCTTGTCATAAAACATTCTGGCCTGTTCGAAATCGGGAACGGCGCCCTCAGCCAACCGGTGCGCGAGGTTGCTGCACGCGCGCGCCAGTTGTTTTTCGCACAATCGTCGATACGTTTGCTCCGCTTCCCGCGGATTCGCGTCGAAGGTGAAAAATGCGTAGTCATGACACGCGGCATCAGAGCCCCGATCGCAAGCTTGTTTCAGTTCCTGCTGCGGTTCGGAGCTTCGGCGTGGATGCGCGCACGAGGCCAACATCAAAGCGACCACCAACAGAAGGAAACATCGCGTCATTTGCTGGCCATCGAAAGCAGGCTTGGGAACACCGGATGCCACGCCGCAGCGCATGATTGAGAGCATATCCCCGCGGTGCTACCCTCGCGCAGTGCTCGAAGCGAGCAAACGATCGCCGACCGCGCTCACAAGGCGCCGAGTCTGCAAATGCTGCCGCCGGCCTGGATGAACGCGCGAACGAACGTCGGATGGCCGACTCCCAAGAACACGATTTTTGGCAGGAGCCAGAATGAACGCCCCCCTTACTGAAGCCGTCCGCCGCGCGCTGACGGAAGTTGCCCTCGACGACAAGTGGACACTCGACCGCGGCCGCGCGTACATGAGCGGCACGCAGGCGTTGATCCGCTTGACGATGCTGCAGCACCAGCGCGATCAGCTCGCCGGACTTAACACCGCGGGGTTCATCACTGGCTATCGCGGCTCACCGCTCGGCGGCGTCGATCAAACCGCGGTGCGCGCCAAGAAGCACCTCGAAAGACACAACGTGCGCTTTCAGCCGGGGCTGAACGAAGACCTCGCTGCAACCACGGTTTGGGGTACGCAGCAGGTCAACATGTACGAGGGCGCTAAGTACGACGGCGTCTTCGCGATGTGGTATGGCAAAGGTCCCGGCGTCGACCGCTGCGGCGACGTTTTCAAGCACGCGAACGCAGCGGGCACCAGCCCGCATGGCGGCGTGCTGGCACTCGCCGGTGATGACCATGGAGCGAAATCCTCGACCCTGCCTCATCAATCAGATCACATCTTGAAAGCCTGCATGATTCCGGTGCTGTATCCGGCTTCGGTGCAGGAGTATCTGGACCTCGGTCTGCACGGCTTCGCAATGAGCCGGTATGCGGGCGTGTGGGTGGGGATGAAGACGGTGACCGAAGTGGTCGAGGCGTCGGCTTCGGTGATGGTCGATCCGCAAAGACTCGACATCGTCATCCCGAGCGATTTCAGAATGCCGCCCGCGGGGCTGAACATCCGCTGGCCCGATGGCCCGCTCGAAATGGAAGCGCGGCTGCTTGATTACAAGCTGTACGCGGCGCTCGCGTACTGCCGCGCAAACAAGCTGAACCATACCGTCATCGATTCTCCGCACGCGCGCTTCGGCATCGTCGCCAGCGGCAAGGCGTACCTGGACACGCGCCAGGCGCTCGCCGACCTCGGACTCGACGAGCAAACTTGCAAGGACATCGGCATTCGGTTGTTCAAGTGCGGCATGGTGTGGCCGCTTGAAGCCACTGCGGTGCGCTCGTTCGCCGAAGGGCTGGAAGAAATCTTGGTGGTCGAAGAAAAACGCCAGCTGCTGGAGTACGCGCTGAAAGAAGAGCTGTTCTCGTGGATCGGTACCGGCAAGCGCGTTCCTAGGGTGATTGGCAAATTCGACGAAAAGGACGGCGGCGAGTGGGCGGTGCCGCAGGGCAACTGGATTTTGCCGGCCCACTACGAATTTTCGCCGGCGATCGTCGCCAAAGCGATTGCGCAGCGGATCGGCAAGCTCGAACTGCCAGCCGAGGTACGGGCGCGGATGCAGATGCGCCTGAGCATTATCGATGCCAAGGAGAAGGCGCTCGCGAAGCCGCGCGTTGTGACCGAGCGCACGCCGTTTTACTGCTCGGGCTGCCCGCACAACACGTCGACAGTCGTGCCGGAAGGCTCGCGTGCGATGGCCGGAATCGGTTGCCACTATATGGCGATCTGGATGGACCGTAATACGAGTACCTATACGCAGATGGGCGGTGAAGGTGTGCCTTGGATCGGGCAGGCGCCGTTCACGCATGAGAAGCACATTTTCGCCAACCTCGGCGACGGCACTTACTACCATTCGGGCTCGCTCGCCGTGCGCGCAGCGGTCGCCGCTGGCGTATCGATCACGTACAAGATTTTGTTCAACGACGCGGTCGCGATGACCGGCGGTCAGCCGCACGACGGCCCGCTGTCGGTGCCGATGATCACGCAGCAGATGGCCGCCGAGGGCGTGCAGAAAATCGTGGTCGTCACCGATGAGCCGCACAAGTATCCAAGCGACGTCGGCTTTGCCGAAGGTGTCACCGTGCATCATCGTGATGAGTTGGATCGCATTCAACTCGAGCTGCGCGAACACCGCGGCGTATCGGTGATGGTCTACGACCAGACTTGCGCATCAGAGAAGCGCCGTCGGCGCAAGAAGAACACCGCCGAGAAAACCTATTTTCCTGATCCGGCGCGACGCGTGGTGATCAACGAGCTCGTGTGCGAAGGCTGCGGCGATTGCAATTTACAGTCGAACTGCCTGTCGGTCGAGCCGCTCGAAACCGAGTTTGGACGCAAGCGCAAGATCAACCAATCGAGCTGCAACAAGGATTACTCGTGCTTGAAGGGTTTCTGCCCGAGCTTTGTCACGGTTGAGGGCGGGCAGCTGAAGAAGGGCAGGTCGGCCGCGGGGGGCAGCGTGCCGCATCTGCCGCAGCCGACGGTACCTTCGCTGCGGGCGCAGGGCGCATACGGAATCGTGATCACCGGCGTCGGCGGAACGGGTGTGGTGACGATTGGGCAACTCCTTGGCATGGCCGCGCATCTGGAAGGAAAAGGGTTGTCGGTACTCGACATGGCGGGTCTCGCGCAAAAGGGCGGCGCAGTGTTCTCGCATGTACAGATCACGCCGACGCCCGAAGATCTGTTTGCAACCCGCATTGCGATGGGCGAAGCCGACGTCGTGCTCGGTTGTGATCTGATTGTCAGCGCGAGCAACGAAGCGCTATCGAAGATCAAGGCGGGAGTGACCAAGGCCGTCGTCAACACGGCAGAGTCGCCGACCGCGGATTTCGTTCGCAATCCTAACTGGCAGTTTGGCAGTCCGAACCTTGCAACGCAGGTGCGCGAAGCAATAGGCGACAGCGAGTGCGCGTTCATCGACGCTAGTGCCCTGGCGACTGCTTTAATGGGCGATGCGATCTACACCAACCCGTTGGTGCTGGGCTTCGCGTGGCAAAGCGGCTGGATTCCGCTCGCGTACGAAACGCTGCAGCGTGCGATCGAGATCAATGCGGTCGCCGTCGAGGCAAACAAGAAGGCGTTCGAGTGGGGCCGCGCGGCTGCGCACGACGTCGAGATGGTCAAGCGCATCGCGTTTCCCGACAACGTTGTGGAGCTAAAGCGCGTTGCAAACTCACTGGAAGAGATCGTCGCCAAGCGCACCGATTTCTTGACCGGTTACCAGAACTCCGCCTACGCGAAGCGCTACGCCGATCTGGTCGAGCGCGTACGAAAAGTGGAATCCGACCGGCTGCAGTCGACGCGCGTGACCGAAGCGGTTGCGCGCTACTACTTCAAGCTGCTGGCGTACAAGGATGAGTACGAAGTGGCGCGGCTGCATTCGGATCCGGCGTTCCGCGCAAAGATCGCCGCGCAGTTCGACGGCGACTACAAGCTTAACTTCTACATGGCGCCACCGATCATTTCGAAACCCGATCCTGCCACAGGGAAAGTCGCGAAGAAGCGCTTCGGACCGTGGATGATGTCGGCGTTCTCGGTGCTCGCCACCTTGAAATTCCTGCGCGGCTCGCCATTCGATGTCTTCGGCTACACCGCAGAACGACGTACCGAGCGCGCGCTAATCGGTGAGTACGAGGCGACGGTGGAAGAGATCCTGGGGCGTCTTTCAGCCGAGAATCAGGAAGTCGCGGTCCAGCTCGCCAGCATCGCCGACGACATTCGCGGCTATGGTCATATCAAGGAAGGCAACCTGAAAGTTGCGCGCATCAAGTGGAGTGCTCTGCTGGATCGCTTGCGCGGGCAAACAAAAGCGCAGGTGATCAACATCGCACCGCGCGCGGCCTAGGTGTAACTCAAAGCGCGACCGGGCAGCGCCCGCAGGTAGCGGAGGACGCCCTACTACGGCTTGACCGGCTCCTGCACGATGGGTTCCGGCGGCGGAGGCTCGTTCGGCAGCTGCGCCAGAATGCTGTCCCACACGTCGTCGTTGCTGTCGGTGAACCGAAGCCGCACCGGCAGCCACTGAAACTCGGGCGCCATCCAGATCTCGACCCGGCGGCTCGCGTCGGGCCCGCGCTTGCGTTCGATCTTCAAGGTCATCACATCGGTGCCGTCGATGCGAGTCGGTTCGAACCCTTCAACGACGAACGAATACTGCTCGACATTGCGGCGTGCAACCGCGAACGTGACCTCCGAACCCGGCGAGAAGCGCCACGGATACGCCTGCGCCAGCAGCGGCAGATGAAACTGCAGCGATAACGGATCCTGCGTGCCTTCGTTAAACGCCAGCGGCTGGCCCGCGCCGCGCCCGCCGAAGCTGACCGCGTTTGTCTTCCAGTCGAAGTCGGCGCGCAGCTCGCGGTTCGCAATCTCGATCTTCTCGACATAGTTGTCGGGCGCGATGCCGAATGACCTCAGCGTACCGGTCGATCTCAAATCGAGCAGCCCGGCAGGATCAACGGTGCGCAACCATAACTCGTACGTCGCCTTCTCCGGATCAATCGACCAGTCGACATAGGTCAGCGCCTTGATGCCTAACAAGCGCGTGTACGACGTGCGGTAAGCGATTCGCCCTTTGGTCGGAAGTGCTAGCGCGCCGAGCGGCAACGTCGGCGTCTGCTCGGTAGCTGTCGAAGGAGCAGGATCGGGCGCGACTTTAGGCGGCACGGGCGGAATGTCCGGCGGCGCCGGATCGACCGGCGGTGCCGGTGCAGGTTCCGGTGCCGGAGGGATCGGGGGTGGGATCGTCGCCGCGTTGCGCGCGCGCGGCCGCGGTGCCGGCTTCGGTGTATCGGGCGTCGGGGCCGGCGGCGCAGCCGCCGTCAGCAGGGAAACCGACAACGTAGTCTGCGTCGCGTCCGCGGGAACCACTGCCGACAATCCCTGTGAGAAGACGTACAGCGCCCACACGTGAAGCGTCAGCACCAGCGCGAAAACCGATGCGGCGCGTCGCAACAGCGGGCCGCGTCGGGTGGGGTCGGAAAAACCGGTCGACATGAACGATTGGACTTGCTCGCCGCTGAAGCGTGCGGTCACGAGCGCGGTTTGCGAACGCTAAGATACCGTGGATATGCGTACTTCGATCGATCGATGAAGTTGGCAACCCTGAAGGACGGCTCGCGCGACGGGCAGCTCATCGTGGTCTCGCGCGATCTGTCATTGGCGGTGCACGCCGCGACGATCGCAACCCGGTTACAGACCGTGCTCGACGACTGGGATTTTTTCGCCCCGCAACTGGAAGACGTATTTCAAGCGCTAAACGAGGGGCGCGCGCGCAATGCGTTCGCGTTCAACCCAGTGCACGTGATGGCGCCTTTGCCGCGCGCGTATCAATGGGCCGACGGCTCTTCGTACGTTAATCACATCGAGCTCGTGCGCAAGGCACGCGGCGCCGAAATGCCGCCATCGTTCTGGACCGACCCGCTGATGTACCAGGGGGGCAGCGACGATTTGCTCGGACCGCACGACGCTATCGTTTGCCCCAGCCAGGAACACGGTATCGATTTCGAAGCCGAAGTGGCGGTCGTCACCGGTGATGTTCCGATGGGATCGAAGCCGAAAGCGATCGGCCAGCACATTCGACTGCTGATGTTGGTCAACGATGTCAGCCTGCGCAATCTGATCCCGGCTGAACTCGCCAAGGGATTCGGATTCTTTCAGAGCAAACCGGCAACTGCCTTCTCACCGGTCGCAATCACGCCCGACGAGCTCGGCAATGCGTGGCGCGATGACAAGGTGCACCGGCCGCTGACGGTTCATTTGAATGGGCTGAAGGTCGGCGAGCCGAACGCGGGCGACGACATGACGTTTAGCTTTGCGCAGTTGATCGCGCACGTCGCGAAGACGCGCAACTTACGCGCCGGGTCGGTGATCGGCTCGGGCACCGTGTCGAACGTCGACCGCAGCCGCGGCTACTGCTGCATCGCTGAAAAGCGTAGCCTGGAAATGATCGAATTCGGCGCCGCCAAGACGCCGTTCATGAGATACGGCGATCAGGTGCGTATCGAGATGTTCGACGCCGCCGGGCGCTCGATCTTCGGCGCCATAGACCAGACGGTGACGCCGTTGCAACGCAAAGCGGAGGCAGCATGATCACGAAACGCAGCAACTTGCCATTCGCCAATCCAGTCGGAGACAGCCTCGAGCTGATGAAGAAGATGTGGGGCTTCGCCGGTCTGCCCGGCATCCCGACGCCCGGCAGTCTCGCATCAATGGCGGCGCGCTTTCCGCAGCAGCTGCCGAACATGTTTGCGCCGACGCTCGATATCAACGAGCTCGAAAAGCGCATTGCCGATCTGCGTGCGGTCGAGCAATGGCTGGAGCTGAACGCGGGCATCCTGCGGACGACGATTCAAAGTCTCGAAGTGCAGCGCGCGACGATCGCGACACTGAAGGGGATGAGCAGCGCAATGCTGGCGCCGATGCTCGGCAAAACTGACGCCGCGCCGCGAGTTCTGCCCAGTGCACCGCCGGAGGTTGCGCTCGGACTCGCCGCGATGAGGACCGAAGAAACGAACGCTGCGCGCATTGAAGCGCCGGCACTACAGAAATCTGGCCGCCGGGCGAGCAAGCGATCGCCAACGCCCGCGGTTGTCGCGGCACCGCTGAATCCAGCCGCCTGGTGGAGCACGCTGCAAGACCAGTTCACGAAGATGGCAGCAGCCGCCGCCACGTCATCGACGACTCCATCGACACCTGCAAAAAAATCGACGCCGCGCCGAAAAGCGCGACGCAAGCCGCGCTAGCTGATCGGCTCTTCGATAATAGGAAGCACCGGCGTTGCATCGAGCGTTTCGATGTTGCCGACCCACCAGATCGCGACCAGTGTCGCCGCCACCGCGATCCAGCCGACCCAGTTGTAGTGCTGCAGCATCCCCGACGGCAGCCGCTGAATCAGCGCACCGCTGGCCGTGGCGGCGATGCCGGAGCCGATCTGCATCACCGAGCCGTTCAGTGTCATGAAAGCGGCGCGTCCTCCCGGGCGCGCGGCGCTGGTGACGACCGCCATGCCCGGCACCATGCGGCCGGAAACGAAAACGAAGAACATCACCGCAATCGCGAGGGTGCCCGCCAGCGGCAGTGCGGGTGCGTGCGTGATGATCAGCAGCGGTGCCATTGAAATCAGTGCAATCCAGCGATAGACCCTGCGCTTGCCGTCGCGATCCGCCCAGCGCCCGAACCAGCGCGCCGTAAAGAACGTGGCAACACCACCCGCCAGATATACCAGCGGCAGCTGCGACTCCGGCAAGCCGATGTTCGAAGTCATGTAAAGACTGACGTACGGAATCACCATGAACCCCGAAATCATCATCAGCAAGGTGAAGACGAACGCGCGCAAGTGATTCGGGTACGTCAGCGTGCGCATGAATTCGCTCCACATCTCGACCTCGTGGCGCTTTTCAGCGGCCGCCGGAAGCGCGCGCGCCACATTGGGCAGTGTGCTCCGCGCAATCGATGCATTGACGGCGCCGGAGACGGCGACCACGACAAACGCCGCACGCCAGTTGAATGCGTTCGACAACCATAGGGCTAGGGGAACGCCGGCTACCGTAGCGATGGCGAAAGACGTCATCACAACGCCGGTGGCGTGTCCGCGCCGAGCTTCCGGAATTGTGTCGCCGATGATCGTGAAAATCACCCCATAAAGGACGCCACCGAATATCCCCGCCAACGCCCGCGCCAGCAACATCAGCGGGAAGCTCTGCGCGCTGGCGGTAACGATGGCCGCCGCAACAAAACCGGCGTACATCGCGAGCAGCAATCGCTTGCGCTCGAAGCGCTCGATCACCACGGACGCGATCACGCCGGCAATCGCCGCCGCAAATGTGTAGGCGGAAATCAGCCATCCGAATTGCTGCGTCGAGAGTCCAAACGCGCGCGAAAACTGCGGAGCGAGCGGCATGATCACCATGAAGTCGAGCACCGTGGTGAACTGGATCGCCGCCAACGTGAGCAGCATGCGGCGCTCGCGCGCAGAGTCGAGCGTCAGACCTGGGGAAATGATTACACCGTGTAGTTGAGTGCCAGCCGCCCGCCGTCCGGATAGATCGTGCTGCCCGTCATGTACGACGCATCGTCGCTAGCAAGAAACAGAGCCACCTTCGCGATTTCTTCGGGCTCGCCCAGCCGCTGCAGTGGCGTGCGCGACATGATGCGCGCGCGTGCCGGCCCTTCGGTGAGCACCGCCTTCTTCAGCATGTCAGTCGCGATCGAGCCGGGACCGATGCCCATCACGCGGATCGCGTGCGGGGCGAGCGCCAGCGCCATCACCTTGGTCAACTGATTCAGACCGCCCTTGCTGACGGTGTAAGCGATCTGATTCGGAATCGCAACCACCGAGTTGATGCTCGACATATTGATAATCACGCCGCGCTGGCCGTCGACGCGCGCCGGTTGCGAGATCATGCGGCGGGCGGCGGCCTGGCCGCACAGGAATGCACCTTTCAGGTTGACCCGCAGCACGCGATCGAAATCCTCTTCGGCGAGGTCGAGGAACTCGGCGCCATGAACGATGCCGGCGTTATTGACGAGGATGTCAACTCGCTCAAACAGCGCAGCAGCGCGCTCGACCAACGCGTCGCAATCGCTACGTACAGAGACATCGGTGCGATGAAACGCCGCGGCGCCGCCGGCCTCGACAATCTCTTTGGCCAACGCCCCGCCGCTCGCTTCGTTAACATCGGCAATCAAGACCATCGCGCCGTGCGCCGCAAACAGACGCGCGCACGCGGCGCCGATCCCCTGTCCTGCGCCGGTAATGACGGCGACTCGTTGAGCAAGCTTCATGACCTTCGATGATGCAGCCCGCCGCAAATGGTGGCGAACTGGCCGAATAAACCGCCCTTCTACCCGAGTTGACCCAAATTACAAACTCGCTAGCATCGGTTGTTGACACCCGCGCGCTGCGCAGGATGGAACATGCCCACACGACTGCAAGCCGTTGCCTTCACGCTGATGATCATCGGAGCTTCTGTGCTCTCCGCCGCTGCGTCGGCGCAGACCTGTCCGCCGTTGTTGAACCATACGTTTCCGAAACTGCAGGACGAGTCGCCGCAGCCGCTCTGTCAGTATCAAGGCCGCGTGCTGCTGGTCGTGAACACCGCGAGCTACTGCGGCTTTACGCCGCAATATGAGGGGCTGGAAAAACTGCACGCGCAGTACGCGGCGCGCGGGCTGACCGTGCTGGGTTTTCCGTCCGGCGATTTCGGCAACCAGGAAAAGACGGACAACAAGGAGATCGCGGACTTCTGTTTCAATACCTATGGCGTCAAGTTTCCGATGTTCGCCAAATCTTCGGTGGCGGGGCCGGCAGCCAACCCGTTTTTTGCCGCGCTATCGAAGAGCACCGGACAACCGCCCAAATGGAACTTTCACAAGTATCTGATCGACCGCGACGGTAAAGTGGTCGCGGCGTATTCGAGCGACACGATCCCCTCAGACAAGCGACTAACGGCGCAGATCGAAAGCTTGCTCAACGCAGCAATGAAACAATGAACGCACCGGACGACCTGTTCCTGCCCGACGTGCAGTCCGGCGTCGACCGCCGCGACCTCGCGATCCAGCGTGTCGGCGTCAAGTCGATGACGCACCCGGTGCTGATTGCCAGCGTGCGCGGCCCGCAGGCGTCGGTGGCATCGATCGACATGTACGTCGGCTTGCCGGCCGAGCAGAAAGGCACGCACATGTCGCGCTTCGTCGACGTACTGCAGAGTCATACCGAGCCGCTGTCGATGAAGTCGATGCAGACCCTGCTCAGCGGGATGCTTGAGCGGCTCGACGCGCGCAGCGGCCACATCGCGATGCGAATGCCTTTTTTCGTCACCAAGACCGCTCCGGTGTCGGGCGTCGAGAGCCTGATGGATTATCAGTTGACGTTTACGATCGAAACGGACGGTGCGGCGACCCGCTTCCAGCAGAAAGTCGTGGTGCCGGTCACCAGCCTGTGCCCGTGCAGCAAGAAGGTTTCGGATTACGGTGCGCACAATCAGCGCGCGCACATCACGATCGCCGCGGTGCTCGCCGCGGAAATCGCGGTCGAGCAACAGATCCGCATCGCCGAAGATGCGTCGTCATGCGAAATCTGGGGTTTGCTGAAACGCCCCGACGAAAAATTCGTCACCGAACGCGCCTACAACAATCCGAAGTTCGTCGAAGACGTCGTGCGGGATGTTGCGCTCGCGCTGAACAACGACGCTCGCATCTCTGCCTACACAGTCGAAGCTGAAAACTTCGAGTCGATTCACAATCATTCAGCCTACGCGCTGATAAAGCACACAAAACAGGACGACCGGCGGCACAACACTCGCCGCGCATGAGAGTTGCGGTTGTAGGTGCTGGCATTTCAGGCCTCGCCGCTGCGTATGCATTGCGCGGCCGGCACGATGTAACGCTGTACGAAGCCGCCGCGCAGCCGGGTGGCCATACCAACACGATCGACGTGACGCTCGACGGCCTCACGTACCCGGTCGACACCGGCTTTCTGGTCTACAACGAGCGTACCTACCCCCAGTTGATTCAGCTGTTCGCCGAACTTGCGATCCCGACCGCGAAAAGCGATATGTCATTCGGTTTGAGCGTGCGGCATTCTGGCGGTCGCGCGCTTGAATGGGCCGGCACCAGCCTCGACACCGTCTTCGCACAGCGGCGCAACCTGGTATCGCCGCGCTTCATTGCGATGCTGCGTGACCTTCTGCGTTTTAATCGGCACGCGACTCGCATCGCAATTATCGAAGAAGCACACGAAGACATCTCGTTGGGAGAATTTCTCGACACGCACCGCTATGGAGAACCGTTTCGCCGCTGGTATCTGCTGCCGATGGCGGCGGCTATCTGGTCGTGCCCGATTGCGACGATGCTCGACTACCCGATCGCCACGTTTGCACGCTTTTGCCACAACCACGGCCTGCTGCAGATTTCCGGTCGGCCGCAATGGTTCACGGTGCACGGCGGTGCACGGCAGTACGTCACGAAAATTTGCGCCACGCTCGGCGACGTCCACGTCGACGAGGCCGTGACTGCAGTTACGCGCGATGCATCAATGCATCAGGTGGTCGTGCAAAGCCGCCGCGGCACACATCGCTTCGACCACGTTGTGCTGGCGTGCCACAGCGATCAATCACTTGAAATGCTGCAGGACGCCGATGACGACGAGCAATCGATCCTGGGCCACGTCCGCTACCAGTCCAATCGAGCCTGGCTGCACACCGATCCGCGCCTGCTGCCCGACAATCGCAAGGTGTGGTCGTCGTGGAACTATCTGAGCGATGACGGTAACGCCGCCGGCGACCTGTCGGTTTCGGTGACCTACCTGCTGAACAAGCTGCAACCGCTGCCGTTCAGGACGCCGCTGCTGTTGAGCCTGAATCCGCGCCACGAGCCGCGCGCGCAGATGACGATGGCGCAGATCGAGTACAGCCATCCGGTCTTCGATCGCGTGGCGATCGCCGCTCAACAACGGCTGCCGGCCGTTCAGGGGCGGCGGCAAGTCTGGTTTGCCGGCGCCTGGACCGGGTACGGGTTCCATGAAGACGGGTTGAAGTCGGGTCTGGAGGTGGCTGCGGCGCTCGCCCCGCTAACCTCTGCGCCGAGTGGAACGCCCGCTTGATTTCAGTGCCGCCACGCATCCGTTCATTAGACTGAGCCGTAACAAAAGCAGGGGAACGAGGGCTTCATTGATGCGCGCGGACCACCGGCCGGAGATCGGCTTCGGACAGATTCGCCATGCACGACTGCGCTTGGCGACCAATCGCTTCACCTACGCAGCGTGGTTTCTGCGGTTGCCGTTGCGGTCGCTGGCGCGCACGCCGGGGCGATTTTCCTGGCTGAAATTCAATCGGCGGGCAGTCTTGAGCGTCAACGACGCCGATCATGGCGACGGCCGGCCGCTGCTTAGCTGGTTCGACGATCTGCTGCGCCTCGAAGGGGTCACCGACGCAGACGGCGAAGTGTGGCTGCACACGTTTCCGCGCCTGTTCGGCTACGTCTTCAATCCGGTTAGTTTCTGGTTTGCGCACCGTACCGACGGCGCCCTGCGCGCCGCCGTTTGCGAGGTCAACAACACGTTCGGTGAACGCCACTTCTACCTGCTGGCGCACCAAGATGGTCGGCCGCTGGTGTGGGGTGAAGAGCTCTGCGCGCGCAAGGTGTTTCACGTTTCGCCGTTTTATCCGGTCGACGGCCACTATCGCTTCCGCTTCATGCTGGGCGAGGCGTCTACCGCACATCCGAAGCGCTTCATCGGACGTATCGACTACGAAGACGCGGTCGGGCCGCTGCTGCAAACCTCGGTGTCCGGCGCACTCGTTACGTTGACAAACAAGACCCTGATGCGTGCACTGGTTCGCTATCCGTTGTTCGCCTTCGGCGTTGTCGCGCGCATCCATTGGCAGGCCTTTCGGCTATGGCTCAAACGCGTTCCGCTCATATCAAAGCCGGCGCCGCCGGCGGTCAATGTCACGCGGTAGGACCTAATGAACGAGCTCACCCTCGTATTTCGCCACCCGGCCGCGCTCGATACGTCGCATTTTCCGGCGCAGTGCAAGCTCGCGATTGGCCTGCTGGAGAGACTGCAGCACGGCCATCTCGACATCGTCTTTCCCGACGGTCAACGCGCGCACTACGGCAACCCGCGCTCCGAAGAGCGCGCCGATCTTCGCCTGGCCAACTGGAACGTCGTCGGTGCTGCGCTAAAAAGCGGTGATATCGGCTTTGCCGAGTCGTATATCGCCGGTGACTGGACGACTTCGGATCTGGCGCAGCTGCTGGGCTTTTTCGTCCATAACCGCGAGGCCGCCGAGAAAGTGTTCTACGGCACGATGATCGGCCGCATCGCGTATCGGCTGCGGCACCTGTTGAATCGAAACACGAAGGCGCGCGCGAGGAAGAATATCCACGCGCACTACGATCTCGGCAACGAGTTCTACGGGCTGTGGCTCGACCCGACGATGACGTACTCGAGCGCGTGGCTCGGTGGCGCACTCGGCGGCGCGCACGCGCCGTTGAGCGATGACGCGCTCGCGCGTGGACAGCACGCGAAATACGGGCGCGTGCTGGATCAACTTGCGCTGCCGGCGGCAGCGCGCGTGCTCGAAATCGGCTGCGGGTGGGGCGGCTTTGCGGAGGCGGCAGGTGCCGCGGGTCACAAGGTCACCGGGCTGACGCTGTCACCCGAACAACTGGCCTATGGAACGGCGCGCCTGCATTCCAGCCAGGTCGCGGCTGATCTGCGCTTGCAGGACTACCGCGACGAAAACGGATGCTACGACGGCATTGCATCGATCGAGATGTTCGAAGCCGTCGGCGAGGCTTACTGGCCGTCTTACTTCGCGGCTCTGCGGCGCTGTCTCGCGCCGGGCGGCCGCGCGTGTGTGCAGACGATCGTGATCGCCGACCAGCTGTTTGCACGCTACCGAGTTGGCACCGACTTCATCCAGCAGTATGTGTTTCCAGGCGGCATGCTGCCATCGCCAAACGCGTTCAAAGCACAGGCTGCCAGCGCCGGCCTCAAGGTCATCGATGAACACGCGTTTGGCCGCGACTACGCGCGCACGCTGGCAACCTGGAGTCGGCGCTTCATGTCGCGACTGGCCGACGTACGTGCGCTGGGTTTCGACGAGCGCTTCGTTCGCATCTGGCAGTTCTATCTGGCGTACTGCGAAGCAGCTTTCGCACGCAAAAACACCGACGTCGTCCAATACACGCTGATCCATGCGTAGTGCGCTGGTCTGGTGCCTCGCCTGGCCCGCGTTGGCGCTTGCGCAACCGAGTCTCAACCCATCGACGGTTGCGGCGGAGGTGCCGACGTACATCGCACGCGAGCTAGGCACTGCGCGGCTCGCCGGACACGGCACACTTAAGTGGTTCGGCCTGAACGTCTATGACGCGAGACTGTACGTTCCCGAACGGAGCTTCGACGCCGGCCATTTCGCGTCGCACAGTTTCGCACTCGAGATTACTTACGTGCGCCATCTAAGCGGCAAAGCAATTGCCGAACGCAGCCGCGACGAGATCGAAAAGCTTGGCATCGGCACCGAAGAAGAACGGGCGGCGTGGCTGCGTGAGATGAAGAAGTTATTCCCGACGTTGCATCGGGGCAGACACTGACAGGCGTTCACCTGTCGGGCGGCATGACGCGCTTTTACTGCGATGCGCATGCGCTTGGCACGGTCGACAACCCCGCGTTCGGCCGTGCGTTCTTTTCGATCTGGCTCAGCCCCCGAACCAGCGCGCCTAAGCTGCGCGCCGAATTGCTGCAGCGAGTGGCGCCCCCATAAGTCAAACGCCGATGCGCGCCACTTCCGCTATCGACGTGCCGCCGCGCATCGAAACCGGCGCCGGTACACGTAGCCTCGGCTCCTATGCATTGCTCGGCATGCCGCTCGCGATGATGGCGCTACCGGTCTACATCCTGGTGCCGAAGTTCTATGCCGAAGCGACCGGGCTAGCCTTGACGGTTATTGGTTCTGTTCTGCTCGGCGCGCGGCTGCTTGATGCGTTCGTGGATCCATTGCTCGGCGCGTGGGTTGACGCTAGCAAGAAGCGCGGTTCCTACCTGCGCCCGATCTGCTTCGCGCTGGGCCCGCTTGTGGCCGGCTTCGTGTTGATGTTCCTGCCCCCGGCTGACATGACCAGCGCGGCCGCGACCGGGTGGCTCGTCACCACGCTGATCGCCGCCTACCTCGGCTACTCGCTGGCGACTATCGCGTATCAGGCGTGGGGTGCCGAGCTCGCGCACGACGATGCCGGGCGGGCACGTGTCACCGCGTGGCGCGAAGGGGCTGGCCTGACCGGTGTTGTGCTCGCGGCGGTGATTCCGTACGCGTTCGGCGCGCGCAGCCTGATCATCGTCTTCGCAGTGACCTTGGCCCTGGCGATGACCGCGCTGGTGCGATTTGCGCCGCGCCCGGCGTTGTCGGCCACCGTCGAAACCATGAATCCATGGCGCTCGATGATGGCGCCGCTGGTGACGCGGCGCTTCCGCTGGCTACTCGCGGTTTTCGTCGTCAACGGCATCGCGGCGGCGATTCCGGCGTCGCTGGTGCTGTTCTTTATTGCCGACCGATTGCAGCTCGAACCGCAGTCCGGCATTTTTCTAGCGCTGTACTTCGTCGCCGGCGCCGCGAGCATGCCGCTGTGGATGAAGCTGGCACAGCGCTACAGACTGCACGCCGTGTGGCTGATCGGTATCGTGTTGGCGGTCATCGCGTTCGTCTGGGCGTACTGGCTCGGCGCCGGAGCCTTCGCGGCGTACGCCGCCATCTGCGTGCTCTCCGGTGCGGCGCTCGGTGCGGACCTGGCTTTGCCGCCCGCGCTGCTGGCCCGCGTCATAGACGCCAATGGCCATACCGGCGCACGCGAGGGTGCGTACTTCGGCCTGTGGAATCTGGTCAACAAGCTGAATCTGGCGCTGGCAGCCGGCATCGCGCTGCCTGTACTGGAGATGCTGGGTTACCGTGTCGGCGTGCGCGACACGGCCGCGCTGGATGCGCTCGCGTTTGCGTACGCGGTGCTGCCGTGCTTGCTCAAACTCGGCGCCGGCGCAGTTTTATTCGCTGCGTGGCGAACCCACAAATTCTGAACGATGGCGCTGAACCCGAAAATCGAAAACTGGAGCGGCCGCCGCGTGTGGGTGATCGGCGCGTCGTACGGCATCGGTGCCGAACTCGGACGCGAGCTGATCAGGCTGGGTGCGCGGGTGGCATTGTCGGCACGCTCCACCGACCTGCTTAATGCGATTGCGAAAGACAGCACGGCGATCGTTGCCGCGCTCGACGTCACGGACGTGACCGCGGTACGCGCGGCGGCCGGAACGATCAGCGCGGCGTGGGGCGGCATCGATCTGGTGCTGATCGTCGCCGGCACGCACATCGAAATGCGCGCCGACGATTTCGACCTGGCGCGCGCGAAAAAGCTGTTGCAGGTGAATGTCGAGGGCGTGCTCAACTGCCTCGATCCGGTGCTGCCGCTGCTGTTGGCGCAGCGGGCCGGCGGGCTGGCGATCGTGGCGTCGGTTGCCGGCTACCGCGGCCTGCCGAAAGCACTGATTTACGGCCCGACCAAGGCGGCGTTGATTAACCTCGCCGAGTCGTTGTATCTCGACCTGCAGCCGCGCGGCATCGGCGTTTACCTGGTCAACCCGGGCTTCGTCGACACGCCATTGACGCAAAAGAACGACTTCAAGATGCCGGCGCTGATGGCGGCCGATCAGGCCGCGCGCGCCACCCTCGCCGGCATCGCCGCCGGCGAGTTCGAAATTCACTATCCGAAGCGCTTTACCCGCTGGCTGCGGTTGTTGCGCCATCTGCCCTATCCTGCCTACTTTGCGGCGGTGCGCCGATTTACCGGAGGCTAGGATGGTCACCTTGGAAGCCAGCGTTGCGCCGGCTGCGAGCGTGGGGCCGGACGATGCGATTGACCCGCGCGTGCTGCGCGTGCAGCAGTTCTTCGAAAACCTGTCGCTCGACTCGCTGCAGCAGATCGTGCAGATATACACGCCGGAAGCCAGATTCAAGGATCCGTTTAACGATGTCCGCGGAATCGCCGAAATTCGCCGCGTATTTGCACATATCGCCAATCAGGTCGAAGTGCCAAGCTTTGGCGTTACGCACGCCGTTTGCCAAGGCGATGATGCGTTCCTCGCCTGGGATTTCGGCTTCAAGATGAAGCGTTGGCGGCAGGACGAGCAGGTGATCCACGCCGTCAGTCATATCCGATTTGCAGCCGACGGGCGGGTGATGTATCACCGCGATTATTGGGATGCCGCCGAGGAGTTATACGAGAAGCTGCCTATCATCGGGGCCCTGATGCGATGGTTGAAGCGGCAGGCTGCGAAGTAGAAAGGAAGCGATGGCGCCATTGCTTTATCCCGACATTTTCAGATCGCTCGAGTCGGTTCGCTGGAACCTGGAAACTGACGTTCCATGGAATGACTTCGACCCCAGCAAGCTGTCCGAGGAGCAAGCGCAGACGATCAAGATGAACGCGATCACCGAGTGGTCGGCGCTGCCGGCCACCGAAATGTTCCTGCGCGATAACCGCGGCGACTCCGATTTTTCCGCGTTCATGTCAGTCTGGTTCTTCGAGGAACAGAAGCACGCGCTGGTGCTGATGGAATATCTGCGCCGCTTCCGGTCCGACCTGGTTCCGAGTGAAAAAGAACTGCACGAGGTGCGATTCGAATTCGATCCGGCGCCGCGTCTCGAAACACTGATGATGCATTTCTGCGGCGAAGTGCGGCTGAACCACTGGTACCGGCGAGCCTCGGAATGGCACACCGAGCCCGTCATCAAGGCAATCTACAAGCTGCTGTCGCAGGACGAGGCGCGCCACGGCGGCGCCTACCTGCGCTACATGAAAAAGTCGCTCAGCGAGCTCGGCGACACAGCGCGCGCCGCGTTCGCGAAGATCGGCGTACTAATGGCGTCGGCCAAGCGCACCGACAAGGCTCTGCACCCGACTAATTTGCACGTGAATCAATCGCTATTCCCGCGCGATACCGTGCAGTCACGCCTACCCGATCCGGATTGGCTCGAGCACTGGCTTGATAAGCAGATCAAGTTCGACAAGGAATGGGAGACCAAGGTGGTTGAGCGCATCCTGCACAACCTGTCGCTGCTGTTCGAGCGCACGTTTACATCGGTGCAGGATCTGAATCGCTACCGCAAGGAAATTGCGGCTCGGTTGAAGTCGGGTGGCGCTGCGCCGCAACCCGCCTAAGCCATTTTGAATTCGCATCGGCGCTAGCAGCGCCGATGCGAACCCCAATCAAATAACCTGCGGTTCAGCGACGTCGTCCGTCGGCGCGGTAAACGGACCCACGGCCAGCGGCTCCGACGTGTCGCTGGCGACAAGGCTCAGCAAGAACGCGATGAAGGCCGCCGCCGACGTGCCGGCACTGGGCGGAATCTCGGACGATGGCGGCGCGGGTGGGGCACCCCCACCGGTGTCGTCGTTCGAGCTTCCACACGCTGCCACCGCCATCGTCAGCGCAAGGGCCGTTGCCGCAACGATGACCTGTCTGTTGTTCAACATGGCGTCTCCTAATTAAACGAGCCGGGGATCGGCGTGTTGAAGTACGGGAACGCGGGCCGGAAGTTGGTTGCGTCGCGGCGCACGCCATCAGTAAACGGCATTGCGCCTGACGGAGCGGCGGCGGCGTTGCAGCCAACACCCAGCGTGTCGCCCGGTCCGGTCAGCACGCACAGCGCCCCCATCGCAACGCGCAGCGTGAGGTCCACGACGTCGTCGCCCGGCCGCCGGCCGTTCGGGAACCCGGCCGCATCCATGCCTGCGACTCCGAGCGGACTCTGCGTCGCCAATGGCGTGGCAGGCGTCGACGTATTGAGTCGCAGCATTTCTGAAGGCACCACATTGGCCGGCCGATTAACTCCGGCAAGCCCGGTCAAGAACGCGGCAACCAGGTCGGTGCGCGGAAAGTTCGTTGGCGCCGTGACTCCGGGGAACAAGCTCTGCACCAGTGCAGGCACGGTCGGATTGGTCACGTACTGCAGAAACTGCGCGTCGTTTCTCGGCTTCGATGCGTTGAATTTGTCCTTGTCGTCAAGGCCGATCACGACTTCGTTGACCAGCGGCATACCGACGCGCGAAACCTGCGTCCATGCACCGCCGCTTCGAACGACACCATTGATCGACGTGCCGGGCGAAGGATCGAGCAGCCGCCCTTGGCGCAGGCTGGCCGTCGTGAACGCACCGATGACCGGATCGCTTGCGACCAGGCAGGCGATCGGCAGCTCGAGCGCGATGCTGCTGACGTTCTTCTGCTCCAGGTCGTTGTTCTTGCCGGTCTGTGAGCCGAGCGGGTCGTAGTTGAAAAGATCAAAGATATCGCCGACCGCGATGAAGAACGGTTCCTTGCGCTGGCCCACAAACATGCGGCCATTGGTGGCGCATCCCGGAATCGCGATGTCGTACGTGTATGCAGCAGCGTATGCGTCATAGGCCGCAGGAGCACCCAGAGTTTTTTCGCCGACGTAATCAAGCGGCTTGTCGAAAACGTTGGCGCCGCCGGCAGCGTTGGTCACGCGTCCGCTGCGCGTTCCGCTGCGACGATCACCGCGCACGACTTCAACCGCATACGTTTCGCGTCGGTTCAATGTTGCCGGATTGACACCCGCCACCGGTCCCGAATAGATCAGCGGAATGCGCACATTCTGGCCACCTACGGGCAGCGATGCGCCCTTCGACGTATTCGTAAATCGAAACTGGAATGTCAGGTCTTCTTTACCGTCGCCGTTGTTGTCGAAATGGATTTCATACAACGCGTCCTGATTGAAGGCGAAAAAGTTCGGGCCGCCCTGCGGGTCCTGGAACGGGATGTAGTTGGCGATGACGGTGACGAAGGATTGCCGCCCGGTCTCATAACTGCGAAACATGTACAGGTCGGTTCCGTCGACGCTGGGCTGATTGCTGATGAAGGGTGCTTCGCGATGGCTGGACGCCAGAACGGGTCCGCTGATCGCGACCGCCAGTAGCGCGGTGGCGATTCGAAGCGGCTGGCCGCGCCAGATGTATTTCTCGATACTCATTTCTGTCTCCATGGGGAAAAGCCGGTTCGGCTCGATCGGCGCAGACGCGCCAGTGAACGTCAGCAAGAAGCTCTCCTTGAAGCTCGTCGAAACTTTTTATTTTCGCAGCGACATCCAACAACGTCGTTCATCCGTAACGGTCCGTGTCTTTTGGCGCAGTCCACTGAATTAGCCTTTGGGACCTGTTCTTGCTCATATGATGTTCCGCTCGTTAGCGCGGACAAAGTCCGGTCTAGACGTATGCGGTAACCCTAACGACTAGACAGAGGAACAATCATGAACAAGTTAGTTGTAGTCGCTTGTGCCGCGGCCGTCATGAGCGCGTGCAGTTCGTACGAGCCGATGAACAGCCAGGACACGTCAGGCAGAAGCGCGTCTACTCCCGGTTATTCGGGCGGTAGCACAACGCGCAGCAGCACGTCGGACAGCACGATGGCGACCAGCAGTTCGGGCGCCACAATGGCGAGGCCTTCGGACGGCACGATGTCAACCTCCGCCACCACGGGCGGCGCGATGTCGACCACCGCGGCCGGCGCAACCATGTCCAGCGGCGGCATGGCGCAGGACATGGAATTCAAAATGATGGACGCGAATGGGGACGGCTGGGTTTCGCGCGACGAATACGTGCGCTTCTATGGAATGCGCCATGACAGGATGAAGCGCAACGACAAGGGCATGGTTTCCTGGCAGGACATGCAAGCGATGGATGGCAAGTTCTTCCAGCCCGGCACGACCAGCAACACGACGGGCAACCCAGTAACCAACCGGGTCGGGACCAGCGGCGGCGTCGGCAACCCGCCCGCCACCGGCGGCGGCTCCAAGTAACCGCGCATAAAGCTCGATGCGCGGACCGCATCGAGCCGATTCATGAATCTGTCGACCGGAGCGACGTTCTAGACAGCGTTAACTACGCGAACCCGTGAAGCCGGGGCCATTTGCCAGTGCATTGCTGGCAAAATCGGACACCAGCTGAACGGCAACCGCGTGACACGCCACGACCCTCAAGTTGCTGCCTCCCCGCAGAGCGACGCGTCGCGCGACGACGCGCGCCGGGACGCGAGGTTTCCGATTGTCGGGATCGGCGCGTCGGCCGGTGGACTGGAGGCATTCACGCAATTGCTGACTGCCTTGCCGGTCGACACCGGGATCGGCTTCGTGCTGGTGCAGCACCTCGACCCGGAGCACGAGAGCGCGCTGACGCAGATTCTTTCGCGCGCCACCCAGCTGCCGGTGCGTGAAATCTCGAACGACGAAGTGGTCAGGCCCAATCACGTGTATGTGATTCCGCCCGACACGAACCTGAGCATCACCGACGGTGTGCTGAAGCTTCAGCCGCGCCTGCGCACTCGCGTGCCGCACCGGCCGATCGACAGCTTCTTCGAGTCGCTGGCGCAGGATCAGCGCGAGGGCGCGATCGGCGTTGTGTTGTCGGGCACGGCAACAGACGGCACGCTCGGATTGGAAGCGATCAAGGCCGAGGGCGGGATCACATTCGCGCAGAACGACACGGCCAAATACGACTCGATGCCGCGCAGCGCCGTGGCAGCGGGCTGCGTCGACCTGGTGCTGGCGCCGTCAGACATTGCGAAAGAGCTCGCGCGCATTGCAAGGCATCCGTACGTGGCGGGCCAGCCCTTTGAACTCTCGATGCGCGCCGAAGAAGATCGCGCGCAAGCCACAACCCACGAAGACGACGCCACAACGCTGCCTTCAGGCGGGCGCCCCGACGAAAGCTCCGCGCGCGTCGGATCAAAACAGCCGGGCACCACGAAAACTCGCGGGGGCAAAGGCGCAAAGGCCGCTGAGGAGACCCGCGATCAGGAAGGCTACAAGAAGATTCTGCTGCTGCTGCGCAACCATTCGGGAGTCGACTTCTCGCTGTATCGCTCCACCACGATTCAGCGGCGTATCGCGCGGCGCCTGGTGTTGAACAAGCAGGACACGCTGCAGGGCTACTCCGATTTCGCGCGCGGCAACCGCAAGGAGCTAGACGCGCTGTATTCAGACGTGCTGATCAGCGTCACCAGCTTTTTCCGCAACCCGGAGATGTTCGACGTTCTGCAGCGCGACATCATGCCGAAGCTGATGATGCAGCGCACCGGCGATCCGATCCGAGTGTGGGTGCTCGGCTGTTCGACCGGGCAGGAGGCGTATTCGATTGCGATGACGTATGTCGAAGCGGCCGACAACGCGCCGCAGCTACGCAAGCTGCAGGTGTTCGCCACCGACCTGAACGACACGCTGCTCGACAAGGCGCGGCACGGGCTGTACGCCAGGACGCTCGCCGACGACATCTCGCCGGAGCGGCTGCGCCGCTTCTTCTTCGAGGAAGACGGCGGCTATCGCATCAACAAATCCCTGCGCCAAATGGTCGTGTTCGCGCGCCAGAACCTGATCAGCGATCCGCCGTTTTCGCGCATGGACGTGATCAGCTGCCGCAACCTGCTGATCTATCTCGATCCCGGCCTGCAGAAGAGAGCACTGTCGACGTTTCACTACGCGCTCAAGCCCGATGGCTTTCTGCTGCTCGGCGCATCGGAGTCGATCGGCGGCTTCACCGATCTTTACGAGCCGATCGACAAGAAGCACAAGATTTATGTGCGCAGGTCGGCGCCGACACCCGGATTCCATCTGCCCGTCAACCAGTCCCTTGAACAGAAAGGGGCGCCGGGCATGCGTTCGCGGGCGGCGGCTATTACAGCACTGGACGCAGCGCCGGGGTTCCCCCCGGAGGTCGCCGCGCAGCGCGAGGCCGATCGTGTTGCCATCAACCGTTTCGCGCCGCCGGGCGTGCTGATCAACGCCGATCTGCAGGTCCTGCAATTTCGCGGACCCACTGGCGCGTACCTGGAACCACCGGCGGGCAAGGCGAGCTTCGACGTGGTGAAGATGGCGCGCGAAGGACTGACGCTGCCGTTGCGCAACGCGATCAGTCAGGCGCGCAAGTCCAGCAAGGCCGTGCGCAAGGACAACGTTCGCGTCAAGCAGAACGGCACGACCCGCGCCGTCAACCTGGAAGTAATTCCGCTGAAGAACGTCCGCGAGCAGTGCTTCCTGATCCTGTTCGAGGACGCCGGCAAAGCCGCTCCCGACGCGGCGGCCGAAGTTCCGCAGAGCGCAGCGCCGACGTCTGCGGCACGGCGCCGCGCCGCCAGCGAAGACTCACGCCGCAGCGCCCAGCTTGAAACCGAGCTATCGGAAACGCGCGACTACCTGCAGGCGATGCAGGAACAGCACGAGGCCGTCAACGAGGAGCTGCAGGCCGCCAATGAGGAAGTTCAGTCGGCCAACGAAGAGCTGCAGAGCATCAACGAGGAACTGGAAACCTCGAAGGAAGAATTGGAATCGGCCAACGAAGAGCTGACCACCATTAACGAGGAGATGGGCAACCGCAACGCCGAGCTGAACCGCCTGAACAGCGATCTGGTCAACGTGCAAACGTCAGCCAAGCTTGCCATCGTGCTGCTTTGGCGTGACTTGACGATTCGCCGGTTCAGTCAGCAGGCGGAACGGCAGTTCGATCTGATCGCCAACGACATCGGACGGCCGATCGGCCATCTCCGGCACCATCTGGTTGCCCCCGACGCCGAAGACGATGCGCGCTCGGTGCGGCTCGACCTCGCCGCGCTCGCATCGCGCGCGATCACAGAGTTGCACGAGCAGGAGCGCGAGGTGCGGGATCAGCGCGATTGCTGGCATTTGCTGCGAGTGCGTCCGTACATGACACTCGACAACAAGGTCGACGGTGCGGTGCTGACGCTGGTCGACATCGACGCGCTAAAGCGCAGCGAACAGGCGGTCGCCACCGCGCTCGACTACGCCGAAAGCGTGATCGAGACCGTGCGCGAGCCGCTGCTGGTGCTCGACGGACAGCTGCGCGTCGAGCGCGCGAATCGCTCGTTTTATCGAACCTTCCGCATCACACCCAGGAACACGCTCGGGCAACACATCTACGACCTTGGCAACCGCGAATGGGACATTCCCCGGCTGCGCGAGCTGTTGATGGACATCGTTCCGCAGCACACCAGCATCGAAGCGTTCGAGGTCGACCACGAGTTCGCACAGCTTGGGCGCCGCTCGATGCTGCTGAACGCACACCGTATCGAAGACCGGCACCGGCAGACCGAACGTATTCTGCTGGCGATCGAAGACATCACCGAGCGCAAACAGATTGAAGACGCTTTGCGCGCTTCCGAAGTCAAGCACCGGCGGCTGTTTGAGGCTGCCAAGGACGGCATTCTGATTCTGGACGGCGCAACGGCCACCATCACCGAAGCCAATCCGTTTATCGCCGAGCTGCTCGGTTATTCGCACGACGAGTTGCTCGGCAAGGAACTGTGGGAAATCGGGCTGTTCGCCGATAGAGATGCAAGCAAGGGTGCACTGCTTGAGCTGCAAAGGCGCAGTTATCTGCGCTACGACGATTTGCCGCTGCAAACCCACTCCGGGCGGCAGATCGACGTCGAAATGGTAAGCAACCTGTATCGCGAGAACGGACACACGGTCATCCAGTGCAACATCCGCGACATCACCGACAGCAAGCTACTGGAGGAAAGCGAACGCGAGAGCCAGCGGCGCTGGCGCTTCGTGATGGACTCGATGCCGCAGAAGATCTTGACCATCGCGGCGAACGGCGACGTCGAATATTTCAACCCGCTGTGGGTCGAATACCTCGGCCAGTCCTATGAGCAAATCAAGGAAAACGGCTGGAAGGGCTTCGTACATCCCGACGACATCGAACAAACCTTGCAGCGTTGGAAGCGCTCGCTCGCCACCGGCGAGACCTTTCTGTTTGAACACCGCTTTCGCCGCGCCGACGGCGAGTACCGCTGGCATCTGAGCCGGATCCAGGCGATGCGCAACGCCGACGGCGAGATCGTGATGTGGGTCGGGTCAAGCACCGACATTCACGAGCAGCTCGAAACGGCAAACACGCTGCGGCAGTACAGCGCCGAATTATTCGAAGCCGACCGTCGCAAAAACGAATTCCTGGCGATGCTCGCGCACGAGCTGCGAAATCCGCTGGCGCCGATTCGCAACGCGCTGCAGATCATGCGGCTGACCGGCGTCGACGCGGCCGGCTCCGCGTCGACGATGATGGAGCGCCAGGTCGGCCAGATGGTGCGGCTGGTCGACGATTTGCTCGATGTAAGCCGCATCAGCCGCGGCAGGATCGAACTTCGCAAAGGCCCGGTCGAACTGGCATCGGTGGTACATCACGCGGTCGAAGCGGCTCGTCCTCTGTCCGACAGCCTGGGCCACGAGTTGACCGTTACGCTGCCGCCCGAACCGGTTTACCTGGAAGCGGATCCAACCCGCCTGGCGCAGGTCTTGGGCAACCTGCTGAACAACGCCAGCAAGTATTCGGGCACGCGCGGTCGCATATGGCTTAGCGTCGACAGGGAAGGCGATGCAGCGGTGATCCGCGTGCGCGACACCGGCATCGGCATCGCGCCCGATCAGCTATCGCGCATTTTCGACATGTTCATGCAGGTCGATACGTCGCTGGAGCGTACGACCAGTGGTCTGGGAATCGGCCTGACGCTGGTGAAAAATCTGGTGGAAATGCACGGCGGCACTGTGGAGGTTCACAGCGCCGGCGTCGGCAGCGGCACCGAGTTCATCGTGCGCTTGCCGATTCTGACCGAGCCGCCGCCGACGGGCGTGGAGGGATTGCTTGCCACGGCCTCGATCACAACGCATTGCCGCATACTGGTCGTCGACGACAACCGCGACGCCGCCGAGTCATTGGTGATGTTGCTGACGCTGACGGGCAACGAAATGCGCGCCGCCTACGATGGCATCGAGGCGGTCGAGGCGGCTGCAACGTTCAAGCCCGATGTGGTGCTGCTCGACATCGGGCTGCCTAAATTGAACGGGTACGAAGTGGCGCGCAGACTGCGCCAGCAGCCCGGAGGCAAGGACAGGGTGCTAATCGCCCTGACCGGCTGGGGGCAGGACGAAGATCGGCAGAAGAGCAAGGACGCCGGCTTCGACGCTCATCTGGTCAAGCCGGTCGACCACGCCGCACTGCAGGAGCTGTTGTCCAAGCTGGGTAGCCGCTAGCGCAGATTGCGGCATTGCCAGTTGTCTTTCGGCCGCGCGTCCGGGATGATCTGCCCGCTGCGCACGACGGGTACCAACAACAACAATCGAATGATTCCCCGCCACGTTCCATTGGTCGAAACCACGCGCGGCGGCACGACCGAGTGCGTCCACTACGGCTCGATCGCGGTCGTCGATGCCCAAGGCCGGCTGGTGGCTTCGGCCGGCGACCCCGACTCGCTTAACTTCACCCGTAGTGCACTAAAGCCGCTGCAGGCATTGCCGTTCGTTGAAGACGGCGGCCTCGCGCGGTATGGATTCGGCTCGCACGAGCTGGCGCTGATGTGCGCCAGCCATAGCGGCGAAGCGATGCACGTCGCGGTGGTTCAGCGCATTCTGGCGCGCGTGGGTCTGGACGAGACCGCGCTGCAATGCGGCTGCCATACGCCCAGTTATTTCGCCGCCACCCAGACCTTGGCGCCGGTGGGAGTGACGTGGAGCCCGTTGCATCACAACTGCTCGGGCAAGCACGCTGGCTTCCTCGCGTATTGCAGGATGCACTCGCTGCAGACTGAAAACTATCTGGATAGCGGCCACCCGCTGCAGCAGCGAATTCGCACGACCACAGCGCGCTTCGCGCAAGGCGACACGATTGCGCTCGGCATCGATGGCTGCAGTGCTCCCAATTTTGCGATGCCACTGAAACGGTTGGCGCAGCTTTACGCGCGCATCGCCGCCGAAGAAACGCCGGAGATGCACGCGATCACCTACGCGATGAGCCATCACCCGGACCTAGTGTCGGGCACGCGGCGCGCCGATCTCGCGATCATGCAAAGCGGCCGCGGCGACTGGATCAGCAAGGCCGGCGCCGACGGCATGCAGACGATAGGCGTGCGCTCGCAGGGGCTCGGCATCGCAATCCGGATCGCCGACGGCAACACGCGCGCGGTGCACGCGGCGACGGTGGAGGTTTTGGAGCAGCTCGATCTGGTCGACGATCCGAGCGGCACACCACTCGCCGTCTACGACTGCCCGCCGATTCGCAACTATCGAGGCATCGAAACCGGTGCGGTGGTGCCGGTGCTGAAGCTGATCGGGCACTAGCCCAGAACGACGTCTCCGCGCGGCGTGCGGATCGTCGCCGCCAGCATCTTCGGCCCCGGTGCCAGATCAACCGGCCCCATGATCTTCAATTCGCGAAACATCCCCACGATGCCGCTCGTGCCGAGCACCGCTGCCGGGTGCGACAACTGCAACCGCGCCAGCTCGCAGCCGCTGTCTTCGAGTACGTCGCACGGGTGATGCACGGAGCCGTCATCGGCGGCCATCCATTGAATCGCGGTCGGCAGCACCCCTCCCCACGCCAGCGACCCGGTGTCGGGCACGGCGATGTTCCAGTGAAAATCGCCGCGGCTCATCGACACGATCTCGCCCAAGTCGGGCACGCGAGCACACGCGTTGGCCAGTGATCCGCAGCGCACCACCCAGGTGATCAGGCGCGGGCCCGCAGCCAACAACGTTTGCATCTCGGGTTCGTTCAGCGCGAACCATCGGGGCCGCGCCGGCTCGACGCCGTCGGGATCGATTGCGATCACTTCAAGGTACGACTGCGCACCGAGCTTCAGCAACGCGTTATGCGTGCCCATCGCCACATGCGGGCCGCCGGCAACCGGTCGCGCTCCAAGCTGCCGCTCGACCCAATCGACACCGTCGTCGAGTTTCGCGCATGCGATGACGATATGGTCAAGCTCGCTGCGCTTCATCCGTCGATCAGCTTGCCGTTTTCGCGGAACGGATAGGTAGGACCGAAGTCGCCGATGTACTCGGTATGCGTGACCAGCCGCTGCCCGTTCCACCAGTGCAGCTGAAACGCCGGCGGCTCCATGATGAAGTGGTCGACACCATCGCGCGAGAGGTCGAGTACGACTTGGTGCGCCGGGCTCGGGCACGTACTGGCGACGGTGCCGCCGAAACGCACGGTGATCGGGCGGTGCAGATGCCCCGCAATGACGCGCTCGACCTGCCGATGGCGCGCGATGACCTGCTCCAGCTTGGCCGACGAATCGAGCGCTACGCGGTCCATGTGCCCGATTCCCGTCACGAACGGTGGGTGATGCAACGCGACTACGGTCGGTTTGTTGGATTCGCTCAGCGCGCTGTCGAGCCATGCGAGCCGCTCGTCGCACAGCGTGCCCCCACCCTGGCCGGGGATCACCGTGTCGAGTGCAACCAGGCGCAATGGGAAATCGTCGATCGTGTACTGAATGAACGCCGACGTCGACTGCAAGTAAGGGTGATCGTTAAACACCTGGCGCAGCGCTCGCCGCTCGTCGTGATTACCCGGCATCAGATACAGCGGCATCGTCAGCGGCGCCAGCAATTCGCGCAATAGTGCATATTCAGCAGCGGTGCCACCATCGACCAAATCGCCGGTCGCGATCACGGCGTCCGGACGCTGCGGCAGGCGGCCGATGTGAGCAACGCAGCGCTCGAGCATCGTGGCCGTGTCAACGACGCCGTAGGCGAGTCTGCGCTCGGGTTTGATGTGCAGGTCGCTGATCTGGCAAAGGATCATCGCTCGAACCCTACTGCTGAGTGGCGTTGAGCACCGCAGCGGGCTCAATCGCACAATGCACCGATTCGCCGTTGACAAACGGAGTGCGTTGCTGTGCGCGGACGGTCACCCATTGACCATCGCCGGCGTCGATCACCAGTCTCGTATGGTCGCCCAGAAAAAAACTGCTGACGACCTTGCCGCTGAAATTCGCGGCAGCCGCCGGCACCAGCCGCACGTCCTCGGGCCGGAACATCACCGCGGCCGCACCCGCGGCGTCGGGACCGAGCGGAATGCTGCCGCCGCCAAAGCACAGCGTGTTGCCTTGCACCCGGCCGCTGATGCGGTTCATCGTGCCGATGAAATCGGCGACGAAGCTGCTGGCCGGTGCGCAGTAGATGTCTTGCGGCGATCCGATCTGTGCGATCCGGCCATGCTCCATCACCGCGATGCGGTCACCCAGTGCCATTGCTTCGGCCTGATCGTGCGTGACATAGACCGTCGTGATGTTCAGGCTGCGCAGCAGCCGGTCGATCTCAAGGCGCAGGCTGTCGCGCAGCTTGGCATCGAGCGCGGTCAGCGGTTCGTCAAGCAGCAGCACGCGCGGCCGCGTCGCGATCGCGCGTGCCAACGCGACCCGCTGCCGCTGGCCGCCGGAGAGCTGGTCGATCCGGCGTTGCGCCAGCGGCTCGATATGCATCATCGCCAGCATTTCCTTGACGCGTGCACTGCGTTGCTCCGTCGCCATGCCACGTACCTTCAAGCCGTACTCGACGTTGCCGGCCACCGTCATGTTGGGAAACAGCGCATAACTTTGAAACACCATACCAACATTGCGTTTCTCGATTGGCACCGGTGTTACGTCGGCGCCATCGAACAGCACCCGGCCACCGGTATCGGGCGACTCGAGCCCGGCAATGATGCGCAGCGTGGTGGTCTTGCCGCAGCCCGAAGGACCCAGCAGAACGATCGTCTCGCCGGCGGCGATCTCCAGATCGATCGGCTCGAGCGCGCGCGTGCCGTCATCGAATGTTTTTCCGCAGCGGCGGACTTGAATCGGAATGCCGCTCATGCAGGCTTACGTTCCTGCGCGGATCGCGCCAAATTCACCGGCTGCGAAGCCCATTGAAGCGCGATCAGCAACGGAATGATGATGACGAAAAAGATCAACGTGTACGCGGAGCCGACTTCGAGGCGCAGTGATGCGTAGGCATCGGCCAGCCCGACCGGCAACGTCGGCGTCAGCGGCGTATGCAGCAGCAGTGTCATGTTGAATTCGCCGATCGACAGCGTCACCACCATCAGCGAACCGGCGACGATGCCGGCACGGCAGTTCGGCAGCACGATGCCGAAAAATCGCTGTGTGAAGTTGGCGCCGAGGCTGCGCGCGCCTTCTTCGAGCGACTTCAGATCGATCGACGCCAGCACTGCGAGCACGCTGCGCACCATGAACGGCAGTGTGAACAACACGTGCCCGACCAGAATAATCAGCCAGCTGCGGCGAAATCCGCCCCAGTTGCCGAACGTGACGATCAACGCGAGAGCGGTCGCCAGTCCCGGAATCGCGACCGGCATCACCAGCAGTTCCTCGATCACGCGCGTCGCCGCATTGTTGGCGCGCGCCAGCGCGTAGGCGGCAGGCACCCCGAGCAGCAACGTGCATGCGAGGCAAGCCAATGCAATCTGAATCGATAGCACGATCGTGTGCCGGTAGTCGGTCCAGACCTTGATCACCCAATCGAGCGTCAGACCGCTGTTGATGCCGATGAAGTAGTTGCGCGTCACGCCGGCCAGCATCGACATGCCGACCGGAACAATCAGAAACGCGCAGACAAAGATCGTGAATGCGAGCAGCGGCCAGAACCAGAGCGAGCGCCGCATTGTGCTCATTGCATCATCCCGCTGCAGCGACCGTGGTGCCCGCCGCGGTGCGCACCGTCGCCAGCACCGCCCATGTCAGCGCACCGAGCACGAACGAAAGCGCCGCGGCAGTTGCGACATTCGCCTGCAGCGTGAACTCGGTATAGATCACCATCGGCAGCACGTTGATGCGGGTCGCCAGCGTGAACGCGGTGCCGAACGCACCCATCGCGGTGGCAAAGCAGATCGCACCGGCAGACAACAGCGCGGGCTTCAGCTCCGGAACGATCACGTCGCTGACAACACGCAACGGCCCCGCGCCGAGCGAGCGCGCCGCCTCCTCCAGCCGCAGATCGAGCTTTTCGGCCGCGGCCATCACCGTCAGGATCGTGCGTGGAATCGAAAAATACAGATAGCCGAGGAACAACCCCGCCATCGAATAGGCGAACACGATTCGCTCGCCGATCAGCCGTTGGCTGATGTCCGGAATCAAACCCTGACGCCCGGCCAGCATGATCACCATGAAACCGATCACCACGCCGGGAAACGCGAGCGGCAGTGTCAGCAGCGCCGCCAGCAGAGCGCGCCCGCGAAAGCGTGCACGCGTCAGGAACACGCCGGTGATGCCCGAAATAAACAATGTTGCCGCGGTCGTCGCCGCCGCTAGCGCAATCGTCGATAGCAGGCTGCGCAGATACTGCGGATCAGTCAACACCGCCGTGTACGCGCCCCACCCACGCGCACCGGAGCCGCCGATCAGAAACAGATTGCCCAGCGGAAGCAGAAAAAAGGCGATGAAGACGATCGCCGCCGGCAGTAGCAGCCACAACAGAATTCGAGCCTCACCATCAAATGCGAATCGACGCAAACTTTTGAGCCCACCACGCGACGCTGCAGTATGCCGGGTCACCATATGAAGGCGGGGATCACATAGTCTGGTTGAGCGGCAGCAGTTGACGCAAACGCGGCCCAGCGCTCGGCGCTCGGCAGACGTCCGTCTTCAACACCCAGCGCCTCGCGGTGGATACCCGCCGCCACCAGTGCACTCGCCAGACCCACCGACTGCGCACCCGCCACGTCATGCGCCATCGAATCGCCCACCGCAATGACCTGTTCGCGCCGGGGCACGCCGAATTGCTCGAAGGCGGCGAGACAGCTTGCATAAATGCCGGGGTCGGGTTTGCCGTGATACCGGACTGTGCCGCCCAGCGCTTCGTAGCGCTTGGCCACTGCGCCCGGCGCTTCAAGAATCGCGTCGGGTGTGACTCGCGTCAGGTCCGGATTGGCGCACACCATTGGCAGGCCGCGCGCGCATGCCGCGCGCAGCATCGGTTCGTAGTCGCTCACGCCGCGTGCCGGGGAATCGAGACTCAACACCAGCACAAGATCAGCGTCCTCGACACGCGCGACCGACTCGAGCCCAAAGTTCTCGACGAGCGACAGGTCGCTTTGTCGCGCGACGACTACGCAGCGTCCGCCAAGTGCGCGATAGAACGCATCGGGACGAAAGCGAAATGCATGGCGAGCGTCGTCGCCTGCTGTAATCAGGTCGTCATACAACGGGTGCTCGATACCGAAGCGGCGCATCAGCAGAGCGTTCTCGTCGCTGGTCCGACCCGAATTGGAAAGAATGACGATCTTCTTGCCAGCATGGCGCAGCGCCGCGAGACACGCAAGCGCACCGGGCAGCGCGCGCGCGCCGTCGTGCAGCACGCCCCACTGGTCGAGCAGGAAGCCGTCGTAGCGCGCAGCGAGCGCGGCGACGCCGGCAACCATGCGCGTGGGCCCCGCGCCGCTTGCCGTGTGCATCACGTGATCCTCGCGCGCACCCATGCCGACGCCGCTTCGCTCGCCAGCACGATGACCGACGTCGCGATCAGGATCACCAGCACCTGCGGCCATGCAAATTGATTGATCGACGCGTACAGATACAGGCCGATGCCACCGGCGCCGACGAAGCCCAGCACGCTCGACTCGCGCACGTTGATGTCCCAGCGATACGCCGACGTGCCGATCAGCACGGGCAGCACCTGCGGCAGGATCGCCATCAGCCACACCTGCGACGTCTTCGCGCCGGTTGCCGCAATCGCCTCGACTTGCCCAATGTGAACTTCCTCGATCGCCTCGGCGACGATCTTGGCGAGAAATCCGACCGAACGCGCAGCGACCGCGCAGATGCCTGCCACCGGCCCTGGGCCGAAGATCGCGACGAACACGAGCCCCCAAATTACCGTGTTAACCGAGCGTGAGCCGACCAGAATTCCGCGTCCGATCAGCCACGTAAATTGGTTCGCGGTGGTATTGCGCGCAGCGAGGAACGCCACCGGCAGCGCGAGCACAACCGCGATCGCCGTCCCCAGCGTGGCAATGTGGATCGTCTCGATCAGCGGCCGCAGAATCGTCGGCAGGTACGCCCAGCGCGGCGGCCACATGCGCCCGATCAGGTCGGCGGCCTGCACGTGCGCATCGGCGAAAAACGCCCATTCGATGTCGAGCGCCGACACCGACCATGCGGCGGCGAGCGCGGCGCCCGCGAACCAACACCACGCGCGCAGCGTCTGCCCGAGCGAGCGCCGCTGCCAGGTGCGCGGAGTGTCGTGCCGGAGCGCGTTCATCGCAGCTTGCGCCGTACCCAGTCGCTGAACCATTCACCGAACGCGACCAGCAGCGCGATCGAGATCAGAATCGCCGCGCTGAAGTCGTAGTCGTAGCGCGAGAACGACGCCGACAGCGTCTGACCGATTCCGCCGGCACCGACGATGCCGATCACCGTCGAATGCCGCAGGTTGGCGTCGACGCGATAGATGAATACGCCCAGCGTGCGCACGACGACCTGCGGCAGCACTGCGAACAGCACGACCTGGCCAAAGGGCGCTCCGGTCGCGCGCACCGCTTCCACCGGTCCCGGACGAATGTTTTCGATGTCTTCCGCGATCATCTTGGCGAGAAACACCGCCGAAGAAAACGCGAGCGTTAACAGCCCGGCAACGGCACCGAAGCCGAACAGCTTGACGAACAGGATCGCGACGATCACCTCGTGGAACGTGCGCCCGATGACGATCACGCCGCGCGCGACCGCATAAACCAGCGTCGGCGCCAGGTTGCGCGCTGCGCACAGCGCGAGCGGCACGCACAGGATCGCGCCGAGAACGCTCGAGGCGATCGCCATCTGGATGCTTTCGAGCATCCCATCCAGCAGCAGCTGCCAGCGCCCGAAGTCCGGTGGCCACATGCGCGCGAGCATGTCGAGTGCGCGCGGCACGCCGCGCGCAACCCGCGCGTAATCAATCGGCAAGTCGTGGATCGACCAGATGCAGTAGAGCGCGAACACCCCGAGCGCGATCCGCTGGCGCGCCTTGCTGCCGAACACTGTCGAAGGGTGCCAGTGATACGCGCGTGCGGCAGCAGCGCTCATGCCACTGCATCCTCGTCATCGTGCCGATGCCAGTCTTCGCCCCCGTAGATACCGTCCAGCGTTGCATCGGACAGCACGGACGGTGTGTTGTCGAACACGATGCGACCGTCGCGAAAGCCCACGATGCGGTCGGCAAACTCGCGCGCCAGCGCGACGTCGTGCAGGTTGACGATCGCCGGCGTGCTGCGCTCCGTAGCAAGTTCCTTGATCAGCCGCATGATCTGGCGCGCCGTCTTCGGATCAAGGCTCGCGGTGGGTTCGTCGACCAGCAGCAGATCGGGACGCTGCATCAACGCGCGCGCAATGCCGACTCGCTGGCGCTGACCGCCGGACAGCGCGTCGGCACGCCGGTCCTGAAAACCTTCGAGCCCCACCCGATTGAGCAATTCGAACGCGGCCGCAATATCGTCTGCCGCAAACCGCCGGCGAAACGCGTCGACGAAACCCACGTAGCCGAGCCGACCGGCCAGCACGTTCTCCATCACCGTCAACCTCTCGACCAGGTTGAATTCCTGAAAGATCATGCCGATGCGACGGCGTGCGGCGCGCAGCTCCGCGCGATCGAGCGCGACGATATCCTCGCCGTCGAGCCGCACGCGTCCCGAGGTCGGTTCCACTAGCCGGTTGATACAGCGGATAAATGTGCTCTTGCCCGCGCCCGAGGAGCCGACTATCGCGACCAATTCCGGCCCACGAATCGCAAAGTCAATGCCGTCAAGCGCGCGCTTGCCGGTGGAATAGACCTTGATCAGCTGCTCGACTGAGAGGCGTACGCGATCAGCCGTAGGAGCGCTTGCACGCTCCTGGGGGGCGCGCGCCACCAATTACTCCGCCTTGGTGCCCAGCTTCGACAGGTTTTCCTGCGTGTAGCGGATACCGGTCGCGCCCTGGATCAGGCGCACATCTTTCCAGGCACTCTTATATTCGATTGGCCCGAAACGCTCGGTGTCCTTGAACTCGCTGGCAAGTTTCGAATTCTTAAAGTCGAACGTCAGGAAGGCCTGCTTGATCTTCGCCTGCAATTCGGGTTTCAAGTTGTGTGCAACACCGAACGCAGTGCGTGGAAACGGCGCCGATTCGTACACGACGCGCAACGTGTCCGCCTTGAACATTCCGCGCGCCTGCATCCGCTCGGCCACGGTCGACGCAATCGGCGCGGCGTCGTAGTCACGGTTGACCACGCCCATGATCGAGTTGTCGTGCTTGCCAGAGTAGATGACCTCGTAGTCCTTGCCGGGCTCGATGCCAAGCTGCTTGAACAGCACGCGCGGAGCGATGTCGCCGGAGTTGGACGACGGCGACACATGCGCAACGCGCTTGCCCTTCAGGTCGGAGACCTTGCGGATGTCGCTGTCCTTGTGCGTAATCAGCTGCAGGGTATAGCCGACGCTGCCGTCGGCACGCTGCATCGCGACGATCGGGACAAAGCCTGCCAGATTCACTGCGTAGGGCGTCGGCCCGGTCGCGACGCCCGCGATGTGCAGTCGCCCGGAACGCATGGCTTCAACTTGCGCCGCGTACGACTCGGCCGGAAACCAGCGCACCCGCTTGCCGGTCACTTTCGACAGGTGCGCCATGAAGTCCTTGAACACGTTCTCGTAGACGGCAGGATCCTCGACCGGCGTGTACGAAAACACGAGCGTCGCCGGATCCTGCAAGTCCTTCTCGTTCTTCGGCACATCGGCAAGCAAATCGCCGTTCTCGTCGCAATAGCGGGCATCGAGATCGCCGCGGTTAGAGCAAGCCTGCGAAAACGCTGGGCCGTTAGCGACCAGCGCCAACGCCGCGATCGTCGCTGCCGCGGTTGCGACCAAAGTTCGCTTCATAGTCTTTTCACCCTACGTCTTTTCGATAGCGTTCGCCGATGACCTTCGCGACACCGGAAAGCTTGAAGACATCGATCGGCTGCGCGCGCGCATATTCCGAGTCGGCGACGAAGCGAGAGCGCACCTCAGCGCTCATCGCCGCCGGAAACACCGGCCGCAGGAACGCATTCGCCCAATGCCGCTGGCCTTCATCCGACAACAGAAAGTCGAGCATCTTCTTGCCATGCTCCGGATTCGGACCGCGTGCAACGAGTCCCATCACGTACGGCAGCTGTTGTGTGCCTTCGCGCGGAATCACGAATTGCACCGGCGCCTTGTCCGTGTATTGCGCGCGATACGCGTTGAAGTCATAGTCGAACAGAATCGGAATCTCGCCTGACAGAACACGCGCATACGCGGTCTGTGTCGGCACGATCGGATCGTTGGCTTGCAGCTTCTTGAAATAGGCGATCGCGGGGTCGAGGTTCTCGTACGTGCCGCCGAGCGCCAGATTGACGGCAATCACTCCCACTTGGCCAACGGCCGCACTCGCCGGATTCAGGTAACCCACCATCCCCTTGTAGTCGGGATTCGTCAGATCGCCCCACGACCGCGGCACGGGCTTGCCACGCAGCGCGGCAGTGTTGATGAACAGGCCCAACGTGCCCGAGTGAATGGTGAACCAGTATCCGTCGGGATCTTTCAGGCCGGCTGGAATCTCGTTCCAGCGCTGCGGTTTGTAGGGAGTGAGCACCCCTGCCTCGCGCGCCTGCGGGCCGACCTGGCCACCGAGGTACGTGACGTCGGCCACCGGGTTGCCCTTCTCGGCGATCAGCGCCGCCAATGACTGCCCCGAGTTCTTGTTGTCGGGCGGGACGGAAATGCTCAGCCGCTGATTGATCAGCTTCAGCATGCCGCCCCAATCCGCCCACTCGGGCGGGCAGTTGTAGCAAATGGCGCGCTGTTGCTGTGCGAAGACAGGCAGCGGCAGCGCCTGGCACGCGCCCGCGATTGCAGCAGATTTCAGAAGTCGGCGTCGGTTCATGGTCTCCCTCTTATGGTTGTCAGAGCGCACTGCCGCTTGATTCTAAGGGCGAACCGCGACCAAAGCACCACCGCACGCCGGCGCAGCCCTTAAGTAAACTGCGCGGCGTTGCGCGACTAGGCGCGCAGTGAGCGCCGCATGCTTCTCCCGCACCAACGACAACTGGTCAGCCTGATCGAAGAAGCTTGCGCACAGCTCGGCGTGGCAGGTATTCCTGTCGTGCTCGAACGCCCAAAGATTGAGGCGCACGGTGACGCGGCCACCAACATCGCACTGCAGATCGCCAAGGCCCGCAAGAAAAACCCACGCGAAGTAGCGGCCGGCATTGCGGCCGCGGTGCGCGCCGCGTCAGGGTTCTCGTCATTACTCGAATCGGTTGAGGTGGCCGGCCCCGGATTCATCAATCTCCGTCTGACGACGCATGCGCGACACCAGGTAATTCGCGAAGTGATGCGCGAAGCGAGTTGCTTCGGCATGATCAACACGCACGCAGGGCAGCGGGTGATGATCGAATTTGTGTCCGCCAACCCGACCGGACCGCTGCATCTGGGCCACGCGCGGCAAGCTGCCCTCGGCGATGTGCTGGCGAATTTGCTGGCCGCGCAGGGATGGCAGGTGACGCGTGAGTTCTACTACAACGACGCCGGCGTGCAGATCGCAACACTCGCGCAGTCGGTGCAGGCGCGCGCTCGGGAATTGCAGGGCCGGGTCATTGCGTTTCCGGAAAACGGATATCGCGGCGAATACATCTCCGAAATCGCGCACGACTACCTCTCGCAGGCGACGATCGAGCGCGACGGCGTTGCCGTCCGCGCGAGCGGCGACGTCGATGATCTTGCGGCCATCGAACGCTTCGCGGTCGCGCATCTGCGCAGTGAGCAGGACCGCGATCTGGCGGCGCTCGGCGTCCACTTCGACAGTTTTTTTCTCGAGTCCTCGCTGTATCGCGACGGCAAGGTCGATGCTGCGATTGTGGCGCTCACCGCGTCCGGGATGACCTACGAGGATGGCGGCGCGCTGTGGCTGAAGACCACCGCGATCGCTGATCTCGATGGCTATGGCGGTCCGCAGAGCGACGACAAGGATCGTGTGATGCGGAAGTCGGATGGCACCTACACCTACTTCGTGCCCGACGTTGCATATCACATCAACAAGCTGCAGCGCGGCTACGACAAGGTGATCAACGTGCAGGGCAGCGATCACTATGGGACCGTCGCGCGGGTACGCGCCGGCCTGCGCGCGGCAGCGAAATCGCTCGGGATCACGGTGCCGCGCGGGTACCCCGACTACCTGCTGCACAAGATGCTGCGCGTGACCAAAGGCGCTGAAGAAGTAAAGATGAGCAAGCGCGCCGGCACCTATGTGACGCTGCGCGATCTGCTCGACTGGGTCGGACGCGATGCGACGCGGTTTTTCCTGGTGTCGCGCAAACCCGATGCCGAATTTGTGTTCGATGTCGATCTGGCGGTATCGAAGTCGGAAGACAATCCCGTCTACTACGTGCAGTACGCGCACGCGCGAATTTGCTCGGTGTTCGCGCAGGCGACCGACAAGGGATACGCGACTACATCGACGGCGACCACCGAGCTGGCGCCGCTGCAAAGCCCGCGCGAGCAGGCGCTGTTGAACCGGCTCGCCGGCTATCCGGGCGCGATCGCAAGTGCCGCCGACGAGCTGGCGCCGCATCACGTGGCCGCGTACTTGAAGGAACTCGCGGCCGATTTTCACGCCTACTACAATGCAGAGCGAGTGCTGGTCGAAGACGAAGCGGTACGCGCCGCAAGACTGGCGTTGCTGCACGCAACGCGCCAGGTCCTTGTCAATGGGCTGCAACTACTGGGCGTGTCGGCGCCGGAGCAGATGTGAATTTGAAGTCAGTCATGCGGTTTGGGCAGCGCGGCACCACCCTGATCGGTTTCATCGCGGGCTTGGTGCTGGGGTTGGCGATCGCGGTGGCCGTCGCAATGTTCATAACCAATGCGCCGGTGCCGTTCGTCAACAAAGTTCGGCCGGCCAGCGACAACGTGAATCCTTCCGCCGGCGGCGCGCTGCCCGACCCGAATAAGTCGTTGTACACGCACGCTCCGTCGAAGGCGATGGTGCCCGATCCACCGAAAGCCGATCCGGCCACGGATCCGAAAGCGGCGCCGCCGCCGGCCGAAAAGGGCAATGCCTTTCCCGCCGAAGATTCGCGCTTCCTGTTGCAGGCGGGCGCGTTCAGGACGCCCGACGATGCGGACTCAATGCGGGCGCGCCTGGCGCTGCTTGGCTTCGACGCTCGCGTATTTCCGCGCGAGCAGGACGGAACGACGCTGTACCGCGTGCGGCTCGGACCGTATGGCAACCTGGAGGACGTGAACCGGATTCGCAAGACAATGGCGGAAAACGGCATCGACGTTCAGTTGGTTCGCCTTAAATAAGGCCCGGAAACCCATGTCATCGGCGCGAGTCTGAGCAACGTTGCTCTTGCGATACTGCTTGCTGCGTCATCTGAAATTCAAAGTTGGAGAGCTCGATGTTTACCAAACGCCGTCAGTTATTGATCGCAGTTGCCGCCATCCCGGTGACGGGGTGGGCTCAGCCGGCCCGGCAGCTGCAGGAAATGAAGGATTTCAGGCCGGTTTCGCCGCCTCAGCCCACCGAGTCCGCCAACAAGGTCGAGGTCATCGAATTCTTCCAGTATTCCTGCCCGCATTGCATGTCGTACAACCCGATCCTGCAGGGGTGGATCAAATCGCTGCCGGCCGACGTCGAGTACCGACGCGTTCCCATTTCATGGGATGACAAAGCGCTGCCGCACGTCCGCATCTACTACACGCTCGAAGCGCTCGGTAAGGCCAACGAAATGCACTCGAAGGTCTTCGATGCCATTCAGACCAAGCACATGCCGCTGCTGAAGCCCGACGAGATCGCCGACTTCATGGCGACGCAGGGCATTGACCGCAAGCAATGGCTGGATGCCTACAACTCGTTCTCGGTCGGGGCGCGTACCAATCGCGCCGGGCAACTCTGGCGCGCTTACAAGATCGACGGCACACCGAGCATGGCGATCGACGGCAAATACGTCACGTCGCCCTCGATGGTGCGCTCGGCCGAGGGCAGCCTGGTCGTGATGGACAGCCTGATCCAGCGCGCCCGCAGCGAACGGAAGAAGTAACGCTCCTCGTGTACGAGACCGCTGCGCGGTCGCACGTGCACTCGCCACGATTAGCGACATGCCGGGGGCATGTTGCCAGACATCGGCGGCCCAGCCGCCGGTGGTCCCGCGAGCTTGCTCGCGGGATTCGCGGTTCGCGTCAGACGAACCGCGAACATTAGTTGGGCCCCCGCCTTCGGAGCGGCCGGACGGACGGGCGCAGTACAAAGGCAGCAAAAGCGGGTCACACTCCGTCGCACATGAATGTATTCATCACGGGTGCCTCCAGCGGCATTGGTGCGGCGCTGGCGCAAGAGTTCGCCAAGCGCGGAGCGCGTCTGGGCTTGACGGGGCGCCGCCGCGATGCGCTTGCCGCCGTCGTCGCCGGCTTGCCGGGCCAGCACTACATCTACATCGTCGACGTGACTGACAAAGATGCGCTGATAGCTGCCGCCCATGCGTTCGATGCAGCGGTGGGCGGCACCGACATCGTGATCGCCAATGCCGGAATTTCGATCGGCGTCAAGACCGAGTTTTACGAAGACCTCGCGCAATTCGCCAAGGTGATGGACACCAACGTTCTCGGGATGGCCGCTACGTTCCATCCCTTCATCGCTGGCATGAAGGCGCGCGGCCGCGGAACGCTGGTCGGCATCGCCAGCGTCGCCGGAGTGCGCGGCCTGCCGGGCTCGGACGCTTATTGCGCCTCAAAAGCAGCCGCGATCGTCTACTGCGAAAGCTTGCGTGTCGAGATGGCAAAGCACCGCATCAAGGTGGTGACAATTTCACCGGGCTTCATTCGCACGGCGATGACGAAGAAAAATCCCTACCAAATGCCCTTCCTGATGGATGTCGATGCGTTCGCGCGGCGCGCCGCCGACGCTATTCTTGCCGGCGCGCGTTATCGCACGATTCCGTGGCAGATGGCGGGGGTGACGGCGCTGTTGAAGCTGATGCCGCGCTGGCTGTTCGATAGCATCATGGCGAGTCGCAAGCAGAAGCCGCGCGCTGGCGACGCCTGATTTCCGCGCGGCTCACGACGCGCGCAGCGCCGCAAAGCCGCGCCCGAGATCTGCGATCAAATCGTCCGCGTCCTCGAGCCCGGCCGAGATTCGAAACAAACGCCCCTCGTACGCACACGGCGCCACGCTGCGCTCGGGATACACGGGAATCAGCAGGCTTTCGTAGCCGCCCCACGAATAGCCGCGCCCGAACAGTTCGACGGCGTCGACAAGCCTGTTGAGGCCGCCGCCTGATTCCGGTTTCAGCACGATCCCGAACAAACCTGTCGCACCGCTCATATCGCGCTTCCACAATGCGTGGCCGGGATCGTCGGGCAGCGCCGGATACAAGATGCGCTCGACCTCGGGCTGAGCCTGCAACCATTCGATCAGACGCTCGGCGGTCGCGCGATGCTGGCGCAGCCGCGACGCCATTGTCCGCAATCCGCGCAGCGCGACGTAAGCATCTTCCGGGCTCACCGCCAGACCGAAATTGAATAGTGTCTTGCGCAGCGGAGCCCACGCCGGCTGCGTGCACGTAATCGTGCCCATCAGCATGTCCGAGTGGCCGCAGATGTACTTGGTAGCCGCGTGCACGCTGACGTCGGCACCGCACTTCAGTGGCTGAAAATAGAGCGGCGTCGCCCAGGTGTTGTCGATTGCAGTGATGACTTCGCGCTTGCGTGCAAGCTCGGCCAGCAGCGGCACATCCTGCATCTCGAACGTCAGTGACCCAGGCGACTCCAGCCATAGCAGGCGCGTGTTCGGGCGAAACTGCGACTCGAGGTCACGCCCGGACCCCGGCGCGTAGAAGTTGCAGTCGATACCGTAGCGCGGCAGCGTCTCGATGCAGAAGCGGCGTGTCGGGCCATAAGTCGCATCCGACACCAGGACGTGATCACCTGCGCGCAGGAAAGCGAGCATCGCAATCGTGCACGCCGTCAGACCGGACGGCACGGCCCAGCTGCGGTAGCCGCCTTCGAGCTCGCTAAGCAATTCGAACAAGGCGTGGTGCGTCGGCGTGCCGTATAGCCCGTAGTTGATCGCGCCCGGCTCGTCGCTACGAAACCGGCGTGAGCGCTCTCTCATGTCGGCCACGCTGGTGTGCAGAACGGTCGATCCGCGCACGATCGGCGGGTTGACGAAGTCGTGACCGGCGATCACGGCCTTGCCGCCGTGCGTCAGCAGCGTCTCGGGCGCCTGCTGAGCGCCGCCCGGCGCGGGCTTGTCCTTGGCCATTTTTGATTGTTTTCTGCGTCTGTGGCTGGATTCTTGCATGCGGAGCCTCGACTGCCGACCGGGCCGCTATCCTCGCGCCTTTATGAAATTCAAGAAACTAGTGCTGCCCGTCCTCGCCGCCGTTGTCCTGACCGTACTCACGACGCTAGTCTTTTTGAACCTGCGCACCGAGAAGAAGATCGATGTGCGGCCGATTCACTTGTATCCGGTGTCCGACCAGCAGTTCCTGCGCTCGATGAGCGTTCTGCTGGGACCGCCGCTGCTCGAAGGCAACCGGGTCGAGACGCTGCTCAACGGTGACCGTATTTTCCCGTCAATGCTGCAGGCGATTGCGGGCGCGCAGCAGACGATCGATTTCGAGACCTATATCTACTGGTCCGGGGAGATCGGCAAGCGCTTCGCCGAGTCGCTTGCCGAGCGCGCACGCGCCGGCGTCAAGGTCAACGTGCTGGTTGATTGGCTGGGCAGCCAGAAAATGGACAACGAGTCGATCGAGATGATGAAGCAGGCCGGTGTCGAATTTCAAAAGTATCGGCCGCTGCGCTGGTACAACCTTGGGCGCGTCAACAATCGCACACACCGCAAGCTTCTTGTGGTCGACGGACGCGTTGGATTCACCGGCGGCGTCGGTGTCGCCGACAACTGGACCGGTAACGCGCAGGATCCGGACCACTGGCGTGACAACCACTATCGTCTCGAAGGCCCGGCGGTCGCGCAAATGCAAGCCGCGTTCATGGACAACTGGACCAAAGTGAGCGGCGCCATATTGCACGGGGACGCGTACTTTCCGGCGCAGAAAGCGTCGGGCCAGACTTATGCGCAAGTGTTTCAGAGTTCGAGTCAGGGCGGGTCCGAGAGCATGCATCTGATGTATCTGCTGTCGATCGCCGCCGCGACCAAGACCATCGATCTCGCGATGGCGTACTTCGTGCCGGATAAAATCACCAGCGAAGCGCTGGTCAGCGCGATGAAGCGGGGCGTCCGGGTACGACTGATTCTGCCCGGTACGCACACCGACACCGAGTTCGTGCGTGACGCGTCACGGGCCAGCTGGGGGCCGCTGTTGCAGGCGGGCGCTCTGATTCACGAATTCCAGCCGACGATGTATCACGTCAAGCTGCTGATCGTCGACGGTGTTTGGGCCTCGGTCGGATCGACCAACTTTGATACGCGCTCGTTCCGGTTGAACGACGAAGCCAATTTGAACGTCTACGACACCGAATTCGCGCGGCTGCAGACCGAAACGTTCGAGGCAGACTTGAAAAAATCTCGGCGCATTACCTACGAACAGTGGGACGCACGCCCCTGGTATGTAAAGCTGAAGGAGCGCGCGGCGGGCCTGTTCTCATCGCAGCTATAGCGCGTCGAATCGGTACACACCGGCGTCTTCTCGACGCCGCAGCTTGCCCTCGTACCAAAGAGCGTGCAGGTGCGCGAGCGATTCGCCGAGCGCGAACGTCATCTGATGCGGATCGAGTTGGCGCTTAAACAGCACCGGCACGATGCTCGCCGCGGTCTGCGGCGTCGCACAGGCGGCGCGCACTTCATCAAGCCGCTCCGCATGATGGCGATGCTGTTGCGCGATACGCTGATGCAAACCGAAAAAAGGCTTGCCGTGCGACGGCAGCACCAGCGTGTCGGCCGGCAGCAGCAACAGCCGATCGAGCGAACGCAGGTAGCGCGGTAAGGGATCCGCATCGGGTTCGAGGTCGAACACGCTGACGTTGGTTGAAATTCGCGGCAGCACCATGTCCCCCGCCACGAGCAACCGGTCTTCTTCGCAGTACAGCGACGCGTGCTCCGGCGCGTGCCCAAAGCCGATGATGATGCGAAAGATGCGTTTCGCGCTCATAGGCCCGATCGCGATCTGATCGCCTTCATGGATGCGATGAAAACTCGACGGCACAGCGGGAACCATGCCCGGGTAATAGCCAGAAGCGCGCTCACGAACCTGCGTCAAGGTTGCGCCGTCATTCATGCCGTTGCGCGCAAAGTGGCGCGCTGCTGACTCGCCGCTGATGTTGTCGCCGCCGCCGGCCGACAGATAACGGCCGAACGCGTACTCGGTCGCCGTCATCCACAGCGGCGCCATCCAGCGTCCCTGCTCACCGCCCGCCGTCAGCCAGTGCGCGAGGCCAAAGTGATCGGGATGAAAGTGTGTACAGACAACGCGCAGTAGGGGCTTGCCGGCAAATGCGCCGTCGAACAACTGTTCCCACGCCTGCTGGGTGGTCTTGCTCGTGATGCCGCAGTCGATCAGTGTGTAGCCGGATCGCCCGTCGATCTCGTCGTCGAGCACCCACAGATTGATGTGATCGAGTGCGAAGGGCAGCGGCATGCGCACCCAATGCACACCCGGGCGCAATGTTTGCCAGGTGCCGAGCGCCGGAGGGTCGGCCCACGGATATTGAAGCTCGTGCTCATTTGGATTCATTGCGCTTTCTTCATGCGCCGGCGGCAACCACTGCCAGCAGGCCTTCGCCGTAGCTTGCCAGCTTCTTGTCGCCGACTCCCGATATCGTGCGTAGCTCCCCTAGAGACTTCGGCCGCATCTGCGCGATGGCGCGTAGCGTGCCGTCGTGAAACACGACGAACGCAGGAAGGCTGTGCTCCTTTGCGACTGCGGCCCGCCAGGCGCGTAATTTTTCGAACAGCGCACCGTCGTGCTGGCTGGACGTTGTGCCTGCAGCGCCCGTGACACGCTGCCGGTTCCGACGCCGCCGCGGCTCACCACTTTGCTGCCGCAGCTCGATCGTGCGCTGGCCGCGCAATACCGCGCGGCTGGCATCGGTCAGGCGCAGCACGTTGAAGGTTGAGTGGTCGACCTCGACCACGTGCTGCGCGACCAGATGGCGCAGCAGCAATCGCCATTCGGCTTCCGACAATTCAGTGCCGATGCCGAACGTCGACAGCCGCTGATGGCCGAACTTTGCGACTTTCTCGGTTGCCTTGCCGCGCAGCACGTCGATGATGTGCGTGGCTGCAAACCCGAAGCCGCTGCCACGCTCGCAGCGGTAGATGCACGACAACAGCTTGCGTGCCGCCTCGGTCGCGTCGACTCGCTGCGGCGGCGCCAGGCAGTTGTCGCAATTGCCGCACGGTTGGCTCGGCTCGCCGAAGTAGGACAGCAGGCGCACGCGCCGGCAGTCGGCCGCCTCGGCCAATCCGAGCATCGCATCGAGCTTGGTGCCTGACAGCCGCTTATAGAGCGCGTCGGCTTCGGACATTTCGATCAGCCGCCTTTGCTGCACTACGTCCGCGAGGCCGTACGTCATCCAGGCATCAGCAGGCTCGCCGTCGCGGCCGGCGCGGCCTGTTTCCTGGAAATAGCCTTCGATGCTCTTCGGCATGTCCAGGTGGGCGACGAAACGCACGTCAGGTTTGTCGATGCCCATCCCGAACGCGATCGTGGCCACCATCACACGCCCGTCCTGCTGCAAAAAAGCGCTTTGATTGGACGAACGCGTCGCCGCGTCCAGGCCGGCGTGGTACGGCAGCGCGGCGACGTCGTGGTCGCACAGAAATGCGGCCACTTCATCCACGGTGTTGCGAGCCAGGCAATAGACGATGCCCGCCTCCGACGGATGCTCTTCGCGAATGAAGCTCAATAGCTGCTCGCGTGGATCGCGCTTTTCGATGATTCGATAGCGGATGTTGGGACGATCGAAGCTTGCGACAAAGACACGCGGCTCGACCAGCAGCCGCTGGCCGATCTCCTGGCGCGTCGGGACATCGGCGGTCGCTGTCAGCGCAATGCGCGGCACCGAGGTGAAGCGCTCGCGCAGGACCGCGAGCTGCCCGTAGTCGGGCCGGAAGTCGTGCCCCCACTGCGACACGCAATGCGCCTCGTCGATGGCGAACAGCGCGAGGCCGGCGCCCTGTTCAACGTCGCGCAGCAGGCGCTGGCATCGCTCAGTCGCCAGTCGCTCGGGCGCGATGTAGACCAGATCGAGCTGGCCGGCGCGCATGCGGCGCTCGACTGTCGCGGCGTCGGCCGATGACAGGCTCGAATTCAGGAACGCCGCGCGCACGCCCGTTTCGGCCAGCGCCATCACCTGATCCTGCATCAGCGCGATCAATGGCGAGACCACGATGCCGACGCCTGATCGAAGCAGCGCGGGAATCTGATACGTTAACGACTTGCCGCCGCCCGTCGGCATCAATACCAGCGCATCGCCACCGCGACGGACGTGCTCGATGACCTCGGCCTGGAACCCGCGGAAGCTGTCGTAGCCGAACGTATCCTTCAGAACCGACTGCGCGGTGCGAGTGACCATCGGTCAAGCGTAGCGCGGGGCGCTAACATCGCCGTTTTCCGATTGCAGCCGCCCGATGAATACAACGAACGCAAGCGAAGCGATTCCATCATCGCAGGCATTCACCCTGGTGGGTCTTACCTACGGTCTGTACGGACTTGGCCTGTTTCTACTCTGGCCGACGCTGATCGGAGTGGTGATCGCGTACGTGAAGCGACACGACGTCCCCGCGCTGTTGTCTTCGCACTACCGCTGGTTGATCAATACCTTCTGGTGGTGGCTGGTCGTCTGGACCGTCATCATCGGCGCGATGCTCGCAGTGATGATTCCGAACGGCCTCGAAATCGAACGCGCAGTTAGAACGCAGCAGTATTTAAATATTCCGTGGGAACTGATTGGCGCCGGCATCTTCGGCGGCATCGGGATCGGCATCGTGTGGCTATGGGTCATCTACCGCGTAGTGCGCGGCGCCATTCGGTTGGCCGACGGCCGCGCGGCGCCCTGAGCATCGCCAATGCAGTCGCCCGGCCTTGACTTCAACTTAGGCGACGACATCAGCGCGCTGCGCGAAGCCGTACAAGACTTCGCGCAGGCGGAAATTGCTCCGCGCGCCGCCGAAATCGACCGGACCGACCAATTTCCAATGGACCTGTGGCGCAAGATGGGCGAGCTCGGCGTGCTGGGCATCACAGTCGAGGAAGAATACGGCGGTGCGCAGCTCGGCTATCTCGCGCACATCGTTGCGATGGAAGAGATCTCGCGCGCGAGCGGGTCGGTCGGCCTGTCGTACGGCGCGCATTCGAATCTGTGCGTCAATCAGATCCGGCGCAACGGCAGCACGGCGCAGAAGAAGAAGTATCTGCCGAAGCTGGTCAGCGGCGAGCACGTGGGCGCACTTGCGATGTCCGAGCCGAACGCCGGCTCGGACGTGGTCAGCATGCGGTTGCGCGCCGATGCCAAAGGCAGTCACTTCGTCCTGAACGGCACCAAGATGTGGATCACCAACGGGCCGGATTGCGATGTGCTGGTTGTGTACGGTAAGACCGATCCGCAGATGGGCGCGCGCGGCATGACGGCGTTCATCGTCGAGAAGGGCATGCAGGGATTTTCGGTCGCACAGAAGCTCGACAAGCTCGGCATGCGCGGCTCGCACACCGGCGAACTGGTGTTCGACAACGTCGAGGTGCCGGTCGAAAACGTCCTTGGCGAGGAAGGCGGTGGTGCCAAGGTGCTGATGTCCGGCCTCGACTTCGAGCGCGCCGTTCTGGCCGGCGGGCCGCTGGGCATCATGAGCGCGTGCATGGACGCGGTTCTGCCCTACGTTCACGAGCGCAAGCAGTTCGGTCAATCGATCGGCGAGTTTCAATTGATGCAGGGCAAGCTCGCCGACATGTATACGACGATGACGGCGTGCCGCGCGTACGTCTACGAAGTGGGCCGCGCGTGCGACCGTGCGACGCCGGAATCGATTCGAAGTTTGCGCAAGGATGCCGCAGGTGCCATTCTTTATGCGGCTGAAAAGGCGACGTGGCTGGCCGGCGAAGCGATCCAGGCGCTCGGCGGCAACGGCTATGTCAATGACTACCCAACCGGCCGTCTGTGGCGTGATGCAAAGCTGTACGAGATTGGTGCCGGTACGAGCGAAATTCGGCGGATGCTGATCGGCCGCGAGCTGTTCGCGGAAACGACGTAACCGCTCGTGGTGTGGAAACATCGGCGATAGACGACGGCCCGTCACTCGACAAAACGATCGACCCGAAAAGCGTCGCCGATTTCTGGGCCGGATACTGTCGCGCGGCAAAGCTTGCCGAGAGCACGCCGTTCCAGGCGTGGTATTTCGGCGATAGCGCGCAACTCGCCCACGAACTGGTTGAACTCATTCTGCACGGACCCAAACGCGCGACCGCTGCACTCGGATGGACCGCCGACGCCTTGCCGCAAACCGCGGCGGTGCCTGATGGTTACAGCGTCATCACCGAACTCGACGGTACGCCGCGCGCGGTCATTCGCACGACGTGGCTCGAGCGCCGCGCATTTCGCGATGTCGATGCGGCGTTTGCATGGGACGAAGGTGAAGGCGATCGTACACTCGGTGACTGGAAGGACGGTCACTGGCGATATTTCAGCCGCGAGTGCCAGACGCTCGGTCGATCGATGCACGAAGACGCCGAGGTATGCCTGGAACGCTTCGAGCTGCTGTATCCGTTCGAGCACGCGCTGAATCCGCTCGAATGCGGTCCGCGCATCGTGCCGGGTTATATCCCGGGCGCCCTTGCGCAAAGCTGCGCGCTGCAGACCAGTTACTACGCACGGCATCACGACTTCGGCGTCGTGTTCGAGGCCGGCAGACTGGCCGACATTGGCGCTTTCCTGGAGCGCTACGACGGCGCGCACGACGGAGTCTGGCTGCTGGTCGACGCTGGCCACGTTCTGGGCTCGATCGTGATCGACGCGGGCAGTTTGCCGACCGGCGCGGCGCAACTGCGCTGGTTTATCGTTAGCGACAAATTGCGCGGTCGCGGATTGGGGCAGCGCCTGATGTCGGCAGCGATGCACTTCAGCCGCGCGCGATTCGACACAGTCCACTTGCATACTTTCGCCGGCCTCGACGCTGCCCGCCATTTGTACGAGCAGCACGGCTTTCGGTTGATCAGCGAACAGCCAAGCGCGGCGTGGGGTCCAATCGTGCTGGATCAGCACTTCCAATGGAATCGATAAATGCTCGGTCTGGCACCTGACCGCATCGCCCTCTTCACGCTCGCTTCGCTTTTGCTCGCGGCTACGCCGGGGCCTGTGTGGCTCTATCTGATTTCGCGCACACTGGCACAAGGACGACGTGCTGGCTACTTCTCCATGTTCGGCGTCGCTGCAGGTCTGTCGCTGCACGCGACATTCGCGGCGTTCGGCCTGACAGTGGTAGTGCTGGCGGTGCCGTTTGCCTTCGATGCAATCAGGCTGGCGGGTGCTGCGTACCTGCTCTGGCTTGCCTACACGACCGTACGTGGCTCTGGTTTCACGTTTACCCCGCAGCCGCTCGCACAGGTGCCCGACGGCATTCTGCTGAGGCAGGCGTTCATCGCGGCGGTAGTCAATCCGAAAGTCGCCGTGTTCTATTTGTCGCTGTTTCCGCAGTTCGTCGACCCCGTTGCCGGGCCCGTGCTGGGGCAAGCCCTGATGCTCGGTGCCATTCAAGTCAGTACTGCTGCATTGGTCGACTTGTCGCTCGTTACGGTAGCTGGTTTGCTGGCCGCATGGTTCGCGCGTCGTCCGCTTTGGCTGCAGGTGCAGCGCTGGTTTCTCGGCAGCGCATTTGGTGCACTGGCCGTTTGGCTGGCCTTAACGCCGCGGCACACTTCAAGCTAACCGCGCGTGGACGCATCCGAATCCCCGGTTGAGGCAATCAGCTTCGACCGTTCGATGCCATCGCCAGCGGCGATCGCGCGTGCGATTCTGGAAGGCTTCGACAATCACTATCGGCGCTTCCGTTACGTCGCGCAGCAGGCAAAGGCGCTGTTCGAGAACGGCGACTGGCACGCGATTCGTGAGCGCGCACGCGAGCGGATCGATTTCTATGATCGACGCGTGCGCGAGGCGATCGCCACCATCGATCGCAATTTCGATCTCGATTCTCTGACCGACGTCGAGCGTGACGCGCTCTGGCAGGCGGTAAAGCAAGCGTTCGTGGCGCTGCTCGCTGACCACCGGCAACCCGAGTGCGCCGAGACGTTTTTCAATTCGGTGTGCACGGGGATTCTGCACCGCGACTATTTTCACAACCGCTTTATCTTCGTGCGGCCGGGTGTCGCAACCGAGTACATGGATTCGGACCCGCCGTCGTATCGCAGCTATTACCCGGCGACTGGCGGACTGAAAAAGGTCCTACGAAAAATCGTCATTGACTTCGGGTTCGCGTGTCCGTGGGACGACGTCGAGCGCGACATTCAACGCGTCGTGCGGGCTGTTATCGATGCGCACCGCGCCGGAACCGCATTCAAGCGGCCGTGGCATATCGAGCCCGATTTTCAGGTGCAGATACTCTCGAATATTTTCTTTCGCAACAAAGCGGCGTATGTCGTCGGACGTGTAATCAACGGCACGCGTGTCACACCGGTGGCGGTGCCAATTTTGCGCAACGCACGTGGCGCTCTCTATATCGACACCGTGCTGTTCACCGCCGATCTGATGACCGTGTTGTTCTCGTTCACGCACGCGTATTTTCTAGTCGACATGGAAGCGCCCGCCGCCTACGTCGATTTCCTGCGCTCGATCCTGCCGGGCAAGCCGAGCTCGGAGCTGTACACCAGTGTGGGGCTTGCCAAGCAGGGCAAGACGCTTTTCTACCGCGACTTTCTGCATCATCTGAAGCATTCGAATGATCAGTTCGTCGCTGCCGCCGGCATCAAGGGGCTGGTGATGACCGTGTTTACGCTGCCGTCATACCCATACGTGTTCAAGCTGATCAAGGACGTCATTCCGCATCCGAAAGACACCGACCGGCCGCAGGTGATGGCCAAATATCAGCTGGTCAAACTGCACGATCGGGTCGGTCGCATGGCGGACACGTGGGAGTATTCGCAAGTAACGCTACCGCGCTCGCGTTTTTCGGCGCCGCTGTTGCGCGAGCTGCTGGCCGATTGTGCGAGCATTGTCGAAGTCGACGATGCGACGGTGCTGATCAAGCACGTCTACATCGAGCGCCGCCTGACCCCATTTAATATCTACTTGGCACACGCCACCGACGAAGAGCTCGATAGCGCAATGATCGAGTACGGCAACGCGATCAAGGATCTGGCGGCGGCCAACATTTTCCCCGGCGATATGCTGTACAAGAATTTTGGAGTCACGCGACTGAACCGAGTCGTGTTCTACGATTATGACGAGATCGAATACATGACCGCGTGCGAATTTCGCCACGTGCCCGAAGCGCGCAACAACGAAGATGAAATGTCGCACGAGGTCTGGTATGCAGTCGGCGCGCACGACATGTTCCCTGAAAAATGGGGCGCGTTTCTGTTAGGCGACGATCGCATCCGTGCCTCGTTCGTCAGGCACCACGCGGATTTGCTGACGCCGGACTTCTGGAACGCGCGCAAGAAAGCGATTCAGTCCGGTCAACTCGAGAGTGTTTTCCCCTACCCGCAGGACCTTCGGTTCAATTCGCGCTACGCGGCGCCGCATGCGTCAAAATCGGCGTCCCAATCGCCTGCCAAGGCTAAGTCGTCGTGAACGTTAGCATGTTCGGTACGCACGACCTTCCCTTGTTCATCGTCACGGCTTTCGTGCTGTACGCGACGCCCGGCGTCGACATGCTGTTCACTCTGAGCCGAACCCTGCAGCATGGATGGCGGACCGGCATCGCCGCGGCGCTCGGGATCCTCGCCGGGTGTGTAGTTCACACGGCGGCGGCTGCGCTCGGATTGGCGGCGCTGCTGGCGGCGTCGGCGCTCGCATTTACCGCGATCAAGTGGCTCGGTGCTGCCTACCTGCTGTGGCTCGCGTGGGGCATGCTGCGCGCGGCGGTGCGCGACGCAATCCCCGCACTCGGCGCGTCGTCACCGGCCTCCTTCGCGCAGGTTTTCGGGCAGGGATTCCTGACCAACGTGCTGAATCCGAAAGTCGCATTGTTTTTCCTCGCGCTATTACCGCAATTCATCGCGACCGACGCGCCGGATAAAACCCTCGCGTTCCTGTTTCTCGGTGCGGTATTCATCGCGGGCGGCACGCTCTTTCTGTTCGCGCTGGTCGCACTCGCGCACCGGATGCGTGTTTTCGGCGCCAGTGCCGCGGTGCGGCGCGTAATGAATGCGCTCGGCGGCACCCTGTTCGCAGCGCTGGCGCTACGTTTAGTTCAGGCCGAGCGTTAGATGTCGACCGTACTGATCGTGGGTGCGTCGCGCGGAATCGGACTCGAGTTCGTGCGGCAGTATTCGGCCGACGGCAATCGCGTGATCGCAACGCATCGCACCCCGGAGGCGGGTGCCACGCTGCGCGGTCTGGGCGCCAAGCCGGCGGTTCTGGACATGCTCGACGAAGGCGGCGTCATCGAATTCGGCGAGAAAATGGCGCACGAAAAAATCGACATCGTCGTTATCAATGCCGGCGTTGCCGGTCCGCGCGGCAGCGCTCTCCGATCCCCGGGTGGTCTCGACTTCGACGCCGTGATGCACACCAACGTCAGAGCCCCGATGCAGTTGATTCCGGCGCTTGCGCCCACGCTGATTGCCGCGCGTGGCAAACTCGCCGTCGTATCGAGCCGTATGGGATCCGTGTCGCTGATGACGAGTACCGCCAGCTGGCTCTACCGTTCTAGCAAGGCGGCGCTGAACGCGGCGTTAAAAGCAGCCAGCCTCGAGCTGGGGTCACAAGGTGTCGTGTGCATTGCATTCCATCCCGGTTGGGTGCGCACCGACATGGGCGGTGGCAGTGCCGATATCGACGTTCATACCAGCGTCGCAGGCATGCGGCGCGTGCTGGCGGCGGCCAACGACTCGTCGAACGGCAAATTCATCAGCTACAGCGGCGAGCATCTTTCGTGGTAGCAGCTCTAAATCGGCGGTTGATTTCTTCGGGGTCTTCTTTCGAAGCGCTGGCCGGCTTCAGCCGCGCCGTGGTCGATGGCGAGCACGTGCATGTCGCGGGGACCACCGGATTCAACTACGCGACGATGACGATCGATGACGATGCCGCGGCGCAAACGCATCAATGCTTTCGCAACATCTCGACGGCGCTCGTGCAGGCCGGCTGCACGCTCGACGACGTCGTGCGCGTGCACTATTACCTGACCGACGTGAAACTGTTCGATCAGCTGGCGCCAATTTTTGGCCAGTACTTCGCGCGCGCGCGCCCGGCGGCCACCGCGATTATCTGCGGGCTGGTCGATTCACGAATGAAAATAGAGATCGAAGTGACCGCACGAGCGAGTGAAATGTGCCCGTAGCCGTATTTGCGTCGATCGTGTTTGCTCTTTGCTGTTGGCTGGCTGCGGGGTTGGTCGAAGTGGTAATGCGCAACTTTGCCGGCGAGGCGGGTGTCCCGACATGGGTATTCATCCTCGCACCGGGCTTGTTGTCCATGTTGTTTGCGTTGCTGCTGTATCGCAAGGCGTCGATCGACATCGGCGGAATCAAGCAGTCGTTGTCGCGCGCACTCGCGGTCGCTATTCTGACCTGGTGCGCTCTTGCCATTTACATCAGCTTTCTATGGTGTCCGGGGTATCGCGTGTTCAGCTGCGCACGCGATGTGGTGCTTGTCCTGACGGCTATCGGGGGCGGGCCGCTGCTGCTGGCCGCGCTGGTCGCGGGCAGCATCGTCGGCGTGCTGCTGAAACGCCGTGTCGGCTGGCTGTCCTACACGGGCGCTGCGCGCAAAATCAAATGAGGCCAGATGGTCTGGCGGCGGTGCTCGGCGTCCACCGGTGATGCTGCACGCGGACGAACATCGCCTGCTGCGCGACTCACTGCGTGATTTCGCCTCCAACCGCCTGGCGCCCTTTGCCGCCGATTGGGATCGCAGCGCGACGTTTCCGCAGCAGGCACTCGGTGAGCTGGCCGCGCTGGGCACTTTCGGCATCGCGGTGCCCGAGCAGTACGGCGGCGCCGGCATGGACAGCACCGCGCTTGCGATCGCTCTCGAAGAGATCGCAGCGGGTGACGGCGCCACGTCGACGATTGTCGGCGTCAACAATTGTCCGGTGTGCGCGATTCTGCTGGCGTGGGCGAACGAAGCGCAGAAGCAGAAATACCTGGTACCGCTCGCGCAAGGCAAATTACTCGGCGCGTTCTGTTTGACCGAGCCGCACGTCGGCTCCGACGCGTCGGGCCTGCGCACCAACGCCGCGCGCAACGCCGACCACTGGGTGATCAACGGCGTCAAGCAGTTCATCACCAGTGGCAAAACCGCCGACATCGCGATCGTGATGGCGGTTACCGACAAGGCGGCCGGCAAGCGCGGCATCAGCGCGTTCATCGTCGAAACGAAAACACCGGGCTATGTTGTGGCGCGCATTGAGGAAAAAATGGGTCAGCACGCGTCCGACACTGCACAGATTCTTTTCGAGAACTGCCGCGTGCCTGCAGAAAACATAATCGGTGAGGAAGGTGCCGGCTACAAAATTGCGCTGTCCGGACTCGAGGGTGGGCGCATCGGCATCGCGTCGCAAGCGGTCGGTATGGCGCGCGCGGCGTACGAAGCGGCGCTGAGGTACGCCAAGGAACGCGAGGCCTTCGGCAAGCCAATCTTCGAGCACCAGGCCGTGCAGTTCCGGCTCGCCGACATGGCCACCCAGATCGAGGCTGCACGGCAAATGGTTCATCACGCGGCCGCATTGAAGGATCAGGGCGAACCGTGCCTGAAGCAAGCCGCGATGGCGAAGCTATTCGCCTCCGAAATGGCGGAGAAAGTATGCTCGGACGCGATTCAGATTCACGGCGGCTACGGGTACGTTGCCGATTTCCCGGTCGAGCGTATTTACCGCGACGTGCGCGTTTGCCAGATCTACGAGGGAACCAGTGATATTCAGCGAATCCTGATCGCGCGGCATTTGTGAAGGGCAGTAGCAACCCGATGCAAACGAACACCACCGAGCGCTTCTCCGGCCGTGCCGACGCCTACGTGCGCGGCCGACCTTCGTATCCACAATCAATCGTCGAGCATCTGCAGCTGGCGGGCGCGCTTAAGCCCGGCGACACCGTCGTCGATCTCGGCGTGGGCACCGGGCTATCGGCCGAGCCTTTTCTGCGCAGCGGTTACGCCGTGATCGGAGTCGAACCGAATGCAGCGATGCGCAGCGCGGGCGATCGGCAACTGCAACAGTATGCCGAGAGCGGTGCGTACCGCAGCATTGGCGGCAATGCGGAGGCGACCACACTCGCCGATGGTGCAGCCGATATGGTGATCGCCGGCCAGGCGTTCCACTGGTTTGACGTGCCGTCGGCGGCGCTCGAAGCGCGCCGCATCCTGCGCCCGCGCGGCTGGGCCGCGCTGATATGGAACGACCGGCAATCGACTGGCAGCGCGTTTCTCGCCGGGTACGAGGCGCTGCTGCGCGCGCACGGCACCGATTACGCCAAGGTGCTGCATCGTCACATCGATCAGGAAGCAATCGCCCAATTCTGCGCGCCGGCGAAACCCGTCGTCGCCACGTTCGATAATCCACGCTCGCTCGAGCGACAGGATCTGCTGGCGCTGGTCGGATCGGCGTCGTACATGCCGGCCACGGGCGATCCGCGCCATGCGGCGATGATGACGGCTTTAGACGCGCTGTTCGATTTGCACGCTGAAAACGGCGCGGTGCAGATGATGTATCGCACGCGCATGCATTACGCGCAGATCACCTAGAGGACGCCATGCCAAAGCCGATCGAGTTTCACTTCGACTTTTCGTCTCCGTATTCGTACATCGCATCGGAACAGATCGAAGCGGTCGCCGCGCGCCATGGACGCACCGTGGATTTCAAACCGGTGCTGCTGGGTGCCGTGTTCAAGACATCGGGCGGCGCACCGCTTACCGAGCTGTACGGACCCAAGGCGAATTACGCTAAGCACGATTTCGAGCGTTCGGCACGTTACGCCGGTGTGCCCTATCGGCAGCCCAGCCGGTTTCCGATCGCAAGCCTGGCCGCCAAGCGCTCGGTCGTGTGGCTGCAACAGCATCGGCCCCAACTCGTTGCGCCCTTCATTCACGCGGTCTATCGAGCATTTTTCGTCGACGATCGCGATATCTCCGATGCGGCGGTCGTCGGCGAGATCGCGCGTGGGGTCGGCATCGAACCGGAGGAGCTGGCTGTTGGCGCACAGCAGATCGAGATCAAGGACCGGTTGAAGCAGCAAGTCGCACAGGCGATACAGGCCGGTATTTTCGGTGCGCCGACCATCATCGTCGACGGCGAGGTGTTCTGGGGCAACGATCGAATACCGCAAGTCGAACGCTGGCTCGAGAAAGGTTCGTTCTAGCGCATGCCGGACAGCACACTGCTCGACGCGACGATGCTGTCGCGCATTCAGTTCGGCTTCACGATCACCTTCCATATCCTGTTTCCGGCACTGTCGATCGGCCTCGCCGGTTTTCTGGTCGTTCTCGAAACACTGTGGCTCAGGACAGGCGAAGAACGCTACTGGCGGCTGTTGCGATTCTGGACCGCCGCGTTTGCATTGTCGTTCGGTATGGGCGTCGTATCGGGCGTTGTTCTCGCGTACCAGTTCGGCACCAACTGGAGCGGCTTGATGGCGAAGGCCGGCCAGATCATCGGGCCGCTGCTGAGTTACGAAACGATGACCGCGTTTTTTCTTGAAGCGAGCTTTCTCGGCGTGCTGCTGTTCGGTTGGAAGCGCGTTTCGCGCCGCATGCACTTCATCTCGACCATGATGGTTGCATTGGGCACGTGCATCTCGGCGTTCTGGATCATTGCGTCCAACAGCTGGATGCAAACGCCCTCGGGTCACGTGGTGCACGACGGTGTTTTTTTTCCGGCCGACTGGTGGGCAATCATCTTCAATCCTTCGTTTGTGGTGCGCTATGCGCACATGCTGATGGCCGCGTATCTATCGACCGCGTTCGTCGTCGCCGGCGTCGCTGCGTGGTATTTGCTGAAAGATCGCTTTGTCGAAATGGCCCGACCGATGCTGGCGCTGGCGTTGCTGATGATCGTGCCGCTCGCGCCGCTGCAGATTCTGATCGGTGACATGGCCGGACTGATCGTGCGCGACCATCAACCCGCCAAGCTGGCCGCGATGGAAGCGCAATGGGAGACCGGTGTGATGCCGCTGCGGTTGTTCGCACTTCCCGATCAGGCCGAGGCGCGCAACCGTTTCGAAATCGGCATTCCGAAACTCGGCAGCCTGATCACGCAGCACGCGTGGAACGAACCCGTCCAAGGGCTGCTTGAGTTTCGCGCGACAGATCGGCCGAGCGTGGCGATCGTTTTCTGGACCTTCCGGCTGATGGTGGGCATCGGTTTTCTGATGCTTGCAATCGCAGCAACCGCGGTGGTGCTGGCTGTACGCAAACAGGTGTACTCGAGCCGCTGGTTTCTGCGCTCGCTGATTCTTACATCGCCGCTCGGTTTCACCGCGATTATTGCGGGCTGGTACACGGCCGAGATCGGCCGGCAACCGTACGTTATCTACGGCGCGCTGCGCACGGCGGACGCGGTTTCGCCGGTGACGGCGGGCAACGTCGCACTTTCACTCGTGCTGTTCCTGGTGATCTACAGCGCCGTCTTTGGCGCCGGTTTCTGGTACCTGTTCCGAACAATTCGCATCGGGCCAGTCGAGGTCGCGTTGCCTGAAGCGCCGGCTCTGGGCAACCGGCCGATGGCTGGCGCATCGCCGGCGGTGGCCAGGTAGTTGCACCATGATCGGCGCCGATTGGCTGACCCTTCTGATGGCCGGCGTCGTTGCGTTTGCGGTCGGGATGTACGTCGTGCTCGATGGCTTCGATCTCGGTCTCGGCATTCTGTTTCCGTTCGCCGATGACCATGCACAGCGCGATCAGATGATGAACTCGATCGCACCTTTCTGGGACGGCAACGAAACCTGGCTGGTGTTCGGCGGCGCGATTCTGCTGTCGGCGTTTCCACTCGCATTCGCGGTGATCCTCCCTGCCGTGTACTTGCCGATCATCGTGATGTTGTTGGGATTGATCTTTCGCGGCGTCGCATTCGAGTTTCGCTTCAAGCATCAACCACGCACGCGTATCTGGGACATCGCATTCGCGGCCGGCTCGCTGATTGCCGCGTTCGCGCAGGGTGTTGTGCTTGGCGCGTTCGTGCAAGGCATCAGGGTCGAGCGTGGGCAATACGCCGGTGGCGCGTGGGACTGGTTGACGCCGTTTTCGATCGTCACCGGAGTCGCGCTGCTGTGCGGCTACGCGCTGCTCGGCAACACGTGGCTCTTCTGGCGCTCGTACGGCACGTTGCAGGAAAAGGCGCGTGCCTGGATGCCGGTGCTGCTGCTCGGCATGCTTGCTGCGATCGCGGCGATCAGCATCTGGACGCCGTTGATGTCACCCGCGATCGCGGCGCGCTGGTTCGATTTTCCGAAGGCATTTGCTTTCGCGCCGGTGCCGCTGCTGACGGCCGCGTGCGCTTGGGGTGCGTATCGCGCAGTCAAGAAAGCGCCGAGCGCCGTGCCATTCATCCTCTGCATTGCGCTGTTCTTTCTCGGCTACTCCGGCCTGGCGATCAGTATCTTTCCGAAACTGCCACCGCCCTCACTGACGCTGTTCGAGGCGGCCGCGGCGCCGAAGTCGCAGCGCTTTCTGTTGCCGGGAATTTTGATCCTGGTTCCGCTGATTCTGTTGCATACGTGGATCAACTACCGCGTATTCCACGTCAAGGGCGACGGCGACACCGACTACGGGCACTAGGCCTGCGCGCTGACCTTCGCGGCGCGCTCGAGCGCGGCCTTGATCTTGACCGGATCGGACTGGCGCAGCACGCGCGCTGCGAGTCGAGCCGAGTCCTTCGTCGAAAGCGTGAACAACCGCTCCTTCAGCGGCAGAATCTGCGACGGGTGCATCGAATACTGGCGCAGTCCCATCCCCAGCAGCAACTCGGTCATCTCCAGTTCGCCGGCCAGCTCACCGCAGATCGACACCGGTACCCTGGCCTTGGTGCAGCCCTTGATCGTGTCTGCGATCAGGCGCAGCACGGCCGGATGCAGGTGATCGTAGAGATGAGCCACGCTCGAATCGGCGCGATCGATCGCCAGTGTGTATTGGATCAGATCGTTGGTGCCGATCGAAAGAAATTTCAGCTTCTGCACCAATTGCGGCACCGATAAGGCTGCGGCGGGAACCTCAACCATGCCGCCGATCTGAATCCGGCCGTCGAACTTGCGCTTGCTCTCGCGCAGCTGCTGCTTGGCCTGCGCCACGAACGCGAGTGCTTGCTCGATCTCGTGTACGTGCGCCAGCATCGGCACCAATATGCGCACTGTCCCCACTTCGGATGCCCGCAGAATCGCGCGCAGCTGCGTCAAAAACAGCTCCGGATACGCGAGGCAGTAGCGGATCGCGCGCAGCCCCAGTGCCGGGTTCGATTCGGGCCGCGGAGCGCCGCGTCCCATACCCAGCGTTTCACGCGCCGCTTCGTTCAGTACCTTGTCGGCGCCGATGTCAAGCGTGCGGATAACCACCGGCTTGCCTTTCATTGCCCGCGCCACCTTGGCGTACGCCTCGTACTGTTCGTCCTCGGTCGGCAGCTCGTCACGGTCCATGAACAGAAACTCGGATCGGAACAGACCGATGCCGTCGGCGCCGGCTTCGAGCGCATCACGTGCGTCTTCGGGCAGTTCGATGTTTGCCTGCAATTCGATCGCAATGCCATCCTTCGTGCGCGCGATCTTGCCTTTGAGCTTGCGCAATTGAACGCGATGCTCGTCTTCATCGCGCACACGCCTGCCGAACTCGGCGAGTTCTTCGTCGCTCGGATTGACGATGACCGCGTCAAAGTCGGCGTCGATGACGACCAGGTCGCCTTCTTCGATGATGTTGCGCGCATTTTCGGCACCGACCACCGCAGGAAGCCCCAGGCTGCGCGCAAGAATCGCCGTGTGCGATGTCGGCCCGCCGAGCTCGGTAACAAATCCGGCGAGATCGACATCGGCGCGGTCCTTCAGGTGCAGCACGTCCGCGGGCGCGAGGTCCTGCGCGATCAGTATCAGGCGCTCGCCCGGCGCCAACTGCTTGGTGAAAGCGACCCGCGTCGGGCGCCCTCCGGCGAGCGCATTGACGACGCGCTCGACCACTTGCCGCACGTCGGTCGAGCGCTCGCGTAGGTACTCGTCGTCGATCGCATCGAATTGCTTGACCAGTTGTTCGAGCTGGATCGTTAGCGCCCATTCGGCGTTGATCAGCCGGCCGCGGATCAGATCGCGCGGCGCGTCGGCGAGCAGCGCATCGCCCAGGATCAGTCGATGCAGGTCGAGGAAAGCGCGCACCTCGCTGGGCGCGTTGGGAGCGATACCCGCCTTCAGGTCGTCCAACTCCTCGCGCACGACATTGAAGGCCGTCGTCAGACGGCCGATTTCATGCAGCACGTCGCGCCGCTCAATGGTGTATTGCCGAACATCGAGCTCGGACGGCGCGAGCAGATGCGCGCGCCCGACCGCGATGCCGTGTGCGACACCGCTTCCGGCCAGCGACTCCCTGCGACGCTCCGCCACCCCGCCCCCTAACCGTGCACCTCGCCGAAGCCGGATGCGATCAGCGCTCCGATCGCATCGAGCGCCTGCTGCTCGTCAGGCCCCTCGGCGTCGACCGTCACCGTCGAGCCACGACCCGCAGCGAGCATCATCACGCCCATGATTGACTTGGCGTTGACTCGGCGCCCGCTCTTCGCGATAAACACTTCGCTTTCATAACGGCCCGCAATCTGCGTCAATTGCGCCGACGGCCGCGCGTGCAAGCCGAGTGTGTTGCGGATCGTGAAGTCCTTGCTGATCATCGTGCAGCGTCGATCTGCAGCATGCCCTGCCGGCCGCCGGCCAGCGCTTTCTCGGTCACTTCGTCCAACCGGCCACCGCGGTAGCAAACGGCGCGCAGCAGCATCGGCAGATTGACGCCGGCCAGCACCGCCACATGCTCCGACGCAGCAAGCTGCGCCGCCACGTTACCCGGCGTTGCGCCGAAGGCATCGGTCAGTATCAGTACGCCTTCGCCGCGATCTACCTCGCGCGCAAGCTCGCGTGCGCGCGCTACCGTTTGCGCCAAATCAGCGTTGCCGTCGACGTCGAGCGCACGCAGCTCGCGCCGCGCGTTCGGCTCGCACGCATACACGTGCTCCGCGCAGCGGCTCAGCGCGCTTGCCAGCGGTGCGTGGGCGATAACTAGTATTCCAACCATCACTTCACTGCTTTCTCTAATTCGTCGATGAATACGCTTGCGACATCGAAGCCCGACTGCCCTGCAATCTCGACAAAGCAGGTCGGGCTGGTGACATTGATTTCGGTCAGATAGTCGCCGATCACGTCGAGACCGAGCAGCATCAGGCCGCGCGGCAGCAGCGCCTTGCCGACCGCGCGTGCAAGTTTCTGATCGTGTTCAGTTAGCGGCTGCGCGCGCCCGTGGCCGCCGGCGGCCAGATTGCCACGCGTTTCGCCGGGCGCCGGGATGCGTGCGAGGCAGTACGGCACCGGCTTGCCGCCGATCACCAGAATGCGCTTGTCGCCTTCGCTGATTTCCGGGATAAACCGCTGCGCCATCACGGTCCGCTGCCCATGTTGCGTAACGGACTCCAGAATCGACCCCGCATTCAGGTCGCCCGGTTGCAATCGAAACACGCCGGCGCCGCCCATCCCGTCGATCGGTTTCACGATGATGTCGCCATGCTCCGCCCAGAACGTCCGGATCCCGGGAATACCGCGCGTGACGAGCGTCGGCACCGCATACTGAGGAAACTCGAGCACAGCGAGCTTTTCGTTGTGATCCCGCAGCGCCTGCGGCTCGTTGATCACGTGCGCTCCCTGCGCCACCGCGCGCGAAAGCACCAACGTCGCGTTCAGGAACTCGACATCGAACGGCGGGTCCTTGCGCATCAGCACCGCGTCGTAAAAATTTAGCGGGTGATCGCGCACGCCCTGGTCGATGTACCACGGGTCAGGCCGCTGTGTGATCTTCAGCTGATGCGACTGCATGCGCACCAGCCCGTCGTGGCTGTCGAACCACAGTTCTGCGGGTGTGCCGGCGTGCACCCCGTGACCGCGCCGCGCCGCCTCGCGCATCATCGCGACCGTCGAATCCTTGTATTCCTTCAGTTCGTCAAACGGATCGACGATGAACAGCAGCTTCAGCGCCATGCGATCGCCAAACTCGAGCGGTCGCGGGAGGGTCAGCCTGCGATCGCAGCAGCGAGCGCGGCGGACGGTGCGGGCATTTCCAGCACCTTCGATGCCGTGCTTTCGAGCTCGATCGCCGCGGCCAGCAGCGCGAGCCGCGCGATCACGCCGTAGGAGTAAAAACGGTTCGGCGCGCTGTCGCCCGCCTGTGCGCTGCAGTCGGGCAGGTTGCAGCTGTCGGAGAAAGCAAGCGGCACGAAGTGCATACCCGGCGCGTTCAGATTCTGATCGGGCCCGCGGTCGGTATGCACGCGGTAAAAACCACCAATGACGTAGCGGTCGATCATGTAGACCACCGGCTCGGCCGCCGCACCGTCGACATTCTCACGCGTCGGAACGCCTTCCTGGATGATCACCTCGCTGACTTCCAGACCCTCCTTGACCACCGCCATCTTATTGCGCTGCTTGCGATTCAAACCGCGCACTTCGGACGCGTCGCGCACCGTCATCACACCCATGCCGTAGGTCCCGGCATCGGCCTTGACCACAACGTACGGAGTGTCAGTGATGCCGTGCTCGCGATATTTGTCGCGCATCCGCTCGAGCACGAATTCGACATTGGTGGCCAAACACTCCTCGCCGGAGCGTTCGTGAAAATTTACCTCTCCACAACGCCCAAAGTACGGATTGATGAACCACGGGTCGATATTGATCAGCTGCGCAAACTCGTCTGCAATCTGATCGTACGCAGCAAAGTGATTCGACTTGCGGCGCACCGCCCATCCCGCCTGCAACGGCGGCATCACGATCTGGTCGTCAAGTCCGCGCAGAATCGGCGGAATGCCGGCCGACAAATCGTTATTCAGCAGGATCGCGCACGGATTAAATCCTTCAACTCCGAGATTTTCGCCGTCGCGCACCAGCGGCTCAAGCGTCAGCGCCTCGCCGTCGTCGAGCGCAATCGGTGTCGGCTGGGTGATGTCGTCGGCCAGCGAACCGAGGCGAACCTCAAGGCCCGTTTGCCGCAGGATGCGCACTAGACGCGCGACGTTGGTCAGATAAAACTGGTTGCGCGTGTGGCGCTCGGGAATCAGCAACAGGTTGCGGGCGTCCGGGCAGATGCGGTCGATAGCGCTTTGCGCGGCTTGCACCGCGGCGGGCAGCATCTGCTCCGAAAGATTGTTGAACCCGCCCGGAAACAGATTCATGTCGACGGGTGCCAGCTTGTAGCCGGCGTTACGCAGATCTACCGAGCCATAAAACGGCGGCGTGTGATCCTGCCACTGCAGCCGGAACCAGCGCTCGATGGCGGGCAGCGAGTCCAGAATTCGCTGCTCAAGCTGCAGCAACGGGCCGCTTTGAGCTGTCAACAGGTGAGGCACAGACAGGTCAGACACTTTGCGCTCGCTTGGTTAATAGTCACCGCGGCCATCGATAAACACGACCGCAAAACCGCCGGGCAGTGTAACTCGCGCTCCGAGCGGAACGCATGGCCCGAATGCCCTGCACCCGGGTAGGGCATCAACGCGTCGAGTCAGGCCTGGGGTGCTCGACCAGCTTGGACGCCCTGCGTTCGAACGGGTCACGGCGCGCAAGCAGCTGCTCCTGGCGTGCCGTGATCAAGCGGTAGTGACGCAATCCCGCCAAGCGGTCTTCTATCTGCTGGCAATCGTCATGGTTGGTCACCCATAGCTTGCTATCGACTCGGCGCAGGTCGAACGAAGCCGAAAAGCTTCGCAGCGTCTTACAGCCGCGCGGGTCGGTGTACTCATGGAAGTACGAAAGCGCGAGTTCTCGCAGGCTGCGATAGATGGGATCGCGATAGCGCAACGATGCGCCATTGGTTTTCGAGATCGCGCCCCAGTAGGTTCCGCGCCGAAACAATGCAACTACGTGCGGGTAGTCGCTTAAGGAACAGTCGAGGTGCATGACCAGCGGCGGGTCGCCGTGCACCCACAGAGCGCACGCGGCAAACATCGCGCCCTCGATACAGTGCGCGCAACGATGTCGCATCACGGAGCGCACCGAGTGGATCGTCTCGCCGCACAGTTCGTGGTTGATCGGAATCGCATTCACGAACGACTGGATCTTTTGCGGCGTAGCCAATCGCTGCAACAACGCGAACTCCGCCGGCGTTAACGCCAGATCCTCGCGCCGCGCAAAGCGCCGGATTGACTTGCGTTTCAAGAGTTAGCCGCCACGCGGTTGATCATCCACACAATACTAAGCGCAACGACAGCACGCCAAAAAAAAGGGCACCTCGCAATGAGGTGCCCGGAAAAGTCCGCCTGTACGTTCGGTACGTGGGCCGCGATTGCGGTCCGGCGAGCTAGGGAGACACAACCATCCAAGCACACGCGCGCCGTTCTCGCGCGCGCCTGCACTTACATCTTGTACGCCGATTCGCCGTGATAGGTCGTATCGAGTCCTTCGCGCTCTTCCTCCTCATTGACCCTGACGCCGACGATCATCTTGACAATCAGCAAAGCGACGAACGATACGATTCCCGATAGGACAATCGCGGTCAGCACCGCTTGCAGCTGAATCCAAACTTGCGCGCCGATACCCGGAAAATCGGCTGCGTCGCCGCATTTGTTGGTGATGTAGTTGCACACGCCGAGTCCGCCGAGCGAAGGCGCCGCAAACACGCCGGTCAGCAGCGCGCCGGTGATCCCGCCGACTCCGTGCACGCCGAAGACATCGAGTGCGTCATCGGCACCGAGCATTTTCTTCAGGCTGCTGACGCCCCAGAAACACGCACCGCCGGCTACCGCTCCAATGACGACGCCGCCGATCACACCAACAAAGCCGCATGCCGGCGTAATCGCCACCAGGCCCGCGACCGCGCCCGAGGCGCCGCCCAGCATCGACGGCTTGCCCTTGATCATCCACTCGGTAAACGTCCACGTCAGGACCGCTGCAGCGGTCGCAAACAGCGTATTGACGAACGCCATCGCAGCCGTGCCGTTGGCTTCAAGGTTCGAGCCTGCGTTGAAACCGAACCAGCCGACCCACAGCAGCGCTGCACCAACCATCGTCAGCGTCAAGTTGTGCGGCGCCATCGATTCACGGCCATACCCAATTCGCCTTCCGAGCACATACGCCGCGACCAGGCCCGCGACACCAGCGTTGACGTGCACGACGGTGCCGCCGGCGAAGTCAAGCGCCCCCTTTGCCCATAGCCACCCCGCGGCTGCTTTGACCGCCGCTTCCGAAGCGGCGTCCTTGATAGCGTCGGGGCCATCCCAGTACCACACCATGTGCGCCATCGGGAGATAGCTGAACGTGAACCACAGCGCCATGAACAGCAGCACCGCGGAAAACTTCATGCGCTCCGCATACGCGCCGACAATCAGCGCGCACGTGATGGCCGCAAACGTGCACTGGAACGCTACGAACATCAGCTCGGGGATGTAAGTGTCCTTGCTGAATGTCGCCGCCGCAGATTCGGGCGTTACGCCGGAGAGCAGCATTTTCGACAGTCCGCCGATGAATGGGGAACTGCCGGTGAACGCCAGCGAGTAGCCGTACAGCATCCACAGCACCGCAATAAGCGAGAACGTAACGAATACCTGCATCAACACCGACAGCATGTTCTTCGAACGCACCAGGCCGCCGTAGAACAGCGCCAGCCCCGGAATCGTCATCAGAATGACCATCATCGTCGCCGCGTACATGAATGCGGTGTCGCCTTTGTTGACGTTCGGCGGTTTAGGCGCTTCCGCGGGTGCAGCCGCCGGCGCCTGCGCAACCGCAGCCGCTGGAGTTGCGGCTTCGACCTTCGCGGGCGCAGCGTCGGACTTGGCCGCCTCACCGGGCTTGGGATTTTCGTACTGCGCGATCGCGGGTGACAGCGATCCGATTGCGAACGCTCCCGCAGCGAGGAGCATGACCACCAGTTTCTTCATCGTCATCCTCATCGGGTTAGAGCGCTTCCTTGCCGGTTTCACCGGTTCGGATGCGAACGACATGTTCGAGATCGAATACAAATACCTTGCCATCGCCGATCTTGCCGGTACGCGCGGACGCTTCGATCGCTTCGATCGCGCGCTCCACGATGTCTTCGGACACGGCGGCTTCGATCTTGACCTTCGGCAGGAAATCGACGACGTACTCGGCGCCCCGATACAACTCGGTGTGACCTTTCTGGCGCCCAAAGCCTTTGACTTCGGTGACCGTGATGCCTTGCACGCCGACCGCGGACAACGCCTCGCGCACCTCGTCAAGCTTGAACGGCTTGATAACGGCTGTGATTAGTTTCATCGATTGACCGCCTCAGAATGTTTTTGACAGCGACAAGACTGCGCGTGTCCTGCCACCGCCCTCGGACAGATCGCCGACGGTAAACAGGTTCTTCTCGCTGGTCGCGACCACTGCCGCCCCGGCCACCCAGCCCGAACCTGCGATGTCGTAATTTACGCCGAGCTTGTAGTCGACGTAACTGTCTTTGCTGGCGCCAAATCGCTTCAGGTTCTCGATCTTCTGATATCCGACATGCCCGATGACCGACCAGCCACCGTCGAACGGAACGGTCACGGACAGGTCAACGTACTGCGAGCCCTTGGTGGCGACGCCTGGCGGTACGGTGCCCGCTGCAAACGCATCGCTGTTCAGACCGAAAAAATCGGTGAACGAATAGAAGTATTTCAGCGACACCGGGCCATAAGAGCCGCCGATATAGGCCTCGAAATTCTTCGCATCGATGCCAGGCTTCACCTTATGCGTGCCGGGGTAGTAGTAATAGAGCACGCCCACGTCGAGGCCGAAGTCGCCGAAAGTCGTCTTGTAGCCGCCATAGAAATCCATCTCGAGCGACGCGCCGTTGTATAACAATTGCTCGACGTTCGAGTTCCAGTTGCCAACATAGAACCCGGACTTGTGAGCAAAGTCGAACCCGCCCTGAAACGCGGGCTTGTAATCAGTCTGTGTGAAGCCCCGGAACCGGTAGTCGCTAAACAGTCCGGCGTTACCGCTGATCGTGAATTCCGGCTCCGGTTTATCTGTCTGCGCCATAACTCCGAATGGAGCGATACCTATTGCAAAAGCGCAGACAACTAGCGCTGTTCTCATTTATTTCCCTCGTCCGATGTTGATTTAGGAAAATCGAATCGATAGGCTCTACGCAACATGCATGCCAATTGTTGCAGCGCGAAAATGCTCGATCGCAGTGCAAACGAACGCCGATCGCCGTACCGCTGCACGCTGGCAGTGCGTCGACGCACACGTTCAGAGCGTCCGCGCCGCTTCGCCGATAGGCTAAATTCGCGGACATGGACAAGGTTTCTTTTCTCGACGACTTACAGGATCGACTTGCCGCGCTGATGCGCACCACACCGGCAGCCGATGTGCAGAAGAACATGAAGGCGCTTTTGACGCAGCAGTTCGCGCGGCTCGAGCTGGTGACGCGCGAAGAGTTCGATACGCAGACCCAGGTACTTGCGAAAACGCGCACCAAGCTCGAGGCTCTGGAGCGCAGGCTCGCAGAAATCGAGAAGCGTTAGGCGGTGGGCGATTCGGCGGCGGCGCGCTTGCGCGCGAGCGCGATGATTTTTGCCGCGGTGGGCAACTGCAGCTCGGAGAGTTCGGCCTCCATCGCCGAGCGGTCGATCAACCGTACGTGGCGCCGCTTTGCGATTTCCTTGGCGGCGCTTTCATAGCCGGCTTCGGCAATGACCGCGACACGCATCATTCCGATCTCGCGTGCCTGTTCAATGAGCGCAGTGATGCGATCGACTGATACATGATCGTTTTGCACGACGAAAGCATAGGCGCGCGCAGCGTCTTCCCGGTGGCGCAGTACGAGCTCGATCGGCCAGACCGCAGGGGATGCCGGCGAGCCCCGGTAGCCGCGCGACTCATACCATGCCAGTACCAGCTCGCGTAGCGGCACCCCCGGCGAAATCGATTCACGTAGGGGTTTTGCCGGCTTGGCTTGCGACTCCTTCGTCAAGGCAGGCGGCGCGGCGGTGCGCGAGCGCGTGTGCGCTTCAGGCTCCTGCACCATGATCTGCGAAATCAGATCGTCGATGGGGTCCATCGTGTCGGCGGCAGGGGCAGCCGGAGGCGAGCGGTGCGCTCCGTTCTGCGAGCTTCCGTGCTTCGATTTGCTACGCGATCTGACCTCCGGCTTCGCGTGGCCGTACTCCAGCGGCGGCAGTTCGCGTGCCTTTTCGGCGCCGGAGGCATTGCGCGCAGCGGCATGGCGCGCGGCGGCCGCGGCCTTCTCGGCGGGATCGTCTTCAAGTAATCGTCCGACGATCTTCGGCTTCACAGACTCAGCAGCTTCAAGTGGGTGATCTTCTTCCAGTTGGCCGCCGGCCAGCATCAGCGCCATTGCACTGTGCTCGCGTTTAGCCGACTGTTCGCGAATCGATCGCGCGCGGCGCTGAACCCAGACGTATAAGCCGGTCAGCGTGACGAAGACGACAATGGCGAGAAGAAACGTTGACACTAACGCGCGTGTTCGGTGGTTGTGAGCGAATCGATCGAAAGCCGTGACTGTATCGTGCCACGTTGCCGTGGGCCATCCCCACCCGAATATCAGCCCAAACTGGCCATTTTTCCTTCGTCCGATCAGGCTGTGCCGCACCCCAAACGAGGGATGCGTGCGCCGCCTGCGACACCGCGGAGTGCCGCGCCTATCGCGTGAACGGTTTAGGCCGCAAGTGTCGCGTGCGACGCGCTTGTCAGACGCGTCCAAGATGCGTTTTTGTCAGCAGCGGAACGCCGCTCGCCGATAGAATCGCGCGCCATGCCTGCGCAGCCCGTGCCTCGATGAAACCGTTGCGATGACACTGGCGGTCGTTCGCAGCCGCGGTCTGGCGGGAATGTCGGCGCCCGAAGTCACGGTCGAAGTGCATCTCGCCAACGGGCTGCCGGCGTTCACGCTGGTCGGATTGCCCGATACCGAAGTCCGCGAGGCGCGCGAGCGGGTGCGCGCGGCCCTGCAGAACAGCCGGTTCGATTTTCCGATGCGCCGCATCACGGTGAATCTGGCGCCGGCCGATCTGCCGAAAGAATCGGGCCGCTTCGACCTGCCGATCGCGCTCGGGATTCTCGCCGCGACCGGGCAACTGCCGGCGCGCGTGCTCGACCGCTATGAGTTCGCGGGCGAGTTGTCTTTGTCAGGCGAACTGCGGCCGGTGCGCGGAACACTGGCGATGGCGTATGCGGTGACGCTGGCCGCCGGCGAAAAAGACGGCGCGGAAAAAGCCCCGCGCGGTTTTGTCGTGCCGTATGAAAGCGCCGATGAGGCGGCACTGGTCGGGCACGTTCCCATCTATCCGGCGAAAACATTGCTGCAGGTCGTCGAGCACCTGCGCGCTGATTCCGGCGAAGCCGATGCGAAGCGGATCGAAGTTCACCAGGCGATGGTGCGCCTGACGCCGCCGACTTATCCCGACATGTTCGACGTTAAAGGACAGCTGGCGGCGCGGCGCGCGCTCGAAATCGCCGCGGCCGGCGGCCACAGCGCACTGATGGTCGGTCCGCCGGGAACCGGCAAGACGATGCTCGCGCAGCGGTTCGCCGGAGTTCTGCCGCCGATGACGACTGATGAGGCGCTCGAATCGGCCGCAGTGCTATCTCTGGTCGGGCAGTTCGCCACTCAGCGCTGGGCCACGCGCATCTACCGCTCTCCGCATCACACGGCCAGTGCGGTCGCACTGGTGGGTGGCGGCAATCCGCCGTTACCAGGCGAAATATCGCTCGCGCACCACGGCGTCCTTTTTCTCGATGAGTTACCCGAGTTCGAACGACGCGTGCTCGAAGCAATGCGGCAGCCGCTCGAGTCGGGTCGCATCACCGTTTCACGTGCCGCGCGACAGGTCGAGTTCCCTGCAAAGTTTCAATTGATCGCAGCGATGAACCCATGCCCGTGCGGATACTTCGGCCACAAGACGATTGCTTGTCGCTGTACGCCCGACTTGGTCGCGCGCTATCAGGACCGTATCTCGGGCCCGCTTCTCGACCGCATCGACATGCGTGTCGAAGTGTCGTCGTTCACCGAAGATGAGCTGATTGCAATGGGCGACGGCGAGCCAACGCGCTACGTCGCCGAGCGCGTGCGCAAGGCCTACAACCGGGCGCTATCGCGCCAAGGCAAGCTGAACGACCACCTGCAGCCGGCCGAGATCGATCAAATCTGCACCGTCACCGGAGCGGTCAAGCAGCTGCTGCATGCCGCCGCGGTTCGACTCGGCTGGTCGATGCGCGCGTATCACCGCGTGCTGAAAGTGTCGCGCACGATCGCGGATCTGGCCGGCGCCAGCGAGCTCGCAACATCACACGTTGCAGAAGCGATTCAGTACCGGCGTTCGCTGCGCGAGGTTTGATTTAACTCGACCCAAGGGGCACCCGTACAACATAGAGCATCTTGTTGTCGCGGTTCGCGCAGCGCCTAATTCAGGTCCTTGTCCTTCCAGTACTTGCGTCCCCCCGCTGCCACGCCCGCCGAAAGCCCGGTGCGTGTCATCGGATAAACCTGGATCGGCGGATTATTCAGCTCGCCAACCTCTTTCGTGCCGCCCTTGCCCTCGATCGCAGCCGAAGCACCGGCGGTGCCTCCGAATTCCCAACCCGTGTCGACAAATTTCATCATCGTCGCCGCGTCTCTGAACACAAGAACCTCGCGATATTCTTTGATGCCGACATCCAGGCCTGCGGTGGCCTGACCCATATTCATGTAAGTGTCTTTCTTGGTGCCGTTGTTATGCACCAGCCCGCGCCCACCCGCGCCGCCGAGAATGAACGACACACCGAAACTGGAAAAACATCCGTAGCCGGGCGCTTTGCCCACCTCCACCTTGGTTTCCGGCTTCGCCTTGTAGAGGGTTGCGAGCGCTTCGTTGCACATCTTCTTCAATTCCGCCTTTTGCGCAGCGGCATCTGCCGCGTGCGCGGGCGTCATCCATACCAGTGACATCATCGAAGCCACCGCAAGGCATGTTCCGGTTTTCATCTTTTCCTCTCTCGGTTGTTAACAACGGCGCCTTTGCGCCGGTCGTACCTGCCGATGAAACGATTATTTATTCACCGGCATCGCGAACTCCGGTCCCTTGCTTTTGCCCGCGTCGGGCCAGCGCTGCATCACGGACTTGTAGCGGGTATAGAAGCGGATCGCCTCTTCTCCATACGCGTGGTGATCGCCGAACATCGATCGCTTCCAGCCGCCGAAAGAATGAAACGCCATCGGCACCGGAATCGGCACGTTGATGCCGACCATGCCCGCCTGCACGTTGCGGGCAAATTCGCGCGCTGTGCCGCCGTCGGCCGTGTAGCAAGCCACGCCGTTGCCGTATTCGTGCGAGTTGACCAGGTTGAGCGCTGACGACAGGTCGGGCACGCGCAGCACGCACAGCACCGGTCCGAAGATCTCCTCGCGGTAGATACGCATCGCCGGTTCGACCCGATCGAATAACGTGGCGCCGAGAAAAAATCCGGCCTGGGCCGCTGCTTCGTGGGTGCGGCCGTCGCACACGATGCGCGCGCCGTCGGCAACGCCGTGATCGATGTAGCCGAGCACTTTATCGCGATGCGCGGCGGTCACCAGCGGCCCAATGTCAGCCTTTGCATTCATGCCGTCGGCGATTCGCAACGCACCGATCCGAGACTTCAACTTGTCGATCAGCGCGTCACCGATATCCCCGACCGCGACGCATACCGATATCGCCATGCAACGTTCGCCGGCCGATCCGTACGCTGCACCGACCAGCGCATCGGCCGCGTGGTCGAGGTCCGCATCGGGCAGCACCACCATGTGATTCTTAGCGCCGCCCAGCGCCTGCACGCGCTTGCCGTGTCGCGTGCCTTCGGCCTGGATGTACTGGGCAATCGGTGTCGAGCCTACAAAACTGACCGCGGCAATGCCCGCGTGCGCAAGGATCGCGTCGACCGCTTCCTTATCCCCTTGCACGACGTTGAACGCGCCATCGGGCAAACCCGCCTCCTGCAGCAGGTTCGCGAGCATCAGCGATACCGATGGATCGCGCTCCGAAGGCTTCAGCACAAACGTGTTGCCGCACACCAGAGCAAGCGGAAACATCCACATCGGCACCATCGCCGGGAAATTAAACGGAGTGATGCCGGCGACGACGCCGAGCGGCTGGCGCAACGAGTAGTTATCGATGCCGCCGCCGATGTTGTCCGAAAACTGCGTCTTCAGCAGCTGCGGCGCGCCGCAAGCGAACTCGACGACCTCGATGCCGCGCTGGATTTCGCCCTTGGCATCGCTGAGCACCTTGCCGTGCTCGTGCGTGATGGCTGAAGCCAGCGCGTCATGATGGCGCTCCATCAGTTCCTTGAAGCGAAACATCACGCGTGCCCGATTCGAGGGCGACGTCTCGCTCCATGCAGGCAATGCACCGAGCGCCGCCTGAACCGCCGCGTCCACGGCAGCGGCGTCGGCGAACCGCACCGATCCGGTGACATCGCCGCTGGCTGGATTGAATACCTTGCCGCTTCGCACGGAGGTGCCGGCCACGCGCTGACCGCCGATCCAGTGCGTGATGTCGGCCAGTACCCGTTCACTCTTTCCCATGACTGCTCCGTCTTCGATAACCGCAGCCCGCTATTTTGCGCCGACCAGATGGCCGAGGTAGTCACGCGCACTGGGCATCTGTATCAAGTCGTCCAGCGATGCATGCTGGCTGACGCGGCCACGCTCGACGAAGATAAAGCGCTCGGCGATCTCTCGCAGCAAATCGAGCTGCCATCGCTCATTCGGGTGCAGGCAGACGAACAACAGGCGGTCACGGCGCCGCAGCTGATCGAAAAACCGCAACATGAACCCGATGTAGCCGTCCTGCGTGTTCAGCTGCGGCTCATCGAACAGATGCACCAGCGCCTCATCGCGCGCGGCGTGCTCGAGCAGCATTTCGGGCTTCCACGACCGGAAGCGCCGGATCTGATACGACTGGTGGTAATGCCGCGCGAGCTGGCCGCGCTCACTGCGTCGCACGCGGTGAATGTCCTGCCCGCCGACCTGCACCGACCCTGCGGTCGGCGTATTCGAGCCCGTGATCAGCTCGAACAGCGTCGTCTTGCCGGAGCCGTTCGGTCCGAGCACGCCGACGATCGCCGGCCGCTCAAACGCGAGATCGGCCTGCAGAACAAAACTAGGTGCGCGCGCCCAGCGGTTCTTTCGATATTCCTTGCGCAACGAGGCAACGCGCAGCATCGCTCAAGCCCCGAGCCAGCGCGCGCGTTGCGCGGGATCGTCACGCAGCTGCGCGGCCGGACCTTCGTGCGCGACCGCGCCGCGATCGAGCACCACAACGCGATCGGCCACATCGAGCGCCGCACCGACGTGTTGTTCGACCAGCAGCACGCCGACACCCTCGTTCTTCAGCCGCTGCACGGTGCGCATCACATCCTGCACGACTTTCGGCGCCAGCCCCTGGCTCGGCTCGTCCATCAGCACGAGCCCCGGGCTGCCCAATAACGCGCGTGAGATCGCGACCATCTGCATCTCACCGCCGGAAAGGTTTTCGCTGTCGCGCTCGAGCAGATACTGAAGCGCACTGAAAATTTCGCAGCATTCGCCGATCGTCCAGCGCCGGAACTTGGTGCGCTTTTCGGCGATCGACAGATTGCGCCGAACCGTCAGGCTTGGCACGACGCGGCGCTCTTCCGGAACCCAGGCGACGCCGGCGCGCGCGATCTTGTGCGTGCTTTGATGCGTGACATCGCGGCCGTCAAAGCGGATCGTGCCTTTGCGCGCCGGAGTCAGGCCGAGGATCGATCGCAGCGTCGTCGTCTTGCCAGCCCCAGTCGCACCGAGCAAGGCGACGACTTCGCCGGCTTCGACTCGCAGCGAGACGTCAAATAGCGCCTGCGTCTCGCCGTAGAAAGTATGGATACCGTGCAACTGCAACATCAGACAGCGCCCAGATTGCTGCGAGCCACCCAGGGATCGGCGCGCAGCTCGGCCGGCGTCCCCTGCGCGATCACCTGGCCCCACTGGATCACCGAGATTCGATCGGCAATGCGAAACAGAAACGGCATGTCGTGCTCGATCACGACAATTGTCGTGCGACGGCGCAGCTGCTCGATCAGTTGCGTCAACCTGCGCGCGCCTTGTGCTCCCATTCCCGCCGTCGGTTCGTCGAGGAACAACAGTCGAGGCTCCGGTGCAAGTGCGACCGCGATCTCCAGACACCGGCGATCGCCATACGCGAGTCCCTTGGCGGGAACGTATTCCTTGCCCGCCAGGCCGACATCGGCGAGTAGTCGGGCAGCCCGCGCCTGTAACGCCGAATCGCGACGCACCTGTCCAGTCATGTGAAAGGCTTTTTTCACCAGAGGCCGCATCGCCACGATCACGTTGTCCAGCGCGCTGTAGCTGTCGAACAAATTCATCAGCTGGAACGACCGCGAGATTCCCGCACGGGCAATCTGCGCCGGCGATTGTCCGGTGATGTCACGGCCATTGAACGTCACGCGCCCGCGCTCGGGTCGATAGCGTCCGGTCAGCACATTGAAAAACGTCGTCTTTCCCGCGCCGTTGGGACCGATGATTCCCGCCAGCTCGCCGGTGTCGACCGCAAACGACACGTCGTCGAGCACGATCTGTGGGCCGAATCGTTTATGCAGTCGGCTGGCCTCGAGCAGCGGCATTACGCGCCCCCAGCTCGTGCACGGCGCAGCTGGCCGCGCAGTTGTTCGAAGGCCCCGGCGATGCCTTCCGGCTTGAACAGCACGACTGCCATGAACAGCAGTCCGTACCACAGCAGCCAGGTTTCGGTGTACGCCCCGAGCAGATCGCGCGCGACGATAAAGAACACTGCGCCGACCACCGGCCCCCAGAAGCTGACCAGCCCGCCGCCGATCAGGACCATCATCACGACATAGCCGGAATTGTTCAGGCTCATCACGTTCGGATACGCCGACTGCTGCGCCAGTGCAAACAGGCCGCCGGCAAGCCCGGCGATCGCGCACGACATCACGAACACGGTGAACTTGACCAGCCAGACGTTATGGCCGCAGTACGCCGCCCTAATTTCGTTCTGTTTGACCGCGCCAAGCACGCGCCCGAACGGCGTATCGATCAAATACCAGAGCGCCCATGCAATCACTGCGAACAATGCCAGCGCGAAGTAAAAAAGCGCAGAGTGAGAAGTCAGCGACAGCTGCACGAACCCCAGATCCAGCGCCGGGCGCGCAATGTTCAGCAGCCCGTCTTCGCCCCCGGTCACGCTGTGCCACTTGATCGACACGAACCACGCCAATTGACCGAAGGCGATCGTCATCAACGCGTAGTAGATGCCGCGCCGGTGCGAAATGAACACAGCCACCAGCGCGCCGAACAGCGCAGCGGCGAAGATCGCGGCGGCCATGCCGGTGATCAGTCCGACATGTGCGTGCTTTAACGCCAGTCCCACCGCGTACGCACCCACCCCGAAGAATGCGCCGTGGCCGAACGAGGGCAGGCCCCCGTAGCCGAGCAGCAGGTTGTATCCGAGCGCGTACAGACTCCAGATCAAAACCTCCAGCGCCAGATATTGATACAGACCGACGGCGCCCAGCCAAAGCGGACTGGTGGCGAATAGCGTCAGGACCGCGATGTACGCAACGGCGAATCGCGGCGCGCGCGCGGCCTTAAAAGGCGCCTCGGCGGCATGTGCCTCCGCACTCGAAACACTCGCCATCGCTGGTTGCAATAGAATATTTGTTCTGTTTCTGGACAAAACGTAATCTACGTTCTAATCTGCCGGCAAGCAATGGCTTTGATCGAACGACTTCCATGCAGCCACAAGCTCTGACCGGCGCACGCAGCCGCTCGGCGATTCGACCCGGTGGCTACGAGGAGCTCGCGCAGCGAATCACCGACCGCTTTCCGCATCTTTCCGGCCAACTGCAGCGCATTGCGCGTTTTGCTTTGGACGCACCGGAGGATTTCGCACTCGGAACCGCAGCGCAACTGGCACAGCAAATCGGCGTGCAGCCGTCGGCCTTGGTGCGCTTTGCCGCCGCAGTCGGCTGCGACGGCTTCGCCGAGCTGCGTCAGCTGTTTCGAACGCAGCTGCGTACGCGCACCCTGACATATCGCGAGCGTATCGAGCGCTTGCAATCACGCACACCGAAAGCTACGGCGCCAGGCGCGGTGTTTCGCGCGCAAACGGGCCAGGCGATCTCGGAACTGCAGCGCTTCGAGCACGCCATCGACGATCGGCTGTTGACGCAGGCCGTCGAATTGATCGCGACCGCTTCGCAAATCAACTTACTGGCTGCACGGCGGTCGTTTCCGGTCGCTGCCTACCTGGCCTACGCGCTGAACCAGCTCGAAGTGCGCACGCAGCTGCTCGACAACGTCGGTGGCATGAATCGCGAATTCGCAGCTCGTATCAGCGCCGATGAAGTCGTCATCGCAGTCAGCTTTCGCAACTACACCGACGAAGTGGTTGAAATCGCAGGCAAGTGCCGGCAACGCGGCGCGGCAGTCATTGCGATCACCGACAGCAAGCTTTCGCCGTTGATACGGGTGGCGACGCTTTCATTCGCGATCGGAGACGACGGCGGTGCCGCGTTCCGCTCGCTGGTCGAGCCGATCGTGCTCGCGCAATCCCTGGTGGTCGCCGTCGGTCATCGGTTGCTCGCCGAGCGCGCGCACCAACGCGCACTCGGTCGGACCGCGAGCAGAAAGGCGCGGCGCAAATGAAAGACCGCACGACAACTCGCAAGCTCGACGTCATCTGCATCGGCCGTGCCGCCGTGGACCTGTACGGCGAGCAAATCGGCGCGCGGCTCGAAGATGTGACGACGTTCGCTCGCTATCTTGGCGGCTCGCCCGCCAACACGGCGGTCGGCTGCGCGCGGCTCGGCCTGCGGGCGGCCATGCTGACGCGAGTCGGCGACGAGCAGAACGGCCGTTTCGTGCTTGACTCTCTGGCGCGTGAGGGGGTCGATGTCAGCCACGTGAGGCTCGATCCGCAACGTCTGACCGCGCTCGCGTTCCTGAGCATTCGAAGCCGCACTGCTTTCCCGCTGCTCTTTTACCGCGACCGTTGCGCCGACATGGCACTCGAGGCCGCCGATGTCGATCCACGCTTTGTCGCCAGTGCCGCTGCGGTGTTGATCTCCGGAACGCACCTATCGCAGCCGGGAACCAACGCGGCGTGTCGTGCGGCGATCGACGCCGCGCGCGCCTCCGGTGGCCGCGTGATTCTCGACATCGATTTTCGGCCGGTGCTATGGGGGCTGGCACCTCTCGCCGATGGTGAAACGCGCTACGTGCAGGCACCGTCGGTCAGCGTCAGCTTGCAAGCGGTCATTACAGCGTGCGATCTGATCGTCGGCACCGAGGAAGAATTCTGTATTGCTGCCGACATCAGCGACTCACAAGCGGCCGTGGCCGCACTGCGTCGAAAGTCGGCGGCCACGCTGGTTGTAAAGCGCGGTGCTTCAGGCTGCACGATTTATCCGGGTGTGCGCGGCGCGCCACCGATCGATGTGGCCGGATTTCCGATTGAGGTTTTTAACGTCCTCGGCGCGGGCGACGCATTCATGGCTGGATTCCTCAGCGGCTGGTTGTGTGAAGCGTCTTTGGCCGAGTGCGGCCGGCGCGCCAACGCATGCGGTGCGCTGGTCGTATCGCGCCACGGATGCGCTCCTGCGATTCCGACTGCGGTCGAGCTCGAACACTACTTGCAGCACGGCTCATCGACTCCACGCTTGCGTGAAGACGTCGCACTGAATCGCCTGCATCGTGCGACTACGCGGCGACCGGCGCCGCCGTGGATTGCGGCGCTCGCCTTCGATCATCGTGCGCCACTCGAGCAACTCGCGTCCGAGCTCAATACGCCGCTGGCCCGCATCTCAGAGTTCAAGCAACTCGTCGCTCGCGCCGCGCAGCGAGCCAGCTATCACGCCGATGGTCTCGGTGCCACCTGTGGATTGATACTCGACGATCGCTACGGCGCTGACCTGCTGCCGGAGCTTGACGAGTCCGGCTGGTGGATCGCGCGGCCGGTCGAAGACCCTGGCTCACGTCCGCTGCGCTTCGAGCACGGCCGCAATGTGCAATCGATGCTGCGCGAATGGCCGGCACGCCATGTAGCGAAGTGCCTGGTCGCGTTTGACGCCGACGAGCGGGACGACCTTAGGCGTCAACAGATCGATACGCTGCGCGATCTGCGCGCAGCGTGTGACGATTCGGGGCGCGAACTATTGCTTGAAGTGATTCCGCCGGCCACGGTCGACGACACGCGCGGTACAGACGAAGTGCTGGCGCGCGCGGTGGCGGCGATCGCGGCCGAAGGCGTGTTACCGGACTGGTGGAAGCTGGCGGCACCGACGAGCCCCGATGGATGGGCGCGGCTCAATACGGCGATTCGGGGCGCGGATCCGTATTGCCGCGGCGTGCTGGTGCTGGGCTTGGACGCACCGATCAACGAGCTCGCGGAGCAACTCGCTGTAGCTGCCGAGCATCCGTTGTGCCGTGGTTTTGCCGTAGGACGCACGATATTCGGTGAAACCGCGCGCGCGTGGTTCACCGGCGAGATCGACGATGCGGCCGCCATCGAAGCAATTTCACAGCGCTACCTGCGACTGGTGCGGCGCTTTGCGGACGCCCGCCACGCCGTTCGGACGCACGCCACGCTGGCGCTCTTGGGGCAAAAAATAAACCAAATAGCTTGAGGAAATGATGGAGCGCATCGGATTCATCGGCATCGGGCTAATGGGCCACGGCATGGCCAAGAACCTGCTTGCCAAGGGCTACTCACTGGCATTCAAAGTTCATCGCAACCGTGCCAACCTCGCCGATCTGACCGCGGCTGGAGCAACCGAAGTGAGCGACATGCGCGCGCTGGTTGCGGCGAGTGATGTCGTCTTGTTCTGCGTTACCGGCTCGCCGCAGGTGGAAGAAATCATCTACGGTGCCGACGGCCTGCTTGCCTCGGCGCGCGACGGCCTGCTGGTGGTCGATTGCTCGACGAGTGAGCCCGATTCAACCGCACGGATTCGTGCCGACCTCGCCGACAACGGGGTCGTATTCGTCGACGCCCCGCTTGCGCGCACACCGAAGGAGGCCGAAGAGGGCCGGCTCAATACGATGGTCGGCGCTGACGATGCCAGCTTCGCGCGCCTGTTGCCGGTGCTGAAAGCGTTTTGCGAAAACGTCATTCATGTCGGCCCGCCGGGCCACGGGCACGTGTTGAAGCTGGTCAACAATTTTCTTGCGCTGTCGATTGCGACCAGCACTGCCGAAGCGTTTGCCGTCGCCGCCAGAAGCGGACTGTCGTTACGCAAGCTGCTCGAAGTCATCACCGCCGGCGGCGTCAATTCCGGTGTGTTTCAAATGATCGCCGCGAAGGCAGTCGATGGCGATCTGACGGGGATGAAATTCACGATCGCAAACGGCCGCAAGGACATGCGCTATTACACACACCTCGCCGAAACGCAGGGCGCAGCCAGTCACATCGGAGAGGCGGTGCACCAATCGCTGGTACAGGCCGCGGCGCTCGGCCTCGGCGAGCGCTTCATGCCTTCGTTGATCGAGGCGCAGGAGAAACTCAACGGTATCAAGATCGTTCCGCGCTAGCTGCACCGACGTCCGCGCGCGCGACGAATCTCTTTAGAGGACGCACAGGAGACGACAATGAAACGACCGAAGCAACAGCAACAACCCGCGAGCGGGCCGAGCGCGGCCGGCGCTACAAGCCGTCGTCGCCTGTTGAAGGCGAGCGCGCTGGGCGCTGCGACCGCCGGCTTGTACGGAGTCGCGCCTTTTTACGGACCGTGGAAGCACCACCATGCGTGGGCCCAGACAGCGCAGAAGAAGCCTCTGGTGCTCGGCCTGACGATGGACGTCAGCGGTCAGTATGCGGCGAGCGGCGCTGACGAGCGACTCGGCGCGATGCTCGCGATTAAGGAATTCAACGACAAGGGCGGCGTGCTTGGAAGACCCATCGAATCGATCCATATCGACACTGAGACCACGCCGGCCACCGGCTCGCGCGTGGCGGAGCGCATGATTGCCCGCAACAACGTTGCCTTCCTGGTCGGCGCGCTGCATTCCGGTGTCGCCAATGCAATCTCGCAGGTTGCGCAGAAGTACGGCTGCGTGTACTTGAATACGAACTCAAGCTCGCCAACCGAGGCCGGGCAGAACTGCCACCGCACCAAGTTCGTGTGGGACGGCAACGGCAGCAATTTCGCGCACGCGATCGTCAAGAACGCAATGAAGGTCAACGGCAACAACTGGGTGTTGTTGACCAACGACTACGTGTGGGGCCACGACACGTCCAAAGCCACACGCCAGCTGGTCGAAGCGTACGGAGGCAAGATCATCGGTGAGATCCTGATACCGCAGAACACGCGCGACTTCACGTCGTATCTGCTGCGCCTGCAGCAGTTGAAGCCGGACGTCGTCGCGGCAGCCGTCGGCGGCGACGATCAGAAAGCGATGCGGCAGCAGGTGATCCAGGCCGGACTGCACAAGAAAATGGCGTGGATCAACAACCAGCAGGACTGGCCCGACGTGTACGGGCTCGGACCGGACGCGATCTTCGGCGTGTTCGGCACCAACTGGTACTACCGGCTCGATCTGCCGGGAGTCAAGGAATTCGTCACGCAGTATCAGACGACATTCCCGGGCATGGCGATCCGCGTTCCGGGCAACACGTATTACAACGGCTACATGGCGACGCGCGAGCTGCTCCGTGCGTGCGAGCGCGCCGGCAGCACCAATAACATCGCGGTGATCAAGCAGCTCGAGACCCTCAAGGTCAGCGCGCGCGACCGCATGCAGCACTTCGACGCTTACATGAATCCGGCCACCCACCAGCTGCAGCAGACCATTTACATGGCGAGCTACAACGATGCGCCGGCCGAGAAGGACGACATCTTCAAGATCCTCGCGTGGTTGCCGCCGGCCGAGGTCGAAGACAAGGCGGCGCCCGGTGCGTGCAAGCTTGAGTCGTACGAGGCGACGCCTTCGTACGAGCAGTAGGCAAAGTTGTGGCGGCGCGTTCATTCGGGCCGCCGCCGCTTCCCTGCCTGCTCACTGATAACTGATGCTCGCAACGCTCGCTCCGCATCTCGTTAACGGACTTGCGCTGGGCCTGCTGTTCGCGTTGCTCGCGCTCGGCTTCATGCTGATCGTCGGACTGATGGAGACAATCAACCTGGCGCACGGCTCTTTCTTTGCGCTCGGCGCGTATGTGGCGCTGATGATCGTCGCGCCCCCGCTGCCGCCCGAGACCGCGGCCGGCTGGCTCGCGCTGCCGCTCGCGTGGCGTTATGCGATTGCACTGGTGCTGGCGCCGGCCATCGTCGGTGTGTTCGGCATGCTGCTCGAGCTCGCATTGCGTCGCACGTACGGCAAGGATCCGCTGTACGCATTGCTGTTGACCTTCGGCGCGGCGATCGTGATTGAAGAAGCGATCCGCGCGATATGGGGCTCGCGTGAGCGTGTGCTTCCAACGCCGGAGTCGCTCCAAGGCGCGGTTGTATTCGGCGATCTGTTATTCGCTCGCTACCGCTTCTACGCGGCGGGCGCCGCCGCGCTGGCGATCGGCGCGCTGTGGCTTTTCATCGAACGCACCTCGTACGGCGCAAAGATCAAGGCCGGCTCGTACGACAGCGAAATGATTCGTGCCCTTGGCATCAATCTGACTCGGCTGCGGCTTGGTGTGTTTGCCCTCGGTGTCGCTCTCGCCGCACTGGCCGGCATCGTGTTGGCGCCGATCTGGGGCGTGCGCCCGCAGGTCGGCGTCGACGCAGTCGTGCCCGCATTCTTGATCATCGTTCTCGGCGGAGTCGGCAGTTTTTGGGGCGCCGTGTGCGCGGGATTGCTGGTCGGCATGGTAGTCGGATTGACCGGTGCATTTGCGGGCGATTGGGCGATCGTCTCGATGTACATCCTGTTCATCGCGGTCGTCACGTTTCGTGCACGTGGGCTGGCCGGCAAGAAAAGCGTGCTCGATGTCTGAGTTGGCAGGTCGAACCGCGCTGGTCACGGGCGCGGCCGGACCGATGGGGTTGGCGGCCGCGCAGGCGTTGGCCGCGGCCGGCTGCCGTGTTGCGCTGGTCGATCTGGCGGGCGAGCGGCTCGAACGCGCGCAGCATGACGTCAGCAACAGCGTTGCATTCGCGGCCGACTTGACTTCCACCGACGCGATGCCGGCGCTGGTCGATCGCATCGAGTCACGCTTGGGCGAAGTTGGCATTCTGCTGAACAACGCCGGGGTGCTATCGAATACGAAATCGCAGGCCACCGACGAGAACGAATGGCGCCGTGTGCTGGCGATCAACCTCGACGCCGCTTTTTTTCTGGCCCGCGCCGTAGTTCCCGCAATGAAGCGAAGCCGCTGGGGTCGCATCGTCAACACGAGTTCGCTGGCCGCAAAAACCGGTGGACTCACCGCGGGAACTGCTTACGCGGTATCAAAGGGTGCGTTGAGTGCGATGACATTTTCGCTCGCGCGCGAGCTCGCCGGCGACGGCGTGACAGTCAACGGCATCGCTCCGGCGTACGTGCGCACGCCGATGGTCACCGAAGGATTGACCGAAGTGCAGCGCCAGGCGCTGCTCGCAATGATTCCGGTGGGGCGCTTTTGCGAGCCCGAGGAATTCGCCCACGTCGTGCGTTTCCTCGCGTCGCCGCTGTCCGGTTTTATTACGGGTGAGATCATCGATATCAACGGCGGCCTGCTGATGGATTGATTTGATGACGAACGCAGTCGACACTTCGCTTGCGCTCGCCGCGCAGTTTCGCCTCGATGGGCTTGTCGCTTTTGTACCCGGCGGGTATGGCGGCATCGGCGAGGCGGTATGTTGGGGACTCGCGCGCTCGGGCGCAATTCCGGTCATCGTCGGGCGCTCGGCGCAAAAGGCGAACGCGCTTGCCAAATCGATTCGCAACGCCGGCTGTCACGCCGATGCCGTCGCCGCCGACGCGGAAAACATCGAGTCGCTTCGGTCTGCGGTCGACTACACGCAGGATCAGCACGGGCGCCTCGATCTGCTGGTCAATTGCGTCGGCATTCAACGCGAGGAGTTACTCGCCGATGTCAGTGAAGAGAAATTCGACGAGATCTATCGCGTGAATTTGAAGGCGGCGATGTTCGTCGCACAAGCATGCGCGCGCCACCAAGCAGCTGGCGGACGCGGCGGTGCCCAAGTGCATCTACTGTCGGTACGAGCGCAGCTCGGCATGCGCGCGCGCGGCTATTCGGCTTATTGCGCGACCAAGGGCGCGTTGGTGATGCTGATCAAACAGCACGCATCCGAGCTCGCGCCGCAGGCGATTCGCGTCAACGGTGTCGCGCCGACGGTCGTCGCGACCGAAATGGGTCGGCACTGGCTCGACAACGATGCGACCCGTCGCTATCTGCTGGAACGCATCCCGATGGGACGCGTCGCCGAGCCGAGCGACATCGTCGGACCGGTGCTTTTCTTGTGCGCGCCTGCGTCGAGCTTCGTAACGGGGCAGGTGCTGTATGTCGACGGCGGTATCACCGCCAGCCAGTAGCGCAATTCCATCCGCGCCGGCGCGCGTTTCATCCCTCCGACCGCCAACTCGTCACACTCTCGCGTCGTGCGCCGCGCCGGAGACTAGAGTCGCCTCGCAAAACTGGCGGAGGCGGCGATGCACAAAAAATCCCTGTTTCTAGTGCTGCTCTGCACGACGCTGGCTTCGGCGGCGGAAAATCCCGAGACGCTGGCGGAGCGCTCGCAAGCGCGGGCGCGCAAAGTCATCGACGCCGCGGTGACGGCGATCGGCGGTAGAGAGGCGCTGCAAGGCATCGAAACGGTGAAGCTGCACCTGCAAGGCGAAACGTGGCCGCGGCTGCAGATGCCGACGCCAAACCCTCCGTTTGAACCGGGTGCTTTCCAGGAATCGCTGGTGCTGGATCTGAAAGACAACCGGCTGTATTTAGAGCAGCAGGTCAGCGGCGCCGGATTCGAAGGCCACAACACGGTCGTCATCAAAGCGGGTGAAGGTACCGCCTACGACCATCGCGCGCATACGGCGACGCCGATTCCGGCCGAGCAGACGACACAGCAGCAGTTCGTTCAGTACTACCGGCGGCTTCCTAACTTGATCCTGCGGCAAGCGCTCGATGGAGTGAACTCGTTGCGCTATCTGGGTGAAGATCAATTCAACAAGCGCAAGCACTACGTTGTGACGTTCGTGATGCCTGATGCGCAGCAGGTCGCGCTGTATGTCGACGCGGCCACTGCGCTCATTTCCAAATACGAGCTGGTGTTCACTGATCCGCTGCGCGGGCAGCAAGCCTCAGAGATCATGTTCTCCGACTACGCCAGCGCGGGAAAATTGCAAGTGCCGCAAACCTGGAGCTGGCGGCTGGCCGGCGATGTCGTCGCGCGCTACAAAGTCCAGGCGCAATTCAATGCCGGCGACGCCAACCAAGCGTTCGATGTAGCGGACGCGCCTTTCCGCAGGGTCGCGGCGCTGCCTCTTACCCTGAAGCCCAGCGTCGAGAAGCTGTCAGATTGCGTGTACGTGATTCACAACGTGGCGGGACAGAACCAGAACACGATGGCGGTCGAGTTCAACGACTATGTGCTTGCAGTCGAGGCACCGGGCACCAGTGAAGGGGCCGACGAAGTCATCAAGCGCATCAAGGAGACAATCCCGGGCAAACCGATTCGATACGTCGCTGTGACACATCATCACGGCGACCATATCGGCGGTCTAAGAAGCTTTATCGCCGAAGGAGCGACCGTTGTGACGACCCATGGCAATCGCAAAGTCGTCGAGACGATGGCGGCGGCGCCTCAACATGATCGGCTGGCAAAGAATCCTCGCCGACCGCAGTTTCTGTTTGTCGAGGACGGAAAGCGCGTCGTTACCGATGGCGAGCAGACCGTTGAGTTGATCGACGTCGGACCGAACCCGCACGCGCGCGAAATGGTCATCGCCTATCTGCCAAGGCAACGGATCTTGTTTCAGGGCGATCTATTTTTCATGCCGTACAACGATGCTCAAGTCGGACCGCCACAACCCGCGACGTTGAGCTTTGCGAAAAATCTGAAGGAGAAAGGTCTCGCGGTCGACCGCGTTGCCAGTGTGCACGGACGCACGGCGACGATGGCGGACTTTATGCGTGCGCTCGAGCGCGCCAGCGCGAGTAACTAGGATCTGCCGACCTACCAATGATCGCTAAATCAGCCGAAACGACGTAAAAAAAGTTTCGAGCGCATCGCGCGGGATTCCGCCCTCGGCACCCATCGCGACGACCTGGAAGAGGCGATCGTCAACGATGAACAGCCGCGCGGCAAGCTGCACTGCGCGTCCGCCGGCATCGCGTCCCGTCGCTTCGATGGCTTCGCCCTCCAGCACGTGGCGCGGGTCGCCGGCCGGCACCACAAGTACTGCGGTCGGGTTGGCGGTCAGACTACCGTTCACATTTCGCACCATTGCATCGCGCACATGCGCCAGCGTTCGCAGTCGCGCTTCATGCGCGCCGCTTAAGATGGGCGGCAATTGCGCAGCACCGACGGCGAACAGCGTCGGTCCGATACCGGTCGACGTCATCGACATCTGAACGGTGGCATCGAGCAATTTGATTTCGCGACTGACCGTCTGTGACCTGCCGGGCAGCGCTACGGCAAATCCTTCGGGCGAGCGAATCTCGCGCCAGTTGAATGTCGGGTCACACGCGGTGCCCCCCGCAAGCGCGGCGAACGCAAGGCACGTCGCGAAAAATCGCCGGCGTGTCGAGCTAAGCCTGGCGCGGCTTGCCGCTGCGCGCTGGCGCCGCATTCGTGCGCGTGACCGGTGCCGCTTTCTTCAAACGTCCGGGCAGCTTCTTGCCGTGACTGCCGTTGTAAATCTTGCCGCGCCGGGTGCGCAGATCGCCTTTGCCCATGAGTCGCTCCATCATTACGTGGGATCGATCCAGTATAGAGGTGCAACATACAATGACCGCTCCACTGCGAGGCAGACTCTATGGCACTGGTTATTTTTCGTTCGAAGGCAGCGGCGGATATCACGATGTTCGCCGAGAATGCGCGCCGAATTTTCGAAGTCATTGGCCGCCCGGAATCCGCGCGTGGCGTCATCACCGCCGAGGAGTGTGCTGACGCGCTGCAGCGCCTCACCGCCGCGGCGGAGCACGAAAAATCGCAACACGGTGCAGCGCCCGGCGACGACAAAAATGCTGAGCCACAAAGCGGTGGTACGCCGGCGCGCGGCGTCACCTTCAGCCAGCGCGCTTTTCCGCTGATTGAAATGCTGCGCGCTGCGCAGAAAAAAGGGGCCGATGTCACGTGGGGTGCCTGATATCTACAGCATCGGCCCGCAGGTGCCGCTGACCGTGCTGCGTTCGCTTCGTGATCAAACTGGAGAGCTGCGGCCGTCGGCCGTGGTGGTGCTGGCGTTTGCGCTGTTGATCGGCGGTGTGCTGCTCGCCGTCGAATCAATGAGTGTTGAGGACCAGGTGCGAGACCATTATGAGAAAGCGCTCGCGCTATCGCACCTCGCGCTGGAGGCGCAGCAGACCAGCGTGCAACTGCGCGACGGGCAGATGCGTGTTGCGCGCAGCCTGTCTCAGGCAACGTCGCCCGCGCCCGACCGCAGCAATGAGGACCTGCAGGCCCCATTGATGCGACTTGGTGCCAAGCTCGACGAGATCGGCGGTCTGCAGTTAGCGCCGGACGAAACACGCCGGCTAGGCGAGCTTAGAAGTGCGCTGGCGGACATCGGCGAAGTCAACTTGCGTTTGTCGGAGGCGCGCGGGCGTCGCGAGCCGAACGTCGAGAATGCGCGGCAGCTGGCATTGCAATCGGAGCAGCGCTTCGAATCGTTTGCCAACTCGTTGTCGACATTGGTCGGTGCGGTTCGATTCCGCATGGTGGCCGCAGCACGCGGAGCCGACGATCTGAACCTGGTTGCTCGCTACGCGCTGATTGCATTTTCCGCGGTCACGCTGGCGCTGGGATCGCTGTCGGTGATGCTGACGCTGCGCACGTTCAGAGAAAACCGTGCGTTGCTCAGCAACGTACAGCAGCTCGCACAAGAAGACGCGCTCACCGGCGCCGTCAATCGACGCGGGCTCGAAGACGCGCTGCCGGTCGAGTTCTCGCGCGCACAGCGCAGCGAGCAGCCGCTGACCCTGGTGATGATCGATCTGGACCATTTCAAGCGCTACAACGATCGGCGTGGCCATCCCGCGGGGGATGCGCTGCTGCGCGGGGCGGCGCAGGCATGGCGCAAGCAACTGCGACCGACCGACATGCTGGTGCGCTACGGCGGTGAAGAATTCACGCTGGTGCTGCCTGCAACCGACGCCGACCAGGCGGCGCAGCTGGTGGATCGACTGCGCGCTCCAGTGCCCGACCGCCAGACTTTTTCGGCCGGCATTGCCACCTGGGACGGCGCCGAAACGGCCCCCGACGTGCTGCAGCGCGCCGACCAGGCTCTGTTGCAGGCGAAGAAAGCGGGACGCAACCGGACGATGGTGGCCGGGCGCGAGCCGCAGGTCACGCTGCCGTTGATGGTGGCGTAACAGAGTCCCACGGTCATGCCACGGCAGCGCATTCTCGTCGTCGAAGACGAACCCGCGATTGCGGACACGATCGTTTATGCGCTGACGACCGACGGCTTTGAGCCGCACTGGTGCGCCACCGGCGGAGCGGCGCTGGCGGCAGCGCAGAGCGGCACGTTCGCGCTGGCCGTGCTCGATGTCGGCCTGCCGGACATCAATGGTTTCGAGCTGTTCAAGCAGTTGCAACGCACCGGTCATGGCTTGCCGGCGATCTTTCTGACGGCGCGCGCAAGCGAAATCGACAAGGTGGTCGGCCTCGAGCTGGGCGCTGATGACTACATCGCCAAGCCGTTTTCGCCACGCGAACTGGTGGCTCGTGTACGCACGGTGTTGCGGCGCGTACAACGCGCTGCACCGAATACGACCGCCGCGTCGGCGGCCATCGGCTTCGAAATCGACGACGAGCGCAAATCGATCCGTCTTCACGGTCACGCACTCGATCTGTCACGCACCGAATATCGACTGCTGAAGGTGCTGATCGAGCGTCCCGGCCGCGTGTTTTCGCGTGACGAGCTGATGGAGCGCGCGTGGGACGACCCGGCGTCGGCGTTCGATCGCACGGTCGATGCGCACGTCAAGGCGCTGCGCGCGAAGCTGCGCGCGGCTGCGCCCGACGACGATCCGATCGTTACTCACCGCGGTTTGGGTTATTCGCTGCGCGAAAACCAGACCGGCTGACGCGTGTCGAAACGCACGCGCATCCTGTTCGGCATCGTCGCCGTCTACGTCGGTGCCGTCGCATTTCTGCTGTACCGGATCAGCCTCGATATCGATCCGCGCTATCGCGAGTCAGCCGAGGAGTCGCTGGTCGATACCGCCAACGTGCTGGCGACGCTGCTGGAGCGCCAGGCCTACAACGGCGTTATTCAAACCGAAGAGCTGGAGCGCACGTTGCAGCACGTTGCGAAGCGCCCGCTGAACGCGAAGATCTTTGCGATCGACAAAACGGCGGTCGTGCTGCACGTGTACGTGACCGACGCCAACGGCATCGTGCTGTATGACTCGGCCGGACGCGATATCGGCAAGGACTACCGCGAGTGGATCGATGTGCGACGCACGCTGGCGGGCGAGTACGGAGCCCGCACGACGCTGGCCGAGCCGGGCGATCCGAGCTCGGCGGTGATGTACGTCGGCGCGGCGATTCGCGAGCGTGCCACGCCTCAGGGCACCGAGCAGATCGTCGGCATGTTAAGCGTCGGCAAGCCGATCGCCGCGTTTTCGCCGTTCGTTGCGCACGCGCGCCAGAACCTGCTGGCCGCCGGTGCGATATCGGCCGGCGGGTTTGCGTTGCTGCTGCTGATCGTCACGGTGTGGTTGGTGCGGCCGTTCGGCCTCGTCACTGATCTATGGCGCGCGCTGCGTTCCAAGCGCGGGGGTGCGGGGCGCGTGCTGAATCCGTTTCGAGTGGCTTTTGCAGACATTCGCGACGCGCTGACCGGCAAGAGCTACATCGAGGAATACGTCGCCACCCTGACGCACGAAATAAAAAGCCCATTGGCCGCGATTCGCGGCGCGGCCGAATTGTTGCGCGAGCCGCTTCCCGAAAATGCGCGCGTGCGATTTACCGGCAACATCGAAGAACAGGTCGCGCGCGCGCAGGACATGGTCGACCGCATGCTCGAATTATCGAGCCTCGAGCGCCGCGCTGTCGTTGCACAGCACGAGCGCGTGAGCATCGCAGTGTTGGCCGACGCAGTGCGCGCCGAGCTGGCGCCGGTGGCAGCGCAGCGCGGGGTCGAATTGTTCATCGATGTTGATCCCGCCCTTGAAATCAGCGGCGATCGATTTCTGCTGCAACGCGCGCTCTCGAACCTGGTCGGCAATGCGATCGATTTTGCACCGGCCGAAACTGCCGTGACAGTGGATGCCCAACAGACGCGCGATCGAATCGATATCACGGTGCGCGACCACGGCACCGGCCTGCCGCCCTACGCACACGATCGCGCGTTTGAAAAATTCTTTTCAACGCCCCGGCCCAACGGTAAGAAGGGCACCGGCCTGGGACTTGCGTTCGTGCGCGAGATCGCGCAGTTGCACGGTGGCAGCGCGCGACTCGTCAACCACGCTGACAGCGGCGCACTGGCAACCCTTTCGCTGCCGCGCCTAAGAGATAGCTAGATCCTGGGTGGCTAACCGCGGCCGCCCGGCGCGGATGCGGGCACGCGCACTGCAGGTGCGCTGAACACCGAGGATGCGTGCGCCACTTCTGTCCAGGCGCCGGCCCAGCGCGCATCGTGCAGTCCTAGCGCAAAGCCGACGACCAGGCCGGCGCCAGCGATCATCGACGCGATCATCACTGCTCTGACGAACCTGACCAGGCGCCGGCGACGCTCTTCGTCATTCGCCCCCGACCTTTGCAACCCAAAATCGACTCGCATTTGAAATTCTCCACCGATCGCGACGGCTGCTTATCGTCGCTTGCCGTGGTTGCCATCGTCCGATTCCTGCCGGCGATTCGCCATTGAACAATCGGCGCCGGCTTCACGGCTTTTTCACGCACTCTTCGTGCCGCCTTCAATGCCGTTTCTTGCCGGCAGGCAATCGTTCGCTCTATCGGCCACCGGTCGATTCAGGAGGATGCGATGTCTGCCTTGCAAGTGATGATCGACGGATTTTTCACCGCGGCCGAGCTGGTTGCGCTGCTGTTCGTGTCACCGGCATCGGCGATCGAACCATCGGTGGGGCCGCGCTTCGCGACTCCATCGGCCATCGAGCGCGCGCGCGACGCCCATCTGCTGTCGACTTCGTTCGATATGCGCTTGCTCGGCACTCTGGCGGATGTGCGCGTGACCCAGAACTTCCACAACGCGGGCACCGAAACTGTCAATCTCGGCGGCCGCTTGCCCGCGGTTGACGATCACACCGATGCGCTCCGAATTCGCCGCGACGGATACATCGTCGATCTGCTACAGCTCGAATCAGGGTGCGGCGACGACGAAAGTGACGACGACGATGGACTGCAAGCAGACCCGATGGGGCACGTACGGCTTGCGATCGACGAATGGATCGCTGATGTCCTGCAACTAGCGCCGGGACAGAGCGCGTCGATCGAGCTAATTGCGACGCAACCGCTGGCGCGCACGAGTACGGCGTATCGCATCGCGCTGCCGCTGCATGCCGGCCTCGAAGCGCAGGCACTGCTGGTCGATCAGTCCGATCTGCGTTTTCTGGTCGTGATCCCGCACCGCGTAGCGGGCGGCACCGCGCGCCTGACGCTTCGCCCCGAGCACGCTGCGCCGCAGACAATCGAGCTTGGTTTGTCGGGATCGCCGTCGATCGCCTACGTCTTCCCGCTCGCAAGCGGGGCAGCGCTGCAGGCACTGGCGGCCGGTGCGATCGAACTCGAGACACGTACGTCTGACGGGATTGTCTGGTCGACCCTGCCGGCAAGCGTGCGCAGCGATGCGGCGACCGCAGTCGCAGGCTCATCGAAGTAGTCAAACGCCATGCTGAACCCGCTGAACGCTCGCATTGGACGGACGTGGCCGGCACCTGCGTGTGCGACTGATGAATCGCACCGAGACCGCGAGCGAATCATCGAACGTCGGCGCCCCGCCGGTCGTGGGAGCCCAACTGCCTTCGAGTGTTTCTGGAACGCCATGCTGCAGATTCGAGCGCGGCGTATCGATCGACTCGCCGGCCGAGTTGCCGTCTCAACCCATCGAGTCACGCAACTGCTCCCGCGACCGGCCGCTGACCCGCGGCTCCGACGTTAGTTGCCGAGCAGATAACGCTCAATAAAAGAAACCATCGCATAGAAAAGGAAATCGGCGTTCGCCTTGCGCGCGAAGCCGTGCCCTTCGTTATCGGCCTCCAGGTACCAGACCGGCGTCCCGTTGTCGCGCACCTTCTGCACGATCTGCCTGGCCTCGCTCACCGGCACACGCGGATCGTTCTTTCCGTGCACGACCAGCAGCGGCGCGCGAATCTTTCCGGCATTGGCAAGCGGCGAGATCTGATCGAGCACGGCGCGGACCGCGGGGTCGCGCTCGTCGCCGTATTCGACACGCCGCAGGTCGCGCCGATAGCTCTCGGTATTGCCGAGAAAACTGACGAAATCCGAAATACCGACCACGTCGATCCCGCCGCGCAGCCGGTCGCTGTACTGCACCAGACTCGCGAGCACCATGTACCCGCCGTAGCTGCCGCCCTGCACCATCACGCGCTTTGCGTCAAGGCGGGCATCGGTTTCGATCCAGTTCAACAGCGCGCCGATATCCTTCACCGAATCTTCGCGTTTGACACCGTTGTCGAGGTCGAGAAACGTTTTGCCGTAGCCACTTGAGCCGCGCACGTTCGGCTCGAGCAGCGCGACGCCGAGTTCGTTGATCAGATAGTTTGACCGCCCATTGAAATTAACGGTTGCCTGCGATTCGGGGCCACCGTGAATTGCAACGATCACGGGCCTCGGCCCGGGGAAGCGTGCCGGCGGCCGCGTTAGAACGCCGCTGATCGAGCGTCCGTCGAAACTTTTCCAGCGCACGATTTCGGCATCACGAAAGGTTGCTGGATCGATTCCAGCGGTGTCTGCAGCGGTCCAGCGCTGAACGGCACCGCGGGTGGTATCCAGGCTGAAAATGGACGCCGGGCTTTGCGGCGAATTCAAAGTAAACGCGAGCTCGGCAACGCGCTTCCGATGCCACCTGAGCCCGGAGATTTGCCCGCCTGGAACTATTGGACGCGCCAGTTCCTTGCCGGTACGTGCATTGAACAAGCGCAATTCGGCGCGGCCATCCACATTGAAGACCACAGCGAGGCGGCGGCCATCGCGTGACAACGCAAGCCCGCCGGCATCCCACGCAATATCCGACGAGAAATAGCGCAGCGCGCGCGTATCGAACCGGTACTCGGCAAGCTGCAGAAACTCGCTGCGCGCGGTGGTGGTCAGGTACAGGCGAGAACCGTTCGGGCTGAAGGCAAAACCGAAGTACGTCGCGCGCTCGCTGCTACCCGGCGCCGGCAACAAACGCTCGCGTTCGCCGCTCGCTACATTCATCCTCCACACTTCGGTCTCGGTGCGACTGACGTAACGGATCATTACCAGCGATTTATCGTCGGGCGCAAACGTGAAGCTGAACCATCCAGTCCCCGGCAGCTCGGCAACGACACGGCGGCGCGCCGGGTCATCGGGTTGCTGCGGATCGACCAGTGTCAGCGTGGTGCCGATCTGATCGCGACGTCCGCCCTGCGCGGTGCGATCCAGGGGCACCGACGCAATCAGCACGCGCGTACCGGCTTCGTTCCAGCTGGCTTCGCTGCGAGTTTCAGGATCGGACAGCAGCGTGCTGACGCGTGTATCCAGGTCGAGTCGATAAATGCGCGACGCTTCGTTACCGCCGGTATCGCGCGAGTAGATCACGAAACGGCCGCCGCGAGGATCGAACGACCCGTCTCTGATCGGTTCCGGAAAATCGGTCAGTCTTTGCAGAGGCGCTTCGGGTGCTGCCAGCAAAAAGAGCTGATTGACGTTCGAGCCGGCCGCGCGATGGCTGATCAGCATCTCGCGTCGCGCCGGATGCCAGTCTGCGAAACTGTGACCGCGAAAATCGCTGTAGCCGCCGATACGCACCGCAAGCGACTGTGGAATCGCTGGAATACCTTCGATCAACAGATTCGGATTGGGCGCGACGACGTCGGGTTGCGCACTCACTGTGCTGGCGATAAGCGCGAGCGCAGCAGCAAGATGCTTCATGGAGCGACCTTTTGTTCGTCAGGCCGCACGATAACCGAGGATGCTAGAAGCCCTCAACCCACTCTGCGTTGTAAACCTTCCAGCGGCCCTTCTCGCGACGCCAAGCCGAATCGAAATCCCAAGTCTGCCCGCGCTCGGGCAGCAAGCCGGCGCCGCCCGTGGCGAACACGCGAACTTTCGCATGGGCGCGGTCGCCGTCGATTCGAACATCCGATACGACCGCGTTGACGCTGATCCTCTCGTTGCGCAAATAAGCCCCGGCCAGCAGGCGTTTCAAATCCTGCTTGCCGAATGCACCCGACTCGCGTACGAACTCTTCGCTGACCGAATCCAGAACAGTCGCGGGTTCGCGCTGCTCTATCGCCTGCGCCATTGCCGCCACCGCAGACCGCAGCTCACGTTCGGGATCGGATCGGCTGCAGCTAATCGCTGCCGCCACTAACGCAATAGCAGCGATCTGCGCGACCGCGCGCCGGCCCATCAACCGAGGTTCGGTGCCAGCCAGCGTTCGAGCTCGCTGACCGTTTCACTCTTGCGTTTGGCCAGATCCTCGAGTTGATCACGGCCGATGCGGCCGACGTTGAAGTATTTTGACTGCGGATGCGAAAAGTAAAACCCACTGACGCTCGACGCCGGGCTCATCGCGTAATTCTCGGTCAACCGCATGCCGATTTCTTCGGCATGCACTGCTTCGAACAGATCGCGCTTGACGGAGTGCTCCGGACACGCAGGATATCCGGGTGCCGGTCGAATGCCGCGATAGGTCTCTTTAACCAGTTCTTCGTTGGTCAGCGCTTCGTTCGATGCATACCCCCATAAATCGCGCCGGACGCGCTCGTGCAGCATCTCGGCGAACGCCTCGGCCAGACGATCCGCGATCGCCTTCAGCATGATCGATCCGTAGTCATCATGGCTTGCCTGAAACATCACCTCGCGTTTTTCGATACCGATACCAGAGGTCACCGCAAACATGCCAATGTAGTCGGCAATACCGGAGCTCCTCGGCGCGATGAAGTCGGACAGACATTGGTTTGGATTGGGTACACCGTCGATCACCGGCTTTTTTGTTTGCTGACGCAGGCCGTGCCATGTGAACAGGACTTTGCTGCGCGATTCGTCGGCGTAGACGTCGATATCGTCACCCGCCGAGTTGGCCGGAAAGAACGCGACCGCCCCGTTGGCTTTCAGCCAGCGCTCGTTGACGATGCGCTCGAGCATCTTTTCGCCTTCGGCAAAAACCTGGCGGGCGTGCTCTCCGACCACTTCGTCGGCGAGGATCTGCGGAAACGGACCGTGCAAGTCCCACGTCTGAAAGAACGGACCCCAATCGACATACTTTGCGATCATCGCCAGGTCGTAATTCTTGAACGCGCGGCGGCCGACAAACTTCGGCTTCGGCGGCGAGTAGCCCGACCATTCAATGTGCGGCGCATTGGCGCGTGCTTCGGCCAGCGTCACCAGTTCCGGCGCTTTCTTCGCGGCGTGCTGCGCGCGCACGCGTTCATATTCCGTCTTGATATCAGCGATGTACTTGGTGGCCCCATCGTCCGACACGAGGCTCTGACAGACACCGACCGAGCGGCTTGCGTCGGAAACGTAAATCACCGGACCATTCGAATAATGCGGCGCGATCTTGACGGCGGTGTGCACGCGTGACGTGGTGGCGCCGCCGATCAGCAACGGCAAGTTAAATCCCTGCCGCTGCATCTCGCGCGCCACATGCTGCATCTCTTCCAGCGAAGGTGTGATCAGGCCCGACAAACCGATCATGTCGGCCTTTTCCTCGCGCGCGGTCGCCAAAATCTTGTCGGCCGGCACCATTACACCCATGTTGACGACATCGAAGTTGTTGCACTGGAGCACGACCGAGACGATGTTCTTGCCGATGTCGTGCACGTCACCCTTGACGGTTGCGATTACAACCTTGCCCTTGGCCCGGATCTCGCCGCCCGCCGCAGTTTTCTCGGCTTCAATAAACGGGATCAGATGCGCAACCGCCTGTTTCATCACGCGCGCACTCTTGACCACTTGCGGCAGAAACATCTTGCCGGCGCCGAACAGGTCGCCGACGATGTTCATGCCGTCCATTAACGGCCCCTCGATCACTTCGATCGGGCGCCCGCCGCGCTCAGCCACCTGCGCGCGTGCCTGCTCGGTGTCTTCGACAATATGCTGCGTGAGGCCGTGCACCAGCGCGTGTGCCAGGCGCTTTTCGACCGGCTCGGCGCGCCAGGCGAGATCTTCCTTGCGTTCCTTGCCGCCGGCCTTGATGGTTTCGGCCAGCTCCACCAGACGTTCGCCGGCGTCCGGGCGGCGGTTCAGCACTATGTCTTCAACCGCTTCCCGTAGCACAGGGTCAAGGTCTTCATAGACGCCCAGCTGGCCCGCGTTGACGATGCCCATCGTCATTCCCGCCCTGATGGCGTGGAACAAAAACACCGTGTGAATAGCTTCGCGCACATGATCGTTGCCGCGAAAACTGAAACTGACATTGCTGACGCCGCCGCTGATTTTGGCGCCAGGCAAGTTTTCCTTGATCCAGCGGGTAGCTTCGATGAAGTCGACCGCGTAGTTGTTGTGCTCTTCGATGCCGGTGGCGATCGCAAACACGTTCGGGTCGACCACGATGTCTTCGGGAGGAAAGCCGACAGTGTCCACCAGCAGCCGATAGCTGCGCTCGCAAATTCCGATCTTGCGTTCGTAGGTATCGGCCTGGCCCTGCTCGTCGAACGCCATCACGATCACCGCCGCACCGTAACGGCGCGCGAGCTTTGCCTGCTCGATGAACGCAGCCTCGCCTTCCTTCATCGAGATCGAGTTGACAATGCATTTTCCCTGCGCACACTTGAGCCCGGCTTCGATCACGCTCCACTTCGAGCTGTCGATCATCAATGGCACGCGGGCGATATCGGGCTCGGAGCCGATCAGCTTCAGGAAGCGCGTCATCGCAGCCGCCGAGTCCAGCATCGCTTCGTCCATATTGACGTCGATGATCTGCGCGCCGGAGTCGACCTGCTGACGCGCGACCGCGACCGCGTCTTCGTACTGCTCGTTCAGTATCAGCCGCGCGAACACTTTTGAGCCGGTGACGTTGGTGCGTTCACCGACGTTGACGAACAACGATTCATCGCTGATCGTCACCGGTTCCAGACCCGACAGCCGCAGCAGCGGCGGCACAACACGTGGAACGCGCGGAGCAATGCCATCGATCGCGATCGCCGTCGCGCGGATGTGTTCGGGTGTTGTTCCGCAGCAGCCGCCGGCGATGTTGACGAAGCCGGCCTGCGCGAATTCTTTCAGCAGACTCGACGTGACATCGGGGGTCTCGTCGAAACCGGTTTCGCACATCGGGTTCGGTAGGCCCGCGTTCGGATAGACGCTGATGAACGTGTCGGCCAGCGCGGCCAGCTCTTCGATGTACGGTCGCATCAGCGCCGCACCGAGCGCGCAGTTCAGCCCGACGGTCAACGGACGCGCATGCCGCACCGAATTCCAGAATGCCTCGACGGTTTGCCCGGACAGGATTCGACCCGATGCGTCAGTGACCGTACCCGAAATCATCAGAGGCACCCGAGCGCCCCTGCGCTCGAACTCCGCATCGATTGCGAACAGCGCGGCTTTCGCATTCAGCGTGTCAAAGATCGTCTCTACGATCAGCAAATCGGCGCCGCCGTCGAGCAGTCCGCGCGCCTGCTCGCCGTACGACGCCACCAGTTCGTCGAACGTAACATTGCGCGCGGCGGGGTCGTTGACGTCGGGCGAGATCGAGGCCGTCTTCGGAGTGGGGCCAAGCGCGCCGATCACGAAGCGCGGCCTATCGGCCGTCGAGAATTCCGCGCAAGCGCTTTTAGCAATCTTCGCCGCTTCCAGGTTGATGTCATACGCAGCATGCGCCAGACCGTAGTCCTGTTGCGCGATGGAAGTCGCACCGAACGTATTCGTTTCGATCAGATCGGCGCCCGCTTCCAGGTACGCCTGATGAATCTCGCGCACCACGTCGGGCCGCGTCAGCGAAAGCAAATCGTTGTTGCCTCTGACGTCGATCGGGTGATCAGCGAAACGCGCGCCACGAAAATCGGCCTCCGAAAGCCCGTACCGCTGAATCATCGTGCCCATCGCACCGTCGAGCATCAAGATGCGACGGGTCAGCAGCTCGCGCAGCTCTGCTTCGGTATCGGAAGGATGGCGCGGGTTCATCGCGGGCCTTTGCACAACGGCCGGCGATTGTAGGTCGAAACGCGCGCCGGTTCGCGCGTGCACTTGTATGAGCTAATGACCGCGCTTGATCAAGTCCACGGCTTTTTCGGCAATCATGATCACCGGCGCGTTGGTGTTGCCGGAGATCAGCGTTGGCATCACGGAGGCGTCGATCACACGCAGGCGATCAACACCGCGTACCCGCAGCGCGCTATCCACGACCGCCCGCTCGTCGGAGCCCATGCGGCATGTCCCGACCGGGTGATAGATCGTGTCAGCACGTTCGCGGATCGCCTGCCTGATCTCGCCGTCGTTGCTCACCTTTGAAAAGTACAGCTCGCGCGACAAATCGCCGCCGGCATAGGAAGCAAACGCCGGCTGCGCAAAAACGTTGCGCACCCACTTGAATCCGCGTACCAAAGTCTCGAGATCGGAATTCTCCGACAGAAATGCCGGGTCAATCAACGGCGCATCGCGCATGTCGCGTGAAGCCAAACGCACGGTGCCGCGGCTGGCGGGCCGCAGTGCAGTCGCGTGGCAGCTCATGCCATGGCCCCAGTGATACGTGCGATTGTGGTTATCGACCATGCCGATCACGAAATGGAGCTGCAGATCCGGACGCTCCATTGCAGGCAGCGTGCGAATGAACGCGCCGGCCTCTGCGAAGTTTGAGGTCAACACGCCGCGCCTCTCGCGCCGCCAGCGCGCGATCGCGCGGAGCAGCTTGAATCCGCCGACGATTGAAAAACCAAGCAAGTCCGTGTTCGCGACGCGCCGGTTGATCGTGACGTCCGGATGATCGTGCAGGTTGTTGCCGACCGGCAGATCGACCACCGGCTCGATGCCGAATTCGCGCAAGTGCGATCCGGGACCGACTCCCGACACCATCAGCAGTTGCGGCGATTGCAACGCACCAGCTGCGATCAGCACTTCGCGCCGCGCGTGCAGCTCGCGCATTGCGCCACGCTGATCAAACCGCACGCCGGTGGCGCGTCTTGCCTCAAAAACGATTTGTGTAGCGAACGCTTCGGTTTCGATCCGCAGATTCGGCCGATGACGCGCCGGCGCCAGATAAGCACGCGCGGCGCTCCAGCGCTCGCCGCCTTTTTGCGTGACCTGATACCAGCCGACACCTTCCTGCGTCTCGCCCGCAAAGTCGTCATTGCGCGGCAGCCCCGCCTGCAACCCGGCTTCGATGAACAACGCGGCCGCCGGATGCGGCGAGCGCAGATCGGCAACGTTCAACGGTCCGTCGGCTCCATGCAGCGAGCTCGCACCGCGCTCGTTATTCTCTGCCTTGATGAAATACGGCAGCACGTCGCTCCACGCCCACCCGGACGCCCCGTCGGCGGCCCAGCCGTCGTAGTCCTGGTGCTGGCCGCGCAGATAGATCATTGCGTTCAATGACGATGATCCGCCGAGGCCGCGGCCGCGCGGCTGATAACCGCGCCGTCCGCCGAAACCAACCTGCGGAGTTGTCGAGAACGCCCAGTTGCACGCGTTGCGTTTGACAATATGCAAGGCAGCGCCGGTCGGCACACGATTTAATACACCATCGTTGTTGCCGCCGGCTTCGAGCAGCGCGACGTTAATCGTCGGGTCTTCCGACAAGCGCGCGGCCAGCACGCAGCCGGCCGAACCGCCGCCGACGATGATGTAATCAAAATCCATGAGTGCGCGCAAGGTGTGGGCGTGAAGAGCGAGCCGTCGGAGGCTCGCGCGAGACGCATTCTCGCGCCTGAGGCTTCTGGTGCCGAGCGACCGGCTAGAACCTTTCCTCGACTTCGGATGGGAAGAAGACTAGTGCAAAACCACGGGCTGATGCATCAACCCCGAGAACCCCTGCAAAAACTCGTCGACCTGGTCGGAAGTCGGACCCTGCTCGATCAGCTCCTGCACGCTTTTGCGAAACGCGGCGGCGTTTTCGCCGCCCAGGAAAATCTCCTTGCGCAGATGCTTGTCCATGATTTCGAAGCCGCCGACTTCGCGACTGCCGGCCAGCGCCGCGCCTTCGAACTCGAAAACGCAGAACTGCGGGCTGTTGTAGATCATCGTGACGGCCATGCTGATCCTTCCGGATGGATACCTGCAAATATCGGTACCCCGCCGCCAGAATCAAGCGCTAAGACAGGAATGTTGGCGCAGGCGGCTATCGCCAAAAGCAATTACTGACTTCGCTGGAGCTATCGGCGCCAAAAGCCGGGGGTCAGCAGGACCAGCACCGAAAATAGTTCCAGTCGACCGATCAGCATTGCAAAGATGCAGACCCATTTTTCAAAATCGTTCAGCACGCCAAAATTGGACGCCGGACCGACCTGATTCAATCCGGGGCCGGTGTTGTTGATGCTGGCGACAACCGCGGTGAAAGCGGTCGTTGCGTCCAGGCCTGAGAGCAGCAAAAGAAAGGTACAAGCGATGATGGAACCACCGTAAACCAGCATGAATGCAAGGACGGCAAAGATCACGTTGTTTTCGATCACCCTGTCGCCGACGCATACCGGGTTCATCGAACGCGGATGCAAGATGCGGATCATCTCGCGCCGCGCCTGCTTTAACAGGATCAGGCCGCGAATCATCTTGATGCCACCGCCGGTGGACCCCGCGCATGTTGCAAAAGACGTCAGAAAAAGCATCAGTAGCGGTGCAAAGATTGGCCACTGGTTGTAGTCGGTATTTGCGTAACCTGTCGTGGTGGCTAACGAGACCGTGTTGAAAAGTGCGAAACGCAATGCGGTGGGCCAGTCCGAGTAGACGTCGCGCGCGAGAAGAACCGCCGCGACCAGCAACGATGCTGCCAGTACGGTGAAAACAAATGCCCGGCTCTCTGGATCGCGAACATATACCAGCGGTGAGCGGCGCCGCCACGCCAGAAAATGCATTGAAAAATTGAATCCCGCGATGATCATGAAGACCACAGCGGCGTATTCGATTCGAGGCGAGTTCCAGTATGCGAAGCTCGCGTCGTGCGACGAGAAGCCGCCCAGACTCATCGTCGAGCACATGTGCATGAACGCATCGCTCCAACTCATGCCAGCCCAGCTATAGACGAAAAAGCAGGCAATCGACAAAGTCAGATAAACGCCATACAGCGCTTTGGCGGTGTCGGCAATGCGCGGTGTGAGCTTTCCCTCCTTCAGCGGACCGGCCGTCTCCGCCTTGAAAACCTGAGCGCCGCCGACTCCGAGCAACGGCAGAATCGCAACGGCCAACACCAGGATTCCCATGCCGCCTAGCCACTGCAACAAATGGCGCCACACGTTGATCGACAGCTTCAACTGATCAAGACCAGTAAGCACGGTGGCTCCGGTCGTCGTAATGGCAGACATCGACTCGAAGTACGCGCCGGTGAACGACAGATCGGGCAACTGCAGCAGCAATGGCAGCGTGGCGAACGCCGGCAAAGCGGTCCACACCAAAGTAACCAGCAAAAAGCCGTCGCGCACCTGCAGCTCGCGGCGAAACCGCCGCGTAATCAGTAGCAGCGCGAGACCGCAGCCAAAGGTCGCCACCAGCGCAAGCCCGAAAGCGCTTTCCGCCCCATCTTGCCCGACGATCGCAAAGGCGAGCGGCACACAGAACATGGACGCAAATATCATCACGACGTGGCCAAGGACGTTTAAGACCGGAAGAGTCGAGCGCGCAAATGCGTTCATCGCGAACGATCGCCCGGTGGCCTCGTCGATGCAGCGGCGTGGAAGGCGCGAATGAAAATGCCGCAGAAGAAAGCGGCGACGTTACAACCCGAGCCGGCAAATATCGCTATGGGCGCCTCCGATTGCGCTGCATCAACGCCGCATCTAGCTGCTTCAGAGGAACCCGGCGCCGACCGAAAACAGCTTCTCGACTTTCGGAATGATGCGCTTGTTCTCGACGAACAAAATCAAGTGATCTTCTGCCTGAATCGCAACATCGTGATGCGCCATTAGAACCTGCGCCTGATCGCCGCGCCCGCGCACGATGGCGCCGATAATGGCGCCGCGTGGCATGTCGATCTGATCAATCGTCTTGCCGATGACGCGTGAACTTCGCGCATCACCGTGCACGATCAACTCGAGCGCTTCGGCGGCAGCACGTCGCAGCGTATGGGCTACGACCACATCGCCGCGACGTACAAAGCGCAACAACCCGGACATCGTTACATACGACGGCGAAATCGCGATATCGATCTGGCCGCCCTGCATCAAGTCGCCGTAGCTCTTTCGATTGATCAACGCGATCACCCTACGTGCGCCGAGCCGTTTGGCGAGCAGCGAGCTCATGATGTTGTTCTCGTCGTCGTTGGTCAGCGCAACAAACAAGTCCACATCCTGCACGCCCTCCTGCGTCAACAAGTCTTCGTCGGTACCGTCGCCTAACAGCACGAGCACGCCGGCCGGGACTTGCTCCGCCAGATACTCGGCGCGCCGCTTGTTGCTCTCTATGATCTTCACGCTGCACCGTTCGGCGACATCAAGACCCTCGCCCGTATAAAGCGCGCGTGCGAGGCGCAGACCTATGTTGCCGCCGCCCGCAATCATCACTCTTCGCACTGGCCGATCCATCCGGCGCAGCTCGTTCATCACAGCACGTACATCGCGCGACGCAGCGAGGAAGAACACTTCGTCGCCGGGCTGAATCATGGTGTCACCATCGACTCGCACGCTCGCATCGTCGCGAAACAACGCGACGATCCGCGTGTCCACATTAGGAATATGTCGGCGCAATTCCTTGATTGGATGCGAAACCAACGGTCCTCCCGCAAACGCGCGCACCGCGATCAGGCTGGCACGGCCGTCGGCGAATTCGAGCACCTGCAAAGCCTCCGGAAAATCGACCAGCTTCAATAGGTAGTCGGTCACCGTCTGCTCGGGAAAAATCACGTGCGTAGCGCCGAAGCCGCCTTCGCCGATCAGCTTTGGATGCTGCTGCAGCTCGGTGTTGCGCACACGCGCGATACGCGTTGGGATGTTGTACAGATCGGCCGCAATCTTGCACGCAACCAAATTGGTTTCGTCGAATGCGGTGACCGCGATCAGGATATCGGCGTCTTCAGCTCCAGCTGCGCGCAATGTCGAGGGCAGAGCGGCGTTGCCGACCAGCCCGCGCAGATCAAACCTTGATTGAAGTTCGGCGACCCGCGCGCCGTCGGTGTCGACTACGGTGATGTCGTTGGCTTCAGAGACCAGCGCCTCGGCCACCGAGGTGCCGACACGCCCAGCACCGATAATGATGATCTTCATGCAGGCAACGCGCGCGGTGGACAGTTACCGGCATCGCGGCATCGTGTCAGGATCAATCGTCCTTCGACTGCAGCGATTGCCAGAGGTCGAGCAACATCATGCCGACGCCTATCAGAACGACCACTGCCAGCGGGATATCCTTCAACTTGAACACCGTCGGACTGACGTAGGCGACCATCAGCGCGATCGCGATGACGGCTGCAAGAATCTTGATCGGCATGGTTCGCTGTCCTGTTCCGTCTTTCAAACTGCCTGAGCCCGGGCAGCGAGCCAGCGCGCGGTGCGCAGCAGGCGCGCATCGCCACCACGGCGGCCCACCAGTTGCACACCGAGCGGAAGTCCGTTCGCGCCCTTCATCAGCGGCAAGCTCGCCGCAGGCATTCCGCACAACGTCCAGAGTGTGCAAAAGACAGGATCACCGGTCGTTGCCAATTTGGGCGCGACGCCGGGCGCAGCCGGCGTCAGCACCGCGTCGTAGCGCGAGAACAGCTCCTCCATTCCCTGGTTCAGCAGCGCAATTCGGGCGACGGCCTTCTGGTAGTCGAGCGCTCGCACGTCGCGTCCGCGTGTGAGCTGCTCTCGCAGCGACGCCGACAGGCGATCGCGTCCCTGTTGCCACTCGAGGTCGAGATTTGCCGCCATCTCCGCTTCCATGATCGTCCGGTGCCAATCCCACGCCTCGCGCCAAAGCTCGGGCAGCTGGTATTGCTCGCACTCGTCGCCCAGCATTTCGGCAAGCTCGGCAAATGCTTCGCGACTCTCGTCCGTCGCACGCTCCCACACCGGCGTCTTCACGAACGCGAAGCGAGGGGCAAAAGGCGGCTCCTCTGCCGCAATCTGAACGAATGGGATGCGCGCGCAGGGGCGCGTATCGGGATCGCGCTCGTCGTATCCGGTGACCGCTTCGGCGAGCAGCGCGATATCGTCGAGCGTGCGTGCGAACAGCCCGACCTGGTCGAGTGTGCGCGACAGTTTCAGAATGCCGTGACGCGGAATCAGTCCGTGCGTCGGCTTGAACCCATAGACGCCACAATATGAAGCGGGGCGGATGACCGAGCCGTTGGTCTGGCTGCCGACCGCGAGTGGCACCATGCCCGCGGCGACGGCCGCAGCCGAGCCGCTGGAGGAGCCGCCGGGAGTGTGCTCGGCATGGTGTGGATTGCGCGTCTTGCCGGGGGCATACGTTGCGAATTCGGTCGTCACCGTCTTGCCCATAATGACAGCGCCCGCGGCGCGCAGCATTGCGACCACGGTCGCGTCATAACCGGGTGTACGCCCGGCATGCAAAACGCTGCCGTCTTCGGTCGGCATGTCGCAGGTGTCGAAGATGTCCTTGATGCCGACCGGCACGCCGTGCAATGGGCCGGTCGCTTGCCCCGCACCGCGGTCCTGGTCGCGCGCGCGGGCCTGCGCGAGCGCATGCTCGCGATCGAGGAACTGCCACGCTTGCACGGCGGGTTCGGTATCGCGCACGCATGCGAGGCATGCCTCGACCACCTGCTCGGAACTGATCGCGCCGTCGCGGATCGCCCGCGCCATGTCGGTTGCACTCAGCCAATTCAGTTGGGGCGCATCCACGCTGCTCACCTTCCGTAGATGACGTCGGGCAGCCAGGACATCAGCGGCGGGAACAAGTACACCAGAATCATGGTGACGAACACCAGGCCGAGGAACGGGAAGCAGCCCCTGAAAATAGTCCACAGCTGTACGGAAGGCGGCGCAATGCCTTTCAGGTAGTACGCCGACATCGCCATCGGCGGCGTCAGAAACGAGGTCTGCAGGTTCAGCGCCACCAGGATGCCGAACACCATCGGGTCGACATTGAAATGCGGCAACAGCGGCAAAAAGATCGGCACGAAGATGATGATGATCTCGCTCCATTCGAGCGGCCAGCCGAGCAGGAAGATGATGAGCTGGGACAGGATCAGGAACGTCACGGGGTTCAGATCGAGTCCGAGCACGAAGTCCTTGATGATTCCTTCGCCGCCGAGATACGAGAACACCGATGAGAAGGTCCAGGAGCCGACAAACAGGAAGCACACCATTGCCGAGGTACGCGCGGTCAGATAGACCGCCTCCTGAAGACGGCGCCACGTGAGCGCCCGGTAGGCGGCCGCCAGGCACAGGCTTCCCAGCGCGCCGACCGCGGCCGCCTCGGTCGGCGTCGCCAAGCCACCTAGAATCGAGCCCAGCACCGCCAGGATCAACACAGCGAGCGGCACAAACGCCTGCACCAGCAGCAGGATCGCCTTGCTCCATGGCACGTTGCTTTCGGCCTCCGGCAGCTTCGGCGCAAGCTTCGGATTGATAACCACGCGCGTGATTACGTAGACGACATAAAGCCCAGCGAGCAGAAACCCCGGGATCATCGCCGCCGCGTACAGCCGTACCACCGACACCGAAGCGGCAGCCGAATAAACGATCAGCATGATCGACGGCGGGATCAGGATGCCAAGCGTCCCGCCCGCGCAGATGACCCCTGCAGACAGCCGCTCGTCGTAGCCCGCCTTGAGCATCACTGGAAATGCCAGCAACCCCATCAGCGTCACGACGGCCCCCACGATCCCCGTTGCAGTAGCGAACAGCGCACATGTCAAAAGCGCTGCAACCGCCAGCGAGCCCGGAATATGACGGAGCGCCACCTGCAGGCTATAGAAAAGACGATCGAGGATGTTTGAACGTTCGATCACGTAGCCCATGAACAGGAACAGGGGCACTGCAACCAGGACATCGTTGCTCATGATGCTCCAGGTGTTCTGCGTCAGCAGGTAGAACAGCCTGTTGTCGAAAAACTCCTGGCCGGGCTGGTAGTACGCGTAGAAGCCGAATCCGACGGCCATTCCCATCAGGGTGAACGCGATCGGGAAGCCCAGCAGAATAATGAATATGAACAGCCCCAGCATTACCAGGGCGAGCACCGGATCGCTCATCTCGCGCTTCCTACTGGGCCGCTTCGGCGGCGGCGTGTTGCTCGATCAACACCTTTTCCAGTTCCTCAACGTCGTGCAGGCGTGGCGGCCAGCGGTTTTCGCGGATGCACTGGATGCAGCGAAGGACCTCGGCGACCCCTTGCAGCGCGAGCAGCCCGGCGCCGAACGGGATCAGCAGCTTTAGCTGCCAGATCGGAATGCCGATCGGGCTGTTAACACTGACCTCGCGAATCCTGAAGGCCTCGAAGCCGTAGCTCGATCCCGCGTACACGAGTGCGAGCACGCCGGGAAAAAAGAACAGGATGTAAAGCGACAGCTCGACGATCCCCTGCGTGCGCGGGCGCCACATCCGGTAGATGAAGTCGCCGCGCACATGGCCGTTGCGCGACAGCGTGTACGCGCCCGCCATGAAGAACAAGGCGCCGTACATCAGGTAGCTGAAGTCGAAGGCCCAGCTCGTCGGACTGTTCAGCGCATAGCGCACGAACACCTCGTACGAGGTGCCAAAGGTGAGGATGACGATGCACCAGGCGAAGGCGTGGCCAACCATCCGGCTCAACGTGTCGACACCGTAAATCAGCTTGCTCACCATGCCTTGGGTCCGTTAACAAAAAAAGGGGCGGCACCCAGGCGCCACCCCATACGGTTTGTTTTTCTCAGTATTCCCCGAAGATCACGCGAAAATCTTGGTCTTGAATATGTGCTCGTAGCCCATTAGGTATTCGGCTTCATTGAAGAAATGGTAGTACGCGACGCGCTTGGCCCACGCGCGCTGCGAGTCAACCACCTTCTTGAAGAACGGATCTTCGTCCGAAAGCTTTTTGGTGAGCGTATCCCACGCCACGAGCTGCGCCTGGAAGACCGACTTCGGCGTGCGTATCACGTTGACCTTGTGCTTGTCTTTCAACACTTGCAGATCGCGCGAGTAGTTGTCCATCGCCGTCCAGTAGTTCGACTGCGACGCCGCCTCGACGCTGTACTGCCAGATCGCCTGCAAGTCCTTCGGCATCGCGTCCCACTTTTTCTTGTTCAGGATGATCTCGAAGAACTCCATCGCCTGGTGGAAGCTGCCCATTTCGTAGTTCTTGATCACGTCCTGAGCGCCGAAACGCATGTCCGACGTCGGGTTGTTGAATTCGAACGCGTCGATAACGCCGCGCTCGAGGGCGGGAATGATCTCGCCGCCAGGCAGTTGCGTCACCTTCGAGCCCATCTCCTGGAAGAGATCCGCCGCCAGACCCACGGTGCGGTATTTGAGGCCCTTTAGCTGCGCGGCATCCGTGATCGGCTGCTTGAACCAGCCGAGCGGCTGCGTCGGCATCGGCATCGCGAAGAAGCCGACATAGTTAAGGTTGAGCTTCTGCAGCAGCTCGTTGTACATCGCCAATCCACCGCCGCGATAAATCCAGGCCAGCGTCTGCGGCGCGTCGCAACCGTTGATCGGACCCGACCCGAACAGCGACGCAACCTTCGACTTGCCGTACCAGTACACCGGCACGGTATGGCCGGCGTCGAGGACGCCCTTGCTGACCGCGTCGGTCACTTCGAAAGCCTTCACCACCGCCCCGCCGATCAGATAGTCGACACGCAGCCTGCCGCCCGACATTTCGTTGACGCGCTTGACAAACTCGACGGCCATCTCGTTGAAGATGTCGGTCGCGCTCCACGCGCCCTGCATCTTGATGACGATCGGCGACTGAGATTTGGCGATCATCGGGAACCCCGCGATCGCAACCCCGGCCGCGGCGGCACCCGTCACGAACTTCCGGCGCGTGGGTTTAACACTCTCTGCTGGTGCGCGGAGCTGTTCCGTGGTTTCACTCATTTTATTGTCTCCTTCTCAAAACGCGCCGCTGTGGAATTATCAAACCAAAGCATTGAAATACGTCGCGGCGCCGCCGCTACTCAACACCTTGCTAATGGCCGCGTGGCACTTCGGTTATGGTAACTGCTGTCCCACGGCGAGGCAAACCGGGTAGAAACCACAAGTGGTCGGCCGCTTTCAGTAGTCGTATTCGTCGCTACGCCTGGAATAGACCGGGGGTTCGCTGCGCGCTTCCGGCGTCTCATCCGCTGTCTGCGCGCCTTCCGGCACCCGCTCGGCGCGTCGCGCCCCGCGCGCCAGCTCGATGCCGAGTTGCTTGAGCTTGCGATACAGGTGCGTGCGCTCGAGTCCGGCGCGGTCGGCCACGCGCGTCATGCTGTAGCCCTCGCGTGCCAAGTGGTATTCGAAGTACACCCGCTCGAACTGATCGCGCGCGTCGCGTAGCGGCTGGTCAAGCACGACACCGTTGTGCTCGACCGGCGCCACCGGTTCAGCATGCTGCGCCGTTGCCGCGCGGGCGGCATCCGTCATAGGCACGGCGCCCGGCACCAAGTCGGCCGCACTGAGTGAAGCCGGCGCCGCCACGCGAAGATTCCGCATCACTCGTCCACGCTCGAGGCCGGACCGTACGGCAGTGAGAAGGCGTGTCATCGCAATCGGCTTCTCCAGGAACTCAAGTGCGCCGAAGCGCGTGGCTTCGACCGCAGTGTCAATCGTCGCGTGGCCCGACATCATGATGACCGGCATCGTCAGCTGGCCGGTCGATGCCCACTCTTTCAGCAAAGTAACGCCGTCGGTGTCAGGCATCCAGATGTCAAGCAGTACGAGGTCGAGCTCCTCGCGCCCACGTGCCGCCCGCGCCGCCGCGGCGTTCTCGGCTGTCACAACTGCATGCCCTTCGTCGGCAAGGATTTCCGACAGAAGTTCGCGAATACCGATTTCGTCGTCGACGACGAGGATGTTAGCCATGACTAATCAAAAATTCCATTCAACTCAGCAGGCAAGCTTACGCCGCACGGATAGCGGAGCACACGGGCCTCAGGCCGCGTGTAATGCGGTTGCCGCATCGACTTCGGTCAGTCGCCGAAAGACAATCGTAACAATCGCGCCGCTACTGCTTTTTTTTCCCGCATCGATGCCGGGGTTGCTTCGGTTGACGACCTCGATGCGCGCGCCATGCTCGTCCACGATTTTTTTCACCATCGCGAGGCCAAGGCCGGTGCCGCTCGACTTGGTCGTGACATAGGGCTCAAATGCACGGCGCAGTATATTCGCCGCAAAACCCGGCCCATTGTCTTCGACGGCCAAACGAACTGCGCGTGCCCGCGTCCCAGCTTCTTCGATCTCCACCAACTCGGTACGCACCAGAATGTGCGCATCGGTGCGTCCGGCCATCGCGTCCTGAGAATTGACCAACAGGTTATGGATCACCTGGCGCAGCTGCGTGGCATCCCCTTGGATCAGCGGCAATCCCGGACGCAACGAAAGTTCGATCGTGCCACCGCTCGCCGCATCGGCACCGTACAGCGCAGCCACTTCCTCCACCAGCGTATTGAGGGCCAGAGGCGACAGGCGCGCCGGCGGTACGCGCGCGTAATCGCGAAAATCGTCGACCATGCGCTTCATCGCAGTAACCTGGTTGACGATCGTCGCGGTGCCGCGCTTCAGCACGTCGGCGTCGGCCAGCGACAACCTTTCGATCAGCTTCATCTGCAAACGCTCCGCCGCGAGCTGGATCGGCGTCAGCGGGTTCTTGATTTCGTGCGCCAGCCGGCGCGCAACTTCGCCCCAGGCCAATGCGCGCTGCGCCGAAATGACCTGCGTAATGTCGTCGAAGACGACGACGTAGCCCAGACCGTCGTCAAGTGGGAGGCGTGAGCCGCGCGCGAGCAGCATCAGCGTTTCGCCGGACGCACTGGGCCGGTTCATCCGGTCGAATCCCGCCGACGACGCCCGCTTCACTTCGACCTGCTGCTGCCATGAATCTTTCGGCGATGCAGTCAATGCATGGTCGGCAAACGCAGTCGCCAGCGCGGAAGCCAGCGCGGCGTCGATCTCGTCCAATGGCCGCTCGGTTTGCTGCATCAACGAATGTCCGAGGATGCGCGAAGCGCCGTGATTGGCCGTCACCAAGCGAAAATCCTTGTTAAGCACCACGACGCCTGCGGACAGGTTGGCCAGCACGCGCTCGAGATAAGTCTTCGCATTTTCGACCTCGCGTTGCTTGGTTTCGACCTGGTCGCGTGCCTCGGTCAGCTGCCGTGTCATCGCGTTGAACGACTGCGTCAGTAAGTTCAATTCGTCGTTGCCCGGAAACTCGCGGACCGGCCGATAGTCGCCTTCGGCAACGGCCTTGGTTCCCTCGGCCACCTGCAGCAACGGCGCGGTCATCGAGCTTGCGAGCAGCACGCTCGATGCAATCGCGGCAAAAATCGACAGCAGCAGCGTCAGCGTCAACGTCAGTCCGTAAATGGTTTGCAAGCCCTGCCGTGCAAGCGAGAGCTCCTGGTACTCGCGATACCCGTTCTGCAGCGCCTCCGCATTGGCGGCGATCGAGGCCGGAACCGGCTGAATCAGCTGCAGGAACCGCGTCTCCTTCGGCGCCACGATGCTGCCAAAGCCCGCATTGGCAGCAGCGTCGTCGCCGAGCGTCGCTGATTTAGATTTGGATGCAGCCACCTCGCCGCCCAACGGGCCCGGGGCGGGTATCGGCACGATCACCCGCGCGCGTAGCCCGTACCGCGGTTCAAGCGCGCCAGCCTCACCTTCAATCGTTGCAAAGATCAGGCGTGCGCGCGCCTGGCGCAGCTCGCTGTTGGATGGAATCTCGGGTATCAGCTCGGACAGGCGCGAGCCGCTCGTTCCTATCAGGTGCCCGCTGCCGCTGACCACGAGCGCGTCCTGCACCCCGCCTTGTTCGCGCAGCCGGTTCAACAGCGAAAGTTGCGCCGACTCGTTCACGTCGGACAGCTCGAGCGCCCAGTTGCGTGCCTTCGCACTGATATCGTCCTTCAGGTTGTCGAGCGCGGCGCGGCCCAGCGTCAGTCCTGAATCCAGCGCGCGATCCACGCGTACGTCGAACCACGATTCGATCGAGCGCGACAGGAACTGCGTGGAGACGATGTAGATCAGCACGCCGGGCAAGACACCCATCAGCGCGAACGCGACGGTGAACCGCATCATCATCCGCGCGCCGAACTGATTGGCGCGCAGCCGCAGCACGAGCCGTCGGATCAGCGCCACCACCAGTACGAACAGCAGCGCCGCGATAACGCCGTTGATGCCGAGAAGCAGCGGATAGTTGCGCTCGAAAAACGCGGTGTTTCCGCTCGCCGATGCCAGCAGAAACAGCAGCACGCCACCCACTGCCAGACCAGCGAGCAGGCCGTAACGAAGCACGCGCGGCATGAAGTTCAACAATTGGTCGGACCTTAGCGGGCTAATTCCGCCGTGACCGGCACCTCGCGCCAGTCGGACGATAACGTCCATTCGCGGCTGGTGATCGCGTTGACCTGAAACGGTTTCGGCAGCTGGGTCACGTCGAGTCGCATCCGCACCTGTGCATCGTATTCCTCACGCGGGCCCAGCACCGTCTTGTCGGCCACCCTCCAGTTGCGAACGCTTTTCAGCAGCGACAGCGCTTCGTCGAGCGACTCGAAGGATTGCGACAGCCCGCCGCGGGATAACCGGTACTGGCGCGTCAGCGGGCTGTAAGACAGGCGGTAAGTCAGCGTGCTCGCCACCACCCGCCGATCGAACCAGTACCAACGCTTGCGAAACATCTGAAATTCGATATTGAAGTAAAGCGCGATTCCTTTTTGCACCGCTTCCTCGAGCGCCTGCGGCAGTTCGAACTCGAAGGTCGCATTCAGCAACAGGGCGTCGCCGCTGACGTTCTGTGAATCGTGCGCAGGCTCGAGCACGGCCGCCATCACACCGATCCGCTCGTCGGCGAATGCTGGGAACGGCCCGGCAATCAATGCGGCCAGCGCAACCCACAGAAATACTGTGAGCAATGCTGCGCGGAGCCTTGGCGCGATCGGTTTCATCCGGTCTTCTCAAGCAACGCGAAGAAAAAGCCGTCGTGCAGCGTCGGCAGGCCCGAACCCTGCCACGCGGACCCAGCAGCCGGATCGGCGACCGGCGCCGGCAGCATCAGCGATGCTGGCAGAGCCTGCTGACGCGCGTCAGATCGCCGCTGGGTGAAGCGCGCGATCTGTGCGCGCCCTTCCTCCGGAAACAGCGAGCAAACGACGTAAAGCAGCCTACCACCCACGCTTAACAGCGGCCATAAAGCGTCGAGCAATTCGCTTTGTACCGTTGTCAATTGCGCAACATCGGCCGGACGCCTTAACCAGGGGATGTCGGGATGGCGTCGCACAATTCCGGAGGCAGTGCACGGGGCGTCGAGCAGAATCCGATCAAACGTGGTGTGCGGGCTCGCGGCCAGCCAGGATTCCGGATGTGCGGCATCGCCGATAATGACGCGCGCGCTCAGGCGACAGCGCGCCAGATTCTCAGCGAGGCGAACGGCGCGCGCGCCGTCGATCTCCAGTGCAGTCAGATCAGTCGCTCCGAGCTCGGCCAGGTGCGCAGTCTTGCCGCCAGGGGCGGCGCACGCATCGAGTACGCGCAGGCCGGGCCCGACATCAAGCCAGCATGCCGCAAGCTGCGCGCCCGCGTCCTGCACCGACACATCGCCTGCGGAAAATCCGGGTATCCCGGAGACTGGACGCGGCCGGTGCATCCAGACTGCCTGCGCTCCCACACGCGTGGCTTCGATCCCATGCTTTGCCAGCTGGTCGAGATAGGCATCGACCGTGGTTCGGTTGTCATTAACGCGCAGGATCAACGGAGGCATTTGCTGCTGCGATTCGGCAACGGCGATCCAGTTGTGCGGGTACTCCGCTCGCAGGCGTTCGATCCACCATTCCGGCAGATTGAAGCGAGTGACTGCGTCGGCCCGCAGCTCGGAACTGAGCGCACTGCGCCGACGCAAAAAGTTGCGCAGCAGTGCGTTGACAAACCCCGCCGCGGCGCGCGTCGCTGGCGAGTGCTGTGCTGCCAGCACCGCCTGGTCAACCACGGTGTAGTCGGAATGGCGACCGACGTTCAACTGGGCGAGCGACACGGCGAGCAACGCGGCGACGTCGACCGCCGGCGCCCGCGCCGCTAGCCGCTCGACGATGCGTTCGCTCGCCGCCCGATGACGGACTGCGGTGTAGAGCACGTCCTGCACTGCGGGCCGAAGCTCAGCGCGGTCTGTAAGCACCCCGCTCAGCGCGCGGTCGAGCGATCGGCCCCCGCGAAAAAGCTGCCATGCAGCGGCCGCGTATCGAAGAACGTCGGCCAGCGCAGGAGAGTCGACCGAGCTCAATCCAGCACGACGCTCTGCGAGTTAACAAAGCGATCGCCCGCCTTGACCGCGAACCCGCTGACAAACTCCGGCGCCGTCACTCGCTTTCCGCCCGCGCGCTGCAATTCGGTGATCAGCAGCTCGCCGCCGCCGCACGCCACGCGAAGTCCCGCAGCTTCGACTGAGCGAACGACTGCGATCTGATCGATATCCGTCGCCTGATCGCCGATGGCCAGCGCGCGCCAAAGCCGTACCGTCGATCCATTCAGCGAGCCTGACGCGATCGGAAAGGGATTGAATGCCCGCACCTGGCGCTCGAGCCGCTGCGCCGACTGCGACCAATCGAGTGCTGCCTCCGATTTTGTGAGCTTATGGGCATAGGTCTCACCCGCCGGCTGTGCTGTCGCCACCAGTCGATCGACGTCTCGCAACGCGTCGACGATCATGCGGGCTCCGATCTGAGCCAGTATCGACGTCAACGATTCGGTAGTGGCGTCGGGCGCGATCGAAGTCTTCTCGGCCACCAGCATCGGCCCGCTATCAAGCCCGGCGTCCATCTGCATCAGCGTGATACCGGTCTCGGCGTCGCCGGCCTCGATTGCGCGCGCAATCGGCGCGGCGCCGCGCCAGCGGGGCAACAGCGACGCGTGAATGTTCAGCGCCGACAATTTCGGCTGCCATTGCGAGCGCAAACCGCGCGGGATGGCGAGCACCGCGGGCGGCAGTATCAGTCCGTACGCAGCCACCACGAGCACGTCGGGTGCCACCTCGATGAGCCGCGCCTGCGCCGCCAGCGCCGACTCGCCTTTGCGCAGTGATGACGGCGCAGCGACTTCGATGTTATGGGCGAGGGCGATTTGCTTGACCGGACTCGCATACATCTTCATGCCGCGGCCAGCGGGGCGGTCGGGTTGCGTAAGCACGAGCGGCACGCTCCAGCCTGCGCTCGGAGCGGCGCGAACGATAGCGTCCAAAGCGACCGCCGCGAAATCCGGCGTACCGGCAAACACAATTTTCATGGAACGCGCTCCCTCCGCAGCGCCGCGCATGCGCGCGCAGCATAAAGGCAGGGAAACGCCCCACGGTCGCGACGTCCCGACCGCGGGGTGATAGCAACGGCGTCACGCTCCGAAAAGCGCCGTGCTCACATCTGACGGAACAGATGCACGTATTGCCTGGCCACCGGCAATTCGCGCGCCGTGTCGCGCATCCTGACGTACAACTTCCCTGTCAGATCGCGGCGTGTGGCCGCCACTGCATTCAGGTTCACGATGACTGAACGATGGATCTGCGCAAAGTCGTCGGGATTCAATTGCTCGCCGAGCTCGGCCAACGGCACGCGAATCAGCCATTCGGCCAGCTCGGCGCCGTCGCGCGCGTAAACACACGTGTATTTATCGTCGGCCTGGAAATACTGCACATCGACGATCGGGATCTGCTGCGTGATCTCACCATCGGCCGAGCGCTTGCTGGCGCGGATCCAGCGCAAGTGGCGGGGCGCGGACGCGTTCCCCAAGTGCTGTGACAGCTGCTGCAGCAACGGTGCCAGATCGCGTGCCGGCCGTTGGATCTTCAACTTTTCGATCGTCCGGCTCAGGCGTTCGTCGGTGACCGGCTTCAACAGATAATCAACCGCATCGCGCTCGAATGCGTCGAGCGCGTACTGATCGTAGGCGGTCACGAACACGACCGTGGTGTCGCGCGTGAGCTTTTCGGCGACCTGCAGCCCGGTGGCCCCGGGCATGCGGATATCGAGAAACGCAATGTCGGGCGCGTGCTTTTCGATCGCTGCAGCCGCCATCGGCCCGCTGTCGGCGATCGCCACCACCTGCAGTTCGGGCCACAGCCTGGCAAGCTTGTCGCGCAGATACTGCGCCAGGTGCGGCTCGTCGTCGGCGATGATCGCCTTCATGCCGCTTCGGCCAGCGGGATCGTCATTCGTACGCGAGTCCCGCAGGCGAGCGACTCGACCACAAGCTGGCCGCGCTCGCCATATAAAGATGCGATGCGTTCACGCAGGTTTTCCAGACCCACGCCGTTGCCGACGTTGGCCGAAAAGCCCAGTCCGTCGTCTTCGACATCAAGTTGCAGAGATCCATCGGAAACGCGCGCCGACAGGTGTACTCGGCCTCCTTCAAGCTTCGGCTCGAGACCGTGCTTGACCGAATTTTCAACCAAGGGCTGCAGCGACAACGGCGGAATGTGCGCGCTCATCAGCGCAGCAGGTACGTCCATCGTGTACGAAAGTCGCTCGCCCATTCTGATCCGCAGGATATCCAGATACGCCGCAATCATCGCGGTTTCCTGGCCCAATGTGGTGCGCTCACTCCGACTCGCGGTCAGCGACGCGCGCAACAGTTCAATCAGGCGCTCGAGCATCAGCTGCGCATCGGCCGGCGCGGTGCCGATCAGGCTGACGACGTTGGCCAGCGTATTGAACAGGAAATGCGGCTCGATCTGTGCCTGCAAGGACCGCAGCTGCGCATCGATCGCCTGCCGCTGCAGTTCGACCGCCTTCGTACGTTCGCGCTCGCTGTCGGCCTCGGCACGCGCGAGGCGCGTTTTTCCGGCGAGGTAGCGCGACCAGACCACGGAGAAGATGATCGAAAGCGTAACGATTGCTACGACTACGCGCGGGGCACTCTGAACGACGCGCCCCATGTCCGCGCCAAGAAGGGTCAAGCCGATCCAGTAACCAATCAGACAGCCGACGATAGGAATACCGGCGAAGAAGACCACGCGCCCAACTGCCGACAACCTCGCGACACGTTCGCGCCCGACGAAATAGCAACCTGCGTCGTATAGGGCGTGAATAGTGAGGCCGATGCATTGGGCGATCACAAAATTCACCACAAAGTTCCGGAGCGGGTCGGCACGGCCCGAAAATCCCCACTCAACCAACGTCAGCACCACGGCGATAGCCGTATTGAATACCGCGGTCCAGATGGTTTGCAGCCAGGCCGGACCCGATGGACGCGTCGGAAATGACCACCAGCCGCTCCACGATTGGCGCAGCAGCAAAGCAACGTTCAACATGAATCACTCACGCGGGGAGATCGCCAATGTAGCGCTCACGTCCGCCCTGCCCAGCGCCGGGCGACGAAGCGCCTTGAATACGGCGCCAATCGAAGGGCGGATCTGACCCTACCGCCGCTCAGGCCGCTTTCGACTTGCGCTTCCTCAGTCGGGTCTTAATACGATCTTGTTTTAGCGGCGACAGATACTCGACGAAGACTTTGCCAACCAAATGGTCCATTTCGTGTTGCACACACACCGCCAGCAAACCTTCGCATTCCAACTCGTAGGGCGTTCCGTCCGTGTTCTGTGCGCGCACCCGCACCTTGGCCGGCCGCGTGACGGCATCGTAGACGCCGGGCACCGACAGACACCCCTCTTCGCATTCCATCTGCTCGTCCGACGCCCACGCGATTTCGGGATTGATCAGCACGTGCAGGCGGTCCTTGGTCTCGGACACATCGACCAGCAATAGGCGTTCGTGCACGTCGACTTGCGTCGCTGCCAGGCCGACTCCCGGCGCGGCGTACATGGTCTGCGCCATGTCGGCCACCAGTTGCCGCAATCGATCATCAAAGCGAGTCACCGGCCGCGCTACGGTTCTTAGGCGCGGATCGGGGTACTCGATGATGTGCAGTGATGCCAACTACGTCTCCAAACGGGACAAACAGGACTCAACACGCCCGCGGACGCGCTGCGATCGATTTCCAATCGGGCTTAAATGCCCGAAGTTTGCGTGCTTTTCAAGCCCCACAAATGCTCCGACTGAGCCAAACTTGCGCGCCAAGACGCATGGTTACGACCTATGGCATCGCGCCAAGTCGGGATCGAGTCTGAGAGCATCCGTTGCTATATCAATGCATTACGGTCAAAATTTGCAGCCCGATATTAGATATCTGCGCGATCCCGGCAAGTTCAAGGGGAAGGGTTGGGCGCTGTCAGTGCCCGCTTTCCGGCCCGCGGTTTCGAATCAGCGTGACCAGGAGTTTTCATGACCCACACTAAGTTAGGCGTCGTATCTGTTGCGATGTTCGCGCTGTCCCTGTTGGGCAACAGTGCGTTGGCGCAGGATTCGACCCCCGCGTCGCGCTATCCGATCACGCCCAACCAACGCAGCACCGCTGACCAGGTCGCGCAGGCGGGTGTTCCCCTTGCGGCATTGGCGCCTAATGCACCCGAGCGCTACACCGTGAAAAGCGGCGACACGCTATGGGGTCTGTCCGGTATGTACCTGACGAGCCCGTGGCGGTGGCCCGAACTGTGGGGAATGAACAAGACGCAGATCAGGAATCCACATCTGATCTATCCGGGACAGACATTGGTTCTGATCAAGGACGGCGACCGCGCGCGGCTGCAATTGGCGGAAGGTGAGCCAGGGATTGGGCGGCTTGAGCCGCGTATACGCGACATAGGCGGCGAACGTTCCGCGATTTCAGCGATCCCGAACAATCTGATCGCACCGTTCCTTTCGCAGCCACTGGTGCTCGATGCCAATGGCTTGGCTGATTCGCCGCGCATCGTCGCAACCCAGGAAGGCCGCGTGTTTGTCGGCCGCGGTGACGACGCGTATGCGCGCGGCATCCAAGACGATGCGATCGTCAACTACAACGTATTCCGGCCGCTGCGTCCGCTGTACGACCCGGACGATAAGGTCCGCAAGAAACCCATTGCATACGAGGCGTTCTATCTTGGCACCGCAAACAAGATCGGCGGCGGCGAGATCGCCAAGATGCGCATCGACTCCAGTAAGCAGGAGATCGGCGTTGGCGACCGCATGCTGCCGGTGGAGCGCCAGGAGCTCATTACATACATGCCAAAACGTCCGGACAGTCCGATCGACGCTCGCGTAATCGCCATTTATGACGGTGTGCGCTACGCGGGCGGCGGGCAGATCATCACGCTCAGCCGCGGCAGCGACGAAGGCATCTCCCATGGCGATGTTCTGCAGTTGCTGCGTACCGGCGAGACGAAACTCGATCGCACCGCTGCCAAGCGCGAGTTCATCAAGTTGCCGGACGAACAAATCGGGCTGGCGTTCGTGTTTCGTGTCTTTCCGGGGATTTCGTACGCCCTAATTCAGCGCGGAACTAGAGCGGTCGAGGTGGGCGATCGCGCCTCGAACCCGACCGATGCGCTTGACCTGACGACGCCGTCGGACCGTGAGGTTGAGGTAAATCAGATCCTGCGCCAGCCCGCGCCAGCGCGCTACTAGCCAGCCTTAGAGGCGCCGACCCTTTCCCGAGCAGCAGCAATATCAAGCATGCAGGCGGCCGAGCGTGCCGCCTGGCTGCGCCTGGTCACTACACCGGGTCTCGGTCCGCGCACAGCGCGCCACCTTCTGTCCGCGTTTGGCCTGCCTGACGCCATATTCGGGGCCGGCATCTCTGCGCTGCTGCGGGCACTGCCCGAACCACTTGCACGCCAGGTGGCGCAGCCGCCGAGCGCCGAGGCGCAGTCAGCGATCGACGCCACCGAACACTGGCTGGCAACAGCGTCCGACCACGCCCTTTTGACGCTGGCCGATGCGGCGTATCCACAAGCCCTTCTCACCACGGTCGACCCGCCGCCGGTGCTGTTCGCCATCGGACGCGTCGAACTATTGAATCGCACCTCGATCGCGATTGTCGGCAGCCGTAACGCAACGCGCCAGGGCAGCGACAACGCACACCTGTTCGCGCGCGCGCTCGCGCAAGCGGGCGTCAGCGTCGTAAGCGGCCTCGCACTCGGAATCGACGCCGCCGCGCACCGAGGTGCGCTGGCCGCCGACAGCGACGCTTCGACCATCGCAGTCGTCGGTACCGGCGTCGACGTCATTTACCCGGCCAGCCACCGAACACTCACCGCTGACATCAGAAAGCGCGGCGTTGTGATCTCGGAGTTCACGCTGCGCACCCCGGCGATCGCACACAATTTTCCGCGCCGTAATCGCATCATCGCCGGCCTGACCCGGGGCACGCTTGTCGTCGAAGCCGCCCTGCGCTCCGGCTCTTTGATCACGGCGCGGCTTGCCGCAGACTGCGGCCGCGAAGTATTCGCAGTCCCGGGTTCGATCCACTCACCGCTGTCGAAGGGGTGCCATCGCCTAATACGCGACGGCGCCAAGCTGGTGGAGTCCGCGCAGGACGTGCTGGAGGAAATCGGAGTCGCGCGTGCTGGCACTTCCCGCGTGGACGACGGGCCCGTCGAGCCTGCGGCGCACGCCGATGTGCTCAACCTCGTTGGTCACGACCCGATCGATCTCGAGCGCTTGGTTGAGCAAAGCGGTCGTGAACCGGGCGAGCTGGTCGGCGCCTTGCTCGAACTCGAATTGGCACAACATGTTGAGCGCCTGCCGGGGAACAGATACCAAAGGTTGCGTTAATCCGACTATGACTCTTTACACCACGCCAGTCGTCGCATAGATTGCACCCACGTGTTTGACGTACTCGTCTACTTGTACGAAAACTACGGCGCGCTGCATGCGTGCCCGGACTCTGACTCGCTGTCGAAACGGCTGACCGACGCCGGATTCGACGACGAAGAAATCTCTGACGCGCTCACCTGGTTGTCCGGACTGCAGCTCGTCACGTCGGAATCCATCGCAGTCGGTCCGGAAAGCGAGCGCGCTTTTCGCGTTTATGCAGCCTTGGAATTCGAGCGGCTCGGATGCGAAGCGGTTGGGTTTTTGAGCTTTCTCGAACAGGCCGCGCAACTGACGCCGACGCAGCGCGAAATCGTCATCGAGCGCGCGCTGGCCACCGACGAAACCCCCATCTCGCTCGAGATGCTGAAGGTAATCGTGCTAATGGTGCTCTGGAGCCAGCAGGCCGACATCGACGTGCTGCTGCTTGAAGAACTGCTCGGCGACGGCGAAAAGAAGAGCAGCCACTAGCGTTGCCGCGCGCAAGCGCATTGCAGACAGCCAGCGCGAGCGGGCGACCCGTCGCGACCACCTTTTCATTAGTTGTTATCCTGAAAAAAGGGACAAGCTAGGGAGCCGGTTGTCCAGGGCTCCTTCATTTGATGTCGAAAACACTGATCATTGCCGAGAAGCCTTCCGTGGCCGCGGACATCGCGCGCTCACTGGGCGACTTCGTCAAGCACGCTGATTACTTCGAGAATGACCAGTTCGTGCTGTCGTCGGCGGTCGGCCATCTGCTGGAGCTGCGGGCGCCCGAGCAGTACGACGTCAAGCGCGGCAAATGGACTTTCACGCACTTGCCGGTGATTCCGCCTCATTTCGACCTGGCTCCGATCGCCAAGAGCGAGGCACGGTTGAAGGTGTTGATGCGGCTGATCAAGCGCAAGGACGTCGGCGCGCTGATCAACGCGTGCGACGCCGGGCGCGAAGGCGAGTTGATCTTTCGTTACATCGTGCAGGCGGCGAAGGCAAAGCAGTCGGTGCGCCGCCTGTGGCTGCAGTCGATGACGCCGGCTGCGATTCGCGAAGCGTTCGACCGTTTGCGGAGCGACGACGAGATGATGCCGCTGGCTGACGCCGCGCGCAGCCGCTCCGAGGCCGACTGGCTGGTCGGCATCAACGGCACGCGGGCGATGACCGCGTTTAACAGCAAGGAAGGCGGGTTTTATCTGACGACCGTCGGCCGTGTGCAGACGCCCACTTTGGCGATCGTCGTCGAGCGCGAAGACAAGATTCGCAAGTTTGTGGCGCGCGACTACTGGGAAGTGCGCGCATCGTTTGATGCGAAAGCAGGCGCCTATGAAGGTCGCTGGTTCGATCCGAAGTTCAAGAAAAACGACGACGTAGATGCCCGCGCCGAGCGCTTGTGGGACGGCGCGAAAGCGACTGCGATCGCCGACGCGTGCAGCGGCAAGACCGGCACCGCGACCGAGGAGGCGAAGCCCAGCACTCAGCTCGCGCCGCTGCTGTTCGATCTAACCTCGCTGCAGCGCGAGGCGAATTCGAAGTTTGGCTTCTCAGCGAAGACAACGCTTTCAATCGCCCAGGCGCTGTACGAGCGGCACAAAGTACTCACCTACCCGCGTACCGATTCGCGCGCGCTGCCGGAGGACTACGTCAGCACGGTGCGCAAGACGATGGACGCACTTGGCGGCACTGCGCTGTATCGCGAGTTTGCAAAGAAAATCACCAAGCAGGGCTGGGTCAAGCCGAACAAGCGCGTGTTCGACAACACCAAGGTTTCCGATCACTTTGCCATCATCCCGACCCTGCAGACGCCCAACCATCTGTCTGAAGTCGAAGCGAAGCTGTACGACCTGGTGGTCAAACGCTTCTTGTCGATCTTTTTTCCGGCGGCCGAGTATTTGGTGACCACCCGCATTACAGAGGTCGAGTTTCACGCGTTCAAGACCGAGGGCAAGGTGCTGGTCGAGCCGGGCTGGCTCGCGATCTACGGGCGCGAAGCGATGCAGGAGCAGGGCTCGTTGCCGAAAATCGATCAGGGTGAGCAAGTACGTGCAACCGACGTGCAGTCGGTCGCCCTCGCGACGCGGCCGCCCGCGCGCTATACAGAAGCAACGTTGCTGTCGGCGATGGAAGGCGCCGGCAAGCTGATCGAGGACGACGAGTTGCGTGCCGCGATGGCGGGCAAAGGGCTCGGTACCCCGGCGACGCGCTCGACGATCATCGAGGGGTTGATCGATCAGCGCTACATGGTGCGCGATGGCAAGGACCTACGACCGACGCGCAAGGCGTTTGATCTGATCACGCTGTTGAAAGGCCTGGATATCGAAGAGCTGACCGCGCCCGAGCTGACCGGCGAATGGGAACACAAACTATCGCTGATGGAACACGGCCAGCTTGACCGCGACCGTTTCATGAAAGAGATCGCCGGCATGACGAAGAAGGTCGTCGATCGCGCGAAGAGTTATCAGTCGAACACCGTGCCGATCGACGATCCGGCGACGTTGTCCACACCGTGCCCCAATTGCAAAGGCAAGATCGTCGAGAACTATCGGCGCTACGCGTGCACCAGCTGCGATTTTTCACTGCCCAAGCATCCCGGCAGCCGCACGTTCGAGGTGGAGGAGGTCGAGCAGTTGCTGCGCGATCGAACGATCGGCCCGCTGAACGGCTTCATCAGCAAGATGGGGCGACCGTTCGCAGCCGTATTGAAAATTACGCCCGAGCTGAAGATCGAATTTGATTTCGGACAAACGAACGATGACGGAAGTACCGATCCGGTTGATTTTTCACAGTTGACGCCAGTCGGTCCGTGCCCGAAGTGCGGCGGTCGGGTGTTCGAGCAGCCAATGTCGTACCTGTGCGAGAACAGCGTCGGACCCGAGAAGCGATGCGATTTCCGCTCGGGCAAAGTGATTCTGCAGCAACCCATCGAAGCCACGCAGATGGCGAAGCTGCTGAATGACGGGCGGACCGATCTCATGCGCGGCTTTGTTTCGAACCGCACACGACGGAAATTCTCGGCGTTTCTGATGAGGAAACCCGACGGCACGACCGGCTTCGAATTCGAGCCGCGTCCGGTTAAGGCAGGCGCGGTGGCCAAACGCGGCGCCACGACCGCCAACGGCGCCGCCGTCGAGGCACCCCCCGTGAAGGTGGGTAAATCACCCGCGCGCGCCGCGGTCGTCACAGCCTCCACTACCGGCGCGTCGGCGAAGGCGCCGAACAAGCAAGCGCGCAAAGTCAGTGCCGCGGCGGCCCGCAAGACAGCCAAGTCGTCCCGCAGTGCCAGCGGTAGAAAGCCCGCGGCGCGCGGCTAGTGCCGCGGGCGGCGAGTTTTTGCTAACCATGCTGGTTGGATAGGACGCGTCCGGTGCACGCGGTTGACGCTGCTCGCCGCCGGCTACTCGCCGCCTCGGCCGCATCGGTCGTGGGCACGACCGCCGACGTCTGCATCGCGCAACTTTCGTCGCGAACACTGCGCGTCATCTTGACGGCTCCACCCGGGTCGTCGATCGATGTATTGGGGCGCGTCGTCGCTGACAAACTGCGCGAACGCCTCGGTCAAATTGTGCTGGTCGAAAACCGCGCCGCGGCCGGTGGCACTGCGGGGACGCACGACATCGCGCGCGCAGCGCCTGACGGTTCGACCATCGGCCTGTCCTTCACCGGGCCGCTGGCGACGGCGCCGTTTCTTTATTCGAAGCTGCCGTACGACCCGGCGAAGGACCTGGCGCCGATCGTGCTGGTCGGCACCGCGCCGAACGTACTTGCGGTCACAAGCACGCTGTCGATCAATTCGTTCAAGGACTTTCTGTTGTACGCGCGGCAGCGCCCGGGACAATTGAACTACGCGTCTATCGGCAATGGCAGCGCATCACACCTGTCAATGGAACTGCTGAAGACCGAGGCCGGTATTTTTTTGGTCCACATCCCTTTTAACGGCGCGCCGCCCGCGGTGCAGGCGACTGCCGCGGGTGACGTGCATGCCGTGATGTCCAACCCGACCACGCTGTTGCCGGCCGCGCAAAGCGGCCGCATCAAACTGCTGGCTGTCACCAGTCGCGCGCGCTGGCCCGCGCTGCGCGAGCTGCCGACCATTCACGAAAGCGGTTTCCCTGGGTTTGAAGCGATCGCGTGGAATGGGTTCGTTGCACCGGCCGCGACGCCACCCGCAGTGATCGATATGCTGAATCAGCAGATCAACGCGGTGCTCGCATTGGCGGACGTGAAGTCGCGTCTCGAGGCGGCGGGATGGCAGGTCGCCGGCGGTTCGGCCGAGTCCTTCGCGGCCTTTATGCGCGCCGAGCGCGAGCGCTGGCAACCGGTGATCAAGCGCAGCGGCGCAAAGCTTGACTAATGCATCGTGATCGCATCGGCGGCAGCGAGCGAAGACAACAGCGCCGCATTGATTTGTCCCATTGAGAGGCCGACGAGCTGCGCTGCTCGCTCAGAGCCGACGCTGTCGCCGCGCTCGATCACCTCGGCCAGCGCGAGGTAGACGCCGTAGACGCCTTCGTGCGCGCGCACTGCATCGAGCACCGGGCGGGGCAACGCTGCCGAAGTAAACAGGCGTTCATGCGAATGTCCGGTGATTTGCTGCAGCAGTGAGAATGCGCCGACGGCGAACAGGTCGTCACGCGAACCGCCCGCCGGATTGGCGAGCGCTTCCAGAAAAAAGCCGCGCTGAACTGCCATATAGATCATCGGCATCGAGCGTGTATTGGCCGCTGAAACTCCAAGCAGCAGCACCAGCCAGCGCACCAGGCGCTTGTAGCCGAGCACCAGAATCGCGTGGCGCAGAGACGTGATCGGGGCGCTCTGTGCTGCGCTCGGCGCGAACGCCGGACTGTTGATCACCGACAACAGCATCAACGCCAGGCTCGGTTCGCTTTTGAAAGCGCGCTCCAGCGCGATCACGTCGGCATCGGCCTGAATCAACCGAACAATATCGAGCACCGCCCGCCGGGTCGGCTCCAGACCCGCCGACGGTTCCACCATCGGTTCGTCGAGCGGCCAGCCAATCGTCGCCTGCGCACCACGAGCCAGTGCCGTTTCGACATCGGCGCGCGAATGAACGTCGCGCACCCATACGGCCGGCGCACCGTCGCACGCCTTGTCGAAATCAGCCCCATCGACGACTGCCGCGAACAGCCGCTGTGAATCGCGCGGCAGCCGATTCGCTGATTTGCGCAGCACGAACCTGGCTCCGCCTCGATGCGCCGCCTCGATCAGTGGCCAATGGCGCTCACTTAATGCCTCGGCACTGAGTTCGAGCATTACGTTTCCCTTCCCGTTCACCTCGCCGATTGCCTTCAAATCGGAATCCAGTGACAACGGCGCCGGTGCGAGCACGACGAGTCCACGCGCAGGCGACAGGGTGTATTCCGACAACGCTGCCAGCACGGCGCCAGTCGTCGCGATCGAAGCCGCCTCCACCGCACCGCACATCGTCTTGATTTCGATCCGCACGCCACGAACGCGGCGGTCGCGCGCCACAATCGGTCGCCAGCCCAGACGGAGGTGGTCCAGCGCCACGCCTTGCTCGACAGCATGTTGAGTGGCGTCGTCGTGCCGGAGGAGGGAGCCGTCCATACCTGATCTTCGGCGGCGCGCGCCCCCGCCTTAAACGCGCGAGGTCATGAAAAGCGAGGTTTCGGTGCGCTTATCGTGCCCGTGCCTGCCAACCGGCCCCAGGTGGCGTGTGGACCCATGCGACAATCGCGCGCCCGTCGCGCCGCCGGTCGTTTTTCCGTCGTGTTTCACGCTTTAACTGGCCCGCCGTAACTTCCGGTAATCACATTCCCGTGCCGCTTTTCGCCTCCACGATTCTGCTGTCGGCTTTTCTGCTGTTCCTGGTGCAGCCGATCATCGCCAAGCAGATCCTGCCGTGGTTTGGCGGCACATCTGCGGTGTGGACCACCTGCCTTGTTTTTTTTCAGGTCGCTCTGCTCGCGGGCTACACGTATTCGCATCTGACGACGCGCTATCTGTCGCCCCGGCAGCAAGCGCGGCTGCACATTGCGCTGCTTGCGCTGAGCCTGCTGTTTCTGCCGATCATTCCGAACGAGACGCTGAAGCCCGCCGCGGGCGGTGATGCGGCGCTCGGCATCGTCGCGCTGCTGGTCGCCACGATCGGGCTGCCGTACTTTCTGTTGTCGTCCACCGGTCCGTTGCTGCAAAAGTGGATCGCGCCCCGTTTTCCCGAAAAAAGTGTTTATCGGCTGTTTGCGTTGTCGAACTTCGGATCGCTAGTTGGCCTGCTGGCATTTCCTTTTGCGATCGAGCCCTTTTCGACATCGCATGCGCAATCGATCGTGTGGAGCATCGGGTACGCGGTATTCGCCGTGACCTGCGCCGGATCGGCGTGGAAGGCTTCTCATGCGGCCGGCGAGGCGGCCGCGCGCACGATCAAGACCGAAGCCGAAGGGCCGGCGCCGCGAATGGGCGACTACGCACTATGGCTCGCGTTTGCCGCCCTTGGCTCGGTGCTTCTGTTGGCGACCACGAGTCATATCACGCAGAACATTGCGACGGTGCCGTTTCTTTGGGTGCTGCCGCTGTCGTTGTACCTGTTGACGTTCGTCGTCGCGTTTGAAGGCCGCGACGGACGCGGCTGGTATCAACGTACGTGGTTCCTTTTCCCCACTTTGCTGCTGCTGGTCGCGATGGCGGCCGGCTTATCGGCCAACAAGGGCGTGCTCGACGTCAGCCTCGCGGTGCCGCTTTATACGGTCGGCATGATGATGGCGGCATTTTTCTGCAACGGCGAGCTGGCTTTGAGCAAGCCGGTACCGCGCTACCTGACACAGTTTTATCTGACGATCTCACTCGGCGGTGCGCTCGGCGGCATGCTGGTCGGCCTGGTTGCACCGCGCGTTTTTCCGACGTACTTCGAGTTGCCGGTTGCGCTCGTGCTGCTCTGTTCGCTCGCGGTGCTCATCGCGCGTAAGACGCGCTGGCTAATCGGGCCGGCAATCGTAGCGACACTTGCCACGGCCTGGTTCGGCAGCGAGTACATCGGCTTCTTGCGCGATGACGTCGTGTACATGCATCGCAACTTCTACGGCACATTGCGTATCAAAGAACAAGGCCAGGGCGAACAGCAGGTGCGGCGGCTGATGCACGGCGTGATCTTGCACGGCGAGCAGCTGACGATCAATCCTAGGCGTCTCGAACCGGGTACGTACTACGCACGCACGTCCGGCGTCGGCCGCGCGATCGAAGCCAAGCAGAGTGCCGGCCCCGTCAGGTTGGGATTTGTCGGACTCGGTGTCGGCACCTTGTCGGCGTACGGGCGCGCCGGCGACGTCGTGCGTTTTTACGAGCTCGATCCCGATGTGCTGGCGCTGGCAAAGAACCAGTTTTCGTATCTGAATTCGTCACCGGCGGCGATCGAATTCGTGATCGGCGACGCGCGGCTGTCGATGGAGCGCGAGCTGTTGGCCGGAGCACTGCAGCGGTACGACGTGCTGGCAGTCGACGCGTTTGCGAGCGACTCGATTCCGGTACATCTGATCACATCGGAGGCGGCGCAGCTTTTTTTCAAGCACCTGAAGCCCGACGGCATCCTTGCGTATCACATCTCGAACCGCTTTCTCGATCTGAAGCCGGTGCTGGCGAACATCGCGCAAGCCAATGGTCTCGAGGCAAGGCTTGTTACCGATGTGCCCGACGACAGCTCGGCGTCGCTGACCGACTGGGTATTACTGGCCCGGACATCGGCGCCGTTCGATGATGAACGACTCGAGGAAGTAGTTGAGGCGATCGAACCGAACCCCAACTTTTCGCTTTGGACTGATCAGTTCAACAACCTGATCGACGTGTTGAAGTCGAATCCGATCAATGAACTTCGACGCTTGATAAAACTCGGTTAAATCTCAATCGCAATGCCAACGCAACGCAAACCCCGCATCGTCGTCAAAAATTCGCGCGTCCACGGACGCGGCGTGTACGCAGCGCGCCCGCTGAAGGCAGGCGAGAACATCGTCGAATACAAGGGGGAGCGCATCGCCTGGAAGGAAGCCGATCGGCGGCCGCCATCCAACCCCGACGATCCGCATCACACATTTTTCTTTTCACTGAATGATCAGAAAACCGTCATCGATGCCGGCGTCGGCGGCAACGCTGCGCGCTGGATCAACCATTCGTGCGACCCCAATTGCGAAACGGAAGAGACCGACGACGGCCGCGTGTTTATCCAGGCGATGCGAGATATCCGCACCGGCGAAGAGCTTAACTACGACTACAGCCTAACGATCGAGGAGCGCCTGACGCCGACGCTGAGGAAGAATTATGAATGCCGCTGCGGCTCAAAGAATTGCCGCGGCACGATGCTCGGGCTAAGCAACCGCCAAATGCCGAAGACCGCGAAGAAACGCCGTAAACCAGCTTGAAGTGCCCGACGTTCATCCACACGTGCGATGGCGAGAACGCTCGCCCGCGCTTAACGTCACAAGACAGTGAAAAAATTCCTGACCCGTCCGCTTTCCCTGTTGCTGGGTGCACTCACGATCGGTGGTGGCGCCGCAGGGTGCTCGTCGCTCGATGAATGGCAGCGGCAGGCGATTTTCAACCCCATAAAAGATAGTCCGCGCTGGTCCTCGGAGCCGCTGGCCGGCACCGAGCAATACGACGTCCGCATGGCCAACGGCGATCAGCTTCATTTCTGGTACATGCCGCAGCAAGCTGCCGCGCGCGCGCCGACGGTGCTTTATCTACACGGCGCGCGCTGGAATCTAAACGGTAGTGTGTTTCGGATGTCGCGCTGGGCGGATCTCGGCTTCAACGTACTCGCGGTCGATTACCGCGGCTTCGGCAAGAGCACCGACCTGCTGCCCTCCGAAGCAACCGCCTACGAAGACGCGCGCGTCGCACTCGAGGAATTGAAGCGCCGCGAGCCTAATCCGACACGTCGCTTTATATACGGCCACAGCCTGGGCGGCGCATTGGCGATCGATCTGGCCGCGGGTCCTTTGAAGAAGCCGGAAAATGAAGTCGGCGGCATCATCATTGAATCGACTTTCACATCGATTCCCGCCATCGTGCGCGGCACGAAGTACGGCTGGGTACCCGGTATCGGACTCGCGGTCACGCAGCCGTTTGACTCGGCCACCAAGATCGGAAAGGTCGAAACGCCGCTCTTGATCATCCACGGCACGTCCGACGGCATTGTTCCGCATGCGATGGCCGACGAACTGTATGCGGCGGCGGCCAGCAAGATCAAGCAAGTCGTCAAGATCGAGGGCGGCAGCCATTCGGGCGGCAGCCGCGCCGCTGGTTCGACGTACCGCGATGCAGTGCTCGGCTTCGTGCGACGCAGTTCGCCGCCAAGCGCCGCTGCCACGCGCAGCTAGGGGCTTTAGCTCTGCTCGCCTACCCGTGTCGGCGCGGGCGCTCTTTTAGGTTGGTGATCTGCCCAATCTTCCACGGCCGCATTCCGAGCACGATGCCGATCGATTGCCGCTGCTCCGGCGGCAGCGTGCTGTCGAGCTCCGCCAATTCGTTGAACTCGGCGGCCAACCGGTCGAGCTTGCGGTGCACGACCGCGAATGACGCCGGTGATACATCGCGAAACTCGAAACGGAAATTGCCGCCGTAGCGATCGAACTCGACCGCGAGAAACTCGGCCATCGTCCGCTGCCCGTGCTTCGCGCGAATCGCCCCGCCCGGCCGCAACCGCAGATGCCGCCCGACTTTGAGCTTGACCTTATTGGACGGCAGCAACTCGATCAGGTGCAGTCGATCGAGCTTGACCAGCAGCTTGGTCAACTCGGCGTCGGTCAGCTCGTAACGCGACAAGATCTGCGCTGGCTGCCAGTCGTTGAACAGCAGATAGAACACACCCATCAGGCGCGGCTCCGAAGCCAGCGCGTGCTCCTGCGGCTCGGTCATTTCCTCAGGCGCATCGCCGGCGCCGCGCGCGAGTTTCGCTAATTCAAAAAAATCGAGCTCGAGCGCAGTCAACACCTGTTCCAGGCGATTCAGCGTAAACGTGCGCTGCGAAAAGAGGCGCTTCACACTGGCTTCGGACATTCCGATCCGCCGCGCCAGCACCGCGTAGGTGATGCGCCGGCTCTTCAGCACTCGCTTCAGCGAATCGATCAGCTGTTCGGTACTCATTGTGCGCCCCCACGGTGCTTGCGGTATCGGTACTCGATACGTTGGCCGCGAAGTGTAAAGCGACCGCCACGGTGGTCGATTCTGTGATTGCCGCGATGTAGCGGTATGCCGTAGGGGACGTATGAGTAGCTTGATCGTGCAAATCCATAATTGGTGCGCGCTTGACCGCGTTTAATTGAACGACGGTTGCCGAAGGGAGTCATATCCGTATGGACAGTCTCAAGCTAAGTCTCGACGAAGGCGAAACACTTCTCGGCCGTCTGCTAAAGGATGGCGTTGATATCGCACACGACTGTGGCGGCGTGCTCGCCTGTTCGAGCTGCCGCGTAGTCGTGCGTGAGGGGCTTGAGTGCCTCAACCCGGCGAGCACAGTCGAGCTCGACATGCTTGACCGGGCGGGCGCGGCAGAGCCCGGGGCCCGCCTCGCATGCCAGGTTGAAGGGCTTGCCGCCGAACTGGTTATCCAGATTTCGTGCGCCGAAGCGCCAACGCCTACCGTGGTGCGACCCGTGTCGATGAGCGCGGGTGCAGCGAAGCATTTCGCCACACAACTCGCCAAACATCCGGGCGCGGTAGCAGTGCGCCTCGCTGTGAAGGCAGCCGGCTGCTCTGGCCTCTCCTATCGCGTCGATCCTACTGACGCCGTCCGGGAGGATGACACCGTGTTCGAAAGCGCGGGAGTGCGACTTGTGGTTGACGCCGCGAGCCTTCCCTACCTGCAGGGTACGACGCTTGACGTCGTCGACGAAGGGCTCGCCCGTCGCGTGCGCTTCGACAATCCAAACGCGCGCCACAGCTGCGGCTGCGGCGAGACCTTCGGCGTATGAGCAACCCGGATGACTGAGTTTGTACGAAAGCTGGACAGAGCGCTAAATACCACTTCGGATGAGCGACGATCATCGGTTAGCGCCTAGCGTATCCAAGTGGAAATGGGGCGGTGCGTGGTGCGCGTGATCATGGTGTAGGCAACCAACCTCCGGTGAAACCGGCTCGCTGCAATCCATCGACAATGGTTGGACATTGCCGCATCAATTGCCACAACCGACCGGTGCGATGGTTCTCAATCATCAGAATGATCGGACCTTGATTCAGGCCGAAATGCCACGGCGATACCCAGGCATCGGGATTGGCGGATCTGTCTGGGTAGGTGTGATTGAACGACGCTTTGAAGCCGTACGGGTTGGATTCCGTCAAGTGCAGCTCGTGAATGCAGTATTCGATTGACGGCAGCACGATCTCAGGCGCGAACGGCAACGACGCGGCCACCGCCCACGGAGCGAGCGTGCCGTCATCGGGTCCGTGCGGAACGCCGCGAGCCAGGTAATCAAAGAACTGGCGCTCGATGCCGTTGACTTTGGTGGTAGCTGGCCCGGGACCTTCACTGGCGGTGACTCCCCAGCATCGGCTGCCGTAGCCCTCGAACTTGAGTGGATTGGCAATCGCATACTGTTGTTGCACGTACGTCGCGCGGCGGCTGTTTTCGAAATAGTCGATACCTTTCTCACGCATGAACGCATCCTGAATGCCCCGAAAGTCAACCCACACGTGCGATAGCTGATGCGTGAACAACGGCCCGGCATACAGATATTCGTATCGGTAAAACTGCTCCCATCGATAGGTGGAAGCCCATGCTGCGTAGCTCTCCGCAGGCAACGGATGGGTCGGCGAACCCAGGCCCAGGATGTACAGCAGCAGGGCCTCGTCGTAGCCTTCCCATCGATATTTGAGGAACCCACTTTCTGGTTTCCAGCCATGCGTCACCGTTGCGCCGCCGTCTTGCGCCCATTGCCAATCGGCGCGGCGATACAGCGCATCGGCGAGCGTGCGGATCTCATGCTCGTCGGCCGTCTGCGCGTCAAAATAACTTCCCGCCGTCAACGCGCCGGCCAGCAATAAAGTGCTGTCTACCGTGGATAGTTCGCACTCCCACGCCCGCCGACCGGTCTGCATGTCGAGGAAGTGATAGTAAAAGCCTTGATAGCCGGTGGCGTCGGGCTCAGGACCGTGCGGACTGTTCCAGAAAAAGCGCAGCGTTGCGAGCGTTCGCTCGATCGCGGCGGCGCGCGACATGAAGCCACGCTCGACCCCGATCGGGTAAACCGTCAACGCAAGGCCAGTGGCGGCGATACTGGAAGGCCAGTTCGGTTCCGTCTTGTCTCGCACCAGGCCGTTGACTGGATTCGCTTCGTGCAGAAAGTAACTGAATGATTGGTACTGAAGTTTTTCCAGTTCCGCATCTACGCTCTGGCGCTTCCTGCTCATGATCAGCCCGTCGTGCTCACAAGTGCGTCATCCACCAGAGCCTGTGCCTCACCAATGATGCGACGCAGATGATCCTGCCCGCGAAAACTCTCTGCATATATTTCCAGATGTCCGCGTTTCAATGCGGTTTGCGTTCGCGCAGCGCACGGCTGTCGCGCGCGGCATGCGCCTTCTCGAAAATCGCCGCCCATTCTTGGAAGCGCGCTGCGATACGCGACGCAGCCTCTTGCCGCGTCGCTTTCCCGGCCACATAGTCCGACGCAGCGTCCCAGAAAGTCGTTCGCCTTGCCGCGAAGCCAATGAATCCCGGAACTGAAGAAGCGGTCTCGAGCCAGCTCACCACTTTCTTCTGATCGGCACTACGTCCCAGAACGATGCAACCGACGTTGCGCCGGCCATCGCGTCGCGCGGTATTGACGACGCGCTCGCAGTCCTCGCGCCTATCGAGGCCTTCGATCTTCCAGACATTGGGCTCGACACCCGCCTCCTGCAGCGCCCGAATACTCTGCAACATGAAACTCGGACGAGTTTGCAGATCGCGGACCCGCTCTTCTCGGTCGAGAGCGCAGTCATGTAGCCGCTTGCGGTCGCATCGCGCAGGATGTCGGCGCCAAAATCCTGGTCGACGAGAATGCCGGGGCTTGTTGGCGAAACGTCGACTTCGACGAACGGCAGCAGGTATAGCGGCTGCTTGCAGCCGAGGCTCATGACTAAGCGCCGTCGAGATTCTGCAGTGAGATGTCGCGCTGCGCGCGATGGCCGAGATCGCGCAGGCGTTGCGTTAGCTCCATCTCGAGCAAATCGGCAATGCGCCCAATGCTCATGTCGGGAAGCGGATCGATGATCGCGCTGACCGACTCAATGGCGTAATGCCCCTGGCGCACGAATATCGTGGTCAGGTGTGTGCCGAGCACGCGTTTCATCGCCGCCAACAACTGCGGCTTGTCATCAATCATCACGTAGTGCGAGGCCGGAAAGCGGCGCTGCATTTCAGGCAGCACGCGCTCCTTGTGCGGATAGATCAGCACGCGTCCTTCAACCGCATCCCAGATGCCTGACCGTTGAATCTTGCGCGGCTGGAACACCATGTCGCCGTCGGAGAGCACGACCGGCAGCGCCAGGGTGCGCAGGTGCTCGATCGAGTCAAGTGCACGCGGATACAGGCGGTCTTGGAATGGATATTCCAGCAAGAACGCGGACATCTGCAACAGGTCTGGATCGTCGTCCAGACCGTCGCGAAACTTCTGCAGCGCCCCCAGATAATCGGCAAAGCCGATCTCGTCGCGCAGCGCGCCGTAGATCGCCCAGTAGCGATCACGTTCAGCTGGACCAAACGCCTGCTCAAGTCGCGCCCCAAGGTCCGCGGCAAAGCGATCGTTATCGAGCAAGGTGTTGTCGACATCGAGCAGGAACACTACTTCTTCCGTCATTGCGCGATGCCGCCTGCTGAACGTCGCACACCCCACTGCCAATCGCGGATCTCGGGCATGTCATCGCCATAGCGCTCGATGTAGCGCTTGTGATCGAGCAGCTTGTCGCGGATCAATTGCGTAAGGTCTGCAGCTTGCGATGCAAGCCCTGGCACGCGCTTGATTACGTCCCGCACCAGATGGAAGCGGTCAATGTCGTTCAGCACGGCCATGTCGAACGGCGTAGTGGTGGTGCCTTCTTCCTTGTAGCCCCGCACATGCAGATTCGCGTGGTTGGTGCGCCGATAGGTGAGGCGGTGGATGAGCGACGGGTATCCGTGGTAGGCGAAGATGATCGGCTTGTCTTTTGTGAAGAGATCGTCGAAGTCTTTGTCATTGAGCCCATGGGGATGTTCACTCTGCGGCTGAAGTGCCATCAGATCGACGACATTGACTACACGAATCTTCAGCTGCGGCAGGTGCTCGCGCAGCATATCCACTGCGGCGAGCATCTCGAGCGTCGGCACGTCTCCGGCACATGCCATTACAACATCAGGGTCGCTTCCTCCGTCATTGCTCGCCCAGGACCATATGCCCAGTCCTTTCGTGCAATGCTTGACAGCCGAGTCCATATCGAGCCACTGCGGGGCCGGCTGCTTGCCCGCGACGATTACGTTCACGTAGTTGCGACTGCGTAGGCAGTGATCGGTGACCGACAGCAGCGTATTTGCATCGGGCGGCAGATAGACGCGAATGACGTCGGCTTTTTTGTTGACCACGTGATCTATGAATCCAGGGTCCTGGTGACTGAAGCCGTTGTGGTCCTGGCGCCAGACGTGGGAGGTCAGCAAATAGGTGAGCGAGGCGATCGGGCGCCGCCAGGGAATCCCGCGCGTGACCTTCAGCCACTTCGCGTGCTGATTGAACATCGAATCGACGATGTGAATGAAGGCCTCGTAGCAAGAGAAAAAGCCGTGGCGGCCGGTCAGCAGATAACCTTCGAGCCAACCCTGACACAAGTGTTCGCTCAATACTTCCATGACGCGGCCGTCCGGCGAAATCTCGGTATCTGAGGCAATGAGTTCACCGGTGAACAAGCGATCGGTGACTTCAAACACCGCGCCGAGGCGGTTGGACGCGGTTTCGTCGGGGCCGAAGATGCGGAAGTTTCGCTCACCCGCATTGAGCTTCATCACGTCGCGCAAAAGGGTACCGGTGACGCGTGTCGCTTCGGCCGTCACCCCTCCGGGACTTGGGACGTCGACGGCGTAATTGCGAAAGTCGGGCACCTTTAAGTCCTGCAACAGGGCCCCGCCGTTGGCGTGCGGATTGGCCCCCATTCGGCGCTCGCCCTTCGGGGCAAGCTCCGCCAGCTCGGAGATGAGCTTGCCGTTAGTGTCGAAAAGCTCCTCTGGCCGATAACTTTTGAGCCAACTCTCCAGAATTTTGAGGTGCTCCGGGTTACCCGCGAGGTTCGCAAGCGGCACTTGATGCGAACGCCACGAACCTTCGGTCTGCAGCCCGTCCACGGTCTTGGGCCCGGTCCAGCCTTTCGGCGTGCGCAGCACGATCATTGGCCACATCGGCCGTTTACCCATTCCGCTCGAGCGAGCGCGCGATTGAATACTGCGTATTTTCTCGATCACCTGATCCAGCGTCACCGCCATTGCTTGATGGACCTCCTCGGGCCGCTCGCCTTCGACGAAATGAGGCTCGTATCCGTACCCTCGAAATAGCTGATCGAGCTCCTCATGGCTCACGCGCGCAAGCACCGTCGGGCTCGCGATCTTGTAGCCATTCAAGTGAAGGATCGGGAGAACGGCACCATCGCGCGCGGGGTTCAGAAACTTGTTTGAGTGCCAGCTCGCTGCGAGTGGCCCTGTCTCTGCCTCCCCGTCACCGACGACGCACGCAACGGTCAGATCGGGATTGTCGAACGCCGCGCCGTAGGCGTGCATCAGCGAGTATCCAAGCTCGCCGCCCTCGTTAATTGAGCCGGGCACTTCAGGTGACACGTGGCTGGGAATGCCACCCGGAAACGAGAACTGCTTGAAGAGCCGCTGTATCCCGCGCTCGTCCTGCGAAATCTTCGGATAGACCTCGCTGTACGTGCCCTCGAGATACGTGTTGGCGACGATGCCCGGACCACCATGCCCAGGACCAATCACGTACATCACGTTCAGATCGTGCTGCTTGATGATGCGGTTCAGATGCACGTAAATGAAGTTCAGTCCCGGTGTCGTCCCCCAGTGTCCGAGCAGCCGCGGCTTCACGTGTTCGATGGCAAGCGGCACCTTGAGCAGCGCGTTATCGAGCAGATAAATCTGCCCGACCGACAAGTAATTCGCGGCTCGCCAATAGGCGTTCATTTTGGCGAGGAGGTCGGGCGAGAGCGGTTCGGTCATAATATTTCTTCAGTAAGGTGTGGATATCAGGCGACTCGCAGCAGGCGTTGAGTCGCACGCGCAGTCGTCGCCTCCTCATCAGTACGGATCATTCGTACGGTGACCGTGCTCTCATCGGCAGAGACGACGTCTGCGTTCGTCGTATTGCGGTTGTCGTCCAGGGCAATGCCGAGGAATCCGAGCCGTTCGCAGATGCGTTGGCGAATCACCGGCGCGCTCTCGCCGATGCCGCCGGCAAAAACGAGTGTGTCGAGGCCGCCCAGGGCCGCGGCAAAAGCACCGATCGACTTCGTAATCTGATAGCAGTAAAGCTCCACGGCTTCCGCCGCCCGTACGTCGGCCGCTTCGCGCGCGAGCAGATCACGCATGTCGGCGCTGGTCTCCGATACGCCCAACAGTCCGGATTCGTGGTTCACCATGTGATGAAACTGCTCGGCGCTCATGTTCTCGCTGCGCGCGAGGTACCACACAAGGCCCGGATCGAGGTCGCCGGAGCGCGTACCCATCGGAACTCCGGCCGCCGGCGTGAATGCCATCGTCGTGTCTACGCTCCTGCCTTCTTGTACCGCGGCGAGGCTCGACCCATTTCCAAGGTGAGCCAGGATGACGCGTCCACGCGACGCGTCGGTGCCTGCAACGCGTTCGAGTTCTTCCATCAGAAATTGATAAGACAGGCCATGAAAGCCGAAGCGCCGGATGCCCTTCGCGTCGAAGCGCCGCGGAATCGGCAGGAGCTGCGCAACGCGCGGCATGTCGCGATGGAAAGTGGTGTCGAAGCACGCCACTTGCGGAACATTCCGAAGACGTTGCCGCAAGCGCTCTATAAGGTTGATCTGTGCCGGCAGGTGCTCCGGGCTATACGCGCTGATTGCCCGCAGTTCCTGCACGAGTTCATCGTCGACGAGCGCCGGTGCGCTATCACGCGAGCTGCCGCGTACCACACGGTGCCCCACTGCCTTGACTGTTGAGATAAGTCCTGTTTCTTGCAACCATTCGATCAGCGCGGTCGTGGCGCTGCTGTGATCGCGGGCATCGAGGGCGCGACTCTGTGCGTTAACTCCGGTCGGATCGTTGACAGTAAATGTTGTGTCGTGCAGACCGATGCGTTCAATTTTTCCGCTTAGACGTCGCAGCAGCGGTTCGGCCAGGTTGTACAGCGCAAACTTGATACTCGATGAGCCCGCGTTGACCGCAATCACGCGCGTTACTTCGCCAGATGAGCTGCGCTCACTCATCGACGGCTGGTTCAGGCGATCTGGTCAGCATCTGCGTTTTCAAAATCGGTTCTCGGGTTATCCGTCATAGCGCAACATCCGACTTTAGAAAAATTATTAACAGCGTATTAGGGCAACACCAGCACAAGCGCATGACCATCCGTCCAAAATGGGTCTCCCGCGGCGTTCGTGCCGCGTAGCGGTGCCGACACTGTCACGCGTGCCTCCTGCCTGGCGCCCACGCTGGTCAGATCGCTGACGATAATCGCTCGCTCAGCATCAATTGCGGGGTCAATGCGATGGGTCGGGAAATAGAAGCTCTCCGAGAAACGTATACCCATGTCGTAACTCGCGGTGGCGACCCACACTGGACGGCAGTCAGGGGCAAGGCAGTACCGCGTCAACCACACGCGAGCATGGTGCCTGCGACGAATGGTCGGCGGCCCTGCATCCGGTTTCTCGAACGTGAGGTATTGCGGCCGGTCCCCGAAGAAGGCCGGCGTGGCCGGACCCGAGGGGTCGGGAAGGTTGCGAAGCGCTGCCAACCCTTCTTGGATGACGCGCAATGGTGTCGGGAGATCGGCGCGCGTCCATTCCGCGCGCGTAAAGGCACTCAATAGATCCTTCTCCGCCCCGATAAAGACAAGAGAGATCGGTTCCATCCGACCACCGATAAGATCCTCGGACCAGCGGGGAAGGTTCGGTGGAAGCGATGATCGCAACGCGGCGATGTCGAGCGTCTGCGCGGGCGGAAGCGGCCCGATCGGGAGTATTTTCGTCTGAGTCGAGAGAACAGGTATGGCTCCCAATGCCGCTAGAAGCAAAATGACGCCCACGACGTTGAAGGCGCGGGTGCTCGTTGGCAATCGCAACGTGTCGACCCAGCGGACAGGAGCGGCGTAATACTGAAAGAAGAGCAGCAGCGCAAGAACCACGAGCGCCAGAGCAAGGCTTCCCAGGATGTCAGACGGCCAGTGGACCCCGAGATAGACACGTGAAAGGCCGATGCCGACGATGACCAGCAGTAGCAGCGTTACGCAGATCGCTCTTAGCCCGGCACGCAGGCGGCTCCTCAACAGCAGCGCAGCAAGCAATCCATACACAACGCTGCCCGACAGCACATGCCCCGATGGAAAGCTTGCATCCAGCGCGGCGATCATTCCGTCAACCGGCCGCGCATAGCCAAAGAGTGCCTTCAGCGCACTCGAGATAAGGCCCGTGCCTAAAAGCGCGAGCACGAACGTCGCGGCAAGCCGCGGTCGGTTGCGCGCAATTGCGATAAGGGCAGCACCTACACATAGAAGCGATAGGACTGTGCCGCTGGCAAGCGCTGTGAGCGCAAGCATCAACCGCGTCATCCCGGCCGTACGAAACAGCGGGACAGCGTTGTGCAATCGGAGGTCGAGTATTACCAGAGGATCTCTAGCCGAGATATCTTCGAGTACACCAAGAAAAAACCACAGTCCCAACAGGATCGCCAGACTCGCCACCGTTGCCGTCAGCCCCCAGGGATTACGTGAATCGAAGCGAAGGCCCACAAATCCGGCCGTTCGTGGGAAGCGCTTCCAGAAACCAACAACAACGGGCGCTCGAGCGATCATTCCGCCAATGGATTCGAAAGCAGGCCTTACGCTTTGCCGGAGCCGGCGCTCGTGATTCAGGACGAGCAGGACGACAAGGATTAATGCGGCGGGCGTAAGGACCAGCGCGGAGAACAAGAGCGTGTAAAAAATTAGCGCGGACAGCATTCTTGCCTAGAAAAACCTGGTCAGATCTGCGGTCAGAACAAATGAAGCTGCTCGCGAAGCCATGGTGAATACGGAGCCACTCGCTGCGCGCTTGATATCCACGGTCATGCCGCTGTTTCCCACATGCTCGCGTCCGCGTGGAGGCTGTGATAGCCGACTGGAAAAGTCACGGGCGCTGCTGCTGTGCGTGTTCGGTTAGGCGCGTCGTTCATAGGCGCCGGCCGCACCTCGTGGTGACAACCAATCTGAGCCTTAGCCGGTGGTCGCTGGGATTGCCACTGCAAGAGGCGCTGCACCCGAGTTCGGCGCCGTTGCCACACCGGGTGCCGCCGTATTGGCGGGCGTGCGGATACCCTCCAACTTGGTGCGCTTAAGCAGCAGCGCATTGATCGCCACGATCAGAGTGCTGCCAGACATGGACAGCGCTGCGACCTCCGGACTGAGTACGAATGGATACAAGACGCCGGCAGCGAGCGGAAACGCAATGACGTTGTAGCCGACTGCCCACCACAGATTCTGGTGCATCTTGCGCAACGTTGCGCGCGACAACTCGATCGCGGCGACGATGTCATACGGGTCGCTCTTCATCAGGACGACATCGGCGCTTTCCATCGCGACATCGGTGCCGGCGCCAATGGCAAATCCGACATTCGCCTGCGTCAGTGCCGGCGCGTCGTTGACGCCGTCGCCCACCATCCCGACCTTCTTCCCCGTGGCCTGCAGCTCCTTCACCTTCTCGGCCTTCTGAGCCGGCAGCACGTCGGCCAGCACGGTGCCGATGCCGAGATCCGCGGCGATGCGCTTGGCCGTGGCCGCGTTGTCGCCGGTCAGCATCACCACTTCGATGTTGCGTTCGCGCAGCTTGGCGACTGCGGCCTTGGAGGTGGGCCGAATCGCATCGGCAATGGCGATGAGTCCAATCACGCGACCCGCCTGAGAGACATGGACGACGGTGCGGCCGTCGCCCAGCAGCCGGGCTGCTTCTGCCTCCAGTGGACCGAGCGCAAGTTTTTGTGTGTCCATCAACAGCCGGTTGCCGAGGAACACCGTTCCGCCCGCGGTTTCGGCGCGGGCGCCCATGCCGTCGAGGCTTTCGAATGATGCCGGTGCGGGGACGGTAAGGTGCGCCGCCCGGCGCACGATCGCCTGAGCCAACGGATGGTCGGACCCCTGCTCAACTGCGGCAGAAGCGCTAAGCAGCGCGTCCTCGGTGACGCCGTCCGCGGTCACGATTTCCACTACGTCCGGCTGGCCCATGGTGAGCGTGCCGGTCTTGTCGAACACAATGACGTTGAGCTTGGTTGCGTCCTCAAGTGCCGAAGCGTTCTTGAACAAAATCCCGTTAGCTGCGCCTAGGCCGGTACTCACCATCACGGCCATCGGCGTGGCGAGGCCCAACGCATCCGGGCATGCGATCACGAAGACTGTGATCGTCAGCGTCACCGCCAGCAGCAGCGACTCGCCGATCAACCAGAACCAGACCGCGAAGGTCGAAAGTCCGATAACGATGGCGGCTATCACCAGCCATTGCGCGGCCTTGTCCGCCAAAAGTTGCGCGGGTGCTTTTGAGTTCTGCGCCTCCTGCACCAGCTTTACGATCTGCGCCAGCGCCGAGTCGGCGCCGACCTTGGTTGCCTTGTAACGGAAGCTGCCGCTCTTGTTGATGCTGGCACCGATCACGGTGGCGCCGGGCCCCTTCTGCACTGGCATCGACTCGCCCGTAAGCATGGATTCATCGACCAGCGATTCGCCGGTCTCGATTGTGCCGTCGACCGGAATCTTGTTGCCCGGCCGAATCACCACAATTTCGCCTGCCAATACCTCTGCCGTGGGAACTTCAGTCTCGGCGCCATTGCGGATGACGTTAGCCTTGGCGGGCGTGAGATTCATCAGCGCCCTGATCGCGGACGACGCACCCGCGCGAGCACGCATTTCCAGCCAGTGGCCAAGCAGGATGAACACCAACAGGACGGACGCAGCTTCGAAGAATTGCCCGCCGCCCTTGAAGAAGAACGTAGTGCCGACACTGAACAGGTAACCGGTACCCACGCTCAATACGATCAGCGCCGCCATGCCCAAGGTGCCCTTCTTGATCGCGCGCCAGGCGGATACGAAGAACGGCCAGCTCGGATAGACAATCGCGGCGCTTGCAAAGAAGAATAGCCACAGGTTGAGGTCAATTCCGAACGGCGGCGCGGGCGGCTCGAACATATTTCCCATCGGTGCGTAGACAAAGATCGGCGCAGTGAAGATGAGGCAGATCCAGAACCGGTTGCGCATGTCGCGCACCATGGCCGGCAAATCCTTGCCGCCATGGCCCATCTCATGCGCCATGTTCTCCGCCATGACGGCCTTCGCTCCCGGCAGCGCGTGGCCGTTTTGACCGCGGCCTGCAAGAGCAGCTCGAGCTGGCACGACGGCCGTAACTGTGGAAGCTGCTGGCGCAGCGGATGCAGCCGCCGGTGCTACAGAATGTTCTCGTTCGGACTTGTGTTCGATCATCGATAACTAACTGCAGCAGCCCGCTTTGACCGGGCTTTTGTCATCGGTCACGTTGACCTGATAGCCCGCTTGCTGAACGGCCGCGCGCAGTTGCGCGGATGCAGTCGTGTTCTCGTCGAAGTCGATTCTCGCTTCGCCCGGATTAAGCGACACCGCCACATCCTTGACACCGTCCACTGCATTCAATGCTTTAGTGACGGTGTTGACGCAACCACCGCACGTCATCCCACTAATTTTTAAAGTTTCCGTTCTCATACAAAACTCCTTGGGTAAGTAGAAACTGAATCGACAGGCAGCCGCGGGCAAGCGTGAGGGTAAGAGCCAACCTGCACCTCCGTCTGTGCGGTGGGCGACATGGGCGAGCGATAAATCACCCGAAAAACTTCGCTGCTCGTCATTCGTTAGACCGCATGTACGCGTGGGTCCCGCGTTAGGTTTAAGTCATCGCTGCAGTCCACTATCCATCCTGCGCAGGCGCAACGAATTGCCGATCACCGACACCGACGACAACGCCATGGCCGCCGATGCAATGATCGGGCTCAACAGCCAGCCGGTCAGCGGATACAAAACACCGGCAGCGAGCGGCACTCCTGCCGCGTTGTAGACGAACGCGAAGAACAGGTTCTGCCTAATGTTGCGCATCACTGCGCGCGACAAGAGCCGGGCACGCACGATCCCGTTCAAATCGCCCTTAACCAGCACGATGCGCGCCGATTGCATCGCAATGTCGGTGCCATGCCCCATCGCGATGCCGACATTGGCTGCCGCGAGCGCGGGGGCATCGTTAATGCCATCGCCCGCCATCGCGACGATGTGACCCTGTGCCTGCAGTTCCTTTATCAGTGCGTTCTTGTCGGCCGGCAGCACCTCGGCGCGAAACTCGGAAATGCCGAGCTTGGTCGCCACTGCGGCCGCGGTCGCCGCGCCGTCGCCGGTGGCCATCACGACGCGCACGCCGGCGGCGCTCAACGCCAGGATAGCCGCGGCAGTGGTGGTCTTGATCGGATCAGCAATCGCGAGCAGTCCGAGCAGGCGCTTCTCAACGCCGACGAAAACGACGGTGTTGCCTTCGCTGCGAAGGCGATCGGCCTCGGCGCTGAGTGCAGCGAGGTCGATGCCCGCTTCGCTCAGGAAGCGCGCGCTGCCGAGACGCGCGCGGCCTGCGGGTCCCATGCCTTGCACACCGCGGCCGGTGACTGATTCGAATGCGCTGATTGCGGTCGGCGCCACATCGCGCGCTTTGGCGGCGGCGAGAATCGCCTGCGCGAGTGGATGCTCGCTCGACACTTCGAGCCCTGCCGCGGCGGCGAGCACTTCACTCTCGCTGACGCCTACGGCGGCAGTGATACCCGCCACGCGCGGCTTGCCCTCGGTCAACGTGCCCGTCTTGTCGACCACCAGCGTGTCGACCTTCTCCATCAGCTCGAGCGCCTCGGCATCGCGTATCAGCACGCCCATTTGCGCGCCGCGACCCACACCCACCATGATCGACATCGGCGTCGCCAAGCCGAGCGCACACGGACACGCAATGATCAGCACGCTGACGGCCACCACCAGCGCGTTTACGAAGCGCGGCTCGGGGCCGATTGCAACCCACACTACCGCCGCGAGCAGCGCGATCAGCACAACCCCCGGCACAAACCAGCTGGCGACGATATCCGCAAGTTTCTGCACCGGCGCGCGCGTGCGTCCCGCATCGGACACCATCTGAACAATTTGCGCCAGCAAAGTATCGGCGCCCACGCGTTCGGCGCGCATTACAAAACTGCCGGTCTGATTGACTGTGGCACCGGTTACCTTGGCGCCCGCCTCCTTGGTGACGGCCAAAGGCTCGCCCGTCATCATCGACTCATCGATGTTCGATTTTCCTTCGAGCACGACACCGTCGACGGGTACCTTGCCGCCCGGCCGCACGCGCAACCGATCGCCTACATGCACCTGGTCGAGCGCGACCTCGCGCTCCTGGCCGTCGGCGTCGATGCGCAACGCGGTTGGCGGAGCGAGTTCGAGCAGCGCACGTACCGCAGAAGAAGTTTGCGAACGTGCGCGTAACTCGAGCACCTGACCCAGGATCACAAGCGTCGTGATGATCGCCGCGGCTTCGAAATAGAGCGGCGGTGCGCCATTCATCATGAATGCAGCCGGCAGCAGCTGCGGAAACAACAGCGCGAAGACACTGAACCCATACGCCGCGGCGACGCCGAGCGCAATCAACGTGAACATGTTCGGCGAGCGATTGACGATCGATTGCCAGCCGAGCTTGAAGAAAAAGGCGCCGCACCACAGCACGACCACCGTCGCAAAGATGAGCTGAGTCCAGCCGAACCACGGTCCCATTGCGTTGATCAACTGCTGATGTAACGCGGGCGCGAACTCGCTCATCGCCATCAGCGCGATCGGCAGCGATAGCGCTGTAGAGATCCACAACCGGCGCGTCATCGTTCGAAGCTCGGTGTCGTCGGTGGCGACCGATGCGTCGACCGGTTCGAGCGCCATGCCGCAGATCGGACAGTTGCCGGGCCCGACCTGGCGAATCTGCGGATGCATCGGGCAGGTGTAGATGGCGCCAGGCTGCGCCGCCTCGACAGCGGGCGCGGGGCGCGGTTTCAGATATTTGGCGGGGTCTGCCGAAAACTTGGACGCGCATCCGGCGCTGCAGAAAAAGTAATCGCTGCCGGCGTGCGCTACCTTGTGCTTCGATTGCCGCGGGACCTTCATGCCGCAGACCGGATCGATCAACGCCTCGTCGGCCGGTGCGACTGCCGCGTCGTTACCATGGCTGCAGCAGCCGCGATGCTCTTCGTGGTCCGAATGCTCCATCGCCGACGTGCCATTCGCGATCGCTTGATCTTTCATTGACGCCTCCACATCGTTGTGGCGTACGGTACACTCCGTAGTCAACCCCAGAGTCAAGGAGTTTTCGTGCCCGACGGATCTCTGACAATTGGCCGGCTGGCGAGAGCCGCTGAGGTTGGCATCGAAACGGTGCGCTACTACCAGCAGCGCAAGCTACTGCCGGTTCCCGCGGCGCACGGCGCCTTTCGTCATTACAACGCCGATGCGGTGAATCGCATCCGCTTTATCAAGCGCGCCCAGGAGCTGGGTTTTTCGCTCGCCGAAATCGGCGAGTTACTGAAACTGCAGGACGGCGTCGATCGCCGCGCGATCCGCCGCATCTCGACCGAGCGACTGGCGCAAATCGAAACCAAGCTGACCGATCTGAAGCGGATGCAGCGCGTGCTCAAACACCTGGTGGCGGAGTGCGAAGTCGCGGGAACCGATCACCCGTGTCCGATCATCGAAACCTTGTCGGCACGCAACTGAAACGCCTATCGGCAACATGACTGCTGCGCCTGGATCGGCGGGCATTTCACCGAGCCATACGAGCAAAACACGCAGCAGTCACCGGCCCGTGGTCGCAACAACGCGTTGCAGCCCGCGCACTCGTAGAAGAACTGGCAGGCATCGGTCGGCATCGTTTCGCGTTTGACGTGTCCGCACAGCGGACACGTCAGCACGGAGTCAAGCGTCTCGGGCATGTTGTGTATCTATTGCTTCTTCAGGGCGGACGGAAAGCCTGCCCCGGCAGTGGCCTTGAGCAAAGCCTCCACGTTGGTCTTCGCGTCGTCGAAGCGCACCTCTGCTTCGCCTTTCTTGAGGTTCACGTCAGCCTTGGTGACACCGTTAATCTTGGTTAGGGATCTCTGCACGGAGATCACACACGACCCTCAGGTCATTCCCGACACTGAAAGCGTGGCGGTTCGCATCTCGGCCAAGGCAACTGCAGAGATGAGCGTGAACATCGCAAAGATGCCAACGTTGATCAAGCTTTTCGTTAGATCCCCCTCAGGCTAGATAAACCACGTACCACGGAAACGCGACCAATGCGGCGGTCACGACTAGCGCGCCGATGAATAACAGTCGCTGATTACGCAACGTTCTCGGCTCAGCGCAGGCCGTTCCGGGCGCGCACACCGAGGGCGCGTAAAACAGCCGATACGCGGCGAAGCTGACGAACACGAGCGCGAGCCCGATGAAGACCGGGCGCAAGGGCGTAAAGAACGCGATCACCCCGGCGGCAGCTCCTCCGAGGCCAAGTGCTACGAGCACCATGGGCCCGATGCAGCAGACGGAAGCGCCAATCCCCGCAATGACACCGCCCGCCAATGGAGCTTTCGCTGACCCCAGTTTTCTTTCACCTGCGCGCACGCCGGCGGCGAGCGAGCTATTGGCGTTAGCTGATGCCATCACTTGCCGAATGAGTCGCAACGCATGCAGTTTAGAGTCCGTACCGTGGTACGGAGTCAAGGGTGTCAGGATGGATTAAGCGCCCTTCACCTCGAATCGTTTTCCGCCACTGACATCACCGGATTGCGCTCGAAGCCTCCATACTCGCGCTTCTTTCGGTTGGCGCTCCCACGTAGAGCCAGCCCGCTTCACCGCCGACCTGCTTCCAGCCATCGGCTGTCGCCAGAGTGCGTTCCAGGTCGCTGCGTTCGCGTTGGACCTGTTGCCGCGTTGTGTTGTCCTGCGTCGTGCCCACATACGCCCAACCAGCTTCGCCGCCGACGAAGCGAAAGCCGTCGGCATACGCCGGTGAGGTCAGCGCGCCCAGTAGAGCCGTAAAAATAATTGTTCTCTTGTTCATATCAATCCCTTTATCAAGTCCGGGAGCATCGCTCTCGGTTGGCCATGGCACGGGCGACACCTTGAATCGCACACAACATCATCGGTAGCGTCGCCTCGGGCCTTGGAGCAAAATCGTTGCGTGTGGAGATAATTCGAAGGCGAACGCACTTTGGTTACGCCGCCGCGAAGATAAAAGGGCGGGCTGACGATGTAAGAAGGCAAGCCCAATATCGACTCGTACGATTGCTGTTCTGTCAGGCGGGACAGTGACTTTGCAGCCCATCCCTGTAACCGACCGACTTGATGCAACGAACTACTTTGGAAGCAGCCGAGCGCGCCGAGCAGCGACTGCGCGATCTGATGGTGCGTGCGCTGGATGGCGACGCGGCTGCGTACGGCGACTTCCTGAGAGATCTGACCGCGCACCTGCGCGCCTTCCTCAGAAAGCGTCTGTATCAGCACCTTGACGAAGTGGAGGACATTACGCAGGAAGTGCTACTGGCGGTGCACAAGCAGCGCCATACCTACCGCTCCGGCGAACCGCTGACGCCATGGGTGCACGCGATCGCGCGCTACAAAGTGGTGGACCTGTTGCGGTCACGCTCCAGCCGTGAAGCATTGCACGACGTTATTGACGATGAGATGCAATTGTTCGCGCAGTCTGATCAGGAGGCAGGCGAGGCCCGGCGAGATATCGCCAAATTGATGAAACATCTACCCGACCGCCATCGACTACCGATTCAGCATGTGAAGCTGGAAGGATTGTCCGTGGCGGAGGCCGCGGAGCTAACCGGCATGTCGGAATCAGCGGTCAAGGTTGGGATCCATCGTGGCATGAAAACCATGGCGGCGAAGATCGAAGGAGAAAGATGAAGACCGAGAGCATGATCGACGTTCTGATGGCCGACGCCGGGCTGGTGCCGCGGCGCGTGACCGAGCATCGCTTCGCGAGCGCAGGTCTCTTCGGCGTCGCTCTCGCAACCGCAATCATGCTGGTCGCATTCGGCCTTCGTCCCGACATTGAATCGGCCGCGCTGCTGCCGATGTTCTGGTTCAAGCTGCTGTTTCCCGCGGCCATCGCGGTGGCGGCCATGTGGATGGCCGCGCGCCTGTCGCGCCCAGGCGCTCGTGTGGGCATTGCTCCAATCGCCGTCGCGGCGCCTTTCGTGATTGTGTGGCTGATGGCGGCCGTGGCGCTCTTCAATATCGAGCCGGCGGCACGCGTCGATTCGGTTCTCGGCAACACGTGGTCGACCTGCATACCCGAAATCGCGCTGCTGGCGCTGCCTGCGTTTGCGGCGACCTTCTGGGCGATGCGCGGACTGGCGCCCACGCGCCTCGCGTTAGCCGGGGCCGCGGGTGGTCTGATGGCCGGCGGCATCGGCGCGATGATTTACGCGTTGCGCTGCCCGGAAATGGAGGCTCCGTTCCTGGCGGTCTGGTACGTCGCGGGCATTGCCGTCAACGGCGTTATTGGCGCACTGCTCGGACCTCGATTGCTGCGCTGGTAGCCGGGGCGTTTGTGAAGGGCGCTGGCCATTGCCGGCTCGCGGCGCAACTCCAGCTAGGCGGAAAGTGCCGGAGCAGGCATAGGCGTTGTCACCCGCGCAGACCACGCGCTGTGGTGACCACCGCCGTCGTGCTCCTTGAGCGACGCGCGCAGCCGAGAGCGGGTGCGGAACATCATCACGTTGCAATTTGAACGCGAAATCGACAAGGCGGCGCAGATCTCATCGGTGCTGTACTCGAACCATGCGCGCATTACAAACGCCTGTGCCGACGTTGGCGGCAGCCGGTCAATCCAACCCTGCATCAGCTGAAAAAACTGGCGCTCGGCGGCGATCGACTCGGGATGGCTCGACTCCACTGGGGCTGCGAGATCTGTTCTGTTGCGTTGGAACAGGCCGTCGAAATCGTCCACGCCGGCAGGTTCGATGTGCGCGTCTATCGATACCTCGCGCTGGCGCCGGCGCTGCATGTCGATGATCTTGTGCTTCAAGATTCCGATCACCCACGTCTGAAACTGGGAGCGCGCCTCGAAGCTCGGTGACCGCTCCAGCGCAGCGACAATGGTTTCCGAGACTACATCCTCCGCCCATGCGTCATTGCGTAATCGCATCTGCGCAAACTTCATCAGGACCGGACGCATTTGCGCAAGCGTGACGTCCAGCGTAGCCAACGTTTCCACACTTTCCCTCAGACACTTCAGTCGGTAGCCAGCCCGAATCACGGGCCGTCCCAGGAAGTTCGTCCGCCATGCCGATTGGGTTACAGAGTTTCGCGAAAACAATTTGTGACGAAAGCAGTAATCGCCCTCGCTCCGCATCGACCAACGCGCAGACCGCTCGTCTTACGGCCCGCTGTGAACGCGTGGTCGCCTGACCACCTTTCTTAGTAGAGGATTACCTTTTGAAGCGTCAAACCATTGCTGTGACCGCGTTTGCCTTGCAGGGCTCGCCTCGGGCGCCGCGCTAGCAAAGGACAAGGGAGCCCCCATCAAGAGGGAAAAGAGAGGTATGGCATCGTGAAAGCCGCGCGGAACGATTGCGGCGCCGCGCTCAATCTGTTTCGCGACGAGTTCAAGGTGCCGCTGATTCCGCCCGATATCGCGGCGTACATGGCGACTTATGCTGAAACGTTTTTTCCGATCCTGTTAGTGCCGGACTGTTCACCCGCCTGTCCGCGTTTTCGCTGTTGATCATGACCGCGGTGATCGAGATATTCGTGTATCCGCTGGTCTGGCCGACTCATCTGACGTGGGCCGCCCTAATGCTGTACGCGCTAGGACGCGGCGCTGGAAAATGGTCGCTCGATCGAGTGCTCGGATTACCCTGAACGGCTCAAACGCGCCTTCGCAAAGCTCAGTACATGTCTAATCAAATACGCGATCGATCCGTCGCGAGGTCTCCACATCGACATACTTGGCGTTTGCAGTCGAGGGCCAATTGTGAAGATTTACGTTATTCACGAGAACAGCGATTGGGTGATTCCGCTGCGCGACGCCTTTGCCAGGCGCAACCTGGCCTTCGCCGAGTGGTATCTCGATCAGTGGGCGGTGGATCTGAGCGGGGTGCCTCCGCAGGGCGTGTTTTACAACCGCATGAGTGCGTCGTCGCATACGCGCGCTCACCGATATTCAGCAGAGCTCACCGCAACGGTGCTCGCCTGGCTCGAGAGCCATGGCCGCGTCGTCGTCAACGACAGCCGCGCACTCGATCTGGAGATCAGCAAGACGCGCCAGTACATGCAGCTCCTGCGCGAAGGGATACCGGTGCCGAAGACCGTCGCTGTCGTTGGCGAGCGTGCGCTGCCCGATGCGCTGTCAGCGTTTGCGCGCGGCCCGTTGATTGTCAAGCCTAATCGAAGCGGAAAGGGAGTGGGGGTGCGGTTATATGAAACGCCGGAGCAAATCCTGAGCGCAGCCGACCGCGGTGAGCTACCGGACGCCGTCGACGGCACATTGCTCGTTCAGGAATACATCCGCGCGGAGACGGGTCACGTCTTTCGGGCCGAGTTTGTTGGCGGTCGCTTTCACTACCTGGTGAAGATCGACGCCACGGGCGGTTTCGAATTGTGTCCGGCGGATGTGTGCCAGCTCGATCCGTTCTGCCCATCGACGCCGGCGGGAAAGAAGTTCGAGATTGTCGATGGCGTGGTCACGTCGGACCAGATCGAACGCTATCAGCGCTTCCTGCGCAACAACGGAATCGGAGTCGCCGGCATCGAGTTCGTCTTGCGCCCCAACGGCGAACGAGTCGTCTACGACGTCAACACCAACACGAACTACAACGCCGAAGCGGAGCGAGCGGCCGGTAAAAGCGGCATGGATGCGATCGCTGAGTATCTCGGGCGACTGCTTGCCAACGTGAGCGCAGCACAGTGGGAGGGCGCGGAACATTGCGCCGTTGAGGGCTGACTTTGGACGCTACGAAAACGATGCGAGCCAGCCTTTTCGCGCACAGCCTGGGCGACCCGCGCGTGCATTTCGCGCTGAATCCACCTGCACGGCGAGTACACGCAGTGCTCACGCAATCTTCTGCTCCTGCGTGACCCGTCCCACTTACGAAAGGCAACAGCGTGAACCAATTACTCCCCCGACAGCCCGTCCCCGCCCTGTCTGTCAACACCGTTTCCGGGCGGGGCTGGAAGATTGCAAGCCAGTCGCCGGAACGATTTTCCATGGTTGTGTTTTATCGTGGATTGCATTGTCCACTTTGCCGCGCCTACATCAGCGAGCTTGACAAGCTGCTCGATGATTTCAAACAACGTGGGGTCGAGGTGGTCGCAATCAGCAGCGACACCGAAGAGCGTGCCCGCGCGACCAAGGAGACCTGGGGCGTGCAGCACCTCGAAATCGGCTATGGCCTCGCTCTCGAGGTTGCCCAGCAATGGGGACTTTATATCTCGTCAAGCCGAGGCAAGACCTCGGTCGGAATAGAAGAGCGGCCCATGTTCAGCGAGCCGGGCGTCTTCCTGGTGCGGGCGGATGGCACGCTCTACTGGGCGTCTGTGCAGACGATGCCTTTTGCGCGCCCGCACTTTAAAGAGGTTCTCACCGCCTTGGACTTCGTCATTAAGGCCGATTACCCGGCACGCGGAGAAGTGCAGCGGATCAGCGAAACGGTTTGAGATTTTTGCAAGCCGAAGGCGAAGCGCGCTCGGATCTTCGGAGTAACACTTCGCCACGTTGGCGCGACTAATGCACAGATGGCGCGGAATCTGCGGCTCCGCTGCGGCCGGCCGCGCGATCGCTCCACGAACTCAACCAAGGGGATTCGAATGAACCGTCAATCAATCGTTAGCGCGCTGGCCGTGGCTGCTCTGGCTTCAGGCGTAGCTATGGCGCAAGACAAAATGATGGCAGACAAAGGCATGATGAAAATGGATGAAGCGTCCATGATCAAGATGGGCGAAGAGGCCAAGAAGGCTGGCAAGGTAAAGTGCTACGGCGTGTCCAAGGCCGGTAAGAACGACTGTGCAGCAGGTCCAGGCACCACCTGCGCCGGCACCTCCACGGTCGACTATCAGGGCAATGCTTGGAACTTCGTTGCGGGAGGCAGCTGCACCTCGATCAAGACGCCGAAGGGCAACGGCTCCCTGACACCCAAGGCGTGACTGCTGCTTCCCGCATGACAACCACGCTGTCCGCGGGGCTCAGCTTGAAGCCCGAGTATTACGAGCAGGCGCATGCCTGCTCCGCGGACGGCCTCTGGTTCGAAGTTCATCCTGAAAACTACCTGGTGGCCGGTGGGCCGCGTTTGGCGTGGCTCGAGGCCATACGAGCGCAGCACCCGATCTCATTGCACGGCGTCGCGCTGTCGCTGGCGGCCGACGCCGAACCCGACGCGAATCATCTGCAGCGGCTGGCGCAACTGGTCAAGCGCTTCGAGCCCGCGCTGGTGTCAGAGCATCTGGCGTGGTCCACCTGGCAAGGTACGTATTACCCCGATCTGTTGCCGTTTCCGCGCACTACGCAGGCATTGATGCGCATCGCCGCCAATATCGGCCGCGCGCAAGACGCTTTGCAGCGGACGATCGCGATCGAGAATCCGTCGCACTATCTGCACATCGAAGGCCACGACTATGGCGAGATCGAATTTCTGACCGAGCTCGCGCGCCGCACCGGTTGCAGCCTGCTGCTCGACGTGAACAATGTGTATGTCAGCGCCAATAACATAGGGTTCGACGCCCAAAGTTATCTCGCTGCGTTTCCGGCGGCGCTGATCACCGAGATACATCTGGCCGGACATACGCAGGATGCTCAACTCGGCGCGGCGTTGCTGGTCGATTCGCACGACGCGCCGGTCGACCCCGCCGTGTGGGCGTTGTACGAGCGCCTGATCGCGCGCGTTGGGCCGCGCGCAACGTTGATCGAGCGCGACGGCAACCTGCCCGCTTTCGATGAGTTACTGACCGAGCGCGCGCGGGCGCAGTCGGTGTTGGTGGCGCCTGCGCTGCTCGCCGCCTGAGATGACTGCGTGCAGCGTAACGCCGGCGTTGCGCGCTTTTCAGAACGGGTTCGCGCAAGCGCTGCTTGCACCGAATCTTTCAGCGTCGGCCACCCCGCAAATCGCAGCGTTGGCAGCTCAACCAGGCTTCGCCGTGTATCGCAACACGGTGATCAAGGGCTGCATCGATTCATTGCAAGCCAACTATCCGTCGATCGAGCGATTGGTCGGCGAGCAGTGGCTGCGCGCCGCGGCGGCGATTTACGTGCGCGCCGAGTTGCCGTCGCACCCAATGTTGCTCGACTATGGCGCGGGGTTCGCGCAATTCCTGCGCGCGTTCGCGCCGGCGGCTGAACAGCCGTACCTGGCGGGCGTTGCGCAACTCGATCGTTTCTGGACCGAAGCGCACATTGCGCCGGATCAGCCGGCGTTGCAGCCGGCGGCGCTCGCACTGCAGAAACTCGAGCGCGCAATAGCTCGGCCGCATTCCGCGGCGCGCTGGGCGTGGTTCAGCGAACTGCCGATCTTCACGATCTGGCAACGCAATCACGACGCGGCATTCGACCATGATGCGGTGCCCGCGATCGAGTGGCGCAGCGAAGGCGCGCTGATAACGCGCCCGTGCGATTCGGTGCAGGCGATCCAGATCGACGCCGCCGCGTGCGCGTTTCTCGATGCCTGCGCCGCCGGCCGTCCGTTGGGGCAAGCCGCTGCGGCTGCCGTGCAAGCCGACTCGGCAGTCGATCTGGCAGCGCTGATGGCGAGCCTGCTCGACGCAGGAGCGTTCGGGTCCGACTCAATAGCGGAGGAATCTGCATGAACACCGCAGCCACATCTGACACATCGAACACCGGAATACGCGCCGCCTGGAACCGCATTGCCGATGCTCTGGATCGGCTGGTCGCGCACGACGCGCTGGCGCTGATCGTGCGCGTCGCAATCGCGGCGGTATTCTGGCTTTGGGGCCGTACCAAGGTCGACGGCTTTTTGACGGTCAACGAAAACGCATTCTTCCTGTTCGAGGAAGAGTTCAAGGTGCCGTTGCTGCCGTCCGATGTGGCCGCGTACATGGCGACCTACGCCGAGACGTTTTTCCCGATCCTGCTGGTGCTCGGCTTGTTCACGCGCCTGTCGGCGTTCGCGCTGCTGATAATGACAGCAGTGATCGAGATCTTCGTTTACCCGCTCGCGTGGCCGACGCACTTGACGTGGGCCGCGCTGATGCTGTACTTGATCGGGCGCGGCGCCGGAAAATGGTCGCTCGATCGAGTGTTCGGATTGCGTTGAACGGCCGCTGCGAGTCAACGGAGCACAAGGAGAAGAAGATGGCAACAACCGATCTACCACCGGCTCAAAGCACAGTCGACTGGAAATCAGCGGTCTGGTCGGGGCTGATTGCCGGCCTGGTGTTTCTGGCGCTCGAATTGATCCTGGTGCCCCTGCTGCAAGGCGGCAGTCCATGGGGACCGCCACGCATGATTGCCGCGATCGGCATGGGCAAGGAAGTGTTGCCGCCGCCGGCGACGTTCGATCTGGGAATCGTTGTTGTCGCGATGCTGATTCATTTTGTACTCACGATCGTCTACGGATTGATTCTGGCGCTGATCATCCATCGCATGAGCAGGGGAATGGCGATTGTGGCCGGTGCGGTCTTCGGCCTCGTCCTTTACGCGATCAACTTCTATGGATTCACCGCGCTGTTTCCGTGGTTTGCGATGGCACGCGGCGGGCTCAGCATCTTTGTGCATCTGGTGTTTGGCGTGGTCGCGGCGTGGGCTTACAAGGGTATGCAAAAACCGCGAACGGCGCCGGCAAGAATATAAGGACAGCGTCGCGAAGGCAGCGGTGATGGCCACGGATCGTTGCCGCGATGCGGGTCGATAAGCTCGCCATATCGACGCACTGACGACCCGATTGAGTTCTGTTCCGGTGCTTAATAACGCGGCGCGGCTGCGCAGCGGTGAGCGATTTGGCCAGGGACTAGATTCGTGTTCGATACGTTTTGGGCTTTCTTTCTACTGCCCATCGGGCTCGGCCTGCTCGGTTTCATCGAGCCGTGCTCGATCGGCGCCAGCATGCTGTTTCTGAAGTCGGTCGAAGGCAATCCGCCGGCAGTAAAGACCATGCAGGCGATTGTGTTCACTGTTACGCGGGCGCTTTTCATCGGTGCCCTTGGCGCAGCGGCAGCGCTTATCGGCGCGGCGTTCCTGCAATTTCAGCGCGGCGGCTACCTGCTGCTTGGCACCCTGTACGTTGCGCTGGGATTGATCTATCTGGTCGGCAAAGCGGGTTGGCTGATGCGAACGGTCGGCCCCAGCCTTGCGCGGTTGTCGACGGTGCGCGGCTCCGCAGCGCTCGCGCTTTTCTTTGGCTTGAACATTCCCGCTTGCTCGTTGCCGTTGCTTGCGGCCGTGATGGGGTCGGTTGCGGTGGCCGGTGCCGCACAGGTATGGAAAGGTTTTTCGGTGTTGGCGGTGTTCGGATTGGCGTTGTCGCTGCCGCTGCTGGTTGCACTGGCATTCGGCTCGGCGCAGCGCGTGCTTGAGCGGCTTGCAAGGCACGCACAACGAGTGCCGGTGGTGATCGGGCTGCTGTTTATCGTTCTCGGCGCGTGGTCGATCTATTACGGTTGGTCGGCACCGTGGACGCATGAGTTGGCAGCGTCAGCGGACATCGCTCTTTACTTGACCTAGCTTCAGCGATTCGATCAAGTGGCCGCCAGTTGCCTGCGCACGAACCACGCCGCCAGCGGTGGCAATAGAAGCCATTGCAGCAGCGGTGATACGCCGATTCCAATGCCGGGGATGACCGGCATCAGCGCTGAGTAACTCCAGCTCTCGAGCCACCAGCCGCGCGGCGCGAGCCACTCGATAACGACCGTGACCAAAACTCCCAGGGCCACGAAAAGCAACAGCTGCGCACGCGTCGGTGCGACGATCCAGCGCCGCGACCCCGCGCGTGTGGTGACCAACCAATAAGAAACCAGCATGATGAGAACGTCGCCCACGGCCGCCTGCGTGCACGACTTGACCGATTCCCAATGCGGCGCCCCCGCCATTCGCTCGAACAGCGGGGCCTGCAGCAACTCCCACGGGTAATTCAGCAAAAACGCGAAGACCGCGACGTTGAACTCGGGCAGCCAGGTGACCGCAAGCCGGCGTCTCACTAGCGCGAAGCTCTCTCGTTCAAACTGCTATGGCGCGCCCGTATCTTCTCCGGCCATTTGCTTTTGATAAAGGCCAGCACGGCCCATATCTGATCATCGCTCAAAGTGGAGCCGAACGCCGGCATGTCGCTCTCGTATCCCGCAGGCGCCACCGGCGGCTTCAGTCCGCCCTTGGTAATCTGGAAGAGGATGTCATCTGGGTGATGCCACGTGTGGCCGTTCTCGTCGTGCGGGGGCGCCGGAAAGCGCCCATCGGGTTTGCGCGACTTCCACTCCGGCTGGCCTTCAAGATTCGCGCCGTGGCAGCTCGCGCAGTTGCTGCGGTACACCGTCGCGCCGAGCGCCACCTGGCGCGCATCGCTGGCATCGGCGTGTCCAGCCGGAGCCCGTGGCCGGAACATCCACCAGGCGGCGATAGCGATCACGACGATGACTACACCAATAAGTAAGGCGGTCGACTTTCGCATTTCGTATCTCTCCGTCATTCAACAAAATGGTTGTGGGCGCCGCTCGAGACCTCGGATCGCGAGTCGCCGCGAGTTCGCGTTTCAGCAGCCCTCTGAAATGAAACGGGTTATTTCCTTAACACTGGAGAAAATGACCGAAACGCGATCGCCCCCCATGCCGGCGCCGTGGATGACGGGCTTGCCTGCGGTAGGCCCGTTATCGGTCGAGTCGAGCTTGAGGCGAACGTTCATCTCCCAAAACGGAGTCTCGGTGCCGTCCGCGGTGGTCACGAAGTAGCTGTCGCGGCAGTGCCGGATCTTCGTCACCTGGGTGGCGGCCGACGCCGCGCTGAGCGGACTGGGCCTTTGGCCGCGAACGTACTCTTGTGGCACGAGTTTCTGCTCCACAACAGCCTTTGCGCCGCCGGGCGCCATGGCGATCGCCAGAAACGCGACCAGGTCGGCGCGAGCGCGCTCATTGTCGACGCCGCGGAACACCATGTAAGTACCCGGGATCATCGCGCGCGGGTTAGTGAGCCATGCATTCAACTTGTTTTCGTCCCAAATGAAGTCCGCAGATTTGAGACCCTTCGAATAACGCACAAACCCGTCGGCGTGGCCGGCCTTCTGGCCCCACAGCCCGGCGAGGCTCGGGCCGGTCAAATGCGAACCGGTCTCCAGCGAATGACACCCGACGCATGCTCGATAACTTTCCGCACCGCGTTTCGCATCGCCCTTGATCTCTGCCTGCGCCGAAGTGCCAGCAAATGCGAGCGCAGCCACCAAAGCGATCGTGATATGTCTCATGTCTGCATTCCTTTCATCGGCATCCGCTAGTCATCGCTTCCGCAACCTAAACTCTGTAACCCACCCCGGAGTCAAGCCCACGGCCGAACACGCTCAACTGGCCAGTCACCGATCCGTAAGAAGACATCGGGATCCTCTCGGCGCTGAAAGCAGCGCAGCGCCGGCGGCGTCGCCAGTGGCAGCGCAGCTCAGAAAGTCACGCCGTATCCACATGCAGGTTTTTTCTGCCGATGGATACGATCGTCTACGATGCGCGGCCTTTGTTTGCGATCTGACGCCACGACTTGCCGCCGTCCTTGCTGATGAAGACGCTGCGTTCGAACGTGGCGATCGCGTACTCCTGCCGCTCAACGGGGTTCTGCGCGATGTAGGCAACGGCGTCGCGAGTTAGCGGCGGCAAGGCTACCTCCGTGGTCTTGGCTGCGCTCCAGCCGGTGCGCGTCAACTGAGGCTTGCCGGCATAGCTGCTGTACCAGAGCTCGCGGCCGTCGAGGTCGAAGTAAACGGCGATCACTTCGCGGCCGGGCACCAGTGCCTTGAAGCTCTGGCCGGCATCGGTTGAAAGATAAAGCCCGCTCTTGGTACCCGCCGCCACGATCGTCGGGTCGGTCGGATGGACGGCGATTGATATCGGATCGGGCAAGTCGCGCGCTTCGGCGCGCTTCCAGTCGGCGCCGTCGTTCGTCGAGTAGTACAGCCCAGGCCGGCTCATGCGCGAGTTGGGCGCCGCGTTGTACACGTACACCGCGTTGGTGGCGTGGCCGACCGCGAGCAGATGAAAATCGGACTCACCTTCGAATCCGAGTTTCTTCCAAGTCTTGCCGCCGTCGATGCTTTTGATGACACCGAACGGATTGACGAGTCCGGAGCCCGGCGCCGGATGACCGCTCGAATAGAACGCGCTGCCGCTGCCGGCAAACCCCATATAGTCGTGCTGCGGGCCGGGTGCTTTTAACCAGCGCCCGTCACTGTAGACCGCAAGGCCATGATGGCTCGGCACGAAGAGCTGTTTGCCATCAGCGCTGTACGACAGGCCGTGGACGTGCATCAGCGTGACTTCTTCGGCAATTGCCGCGCGCTGCGCGGTGACCGAGCCGAGCATGACGAAGATAAGCAGATACGCGGAGAATTTTTTCATTCCGAATTCCTTGCTGAGTTGGGTTCTTATGGCTGTCTGATGTATTTCAGCAATGCCATGCTCGCGAGCACCAGCAGTGCCACAACCAGGATGCCGATGACGATTCCGCCGCCCATCATCCAGCCCATTCCGCTCATGTTCATCATCATGCAATCACCTCCTTCATTCATACTCTCTCCCTAAGTCATGGCGGCGGCGAAGCTCATGCCGGAACGCGCTCGCCACGCCCAAAGCGCATTGCAAACCTGCTCTGCTGGCGCGGCCGTCGCATCAGCAGGTACGCCGCCGGAATCACGAACATCGACAGCAGCGGCGCAGAGATCATGCCGCCCACCATCGGCGCCGCGATGCGCTGCATCACTTCGGAGCCGGTGCCTGCGCCCCACATGATCGGGAACAGTCCGGCCAGGATTACCGCCACCGTCATAGCTTTCGGTCGCACGCGCAGCACCGCACCCTCTCGGATCGCGTCGAGCAAATCAGCTTCGCTGGTCTTGCCCGCGTCGATTCGCGCAGTCCACGCCTGCTTCAGGTACAGCAGCATGATCACGCCGAACTCAGCGGCTACGCCGGCCAGCGCAATAAACCCCACCGCCGCGGCGACCGACATGTTGTAGTCGAGCAGGTAGAGCAGCCAGATGCCGCCGATCACAGCGAACGGCAGTGCCGCCATGAGCAGCAGTGCTTCGTCGAAGCGCTGGAAGGTCAGAAACAGCAGCACGAAGATAATCAGCACCGTGAACGGCACGACCACCTTGAGCTTCGCGGTGGCACGCTCAAGGAATTCGAACTGGCCCGACCATGAAATCGAATAGCCGGCCGGCAGTTGCACTTTGTCGGCGACGACGCGCTGCATCTCGTTCACCGCGCCGCGCAGATCGCGCCCGCGGATATCGACATACACCCAGCCGGCCAATCGCGCATTTTCGCTTCTAAGCATCGGCGGACCGTCGGTGATGCGCAGTTCGGCCACGTCGCCCAGCACCAGCCGTGCGCCGCGCTCGGTGACGATCGGCAGCTGCCGCAGCTTTTCAAGTGAATCCCGAATCTCGCGCGGATAACGCACGTTTATCGGAAAGCGCTGCAGCCCCTCGACGGTCTCGCCGATGTTCTCGCCGCCCACCGCCGACGTAATCACCGACTGCACGTTGGCGATGTTCATGCCGTAGCGCGCGGCCGCATCGCGACGGATGTTGACATCAACGTAACGGCCGCCGGTCAACCGCTCGGCCAGCGCGCTACTCACGCCAGGCACGTCTTTCAAGGCGCGCTCGATTTCGCTGGTGACGCGGTCGATTGTCGCCAGGTCGGTGCCGGCGACTTTCACACCGACCGGACTCTTAATGCCGGTTGCCAGCATGTCGATGCGGTTGCGGATCGGCGGCACCCAGATGTTGGTCAGTCCAGGCACCCGAACGATACGATCGAGCTCCTCGATCAGCATCTCCGGCGTCATGCCAGGCCGCCATTGCTCGCGCGGCTTGAACTGGATCGTCGTCTCGAACATCTCCAGTGGCGCCGGATCGGTGGCAGTCTCGGCGCGGCCCGCCTTGCCGAACACGCGCGCGACTTCGGGCAAGGTTCTGATCAGCCGATCCGTCTGTTGCAACAGTTCGGTTGCCTTGCCAATCGACAGCCCCGGCAGCGCCGACGGCATGTACAGCAGATCACCCTCGTCCAGCCGCGGCATGAACTCGCCGCCGATCAGTCGCAGCGGCAACAGGCTGATGGCGAACAGCACGGCGGCAATGGCGAGCGTCACCTTCGGCGCGCGCAGCACGGCATCGAGCATGGGGCGATATACCGCAATCAACCAGCGGTTAATGGGGTTGGCCGTCTCGGCGGGAATCCGGCCGCGAATCAGATAGCCCATCAGTACCGGGATCAGCGTGACCGACAAACCGGCAGCCGCTGCCATCGCATACGTCTTGGTGTAAGCCAGCGGCTTGAACAACCGGCCTTCCTGCGCTTCGAGCGTGAACACCGGAATGAACGACAGCGTGATGATCAGCAGCGAGAAGAACAGCGCCGGTCCCACTTCGGCGGCCGCATTGCCGATCACCCGCCAGCGCGCTTCGCGCTGCAGCGTCTCGCCGGGGTGCTCCTCGTTCCAGCGCTCGAGGTGTTTGTGCGCGTTCTCGATCATCACCACCGCCGCATCGACCATCGCGCCGATGGCAATCGCGATGCCGCCGAGCGACATGATGTTGGCGTTGACGCCCTGGTAGTACATGACGATGAAGGCGGCCAGAATGCCGAGCGGCAGCGCGACGATCGCAACGAACGCCGAGCGCAGGTGAAACAGGAAGATGAAGCACACGACCGCAACCACCAGAAATTCCTCGATCAGCTTGACGGTCAGGTTGTCGACCGCGCGTTCGATCAGGCCGGAGCGGTCGTACACCGGAACGACCTCGACGCCTGGCGGCAAACTGGCCTGCAGCGATTGCAGCTTGTCTTTCACCGCTGCGATCGTCTGCAACGCGTTCTTGCCGGAGCGCATCACGATCACGCCGCCGGTGGCTTCGCCTTCGCCGTCGAGCTCGCCGACACCGCGGCGCAGCTCGGGCCCGATTTGAATTCGCGCGACATCGCCGAGCTTTACCGGGATGCCGGCGGCGCTGGTTGTCAACGGCACTTGCCGGAAGTCGTCGAGCGACTGCAGATAGCCCGAGGCGCGCACGATGTACTCGGCTTCACCGAGCTCGAGCACCGATCCTCCGGCCTCCTGATTCGACTTGCCGATCGCATCAACCACCTGGGTGTGCGCGATGCCATAGGCGGCGAGCTTGTCGGGGTCAAGCACGATTTGATACTGGCGCACCAAGCCGCCTACCGAGGCGACCTCGGCAACATCGGGCACCGTCTTCAGCTCGTATCGCAGAAACCAGTCCTGCAGCGCACGTAGCTGCGAAATATCCTGTTTGCCGGTGCGGTCGATTAACGAGTACTGATAGATCCAGCCCACACCGGTCGCGTCCGGCCCGAGTGAAGCCCGGGTGCCGGCGGGCAGACGCGACTGCACCTGGTTCAGGTATTCGAGCACGCGCGAGCGCGCCCAGTACAAATCGGTGCCGTCTTCGAACAACACATAGACGAACGAGTCGCCGAAGAACGAATAGCCGCGCACCGTCTTCGCGCCCGGCACCGACAGCATCGTCGTCGTCAGCGGGTAGGTGATCTGGTTTTCGACGATGCGCGGCGCCTGGCCCGGATACGTCGTGCGAATGATCACCTGCACATCCGACAAATCGGGCAACGCATCAAGCGGCGTTCTCAGCACCGAGATCACGCCCCAGGCGGCCACCATCACGGTGGCGAGCAGCACCAGAAAGCGATTGGCGATCGACCAGTGAATCAGCTTGGCGATCATTTCTTGCTGCCGGTGGCCTTCGCCGCCGGCGCTACGGGCGTGACTGCAGTCAATTGAGGCAGGCCGTCGGCGTCAACGTAGAACTCGAAGTTCACGCGGTCACGAGGCGCAACGCCGGCCGGCAGACCGCGCGGCGGCAGCTTGAATTCCATCGTCATCTCGCCCCACTTCAGCGACGGGATCGGGCCATGCGATAACGTGACCGCATCGCGCCCGATATTTTCGACACTCGCCTGCCCGCTATGCCGAACGGCGGCAGCCGAATCGATTTTGGGCGCCTGGTTCAGCCGTGCTTCAACCCCCTTGAGGCTGGCCTCCGAATCAATCAGGAACTGCGACGACACGACCACACGCTGGCCGGACTGCAGACCTCGCTTGATCTCGGTCTGGCCGCCGCTCTCGATACCCGCCTCGACGTCGACCGGGCGGAACGCGCCATTGTCTTCGGCCAGCATCACCACCGCGCGGGTGCCGGTCTGGATGATCGCTTCGGTTGGAATCAACAGCGATTTTTCTGCGCGCGTATCCATGAACTGCATCGTCACGAACATGCCCGGCACCAGGCGCTCGCCCGGATTGGCCAGTTGCACACGGGCTTTCAGCGTGCGCGTTGCCGCACTCACCTCGGGCACGATCGCCTGCACCACGCCTTCGAACGTCATGCCGGGCGCAGCGGGGCTGCGCGCCTGTACTTTCGCGCCGGGGCGCAGCAGCGCGGATTGACTCTCCGGCACTTCGGCCTGCGCCCATACCGTCGATAGTCCACTGATGCGAGCGATCGTCGCACCTGGAATCACCGTCATGCCTTCGCGCACCATCAACTCGACCAGCACACCGCTGATCGGCGCTGTCAATGTGATGCGCGGCTGCGTGCGTCCGGTGTTCTCGACGAGCCGGATCTGCTGCTCGTTCATGCCGGCCTGCCGCATGCGCTGGCGCGCGCCGTCGACCAGCGACGCCAGCTCGGTGCCCTGCATGCGCCGCACCGACAAAAACTCTTCCTGCGCCGCGATCCAGTCGGGCACATACAGATCGACCAGCGGCTGGCCTTTGGCGACACGATCGAGCGTCGCGCGCACATGCAGCCGCTCGACAAAACCGGTCGCACGCGCCTGCACGATCGTCTGATCGCGTTCGTTGTAGGCAATGTTCCCGACCGCCGACACCTGCGGCGTCAGCACGCCCTCGGAGACGAGTGCGGTGCGCACGCCGAGGTTCTGCTGCGTGCGCGCGCTGACGGTGACGTTGCTCGCGTCGGCGCCACCATCGGCGTACACCGGCACCAGCATCATGTTCATGAAGGGTGACTTGGCCGGCTTGTCGAACTTGTTACCCGGCACCATCGGGTCGTGGTAGTAGAGAATCTTCTTGCCGGTGGCCGGATCCATGTCGCCCGCCTTGATGCCGGCGGCGATATGTTTGCGGGTGGCTTCTTCGCCTTGCGCGATGCTTTGCGGAGCGTTGTCCGACGCAGCGCTGGCGCCGGAGCCGGCGGCGGGTATCGCGGCCATCCCCATCCCACGTTGCATTCCGAACATGTACACGCCGTAACCTGCGGCGCCGATCACGGCGACTGCGAACAGGCTGATCCCGAGAGCCTTGCGCGTCATTTCAGTTCTCCTTTGATCAGGCTGCCGGCCGGAATCAAATACTCGAGTTGCGCCCACAGTCCTGCGGTTTCCATCTCAAGGCGAACGCGCTCCAATCGCGTATCGATTTCCATGCGGCGCGCTTCCAGCACCGCGCCCAGCGAAGCGCCGCCTCCTCGATACCCGGCGAGTGCGGCGCGCGTGCGCTCGGCAGAAAGCGGGAGCAAGGAGTTGTCATAGCGCGCCAGGCGGTCGCGATTGCTTTGCCATTGCTGCAGCCAGGTGCGGGCATCGGCGACGTGTTCGCGCGTCGCCTCCTCGCGCTGTGCTTGTAACTGATCGATCAGTGCGAGCTTGGCACCGAGTTCGCGGTCCTGCCGGTTCTTGCGATCGAGCTGCCAGGGGATCGAGAAGTTGAGCGAGATCATGTTCGAAAATGCGGGGCCGCGCTGGCTGTACATCAGTTCGGCGCTCCAGTCCGATCGCTTATTGGCTTGCGCGATCTCGGCCTCGGCGCGCGCCACCTGCTCCTGTTTAATCATCACCTCGATCTGCGGATGGTGCGACACGTGGTCGTCGAGCCGGGACCAGTCGACACTGAACACCTCTGTATTCGGCGCGGCCGCAAGCGGCTGACTTGCGGCTTCGCCGACCCAGCGCGCGAGCCTGCTGGTGGCGGTCGCGACCTGTCGATCTGCCTGCGAGATCCGGTCTTCGATTTGCGCCACCGCGGTGCGCGCAGCAAACACATCGGCTTGCGCGCCGCGGCCACCGCGATACGCTGCATCGGCGGCCTCGATCTGCAGCCGCGCTTCATCGCGCTGCGTCTGCAATAGAGCGCGCACGCGCTCCTGGTAGTAACGATCGAGCCAGGCCAGCGCGGCGTCGCGCTGCAAATTGGCGAGCGCCAGTGTACGTCCGGACTCGGCGGACTCGGCCTCGCGCTCGAAGCGCGCCGCGCGCGCGTCGCGCTTGTCGCCGCGCGTGAACTGCTGCATCACGCCGATCGAGCGCATCGTCATGAAATCGCGCGTCAGGCTGAAGCGGTCCGCACCGTTGATCGGAAGGTTGTTGATGCCCGCCGTTAGCGTGGGGTCAGGCAACTGCGCAGCGGCCACCGCCATTTCGCGCGCCGATGTGGCGGCGTAATCCTGCGCCACCAGTTGACGCGACCGTTCCTGCGCCACGCGCAGCGCTTGATCGAGCGTCAGCACCGGTGGCGCCGCCACGGCCGACGCGAATGCCGCGCACAGCGCGAACATCAGAGCCAGTGCGTAGCGCTGGCTTGATCCGCGAGGCGCAGCATGAACAGAAACACTAAACATGAGATCTCCAGACGATGAACCAAGTGTTCATATCGGCACGACGGCATCGCCAAGTCGCGAGCGCAGTCGGCACGACCCATCGCGCTCAACAGCTTTCAGGCCGTCAGCGCAAAGTCGTCCGGACGATCAAATTCGGAAACAGCAGTGCAGGATGGTGTGCGGAGGGGCGCGCGCAGCGAGGAAGCTGAACGACACGACTGCGGGACGGTTCGGCTCGAACTGAGCCGGCGTCAGAGGGACAACGTAAAGGCTGATCAGCGACACCGTGGGAGCAGACGGCGAGCGCGGCTGATCGCTTTGCTGACCGTAGTGACAATGCTCGGCGCAAAGGTTCGGCGCCGCCTCATCCCAGTCCGCCGGATTCATAATTCCTGCACAGTCGGCGGCCATTTCCACATCGGCATGGCGTGCTGGCGCGGCGGGACACGCGTACGCGGCGACGCTCAATTGCGCAAACAGCAGCGCAACGATCGCGACCATCCCAACATGCACTCGAACAGACCGACTAATTCGCACGGTTGTCAGCTTATAGACACGCCAATTGCTCAGATCCTACAAGAACTAGGTTCCTTTCGGCGTTTACCTCGGGTGATACTGCAGCCATGAACTTACGTCCGATCGCAATGGCAATCTCACGCCCGGGCGTGTCGGCGGCCTTGGGCGCAGCGCTGCTATTCGGTGCCGGCACGCCGCTCGCGAAGGCTCTGCTTGCGGGCATCGATCCCTGGCTATTGGCAGGTCTGTTGTACCTAGGATCTGGCCTAGGGCTGACCTTGATGCGAGTAATGCGGCCTGCAGCTACCCGCGCGCGTTTGGCGCGTGGTGAAGGGCGCTGGCTGGCGCTCGCCATCGCGTTTGGCGGTGTAGCCGGTCCCGTGCTGTTGATGTTTGGCCTGGTCGACATGCCAGCGTCGGGCGCTGCCCTACTCTTGAACGCGGAGGTGGTGTTTACAGCGATCATCGCTTGGGTGGTGTTCCGCGAGAACGTCAACCGACGCGTCTTCATCGGCATGATCGCCATCGTTGCAGGCGCGTTGTTCCTGGGTTGGTCCGCCGGGCGCGCTGAATTCGGCGACGTGCTGCCAGCGCTGGCAATACTCGGCGCCTGTCTGTGCTGGGGTCTCGACAATAACTTCACTCGCAAGGTAGCTCTGGTTGACGCCGGTTGGATCGCGTCGATCAAGGGGCTGTGCGCTGGCGCGACGAATCTCACGCTCGCTCTCTCGTTCGGCGCTGCATGGCCGACGTGGCCGGCGGTCGGCGGTGCGCTTGTTGTTGGCTTTATCGCGTATGGAGTTAGCCTGGTGTTGTTCGTGATCGGTCTGCGTCATCTCGGCACAGCTCGTACCGGTGCCTACTTCGGTGTCGCGCCGTTCTTCGGTGCACTGCTGGCGGTGCTTAGTCTTGGCGAGCCCGTGACGCCGCAGCTAATTGTGGCAGGTGCATTAATGGCGCTCGGAGTGTGGCTGCATCTGACCGAGCGGCACGAGCATGAACACTTTCATCACGCGCTCGAACACGAACACCCTCACGTACATGACGAGCACCACGAGCACAGTCACGCCGAGCCGGTGGCGCCGGGTATTCAACACAACCATCGGCATCGTCACGAACCGATGACGCACCGGCATTCGCACTTTCCGGACGCGCATCACCGGCATGAGCACGACTAAGCGCAGCCGAGCATCAGAACGGAAGGAACACGCGGCGCTTGGTCGCGATGACGCTGATGAGCTGCCATTGTCGGGGGTCGCAAAAACTTCAATATGATCGAAAACCAGCGACATCTGTTCGAAATTCCCGAAGACATCACCTATCTCAATGGCGCGTATCTTTCGCCGCTGCTGCGGGAGGCCGCCGAAGCCGGAAAACTTGGCGTCGATCGCAAAGTCCATCCATGGACCATTTTCCGGAAGGATTTTTTCGCTGAGGTTGAAGAAGTCCGCGCGCTATTCGCGCGTCTGATCAATGCATCGGCGGATGACGTCGCAATCGTGCCGGCGTCGAGCTATGCCGCGGCAATCGCAGGCAGCAATTTGCCATTGCGGAAAGACCAGAGCGTCGTCGTCATCGGCCGCGAGCATTTCTCCAACGTTTATCAATGGCAGTGGCGATGTCGCGAGATCGGTGCCGAACTTCAAACCGTTCCAACACCGATCTCCGGCAACTGGACGCAGGGAGTGCTCGACCGGATCGAGCGCCGAACCGCGATCGTTGCCGTTCCGCAATGTCACTGGCATGACGGATTGCTGATCGACATCGAGGCCGTATCGGCGGCCGCTCGCTCGGTGGGGGCTGCGCTCATTGTTGACGCAACGCAGTCGGTCGGCGTCGTGCCCTTCGATGTGCGATCCTCGAAACCCGCCTTTCTCTTTTGCTCGGGCTACAAATGGCTGCTTGGACCGTACGGTCTTGCGTTTCTGTATGTCGATCCGTTGTTCCAGAACGGCACACCGCTCGAACATCATTCCTACAACCGTGCCGGCGCGGCGGAGGTGCAGAGCACTGACGGCTACACCGACGAATTCATGCCGGGAGCGCGCCGCTACGACTTCGGCGAGCGCAGCAATTTCATCACCTTGCCGATCATGAAAGTCGCGCTCAGACAATTGCTCGATTGGAGAGCGGACAATATTCAGTGCACGCTCGCGCCGCTTGTCGACATGATCAACCGGCGCGCGCGGGAGCTTGACCTGAACGTTCCCGCCCCTGGATGCGGCGCCAGCCATTTCACCGGGATTCGATTCCCTGGAGGCGCTCCGACGGCACTTTACGAAACCTTGATTGCCGCCGGCATCCATGTCAGTCTGCGTGGAGAGACACTGCGCATCAGCCCGTATCTCTACAATTCGCTGGCCGACATCGAGCGCTTTCTTGAGGTACTTGCCCGCAAATTTTGAATTCACGCTCCGAAGGTTCGCACCCGGTTCATCGTGGTGCAGAGAAATCGGAATTTCATCAGACCATGATTGACCTCTCCAGTGACACGGTAACGAAGCCGACGCCATCGATGCTAGCCGCCATGATGGCGGCACCGGTGGGTGACGATCAACGGCAAGAAGACCCCACGGTCAACGCGTTGCAGGAAAAAGTGGCAAACCTGCTCGGCAAGGAAAGCGCGATCTTTCTCCCCTCCGCCACGATGGCGAATGAGATTGCGTTGAAGGTCCACACTCAGCCGGGCGATGAGGCGATCGTCGAGCGCTCTTGTCACTTGGTCACCTCCGAGGCCGGCGGACCGGCCTTTCTCTCGGGCGTGATGCTGTACACGGTGCAAGGAACGCGCGGCATGTTCACGGCAGACCAAGTGGAAGAAGGAATCCGACGTGACGATCCTCATTGTCCGCGTACACGCGTGGTGTGCGTGGAGCAGACATCCAATCGCGGAGGTGGCTCGGTTTGGCCGCTCGAGCAGCTAAGAAGTGTCGCCGCTATCGCACGCGAGCACGATCTTGCAACGCACATGGACGGCGCGCGCCTGATGAATGCCGTGATCGCGTCCGGCGTCGCAGCGCACGAGCAGGTGCGCGGCTACGATTCCGTAACGTTCTGCCTCACCAAGGGCCTGGGTTGCCCGATCGGCGCATTGCTGGTGAGCGATCGTGATTTTGTCCGGCAGGCGCGCCGCTACAAGCACCTCTTTGGCGGCGCCATGCGCCAGGCCGGGATCATCGCTGCCGCCGGCATTTATGCACTCGATCACAATCTCGAGCGCCTGCGCACGGACCACCAAAACGCCAGGCTGTTGGCAAAACTTCTCGCCGGCATCGCAAACATCGACATCGATCCCGAAAGCGTCGAGACCAATCTTGTTTACTTCGATGTGCTAAGGACGGGGCTTTCCGGCCAGGATTTCGTCAACCGGTTGGCGGCCAGCGGAGTCCGGATGACATCGTCGGCAGGACCAACGCTGATCAGAGCAGTCACGCATCTCGACGTGTCGCGCGCGGAGATTGAAGCAGCATCGCGCATCATTGCCGGTGTGGTGGACGCAGGTCTCGGCGGCGTTGCCGTTCGTCACACTTCATCACGCAGGGCCGCAAGCCCTGCGACCGGGAGCCGCCCGTGACATCCGCCAGCGAGTCTGCCGCCCAGGAGACCCGCCCATGCAGTTCCAACCAGAAGGGATTCCGATGGAAAAAATAAACAAGCCGGCAGTTGAGGAGAAATCGTCCGCAAGCGCGTCGCGGCGCAATTTCGTTAGGAGCGCGGTAACGACTGGCCTCGCGACCGCCGCGGGTGCGCAGCAATTGTTGTCTCCGAACGTGGCGCACGCTCAGGCGCCCGCCTGCCCAGAGCCCACGCTCGACAAGATCAAACGCCTCTCCGAATTCTCGGTCGGCGCACGTCAGGGCGTGTTTCCGTTTGGTTATCTCGACAAGGACAACAAATGGACCGGCATCTCGACAGAAATCGCACGCGAGGTCCACAAAGCCATCGAGAAAGAACTCAAGACCAGCGTCAAGCTTAACCTCGTACCGGTCACCTCGCAGACGCGCATTCCGCTCCTCCTCAATGGCACCGTCGATATGGACGCAGGATCGACCGTCGTAACACAGGCGCGCGCGAAGGTCGTGGATTTTTGCATCCCCTTCCTCGGCACCGGCCTGCATCTTCTTCTTCCAGTCAACAGCCAGATCAAGGGCTGGAAGGACCTCGCGGGCAAGCGCATGGGAACGGTGCAAGGCGGATTCGATTCCGAGCTTTACGCCGAACTCAACAAGTCGGGAAAGTTGAGTCCGCCGGTCGAGATCGTCGCATTCCGTGATCAGCCGGACGGTTTCCAGGCATTGGTCAATGGCGCCGTCGTGGCCTATTCGTCCGATGGCCCGATCCTCGCAGGCCTGCGCTCCCGCGCGGCGAAGCCCCAGGATTGGAAGATCATCGATCCCGAAATCTCGTCGGAGCTTTATGCCTTTGCGGTGCGGCAAAACGATTCAAAGTTCCGTGCACTGGTGGACGCCACCTTCGTAGATCTTTTCCACTCCGGCCGTTTCATGGGGCTGTACAACCAGTTCCTTGGACCCAACAGCCAGGTTCCCTTGCCGATCGACGCGAATATGAAGGCGCTCATGTATCTGTTCGATTTGCCCAAGTAGTCGGGCACGTATCGACAACACGATCGGCGCTGACAAACGTGAAGGACATCACGCGGCGACCCAGGCGCGTCGCCGCCGCCGGCTCGGAAATTGAATGAATTACGCCTTCGACTGGTCGGTTCTATGGCGTGAACCGAACGGAGGCTTGATCCTCGAGGGTCTGAGGATGACGCTCTATCTAGCGTTGTCGGGATGGATCGGGGCGTTGTTGTTCGGCACATTGGTGGGATTCGGACGGACGGCGCGCGCGCTGCCGGTTCGCGCGCTGTGCACGGCTTACGTCGAAATCCTGCGCAATATTCCTCTGCTGCTGCAATTGTTCTTCTGGTATTTCGCGTTTCCCGCGATGCTGCCGCGGGATATCCGCGTCCACCTCTATTCCTTCGGCTGGGAAGTTGGCGCGGCAATCGTTGCGCTGGCGCTCTATACGTCCTCGCGCGTCGCCGAGCACATTCGCTCGGGCGTTCGATCAGTCGAAAGCGGCGTGGGACTGGCCGCTTTGGCAACCGGGCTCAGCCGTCCCCAAGCCACCCGGCGCGTCATCGCCCCGCTGGTCTTTCGCCTCATCGCGCCGAGTCTGACGTCGGAATTCTTGACCATCTTCAAGAGCTCATCGGTCGCGATGACGATCGGGGTAGCGGAAACGACTTTCGTATCGCAACGGATTGGCAACGCCACCTTTCGCTTCATTGAGGCAAGCGGGGAAGCAACCGTCATCTATCTCGCAATCGCAGGGCTGGTCGCGACTCTCGCCGGTCTCCTCGAATTGCGTCTCCGGATTCCCGGCTTGATGCATCGCCAGTCGACCTAATCATGCAGCTCGTGCTCGACAATGCCGCGTTCATCCTGAACGCTTTCGCGATCAACATGCTTCTCGCGGGGCTTGCCATTCCGTTGGCACTACCGATCGCCGCGCTCTTCGCGTTCGGCCGGATGTCACGCGTCAAGCCGGTCTACTACCTCGTGACGGTCTATGTGAACGTATTGCGCAGCATGCCGCTCATCATGGTGATGTTTTGGTTCTATTTCCTTGCCCCGATCGTGCTCGGACGCCAGACCGGCGCCTTTAATAGCGCCCTGCTCGCACTCGTCGTCTTCGAGGTCGCGTATTTCACCGAGATCATTCGTGCGGGCATTCAGTCCATCCCGATTGGACAAAAATACGCAGCGCTTTCCAGCGGGATTCGGCCATGGCAGGTTGCAACGCGCGTCATCCTGCCCCAAGCGGTGCGCCGGATGCTGCCCTCGCTGACGACGCAGAGCATCATCGCCTTTCAGGACACCACGCTTGCCAGCGTGATCGGCGTTCTGGAAATCAGCGCGGCGGCAACCATTCTCAACTCCCGCGAAGGCAATTCGGCTTTGTTCTATACCTTCGTCGCGGCGGTCTATTTCGCTGTCTGTTATTCCCTTTCATGGATCGTCCGATGGCTGGAGCGCAGACCGGTTTGAAACCAGACGACGTATTCATCGAGGTCAAGGACGTTCACAAGCGCTACGGCAAACTGGACGTTCTGACCGGCGTCGATCTCAGTCTGCGCCGCGGCCAAGTCACAGTCATTTGCGGCCGCAGCGGTTCGGGAAAAAGCACGCTGCTTCGCTGCATCAACGGGCTGGAGTCTTTTCACCAGGGGCAGATACTGGTCGACACAGTTTCAGTGTCCGACCCGCGCACTGATTTGAGCGCGCTGCGCGCCAAGCTCGGCATGGTCTTTCAGCACTTCTATCTCTATCCGCACATGAATGTGCTGGCGAATATCACGCTGGCGCCATGCATCGTCCGACGCGAGAAACGGGAGCAGGCTGAAGAGCGCGCTCGTGCGCTGCTTGAGCGTGTGGGCTTGCCGACCAAGGCGGCACGTTACCCCGGAGAATTGTCGGGCGGCGAGCAACAGCGCGTTGCCATCGCACGGGCGATGGCAATGGAACCTGCAGCCACCCTATTCGACGAACCGACATCCGCACTCGATCCTCAAATGACCAAGGATGTGCTCGACGTGATCGCTGCCTTGGCCAAATCAGGCATGACCATGGTCATCGTCACGCATGAAATGCGCTTTGCGCGCAAGGTAGCTGATGAGATCGTGTTTATGGAGCATGGCAAGGTGCTGAGCCATACCAACACGCAGGACTTCTTCGAGGATGCTGCGCACCCGAGCATCAAGGCTTTTCTGCGCGACGTGTAGCGGAAAGTATCCTTGATGCCGGTCACAGGAGCAGCTCGATGAGGAAGGAGGTCAAGACAGTCGGCGTGATCGGCGCCGGCATTATCGGCATGGCAGTTGCGAGCTGTCTGCAACGCGACGGCCACGATGTCTTCGTCGTCGATCCGAACGAGCCGGGACGCGGCGCTTCGTTCGGCAATGCTGGCGTGTTCGGCACCTCCTCCGTCGTGCCGATGTCGATGCCGGGCGCCATTCGTCAGGTACCGCAATGGCTGAGCGATCCGCTCGGTCCGCTCGCCGTACGCTGGAGCTATCTTCCGTTCATGGCGGGGTGGCTCGTCCGGTACATCGCGGCCGGTCGGCCGGATAGGGTCGAAAGACAGGCACGCGCGTTACGCGACATGCTGGGCCGTGCCGTCGACAATCTCGCGCCCCTTGTCGAAGCCGCGGAAGCGACCGCTGTCTTCCATCGCAACGGCTCGCTATTCGTTTATCGGTCGGCCGCAGGCTTTGCTAAGGATCGCGCGGCGTGGGATTTGCGCGCGCGAAACGGAGTGCACTGGGACGAGCTCAATGCGGTGGGCCTGCAGCAATTCGAACCGAGTCTCGCGCCGGATTGCGCCTGCGGCATCCTGGTGCGCACCAACGGCCACACCAGCAATCCGCACGCACTCGTAACGTGTTTCGCGCAGAATCTCGTCAAGCGCGGCGCGACAATTCACCGCAGCGCCACCACCGGATTTGTGCTCGACGGTGACCAGCTTCGCGCGATCCGCACCACGCACGGCGAAATTCCCGCCGACGCGGCCGTGGTCGCGGCGGGCGCTTTCTCGCGGCCGCTGACGGCGCAGCTCGGCGATCGCGTGCCGCTCGAAACCGAGCGCGGCTATCACATCATGATCAGCGATCCCGAGGTGCGACCAAAAGTGCCGACCGCCGACCAGCAGGGCAAGTTCGTCGCGACACCGATGGATACCGGGTTGCGTCTCGCGGGCACCGTCGAGTTGGCCGGGTTGACTGCTCCACCGAATTGGGAGCGAGCGCGCGTCCTGCTGCGCCTGGCGCGCGGGTTGTTCCCGGCTCTGCGCGACCATTACCCCGAGGAGCGGCTTTCGTTGTGGATGGGCCACCGTCCGTCTCTGCCCGACTCTCTTCCAGTCATCGATCGCTCCAAACGCTCGCCCGACGTGTTTTATGCATTCGGGCATGGCCATGTAGGTATGGCGTCAGCCGGCATGACAGGCATCCTGCTGACAGACCTCATGGCCGGCCGGCCACCGACGATTGATATCTCTCCCTTTCGCGCCAATCGCTTCGCGTAAAGCACACCAACGGGGTACCGATGTTTCCACCCAAAGATCGTTTGACGATCTGCTTTGCTCACGTCGCCTATCAGCTGCAAGAGCGTTTCGTGCACCGACAGATGACCATTGATAGCTTCGGGGTTCGCACGCCCGATGAATTCGAGCGGCGGATTGGCGAAGCCGACGTGGTCGTCGTCTCAGGCATGTGGCGCAACGAACTGCTCGACCGCACGCAGCGCCTCCGCTTCATTCAGTCAGTCGGCGCCGGGACCGATCAATTCGATCGCGGCACGTTGACGGCGCGCGGCATCAGGCTCGCCAGTGCGCAGGGGGTCAACGTGCGTGCGGTCTCCGAACACGCGATGGCGCTCATTCTCGCGCTGACGCGGAAGCTGCCCGAAGCCCGCGACAATCAGGCGAAGCACGTCTGGCGCGGCATGATTTCCGATTTTACGCAGCGCGAAGACGAGCTCGGCGGCAAGACGCTGCTGATTATCGGCCTGGGTGGAATCGGCAGTCGCCTGGCGCAGCTTGCCAAGGCATTCGGGCTGGGTGTCATTGGCGTCAAGCGCAATCCGGCGGCGGGCGGCGAAGCCGCCGACTCGGTTCACGGCCTCGCGGAACTGAAGACGTTGCTTCCGCAGGCGGATTTTGTCGCTCTCACCTGCCCTCTGACGAAGGAGACCGAAAGGGTCATCGATGCCGATGCTTTGTCGCGTATGAAAGCATCTTCCTATCTCATTAGCACGGCGCGCGGCCGATGCGTGGACGAGCTCGCGTTGATCAAAGCGCTTCAAGATCGGACGATTGCCGGAGCAGCCATCGATGTCACCGTCGAAGAGCCGCTGCCTGCAACCTCGCCGCTCTGGGACTTTGGCAATGTGCTGATCACGCCGCATACCGCTGGGGAAACACGGAGGTACGAGGACAATGTGCTGGACATTTTGATTGAGAATTTAGATCGGTTCTGGCGTGGCGAAACGGGACTGCTCAACCAGATCGTGTGAGGCGCGCTAGGCTGCTTAACGATCATTTCGGAGCGACACGAATGACCGCAATGGGGTGGAAAGCGGACTTCGCCGGTTAGAAATTTCCAACTTGCCCGCCATGCGCCCCGGCCAGTTCGGCATCTTCGTCCTCTGCATCGCGCCCGGGCGCGGGACGCGCGTCGGTGCTTCCGATAGCGCGCCCTGAGAGAGCTGAGTGTACGAAGTATTTGATGCCGGCGTGTGGTCCGCCGATTGCTCGCGATGTTTTCAGCGATGTTCGCTGATTACTTGACCTGATAAGGAGACTGCAATGGCTCATCAACAATTCGCCGAGTGCATCGAAGCATGTTACGACTGTGCTGACGCTTGCGACCACTGTTCGGTGGCCTGTCTAGCGGAAGACGATCCCAAAATGATGGCGCGCTGCATCGAGCTCGACATGGACTGCGCGCAAGCCTGTCGCCTGGCGGCTGCTTACATGGCGCGCGACAGTGAGTTCGTGTCGGCCATGTGCGGAGCTTGCGCCGATGTGTGTGAAGCGTGCGGTGACGAATGTGGAAAGCACGACATGCAACATTGCCAGGAGTGCTCGGAAGCATGCAAGCGCTGCGCGAAACTGTGCCGCCAGATGGCGTCGCGTCAGACCTCTTCCAGAACCCGCACTAGCGCAGCGATGGCCTAGTTACGGGAAATGAGCCAGACCCACCGCGCCACGCGCGCGGTGTTGTCTGCGCGGAAGCGCGTCAGCAATCGGCGGTCCAATCAGCGCGAGCGGCATGTAGGAGTGAAAATCACTTCGCCTCTAACGTCACTTCGACAGCGATCGACGAACCCGATTTGTTGGACCACATCCAGCAGTAATCCTGATCGAGCGCGACCGCGAGACTTCCGGCAGCGTCTTTGACGTCTTTGCGCTGCTCAGGATATTCGACTTTCTTGCCGACGTGGTAATGAATGTTGAAGTCCACAGCAGCGTCGCCGCGAAACTGCCACGCGATGGCCTGGCCGCGCTTTAAAGCGGAACAAACTTCGGCGAACTTTCCGGGCGCGACCGTCAATCGCTTTTCAATGACAGCTCCCGGCGCAAGCTCCACTTCCACCAACTCGGCAACAGCCGGCACGGCAAAACCCGCACATGCAACGGCAACGACGAGTTTATGCATCTACAGCTGCTAAAGACGTCGAGCACTTCGAACAACGCCGAAGTTCGAGAGCAAGCCAGATGCTGGCCACGACAAGGCCCGCCAACGAGACCTGGAGCAGGATGCTGGAAGGAATCGCGTAGTAACCGACGAACAAAAGCACGGTCGTCATTGCAGAGAGCGCCAGCAACCACCGATTGCGATGGCGGCGAAATGCAAGCACCTGGCTTACGAATGCAAGAACGAAAAGAACCTGAACGCCTAGCGCGACATAGCCCTCGTACGGAGCGAACACGCCCAGGCCGAGCGCTGTGCCGATTATTGCAATCTTCGGAAAGCAGATCGGGCACGCCGCCGCCGCGACGACGGCGCCGACGGTCCCGAACTTGTCAAGAAACGCCTGCTTCACTTGGCGGGTTCGATCTCGGTAACCGTCAACGCTCCGCCCGAGCCCTCCGCCTTGAACTTGACCTTGTCGCCGACCTTGACATTGTCGAGCATGGTCGGATCTTTGACCCGAAACACCATCGTCATCGCCGGCATATCGAGCTTCTTAATCTCACTGTGACGCAGCGTGATCTTGCCGGTGTCTTTATCGACCTTGCGCACTTCGCCGTCGACCATGTCGGGGGGCGATAGCGCCGGCTTCGCCGCGGCGCCTTGGGCAGGAGCAGCGGTCTGCGCCACCGTAGCCGACGCCGCGACCAGCAGCGCAATGGAAAATAGTGCTCGAACTGTTTTCATCGATAACCCTCACTTGTAAGACTGATAAATCGTGGCATTGCTGTCGTGTTGGACAAGAATGACGGCGTATGGCTCCAAGCGATTGCCGTGCTTCGGACCATTCATGCCGGGCGAACCACGGGCATCACAGGCACCGCGATTCCCACGGGCGTTCGGCTTTTCTTTCAGCATGCGATGGATTTCGCGCGCAGGCACGTGGTCTAACCTAGTTCATGCGGTCACCTTGATCTTGCCGACCATGCCGGCCTGGTAATGGCCCGCGATCAAGCACGCGAAATCAAACTCGCCGGGGCGATTGAAGTTCCAGACGATCTGTCCGGTCTTGCCCGGCGCGACGTGCGCCATGTACGGCTCATCGTGTTCCATGTGGGGAAACTTCGCCATCAGCGCGGCGTGTTCGTCGAGCTCTTTCCTGGTGCCGATCACGAACTCATGCATCAGCTTGCCGTTGTTCTTCAGCGTGAACCTGAGGGTTTCGCCTTGCTTTACTTCGATCCTGTCCGGAGTGAACCGCATCTCATCCGTCATGCCGACCGGAATCGTGCGCTTCACCGCCGTTGCATCACCGCCAATGCCCCACGGCTTTTGTTCCTTCCCAACCGGTCCACTATTGGCGTGTTCCTTTTCGCCGTGTGCGAAGACTGCTCCGCTGGCACAAAGCATTCCTACGATCAGGGTTCTGCGAGATTGCTGCATGCGTGATCTCCTTAAAACTAATCAATCAATGTCCGCCGTGTCCGTTCGGTTTACGCACCTTGACTTCGGTTTCGGTCATGGCTTTGCCTTTACCGGGCATTGAGCGCCCGCCTTCGGCTTTGAAGCGCGCCGGCTCACCGAGCCGTCCGGTCCATTCGTACGCCTGGGTGCCGGCTGGCTGCTTGTACCAACCCGGATTGGCGTAATCGCCCGCCTTCTGATCCGCGCGCACCTTGACCACGGTGAACATGCCGCCCATCTCGACCGAGCCGTACGGTCCCTGTCCGGTCATCATCGGCAGCGTGTTATCCGGCAGTGGCATTTCCATTTCGGCCATGTCGGCCATTCCGCGCTCGCTCATTGCCATGTAATCCGGAATCAGGTTCGTGATCTGCCGCGCGACGCCCCGGTGATCGACGCCGATCATCGTCGGCACGTCATGGCCCATCGCGTTCATCGTGTGATGGCTCTTGTGGCAGTGGAACGCCCAGTCGCCTTCTGCATCAGCGATGAATTCGATCTGCCGCATCTGCCCGACCGCGACATCGGTGGTCACTTCGTACCAGCGCGTCGACTTCGGCGTAGGCCCGCCGTCGGTGCCGGTGACCAGGAACTCGTGCCCGTGCAGATGGATCGGATGATTGGTCATCGTCAGGTTGCCGAAACGGATGCGCACCTTGTCGTTCTTGCGTACGTTCAGCGAATCAATTCCCGGAAACACACGGCTGTTGAAATTGAACAAATTGAAGTCGAGCATCGTCATGATCTTCGGCGTCGCGCTGCCCGGCTCTATGTCGTAGTTGTTCAGCAGGAACACGAAATCGCGATCGACTTCGTCGATCAGCGGATTGCGCGCGCGTGGATGCGTGACCCAGAAGCCCATCATGCCCATCGCCATCTGCGCCATTTCATCGGCGTGCGGGTGATACATGAAGGTGCCGGGACGTTGCGCAACGAACTCATAGACGAACGTCTTGCCCGAAGCGATCGCCTTCTGGTTCAGACCGGCGATGCCGTCCATGCCGTTCGGAACGCGCTGGCCGTGCCAATGAATACTGGTGTGCTCGGGCAGCTTGTTGGTGACGAAGATGCGCACGCGGTCGCCTTCGACCACTTCGATCGTCGGCCCCGGCGACTGGCCGTTGTAGCCCCACAGGTGCGCTTTCATTCCCGGCGCCATCTCCCGCACTACCGGCTCGGCGACTAGATGAAATTCCTTTACGCCGGCGTTCATCCGCCACGGCAGCGTCCAGCCGTTCAGCGTCACGACCGGGTTATAGGAGCGGCCGGTCGATGGCACCAGCGGCGGCATCGTGTCGGGCTGGGTTTGGATCATCGGCTCGGGCAACGCCGCGAGCGCGACTTTGCTGACCGAAGCGGCTGCGACGGCTGCGGTGATCGCCGCGCTGCGGCCGAAAAAATTGCGTCGTGAAAGCATGGGCTGTTTCCTCGTTTCAATGAGCCGGCGCGGCCGAACGCATCGACGGCCATGCTTCCATTGCCATCGCGTCCATCGGCCTGCCGATCAGCGCCCCCTGCAATGCCGCGTCGGCCAGCCAGAAGTCTCTTTGCGCTTCGATCGCCTGCACCACGCTGCCGATTTGCTCGCGCGCATCGGCCAGCAATTCGAATACGCCGATCAACATGCCGTTGTAGCGCAGCACGTTTTCTTCGGCGATGGCTTTGCGCAGCGGCACGATCTCATCACCATAGTGGCGAGCGATGTCGTACGTCGTGCGATACGCGCCATAGCTCTGGCGCACCTCGGAAGCCGCACTGACCGCCAGCTGCGCGGTGCGGTTCAGCTGCGCCATGTAGCGCGCCTGCGCGCCGGTACGCAGCGCATCGCCGAAATCGAAGATCGGCAGTGGAACGACAAGCTCGTAACCTTTCTGCGGCGCCCTGAAGGTTTCGCTGTTGTAGACGCCCGCGATCTCGAAGCCGTTAACGACGCTGGTGATCTGGGTCAGCCCCTGCTCGCGCGCTGAGAACTCGAGCGCGGCGCGCGCCATGGAAACATCGAGCCGCTGATCGATTGCACTTTGCAACGCGTTGCGTTCATCGATCGGCGCCCTCGGCAGATCGGGCAGTCGTTCGGGCAACTGCAGCGCGCGCGCCTGCGCATCGTTCAAGCCCAGCGCACGAATCAATCCTTCGCGCGTCGTCAAAGCCGTCTGCCGAGCCCGTGCGAGTTGCGCAACGGCATCCGCTGCAAACACCTGCTCGCGAGCTCGCTGCAGCTTGTTGAAGTTGCCGACTTGCTGCATGCGGCGCGCCAGCTCGGCGCTGGCATCAGCGGCGCGCTTGACCTGCTCGGCGTATTGCAGCGACTGCTGTGCCGCGACTGCTCTTACCCAGGCCTGGCGCGTGTCGAGCGCACCTTGCACGATGTCACCCGTCAATTTGAGGCGAGCCTGATGTTGCTCGAAACCGGCGACTCGCATTCGCGCCGGCAACAGGAACAGATCGAGCACGGAAATCGCAAGCATGCGGTTGATCTCGAGCTCCCGCACGCCACCCCCGTTGCGTACCAGGCGCTCGAAGGTGAAGATCGGATTCGGCAAACGAGCGGACTGCGCAGCACGCGCCGATGACGCCGCGCCTTCGAATAGCATCACCTGCAGGGAAGGGCTGTACGCAAGTGCAACGCGCACGGCGCCGTCGGCCGACAACGGCTTTTGCAGCAGCGCATCGACTTCGGCTTGCGCCTGCCGGCGCGCTTCATCGGTTTCGAGCCAGCGCAAATCTGCGCCCAGCCGCTCGCGTGTGAAGTCCTGCGCGCTGCTGAAGTTCTCGCGCACGGCGGTACTCGCGCATCCGCCGAGCAACAGCGCGGCGATGGCGGCGGCGATCAACCGCTGCTGCGGGTGCACGCTCATCGCGACTCCTTCGGTTTGCTGTGCGCATCGTGACCTTGCGTAGCGCCCGCGGCATCCGGCGCAGGTTTCGGGGCCTGAGCCGATGGCACCGTACCCGCCGCACCTGCGCCGCCGGAAGGGTGCTCCTGGCTTTCGCGCCGGTACGCGCGCCAACCACCAATACGGCGGACCTCGTCGTTGGCTTCCTTCCACGCAATGCTCTTCTCGTCGGCAAAAGGTCGGTAGCCGGACCAAGCCGATCGATAGACGCTGGACGGCGTGGCCTCTGAAACAGGCGGACGAGGTCCGGCAGCTTCGGGCCGCTGCGCAAAAGCAGTCGCAGCGAACGCCAAACACACCATCGCAAAACATCGAAAAACCATCTGAGTCATGCAATCCTCGCAAGAACACGTCGAGTCGCCGCCGGACAGGCGGGAGGCAAACGGACAAGGCGACGTTCAAACGCGCGCGGTCAACGGCGCGCGCAATGTCGCTAGGCGAGGAAGCTTCGAGGCGGCCGTTCGGGACCGCCGGTAATCATGATGACTTGCAGATTGACCGGGCGTGCGAGCGGTGCGACGTGCAGCGGCGCGAGCGGCGCAGCTCGTTTGCTGATCGGGAGGGCCGTGCCAAGGCTGCTGGTGCCGCACTGGCATTCGACGGTTGCGCCGTCTTCAGAATCGGCGTCGGCGTCAGTTTGACTTGCAGCCGCGGGCGTCGCCGCATGACCGTTGTGCTTGTGGTGGCTGTGAGACGCCGTTGAGCTCGAATTTGAGCGCGAATCTGTACGAAGGTGACCGAGCGCGCAGCCAGACTGCATCGCCGCCGCGAAGCCCTGCACGGGGATCGCAAACGTCAACAAAAGAGCAACGGCAGCAGCCCACTTTCGCATCACGCTAGCTTAGTCGGGTTTCAAACGGTTTAGTTTCAACGGCGGACGTGCGGTCACTATCGCTTGTTTTCAAGGTCTTTGATCAGCGCCGTCATCTCGCCAATTTCCCGGCGCTGGGCTTCGATGATTCCATCGGCCAGTTTCCGGACGCGCGGATCGGAGATGCGTGCGCGCTCACTGGTCAGTATCGCGATCGAATGGTGCGGGATCATCGCCTTCATATAAGAAACGTCCTCTACCGTCGTTTGGCTGCGCACGAGCCAGAGCGCGAGTGCAAAGACGATCGCGCTGCCGGCGAAAATGCCGATGTTCGCCGGGCGGCTGGGGTACATCTTGAGCATGAAACCCAGCATGATGACCGCCATGGCCGCCCCCATGATGAGCGCCATGTAGGTTCGTGTCTCGCTGAAAAACACGTGATCCAGCTGGTAGGTATTCAGATACATCAGTCCAAGCATGACGACGGTTGACGTCGCAATCATGACGCCGAACTTTGCGTACTTGTTCATGGATGATTCTCCGTTTTATTGTCATGTCGCATACAGCGCGGCATGCAGCAAGCGGTGCAGGGCGCGCAGCTTGGCCAGCCTTCTGTCGCGCGCTGGTTCTTCGGTCACGCCAGATGCCGCAGCTCACGCAATGCGACCGACAACATCGCGAGGTCAGCCGACTTTGTATCGGCAAGTTCGGCAAGCATCCGCTGCGCCCGCTCGACCGCGGGACGCTGCGCAGTTTCCCACGCGGCCGGGCCACCTGCCTGCAGCGCATCGGATGTGAGTTCGCGTTGCAGAGCCGCCAAGTCATCACCCAGCGAATTTTTTGCCATGCCCTGCCAGTACCCGTCCGCGTGCAGTGCCGACACTTGCGAGCGTAGGCGCGCCAGACCGAGCAACCGGCCGATTGAAAAATACGCATCGGCTACTGCGGCCAGCGGTTGATGCGACGACTCGGCCACTTCGGCGATATCAAGCGCTGCAAACGATGTGTCCGATGCTGCGACTGCCAGCGCGATTGGCGGCGGCACACCCTTCGCCGCCAGGGTCTGTTCGTGCTGCGCGATCGGTGCGCGCCACGGCGCGCTTACGGGCGCAGCGGCAATGAACTGAAGCAGCGCAGCGGCTGCTGGCGCGAACCGTTCGATTGTTGCGAGCATCGGTTCGGCAAGTCGCCGCGAACGCAGAAACCAAGTGGTGGCTCGCACCGTGCGGCGGCCGAGCTCGATCAGCAGGCTCGATTGAAGTTCGTCGGGCACGACATTGTCGAGCGCTTCGATCGCCTGCCACAGCGGCACCAGACCGAAGATTTCGCGCGTCAGCAGATACGCCCGCACGATCTGCGCCGGCGAGGCACCCGTGGTCTCCATCAACCGATGAACAAACGTGGCGCCGACACGATTGACCATGCTGTTCAGTACGTGCGTCGCGACAATCTCGCGCTTCAGCGGGTGGCGGTCAATATAGCTGCCGAATTTCTCCTTCAGTGCGGACGGGAAATATCGAGCTAGCGCCGTGCCGACCCAGGGATCTTCGGGCAAATCCGTTTTGAGCAGCTCGTCGAACAGCCACATCTTCGAGTACGCCAGCAGCACGGCGCGCTCGGGGCTGGTCAGCGGAATTCCCTTGCTGCGACGTTCGGCGATTTCATCTTCGGCGGGCAGAAACTCGATCGTGCGATTCAAGCGCCCCTGCTTTTCGAGAAAGCGGACGAATCGTTGCTGCTGATCCAGCAGGCGCGTGCCCATACGCCCGCTGACCGACAGCGATTGACCCTGAAAATAGTTGTCGCGCAACACGAGTGCAGCAACGTCGTCGGTCATGCTGACCAGCTGCGTGTTGCGTTGTTTCTCGGTCAGATCGCCGTCGGCAATCGGCAGCGATAGAAGAATCTTGATGTTCACTTCGTGGTCCGACGTGTCGACTCCTGCCGAGTTGTCGATCGCGTCGGTGTAAAGACGCACGCCGTTGAGCGCGGCCTCGATGCGGCCAAGCTGCGTCAATCCGAGGTTGCCGCCTTCGCACACAACTCTGCAGCGCAGCTCAGCGCCGTTGACGCGCAACACATCATTGGCACGATCACCGACGTCAGCGTGTGATTCACTGCTCGCCTTGACGTAGGTGCCGATGCCACCGTTGTACAAAAGATCCACCGGCGCTTTCAAAATCGCCGAGATAAGATCCGCCGGGGTCAACTTGCTCGCCGCAATGCCGAGCGCCGTCTGTACCTGCGGCGAAATCGGAATCGATTTTTCGGAGCGCGCCCAGATGCCGCCACCGGCCGAAATCAGCTTCTGGTTGTAATCGGCCCACGACGAGCGCGGCAGTGCATACAAACGCTCGCGCTCTGCAAAGCTCGCTGCAACATCGGGTGCCGGGTCAATAAGCACGTGTCGATGATCGAACGCCGCGAGCAGACAAATGTGACGCGATAACAGCATGCCGTTGCCGAACACGTCGCCCGACATGTCGCCAATGCCGACACACGTGAACTCGGTCGCCTGCGTGTTGATGCCAAGTTCGCGAAAGTGCCGCTTGACACTCTCCCACGCTCCGCGTGCCGTAATGCCCATTTCCTTGTGGTCGTAGCCCGCGCTGCCGCCGGATGCGAACGCATCGCCCAGCCAGAATCCGTATTCGGCGCTGACCGCATTGGCGTAATCAGAAAACGTCGCGGTACCTTTGTCGGCCGCGACGACGAGATAGGGATCATCTGCGTCGTATCGAACGACATGCGGCGGCGGCACGATCGCATCGCCGACGCGGTTGTCGGTCAGGTCGAGCAGTCCACGCAGATAGTCGCGATAACAGTCGACGCCCTCTTTCAAATAAGCCTCGCGATCGGCCATCGGAGGCGCTTTCTTCAATACGAAACCGCCCTTGCTCCCGACCGGCACGATGACGGTGTTCTTTACCATCTGCGCCTTGACGAGCCCAAGCACTTCAGTACGAAAGTCTTCGGGCCGGTCCGACCAGCGCAATCCTCCGCGCGCAACTTTGCCGCCGCGCAGATGCACGCCTTCGAAGCGTGTCGAATAGACGAAGATTTCGAACAGCGGCCGCGGCTCGGGCAAGCCGGGAATCTGCGCCGAATCAAATTTGAAAGATAAGAACGTGCGGCGTGGTCCTGCTGCGCCGCTGGTGCCAACACCGGTACGCCAGTAATTTGTGCGCAACGTGGCGACGATCAGCGCCAGATACTGGCGCAGCACCTTGTCTTCGGAGAGATTCGACACCTTATCGAGTGCCTGCTCGATCGCATTGACTTGACTCGAAGCAGCAACCTTGTCGCCCTCTGCTGGATCGAAGCGCAGCTTGAAAAGCCCGACCAGCATGCGCGCGATGCGCGGATGTATCGCCACCGTAGTTTCAATGAACGCTTGCGACAGGGCAAAACCGGCTTGCCGCATCACTTTCGCATACGCACGCAACACAACGATCTCGTCGGCCGACAGGCTCGCGCGCAGCACCAGGCGGTTGAAGTCGTCGTTCTCGACCGCGCCTTCAAAAACGCGCGCAAACGATTCTTCGAACAACGGCGCAATCGCTTCGGCGTCGATATCGTCAGAGCCGGCCAGCTGCAATGAGAAATCGTGCACCCAGAGCGGCTCGCCTGTATCCGTCGTAACTTGGTAGCCGCGCTCCGACAGTACGCGCACACCCATCCGCTCGAGCATCGGCAGTGAATCCGACAATGCAATCGGCGCACCCCGGCGATAGAGCTTGAAGCCGAGACGGCCCTGCGGCCCTTCGAGCGGGCGATACAGGTTCAGCGCCAGGCCGCCCGTGGTACCGGTAGTCAGTAGGTCGAGCCTGCGAATGTCGGCGACTGCCTGCCGTGGCGACACCGCTTCTTCGTACGCGGTTGGAAATGCAGAACTGAAGTGTTTGTACAAAGGCGCCGCACGCGCCTCGCCTTCCTCGTCGTTAAGCGCCTGGCGCAGATCGTCTTCCCACCGTCGCGCTGCATCGGCCAGCTGCCTCTCGACTGCCTGCCGATCGACCGCGGCCATTTTTCCGGGAGTCGTACGGACAGTGATATGGATACGCGCGAGCACCGCATCGGTCAGCAGCACATCAAAGTCCGCGGTCGATCCCTCGAAAGCTTCAAGCAATATTTTTTGGAAGCGGCGGCGCAACTCGGTGGTGTAGTTTTCGCGCGGAACGAAAATCAGGCACGACACGAAGCGTTCGAACGGGTCGCGCCGAACGAACAAACGGAACCGCTGGCGCTCGCCGAGCTGCACGATGCCGGTCGCGATCTCTTGCAATTCATCGGCGGTGATCTGAAACAGCTCGTCGCGCGGATACGTTTCAAGTACGTGCGTCATCGCCTTGCCGAGGTGACTGCCGGGCGCGAGACCCGAGCGCGCCGCGACTTCAGCGACCTTGCCGCGTATCAGCGGCACGTCTGAGACACGCACGTTGTAGGCGGACGACGTAAACAACCCCACGAAGCGGTGCTCGCCGATGACCGTCCCATCCTTGTAGCGTTTGACGCCGATGTAATCGATGTAACCGGGCCGGTGCACCGTCGAGCGCGAGTTCGCCTTGGTCACGAACATCATCGGCGACACCGCGTGCGCAACCGCGCGCGCCTGCGGCGGCAGCACGGCAAAACTGCTCGACAGCGCTGTCTCTGTTTCGGACTCGCGCAGGACGCCGAGCCCGCTTCCGGGCACGAGCCGCAGTGCGTCCTCGCCCTTGACTGTCGCCAGATCGTGACGCCTATAGCCGAGCAGCAGCAAATGATCTTCGGTCAACCACTGCAGGAACGCCCGGTTCTCCGCGACTTCCTCAGCCGCAAGCGGTGGCGGGTAGCGATCGATTTCTTCGATCACCGCGTGCAACTGCGCCACCATGGCCTTCCAGTCAGTGACGGCGGCGCGTACGTCGCCCAGCACACGCTCGATGCCAGCCGCAAGCTCCGAGCGCGCCGCGGGGTCGGCCAATCGATCGACTTCGATGTGCATGAACGACTCGCGCGGCCAATCGGGCCTGTTAGCGCGCAGATCGATCGATTGCAGTGTTCCGTTCGCGTCCCGCTCGACCGCGAAGATCGGATGCACGATCAAATGCAGGGTGAGGCCCTGACGATTGACCTCCATCGAGGCCGAATCGACCAAAAAAGGCATGTCGTCGTTGACGACCTCGATGACCGTGTGGCGCGAGCCCCAGCCGTGCTCGCCGGCCACAGGATTGAACACACGTATCTTGATCGCACCGGCGTCGCGCTTGCGTGCAAACTGCCAGTGCGACAGCAGGGCACCGTATAAATCCTCGACACTGCGCGCGGCAATGTCTTCGGGATCCACGCGCTCAAAATAGCTGCGCGCAAACGTCGCCAGCGACGTGCGTTCGCCTTTCTGGCTGCGCGCGTCGATCAGAGCGACGACCGCGTCGAGTCGCGCGGATTTGTCGAGTTCCGGCTGAACTTTCGACACTGCCATGTCTGTCTTCGGATTCTCTTTCTTCACAGTATGCCCGTCTTGCGTGACCGATAATTGCGGTCGATGTTTCCTGCGCTTGCTCCCAGCCTTGTCTTTGTCGACGTTGAGACGACAGGCGCGAGTCCCGCACGCGAGCGCGTGACCGAAATTGGGGTCGTGCGTGTCGATTTCGACGACTCCGATATGCGAGTCGACGAGTGGTCGACGCTGGTCAACCCCGGCATCCCCATTCCAGCGGAAATTCAGTGGCTGACCGGTATCACCAACGAGATGGTGCGCGCGGCGCCGTCTTTCGCCGACGTCGCGCAAGCCGTGTTTGATCGGCTCCACGGTGCGGTGTTCGTCGCGCATAACGCTCGCTTCGACTACGGGTTCCTGCGCGCAGAGTTCGCACGAGCAGGCCTGTCGTTCGCAGCCAAGACCCTGTGCACCGTGCGGCTCAGCCGCTTCCTGTATCCGGATCGCACACCGCACACTCTCGACGCAATCATCGACCGCTTTGGCCTCGACGGCGAGCCGCGGCATCGCGCGCTGGGCGATGCACGCGTTCTGTGGCGATTGCTGCAAAAACTGACGGATCGTCATTCGCCCGCCGAAATCGAGTTCGCTGCTCACGCGTTGCTGCGGCGGCCGGCGCTCCCACCTTGCCTGCCGCCCGATGCGATCGATGCGTTACCGCACGCGCCGGGCGTCTACCTGTTCTACGGTTTGAACGAGCACCCGATCTATATCGGCAAGAGCATCGATCTGCGCGCCCGCGTCGCCGGCCACTTCAACTCCGAGTACCGCGCGCCGCGCGATTTGCGGCTGTCGCAGGAGATTCATCGGCTCGAATTTGAAGAAACCGCCGGGGAGTTCGGCGCGCTGCTGCGCGAATCCGAGTTGATCAAGACGCGGCTGCCGGCTCATAACGTTGCTGCACGTCGCAAATTGAATCAGGTGCTGCTCGGCTTCGATGCAGACGGGTATGCGACGCTCACACTGGCGGCATCGTTCGAGTTCTCCCAACTGGGTCGCTGCTACGGCCCGTTCGGATCGCGCGCGTCGGTGCGGCGTTGGATGACCGAGCTCGCCGCCGAGCATCGTATCTGCCTGAAGGCGACCGGGTTCGAGGGCCGCCGCAAAGGAGCGCGCGACGGTGCGCCTTGTTTTAACTACCAGCTACGCCGCTGCCAGGGTGCGTGCGTCGGCGCAGAGGCGCACGACGAACATATTGCCCGGCTGATGCAACTGCTGCAGAACTGGTTGCTGCCCGAGTGGCCGCATTCCGGTGCGATCGCGCTGGTCGAGCGCAATGACGAGCGCTTTCAAGAGCAGTGGCATGTGTTCGATCGATGGTGCTGGCTCGGTTCGGTAAAGTCGTTGAACGCTGCCATGGACTTGACACGTAGCGCGCCCCGAGTGTTCGAAGCCGACGCGGCGCGGTTAGCGGTGCAGGCACTCTCGGAGCGCTCTGGCTGGCCGCTGGCGAAAGTTGAGCTGACGTCTAGCGCGTACCCGCTGGCAGCAACGCTTCCGCCGGCGGCTGCACTTGCGGATAGCGCTCGCGAAACCGCTTCAATTCCGCGTCCGCCTCTTCGTGGCGGCCTTCACGTCGCAATTTGATGATGCGCTCGAGCCACGCGGCGGCCGAATCGTCCTGCTGCTTACTTTCGACCTGCGCTACTGACGGCGACGCCGGCGCTGCGGTTCTGCCCGCGTCGCGCCGCGAGTCGGCGCTCGCCTGATCGATCGGCGCCGCTGCGACAGCGCCCGCTGCCGATGGCTCGGTGCGAGCTTTGGCACGCGCCGCGGGCTCGGGGGCGGCGGCCGTTGCGGGGAAAGCGGCCGGCGCGCTTTGCCGTGCATTCTCCTTCTCCGCAGCCAAAACGTTTTGCTGCGCGGCCTCTTTTTTCAACACCCGCGGCGGCGAAGGCGCTTCATTCAGTGCCGGGCGGTTGGCTTCGCGCGGCGTCTTCGCGACGGCGTCCGCTTCACTCTGCGCGCGCGCCAGACGTTCGCGTGTCTTGGCAGGCCGGCTCTCGGTGACTTGCCGCTGTGGCTCTTCCAGTTTGCCGGCCGATAGGTCCGCCATCGGCGGTGGCGACGACGCGGGTGGCGCAGCAGGCGGTGCAGCGTTGTCCGCCGCGCCACGCGGCGCTTGCGCCGGAGCACTGAACTGCGGCATCTCCTCATTCGTGCGAATCGCGAGCATCACCGCCAGCGTCGACAGCATCACCGCCGCAGCCGCTGCCAATGGCCAGCGCTGACGAATCGGCCGACGCGCGGCGGCGTCAACCGGCCTGGCACCGACTTCGCGCGCCGCTGCGGCCAGTATCGACGCGCGCGCAGATGCCGCCGGGCGCTCATCGAGCGCAGCACTCGCTTGCTGGTAGCGATCAAGCAACGCGCGGTTGCCCGGATCGTTGCCGCTGTCGTCGCGCTCCGTTTTCACTGCCATGCCTCCATCGCCGAGCGCAATTTGCTCATCGCATAGCGCAGCCGGCTCTTGACTGTCTCATGTGCCGCACCCGTGACGGCCGCGATTTCCTCCAGCGACAGCCCACCCTCTGCCTGCAGCAGGAACGCCTCCCGCTGCGGCGGCGGCAATGCTTCCACCGCCTGCAAAAAAGCGCGCGCTTCGGCCCGCGCGATCACTTGATGATCGGGACGGTCCGCATCGCTGGCCGGGACTTCGAGCACGCTCTCGTCCAGCTCGTTGGCAGCATCACCGGCAAAGTAAGCAAGCGACACCGTATCGTCACGCGCGCGCCAATGATCGATCATCTTGCTGCGCGCCACCGTATAAAGCCACGTTGTGAATTTGGCGCGCGGCTCAAAGCTCGCTGCGTTACGCACCACCGCCAGCCACGTTTCCTGCAGAAGATCATCGGCCAGCGAGGTTGCTGCACCTTGCCGCAGAAAGAAGCGGTAAATCGCGCGCTCGTGCCGCTCGTACAACTCGGCAAAAGCGCGCGCATCTCCCACGGCATAGGCGGCCAGCAGATCCTCGTCGCTGCTCATCGCGCGGCATTGTGCCTCCTACATGCGCGCGAAGAACAGTGCTTGAGGCATCCTTACCAGCGGCGCGGCGGATCCGGCACAAAGCCGACCGTCCCCGGAAATGCCTCCGGCGTACGCCGCGGCCACGTCCTTGGTTGCGGAATCGCTCCCATCGCAATCAGATTGTCGCGGCTGTCGTAGTGGATCGTAATCATTTCGTCGGGCGTCGACTGCGCACGCTCGAAAGCGACTTGCTGCGTCGGCGCATATTCACTGCGGCCGTGTCCGGTGCCCAGACGCTGCGCCTGCTCCCGGCGCTCTGAGCGCTCGGCTTCCGCGTAGGCGTCGTTAGCGCCGGACGCATTCGGAGGCGCTGGCGTACGGGTTGCGGCGGCGCCTTCGCGCGCCATATCCTGCTGAGTCTCCGATTTCGAGCGCGACAGTGGCGGCGACGCCGGCTCAGGCGGAGGCGCATAACGGACTCGTTCGCGGAACACCGCCACGCCGATCACGCCGACGT
>JBBQQC010000001.1:0-601140 GCA_038216465.1 Burkholderiales bacterium | reverse complement strand
ACGTGAGTCCCTGGACGCGTACTTGCGCTCCGACCTCTACCTTGACGTCGTGCGCAAGGTCGGCGAGCCGAAGGAGTTGCGTATTTATGAAGTGCCGGAGTATGTCGATAACGCGAAGTAACATCCTCGGCTTGGCACATGCAAGAGCGCTGAGTGAACGATTGGACTAACCGCGCGAACCAGGGGCCGCTTCGCAGCGGCGCTAGGCGCCGCCGCTCGCGCCCCTGATCGCGAACGTTAGGCGGCATATCTTCCGACCCACAACTGCACTCCCTGGAAGTCGGCCTGCCCGACCAGATTAGCCCCTCACGAAAGGAAGCACATGAACACCTTCCCTCTCTCACTCGGCTATCGGTCGTCGAAGCGCGACCATCGGCTCGTCGTTATCGACGGACCCAACATGACGAACCTCGGGGCAAGAAACAAGCGCGTTTATGGCTCCATCGCATCGCTGGAGGATCTGCAGAACTTCTGCCAGAACTTCGGCGCCTCCCTGGGTGTCACCGTGACAACCTTCGCTTCCAACTACGAGGGCGCCATTCTCGAGTTCATTCACGGGAGCGCACAATCAGCGGACGCATACATCATCAACCCCGCGGGCCTAACTGAAGGCGGTGTGGCTACCAAACATGCGCTTACCGAGACGGGAAAGCCCTATGTTGAAGTGCACTTTGCGAACATCGTCGCGCCGCCCACCGCTCCACGTGGACTGCCGATCGGCCCCTGGCAGTCCACGTTCAGTGCCAGCGCCACGAGCGTGATGATGGGGATGCGCGAGTACAGCTACTCCGCCGCCATCCTTTCGTTGGCCATGGCCCTGGATGACGGCAACTTCTTGGGGGCAAACGCCGATCCCTGAAGTGACAACGGAAATGCTGCAGGCTTTCGCTGACGCCTGGAATTGCCATGACGTGGATGCGCTCATGTCGTTCATGACGGAGGATTGCGTCTTTGAAGCCTCTGCAGGCCCCGATGTCTCGGGAACCCGCTACGTCGGAAGGGATGCGGTGCGAGCCGGCTTTGCCGAGGTATGGGCGGTTTTCCCTGATGCTCACTGGGGCAGTCCTCGTCATTTTGTTCATGGAGATCGCGGGGTATCGGAGTGGACGTTCGCAGGGACGCGCTCATTCGTTAGAGCCCACCTGTTCGGCAGCACAGCAACGCTCCGTCCCGGCGCATCGGCTTCCTTGTGCCAGGTCGAGTAACAGCGCGATTGCGTACCTGCCACTGCTGGGCGTCGTGGCGGCGTTATTGCCCAAGAGTCAAAGGTCCTAAGACCGGCTTTGCTGCAACGGATACGCCGGATCGTAGTTGCAAGAAATAGTGGTTGGTTGAGGCGCGCTGTGAGCGCGCAACTAAGGCGCGCGTTGCAGGAATCTTGGAATGGGCAACGTCTCTCGAAAACGGCGCAATGCCGAAACAGCGACCCCAGTGTGCGTAGGCAGACTCGGCGCTTGTTGTTGCACGGACGGCATTGGTTGCGGCGCTCGCTGCGAGGGCTCGCGTGGCGCGGCGCGATTGACGGCAGAGCTGGTTGTGGCGGCGATCCGTGCCGGAGTTCGCTGCATGTCATCGACGGGCCGTTGTGCCGGCTGCATGATCGCGTGCAGCCAATCGAGGATCGGCTTCCACTGTGGGATGTCGGTCGGAACCTGCGAGGCCGGCAGATCGAAAACTGACAGTCCTTTCTCGATGCAGCGGACGTAGACCTGCGATTCGCGCAGCACGGCGATGAAAGGAACTCCCAGATTCGTCGCCCATGTTTGTAGGACCTCTGCCGCCTTGGTGCGAGCGTCGAGTCGCATGCCAACTGTGGCCAATTTGCAGCGACCCGTCGCAACACGTGGCAGGCTGCGCAATTCAGCCAGGCATTCAGCCGCCGACTCCCGGTCGAAGATGGAATTACACACAGGTATCAGGATCGCATCTGCGTACATGACGACCCGCACCAGATCGAAGCCACGCAGCCCGCCGGGTGTATCGACGATGACATGTTCAATGCCGGCGGGTGGACGGACGAAGCTCTTCGGGTCGATGTTCCAGCCCGTGATCTCAGTGGCGTGGCCGAGCGGCCGCGTCTTGCGCTGGCGCAGCCACGTTTGAGTGGAGAGCTGGCGATCGACGTCGCCGAGCATCACCGCAGCACCGGTGTTGGCGTAGTAGCCGGCAAGGTGCGTGGCGAGGGTGCTCTTGCCGCTACCCCCTTTGCGGTTGATGACCGCTATGACCGGCATCGCAGGTAATTTCTGATGAACATCAGGCGATTCTCCTCTGGCTACTAACGGCCAGACCCGTTGTCCGACCATTGCAGCACATCGACGAGTGGCACACAGCACGGAGAAGGCGGTGGAAACCACTGCATCTAGCGGACGAAGTGTCGCGAATCAGGCAACGAAGCCGACGCGGCCGAGCCCCCAAAGTTGGCCGCGTTTTGAGCTTGGGACGTCGCGTCGTGGCCGCGTTTCTTCCCAAGAGTCAGAGGGCCTAGGAGCGTCGTTCCTCCCACGGATACGCCGGATCGTTGTAGCCCGGTGTCGACGGATGCCCGGGGCTCACGAGTGAATCCACGAGCGCTTCATCCTCGGGCGTGATCTCGCAATCGAGGGCGAGAACATATTCCTTCCATTGTTCGAAGGTACGCGGACCGGCGATCACCGCGCTCACTGCGCGGTGCGCCAGTACCCACGCGGTGGCGAAATGCGACAGCGCGACGCCTTTGCGAGTGCAGTGCTCGCTGAGCTTTTGCGCGACTCGCAACGATTCTTCTCGAAACTCGGTTTCCATGATCCGCTTGTCACCGCGGCCGGCGCGCGTGTCTTCGGAGGGCTTGCTGCCGGGCGCGTACTTGCCGCTCAGCACACCGCGCGCGATCGGGCTGTACGGTGCGACGCCAAGACCGAGGTGTTCGCACGCCGGCAGAACCTCCACCTCGGGCTGCCGATTGAGCAGGTTGTAGTACGGCTGGCAAACAATCGGTGCGGGGATGTTGAGCGCGCGTGCCGTGTAGACAGCTTCCGCGATGCGCCAGCCGCGAAAGTTGCTCAAGCCCCAGTAGCGGATCTTGCCGGCGCGCAAGAGTGCATCGATCGCGCGCAGCGGCTCCTCGAGAGGCATGCCGTTGAAGTCGCGGTGCAGGTAGTAGATATCGATCCAATCGGTGGCCAGCCGCTTCAGGCTCGCGTCGCATTCACGCAATACCCATGTACGCGAATACTGCGACTCGTTGGGCCGCTCCGACATCTTGTTGCCCACCTTGGTGGCAAGGACCCAGTCGTCACGCTGCGACTTGATCAACGCACCCACCATCGACTCGGACTTGCCGTTGGAATAAACATCGGCGGTGTCGATGAAATTGACGCCGTGGTCGCGGGCATGCGCCAGGATCTCGCGCGCAACCGGCTCGTCGGTCTGGTCTCCAAACATCATGGAGCCGACGCACAAGGGTGACACTTTGAGTTGGCTGTTGCCGAGGGCGCGGTAAGAAAGGCGCTTGCTGCTTTCTGCGGGCATAGTTGAAGCTCAAGGAAAATGGATGTTCGTCGCTTAGCTTACGGGGAAGCAATAGCCCATGACTGCGGACAAAAATCTGCTTGCGCTGCTGCTGTGCATGTTGACCGTGGCGACGGCGTCGGCCGAGACATCGTTGAAGGTCGGTTCGAAGCGCTTCACCGAGTCCTACATCCTCGGCGAGATCATTACGCAGATGACGCAGGGCCCTGGAAAGACGGAGGCCGTCCACCAGCGCGGACTGGGCAATACAGCCATCCTGCTCAATGCGCTCGAAAGCCGCAGCATCGATGTCTATCCTGAATACACCGGCACGATCGCGCGCGAGATCCTCAAGCTGCCCGACGTGCCGCCACTCGCGGAGCTGAATAAGTACTTGGTGTCGCGCGGGTTGGCAGTGGCGGTGCCGCTGGGCTTCAACAACAGCTATGCGCTCGCAGTGCGCTCTAGCGATGCAAAGGGAAAGCGCCTCGCGCGCATTTCGGACCTCAGGCAGCACCCCGAGCTGCGACTCGGGCTCTCGCAGGAGTTTCTCGGCCGCGCCGATGGTTGGCCCAATCTGGCGCGGGCTTACGGATTGCAATTTCCATCGCCGAAGGGTCTTGATCACGGGCTCGCCTATGAGGCAATTGCCGGCGGCCAAGTCGACGTGATCGACATCTATACAACTGACGCCAAACTCGACAAGTACGAGTTGACCGTGCTGGAGGACGACCTCAGGTTCTTCCCGCGCTACGACGCCGTGTTGTTGTATCGCGCGGATGTGCCAGCGCGGTTTCCCAAGGCATGGGCGGCGCTGACGCAACTCGAAAGCAAGTTCGACGATGCGGCGATGCGTCGCCTGAATGCCGCCGCCGAGCTGGAAGGCAAAGACGCTGCGGCCATCGCATCGAGTTGGCTTGGCGCGGCGTTCGTGCAGGCTGCAGGCACGAAACGCGCATCGGACTCCGCGACGCGATCTACGCTTTGGCAACGACTGTTTGCGCCCGACCTCGGTCGGCTTACGCTCGAACACCTCGGACTCGTGTTCACCGCGCTGGCCGCGAGTTGCGCGATCGGTATCCCGTTGGGCCTGCTGGCGGCGCGGCGCCGGCCGACCTCGCCCTGGGTCTTTGGTGTGACCGGCGTCATCCAGACGATTCCGTCGCTCGCCCTGCTGGCATTTCTGATCCCGCTCACCGGACGCATCGGTATGGTGCCGGCCTTCATCGCGCTCACGCTGTATGCGCTGCTTCCAATCGTGCGCAATACCCAGGTGGGGCTTACTCAGATCCCGCGTGGAATGATTGAAGCAGCTAAGTCCCTCGGGCTGCGACCCGCGATCATCCTGCGGGAGATTGAACTGCCACTCGCGATGCCCACGTTGCTCGCCGGGATCAAGACCTCTGCCGTCGTGAATGTCGGCACCGCGACCATCGCAGCGTTTATCGGTGCTGGAGGCTTCGGCGAGCGCATCGTCACTGGATTAGCGCTGAATGATCAGACGATGCTGCTTGCGGGTGCGATACCGGTTGCCGTACTCGCGCTGGTGATTCAGGGCGCATTCGAGCTGCTGGAGAAATGGGTCGTTCCCGCCGGCCTGCAGATTCACTCCAACTGAGGCACGGCGAGATCGCGCGCTGCGTCCGCCACAGTGCCGAAAGCCAACGATCCATCACGGGATACACTTAACGACAGCTATGCATACGCGCGCTTTCTCGATCGTCTTCCTCATTGCGGCGTTCAGCGGCGCCCCGAACGCCGCCATGTCTCAGATCTACAAGTGGGTCGAAGCCGACGGCTCGGTGCATTATGGCGACACAGCTCCCCGCTCAAAGAATGCGCGCGTGATGGGAAACGATGCGGGCACTGTCAGCGTCGTTCCCGGCATGTCGAACGAAGAAAAAGAGAGGCTGCGGGAGCGCGAAGATCAGTTGCGTCTGCAGCGCCTGGAACGTGAAGTCGCGGAACTTCGCGCGCGTGAGCTGGCGCGCGCCTATGCTCAGCCCGAGGTCATCTACGCCGAATCCTATGTGCCTGTGTACGGATACGGGCGTCCGTTGCATCATCGCCATTTCGGTGACGTGAAGCTGCGGCCGGATCATCCGATTGCTAAAGTCAGACCCCCGCAGCGGACGCAACCCGTCGAGGATCTGAACGCCACTCGTGTGCCGACCGGACCCTTGAGCCGGCGCTAGACGAAGTGTCACCGCTGACGTCGCGACCATCAGCGACGTAAAGACCTGAGTCGAGTTTGTGAATACTCAACGAGGGATTGAATGATGAACTCGGTGAAGGTCGTGGCTAACGGTCGGAATCGTCGCGCTGGTGTGCTCGATGGCAGACCGCACCGCCCGGCTGCGAAGAAATGGGCTGCATCAAACGGCGCGCGTTGCTGGCAGCCGGAGACCCACAGTCGGGAGTGCCTGGCCAGTGGCCTAATACCTTGCAGCGGAGAGCAAGATGATCAAGCTCACGATCCCTGGTTTTGGATTACTTGAAATTCGCCGGGTCGTAACCGACTACACGGGCACGCACTCATTCAAAGGAGTTGTGAGAAAAAGTGTCAGAACGCGCCTCGCACGGCTTGGCAGGCTGGTCGAGGTCCACGTTCTCACCGTGGACACCTTCGGTACCGCACGCCGCGAACTTGCGCGACTGCCCATCGAGCTGCACTTCTTGACCGCTGCTAAACGTAACGACAAGGAGAAGCAGCGGTTCGTCCTGAAGAATGAGCCGAAGTATGTCGCGGCGTTTGGTAATGGAACCATAGATGGGCTGATGCTGAAAACTGTGCGCGATGCGGGAGGCCTCGCAGTGGCTGTCGACAATGGCGAAGGCTGCTCGCTTGATGCGATTCTGAACGCCAATATTCTCGTTCATGGCGCCGAGCAGGCGTTGGATCTACTACTTGAGCCGAACACCAGTAAAGCAACCCTTCGTTTCTGATGCTTCAGAGCCTTTCACAAGAGCGCGTCAGAGGCAAGGCACGATGAAGCATCTCAGCGCGTTGGACGCGCTGTTCCTGCAGCTCGAAACGCCCGATACGCCGATGCATGTAGGGAGCCTGATGCTGCTCGATCGGCTGCCTGCGGGACGCGATCCTTACGCGGCGATCCGCGCCCACATCGCCAAGCGCATTCACCTGGCGCCCGTTTTCGCGCGCGTGCTGCGCTTCATGCCGCTGGATATTGCCAGCCCGCTGTGGCTGCCGGCGGAGCGCGTCGATCTCGATTACCACATCCAGCGCGTGACGCTGCGCGCACCCGGCACCCAAGCGCAGCTCGAGTCCACCGTCGCGCGCCTGCATCAGGGGACGCTCGATCGCGATCGCCCCCTGTGGCAGTTCACGGTGATCGACGGCTTGAAGAGCGGGCAGATCGGTTTCTACGCGAAGATCCATCACGCCGCGCTCGACGGCCAGGGCGGAATCGCGGTGGCGCAGGCGTTGCTCGATGCACAGCGCAGGCCGCGCGCGGTGCCACGCGCCGCCGCGCAGAGCGCCGCAGCGATGCCGCCCTCGGCGGCGAAGATGCTGGGCTCGGCGCTGCGCAACACCGTCGCGCAATACGGCAGGATTTTGAAAGCGATCCCCGACATCGCAAAAGCCGCTGGACTCACCGGCGCGGTGGCGCTCGTCGCGCGACCCAAAAAGCGAGGCAGCACTGCAGCTCCGCGCATGCGGCTCAACGCGGCGATCGGCGCCGAGCGTGTGTTCGTGGCGGCGCAAATCCCGTTGGCAGAGGCAAAAGCGATCGCGCGCCACTACGACGCCAAGCTGAACGATGCGGTATTGGCGATCTGCGCCGGCGCGCTGCGCCGCCACTTTGCCAACGACAAGGCAACGCTCGGCAAGGCGATGGTCGCCGCCGTGCCGTTGAGCCTCCGGGCCCCCGGCGACACGACGCAGGAGAACCAGGTCTCGATGATGCTGGTCGGCCTCGCGACGCAAATAGCCGATCCCGTAAAACGCATGGCCGCGATTGTCGCCAGCAGTACGCGCGCGAAGCGGCTGGCCGGCGGCATGAAGGGCGCGATCCCCACCGACCTGCCTTCGCTCGGTATTCCCTGGCTGATGGCCGCGATCACGCCGCTCTACCGCACGGCAGTCGCCGCTCCGCGCATTCCCGTTGTCGCCAACGTCGTGATCTCTAACGTTCCGGGGCCACAAGTGCCGCTCTACCTCGCGGGCGCCGAAATGAGGGCCTATTACCCGGTCTCAATCGTGACCCATGGGCTCGCGCTGAACATCACAATCGTCAGCTATAACGGCTCGCTCGATTTCGGGCTCGTGGCTTGCCGGAAGACCATGCCGGAGTTGCGCCAATTCGCAAAGCACCTAAAAAAAGCTCACGAGGAGTTGCTGCAAACTACGCAGAGATGACGAGCCACGCTCAAGCTCTGAAGGCACCGGGCGCACTCCTGCTCGCACTCGAATGGCGCGCGCCGTGGGAATTCAGCGCAGCGCTCGCGGCGTTTCCGTTGCTGCGTCGCGCCCCGCGCGGCGACGGCCACGCGGTGGTGGTGTTTCCCGGCTTGGGCGCCTCGGACGTCAGCACGCTTCCCCTGCGCGCATTTCTCTCCGAGCGGGGCTACGAGCCGCACGGCTGGCAACTGCGTTTCAACCTCGGGCCGCGGGAGGGTGTGTTCGAGCGCAGCCTCGAGCGGGTGCGCAAGCTCGCACGCTCCACCGGGCGCAAGGTGAGCCTCGTCGGCTGGAGCCTCGGCGGCATTTACGCGCGCGAGATCGCGAAGGTGGCGAGCGAAGACGTGCGCTGCGTGATCACACTCGGCACTCCGTTCACCGGCAACCCCCGTGCGAATAATGCGTGGCGCATCTACAAGCTCGCAAGCGGGCATGGACTTGACGATCCGGATCAGTGGCAGCGCGTGCGCGAGGCACCGCCGGTGCCGACGACTTCCGTGTTCAGCCGCAGCGATGGCATCGTGGCATGGCGATGCTGCCTGCAGGCGCGGGCGAAACTCGCCGAGAGCGTCGAGGTCAGCGCGAGCCACATCGGCATGGGAGTGAATCCCGCGGCCTGGTACGCGATCGCCGATCGCCTCGCGCAGCGCGAGGGACATTGGCAGCCGTTCCATCGCGACGGGTGGCGCAACTGGCTCTTTAGCGATCCATACCGTGCCGTCGATTCAGGCTGACAAAGTCTCACTGCAGTACGAGTCCTTCGGCGATTCGGCCGACCCATCCATCCTGCTCGTGATGGGGCTTGGCATGCAGCTGATCATGTGGCCCGACCAGCTTTGCGAAATGTTCGTCGCGAAGGGCTTCCACGTCGTGCGCTTCGACAACCGCGACGTCGGGCTTTCCACTCACCTCGATCACCTCGGAGTTCCCAACATCGCCGTGGCGACGCTCAAGTACCTGCTGCGCGTGCCGTTGAAAGCGAATTACCTGATCGACGACATGGCGCGCGACACCGCGGCGCTCCTCGATGCACTGGCAATTCCGCGCGCGCACGTGGTCGGCGCTTCGATGGGCGGGATGATCGCGCAGAGTCTGGCGGCGAATGCGCCGACGAAAGTGGCGAGCCTCACGTCGATCATGTCCACGACCGGCAAGCGCAGTCTTCCGCAGCCCACGTCGAGAGCCCGGCGCGCATTGCTGCGACGGCCCGCGAAAATCGGCGACGTAGAGGGCGCTACCCGGCAGCTTATGAGCGTGCTGCGCGACATCGGCAGCCAGACCCACCCCGCGGCGGCAGGCTACCTGCGCCACCAGTGCGAAAGGCACGTGCGCCGGTCGTACGACCCCGCCGGCGTCGCGCGGCAGCTGATGGCTGTGGTGGCGAGCGGCGATCGAACCGCCGCTGTGCGGCTAATTAAGGCGCCGACGTTGGTCTTGCACGGCGACGAGGATCCGCTCGTGCGCCTGCCCTGCGGCGAAGAAACGGCGCGCGTGATTCGAGACGCCGGCGGCGACGCCAGGCTTGAGATCATCCGCGGCATGGGTCACGACCTGCCCGTGCCGCTACTGCCGCAGCTCGCGGAGCGCATCGCGGAGCACTGCCTCAAACATCGTTGACTCTGTCGGAGCGGCTCAAGGCTGCCAACGCAGCGATGCAGCGATGTCTTGCCGGTTCGTCATTACATGGAGTTTCTCTTGAGTCTCGGGCATCGACCGCTACCAGGTTGTTTGACAGTCCAACACACGGGAGTAGGCTTTTATTCTTTGAACTAGAAACGTCTCTCTTTCCTTTCCCTGAGGAGGTCATATGCAAAGGGTAGTCGCTTCGCTAAGCGCAGTGCTTATGCTCGCCGCCGTCACCGCGGTGGCGCAGGAAAAAGTAAAGGCTCCGCCCAGCCACGCTGGAATGGCAAAGGCCGGCGGGGCTAAATCCGACGCCGCCGCCATCGCGAAGGCAACCAGTGCCGCGCCGGCGGATATCGGCCGCAACGCTGCGGTCATGCGCATGGGGGCGGACGGCCAGATGAAGGAGTTGCGCGCAGGCACCAATGGGTGGATGTGCATGCTCGATCTCGTCGGCGATTCGATGTGCCTCGACAAGGAGTGGCAGGCCTGGGGTGACGGTTGGATGAACAAGAAGGACCCGCCCAAGCCGAAGTCGGTCGGCGTGGCCTACATGCTCAACGGCGACAAGGGGGCAAGCAACACCGATCCGTACGCGACGAAACCGACGGCTGACAACAAGTGGGTCGTGAGTGGACCGCACATCATGATTCTTCCGACGGATGTCAGTCAGCTTGACGCGTACCACACGGATTGGACCAAGGGCGGGCCGTGGGTGATGTGGAAGGGAACCCCTTACGCTCACATCATGGTCCCCACTACGTCGATGGCGAAATCGGGTTCTAAGGCGCCGGCCAGGAAGTAAATCGTAAGCAATAGGCCGGCCGCGAGTTTTATTCTGTAGTGAACTCGCAATGATGCGGCTGCGCCGTCTCCGGCTCAGCCGCGACTCTTTTCAGTGATCGACGCATCTGCCCCTTGCTGTGCAACCTGCACGGCGATTCGCGTCAGGTCCACGTTACGCTCAGAGCCAACCGTTCCGTAACGGCATTGTGTGGAGCTTGGACGTGAATGATCGCACCGCTTGATTAGAGGCGAATGGCTATGCTCGCGCCATCGGACGTGATCAACTCGCGCGCCCCACACAAACCATTGAATGACACAAGCCGAGCTTGCCAGCCTGTCGTTTGCCGAACTGCGCGATCGTCTGAAAGCGCGCGCGTTTTCCGAAGGCGATACCGAAGAAGATGTCGATATCAGCGAGGCGTTACGTTATCTCGGGGCCTTGCCGGTCGATGAGCACACTGCAGACAGTGTCGATGCCTTAGTACAGCTTGCAAGAAACTTCCACTACGCGGCGCGGTCGGCTGAATTCCTCCAGGCGGCATCGCTGGCTGCACGCTTCGCCACGGCACTTGGAGATAAATTGCAGCTATGCGTGGCTCGTTTGATGCAGGGGGGTGCGCTAAGTGATCTTGGCAGATTCGCCGAAGCTACAGTGGCGCAAGCGGAAGCCTGGTCACTCGCTCGCGACTTGGGGGACAAACAAAGAGAAACCCACGCGATCTTGAACTTCGGGACCTTGTGTGGATCAATGGGGCAGTCAAACGTCGCCGTGCGCTACGCAGAGCGGGCGCTCGAACTCGCCGAAACGTATGGCCTTGCGTTTGAGGAGCTTGTCGCGCGCAACTCTTTGGCGTTCTGCGCTGTCGAGCTTGGTGAGCCAGCGGTCGGATTGAACGCCCTTTCGCAATTCAGTTCGAATCTGCCACAGACCAGGGAAGCGACGGATACCCTCGCTTATGCTCAGAACACTCTTGCGCGTCTTCACTTGTTATGCGGCGACTTGAGCGCTGCACGAGCGCATGCAGAGGAGTCAGCTCGTCTGGCTACGATTGCCCGCTCCGAGAAATCGATACGAAATACCGAGGCAGTGTTGGGACTCATCGACGTACTGTCGGGTGCCGTGGCCCACGGATTGGCCACGTTGAATCGCACGCTGGCGTTCGCCCGACACGCTGATCACACCGCTCTGACGGAATATCTGAGCCTATGCGTCGACGCATATGAAGCGATCGGTGATTCGGAAAAAGCGCTGGAGTACCTGCACGAACTCGCTGCGTTGAAAAAGGAATCGATTGAAGCCGAAGTCACCCCATTGCAGTACGAGGGCCTTACCGAACCGATTCAGTTTCAAGTGGATACGTCGCTATTTGGGGATCTGCTTGCACGGACTCGTTTGTTGCAGACAGATGTGCAGATTCGCATCGAACGATTAGTCGAGACAGCAATTAACGCAGAGATCGCTGGCGGACATGATCTCTACCGAACATTTCGCGTAGCCAAACTCACCCGCTGTCTTGCAGCTGCCCTCGGCTGGGACGAGGATCGCATCGGTCCGCTCGCGTTGGGTGCGCAGCTTTGCAACATCGGAATGATTGTCGTCCCGGTGCGGATACTGCAAAAACACAGTGGCCTGTCGGATGGTGAGCGTCAGGTCCTCAGCGAGCACACGTGGTACGGGGCCGAGTTGCTACGCAAATCAAGGCTGCGAGTTCTGGATATTGCAAGCGTGATCGCGGAACAGCATCACGAGCGAAGCGACGGCAGCGGTTATCCTCACGGCCTCCGGGGAGCAGGCATCGCGGAAGAAGCGCGCATCGTTTCAATCTGCGATGCATTCGATGCGATGACCCATCGGCGACCGTGGCGACCCAAGCCACTGTCGGTTCAGGCAGCCCTGTATGAACTGAAGCGATGCGGTGGGGCTCAGTTCGAGCATCAACTCGTGAACGCTTTCATCGATTTTGTTCGGCGCGAGTTCTGGGAGCACGATGACTTCGATGCATTTCTGGCCGAAGGCGCTAACGAGCTTGAATACGTGCGCGCGCGAGCGCGAATGGAAGGATTCATCGCTGACCGCAGCCTGACCCCACATCCGTGAGAGTCGCAGTACGCATTGTGTCGACCGCGCTCGACAATACCGGGTTCCCGGTGAACTGCTGGAAGTAGTCGAACGCTCACCGGCCACAACCGGTCACTTTGCCGCATCATTAGAGTCACATTCTTCGCGACGCGAGAGCAGCGGCGTCGAGCTGCGCGAGCGTTGCCCATCATGCGTCAGTGAGGTCGGGACGATGGAATCCTGCAGCGCTCTTTGTGGCACCGTTGGTTGCGCGTTGACGTGGGCCGACGCCCACGCGACCGCTCTTGTCGCCGTGATTGCTGTTGCGTTTACCTTCTGGCAAATCCGGGTGGCGCGGGAGCACAATCGACTTTCGGTGCGTCCGCGTCTGGTCATCTGGCTCGATTCCTCGACGGAGCCCAATGGCCATCGCACGACGACCGTCATCGTAAAGAACCTGGGCCTCGGTCCAGCCTACGTCACCAAGATCGAATATCAATTTAACGGCATCGCAGTCGATGTCCATGACTCGAAGGCCGTACAAGACGCTATGCATCGGGTGTTCAAGGAGCGGTGGGCGAAGGCATGGCCACTACTCGAGTTGCGCGGTGTGCTGCCGATTCCAAAAGATGCCGAGCTGCCGCTGATGAAAGTGCAGATCGAATCCGCGAGTGGTTTGCTAAACGACGATGTGGAGAAGCTCAGGGAGCATTTCAAAACCGTGATCGAATACTTGTCGCCGTACAACGAAGTGCTTCGTGTAGCGGGCAGCGTCGGTAACCCTGGCACTCCGCATGTGCGAACTGCAGCGGGGTTAGCGTCGCTTTAGGCTTGGAGGTGTTGCCGATTCGCCGCGACAAGAATCGACGCGGCCGCGTCCGCCAGCACCTGGCATCCGAGCACGATGTCCGCGTCGCGGCTGTCCTCTGCGAAATCGTGGCTGATGCCGCCGAGCGACGGGATGAACAACATCGCCGACGGCAGACATGCCGAAACAATGCCGGCGTCGTGAAACGCACCGCTCGGCATGTGCTGCCAGTTGCCGGGTGCATGGCGCTCCGCCGCCGTTTCGATGTGTGCCTGTAGAACGGGGTCCATGCGTGTCGGCGGAATAGGCGCGCGCGAGCGGACTGCTTCGATCGAAACGCCGCCGCGCGCGTTCATTTCCGATACAAGACGCGCGACGCTCGTCTCGAAGGCGTCAAGCGGCGTCTCCGATGCATCTCGGAACTGCAGATCGAGCTCGGCGTATCCGGGCACGATCGAAGTCGCGTTCGGTTCGACGCGCAAGCGGCCCATCGTCCAGACGCTGCGCTCGGCGGCCACCTTCGGAAATTCAAGGTTGATGCGGTGCGCGAGCTCGTAAAGCGCAGCGGTTGCATCGAGGCGGCGCGCCATCATGGTCGTGCCGGCATGATTCTGCTGGCCGCGAAAGACGAAGCGAATGCTGCGCATGCCGACGATGCCAGTCACAACTCCGATCTGACGCCTGGCATCCTCCAGATGCGGACCCTGCTCGATGTGCGCCTCTATAAAGCCTGCATAGCGTTCACTCGAAAGGCGCAGACGCGGCACGTTGGCTAAGCCTGCTTCAACCAATGCCTCGCTCAACGTCACGCCGTGACTATCGACGGCTGCCTGCTCCATCTCAGGCGTCATCGCGCCGGTTAGTGAGCGGCTGCCGAGGCAACCGACAAAACGTGATTCTTCGTCCTGAAACGACACCGCGTCGACGGGCAGGTTGCGCGTCGTGCTGTCGGCCGCAAGTGCCCGCACGACTTCTAACGCATAGATCACGCCGAGTGCGCCATCGAGCCAGCCGCCGGTGGGTTGAGTGTCCGAATGCGAACCAATCAGCAGCGCCTTGCCCGAGTGCCGCGAGCGGCCGAGGACATTGCCGACGCCATCGATCGTCGCTTCGAGATCGGCTTCCTCGTATCGTCGTTTGAGCCAGTGCCGCGCTTGCATGTCGGCAGCGCTGAACGCCGGCCTGACGACGCCGCGCCCCTGCGCACCGATGGCGCGCAGCTGACGCAGGTCGGAAAGCAATCGTTCTGGATCGATGCGCGGCACGGCTACTGTCTAGCGCTTCGGATGACGCATGAAAAACTCGATCATGACTTCCGATGCTGAAATTTCCTGCGACGGCGGATCCACATTGCCGTAGCGCAGGCCAGCGCGCCCGCCGGGCCACGAATGGCCCTGACCCTGGATCGCGTAGAGCACGACCTCGGAGCCACGCGCACCGTCGGAGCACAGGGTGCGCTGAACGCTTTGTTGCTGCGATGGGTTCGACGGTGAACATTTGTCCAGCCTCGACCAGGTGGAAAACGCATCAGCGACCGAGTTGTCAATGCGCGGATCCGCGCCTGGAAATCGCTTGAGGTTCTGGCCGCCCTTGAACATCACGTGCTGGTCGTCGGTGCCGTGGAAGATCAAAACCGACACAGGCTCGCGGGGCGCGCAAGAATCGGTGTTCAGCGCGCCAGCAATCGGTGCAATCGCGGCGATCTGGTCCGACAGCTCGCAGCCGAGCCTGTGCGCCATCATGCCGCCGTTCGAAATGCCGGTTGCAAAGATGCGATTGGAATCGATCGCGAACTCGCGCTTCAACATGGCGATGAGATTGCGCACGAATCCGACGTCGTCGACCTCGTGCGTCAGCGCGTAGCCGCAGCAGTTCCATGTATTCCACGTCAGCAGCCGATCCCGCAGTACGCCGGTGCCATTCGGGTAGACGACGATCAGGTTGTGTTTGTCGGCCAGCGGCGTGAGTTGCGCCATGCGTTCCGCGCCCTCGGCGTTGCCGCCGCCACCATGAAAGACCAACAGCATCGGTGCCGGGTTGGATGCGTTGTAGGTGCTCGGAACACGAACCAGCGCCGAGCGTTGCCGCTGGTCGTGCATCAACGTGATCGAGCGCTCGGTTGCGGCGCTTGCCTCCAACGCAGCGCCCGCATGCACCGCGGCCACGAGTGAAAGAATGCGGAAGAGTTTTTGTTGGCGGGTACCTGTCATCGCCGTGCCTGGTCGAGGACTTCTCGGAGTCTATCCGCGGTCTGGAATAACCCCTTATTCATCCCGATTAGTGCAGGTTTGAAAACCTGTAATCCAGGGTCGAGATTGACATCATTTTCTTCCTCAGTTTGAAGCGCCATTTCCTGTGATTAAACCCCAGTCCGCACGGTAAATTTTCGCTATCTGCTCGTGCCCGGAGACTCATGCGGAATCATTACCGACCTTTGCGATCAGGTAAGCGGTCAATGGCAGTGGCTCTGATTGCGCCGCTGGTGTTGGCGGCCGGCGTCTTCGTCGCGTTCGACCGTCCCGGCATGGTCTTGCCCGCAGTGGTGGTGGCGCCGGATACCGCCCAGCGTTCCACCAAGAGCGAACCTGTCTATGCGCCGTCGCCGACGCCCAAGACGGCAACGCTGGCTGCTCCTGAATCGAAGCCCGTCGTGCAAAGAGCATTGGGCCCGGGCGTTTTCAAGTGCCAGGAAGCGAACGGCGCTGTGACCTACTCCGAATATCCGTGCGGCGAGGGTAAATTGATCGACACGAAGCCGACGTCGGGCGGATTTGCCGAGAATTGGTCGATCAGCGTCAAGGGACGCTGAGCGTCGCGCCGGTCAGCAGACACCACAGCACCGGTATTATCAACGCGTCGCACCGCCGACGGGCACCGATAACCGTGCTCCAGCCCTCGCACCGAGTGGCAAGATGCGCTGCACGACTTCGCGAACAAACAGATCTGCGGCGGTTCCGCGTTTATACAATTCGGTAATGACCAGGAACGACCTTTCCTCCTTCCCGATCACCAGGAAGTGGCCCGCTCAACATCCCGAGCGCATCCAGCTCTATTCGTTACCAACGCCGAACGGCGTGAAGGTGTCCATCTTCCTCGAAGAGAGCGGCCTGCCGTACGAGGTGCATCTGGTGCGATTCGAGGCCAACGACCAGCTGTCGCCCGAGTTCCTTTCGCTGAACCCGAACAACAAGATCCCGGCGATTCTCGATCCCGACGGACCCGGCGGCAAACCACTGCAGCTGTTCGAGTCGGGCGCGATCCTGATCTATCTGGCAGAGAAGTCCGGACAGATGCTGCCGAAGGACGCAGCGGCGCGGTACGAGACGATCCAGTGGCTGATGTTCCAGATGGGCGGCATCGGACCGATGTTCGGCCAGGTGGGCTTCTTCACCAAGTTCGCGGGTAAGGACTATGAAGACACACGCCCGCGCGATCGTTACGTTGCGGAATCGAAGCGGCTCTTGGGCGTGCTCGATAGGAGGCTGCAAGGGCGCGACTGGATCCTCGGCGATGCGTACACGATTGCGGACATCGCCACCTTTCCATGGGTCAATAACCTGGTCAACTTCTACGGGGCGGGCGAACTGGTCGGCATCGCCAATTTCGAGAACGTCAATCGAGTGTTGAAAATGTTCCTTGCGCGGCCCGCGGTCGTACGGGGACTGAATGTCCCCGCGCGAACATAGGCGTACTCATCAACGCTTCATGCGTTGCGCCATTTGCCCGAGCGCGATCGCAAGGGCCGCGCCGCCGAGCACTTTGACGACTTCCGGGTGTTGCGCGTAATACGCTCCGACCTTGTCGATGATGGTTGGGTCCTGCTTCTCGGCCGCGACCGCGATCTCTTTGACTTGTTCGGGTGTGACCTTGTCAGCGTCGCTCGGAGTGACAGTCGGCTGCGCTGCGCCGCCGCGCGCGCCTTGCAACAGCCGGCCGAGTGTTCCGCCCGCGATGCCTGACAGTACGGCCGGCGCGATCGCGCCGATCAACTGATTCAACAACCCGGCGCGCTGCAGCGAGTTGGAGCCGCCGAACAAACTGCCGAGCATGTTGCCGAAGGGGGGTGTCTGGTTGGAACGGAAAGCCCCGGCGAGGCCGCTGCCCAAAACGTCCGGGGACACTTGGCGTGCCACGTCGTCGAAGTCGGTATGGGTATCAGTTGGCCGGTCTGCATACTGCTTAAGGATGTCCATAAAATTCATTTTGATCTCCGCGTAAACACGGATGCTAACGTTGTTTTGCAAATGACCACGACGACGCGAGCCGCGGGACGACAGCCATTGCTGGCCGTCGCGTTTGCCGTCGCAATGGCCGGATGTGCGACGCAGGAAAGCGACGTAATCCGACCCAACGCGCTGCGACCCGACGAGGTGCGTGCGCTGATCGTGCGGCTGCTGCCGCCGAGCACGGCCGATCGCGCCGGCTGGGCTACCGATATTTATGCGGCGTTCGCGACGCTGGAGATTGCACCGACGCCTGAAGCGGTGTGCGCGGTGCTCGCCGTGACCGAGCAGGAGTCGACCTTTCGCGCCGATCCGTCGGTGCCTGGTCTGGCCGCTATTGCGTGGCAGGAGATAGACAAGCAGGCCGATCGCACCGGTGTACCGAGATTTGCAGTGCGTACCGCGCTGCGATTGACGTCGCCCAACGGACGCAGTTACAGCGACCGCATCGACGCGGCGAAGACGGAAAAGGACCTGAGCGAGATCTTCGAAGACTTCATCGGGATGGTGCCGCTGGGAAAAACATTCCTGGCGAGCCGCAACCCGGTGCGCACCGGCGGCCCGATGCAGGTCAGTATCAGCTTTGCCGAAGCCCACGCGGCGTCGCGCCGCTATCCGTACCCGGTGCAGGATTCGATCCGGCACGAGGTGTTTACACGACGCGGGGGTGTGTATTTCGGAGTTGCGCATCTGCTCGGCTACGAGGTGCCGTATCAGCAGCAGATCTACCGGTTCGCCGATTTCAACGCCGGGCGGTATTCGAGTCGCAACGCAGCGTTTCAGAACGCGCTGAGCATCGCCTCCGGAATTCCGCTGGTTGCCGATGGTGACCTGCTGCTGCCGGGCGCCAGAGCCGATGGGCCCCCTGGCAACACAGAGACTGCCGCGCTGGCACTCGCGAAGCGGTTCGACCTCAGCGAGGCCGCGATCCGGCGCGATTTGCAGCGAGGAACCGAGCCCGGATTCGAGCGCACGCATCTCTACGAGCGCGTATTTGCACGCGCAGAGCAGATTCAGAATCGTCCCGTCCCGCGTGCGATGCTGCCGACCATCACTTTGAAAAGTCCGAAGATCACGCGGACACTGACCACCGAGTGGTTTGCGAGGAGAGTCGATGAGCGGTATCAGCGGTGCCTGGTGCGCGCTCGCCCGCAGGACAGTTGACTTTTCCTGGAACGATGCCGACCGCCGAGACGCTGGAAAAATTCATTGCGCGCGTCGAGGAAAACGCGCACGCCGATGCCGTCGAGGAGTTCTACACGGTTGACGCATCGATGCAGGAGAACCAGGGCACGCCACGCGTCGGCCGCGCGACGCACGTCGCCAACGAGCGCGCCATTCTGGCGCGCGCTAGAACGGTGGTGTCGAAATGCGTTCGACCCATCTTCGTGAGCGGTGATCGCGTCGTCATTCGATGGATATTTCGGTTCGAATGGCTCGATGGAACGGTGACGCAGATGGAGGAACTTGCTTATCAATGCTGGGAGGGCGAGCGAATCGCGGAAGAGCAGTTCTTCTACGATCCCCTACAGCGCGTGCCCAGATAGCTGGTGAGCGCCGCGCGGCGCGAAGGCTTGCGCGAAGCAAATTGGGTCAGTCGATTGCGATGCGCTCCGCGCTGCGGCGAAACAATGCAGCAGCGTCGGGTGAGAAGCGAAACGTCGAAAGAAAATCGTCGACACGGATCAGACGATCAGCCAGCAATAGAGCGAGACAGTCGCAGTAGGTCCTACTGCGGCTGAAAGCCGCTCTTCTTGATGATCTGCGACCACGTTTGCGAATAGGCGCGCTCGCGCGCCGCGAGTTGCGCCTGCGTCATGAACTGCACTGTGAGTCCCCAGCGAGTCAGCCGCTCGCGTACATCCGGCTGCGCAATCACTTTCGATAACGCTGCCGAGAACTGATTGATTGCCGCCTGCGGCGTGCCGGCAGGTGCGAAGAACCCGTAGTACGGAATGTCCTCGAATCCCGTGAGGCCGAGTTCTGTAAATGTCGGCACGTCGGGCAACGCGCTCTGGCGCGTGCCGCCCAACACGGCAACAACGTGTAACTTGCCGGCCAGATGGTTCTCGATGAAATCAGGTATCGAACCGACGCCAGCCGCAATCTGATTGCCCAGCATGTCGGCCATCATCGGCGCGCTGCCGCGGTACGGTGCCGACACAAGATCGAGTCCGTAGCGCTCGCCGATCACCTTGACGAGAAACTCGGGGATCGATGCGGGCGCAGGAATACCGACCGCGCCCTTGCCGCCCTTTTCTTTCACCCAGACAACATAGTCTTTGAAATTCGTCGCCGGCGTCCCGCTCGACAGCGCGAGTGCATTGACGAATGTCGCGAAGCCTGCGACGGGTATGAAGTCCTTCGCAGGATCGAAGCCGGGATTCTTCATCACCAGGGGCACGATCGAAATCGTGTGATCGTGCGAGATGAACACCGTGGTGCCGTCAGGCGTCGCACTTCTAAGCGCCTGCGCTGCCACCTGTCCGCCGGCACCCGGCCGGTTCTCGACGACGACCGACATCCCGAGCTCGTCCTTTAATTTCTCCGCCAGCGTGCGCGCGATCGCGTCGGTACCGCCGCCGGCCGGAAAGCCCACCAAGATGCGGACGGTCTTGCCCGCTTGAGCAAACGCGGCACCGCTCAGGGCGAGGAGTAATGCGCATGCAATTGCGAGGCGAAAAACGCGAAGTGACACACGGGCGTGCATGCGGGGCCTTATGCGCTTTGAAAACTCATCAGCGTCTGCGCGTAGGCCGGCGCCGTTGGTTCGTGCATAAAGTACACGTAGATCTCGCGCCAGTTGGTCGCTTCGAGCCGGGCGGCCCACTGGCGCAAATCTTCGTCGGTATACGTCTCAAGTCGAAGCCTCACGTAACCCCACGGTGCCGTTTCGACCAGCGGCGGTGCTGCATTGTCTTCGCGCTCCGAAAAACACAGCGACGCTCCGGCGCCTCTCAAGGCGTCATATACGTCATCCTCAAACCAGCTGTCGTTGCGGAACTCGAACGCCGCGCCGTGTCTGTCCGGCAGCAGCTTGAGAAATTCGCTCAGGCGCGGCAGATCTTTTTTCATGAAGGGCGGCAACTGGAACAGCACTGGCCCGCGCTTGACGCCGAGGGCCGTCAGCGTCGTATACAGAAAGTTGACCGAGTCTGCGGCGGTATCTGCCTTGAGCCGCGACATGTGCGTGATGCGCCGCGGCGCCTTGATCGCGAATCGGAAGTTTTCCGGTGTGGTCTTTGCCCAGTTCTCCAGCACCGCGACCTTCGGCATTTGATAGAAGGTGTTGTTGATCTCGACCGTCGGCAGCCGTGCGCTGTACCACGCCAGCATTTCCTCGGGCTTCATCTTTTCCGGATAAAAGTTGCCCTTCCATTCCTTGAAGGAATAGCCGCTGGCGCCAGCGACGAGTTTTTTCGAAGAACGCATTTGCTCCTAGAATTTCTCTGTGGCGAAAAACAATCTCACCGAATACTCGGCCAAGCGCACGTTTTCAGCCACTCCCGAGCCTGCCGCCAAGCTGCGAGAGGCTAACACCGGGCCGCTGCTGTTCGTCATTCAACAGCATGCCGCGCGCCACATGCATTACGACCTGCGCCTGGAGTGCGACGGCGTATTGAAGTCGTGGGCGGTTCCGAAGGGGCTATCACTCGATGCGAACGACAAGCGTCTGGCGGCGCAGACCGAAGACCATCCCTACGACTACGCGTCGTTCGAGGGCGTGATTCCGCCCGTACAATACGGCGCCGGCCAGATGATTGTGTGGGACTGCGGTGTCTACTCACCCGACGAAGGCCAGGAATACTGGTTTCATAACCGCGCCGAGGCTGAGCAACGCGTGCGCGACGGCATCGACCAGGGCAAGCTGAGCTTTCTGCTGCGCGGCGAGAAGCTTAAGGGGTCGTTCGCGCTGGTCCGCATGGCGGACCGCAAGAACTGGCTGGTGATCAAGCACAAAGATCGCTTCGTTTCGAAGATCGATGTCATTGAGCAGAACCGTTCGGTGCTCTCGAGTGTGACGGTTGAGGAGTTGAAGACGGTCCCCGCGCACCGTGTCCCCGCGGCGAGCCTGGTTGTGACGGGAAAGGCCGAAACGCTGCCGGCGACACTTTCGCCGATGCAAGCCGAGCTCGGCAATGCGCCGTTTAATCACGCCGACTGGATGTGGGAGCCGAAACTCGACGGCTATCGCGTGCTCGCGTTCATCGAAGGCACGCAGGGACAAGTGAGCGTGAAGCTGCGCTCGCGGCGCGGCCTTGATCTCGGCGCCGATTTTCCGAAGCTGTGCGCCGAGCTGCGCAAGCAGGCAGTGAGCAGTCTGATCCTGGACGGCGAGATCGTTGCGTTTGACGTCGATGGCAAGCCGTCATTTAACGCGATGCAGAACCGTGGCTCTCAAACCGAGCGCGCGGTGTTCTACTGCTTCGATCTGCTGCACTTCGCTGGCGTCAACGTGCGCAACGCCGCGTATTGCGACCGCCGGCGCTACCTGGCGCAATGCCTGCTGCCGTCGCCGCTGGTACAGCTCGTGCACGCTCTGGACGACGGCGTTGCGTTGCACGCGGCGGCGGTGGAAAGCGGCTTCGAGGGGGTGATAGGTAAGCGCAAGAACAGCCGCTACGAAGCGGGCCGGCGTTCGGGGTCGTGGCTCAAGGTGAAGTCGACCAACAGCGCGGAGTTCGTCGTTGGCGGTTACACGCAAGGCAAAGGCTCGCGTGTGGGGCTCGGTGCCCTGCTGGTCGGCTACTGGAGCGATGGCAAACTGATCTATGCATCGCATGTCGGTTCGGGGTTCGATGAAGCGACGCTGCCGATCGTGAAAGAGCGACTCGAGCCATTGCGCACCACGACGCGACCTTTTTCGAAGAAACCGGAATTGCACATGCCGACCACCTGGGTCAAGCCCGAGGTGGTGGCCGAGGTCAAATTTCAGAACTGGACCGAAGACGGTGCGCTGCGCGCGCCGGTGTTTCTGCGGTTGCGCGACGACATCGATCCAAAAACGGTTCGACGCGAGACAGGCGGCAAGATCCGTCGCGCAAGTGCATCGACAACGGCAAAGCAGGGTGCGCCGAGTGCGATAAACGAGGTCTTGCAGCAGTTGGAAGCGAAGAAAGCTTCACTGACGCTCGCCGTCGGCGCGCACCAGCTCAAGCTGACGCACCTTGATCGTGTTTACTGGCCTGCTGACGCAGCGCTGAATCAGCCGTCGCTGACCAAGCGCGATCTGCTGCGCTACTTCGCGCAGGTGTCGCCGTTGATCGTGCCGCATCTGGCGGACCGGCCGTTGACAATGATCCGCATGCCCGACGGCATCCACGGACAGCGCTTTTTCCAGAAACACTGGGAGCAGGAACGACCCGCGTTTGTCGAGACGATCACGGTCTTCTCCGGCCACAAGGACGAGAGCCATGACTATCTGCTGTGCAACAACCTGCCGACGCTGTTGTGGCTGGCGCAATCCGGGACCCTCGAGTTCCATGTCTGGCACTCACGCGCGAAACTTGGCTCGGACACGGCGGTGAAGAACACCGACTACGCCACGTCGCTCGAGTCGCTCGAAAGCTCGGTGCTCAATTATCCCGACTACGTTGTGTTCGACATCGACCCCTACATCTATTCGGGTAAGGAAGCGGCCGGCGACGAGCCCGAGCTGAACACGGTGGCGTTCGAAAAGGGCAAGGAAGTCGCATTTTGGCTGCGCGAGCTGCTGCACACGATGTCGCTCGAGCCGATCGTCAAGACGTCGGGTAAAACCGGCCTGCATGTATTCGTGCCGGTCAGGCGCACGATCGATTTCGATGCGGCACGCGAGATTTCCGAGCTGGTCGGCCGCCACCTGATGCGCCAGCATCCGAAGGACATCACGCTGGAATGGAGTGTCCCGAAGCGCACCGGCAAGATCTTCATGGACTACAACATGAACGTGCGTGGCAAGACGTTGAATGTCGCCTATTCGCCACGCGGCGCGAGCGGAGCGCCGATATCGATGCCGCTGACATGGGACGAACTCGCCGGCGCGCATCCACTAGACTTCAGAATCACCAATGTGGCCGAGCGCCTCGCCAAGGGCGATCGCTGGCACGATGCGCTGAAAGCAAAGCAGAGTCTCGAACGCGCAGTCGAGCGCGAGAAAAGTTAACGAAGAATCGGGAGGAAGGCATGGCCGCACGATCGATTGGATCTATGACCATTGCGTTTGGACTGGTGTCGATTCCGGTGAAGCTGTTTTCGGCCACCGAGGCGAGCAAGGCGATTTCGTTCAACATGCTGCACAAGGACTGTGGCTCGCGGCTGAAGCAGCAATATCTCTGTCTGAAAGAAGAGATTCCGGTCGCACGCGAGGATATCGTCAAAGGCTTCGAATTCGCGAAAGATCAATACGTGATGTTCACGCCCGAGGAGCTAAAGGCGCTCGAAGAGGCTGGAACGCAAACCGCAGACATCGCCGAGTTCGTGCCCATCGAAGCGATCGACCCGGTGTACTTCGACAAGGCGTACTACCTTGCCCCCGACAAAGGCGGCGCCAAGCCGTACGCGCTGCTCGCAAGGGCGCTGCGCGCATCGGATCGCTGCGCGGTGGGCCGCTGGGCCGCGCGCGGCAAGCAGTACATCGTGATGATTCGGCCGGTCGATGACGGGCTCGTGATGCAGCAGCTGCTGTACGCAGCCGAGGTGCGGTCGCTCAAGGAGATCGAGATTCCGCCGACTGAGGTCAAGGACGTCGAACTGAAGCTTGCGCAGCAGCTGATCGAACAGCAGGCATCGGATACGTTCGATCCGTCCGTCTACACCGATGAAGTTCGCGCCCGCGTCGAGGCCGCCGTGCAGAAGAAGGTCGAAGGCCAGGAGATCACGATGGCCGAAGCGCCCGAAAGCGGCGGTGCACAGGTGATCGATTTGATGGAGGCACTGCGCGCGAGCTTGAACAAGAAAACAACCGCACCGGCCAAGGCGAACGCGGCCGAAGCGCCCGTGCGCGAAACGCGCAAGCCGGCGAAAAAAGCGGTGCAGGCGGAGCCTGTCGCGCGCAAAGCGGCGAAGCGATAAATACCGAAGCTCGCGTGATGCATGAATACGGCGTGCGCGACGTCGAGAAGCTGCTTCGCCTGCCGCGCAGCACGATTCGCTCGCTGATCGACGCTGGGTTCGTGTCGCCCGCGCGCGGCCCGCGCAATGCGTGGCGGTTTTCGTTCCAGGATCTAATCGTCCTGCGCGCAGCGCGTGCGCTGGCGGTGGCGAACGTGCCGCACAAACGCATCACCAAGTCGCTGAAAGAGCTGCGCCGGCATCTGCCCCAATCGATGCCGCTGTCGGGGCTTTCGATTTGCGCGGTGGCCGATCAAGTCGTCGTCAAAGAAGGCAGCAGCCGCTGGCAGGCGGAGTCCCGCCAGTACCTTCTCGCGTTCGAAAGTGATGTCGACGGTTCGATAAGCGTGATCGAAGAAGCGAACCCCGAGCCAGACGCGGACGCGGAATCTCACTTCGCGGACGGTTCTGCACTGGAGAACGAGGACGCACAAGCTGCGGTGCAGGCATACGAGCACGCGGTCGCTGCAGACCCGACGCTGCTCGATGCGCATATCAATCTGGGAAGGCTGCTGCACGAAAGCGGCCGCCACGGGCACGCCGAGCGCGTCTATCGCAATGCGATCAAAACATGCGGCAACGAGGCGCTGCTGCTGTACAACCTGGGCGTGCTGCTTGACGACATGGGTCGCAAGACCGACGCGATGCAAGCCTACGAGTCCGCACTGCGCGCTGACCCGGCGCTGGCCGACTGTCATTACAACGTCGCGCTGCTTTACGAAGAACTGAAGAAGCCGAAGGACGCCATTCGACACATGGCGCAGTACCGCCGGCTAATTGGCACCGAGCCGCGGTAGCCGTCTTTCCACAAAAGAGAGAGCTCAGCATGGCGAAGAAGATCATCACCATTTTTGGTGCAACCGGTGCGCAGGGTGGTGCGCTTGCGCGCGCGATTCTTTCCGGTGCTGCGAGTGAATTCGCAGTGCGCGCGGTCACACGCAAGCCGGAGTCTGAGGCGGCACGAGCGCTGGCGAAGTCCGGCGCTGAGGTCGTGGCTGCCGATCTCGATGATGCGGCGAGCGTGCAGCGCGCGATGCAAGGTGCGTACGGTGCGTTTTGCATCACCAACTTCTGGGAGCACTTTTCGCCCGACAAAGAGTTGGCACAGGCGAAGGCGATGGCGCACGCCGGCGCCGAAGCGAAACTGCAGCACGTGATTTGGTCGACGCTGGAAGACACGCGCAAATTCATCGCCCCGGGCAGCGGCGACATGCCAGTGCTGATGGGCAAGTACAACGTGCCGCATTTCGACGCAAAAGGTGAGGCGAATCAATTTTTCGTCGAGAGCGGCGTGCCGACGACGCTACTCCACACATCGTTCTACTGGGAAAATCTGATTCACTTCGGAATGGCACCGACCCGCGGGACCAACGGCAAGCTTGCGTTTGCGCTACCGATGGCGGACAAGAAACTTCCCAGCATTGCCGTAGAAGACATCGGTAAGTGCGCCTACGGCATTTTCAAGCGCGGACCTGCAATGGGCGGCAAGTCGATCGGCGTCGCCGGCGAGCATCTGACTGGCGCACAAATGGCGGAGCATCTCAGCGCCGTGTATGGCGAGCCGGTCGTGCACAACGCACTAACGCCGGACCAGTACCGTGGCCTGGGCTTCGCCGGCGCGGAGGACCTGGGCAACATGTTCCAAGTCAACCGTGACTTCGAAGACCAATACTGCGTCATGCGCAGCGTCAGCGAATCGAGGGCGCTGAATCCTCTACTGCAGAGCTTCAGCGCTTGGCTGGCGGCCAACAGGTCGCGTCTTCCGAAGGCGTAGTCGCCCGCAAGTACGGATCATGTCCGTTTCGATTAGCGCAGAGCGATCGCATTTACGGTGATGCCGTCGGGAGCCAACCTAATAACCTTCCCGTTTGGTTTTCGTTTCAAAGCCGGCGCTGTGCTGAAAGATATTCAGTTTGCGATAAATCGCGAGAACGATGGCGCCTTCTGCCGACTCGTTCTCATGGTACGAGCCGCCCTTGCGCCAGACGTACTCGCCTGCGCGGCACACACCATCGTGGTCGGACATAGAGCCTTCTAGGACGTACGCCTGTTCAAGTTCCGGGTGCACGTGCATCGGCAGCTTTGCGCCCGGCTCGAGCTTGACGAGGCAAGTCAGCTCGCCTTTCTCCTTGTCTTGATAAAGTGCTTTCATGTAGACCTTGGGGAACTGGGTCGGAGCCCATTCCATGTCCTGCGGCCTAACGTAGGTCGATGCTCCGATCGTGGCCTGGACCTTGGGTCGTTTGGCGGTCGTTTGTGTCATTGGCGGCTCTCCATAAAAAGTCAATCAAGTTTCGCCGGACTTTATTGCTCCCGAAACTCCGGCGACCAGCGCAGCAAGCGCTGTTCGAGCAAGCGGAACAACATCACTAGTGTGACCCCGACCACGCTAAGGACCGTAAGTGCAGCGAACATCTCTGCCGAGTTAAGCGTCGATAGCGCGACGATGATCAGATAGCCCATGCCAGTGGTAGAGCCCACAAACTCGGACAATACGACCCCGATCAACGAGAAGCTGACCGCGTTTGGCAGAGCAGCAAAGGTCCACGACAGCGCATTCGGAATGCGCACCGTCCAGGTGATCTGGCGTTCATTGCCGCCGAGTGTCCGACAGAAGTCCAATAGTTCGCGCTCGATGCTCAGCGCGCCCTTGAACGTATTAAAGAACACGAGGAAGAAGACGATGAACCACACGGTCACGACCTTGGACGCCATGCCGAGCCCGAAGATCATCGTAATCAGCGGCACAAACGCGATGCGTGGAAGCGAGTTCAGCGCAACAATGAATGGTGACAGAACGTTCGCGAGTCGCCGGTGTTGGCTGAAGAGCATGCCAACCGCGAAACCGGTGGCAACGGCAACGATCAGGCCGACGAACGTCGCCCCCAGCGTTGAGAACAAGTGCGGCCAGAGCATCCCTGCCTTGGCGCCGAATATCCATTCGTAAAGCTTGGCCGCCACTCGTGACGGCTGGCTGACAAAAAACGGATCGAAGACGTTCACGTTCTTCGCCAGCCAAGGGATGCGCGTTCCGAATTCCCAGATAGCAAGCAAGATCAGAAGCAACGACACTTGCCAAACGAGCACGCGAATGCGTTCGTTGCGTGCGTTGCGAGCAACGTCGCGAATGCGCGCCGTCCAATCGTCCGTAGACAAATGTGTCGCAGTCATTCAACTTGCTCGGGCGTTCGCAATTCCTCGACCTTGCCTTGCTTGAACTGCTCGCCGAGAACGCGCCAGATCGTTTGGAAGTGATAAGCAAACGCTTCCGTCTCGCGCACGGTGAAGACGTCGCGCGGGTGCGGAATGTCGACTCGATGGTCGAGAATGATGCGGCTCGGCGCCGAGGACAGCACCAGCACTCGATCCGAAAGTGTGACGGCTTCGTCCAGGTTATGCGTGACCAGCACGATGGTCTGGCCCATTTTTCGCCAGATGTCTATCAGCTCCCGGTGCAACAGCGTCTTGGTATGGGTATCGAGCGCTCCAAAGGGTTCATCGAGCAGCAGGATGCTTGGATCGCAGGCGAGCGTCATCAGTAACGCGACGCGTCGACGCATGCCCCCGGAAAGCTGATAGGGATAGACGTCACCAAAACCCTGCAGGTTGCCCAGCGCAAGCAGAGACTCGACCTTCGCGTTGGTATCTTGCGCACGCACACCACGGTACCGAAGGCCGAGCGCGATGTTGTCGCGCACGCGGTACCACGGAAGTACCGTATCTTTTTGAAAGATGTATCCGAGTCCCGCAGGTATTTGACGTTCGACTTTCACGCCATCGACACGTACCTCGCCTGTCGTTGGCGCAATGAACCCCGCGATGATGTTGAGCAGCGTGCTCTTGCCGCACCCACTTGGGCCGACGATGGAAACGAACTCTCCTTTTTTAATCGTCGCGCTGACCTCGCCGATCGCCCAGATCTCTCGCGTCTTGGTCAGATACACCTGTCCAATACGATCGGCTTCGATCATTGCGCTGTACCGGGAGTTCGTGAACGAATGCCCGGCCCGCGACCTGGTTGAGCCGCGGATAGGGCCATAGCTCGATAACGGTGGCTTATTACCCGCGCGCCTTGCGCACGTAGCTCATGTCCACGGCCTTTTCGTAGGGCACGCTCTTCAGTTCTTCGTTACTGAACTGGCGACCGTCACCCATGATGCGCACCAATCGTTCGTAAGTTGCCTTATCGAGAATATTCGTATAGTTCCATAGGCCGCTCTTGTAGATGCTGACTGCGCGCAGCGCCGCTTCTTTCGGAAAGCCGCTCAAATAGTCTTGGTAGATCAAATCGACGATCGCTTCCGGAGTGTTGGCCTTTACCCAGTCGGAACCCTTGACCATCGCGTTGACGAACGCCTGGATTGCAGGGCCGCGTTTCTCGATCGACTCCGTAAGCACATAGCATCCGACGCCGGGCACGTCGCCGCCGAACGTTTCGTTCCACGTCTTTTCATCGGTAACGTCAAACAAAGTCGCGCCCCAGCCTTCCTGCTTTGCCGCATCGATCATCGATATCGTTGCGATCGACGCGTCAACTTGTTTTGATTTGACCGCGCCGAGCATGGTCACGAAGTCGCCAAGCCCACGGACGGTCACCTTGTCCTTGATGCCGGCGCGATCGGCAATGTAAATAGCCATCAGCCAGGTCGCGGCCTGCGGCTGCGTCACTGCAATCGATTTGCCGGCGAGATCTGCGACCTTCTGCAGCTTTCCGGGTCCTACGTTGTCCTTGTGGACGAGGATATTGGCGAACGGCACTCTGCGATCGAGGCTGAACACCACCGTCGAAGGTTTGCCCGCCAGGCTCAGCGCGACGGAGTCATTGACGCCGGTCGTCGTGATAAACAATTGACCTGCTGCCAGCATTTGCTTCGAGCGCGGGCCGCTTTGAGAGTTGATGTAGTTAACGTCGAGCCCTTCGGCCGCGAAGTAGCCTTGCTTCAACGTCACGTAGATTGCCGAATAGAGCGCATCAATGCTCGCAACGCCGTAGTCAATCTTGCCGTGGCGCGGCTGCGCCCAAACCGAAGCGCTGGGGAACGTGGCGAGCAGAGTGCCGCCTGCACTAATACTGAGGAATGAGCGCCGATCGTATGTTCGAGTGGTTTGCATCTGTTCTCCCTGAGTTTTATAGGTAGAGCGGCTGGCGGCCAGTTTGAAACTAGACGCAAGATGAAGAGTGTGGTCGCACTCTATCCGATAGAAAGGCAGCTTGCGCTGCTTCATCCGACGGCCATCAGGCTGGCGTTGCCTCCTGCGGCCGCCGTGTTGACGCTGACGACACGCTCGACCAGCAGGCGTTCGATCGCAAACGGCGGTTCATCCGGCACGAAGCCGTGCAGGCTGACGATCGGGCCGTCGCGCGCGGCAAGCTTGCGTGCGATGTCGATGCGCTCTTGCGGCGAGCCATGATGGACGACGGCGTCGAACTCACGCTCGCTCGCGGTCCAGTCGCCGATTAATCGGATCGCATCTTTCACCGCTCGCGGCAGCGGCTCGAGCGTGGCCCGGGCGAGCGCATCGCGCGGCCACGCTGCGCGAGCGCCGAGCGCCAGCGCCAGCGCCAGCTGCGCCAGCAGGTCGCGCTCGGACGTTGCCAGGCAAAGGATCGATTCGCGCGGCAGCAGGGTGTACGAATTACGCTCGCCCGTTGGGCCAGGCAAAACCACCGAAGCTCCGGCAGGAGACAGCGAGGCTAGGCGATCGCAAAGCGCGGCGAGGCCTGGCTCTGATCGCATCGCCCAATCGCGCAATGCCTCCAACGCATCGGACTGCGAGGCCCGCGGCAAAGCTATTGATTCGCCGCACGTTTCGGCCGCTGCCACAAGCTCGACCATCGCCGCATCGGCGGGGCACTTCGAGAGCAGTCGATACAGATACAACGGGCCACCCGCTTTGGGCCCGGTGCCCGAAAGCCCTTCGCCGCCGAAGGGCTGTACGCCGACCACCGCGCCTACGATGTTGCGGTTTACGTAGATGTTGCCCGCGTGCGCACGACGCAAGACACGATCGATCTTGCCGTCGACGCGCGAGTGAACGCCGAGCGTCAGACCATAGCCGAGCGCGTTGATGGCGTCGACCAATCGGTCGAGATCCTCGCGTCGATAGCGCAGTACGTGCAGTACCGGGCCAAAGACTTCGCGCTCGAGCTGCTCGATCCGATCGATCACGATCAGTGTTGGCGGTACGAACGTACCGCGACGCGCCGTCTCAACGGAACTTGCATGGCCGGAAACCTGATGGACGCGATGGCCGCGCGTGCGCATGCCCTTGATGTATTTCACCAGCATCGTGCGCGCTTCTTCGTCGATCACCGGTCCGACGTCGACGGCGAGGCGTTCCGGATTGCCGACGTTAAGCTCGGCCATCGCCCCTTCGAGCATTTCGATCACGCGATCGGCGATGTCGTCCTGCAGGCACAGCACGCGCAAGGCCGAGCAGCGTTGCCCTGCGCTATCAAAGGCGGATACGACTGCGTCGGCAACCACCTGCTCGGCGAGCGCGGAAGAGTCGACGATCATCGCGTTCTGGCCGCCCGTCTCCGCGATCAGCGGCACGGAGCTGCCGTTGGAACGAAGTCGGCTCGCCAGCGAACGCTGGATCAGACGTGCCACATCGGTCGACCCGGTGAACACGACGCCCTGGACGCGCGCGTCGGCGACCAGCGCAGCGCCAACGGTTTCGCCGCCGCCGGGAACGAGCAGCAATACGTCGCGGGGAACCCCCGCCGCATGCAGCATGCGAACGGCTTCCGCAGCGATCAGCGGAGTTTGCTCGGCAGGTTTTGCGAGCACCGTGTTACCGGCGGCCAGCGCGGCGCTTACTTGTCCGGTGAAGATCGCCAGCGGGAAGTTCCACGGGCTGATACACACAACAGAGCCGAGCGGAATGTGCGTGTCCGCTACGAACCGTTCACGCACCTGGTGCGCGTAGTAGCGTAGAAAATCGACTGCCTCGCGCACTTCCGCAATCGCGTTGCCGTAGGTCTTGCCGGCTTCGCGCACGATCAGCCCCATCAGCAGCGGCATGTTCGCTTCCATCGCGTCGGCCGCGCGTTCGAGTATCGCTGCACGTTGGGCGGCTGACGTTGCGCACCACGCAGGCGCTGCCGTCGCGGCAGCGCGCAGCGATGCCTGCACTTCGGCAGCGTTCGCCTCCGCGACGTGACCGACGCAATCAGCGAGGTCGGCGGGATTGCGCACCGGCTGCGCATCAGCAGAGGTTGGAGTTGCGCCGGCAGGCGCTGCGCTCCAATCGTGCGTGCGGCCTTCGGCCAGCGCTTGCGATAGACGCATCAGTGCGTTCTCATCGTTCAAATCCATGCCGTGCGAGTTGACGCGCACGGCGCCGAAGATTGCGCGTGGCATGGGAATGCGAGGGTGCGATGAGCCCAACGCACCACTTTCAGCGCCGATGCGCCGTGTTGTCGAGACGGGGTCGGCGACGAGCTCGTCGAGCGATATGTCGGGATCAGCAATGCGGTTGATGAACGACGTGTTGGCGCCGTTTTCCAGCAACCGGCGCACCAGATAGGCGAGCAGTGTTTGGTGCGTGCCGACCGGCGCGTAGATGCGGCACGGCCGATCGAGTTTTCCTTCAGCGGCCGCACCCACGACTTGCACGTAAAGCGGCTCGCCCATGCCGTGCAGACACTGGAATTCGTACTGGGAGGGGCGCCAATCACCTGCCATGTGGTAGATCGAGGCAAGCGTCTGCGCATTGTGGGTGGCGAATTGCGGGTAAATATCGCGCGGCGCGGCGAACAGCTTGTGTGCGCACGCGAGGTAACAAACATCGGTGTAGACCTTGCGCGTGTAGACGGGGTAGCCGTCGAGGCCGTCGACCTGCGCGTGTTTGATCTCCGAGTCCCAGTAGGCACCTTTCACCAGGCGAACCATAAGACGGCGGTTCGTGCGGCGCGCGAGATCGATAAGAAAGTCGACCACGAACGGGCACCGCTTTTGGTAGCCCTGCACCACAAAGCCAATGCCGTTCCAGCCCGTAAGCGCCGGTTCCTCGCACAGTTTCTCGAGCAGATCGAGTGAAAGTTCGAGCCGATCGGCCTCCTCGGCGTCGATGTTGATGCCAATGTCGTAGCGTCGGGCCCGCAGCATCAGCGCCCGCACGCTTGGATAGAGCTCGGCCAAAACGCGCTCGCGCTGCGCGTACGAGTAGCGCGGATGCAGCGCGGAGAGCTTGATCGAGATGCCGGGTCCTTCGTAGCTGCCGCGGCCCGCAGCCGCCTCGCCGATCGCGTCGATGGCGTTTTCATAGGAGGCGCAGTACCGATCGGCATCCGCGGAAGTCAGCGCTGCCTCGCCGAGCATGTCGTACGAGTAGCGAAAACCCATCGCCTCGAATCGCTCGGCGTTTGCGAGCGCGTCGGCGATTGTCTCGCCGGCGACGAACTGCTTTCCCATCAACCGCATTGCAAGGTCGACCGCTTTGCGGATCACCGGCTCGCCGACGCGCGCGGTGACGCGCGTCAGGCCGTTGGCGAGCCCTGCTTCATCATGCGTCGCCACCAACCTACCGGTGACCAGTAGCCCCCACGTGGCCGCGTTGACGAAGGGCGAACTACTCTGGCCGAGATGCGCGCGCCAATCGCCGCGCCCGATCTTGTCGCGAATCAGTGCGTTGCGCGTCGCTGGATCTGGAATGCGAAGCAGCGCTTCGGCGAGGCACATCAGCGCCACCCCTTCGTCGCTCGACAGCGAGAACTCTTGCAACAGGCCCTGCACCATGTTCTCGCGTGCGATGCCGAGCTCGCGGCCGCGCAAGCTCGCCACGAGCCGCTTGGCAAGCTCGGTTACGGCTGCCTGTTGCGCAGCAGGAATTTCGGCGAGCGGCAACAGCGGAGGTACACACACCGGCTCCGGGGTGCGAGTCGCGGCGGTAATTGCTTTGCGCAGCTCGGAGCGCGGCGGAATGCGCGCAGGTAGGTCTGCCAGCGGTTGCGGATCGTCCATCGGAACGCGCAGGCCGAAGTCTGGACTACCGCGCCTTGAACGTGACAACCAACACGTCACGATACGCCGCGCGGCCCGGGTCGATCGGCTCGACCGCGGTTACGCCGTGCCTGACGCGCGCGTCGTCGACGATCGCGGTGTCCAGCGGCGCCGTCAGCGTAAAACTGCCGAGCACATGGCCATCGAGGTCATGCACTGTGGTCGTGCCGCTCTTGATGTTGGTGCGATTTATCAACAGCACCAGCGCATAGTCAACGCCGTCGCGGTGTACCCCCTCGGGTGTCGGCTGGCCGGGTGCGTTGCTGCGGGCCTCGATTCGGAACTGGTGACACTCGATCTTCCAGTCCGCATTCGGACGCAAGGTACCGAACATGCGGCAGCAGAATGCAAGCACGCATTGCATCGTCGGGCCCGCGACGATCTCGGCCTGCATCGGCTCAAACCAGCGCTCCACGCCGCCGACCAACGGGTTGTATTCGATACTCTGATAGTGCGGCTGGTGCGGCTCGAGCGCGACGCTCTTTTCGCCCGAACGCGTCGATAACGTTGCATGGCGACGGCGACGATAGCGATGGCCGTCGGGCAGGTAGGTGTCGAGCTGCAGGTCGTTCCAGCTTTCGGCAAAGCGCGGCCAGTCGGAGAGCGCATCCAGTGCGCCGAGCAGCGGACGCATGACACCGGCTGCAACGAACGCGAATCCTTGCTGTTTCACTGGATTGAGAAGCGGTCCCGTCATGCTGTCCGCTCGCGCCGGACGCTGCGTACAAGTACCGCGAGCATCGCAATCGCGCTGAATACGGCGCCCGCAATAAACGTCTGCGGCGCGCCGATTTGGTCCCACAGCAGGCCAGCGAGTCCGCTCGCCACCAGCAACGCCACTCCGCTGACCAGATTGAAAAATCCGAACGCCGTTCCGCGCAGGTCTGCCGGCGCGGCATCAGCGACCATCGTTGCCAGCAGCCCCTGCGTAATGCCCATGTGCAAACCCCATAGCGACACGCCGAGCCCCACCCATTGCCATTCATTACTGTAAGCGAGTACGACGTCGGCGACGATCAGTACCGCGAGACCGATTGCGAGCAGCCGTGTGTGACTGACGCGGTCCGATAAGCGGCCGAACGGATACGCGGACAGCGCATAGACAACGTTCATGGTGATCAGCACCAGCGGCACCAGTGCGAGCGGCAAGCCGCCCTGTGCCGCGCGCAGCACCAGAAATGCTTCGCTGAAACGCGCCAGCGTGAACACCGCGCCGATCGCGACAACCCACCAATACGCGTGCGACAGCTTGCGCAAGTTGTCGCGGCGAATCGGATTGATCGGGCGCGCTGCGGTATCGCGCCCGGGTTCGCGCACGCCAAACATCAGCAAGGCGACCGCCAGCGCGCCGGGGACGACGGCAACCCAGAAGACGGCGCGAAAATCGTTGGCCCACAGCAGCATCAATCCGATCGCAATCAGGGGCCCTACGAATGCGCCAATGGTGTCGAGCGACTGTCGCAATCCGAACGCGGCGCCGCGCATTTCGCTGGGCGCGATGTCGGCTACCAGCGCGTCACGCGGCGCACCGCGAATGCCTTTACCGATGCGATCGACAAAACGTGCGGTGAACACGAGACTCGTCGTCGACGCCACTGCGAATAGCGGTTTCGACAGAGCACCCAGCGCATAGCCGAACACGGCGAGCGACTTGCGCTTGCCCCAGTAGTCCGACAACACCCCCGAGAAAACTTTGACGATCAGCGCGGTTGCTTCGGCGGACCCTTCGATCAGGCCGACCACGAGTGCGCTTGCTCCGAGCGTCGTGATGAGGAACACCGGCAGCAGGCTGTGAATCATCTCTGACGAGATGTCCATCAACAGGCTGACAAAGCCGAGCGTCCATATCGCCGTCGGCAAGCGAGTTGATTGCTTCGATTCAAACGCCATCATCGATGGCGCAATTTAGACGCAAATGAAAAAGCGCCGACCTGCGGCGCCTTTGAGGAGGAAGTCGGGTCTAGCGGCGACGCAGGCGGGCCACTCCGAGCATGGCCAGCAGTCCGAGCAGGTTGATCCAGCCCAGCGCGCCCGCGCCGGCGTTCAATGGCGCGTTAGCCGACGAGGTCGGAGCAGGCGACGTCGTCCCGGTTCCGATCGCCGTACCCTGCAGCGTCACTTCGCGCGTCGGCACGTTGCCGACAAAGTTGACATTCCATGTTGCCGTCCGGGTACCGGCGGCCGTTGGCGCAAACTGCGCGGCGATCGAGCAGCTGGTGCCAGGTTGCAGTACGAAGCCGTTGGCGCATGCGGTCTGTCCGGCGGGAACTGTCGCACTCTTGAAGTCACTGATCTGGCCGGTCGCTGGAACCACCGCAGGATTGCCCATCGTGATTGCGGTGCCGGCGCTGTTGGTCAGCAGAATCGTGATCGCTGCACTGGTGGCGCCGACGGCGGTGCTGCTGAACATCGCGGCACTCGGCGCCGCAGTCGGTGTGGGCAACGGAGCGAACGGCGGCGGCGGCGGCGGCGCGACGGCGACTGCCATGTGAGCCGCAACGTCGGAGCGCTGCTGCGCTGTCCAGCCCGAATAAGAGCCCATGACCATGCCTTGGTTGCTGCTAATCGCACCGTTGATTCTGGTCAACAGCATGGCTTCGTTCTGGCCAGGGAAACGCGAATCCCTAAACGTTCCGGCAAAGCCGTGACAGTCCTGGCAGCTCAGCTGTGCTCCGCCGATCAACATCTTCTGGGTGTAGAGCGTCGCACCGTTTGCCGCATTGCCTTGCGCCCAAGCGCTGTTCGCGCTGCAGGCAGCGATGGCCAGGCCGGTGTAGAGCAAAGGACGCAAGCGAAACAGCGGGCGAAGGTTCAGCATAGGAGGCGCGGATCAGGGAGCCGAATAGGAAGCCAGTCTATCGGCGACGCAAGGCACTTGCCGTCGTGCGAACGGCTTAGCGCGTCCCGCGCAAACGCGGAATTCGGCCGCTATGCAATCGCTTCTCGCTCGATGAGCGCGCGCTTGCGCTCGACTCCCCAGCGGTAGCCGCAGAGCGAGCCATCATGACGAATGACGCGATGGCACGGGATGGCCACGGCCAACGGGTTGGCACCGACTGCGGCCCCAACCGCGCGCACGGCCTTCGGTGCACCGATGCGCTGCGCGATTTGCGAATAACTCACCGTCCGACCCGCGGGGATCTCGCGCAGCGCTTGCCACACACGTTGCTGGAAGGCAGTGCCGCGTACGTCGAGCGGCAGATCGAGTCCCAGTGCGGGCGCCTCGACGAAGCCGACGACCTTGGCCACCATCTGCTCGAACTGCGCATCGCCGCCGATCAGATGGGCGCGCGGAAACCGATCCTGCAGATCGCGCGCAAGCGCATCAGGGTCGTCGCCGATCAGAATCGCGCACACGCCGCGTTCGCTCGCCGCGACCAGGATCGAACCCAGCGAGCACTGTCCGATAGCGAATCGAATTTCGGTATTGACGCCACCAGCGCGATAAGCGGTCGGGGTCATGCCCAGCACGTCGTTCGATTGTTCGTAGAAGCGCCCGTTGGAGTTGTAGCCCGCACCGTAGATCGCCTCGGTCACGGTGCTGCGGCGCCCTAGCTCGGCTTGGACTCGATTGATCCGATGCGCGGTCGCATATTGCTTCGGGGTCACACCAGTGACGGACTTGAATACACGATGCAGGTGAAACGCGCTGAGGCCCGCGTGCTGCGCCAGCTGTCCGAGAGTGGGGGGCTGCTCGGCATTCTCGATGAGCCGGCACAGCTCGGCCATTGTCTCTGCCTGCTGCTCCGCGAGCGGCAACTGATCCGGTTTGCAGCGTTTGCACGCGCGAAAGCCCGCGCCCTCGGCGTCCTCAGCGCTCACGTGAAAGGCGACGTTTTCCGGCCGTGGGCCGCGCGCCGCACACGACGGCCGGCAGTACACGCCGGTCGTCCTGACAGAGTAGAAAAACTTGCCGTCGGCCCGCGGATCACGGTTCAGCACCGCCGACCAGCGTGGGTCATCGACGATAGCGGCCGCGAGCAATTCCGATTGTGTGGTCATGTTCACTTGCTGTCTCCAGTCATCTTAGCGACACCGGACGTTAGGCTCCGGCGGGAATTGGCGAACTCCGGGTCTTGCTGTTGAATTGCGCACCCGCAGGCGCTGCGCCGCTCTGCGAAAATTTCTTACACCGTTGATGGCGAAATTTTCTGTGGGATGCTGCAAGATTGCGGCGGATGCGGGGACTAAACGTCGGCGCCGGAAACGAAGCGTAAGGGTAAAGCAGATGAGCACGGTTGAAATGCCCGCTCCCGCAGCACACTACGACGTGCGCGAGGTTCGAACGCAGGCAACGCGACTTGGAGCGTGCTGATGCAGCCTGCGCTCGGAATCGAGAGCTTTGACGCGATCGTCATCGGCAGCGGCCAGGCCGGCAAGCCACTCACCATCGACCTTGCTCGGGCCGGATGGAAAACAGCGCTGATTGAGCGCGAACACATCGGAGGCACCTGCGTCAATGTCGGGTGCACACCGACCAAAACGATGGTGGCAAGCGCGCGCGTGGCTTACCTCGCGCGGCGCGCCGGCGATTACGGGGTTCGCCTTCCGCAGGTGGCCGTCGACATGGCAGCGGTGCGTGCGCGCAAGCGCGCAATTGTCGAGCGTTTCCGCAATTTCAGCACCGACAAGCTGCAGCACACGCAAAATGTATCGCTGATGTTTGGCTCGGCGTCGTTTGTAGATGCCACTAGCGTCGACGTGCGGTTAAACGGAGGCGGCACGCGTCGATTGAGCGCGCCCAAGATCGTGATCAACACCGGCGGGCGTGCGTTCGTGCCGCCGATTCCCGGCCTCGGTTCGGTGCCTTACCTCGATTCGACATCGGTGATGGAGCTGGCGGAGGTACCGCGGCACTTAGTCGTGATCGGCGGCGGTTACATCGGCCTCGAATTCGGTCAGATGTACCGCAGGTTCGGCTCCGATGTGACGATCGTCCAACGCGGCGCGCGTTTGGTCGAGCGCGAGGATCCTGACATCTCGGACGCGGTGCGCAACATACTCGAGGAAGACGGGATTCGCGTCGATACGAATTCCGCCGTCGCGCGCATCGAGCGCGATGGGGCGGGCAACGTCACCGTGCATTACGAATGCGAAGGTTGCGCGCGCTCGGTGACAGGCTCCCATGTCCTGATCGCGATCGGTAGAAAACCGAACACCGAAGATCTCGATCTCTCCGCCGCCGGCGTGGCTGTGGACAAGTCGGGCTATGTAATCGTCGATTCGACATTGCAAACCAAGATTCCCGGAATCTATGCGCTCGGCGACGTAAAAGGTGGTCCCGCCTTTACGCACGTTTCATACGACGACTATCGGATCATTCGCGATCGCTGGTTGCGCAAGCTCGACGCGCGTCTCGGTGATCGCCTGGTGCCGAATACAACGTTCATCGACCCGCAGCTCGCACACGTGGGGTTGAACGAGACCGAGGCGCGTAAGCGCGGTCTCGACATTCGCGTTGCCAAAATGGGAATGAATGGCATCGCCCGTGCGCTCGAGATGGATGAGTCGCGCGGGATGATGAAAATAATCATCGACGCGAAGACGGAGCGGATCCTTGGATGCACTGTGCTTGGCATCGAAGGCGGAGAGATCATGGCGATGCTGCAGATCGCGATGATGGGCAAGCTTCGTTACACCGCTTTGCAGGAGGCGATCTTCGCGCACCCGACACTGGCCGAGGGATTAAACAACGTGTTCCTGTCGCTTGAAGGTTAGGCCGCACCGTAACGGTCACTACTCCTTGCCTTTGCCTTTGCCTTTGCCGTGGCCTTTGCCGTTGGAAGCGCCGTGCGCCTGTTGATAGTGCGGCACGTAGACGTTGTTGTACCAGTCGTCGCGAACAAAATAGACTGGACGGTTACATGCGTCGTACTTCTGGCAGTGCTTGCTCCATTTCTTCGCATGGCCCGGAGGTACGCGCAAGTAAATGGGTTGCGGCGGCTGCGCCACGTGAACCTGCTGCACGATGATCGGCTGCGGATAAATGACTTGTGGCGCAGGCACGTTGCCGATATCGATGCGGCCGTAAAAGCCCGGCTGCCCGATGTTGACGGACACTCCCGTTTGCGCAGTGGCGGGAACGATGGTGGCGAGCAACAGCAGGGTGAGGGTCAGATAACGCTTCATCGGGCTCCTTTTATCGTGGCGTCGTAGTCTGCATAACGTCATCCGACGATGCGCGGCGTACCCCCACACACGGTATGCCGCTTGAATTCACGCGGATTCGGTCGGATCGAAGTCGAGCTCGACCTTGGCGCCGCTGGGATCGTGGCAGAACAATTGCCATGTCCCTGCGCCGCGCTGACGGCGCAGTTCGTAGTCGATTTTTCTTGCGTCGAGCTTCGCCTTGACATCGGCCAGGCCACTAGCGGAAAACGCCATGTGGTCAAGCACGCCGGCGCGTTGAGCCGGAAGTGGGCGACCGGCGACGATGTGAAGTACCGACGTTCCGTTCGCATACAGCCACGCACCGGGAAATCCGAGGTCGGGACGAGGCCCTGGTGTCAGCCCAAGCAGATCGACGTAGAACCCAAGCGTCTGCTCGAGATCGTCGGTCAGTACCGTGAAGTGGTTCAAGCCTTGAATCATGATGGTTCTCTTAGCGTAGCGCCGTGTAGTTCGCCGGAATCCAGTCGTAACCCTTGCCTGCGGCGCGCACATGGCCGATGCCCGGAAAGGGCAAATGCGCTGCGGCTACCCAGTCGCCACGCTTGGCGGCGTCCGCAAACAGTGCTTTACGGTGTGCAGCCGCCGCTCTGGAATCGGTGTCGAACTTTATGGTGACCGCAGGCTCCGGAAATTGCACGGCCGCAGCGTGCATCAGATCACCCCACAACGCCAGGCGCTGATCCTGACTTTCAATCACGTAAATGCTATGGCCTGGAGTGTGCCCACGCGCGGCGACTGCCTTGATGCCGGGCATCAGATCACTATTGCCGTTGAATGCTTTGAATTTGCCGGCCGCGACGTAAGGGTTAATCGATGCCATCGCGCCTTCGAAAAACTGCTTTGCATCTTTCGGAGCGGCGTCCATGTTGGCCTTGCTCAACCAGAAATCGGCTTCGCTTTGATCGGCGCGCACGAGCGCGTTCGGAAACGTGATCTGGTTGCCGGCGACCAGTCCGCCCACGTGATCGACATGCATGTGCGTGATGTAGATCTCGTCAACCTGCTCGGGTTGGTAGCCGGACGCTTTCAGGCTGGCCATCAGTTTGCCGACTGTCGGGCCGAAGAACGACCCGGAGCCGGCGTCGATCAGCACGAGCTTGCTGCCGGTGTTGACCAAATACGCATTGACCGACACTTCGACCGGATCCTTCAAATAGGCTTTTGCCAGCGCGCTGCGGACTCTTGCCGGCGTCGTGTTGGTTAGAAGATCGGCCATCGGCAGATCAACCGTTCCGTCCGACAGCGCGGTGATTTCGAAGTCGCCGAGCATCATGCGGTAGTAACCGGGGGCGGACGTTTTCAGCTGCGGCGCCGCCGCCATCGCACTCGACAAGGGGACGAGCAATAGCAACAGGCCGGCAACAGCGCTGCGTGCGCTTCGCAACACTGAGTGGTGGTTCATCGACATGTCCCTCCGTGGGCTGGGCGGAGGATAGCTGTCGAATCCGTGCGAAGCTACCGAACCCCTAGCGCATCGAGGCTCGATGACTGTCCAATTGCGCAAGATTCTGTCGCTGGCCGATTTCGAGCTGGCCGCACGCAAGCATCTGCCGCGACCCATTTTCGGCTATGTCGCGGGGGGCGCCGAGGACAACGTGGCGCGGCAGTCGGCGTCGGCGGCCTACCGGCAATGGTTGTTCGTGCCGCGCGTGCTGGTCGATGTGTCGCAGCGTTCGCAGCAGGCCGAGCTTTTCGGAGAGACCTACGCGGCACCGTTCGGCATTGCGCCGATGGGTATTAGCGCGCTGATTGCATACGAAGGCGATCTGGCGCTGGCGCGCGCGGCACAGGCGGCAAATATTCCGATGATCGTCAGCTCGACCGGGCTGACTCGGCTCGAAGATGTACGCGCCGCTGCGCCGCGTGCGACGTGGTTCCAGGCGTATCTACCGGGCGATGCGGCGAAGATCGATGCGATGGTGCAACGAGTGCAGAGCGCGGGCTTTCGCACGCTGGTGCTCACCGTCGATGTGGCGACGCTGCCCAGCCGCGAGAACAATATCCGTGTCGGCTTCACGATGCCGCTGCGCCCCAGCTTCAGACTCGCTTGGGACGGCATCACGCGTCCGAGCTGGACACTCGGGACGCTGATGCGAACACTGCTCACTCGCGGCATGCCGCACTTCGAAAACTCGAGCGCCGTGCGCGGCGTGCCGATATTTTCACGAGGCGCAGTGCGTGAATTCGGCGCGCGCGATACGTTGTCGTGGACGCACGTCGATCAGATACGCAGACTGTGGAAGGGCACCCTGGTGCTAAAGGGAATTCTTTCTGCCGAGGACGCGCGGATGGCCGCCGATCGCGGCGTCGACGGAGTCATTGTCTCCAACCACGGCGGCCGTCAGCTTGATTCGTCGATCGCGCCGCTGCTCGCACTGCCGGCGATTATGCGGGTCAAGGGCGCGATGAGTGTAATGATCGATGGCGGCATCCGCCGCGGCACCGATGTGTTGAAAGCGGTAGCGCTGGGTGCCGACTTTGTGTTCATCGGGCGACCCTTTATTTATGCGGCGGCGATTGGTGGGAAAGCGGGCGTTGCACACGCGATTCGACTTCTGTCGCACGAGATTGCCCAGGACATGGCTCTGCTCGGTGTGAATAAACTGTGCGAGCTGGGGCCGCATACGTTGGCCGAGCAGCGCGTTGCTTTTTAAAGCCGCATCTGTAGCAGCTCGAACTGCTGGGGTGACCCGCAACTCCGGCGTAGCCGCTCGGAGGAACTAGTCATTTCCCGCATCGGTGAGTCAACAACCGGTCCGTATACTTGAACATCGAAAAAGATTGCAAGACTGGCGTCTTGTCAGTCAGCGCCACAATCAGCAAGGAGACGGGTGATGCGACATCAGGCCATCAGGGCGCTGCGCTATGCGCTGCTCGGAGCAGCACTGTTCACGTTCGGCGCCGGAGTGACGGCCCAGCAGAAGTTCGTCAACATTCTTACCGGTGGCCAGAGCGGCGTGTACTACCCGCTCGGCGTTGCAATGGGCCAGATCTTCGGCAAGGCGTTGCCCGATACGAAGTTCAGCGTACAGGCCACCAAGGCGTCGGTCGAGAATCTGAACCTGTTGCAGGCCGGCCGCGGCGAAGTTGCACTGACACTCGGCGATTCGTTATCGGATGCATGGAAGGGCGTTGAAGATGCAGGGTTCAAGACCCCGCTCACCCGGCTACGCTCGATCGGCGGCGTATATTCGAACTACATCCAGATCGTCGCCAATGCCGATTCCGGCATCAAGACGCTCGCCGATCTCAAAGGCAAGCGCATATCGGTGGGTGCACCGCGTTCAGGCACCGAATTGAACGCACGCACGGTGTTGAAAGCCGCAGGGCTGACGTACAGCGATTTCGCGAAGGTTGAGTACCTCCCGTTTGGCGAGTCGGTCGAGTTGATGAAGAACCGCCAGCTCGACGTGACGCTGCAATCGGCGGGGCTCGGCGTGGCTTCGATCCGCGATCTGGCGACTTCCATCAAGATCATCGTGGTTTCGATACCGGCCGACGTTGTCGCCAAAACCGGCGACCCGGCCTACCAACCCGCCACGATTCCGGCGAATACCTACAGCAACCAGGGCGAAGCGGTGCCGACCGTGGCGATCAAGAACTTCCTGGTCACGCATGAAGGGGTACCCGCCGAAACCGTGTATCAAATGACCAAGGCGCTGTTCACGAATCTCGACCAAATGGCCGCAGCGCATTCGGCGGCAAAGGCGATCAACGTGGCCGACGCGCCGAAGAACCTGCCGGTGCCGCTGCACCCCGGCGCCGAGCGCTATTATCGTGAAGCCGGTGTGCTGAAGTAGCGCGCAACCTTAGTTCCGAACCAAAATGGCACAGCTTGGCTGTGCCATTTTTATTTCTTTCGAGAAGCGGCGATGACAGAAGCGGTGGTTTCCGAAGCCCAGGCCGAGCTGCAGCACGGCACTGTCCGTTTCCCGCCGGCAATTTTTGCGGTCGCGCTCGCGTTTTCTTCGTTCCAGATCATCACCGCCGCGTTTTCGCCGATTTCGAGCAGCGTCGTGCGCGCGGTGCATGTGGGGTTCCTGCTGCTGATGACGTTTCTGCTGATGCCCCCCGCCGGCCGCCGCTGGGCTGGCTGGATCATCGGCGGCGTGGGGTTCATTTTCAGCCTGTACCACTGGGTGTTCGAAGCCGATCTGGTGCAACGTGCCGGCGATCTGACCCGCGGGGACATGCTGATCGGGATCGTCACGATCACGCTGGTGTTCGAGGCCGCACGGCGCGTGATGGGCATTGCGCTGCCGATCATTTGCGCCGCGTTTCTGTTGTACGGGCTGTTCGGCCAGTACCTGCCGGCGCCGCTGACACACCGCGGCTACGGCTTCGACCAGATCGTCGGCCAGCTGGGCTTCGGCACCGAAGGCATTTACGGCACGCCCACCTACGTGTCGTCGTCATACATCTTCCTTTTTATCCTGTTCGGGTCGTTTCTCGAGCAGGCGGGCATGATCAAGCTGTTCACGGATTTCGCGCTTGGGCTGGTCGGCCACAAGCGCGGCGGCCCGGCGAAGGTGGCAGTCGTGGCCTCAGCGCTGATGGGCACCATCAACGGCTCCGGCGTAGCCAACGTTGTCACCACCGGGCAGTTCACCATCCCGCTGATGAAGCGGTTCGGATACCGGCCTGCGTTTGCGGGTGGCGTCGAGGCGACTGCCAGCATGGGTGGCCAGATCATGCCGCCGGTGATGGGCGCGGTCGCGTTCATCATGTCCGAGACGATCAACGTGCCGTACGTCGAGATCTGCAAGGCCGCGCTGGTACCGGCACTGCTGTATTTCCTGACGGCGTTCGTGATGGTGCATCTGGAGGCGGGGCGTGCGGGCCTGCACGGCATCCCGAAAGAAGAGTGTCCCAACCCATGGCAGGCCGTGCGGCTGCGCTGGTATTTGGTACTGCCGCTTGCGATGCTCGTGTTTTTGCTGTTCTCCGGGTACACGCCGCTATTTTCCGGCATGGTATCGCTGGCGTTGACCGTGGTGCTGATCTTTGGCTTCACGCTGGCGGCGTGCCTGGGGCCGCTGGCGTTGCGCTTCGCCTTCTGGATTGTTATCGGTGTTGCCTGCTCGGCGTTTTTCCGCTACGGCATCGCCGCCGTATTCGGTGTGATTGCGGTGATGGCGATAGTGCTTGTGTTCGTCAACGGCGGTCGCCGCACGCTCGCCGATGCGCTCGATGCGATGGCCAACGGCGCGCGCCATGCGCTGCCTGTAGGAGTCGCGTGTGCGCTGGTGGGCGTAATCATCGGCGTACTGACTTTGACCGGCGCTGCTACCAACTTTGCCGGGTTCATCATTCAGATGGGAGAAAAGAGCCTGTTCCTAAGCCTTGCACTGACGATGCTGGTATGCCTTGTGCTCGGGATGGGAATACCGACGATTCCCAACTACATCATCACCAGTTCGCTGGCAGCGCCGGCGCTGCTCGAACTCGGCGTGCCGTTGATCGTGTCGCACATGTTCGTTTTTTATTTCGGCATCATGGCTGACCTGACACCGCCGGTCGCGCTCGCGGCGTTTGCAGCGGCTCCCATCGCGCGCGAAAGCGGAATGAAGATCGGCGTGCAGGCGGTACGCATTGCGCTGGCTGGCTTCATCCTCCCGTTCATGGCCGTGTACGCACCCGCGCTGATGCTGCAGCAAGGCTCGTGGTTGGATACCGGCTACGTCGTGCTAAAGGCGATCGTTGCAATCGTGCTGTGGGGCGGCACCACGATCGGGTACTGGCTGGCGCCGTTGAACTGGATCGAGCGCGCGTGGGCGTTTACCGCAGCAGCGCTGCTGGTGGCTGCCGTGCCGGTGACCGACGAAATCGGCCTCGCCGCGGCCGCGGCACTTGCGCTCTGGCATTTCATCAAGGTTCGCCGTCTGCGTAACGAGCGCATGGGGGCCACCCGAGCGCTGCCCGAGGCATGAGTGCGGCCGCCCTGTGCATCGCGATCGGATCTCAACTGGTTGCGTTGCCCGCGACGAGCTTTACCTTGAGCTGGCAGCACACGGTCGAGAAGATCACGTGGGAAGAAGACTATCTGATTGCCGGTGCATGGCTCTATTTGACCGCTGCGCGTGTCGGCGGGTCGGGTGCCGGAATGGAACCACCGCCCAATGCGATGCGCGTCGGCAAAGTCTGGCAGTACGCGCCGGTAAACCGCTGGCATGCGATGCTGAACCTGGCGCGTTCGGAATTCGGCGCTGATTACTCGCTGTGCATCGACGGCCGTTGCACACCAATGCAGCAGTTGATTCCCGGGCCACCGCAGCCGACGGCGATTGTGTCATGCGCCGCTCGCGACAGGCTCGCCAAGTGACCGCGTGCGTGCGCCGGCTGCGGAGCGCGAGGCTAGATCAGCGCGCCTGCGCCCACCAGCGTTCGAACTCGGCCCGCCGCGGTAATCCGGCGCGGCCGCCGAACCGGGTGCACTTTAACGCGGCAACCGCGCTTGCGAAGTCGATCGCTGACGGCAAATCCTTTTGCTCAGCCAATGCAAGTGCGAATGCGCCGTGCCAGGCATCGCCCGCTGCGAGCGTATCGATGGCGCTTACTCGCAGCGACGGTGAACCATGGATGCGCTCGCCGTCGAACCACATCACGCCGGCCGCGCCGAGTGTGACTCCACACGCGATGTTGCGGCCATCAAATAAGTGGGGCAGCGCACGCTGTGGCGCGCCCAGCTCGAAGCTCGCCAACATTGTCTGTGAGAAAAACGCATGCGTGGCCAACTGCGCGGTGGCACGGACTTGTAGAGGATCGCCCCCGTCGCCGTCGAGCACGCTTGGTTTTCCCGCCGCTGCGGCCGCATCGAACAGACGTTGTGCTCCCACCGGCCAGCGCGTGTCGGCAAGGACTGCGTCGCATGCGGCCACGTGCTCCACCGGAAGCCAACTGGCGTCGGACGGATAACCCTGCGGCTGCGATGACACCACTAGCCGCTCCCCGCGCGCATCGATCAAGATCGTCGCGATCTTGGTTCGATAGCCGTCGAGCCGACGCAGCGCGGAAATGTCGATGCCTTCATGCTCCAGCAAGGCGATCACCTGCGCGCCGGTTTCGTCGTTGCCCACGCGGCCCCAGTAAATCGCCTGACCACCGAGCCGCTGTATCGCCACTGCCGCATTGGCGCCCATGCCACCGCCGGTCTCGACGAAATCGTTGGCCGCGATTTTTACCGACGGCGATTGCACTTCGTCGATCAGAAAAATGTGATCGATCGTCGCCGAACCGCCGACGCAGATGACGCAGGGGTGGTGGTGGGTGTGGGGCAAGGTGAAAATGTCGGAAAGCTGTGCCACTAGCGTATACGATGGGTAGCGATGCTCGCGCTGCTGTTGACGGCTGCGGTGCTGTTGCACGCCACCCCGACGCAGATGGGTTTGCTAACGGCGAGGGAGGTGGTGCTCCTTATTCTGATTGGCGCTGATCGTGGCCAGGTGCCGCTTGCGGTGGCTGGTGGGCTGGCGCGGGATTCGATACTCAGTAGCGGTCCGGTCAGGGCGGGTTTGCCCCTTGCTGGGAACTTCTGGCACAAATCAGGGAGCGAGCATGACAGTCAAAAAGGCATCAGCAGTGTGGAAGGGCGGCATCAAGGACGGCGGCGGCACGATATCGACCGAAACCGGAGTATTGAAAGATGCGCCGTACGGATTCAAGTCGCGCTTCGAAAATGGCAAGGGAACGAATCCGGAAGAGCTGATCGGTGCTGCGCACGCGGGATGTTTTTCAATGGCGCTGTCGCTGATGCTGGGCAACGAAGGTTTGACGGCGGAAAAAATCGAGACGCAAGCCGAGGTGACTCTCGACAAGGTCGGCGAAGCCTTCGAGATCACGGCAAGCCATCTGAACGTCATCGCGAAGATTCCCGGCGCGGATCAGGCGAAGTTCGAGAGGATTGCGAACCAGGCGAAGGAAGGATGCCCGGTGTCGAAGCTGTTAAAGGCAAAGATCACAATGAATGCGAGGCTCGAGGCGTAGCGTCATCAGCGGCGTTGCCCGGTCGTCGCGTCAAATACGTGCAGCGCCTCCGGCGCCGCGGTCAGGTGGATTACATCGCCTTCGCGCACGTTCGGTGAACCGTCGATACGCCACTTGATCGGCATGATGGGGGCCGCATCAGCGACGGTGCAGTCGACGATCGCCGTATCGCCCAGGTTTTCGACCAGCTCGACCCGTGCGGGAATTCCCGCGTGCGCGATTCTCAACGCACCGGGGCGCACACCGAGCACGATCTCGCCGCTCGTCGCCGAGCTCGGCGCTTCCAACGTGATTCCGGCCACGTGCACCAGCCCCCTTTCGATGCGCGCCGGCAGCAAGTTCATCGGTGGGCTGCCGATGAACGCAGCGACCGCAGTCGTCGCAGGCCGCTCGAAGACTTCGGCGGGCGTGCCGACCTGAGCGATTCTTCCTTCCATGAAGACCGCCATGCGGTCGGCGATCGTCATCGCCTCTTCCTGGTCGTGGGTCACGTAAACCGTGGTGACGCCCAGCGTGCGTTGCAGCTTGCGCAGTTCGACACGCGTTTCGAGACGCAGCTTCGCGTCGAGATTCGACAGCGGTTCATCGAGCAGGAACAGGCGCGGTTTGCGCACGATCGCGCGCGACGTCTCGCGCGCCGGGTTCACGCGTCGTCACGTCAGCGTCGTCGAGCCACACGGTGCCGGCGTTGGCGGGCTCGAGGCCGGCCAGGATCCGCAGCGTCGTCGTCTTGCCGGATCCCGACGGTCCGAGCAGTGCGAAGAATTCACCGGGTCGTATGTCGAGGTCGATGCCGTGCAGCGCGGTGACAGCACCGTGGCGCTTGACGATTCCGTTCAGCCTGACGCGACCGCGCGTATTCGCCGAATCAATAGCTGCGGTCACCTGCGCCCTCCGCCTTTGACCGCACCGACCGTCAGGCCCTTGACGATATGACGCTGCGCGAGCAGACCGAGCACGATCACCGGCGCCATCGCGAGCATCGCTGCGGCCGCCAGCCGCGCCCATTGTGTTTGCTCGACCGAGATGAAGTTGAACATCGCCACCGTAACCGGCCGCACGCGATTGCCGGCCAGCACGACCGCGAACAGAAATTCGTTCCACGCATTTAGAAACACGAAGATCGTAGTTACGGCGATTCCCCCGCGCACCTGCGGCAGGATCACGTGCCATAGCGCGCGTATTCGCCCGGCGCGATCGAGCAACGCCGCTTCTTCCATCTCAGGCGGAACATCCTCGAAGTACGAAACCATCAGCCACACCGCAAACGGCAGCGAGAAGGTCAGATAGATCGTGGTCATGCCGCCGTACGTATCGAGCGCGCCGATTTTCTGCAGGATCAGATAGTACGGAATGATCAGTCCGACCGGTGGCAGCATCTGCGTCGCGAGTAGATAGAAGCCACCGACGCGTTTAGCGGGAAGATTCAAGCGCGCCAGCGCGTACGCGGCAGGCACTGCGAACAGCATTGTCAAAAACGTCGCGCTGCCCGCGACGATCACACTCGATATCAGGTTCGGCAGAATCGTGGCGGCGCCAAACAGCACTTCGCGATAGTTGGCGAGCGTTGGCTCGAAGAAGATCAGCGGCGGATACGCGAGCACGTCGCGTTCGGTCTTGAAGGATGTCAACAGTGCCCATGCGACGGGAACGACCCACGCGGACAGCAGCACCGCGGCGATCGACGCCAAACCGGCCGTGCGCCAGCGCCGGTTCATCGCGCGCGCCGGATGCGGAACAGCATCAACGACACGGTCATCGTAAGCGCCAGCAGCACCATTGCCAGCGCCGCGCCATAGCCGAGATTCAGCTCGATGAACGACGTTCGATACGCGTACAGGTTCAGGATCTCAGTTGCAGTGCCGGGTCCGCCACCGGTTGCGGCAAAGATCGCCGCGAATGCCGACAAAGCAGTCATCAAACGCAGAATGACGACGATCACGATCGCGGGCCGAATCAGCGGCAGCGTGATGTGGATGAAGCGCTTCCACGCTCCGGCGCGGTCGATGCGCGCGGCCTCGAACACATCGGGCGGCAGCGACGCGAGGCTGGCCAGAATCACCAGGAATGCGAACGGTGTCCATTGCCACGTGTGCATTGCGATCACCGAGATCAGCGCAAGCTGTGGGTCGCCGAGCCAGTTGTGGCTGCCAAGGCCGAGCGCGCGTGTGGCGAGATCGACCAGCCCCACATCGGGTGACAACACCAGCGTTCGGAAAAACAGGCCGACGACGACAGGCGCGAGCACGATCGGCAGAATGGCGGCGACGCGCAGCGCCGCGTGTCCGCGCGGAATGCGCGTTAACAGCAACGCCAGCGCCAGCCCGATCGCGACCTGCAGCACCACCGTGGACGCGGTGTAAATCACCGTTAGGGTCAGCGAGCTCCAGAAGCGCGGGTCGCTGGTCATCTTCGTGTAGTTGTCGATGCCCGCGAAGCCGGACATCCATGGCATCGACAGATCGATCCGCTGCAGGCTGGTCCATGCCAGGTAGACGAGCGGCGTGGTCGTCGTCAGTAACAGCAGCAACAGCGCCGGCAAAAACAGCGCGAGTGCAAAGCGCCGCTCCTGCTGCGCCAGCGTACGAACGGTGGCTGGCATTGACGCCCGCGCCTCAGCGGGCGCCATCCGTCGACTGCATCAGCTCTTCAATATCTGATCGATCCGGGTTTGTGCCTCGTCAAGCGCTTCTTTCGATTTCTTCTGCCCGACCAGCGCCGATTGAATCGCGGTGGCCATCGTGTCGCCGACCGCCGGCCACTGCGGAATACGCGGACGCCAGTTGACGTCAGTGTCCTGCTCGAGCGAAGTCAACGCGGCCTCGACGAAGTTTGGTCCGATGTCCTTCGTCATCGCGACGAACTCCGGCGAGCGCCACAGCGACGTGCGATTCAGACCCGAGCGCTTCGCCGGGCCGGCGAATTTCCACGACGTGCGCGCCTGCGTTTCGGCGGCCGCGGCCCATTGGACGAACAGCCATGTTGCGCGCTTGGCTTTCTCGTCGAGCGCCGCGTTGATCGGGAAGCCCCAGTTCCAGATCGATGTGCAGCGCTTGCCGGTTGGCCCTTTCGGCCAGCGCGCGAACGCCATCTTGCCGATCACCTTCGATTTCTCGGGATTCATCAGCACCGCGGCGGACGAATGCGCGTCGATGTACGCGCCGAGCGTGCCCTGCGAGAAAGCGTCGGCAATATCCGGCCAGTTCCAGTTGCGCACCGCAGGCGGTGCGTACTTGGACTCCGCGTCGACGTACCAGTCGAGTGCACGCACGGCTTCCGGCGAATTGACGACGACGCGGTTGCCCTTCATCCACTCGCCGCCGAACTCCTTGAAGATCGACGGAGATATGTACATGTTCTGTCCCGCGCCCGCAAAGCCGCGCAGCGCCATGCCGTAAACGCGATTGGCCGTGTCCTGCACAGCCGCCGCGTTCTTTAAGAAATCGTCAAGCGTGTCGGCTGCCTGCAACCCTTTCGCGTCGTACAGGTCCTTGCGATACACCTGCACGGTAACTTCGCCGTCGTACGGAATGCCGTACGGCTTGCCGTCGATCGAGTCCGCGTCGCGCCACGCCTTGAAAATGTCCTCGTAGCGGAACCACGCCGCGTCCGTCAGCTTTGCGTCGCCTAGATAGCGATCGAGCGGATCGACCCACTTGTTTGCGACGTACAGCGGGTAGTACATCGGATCGGTCGCCGACGTTGCATACGTTGCGGTCTTCGACGACAAGTCGAGCATCGCCTTTTGCCGAATCTGCCCCGGTGGCACTTTCTCGAAGCGCACCTTGGTACCCGACAACGCCTCGAACTGCGGCGCGAGCGCGATCAGATTGTCGAAGTAACTCGCGGGAATCACTGCGACCGTGATCTCGGCGCCTTCGGCTTGCCGCCAATTGACCTTCGATTGTTGATACGGGCCCAGATCGGCTGTCTGCGCGTGCGCAAAGCGGGCCACCCATGGTGCTCCGATCGCAGCCGCGGTCAGTGCGCCGCCGGCGGCGATCATTCTGCGCCGTGCGGGATTCCTGGTCGAATGCTTATTCATCGTGTCTCCTTATGACGGGTGCTATCAAAGCACTTTCTATTTGCTCAAGGCTTCGCGATCGATCGGATCGTGCGGCTCCTGCGTGGCACCGCGCTCTCGTATCGCGGCGAATGGACTGCAGCCGGGCGCATCCCCGGCGCCTTCGGCCTGCTGCAGCAGGTAGTCCGGAAACGAGCCGCCGGCGTCGGCCCGGCCCAGATCGAACAGACGCTTGACCACGTCCGGATGTTGTTGCGCGAGATTCGGCGCGTCGGGTGCGGGCCGCGCAGAGTCGTGCAGGAACGCGCCGCGGCCGTTGATCTTCGCATTGAACCACCAGTCGTCGTCGATCAACGTCATCGCGCTGCCCCAGCCGATCGTTACGTGATCGCGCTGCGCGGCGCTGCCGGCAAAGGCGGTGTCCCAGAACGAAATGCCGTCGATCGGCGCCGGCGGCGTTATGCCGGCCGCATCGAGCATGGTCGCGCTGATGTCGTGATGCTGCACGAACGCGTTGCATACGGTGCCGGCGCCGACTCTTTGCGGATGACGGGCCAACAGAGGCAGCTCGTAGCTCTCCGGATCCGACGGATAACCGCGCTTGCCGATATAGCCGCGACGTTCCCACAGGCTGTGGCCGTGATCAGACGTGACGATCACCAGCGCTTCATCGAGCACACCGCACGCGCGCAGCTGCGCGATCAAATGGCCGAACCAGCGATCGCACATCTGCACCAGGCCCGCGTAGTTGGCTCGCGTACGCGTCACCAGATCGGCGGGCAGCCACGGCATCTCGGCGTACGGCGAGATGACCTGTTCTCGACTGTCGCTCGCGTCGTAGTGCCGACGGTAGTGCGCGGGCACGAACCAGGGCTCGTGTGGATCGAATGATTCGACCGTCATGAACATGCGCTTTGCGTCGACGTTCTGCTCGACCCAGCGCGCAGCTTCCTGCATCACTTGCGCGTTGAACCACTGGTCCTCGCGCACGCGCTCGCGCATGTTTAGCAGAATGCGGCTCGAAAACCACGCGGCGCCGAAGCCGGGCTGCTCCAGCCCGGTCGCCTTGCCGCGCAGCTCCTGCAGCTCGCGCGGCACCCAGTAGTCGATCTCCTCCTGTGTCGGCCACGGCCCGCTGCGCGCTGCATCCGCTTCCTGGCCGCGAATGAACGACCACTGATGAAAGCCGCGCCAGAAATTCTTCGATGGCTTGAACTGGTGATACAAATCGGAGATCAGCCCGGTGCGAAAGCCATTCGTTTCGCAGATCTCGGCCAGCGTGTGCTGCTCTTCGGGAATCGGGCCCCACCCCGGCGCGATGCCGACGAAGTCACCCTTGATGTGGCGAAAGTCGCCATTGTGAAAGGGATAGGTACGCAAGCCGGTGTAGAGCGTGCGGCGCGCACACAACGTCGGCAGCGCTTCCGGATACGCGCGATCGAACCGCACCGATTCGGCGGCAAACGCGTCGAGGTTCGGCGTCGCGATCGCCCCCCACGGTGGCGGCGTGCCGTAACAACCGAGCGCATCGCGGCGCAGTGTGTCGAACACAATCAGAATGATGTGACGAACTTCGGATTTTGCTGCAGCCATCTGTCTCCCGACGGGTGAGCGGCGCGAGTCCGCGCAAAGCTAGGTTACCGGAACGACGTCGAACGCAACCGAAAGCCGTGGTTGATCGCTTTCGAACGGCTCTACGCCGTGCCACATGTACGCGGGGAACAGCACCAGCAGACCGGGACGCGGTTTGACGAAGTGATCGGCGTCCAGTAGCGGAACCGTCTTGACGCCTGGCCGGCCAAAGCGCAACCAGCCCGCGCGCCCTGCTTTACCGTCGCCGATGGTGGGCGGCAACGCAACGTAGCAAGCTGACGACAACCACCCGTGTGGATGCACATGGTCAGCGTGATGACCGCCGGAACGCAGCCGCACGCTCCATGCGCCGGTCAGCGCGGCCCGTCCGGTATTGCGGGCGCGCAGCGGATCGCCCCCGGCGTCGAGCGCACCGACGTAGCGTCGAATGGCAGCATCGATGGCTGCGAACAGCGCGCCGATCAATGGACGTGCAAGTTCCGCTGCATGCAGCGGCAGCTGACTGCCGCCGCGTACCGATTGAAACAACGGATGTGTGTGAAATGCGTGCAAACTCTGCAGTTCGGCAGATAGCTCGCTAAGAAACCGATCAAGACTCGCGAAGCCCGGCGGTGTATCCAGCACCTGCTGCACGACGAACGTTCGATAGTCATACAAAGCCGCGTAACGCGGGTCGTGCATCAGTCTCCACGCCGTTGCGCGCAGTGCGAGCGCGTACTGGCTAGTCGGCAACGCATCGCACAGAGCCGCGGCTTTCGCTTCGGCATCCACGGGTCGGCCGGCAGCCAGCAACGATTCGCACACGCTGATCTGAGCGCCCGCGTCGCTAGGCGCCAGCTGCACCGCGCGCGAGGCGAGTAATAGCGCTGCCTCTGCGTTGCCTGCTTCGCTGTGAAGGTGTGAGGCCTGCCGCAGCAGCGCCAAGTCTTTGGGCGCGTGCGCCAGCCCACGCTCCGCGGCTGCCAGAGCACCACTGGGATCGCCTGCGAACTCGAGCACGCTCGCGTGCACCAGATGCAGCGCGGCGTCGGCGGGTGTCTCGCGCAGCGCGCGTGACAGCTTTTTCAACGCCTCTTCGGTGCGGCCGGTGCGCATCCAAGTCAGCTGTGCGAGGTCGCGATGTGCATCGGCGTACGCCGGGCGCAGCGCAATCGCTTTTTTGAACATGCTCTCCGCTTCATCGAGCTTTCTCAGCGATTGCAGCGCACGCGCCAGTACCAGTCGAGTCTCAGGCGCAGAAATTCCGAGCTCGATAGCGCGTCGCGCAGCGGCCTCGGCCTCGGCCGCGTGGCCCAGATCGCCCTCCGCCGCAGCGAGGTTGTGCCACGACACGCGATCGCTGGGCTGCGCAACCAGCGCAGCGCGCAGGCGCGCAACGTCCGCGGCGCGGTCAGCCATGTGCAACCGTCACACTGTGCACTACTGCAGCTCGACCCCGGCCTTCTTGACGAGCTTCGCGTACTTCGCCATTTCCTGGCGGAAAAATTGCGCGGCGAACTCCGGCGTGCTGACGTTGATCGTGTTGCCTTGCTTGGCCATCTGTTCGCGCACCTCGGGCGTTGCGAATGCGGTTACAAACGCGGCGTTGATTCGCTTCACTTCGGCCGCCGGCATCTTGGCCGGCCCGATGACCGCAAACCATCCTTCGACCAAGTAGCCCGGCATGCCTTGCTCGGTCATGGTCGGGATGTCGGGCGCCGCTGCGATCCGGGCCGCGGTGCCGGTGCCAATCGCACGTAGTGCGCCGCTTTTCAGGTGTTGCTGAATCGACGGCAGCGACAGCGTGCCCATTTCGACCTGCCCGCCGATCAGGTCAGTCAGCATCGGCCCGACTCCCTTGTATGGAACATGCGTGGCTTTGACTCCCGCCTCGTCCATGAACATCTCGGCCGCCAGATGCAGGATCGTTCCATTGCCAGAGGAGCCGTAGTTGTAGCCGCCCGGTTTCGCTTTCAGTAGGGCGACCAGCTCCTTCGCATCCTTCGCGGGCACCTTCGGATTGACGACGAACACGATTGGTGTCGAGCCGATCACCGCGATCGGTGTGATGTCGTTGATTGGATCGAACGGCACCGACTTGTACACGCTCGGGTAGATCACGTGATTGTTGGAGACGATGCTCAACGTGAAGCCGTCGGGCGGCGACTTGATCATCGCCGACGTTCCGACGATGCCGCCCGCGCCCGGCTGGTTATCAATGACCACCGGATGTCCAAGCGCCGCCGACAATGCAGGCGACGCCGCGCGCGTGATCGTGTCGACACCGGAGGCCGTTGCTACCGGCAGGATGAAGCGGACGACTTTTGTTTGGCTCCACGCAAAATTCAGCCAAAACGTCGATGTGCCGAGCGCGATTCCACCGAGCCTAATCAGCGTGCGGCGCTTCGATGCTTGATGTGCAATTTTCATTGTGTCTCCTGGTATTAACTAGGCAATCGCCGCCTGTGCCAGCAGCGAGTCGATTTTTTCCTGCGAATAACCGATATCGTGCAGCAGCTGCCGCGTGTGCTCGCCGAGCTTTGGCGGACCCATGCGCACACCGAGCCGTTTGCCCTCCAAGGTGATTGGGAACAAGGTGGTCTTTACCGTCTGGCCAGCGCGCTCTCCGTCCGGGAGCTCGATGTCCGCCAAACCGCCGGTCGCCTTCAGATGCGGATCGTCGTACAAGTCTTCGGGCTTGCGAATCGGCGCAAACGGCAGGCCGACCTTTTCGAATATCGCAGCCAACTCATCGGCGGTTCGAAGCGCAAGGCGGTCGTTGATCGTTTTCAGCAACGTCGGACGCTGATGCACGCGCTGATTGTTGGTAAGCAATGTCGGGTCGGCTTTCAGATCGGCATAGCCGAGCGCGTCACAGAACGTCACCCACTGCGCATCGCTGACCGCAGCCAGGAAAATCTGCTCGCCATTCTGGACGGTGAACACGTCGTAGATCGCCCATGGGCTGACGCGCGCCGGCATCGGCGCCGGATGCTTGCCGGTCACCGCGTACTGCAGCATGTGCTGGCCCATCAGGAATACGTTGTTCTCGAACAGCGCCGACTGCACTTCCATCCCCTTGCCGGTGATGCCACGCTGAATCAACGCGCCAAGCGTGCCGATTGCGCCAAACATGCCACCCATGATGTCGTTAACACTAGTTCCAGCACGAAGTGGATCACCCGGCCGGCCGGTCATGTACGCGAGGCCGCCCATCATCTGCACGACTTCGTCGAGCGCGGTTCGATGTTCGTACGGGCCGGGCAGAAACCCCTTGTGGCCGACATAGATCAGGCGCGGATTCGTTTTCGCCAGCGACGCGTAGTCGAGCCCGTACTTGTGCATCGTGTTCGGCTTGAAGTTTTCCAGAACGACGTCGGCGCTGGCGGCGAGTTCGCGCGCCGTTTGCGCGCCAGCCGCATGGCGCAGATCGATCGCGATGCTCTTCTTGTTGCGATTGAACATCGGAAAGAAGCCGGCGCCAGCGCCGAGCAGGAAGCGCGTGCGATCGCCGTCGATCGGTTCGACCTTGATCACTTCAGCGCCCATGTCGGCGAGCACCATGCCGCACGTCGGCCCCATCACCATGTGCGTGAACTCGACGACGCGCAGGCCGCTTAGTGGCTGCGGCGTCTGACCGTCGTTCATGCGGTCACGGCGAGCATCGTCTTCGGCAGTCCGGCGCGCCACAGCGCACCGTGCAGCGCTTCGCCGTCCAACCATTGCGCGACCTTGGCGCGCAGCGCGATCAACTGATCAAAATCCTGTCCGGTTGAAACGCCCATGCTGGCGAACAGATACACAGCATCTTCGGTCGATACATTGCCGCTCGCACCGGGCGCGTGCGGGCAACCGCCGATGCCGGCCAGACATGCATCGAAGCGCGTAATGCCGGCCTGCCACGCGGCGTAAACGTTGGCCAGGCCGAGTCCGCGCGTGTCGTGAAAGTGTCCGCAGTTCAGTCGGTCGCCGGCGATCGGCAACGCTTGCTCGAACAAATCCCGCACCATCGAAGGGTCGGCGTAGCCGACGGTGTCGGCCAGCCCGACCCGATCGACGCCCGCATCCAGCACTGCGCGCAACAAGCGCAACACCTCGGCTGGCTCGACGGTGCCCTGCAGGGTGCAGCCGAACGCGGTGCTGATGCCAACTTCGATCAGGCACTTCGATGCCTTTGCGTCGCGCAGGTCGCGAATGCGAGCGATCTCGGCGACGACGTCCTCAGGAGCCTTGCGCAGATTCGCCAGGCTATGGGCCCGGCTTGCCGATAGCGGCAGCAGCATCAGATCGGCTCCGCACTCAATCGCGCGCTCCGCGCCTTTCAGATTGGGTACGAGTACCGACACGCACAATCCGGGCAGCGTCTTGGCATACTCAACCAACCGGTCGGTATCGGCCAGCTGCGGCAGCAGTCGAGCCGGAACGAACGAGCCGACTTCGATCTCGCGCTGACCCGCGGCGTGCGCATCGCGGATCCATTCGATTTTCTGCGCCGTCGGCAATACGCGCGAAATACTCTGCAGGCCATCGCGCAGACCGACTTCGCGAACCGTGACGGATTTAGCTTCGGGCTTCATGGGCGGCTACTAGATGGTAGTCGCGCGCGCTGTGGCCGTCGCCTGCACCTGCCGGCGCAGCTGCTCGACCTCCTCCAGCAGGTCAGCCACCAGCGCTGCGAGTTCCTGGTTGGCGTCGAACCTGCGCTCGGTAGTCACCATGCGGCGCGCGCGAACCAGGTGCGTGCTGGCAAATCGCATCTCTCCTGCCGTTGAATGACAGGTGAGCAGACCCGCTTCGACGCGCTCGACCACCCATTCGGTGTCCACCGCGCAGGCCGAAGCGAGTTCGCGCAGGTCCAACGTGTGTTCGTCGATCAGCACTGCATCCATTGCGTTGCTTTGTGTCATTGCCGTGCTCCCATCTGCGCGCGCGGATTAAACGACGACATCTCGCGCGCCATGGTCTGATACAACTTGCGTGCCTGCTCGGTATCGGCCGGAGGTAATGCCAGCTCGATTTCCAGATACAAATCCCCTGGCGGATGGCCTGGAACGCCGCGTCCTTTGAGCCGCAACTTGCGGCCGTTGTTGGAGCCGGGCGGTACATTGACTTCGACGCGTCCCGATGGCGTCGGCACTTCGACGGTTGCACCCAATGCGGCCTCCCACGGCGCGACCGGCAGCGTCTGCGTGACGTCGCGTCCATCGATGCGATAGCGCGCGTCGGGCTCGAATCCGATCTCGAGATACAAATCGCCGGCCGGTCCGCCGTTAAAGCCAGGGCTGCCCTGACCGCGCAGGCGAATGCTTTGCCCTTCCCTGACGCCTTTCGGAATCTGAACGTTGAGGACGCGCTCGGCATTGACGACGTTGCCTGACGCATCAAGGCGCGCTTCGCGCAGCGAGAGCGGGCGCGTCGCACCGTGATACGCATCGGCCAGGTCGATCGAAATTTTGGCGTGATGATCGCTACCGCGCATCTGCGCCTGCGCTCCGTCGCCGCGACGCGCCTGCGCGGCACGGCTGAACAACGTGTTGAAAAATTCGCTGAAATCACCTTCGTTGCCGCCGGTCGCGCCCGCGTCCGAGAACTGGAATCCTGCGTCCCAGCCCGGAGGCGGTTGAAATTCACCACCCGCGGCGCGGCGCTGCGCGAGTTTGTCGAATGCGGCGCGCTTCTCTGGATCCGATAGCACCGCGTTCGCCTCATTGACCTCCGCCATCTGCGCCGACGCATTGGCTTCCTTGCTGACGTCCGGATGGTATTTGCGTGCGAGCTTCCGATACGCCTTCTTGATCTGATCGGCGCTCGCGGTCTGATCGACTCCGAGCGTCTTGTAATACTCCTTGAACTCCATCAGTACTCCTTGAACTCCAGCGGTGTCCTGTCTTGCAGCGGCGGGCATGCGAAGATATGTTCAGACCGCCATGTTAAATACGCCGCCCTTGTCGATAGACATCGTGTCCGATGCCGTTTGCCCATGGTGCTACATCGGCAAGCGCAAGCTCGAGGCCGCGCTGGCACGGCGCGCGAGCGACGAAGCACCGGCGCGCATTCGATGGCTTGCGTTTCAGCTGAATCCCGACATTCCGGCGGGCGGCGTCGATCGCCGCAGCTACCTCGAAACAAAATTCGGCGGGCCCGAGCGTGCTAAGCAGATCTATGCACGGATCAAGGCAGCGGGTGACGAGGTCGGGATTCCATTCGACTTCGAGCGCATCGTGCGCCAGCCGAACACTGTCGACGCGCATCGGCTGACCGCTTGGGCACAGGACCTCGATCCAATCGCAGCCGATGCATTGGTCGAAGGATTGTTTCGTGCGTACTTCATCGACGGCGTCGACATCGGAGACATCGACTCGCTTGCGCGTCTGGCAGGCGATGCCGGTTTTGATTCTGCTGCCGCGCGCTCGATGCTTGTTTCAGACGCCGGTCGCGCGGCGATCGAAACCGAAGAGCGTCGATCGCGAGAGCTCGGCGTCACGGGCGTGCCGTTTTTCGTCTTCAATCAGCGCCTCGCGGTGTCGGGCGCGCAGCCGCCCGAAGTGTTGCTCGACGCGATCGAGCAGGCGGAGACAACCGTCGGCTGAACGTGCTCATTTGCAGCAGACTCGCTAAGCTTCGGCCGGGTCAGACACAACTATAGTTTGCATGAGTTCCAACTTCGCAGCGTGGTCGCTGCGACGCTACGTTGCGCTCGCAATCGAGCAACTTCGGCTCGCGCCCGACGATCTGCTGCGCGACGCCACGTACCGCCGCCTATGGACATCGATCCTGATCAGCTCGTTCGGAGGTCAGGTGACGATGCTTGCGCTGCCGCTGACGGCAGCGGTGCTGCTGCACGCCACGCCGACGCAGATGGGTCTGCTGACGGCGATGGAGGTGGTGCCCTTCGTTCTGTTCTCGCTGCCCGCTGGCGTCTGGCTCGACCGCGTGCGGAAGCTGCCCGTGTATGTGATCGGCGAATCGCTGTTGGCGCTGGTCGTGGCTAGCGTGCCGCTTGCGTGGTGGCTGGGCTGGCTGTCGATGATATGGCTCTACGTCGTCGGTTTCGCAATCGGCACCGTGGCGACAATCGCCGGCAGCGCTGCGCAGATCGTGCTGACGCAGGTCGTCGCGCGCGAGCGGCTGGTCGAGGCCCATGCGAAGAACGCGTTGGCCGCGTCGTCGGCCGATGTCGCCGGCCCGGGCGCGGCGGGCGTCCTGATCAAACTGGTGGGAGCGCCGATCGCACTGCTCGCGGACGCAGTGCTGCTGGCGATTTCGGCGGCGATCCTGCGCGGCATTCAGGTGCAGGAGGGCGCGCAGCTGGCGGCGTCGCGGTTCTGGCCGGCGATGCGCGCCGGACTCCGCTTTGTGGCGCAGCACCGCTTGCTGGTGACGATGGCGTGCATCGTCGGCGTCTGGCAAATGTGCCATCACGCCGCACTCGTGGTGCAGATCCTGTTTGCAACGCGCATTCTGGGGTTGTCTGAAGGCGCGGTCGGTTTGTGCTTCGTCGGACTGGGTGTCGGCACCATCGCATCGAGCACGGTGGGCAATCGGATCTCGCGTCGACTCGGCCCCGGTCCAACGTTGGTGCTCGGCATCGCGATCTGCGGAGCAGGTTGGCTGCTCGGAGCGATCGCGCCGGCATCGGCGCCCGGGGTCTTGATGTTTGCGACGATGCTGATGATGTTCGGTGTCGGCGCGGTGCTGATCTTCATCACGTTCCTGGCAATGCGCCAGGCGGTCACTCCCGCGCCGCTGCTCGGCCGCATGACGAGCACGATGCGCTGGTTAATCCTGTTGCCCGCCGGACCTGGCGCGCTGCTCGGTGGGTGGCTCGGCGAGCATTACGGATTGCGTTCGTCGTTGCTGTTTGCCGGCGCTACGGCGCTGGTGCTGGCGGCGCTGGCGTGGCGCCAGACCGTGATTCGAACGACGCGCGTCCTGCCGCGCGTCGAGGATGACTCGCCGGCGGTTAATTTTGAGCCGGTGCCCCAGGCGCCGAGGGGCATTTAAGGCTGCACCGTGCTGGAGCGCACGAGCTGCAAGCGCGCGACTTTTTTCTCTCGGGAAATTCGTTCGCCGCGGCGCTTCCGCAGCCAGACCCAGAGGCCCGTAAATACCAGCAGCAACGGCACGATGCCGGTGGCAGACATCGCCACCTGGCCGGCGGTCCCAAAGGCGGTGCCGCTGTGAAGCGGGAACAGCCAGTGCATGAAGCCTTCGCCGAGTGTGCGCGTACGCGGACTGCGCTCAATCATCATTTCGCCGCTCAGTGGATTGATCCACGCGATGGTGTCGCCGAGCCGGTGGACGTCGCCCGAACGCTTCAGGTAATACAGATGGCCCGCCATCTGGCGCGGTGAGCCGTGCACTTCGAGCAGTGTGTGCTGCGGAAAACGCTGCCTAACATCGGCGATCACGCGGTCGAGCTGCAGCGGCTCGCCGGCATTCTGCGGTTGCCATGGAATTGTCGGAAATGGCGCGACATTCGAAAACAAGCTGACGATGTCGCGTACGTAGTTGACATAGACCAGCGTGGCACCGGTCAGTGTTGCCAGCAGAAGAGTGAGCGCGAATACGACGCCGGTTGATCGGTGAAAGTCGAACGCGATTCGCGTCGACGACGTGCGTGGATTGACCGACACCAGACGCCTTAGCGCGGCGCGTGTGCGCGGCGCGGCCAGCACGATGCCTGTGATCGCCGAGGTCAGCAGCAGCAGCCCGGCGATGCCGACGATGTTCGAGCCGGGATTGCCGAGCAGCACATTGCGATGAAACTCGTATAGCGTTCGCAGCAGATCGGGCGGCGCAATCCCGAGCGATTCGAGCGAGCGTGATCCGAGGTAGATGCCTGAAACCGGATCGAACATCGCTTCGATGCGCTCGGCGCCGACGCGCCGAGGCCTCGCACGCATCGTCAGCCGGTAGACCTCGCCCTGACTGGCCGGAAACCTGATCTTCTCGACCAGACCCAGCGGGTATTCGGCTTCCGCGTGCTCGACGATCGTCTGTGCGCTCAGTTGCTGACCGCGTGCTGCGGTGGTCAGCAATCTGGGATTGAGCCATGCATCAATCGGATCTTCAAAAACCAGGATGGCGCCGCTGAGTCCGACCAGCGCGAACCATATGCCGATGCAGGTCCCCAGCCAGCGATGAACCGTGAACCACTTCGGCCGCGATCGCATCGCCATGTTGTCCGACGTCTAGTCTGCTTGCGGTTTTTTCTTGCGCCAGACGTCGAGGAGTGCCAACAGCTTGGCACGCGCCGATACGCTTTCGTCGGAAAGCACGTCGAGGAAGTCGGACAAGCGGCGCGATTTGACGATTGTGTAGAACGTCAGAAATGTTATCGGCGCAAGTACCAGCACGAAAAAGACGACCTTGTCGATTACCGGAACCTCGGTCATACCGATCAGGTTCATTCCGAGAACGCCGGTAGTAACGGTACCGATCAGGCCGAACGTCGTGACCACAGTCAGTCGCAGCACCGTGTTGGCCTGGCGCCGCACACTATCGCTTTCCAGGTATTGATCCATGCTGTACATCTCGTCCTTGACTTCCTGATACAGGGCGTCGAGTTTCAAATGATTGCCGGTCAGCTCGAACAGCGAGCGCACCTGCGACTGCTCGGATACTTCGTGAAACCAGTAGCGGTGCGTGAAGCGCAAGAAGATCTCGAATTGCTGTCGGATCGCACGCTTGAAGCGCTTTACCGACTCAGCAACTCCAATGTGCAGCCGCTTCAAAGCTTCCGCCAGGCGATCGGAAAACATCAACAGCGCGGCGCGCTGAAAGTGGGCGATCAGAAAAAGCAGGAAGTGTTGGTGCCGGAATTGAGCCAGCACGCCGCTTTCCGCATCCAGGAAATATTTTGATTGCGCGTCCCCCACGACCACAAGCGCCTGGCCGCTTGCCAGATAGCGTGTGTTCGGCGATGGGCCGACCTCGCACCAGAAGCGGTCATAGCAGTAGCGCTGCTCAAAATCCGCCAAGTGGCGCTCCGAATAAGGCAACGTCTGCGCACTGCTGGCGCCGACGACCAAGCCGAGGCGAATGAAATCGTTACGCGAAAGCTCGCGCGGCGTATCGACCGCGACCAGGCCCATTACCGGCATGCGGTAGTACTCGATCTGTCGGCACCGAACCTCGGCCAGCGGATCCGCGTGATCAACCACCAACGGCTGCAGCAAAAACGCCCAATGCGAGCTGATGCGCGGCGACCGATGCTCTGCGACAAACGATAGGAATTTTCCGCGATCGCCGGAATCCGATTTCGCCAGTACCGCGCCGTCCGCCGCCAGCCATTCGAGGCTGCGCAGGCAGTGCAGTCCATCGCCATTTTCATCCCAGCCGGCCGGGTAGGCGCGGCCGAACCGATACAACAACTCCTGAGCTTGCGACAGCTCCAGGTTGTCACCATAGACTTCGACGTTCAGCATCACGACATCGATGTCGTAGAAGAAATAGAGATCGATGTGCGCGATCGACAAAACGATCGGTACAGCGCCCGCGTGCGTCACCATTCGCACCGACGCGACGTCGTGCCGCCGGAAAACGCGTATCGGCGAACTGCCCGGTTCTACGTCCCGGTTTGCGCGTTCCTTCTGCGCGCGGCTCTCACCGTACAGAAAGCGCTGCACGTATGGGAGAAACGAAACGAACTCGCTGTAGTGGCGCAGTCCGAACTTCTTGCCGTCCGGCGCGTATTCGTCAAGCAGCGCGCGCCACTGGTTACCGCCGCCTTCGCGATCGACCACTTCCCAGTGTTCGCGCAACCGCGAGCCCGGCGGAATCGGCATCAGTTGCAGTGGCCACAGCAGGATCTGCCTGAAATGGCGAACGACTGGGGTCGAACTCGGCGATTTCTCTGACACGGATGGTTTCCCGCAGCGGCTCGCAGTGTAGTTCGCAATAACCACCGGGGCGATGCGTCGATCCAGCCGCGCGGCGACCTATACTCGCGGTCCTGCGTTACTGCAGCAGTATTAAGCCGTGAGAAATTCAAGATGCGAGTGAGCCCGCTCGGCGTGCGCCGCCTGCTTTGCCTCGGTATTGCGACGGCGCTGCCGCTTGTTGCCGCACCTGCGTTTGCGCAAGCTTATCCATCGAAGCCAATCCGGCTGATCGTTCCATTGGCGCCCGGAAGTACGGCCGATATCGCTTCGCGCTTCACCGCGCAGGAGTTGGGCAAAGCGCTCGGGCAGCCGGTCGTGGTCGAAAATAAAGCCGGCGCAGGTGGCACGATCGCGATGGCTGAACTCGCACGCGCAGCGCCGGACGGCTACACGATCGGCTTCGCTTCGCAGGGAACGCTGGTATTCAACCTGGGCATTTATGCCAAGCCTGGTTATGAATCGATCAGAGATTTCGCGCCGATCGCATTGCTGGGCGGCGTATCGAACGTGATGATCGTGCATCCAACCAGCAAGGCTAATGCGCCGGCGGATGTCGTCGCGGTCGCGAAGGCCCGACCCGGCGAGTCAACGTTCTCGTCCGGCGGCGCCGGCACCAGCCATCATTTGTCGGGTGTCTTGTTTGCGCGCCTCACGGGTACCGAGCTAGTGCACGTGCCGTACAAGGGCGCGCCGCAGGGAGTGCTTGCGGTAATGACCAACGAAGTGACGATGGGATTCTTTAACACGCCGACCGTGATCGGCCAGATCAAAGAGGGCAAGGTCAAGGCACTCGGCGTCACCAGTCTTGCCCGTTCGCCGTTGCTGCCCAATGTGCCAACGCTCGACGAACAGGGCATCAAGGGCTACGAAGTCAACACCTGGTTCGGTTTCGTCGCACCGGCGGGGACTCCGCCGGACGTCGTCAACCGGCTCAATGCGGAGCTGAACAAGATTTTTGTCGGTGCGGAAGCCAAGGAAAAGCTGGCGCCGCAGGGTTTTGACCTGTCGCCGCCGCTTGCGCCTGCAGCATTCAGCAAACTGATTGCCGAGGACCTGGCGCGCTGGGTGCCAATCGTCAAGGCGTCGGGGGCGAAGGCAGACTAAATTTGATATGAGTCCACACGAGCAAGCGATCCGCGACCTTGTTGACCAATGGCGCCGCGCAACGGCGGCGGGCGATGTGGGAGCCGTGCTGCGCCGATGGCGAGCAAGCGCTCGGGCAGTGCGCACTCTGTCTTCCGCAAGCAGGCCGATGGTTCATCGTTGTTGGTGCGCGACGCGAATTCGCTGCCACTGCCTGCGTGACACGGGGACCGATCGCGCTTTAGTCCTGTAACCCGACGGCGTCCGCGACGAGACGTCTCAATTCACGCCTGAGCTTGCTGCGTACCGCAGCCAGCTTGCGGCTGCGATTCAGATTGTCAATCTCGAACGGATCGGTTTCCAGGTCATAGAGCTCGTCGAGCTCTCCGGCGCGACCGCGGTTGACCCAGTGAATGTACTTGTAGCGATCGGTGCGCACCGCCTTGTAGGTCATACCGACCAGCCAGGGCAGCGCCTGCTCAGCCCAGTATTCGATCAAGATCGACTTCCGCCACGGCACACGCCGCGTTGAAAACAGCGGAAGCAGTGAGCGCCCCTGGATCTGCGCGCCCGGTTTGCCCCCAGCCAGTTCGATCAGTGTCGGCGCGAGGTCCTGGCAGATAACGAGCTCACGCCGGCAAGTGCCTGCTCTCACCCGGCGCGGATAGCGGACCACGAACGGTGAGCGAATTCCTTCTTCATAGGCGAAGCGCCGCTCGGGCCCGAGTCCGTGCTCGCCAAAGAAGAACCCGTTGTCGCTGAGAAAGACGATGAATGTGTTGTCTAGCTCGCCGCTCTTTTCCAGCGCGTCGACAATGGTCCCGACGCCTTCATCGACCGCGGCCATCATGCGGGCGCGCAATCGGATTTCCTCCTGCTCGCCCGACTGCAACGCCGCCAGGATGGCGCGCGATGCTGCGCTCGACTTCAGCGCGAAACTGTCGGCCCACGCCGGCTTGCTCTTGAGCACGTCAGCCGGCGGCAACATGTTCGGCGTAGGCGGAAACACCGCGTCGCGGTAAAGATTCTTGTGGCGGTCAGCGACGACGTAGCCGCCTTGCGCAGAGATGCGCAAAGTTCCGTCGGCGGCCTGCTCGGCATCCGGATGCACCGCCTTGTGCGCGAAGAAAAGTGAAAACGGCTTGCTTCGCTTGCGTTGAAGGAATTCGACCGCCAGCCCGTTCATGATGTCGGTGATGTAGCCGGTGTGCTGCACGTACTTGCCATCATGATTCAAACGCGGGTCGTTTAGCTTGCCGTGGCCGTCGTAGCTGACCCATGTGCCGTAGCCGGGGCGCGGCATGCCGTCGTTGCCCATGTGCCACTTGCCGATGTGTGCGGTCTCGTAACCAAGCCTCTGTAATTCGAGGTGGTAGTTCGGTAGCCGATGGCTCATCGCATCGCGCGCAACGTTGTCGATGATTCCGTGCCGGCTGGCGTACTGACCGGTAACGATCGAGGCGCGGTTCGGTGAGCAAATCGGGGTGGTGTGGAATGCGCGCTCGAAGATCGTGCCCTCATGGGCCAGGCGATCGATCTTCGGCGTCTTCATGTACGGATGGCCGCCCGCTCCGAACTCGTCGTAGCGCAGATCGTCGATCAGAATCACGAGAAAGTTCGGCTTCATTGCGAGCTGTCAATACGCATCAGGGCTGAATCGTACGTGACGATTGGTCTGATCCCGGCCGGCGTAGATTGCGTGGATGCGGCAAGCGCACACCCTTCTGCAGTTTCGAACTTCGGGGCGAGGCTTCGTCGAGATCACGGGTGATGTGCAGCGCTGGGCGAAGTCGAGCGGTGTCGCCAATGGATTGCTGACGGTATTCATCAAACACACGTCGGCCAGCTTGCTGATCCAGGAAAACGCCGATCCGGAATTGCTGCGCGATCTGGAACGATTTCTGGCGCGCCTGGTGCCCGACGGCGATACGCTGTTCGAGCACCTTGCAGAGGGCGCAGACGATATGCCGGCGCACATCCGTACCGCGCTGACCCAAACGCACCTATCCATTCCGCTGATCGGAGGCGAACTGGTGCTCGGCACATGGCAGGGTATTTATCTGATCGAGCATCGGCTGCGTGCACATCGCCGCGAAGTGGTGTTGCATCTGCTCGGCCAGTAGTGGCCATGCGATTATTGGCCGTTCGACTCGTGACGAGGACTCGGTTGTGATCACTGATGGCGCGTAACACGCGGGTTGCCGCCGACCTGAAAGCACCTGCGATCACGCAGATCCTGGCGCGCTTTGTTGCAACTCACCCGTCGCGCGGCTGGACCGACGCGGTTGAACACGAAGCCCATCGCACACTGCTCAACTGGATCGGCTGTGCGGTGGGCGCAGCGCGGCACCCGGCGGCTGACGCGGCGCTCGCCGCAGTACGGATGCTACAGCCTGCGCCGCAGGCAACCGTGCTCGGCCGCACCGAACGGGTCGACATCGCAAGCGCCGCATTGATCAACGGCATCACGTCGCACACATTCGACTTCGACGACACGCATTTGAAGACGATCATCCATCCGGCCGGCCCGGTCGCATCTGGAGCGCTGGCGCTGGCCGAATTGACTGGCGCATCGGGCCGAGAATTGATCGACTCATTGGTGCTCGGCATCGACGTGGCATGCCGGCTCGGCAACACGATCTATCCGGATCACTACGACCGCGGTTGGCACATCACCGGTTCGACAGGCATGTTCGGCGCCGCGGCTGCGTGCGCGCGGTTGCTGCAACTCGATGAACGGCGCACCACGATGGCGCTCGGCATCGCTGCGTCGCAGCCGATCGGCGTGCGCGAACAGTTCGGCACGATGATGAAACCGTTTCACCCGGGCGGCGCCGCGCGCGCCGGGTTGATGGCGGCGTTGCTTGCGCAGAACGGATTCACGGCGAGCGCGAAGGCGATCGAGGCGCCGCGCGGCTTCGTGCAGGTCGTGTCGGACAAGCATGCGTGGAACGAGGTCACCGCCGAGCTCGGCGAGCGCTTCGAGATCTCGTTCAACACGTACAAGCCATTTGCGTGCGGCATCGTGATTCACCCTACCATCGACGGGTGCGTTCAGTTGCGCGAGCGCGGCGTGCGAGCCGAGCAGATCGAGCGTATCGAGCTAAAAGTCCATTCGCTGGTGCTCGAGTTGACAGGCAAGAAGGACCCGGTGGAGGGACTGCAAGGCAAGTTCAGTGTGTATCACGGCGGCGCGGTCGGGCTCATTTTTGGCCGCGCCGGGGAGCATGAGTTCTCTGATGCGATCGTCAACCGCGCCGACGTGGTCGAGCTTCGGCGCAAGATTGTCGCGATCGTCGATCAAAGCATCGATGAGGCTTCGGTTGATGTGACCGCGATACTTGTTGGCGGCCGGCGCGAACATGTTTCCGTCGAGCATGCAATCGGTTCGTTGCAGCGGCCGATGACCGATGCTCAGTTGGACGCAAAGTTCACGGCATTGAGCGCGTCTGTCATCGGCGAGAACAAGACGAAAGCGCTGATCGCTGCAGCGTGGAACATCGGCGAAGCGGCCGACGTGCACGCGCTGACTGCGATCGCGCGGCCGTGATGGCAGGGCGCTGGTGAGCGGACCCAAGCGGCCACGCGTTGTCGTCCTCGACGACTATGAGCGCTCGCTGCGACGGCTGGCGGACTGGTCCGAGATCGATCGTCGCGCCGACGTGGAAGTGAATCACGATCCGCTGCGCGGAACAGCACTGCATACGGCGTTGATTGACGCGGACGCAATCGTGTTGGTGCGGGACCGCACGCCGCTTCGCGCTGATCTGATCGAGCGCTTGCCGAAGTTGCGCTACGTGATCTTTACCGGCGCGCGCAACACCGCCTTGGACACGGCGGCGCTAGCGTCGAGCGATATTCCGGTCAGCCACACCACATGGGGCCCATCGAAGGAGAGCACGTGCGAGCTGACATGGGCGCTGATTCTTGCAGCAGAAAAGCGGCTCGAAGCGAAGTTCACGGCGATGCGCACCGGCGGTTGGCGCGACGATCAACCGCTGCCAAGCGTGCTGGCTGGCCAACAGCTTGGCTTGATCGGACTGGGCGAGATCGGTGGCCGGGTGGCGCGCGTCGCCGCGGCTTTCGGCATGCACGTTGTCGCGTGGAGCCCGCGCATGACGCCGGAACGTGCGGCCGACAAAGGTGCGAAGGCCGTGTCGCTAGAGGAATTGCTGGCTTCCTCGAAGGTGGTCAGCCTCCACCTGGTGCCGACTGTCCAAACGCGCCGGTTGATGAACGCCCAGCGGCTGGCGTGTATGCGCGAGGATGCGGTGCTGGTGAACACGTCACGCTCCGCGTTGATCGACATGCCTTCGTTGCTGGTCGCATTGCGCGCAGGCAGGCCAGCGATGGCGGCACTCGACGTTTACGACGAAGAGCCATTGGCAGTCGATCATCCGTTGCGTTCGCTCCCGAATGTCGTGCTGACTCCGCATATTGGCTTCGTTTCGGAACCGGTGTTCGAAGCGTTTGCGCGCGGCGTCACCGAATGCCTGCAGGCGTGGCTTTGTGGCGGGCCCATTGTGCGTCCATTGCAGGTCGACTGACGCGGACGATGCGTGTTTTGGTGCTGGGCGGCGCCGGTTTTGTCGGACGCCATGCGGTGGCGGCGCTGCTGGATCGTCAGCACGAAGTCATTATCGGCAGTCGATATCCCGAACGTGCCGCGCGCCGTCTTCCGCTGCAAGCACATCGATGCGAACGCCGCACCGTGCGATTCGAGCAGCTGTTAACCACCGATGCATGGCGGCCGCTGCTGGACGGGATCGATGTAGTCGTGAACTGCGTCGGCATCCTGCGCCAGCGTGGCGTTGAGACGTATGAGAAAGTCCATCACTTGGCGCCCGCTGCGCTCGCGGATGCTTGCATCATGGCGGGCGTTCGCCGCTTGCTGCACGTGTCCGCACTCGGTCTCGATCAGCGCGTGACGAGCGGCTTTCTGACGTCCAAGCGCCATGGGGAAGCGGCGCTGCTCGCGCGATCGTTCGCTTGCGGGATCGTGCGGCCGTCATTGCTCGACGGTGCCGACGGCTACGGCGCACGCTGGTTTCGCAAGGTTGCGCGCTGGCCGGTGCACTTTATCCCCGCCAGTGCGCAGGGACGCGTCGCGCCGCTTGATGTCGATGATCTTGGTATCGCACTTGCCATGCTGTGCGAAGTCGAAAAACTGCCGTCGCGCGAGATCGAACTCGGTGGTGAAGCGGAAATGACGGTCCGTGCATACCTAACGCGATTGCGTGTCGAGCAGTGCGGCGCGAACGCACCGCCTGCGCTGACGATCACAGTTCCGCATTGGCTCGCGCGCGTCGGTAGTCACGTCTGCGATTTGCTCCACGTAACGCCGTTTTCCTTCGGCCATCTGCAGCTAATGCAGCGCGACAATCTGCCGCGCGTCAATCTAATTCGCGGATTGCTCAGTCGGGGCGACTAGCCAGTGCATTGGCCGGATTGAGACTGACACGGTGCTTCCGCGAGTCGCCAGGCGTCGGATCAGCCGGCTCCCATCATTCGATTTGGCAGCCATAGAGCGATCTGCGGGAACACGGCGATCAGCACCATCGCGAGGAACATCAGCAGCACGAACGGCAGCGAGCCGCGCAGCACGGTCGTGAGCGGAACGTCGGGCGCCACGCCCTTCAGGACGTACAGGTTCAATCCCACCGGAGGCGTGATCAGGCCGACCTCCATGTTGATCGTCAGGATCACCGCGAACCAGATCAAATCGAAACCATTCGCTTCGAGCACCGGGCTCAAAATCGGCATCACCATCAGGATGATCGCGACCGGCGGCAGAAAACAGCCCGCGAGAAGCAGGAACACATTGATCGCGCCCATCAATAGCCAGCGGTTCAGGTTCAAATCCACCAACGCCTGCGCTGCCGTCTGCGTCACATACAGCAGCGACATCATGTAGGAAAAGACCGCCGCGGCGCCGATGATCATCAGGATCATCGTCGACTCGCGCACCGTCTCGCGAAAAATGCGCCACTGGTCCTCAAGGCGCCACGCGCGGTAAATCACGATCACGAGTACCAGCGCCAGCACCGCCGAGATGGCCGCCACTTCGGACGGCGTCGCGAGGCCACCGTACATTGCGTACGCGATCGCGATGACGATGCCGATAAAGGGCGAAACCCGCCCAAGCCCCTCGATTTTTTGCGTAAAGGTGTAGGGCGGCACGTCGTCGACTGTCAGCGCACGCCGCGCAAGCAGCGTCGCGCCCCACGCGTAGATCGAAAACAACACTACCAACAGAACACCGGGGATTACGCCGGCGAGGAACAGGCGCCCGATCGAGGTCTCGGTAGCGATGCCATACAGAATCATCGTGATCGAAGGTGGAATCAGGATGCCAAGCGTGCCGCCGGCGCAGATCGAGCCGGTGGCGAGCGCCGGCGGCACGCCGCGCTTGATCATCTCCGGCACGCCGGCCTTGCCGATCGCGGCCGCGGTCGCCGGGCTCGAGCCGCAGATCGACGAGAAGACGCCGCACGCGAGAATGTTGGCAATCACCAAACCGCCGGGCACGCGGTCGAGCCAACGATGCAGCGACTCGTAGATATCGCGGCCTGCGGCCGACGCGCCGATCGCCGAGCCGAGCAGCACGAACAGCGGAATGGTCAGCAGCGCGAACGAAGACAGCTCGTCCATCATCAACACCGGCACATTCGCCAGCGTCGCCGGGCCCTGGAACACGAGCAGGAAGCCAACCGTGACGATGATCAGCCCCCAGGCGATCGGGATGCCCGAAAACAGCACCACCAGCGTGACGACCAGGATCAGCAGACCGATCTGCAGCTCGTTTTTCATGCAACCGCCTGCGGCGGCCGCAGCAACTCGGCCAGGTATTGCAGCGCGGTCAGCGCGAGGCCGACCGGCATGGTCAGGAACAGCGGCCACTTGAGCGGCGCCCAAGTGCTTTCGGTGTGGTCGCCACGACCAAACGCGTCGTAAGTAAGAATGCCGCCCATGATCGCGAGGTAAACGCAGACGGCAAGCCCGATCAGCATCACCGCAATCGCCAACCCGCGCGAAGCCCTGGCCGGCAGGTAGTGCGACAGCAGGTCGACCGCCACATGGCCGTTGGTCATCAAGCAATAAGGCGAGGCGAGAAATAGCGACGCCACCATCATGTAGACCGAGAACTCGATCTGCCAGTAGGTCGAAGCGCCGGTGGCGCGGTAGATGACGTTCCAGCAGATGACCAGCGCCGCGAGCGCGAGCATCACGGCGGCGACCACGGCGCAGGCGGTGCTCAGCCGGTCAACTGCGGCAACGAAACGCTTAATTTTTTTCTCCAGACGCGAGGCGGGCCGGTTGCCCGGCCCGTGTTCCTATCGTTGGGCGCCCTATTTCACCTGCAGCAACGAATCCAGCAGCTCCTTTGAACGCGGCGACTTCGAGGCAAATTCCTTCCACGCGGTGTCCTTGGCGAGCACGATCCACTGGTCATACTCTTCCTTGGACATTTCGTGCACCTTGGCCCCGGCCTTCTTGTACGCCTTCGTCATGTCGTCAACCGCCTCGCGCTGCAGGCCCAGAAAAAACTGATCGGACTTATCGGCCGCAGCCTCAAAGACCTTCTTCTGCTGCGGCGTCAGTTTGTCCCAGTGCTGTTTGGACATGACCAGCGGCTGCAGCAGCATCCACAGCGAGTATTTGCCCGGCACCGTCGCGAACTTGGTCTGTTCGTAAAGACGCATACTGACGAAGGTCTCTGCTGAGGTCAGCGTGCCATTTAATACACCCGATTGCAGCGACGGATAGATCTCGGTCGACGGCATGCTGACCACCGAGGCGCCGGCGGCTTTCAGCATCGTCTCGAAGGTGGGATCGGCGGCGCGCATCTTCAGGCCGTCGACGCTCTTCGGTCCGGTGATCTCGCGATCCTTGGTGGCAAAGCCGCCTGGCGTCCACCACCAGGTCACGATATGGATGCCGTTGTCTTCGGCGAGCTTCTGCAGCTTGTCGTGAAACGGCGTGCCCTTGAGCTTCATCGCGTAATCGAGGGTCGGCACGGTGCCCGGCATGATGATGATTGAAAACTCCGCTGCCTTGCCCACCGCGTACGACATCGGAAACACCGCCATCTCGAGCGTTCCGTTTTGCAGCGCGTCGAGTTGGGCCACCGGCTTGATACCGAGCGAGCTCGATGGATAGATTCGGAAGTTCAGGCTCTTGTCAGCCTTGTTGACCTCCTGCACGAACACACGGGTAGCCTGGTCGCGGCCATCGGCGTTTGCCTTGAACTGGTGCGAGATCTTGATTTCCTGCGCGATTGCCGGGCCCGCGGCGAACGCCGCGAGACTCAAAGCAGCGAAGAGCTTCGCCCATGCTTTCATGAATGTCTCCAATGTTGTGATGGCGGGAGTCTGGCGCCCCCGTCATATGAGTCGTGGTTGACCATACGGGTGCGGCGTAGGGGCTGTCAAGCCGGGATTGCCTACCTATGGAGCGCTGCAAGTGCGACAAGCAGAATCCGGACCCTGCTCGATGTATCTGGTGCGCGTGATTCAAGGAACGACTGCCAGGAACAGGAACGCGGCAAACAACACCAGATGCACCGCGCCCTGCATCACGGTCGCGCGTCCGCTGCCCAGCGTCAGCACTGCGACCACGAACGTCAGCACCAGCAACACCGCTTCTTTCGCTGGAATGCCCAGTTCAAGCGGCATGCCGATCACAATCGCGACGACCGCGACCGTCGGAATCGTCAGGCCAATACAGGCGATCGCCGATCCAAGTCCGAGATTCAGGCTGGTTTGCAATCGGTTGCGCGCCGCGGCGCGCACGGCTGCCGCTGTTTCGGGCAGCAGTACCAGCATTGCGATCGCGATGCCAACGACAGCGAGTGGCGCCGATGCGGCAGCGACACCGGCTTCGATTGACGGCGCGAGTGATTTTGCGAGACCGACCACGGCTATCAGGCTAATCGCGAGCAAGCCGAAGCTCGTCAGCGCCATTTTTCGAGACGGCGGCGAAGCGTGGCTGTCTTCATCTCCGACATCGGACGGCAAAAAGTAATCGCGATGCCGCACCGTCTGCACGAACACGAAGACACCGTAGAGCGCCAGCGACATCACACCGGCGAATGCGAGTTGTAGCGTCGAAAACGATGGACCCGGAGTCGTCGTCGTGTAAGCGGGCACGACCAGTGTCAGCGTCGCCAATGCAACCAGCACCGCGAGCGCGGGACTGGTGCCTTCGATCCGATATTCAAGCTCTCGATGGCGCAGTCCGCCCACCAGCAGGCACGCACCGATGATGCCGATGCACGCGATCATCGCCGCTGCATAAACCGCGTCACGCGCAACCACGGTAGCGGTCGCGCCACCCGCGAGCATCACGGAGACGATCAGTCCTGCCTCGATGATGGTGACCGCCAGCGCGAGAATCAGCGTGCCGAACTGTTCGCCGACGCGCAGTGCCACCACTTCAGCGTGATGTACGGCGGCTAGCACTGCTGCGATTAGTGCGAGCGCGACGACAGTAAGCGACACCCATTCGAGCGGTCGATTCCAGACGACGGCGAGCGCAACGATGGCGGCCATCGGCACGCCGATGCTCCAGCGCGGAAGTGCGTGCGAAAATTCTGCGGTCATTGCCTTCTTCGCGCTGAGGTTGCCATGCCGGCCAAGGATACCGTTGCTACTGTCATTTCGTGTCTGCGATACCGTGACGCGCCCGCGGCGATCGATTGGCTACAGCGCGCCTTTGGGTTCGAGCCGCAATTGGTAGTACCCGATGCGCATGGCGGCGTCGTGCATGCGCAGCTGCGCTTCGGCAACGGCATGGTGATGCTCGGTTCAATGCGCGACGACGAATTCGGGCGGCTGATGACGCATCCCGATCAAACCGGCGGGCGCGAGACACAAAGCGCCTATCTGATCGTTGGCGATGCGGATGTGGCGTATGCGAGCGCGAAGGCGGCCGGCGCAAAGATCGTGACGGAGATTAAGGACGAAGACTACGGGGGCCGCGGGTTTTCATGCCGCGATCTCGAAGGGCATCTGTGGAACTTCGGCACCTACGATCCGTGGCATCAACCGCAGGCTTGAAATTCAGATGAAACGCAGCGAAAACCATGCCGCGGCAACCTGTGCGTCGTCACCGTGCTTGGCGGCACCCGCCGAGCCGCTCTACCGGACGTGCCGACGTTCGCATCGATTTGCGGCCACCCGACCGCATAGTCGGCCGTTGTGCCTGCGCCGCTCTAACGCGGCGCGAACGTTGCGTTCTCGGTCAACAACGCGAGTACCTCGTCGACACCAAACCGCGAACCTTCGAGCATCCAGCGCTCAATGTCTTCGCCACTGATATGGGATTCTGCAAACCATCGCACCAAATCGGCTCGTGAGCGCGTGTCATTGGGTTGCGGCGTGACTCCGGCGCGCTGGTGCCACGCATCCTTGGCGCCGGCAAGTCGTGCCGCATCGGTATGCCGGCCCAGCTTGGCGACCAGCAAGGCGGAGTGCTCGCAAAACAGCAGCACGACGCCGTCGCGTCGCCAGTGCGGCACGGCTTCGCGCAGCGCCGCGCGCGCCTCGTCAAGCAGGTCCAGTGCGGTCAGGGCCGCGATCAGTTGCCCCAGCGCGAAGCCCATCGAATTGCTCTCCAGCCGATGCAGCCGGCACCGCTCGATCACCGAGCGCGCGAGCGTCGCCGCCTTGGCGAACTGACCCATGCAATTTAGCGCGTTGCACTGGCCCACCATGCTCACAAACCGGCTGCGCTCTTCGCCCGTGTCTGGCAGCAGCGACTGCCACTCCCGATGCATGGCCAGTGCGTCAGCGTGCTGGCCCAATAAGTGGAAGAGCAAGGATTGGAGGTTGAGGCGGAAGCCCAGTAACCACCCTGGCCAGACAGGTTCTTCGAGGCCGCGAATTTCAGGCAGCAACTGCTCAGCCTTGGCCACCCGGTTACCGAGTGCCAGGGCCCATGCCCTTTGCAGAAGCGTGCGGTAGAGCCTGCGCGGGGAGTTGCACTCACGGTAGATGCGTTCAGCCTTGGCATACGCGTCAAGGACGGCCTGGCGCGCTACCCGCCCGTCGCGGCCGAGATATCCCAGCACATGCCAGAAGCGCGCGGCCACCAGGGGGGCGGTCGAATCGTCGACGCGTTGCTGCAGGGTTACCAGCGGTCGCAGGCCCTCGGGAGCCAGTCCGAGGGTGCTCAGGGCCTCGGCAGAGGCGGCTGCCAGCCCGATCGCCGTCGCCGCATCGCCATCTTCATCCATCGCCCACCCAAGCGCGGCGCGCAGGTTGTCCAACTCCGGCCGCAGACGTTGGAGGAAGGCGTCCATGCTGAGCGAGCCCTGCTCGCCAAATCGTTCAGCTTCGGCCCGCTCGAAGATCCCACGCACAACCAGCGCATGGCGTTTGACTATCGTCTGTGTTTCGCCAGCGCGAGCCAGCTGCTCAAGCGCATAGGCCCGCGTCGTCTCGAGCAATTGGTAGCGTGGTGTTTCGCCGGCTTCGGCGACAACCAGCGACTTGTCCACCAGTGCGCCCAGATGGTCCAGCACCGACCATTCATCGAGGACCTGGTCGTCAGTTGCGAGCTCCTGCGCCGCCTGCAGCGTGAAGCCGCCGGCAAACACGCCGAGCCTGCGAAATACCGTTTGCTCCGGAACCGACAACAGGCTGTGGCTCCACTCGAGCGCAGCGTGCAGCGTCTGGTGGCGACGCAATGCCAAGCGCGAGCCTGCGCTGAGCAGCCGGAAGCGCTCGCTCAGTTTGTCGCGCACGCCTTTCACTCCCAGCAATGTAACGCGCGCGGCGGCCAATTCGATGGCCAGTGCGATGCCGTCGAGGTGACGACAGATGTCGATCACCGCCGGGCTGTTCTCCGGTGTCAGCGCAAATCGCGGGTCTGACGCCTGGGCACGGTCGACGAACAATGCAATCGCGCCATAGCTCGCCGCAGCGTCGGCGTCATCGTTATCAGTGGGGACCGCGAGCGTGCCGAGACGGTATTGGTGCTCTTTGGCGAGCTTCAGCGGCTCCTGACTTGTCGTCAACAGGCTCACGCCGGGTGCTGACCTGAGCAATGCATCAGCCAGCGAAGCCACAGGCTCAATCAGGTGCTCGCAGTTGTCGAGCATCAGCAGCAGGGTCTGATCGCGCAACGCTTCGGTCAGCACGTCCTGCGGTGACAGGTTGCCGGCCAGATTGACGTTCAGCGTCTGGGCGACGGCGACGAGCGCCAGCGACAGATCGGACACCGGTGCCAGCTCGACGATCCATACACCGTCGGAATACAGCTCGCTTAAGTCGTGGGCCACCGCGAGTGCGAGGCGTGTTTTGCCGATGCCGCCGGCACCAACCAGCGTCACCAGTGGGTGTTCGCGCACTAGGGCCTTTACTCGCCGCAGATCGTCCTCCCGGCCGAGCAGCGGAGGCAAATGCAGTGGCAAATTGGTGCGCATGCGCGCTCGCACCTGGAGCGCGGCCGTCTGCTTCACGGACGCACGAGCGGCAATGGATTCCGCGGCGACGGCCGGCGTAGACGGGGTCGCGGTCGGGCCCGAATGCGGGCCATCGAGCGAGAGCGTAAAGCGGTAGCCGCGCCCGGGGATCGTTGAGATCGCCTGCGGCCCGAGCAGTTTTCGCAGCGTTGAGATGTGGACCTGCAAGTTGTTTTCTTCGACCACCACGCCGGGCCAGACGAGTTCGAACAGTTCGTTCTTGCTCACCGTGCGGTCACGCCGCTCGACCAGCGCCAGCAGCACGTCGAAGGCACGCGCGCCGAGCTTGGCGGACTGCCCGTCGATCAACAACTGGCGCCGCTCGACGTCCAGCCGAGCGGCGCCGAAGCGTAACTCCAAGGTCGTGGTGTCCATGTCGAAACTGGTTAAGCACCTCTGCCTGTGAGCCGAAGCTTACTGGGCACGACGGCGCTCACGGGGGGCAAATTCATAACGATTAAGGCGGATTAAGGCGTGCGCCAAAGACCTGAACGGGGTATCGGGCAGACGATTCGTTTGTCGCAACGCCCACCCAAAAAGGAGTCTCAAATGAACCGCGAATTCACCCCATCCGTCGCCGCCCGCTCCGTCTTCGCTGCTGCTGCCGTCGTCACCACCGCATCGATCGGCGGGTTTATCGACTACCTCGCGACCGACTACGCGACTGCGCCACAGGCGACAGTTCAGGCCGCTGCGCCGCAAGTCGTCGCCTTGGCCGCCCGGCGTTGATCACCGCTTCTCAAGTGCTGGCGGCACGCCGAAAGCGCAGCACCTTGGGACACGGCCGCCCGCCGCACCGTGCCCCTCTGCATTTGGTTCACCGGAGATCCACATGAAAAACTCTTCTCGTTTCCGCGTTGCCCTGTCCTGCGCCGGCTTGCTGTCGGTCGCCGTGGTTCCCATCGCGCGCGCTGAATTCAAGTGCGATCTGCCGCAGCTGTCGCGCGCCGATGCCACCGCCTGTGCCAAGGCGGCGGAGAGTGTTGCATCGCTTCGTCAATTCGTTTCGCGCACCCGAATGATCTACGGCTTGCAGATGAGCGACTACACGCGCTTCGAAGAAGATGCGCCGAAAGCACAGCCCGCGCGGGCCTTACGGGCCAACCCACAGGATTCAGTGGTCGGACTCGCGCCGCCCGCGCGCTGAGTAGCAGCCGTTGCACAGCGGTAAGGGGCTGCCCACGGTCCGCGCCGCTGTGCGCTATTGAGTTCTCTACCTCCGTACGCGAGGCGCACTCCGCGCCGTGATGCACCTGTACATGAGGCCACTGCCTGCGGCGCCTCATCCGTTGATAAAAATCGAGCGCTGATGAACAACGATGTTTTCGCCGTCCTAAACTAGGTGCGGCGCAAACAGCAAACCCGAGCTCCAATACGCTCGAATGAAAGTTGACATTCATCCGCTGACACCGCAACGCTGGAACGATCTGGTGACGTTGTTCGAGCGCCCGGGGTGTTCGATCGCGCGCGGCTGCTGGTGCATGTTCTATCGCGAAAGCGGCAAGACGATCGTTCCGAAAAATCTCAACGCACGCGAAGCGCGCAAGCGTTCGCTGAAGAAGCTGGTCGATCGCGGCGTCGTTCCCGGATTGCTTGGCTACCGTGATGGAAAACCCGTCGGCTGGGTTTCACTCGGTCCGCGCGATCAATACGCGCGACTCGCGGGCTCACCCGTGATGAAGCCGGTCGACGACAAGCCTGTATGGCGATCGTGTGCTTCGTCGTCGATCCGAAAGTCCGACATCAAGGCGTGGCGGCGGCGCCGCTGAAGGGCGCGCTCGCTTGGGCGCGCGCGAACGAAGTCAATCTCGTCGAGGCGTATCCGGTCGATAAGTCGACGACGTCGGTCGACGATGCGATGTGGTTCGGCGCGAAATCGATGTATGACCGCGCAGGTTTCGTCGAAGTCGCCCGCCGTAAGCCGACACGGCCGGTGGTTCGCAAAGCGCTTCGCAGGACGTCCTCTAGATAGCTCGAATGACCAGCGAGCAGGCCGCATGGCCCGATCTGCCGCTTGCGGCATGGAGCGAGACCTATCAGACATTGCATCTGTGGCTACAGATCGTCGGCAAGGTGAGACTTGCGACGAGCGCCTGGGTGAATCATTCGTGGCATGTGACGCTGTACGTGACCAGCAGAGGCCTGACCACGTCGCCGATGGCCGTGGGCGCGCGAAGTTTTCAGATCGACTTCGACTTCATCGGTCACCGGCTGACGATCGAGACAAGCGATGCGCGCAACGGTGGGTTTGCGCTCGCACCGCAGTCGGTCGCTGCTTTCTATTCGCGGTTGATGAAGGAGCTGAAAAGCCTCGATGTGGAAGTGCACATTCATCCAACTCCGAATGAAATCGAGAACCCTCTCCGTTTCGACCAGGATCAAGTGCATCGATCCTACGATCCCGAATATGCGCATCGCTTCTGGCGCGCGCTAACGCAGGCCGATCGCGTCTTCAAGCAATTTCGCGCGCGCTTCATCGGCAAGTGCAGTCCGGTGCATCTGTTCTGGGGCGCACCCGATCTGGCGGTGACAAGATTCTCGGGGCGGCGCGCGCCACTGCATCCCGGCGGCGTCCCGCATCTGCCTGACTGGGTCGCGCGCGAGGCGTATTCGCACGAGGTCAGCAGCTGCGGTTTCTGGCCGGGCGGTGGCGCTGTTTCATACGCTGCGTTTTATGCGTACGCGTACCCGGAGCCGGCGGGTTTCGCCCGGGCGCGCGTGATGCCCGACACCGCGTTCTACAGCAACGAACTGCGCGAATTTATCCTGCCTTACGACACGGTTCGTCAGTCAAAGTCGCCGGATGACGCACTGCTGCAGTTTCTGCAGACGACGTATGAAGCTGCCGCAGATTTAGGGCATTGGGATCGCGCTGCGCTCGAACGCGAGCGCACCGTTGACCTCACGCCAGAAACTTAAGCGTTGCCGGTACCTGCCGGCGCAGCAGCGCATTGCGCGCGGTCCATTCGGCTTCGGGCGGGAGTTGTTCAAGAAAGCGCGCTTCGCCGGCTACCAGCATTGCAATCGGCACGCCGTCGCGATACAGCACACGATTTCCGGTCAATGCGGCGAGGCGTGCACCCGGACTGAGGATGCCGACCAGATTCAGGGGATCTGCACCGCTGAGGCTGACCAGCGCACCCGACGGTTCGCGTCGCCGCATATCGCGCAGCAACCCAATCGCTTCGGGCGCCGCGAATTGCTCGCCGGACGGGCCGACGACAAAACGCCCACCACGAATTTCACCGCGCGCCTCAAGCCGGCGGTAGCAACGCAGCAACTCACGCCATGGCGGCAGCCATTGCGCTTCGCGCGCGATCAGACGCCAGAAAATAACGCCGTAGCGACGCAGCAGCGTGCGTGCGACATGCTCGACGATATCCGCACCTTCCGGTGCGCGCCGTTTTCGAACCAGCGCCCACCGGCCCGCGTCTTCAATCCCGAACAAGGCAGTGCGGCGCAGACGCTTTTGTCCGTCGAAGGTACGCCGCCGGTCGGAAGGCACCAGCAACGCACGCAAACCACCGAAGCTGTCGGCATTGATCAGGCCCTGTGCGACGAGCTCGGCAAGCGCCTGCTCGACCTGGGTGCGCAACAGCGTCGTGCCCTCGACGACCTCCTCGAAAAACGAGGCGCCGTGCGCGGTGATGAACTGAACGACCTGCTGCGCATTCGATGTAAGTGCGACTCCTTTGTCATCCGGCGCAAGCGCGGCCCAGATATTCAGGTTGCGCCGCGAAGCGAGCGCAATCGGGGTCGTGCGTACCGGGCTCGGTGCGCGCTCGCCGCTTGAATTCAACGGCGCGATGCGCGTCCACACCACGCGGCCCGAGCGACTCAGCTCGTCGAGCCATGCCGGGTCATATTCATTCACGCGCGACGGAAGAATTTCGGTTTCCCACGCCGCCGCCGGTGCCTCGAAACCTTCGAGCTGCGACACAATGTTCGCGACCGCATCGGCGCCTTCGACTCTTGCTTCCGGCGCAACGCGCTGCCACTCAAACAGAAAGCGCACGAAGTCGCGCGCTTCGACCGGTTCGATTTCACGGCGCAACCGATTGACGGTATACCGATGAATACGAGCCAGCAGCCGCCGCTCGCACCATTCGGTTGCGTGATCACCTGCGTCCGGCGTGAAGTTGCCACGCATGATCGTGCCTTCCGCTTCCAGTCGCGCAAGTGCCGCTTCAGCTTCTGCGTCTTCGAGTCCCAGCGGGGCAGCTAACACGTGGGCGGTCACCGGCCCCAGGCCTTGCAGCCGATCACGCATGACTTCGACGAGTGCATCCTCGCGTGTCCAACTCTTGCGGTATTGCGGCGGCACTTTGATGCTCGGAACGTGCTCGGTCGCCGGAAACAGCGCTTCGAATTCGGGCAAGCGCTCGGCCGCGACGTAAATTGCGCATGTCTGCCGTGCAACGCGCGTGATCCGTCTTGCGCCGGCGAGCTCTTCGATCAAGGCCCGCCATGTTGGCTGCGTTGCGACCTCCTCTTCGCTCAAGAATCCGAAGCTCATAAGCGCATCGTGCAGCTCGTCGGCACTGCGCGGCTCGGGCCACACTTCTTCCCGCACCCGCCGGATCGCATCGGCGTCGAGCTTGCCCAAATCGCTCGCGGTTTCCGGGTCGATCCAGCGTCGGGCGAGAACCGCCTGCGTGCGGCGCTCTTCCAGCGGAGCATCATCGAGGTAGGCGTAAGGCCGCGCAGCCAGAATTTCTAGCGCGAGCGGTGACGGCTCGGTCAGGTCGCGCGCCAGCACATTGATGTGTCCGCTTTCGATCGCGCGCAGTACGGCCTCGAGCCCTTCGATGTCCATCGCCTCGTGCAGGCAATCATTGATCGTCTGGCGCACGAGCGGGTGGTCGGGAATCTCGCGATCCCCGACGATGTTTTCGCCGCACCCGACTTGACCGGGGAAAATTGCCGCCAGCAAGTCCTCAGCCGCCATTCGCTGCAGCTGCGGAGCGACCTTATGGCCGCCTCGAAACCGCAGCAGCGCGAGCGCGAAGCCTGCGTTCCAGCGCCAGCGCGTACCGAACATCGGTGCATCGAGCAGTGCCTGCACCAGCAGCGGCCGCACGGTCTTCGCGGACAAGTAGTGCGCCACGTCGGCGAGCGGAAAACTGTGGCTGCTCGCCAGCGACAGCACGATCGCATCCTCAGTTGCCGCGGCCTGCAATTCAAAATCGAATTTGCGACAAAACCTCTTGCGCAGCGCCAGACCCCACGCGCGGTTGATGCGGCTGCCCAGCGGGGCGTGAACGACCAGCTGCATGCCGCCCGACTCGTCGAAGAAGCGTTCCAGCACGACGACATCGCATGTCGGCAACGCGGTAAGCGCCGCCTTGGCTGCTGCGAGGTAATCGACGATCTGGGACGCCGCGACGCGATCGACTTGGACCTCGTCCTCTAGCCACGCAACCGCGGCGTCGCGGCCCCCATCGTCGAGGCGCGCCGAAATCGTCCGCCGCAGCCGAGACAGCGACTGCGACATCTCCGCGGTGCGTCCAGGCGCTTCGCCGAGCCAGAATGGAATGCTGGGCGGCGCCCCCTTCGCGTCCTCGACGCGTACGGTGCCGCGCTCGACGCGCATGATGCGATACGACGTATTACCGAGCTGGAACACGTCACCGGGAATGCTCTCGGCCGCGAAATCCTCGTGCACGGTGCCGACCACCTGTGCCTGAGGCTCGAGCATCACGGTGTAATCGGCCGTATCGGGGATGGCGCCACCCGAGGTAACCGCAGCTAAAGCGGCGCCGCGCCGCCCGCGCACCATTCCATTGACGGCGTCATAGTGCAGATGCGCGCTGCGCCGCCCGCGCTGCGTGTGAAACCCGTCGGACAGCATCAGCACCAGCTCGTTGAACTCGTGGGGCGTAACGTTCCGATACGGGTAGGCGCGTTGATAAAGCGTGCGCAGCTTATGTTCGGGCCATTCCTGCCAGGCCGCTTCGGCGACGATCTGCTGCGCCAGAACATCGAGCGGTTTCTCGGGAATAGCGATCTGATCGAGCTCGCCGCGCCGCACCGAATCGAGCAGCGCGGCACAGTCGCAGAGCTCATCACGCGACAGCGGAAACAGACGTCCCTTCGGAGTTCCGCCGATCGAGTGGCCCGAGCGGCCGACGCGTTGCAACAGCGCGCCAATCGACCGCGTCGCTCCGATCTGGCAGACGAGGTCTACGTCGCCGATGTCGATGCCCAGCTCGAGCGACGATGTGGCGACCAGCGCACGCAGCTCGCCGCGCTTTAGCCGCTGCTCGGCGCTGAGCCGTTGCTCGCGCGCCAGGCTGCCGTGGTGCGCGGTAACGTGCTCGTGGCCGAGCCGCTCCGACAGATAGCGCGCTGCGCGCTCGGCCAGCCGGCGTGTATTGACGAAGATCAGCGTCGTTCGATGTTCGCGCACCAGCTCGGCCAGCCGGTCGTATACCTGCTGCCAGACTTCGCCCGACATCACCGCTTCGAGCGGTGACGGCGGAAGCTCGATCGCGAGGTCGCGCTGCCTTACATGCCCGGTATCGACGATCGCGCAATGGGCGTTCGCACCCACCAGAAACTTTGCGATCTCGCTGATCGGCTTCTGTGTGGCCGACAATCCGATGCGCACGAGCTCGCGCCCGGCCAGCGCCTGCAGCCGTTCCAGCGACAGTGCCAGATGCGCGCCGCGCTTATTCGGCGCGATCGCGTGAATCTCGTCGACGATCACGGTGCGGACCGTCGCCAGCATCTTGCGTCCCGACTTGCTGGTCAACAGGATGTACAGCGATTCGGGCGTGGTGACGACGATGTGCGGCGGGCGCCGGCGCATTTTTTCGCGTTCCGCTTGCGGCGTATCTCCGGTGCGCACCAACGTGCGAATGTCGACGTCGGGTAATCCCAGCCGCTGAAGCTCAGCGCGAATGCCGGCAATCGGCGCCTCGAGATTCTTCTGAATATCGTTCGACAATGCCTTTAGCGGCGATACATAGACAACATGTGTTTCGTCGCTAAGACCGTGCTCGATGCCTTCGCGCACCAACGCATCGATCGCTGCCAGAAATGCAGCCAGGGTCTTGCCCGATCCAGTTGGCGCAGCGACCAGCGCGTGCTGTCCCGCCTTGATCGCCGGCCACGCGTCGACCTGTGCGCTCGTGGGCGCAGAAAATGCCGACGCGAACCAAGCTTGGACCGCCGGGTGGAACAGTTCGAGTACATGGCGTTGCATGCTTATCGCTCACCCAGGACGTTGGCACGCGTTGATCAAGCAGCGCGGGCTAACGCTGGAATAGCAGCGGCACGAGACCGCCTTCCCCGCGAGTGCTACTTGGTCGCGGCGCAGTCGCCGACACGCTTGCCTGTGAACGTCAAGTCCATCGTGTCCTTGGTCGGTTTCAACGTCATGCGCATCTGGCCATCGTAGACGTTGGCTCCGAATGTAATCGTGCCATCAACGGTCGCGGGATTACTGCCGGCACAGTCCATCTTGTACGTGAACTTGTTGCCCACGCGCTTGCTCTCCAGCATGCTGCAGTCGCCCTGCTTGGGTACATACTCTTCATCTTTCTGGTTCTTGCCAATACAGACGCGCTGCGTCTGCGCCGGCATAGCCATCGGCATGCCGGGCATCGCCATTTTGGTAGAAACTTCCCAGAGGTCATCCTTGCCCTGTGCCGACGCTTGCAGCGAGAAGGCGGATGCGAAGGCTAATGCGATGCCCGCGGGGATGCAGGGCGTGGTTCGGTTGCAGGCATTCATGCACTGTCTCCTCGAAGGCGCCGAATGGGTGAAACGGCAAAATGAACGACGACGCGGGAAAAATTGTACTGCGCTGCCGGCGCGTTGTGCGCGCGTTAGGTCATCGCGAGTCTGTGCTTCCGCGTCGGCGGCGGAAATGAGGCATCCACTTGCGCAAGATCCTCGGCGGAAAGTTCCAGCTGCGACGCGCGGTAATTTTCCAGCAGATGTGAAGCGCTGACCGCTTTCGGAATCGCGATCACATCTGGCTGGCGTAGTACCCAAGCCAGCGCGGCACTCGACGCGCTGACACCATGGCGCCGGCCGATCGTCGCGAACGTTGGATCGCGCGCCAGTGCGCCTTGATCGATCGGCGAGTACGCCAGTGTCGCGATGCCATTTTCGCGCTGCCATGGCAGCAGACCGAATTCAATATTGCGTTCGCTGGCGGAGTAATAAACTTGATTGGCGACGCAGTTTGCGCCGTCCGGAAGCGAACACAGTTGCTGCATGTCGGCCGTATCGAAATTGCTGACGCCCCAGTGACGGATGATTCCTTCGTTGCGTAGCTGTTCGAATGCTGCGACGGTGTCCTTCAGCGGCACCGACCCGCGCCAGTGCAGTAGATAAAGATCCATCATGTCGAGTTGCAATCGCTTCAGGCTGCGCTCGCAGGCGCGCATCACGCCGGCGTGACTGGCGTTGCTCGGCAGCACTTTCGAGACGATTGTCAGATCCTCGCGCTTCAAGGTGCCGGCCCGAAAAGCCTGCTGCACAGCCTGTCCGACGATTTCTTCGGCGCCGCCGTCGCCGTACATCTCGGCGCTATCGATAAGCCGATAACCAATTTCGATCGCTGTCGTGACGGCACTGACTTCGGCAGTCCGGCTGCGCTTTGTCTCCCCCATCCGCCACGTCCCCAGGCCGAGGGCGGGCAGTTGCTCGCCGCTTGCAAGTCGAACCAGACGCATTAGGTGTCCTTGGGAGAGTGGTTGGGCACTAGCTTTGCTTTACGACTGGTTGCGCCCTTCAGCGCGCAATTATTCCAATGATCCGGGCACCTTGGCTTGCAGCCATCGCTTTTTTGCTCGCTGCGACGGCGTCGCCTGCGCACGCGTTCGGCTTTGTCGACGTTGACCGACGCGCGCGCGAGTTGGCCAACCGACCTTACTCCAGAGCGGCGTTCCAGCTGCCAAAGCTGCTGAAGGAACTCAGCTACGACCAGCAACGCGACATTCGCTTCGATTCGACCCAATCGCTGTGGCGCGCACAAAAACTACCGTTCGAAATCCAGTTTTTTCATCTGGGCGGCATCTTTGACCAACCGGTGCACATTTACGAGGTGGTCGGACAGCAGGTCAACGAGGTCACCTTTGACCCCTCATCCTTCGACTACGGCCGCAACAAGATCGATCGCACGCAACTCGGCAGGCTCGGCTTCGCCGGCTTTCGCGTTCATTTTCCGCTGAACGTGGTGGCGACCGCGCCGGGATACAAAGACGAGCTGGTGTCGTTTCTGGGCGCCAGCTACTTTCGCGCGCTCGGCCAGGGTCAGCGCTACGGCGCTTCCGCGCGCGGACTCGCGATCGATACCGCCGAGCGCAGCGGCGAAGAATTTCCCCGTTTCGAGCAGTTCTGGATCGAGCGGCCCGCAAGCGGGGCGCGCCAACTCGTGATCTATGCACTGCTCGATTCGCGACGCGCCACCGGCGCCTATCGGTTCACGATTCGCCCGGGCGAAGAGACCGTGACCGAAGTGCAATCGCGGCTCTACCTGCGCGAGCCCGTGGCCAAGCTCGCACTGGCGCCGCTGACGTCGATGTTTTTCTTCGGCGAGAATCAACGCGCACCGACAGAGGACTTTCGGCCCGAGGTGCACGATTCCGACGGACTTGCGATCAGCACTGCCAGCGGCGAGTGGATCTGGCGGCCGCTGGTCAACCCGCGCCGTTTGTTGGTGACTTCTTTCGCGCTGAACGATCCGCGCGGCTTCGGGCTGATGCAGCGCGACCGCTACTTCAGCAGTTATGAAGATCTGGAAGCGCGTTACGAGCTGCGGCCCAGCATCTGGGTGCAACCTGCTTCGAAGTGGGGCGCAGGGCGCGTTGAGCTGGTGCAGATTCCCACGCCGAATGAAGCCAACGACAACATTGTTGCCTATTGGGTCCCCAACACTGTGCCGCCGCCGGGCACGCCGCTTGATTTCTCATATCGAATGCTGTGGCTAAAGAATACCGACCGCCGCCCGCCGAACGGGTGGGTGGTGCAGACCCGACGCGGACACGGCTTCGGAAACTCGTCGGCAGGCAACGACAGCGTGAAATTGACGGTCGATTTTGATGGGCCGGCACTGCGCAAATTGCCGGTCAACGCTCCGCTGCAGGCAGACGTTGCGATCGGCAACGGCCAAAGCAGCGACCTCACCATCCATCGCAACGACGCCACCGGCAGTTGGCGCATGGTGGTTCAGATGCGAACCCAGGACAAGGAAAAGCCCATTGAAGTGCGCGCCATTTTGCGCAACGGCAAGGAAGTTGTCAGTGAGACATGGAACTACATCGTCCCCCTGACTCAATAGCCGGCGCCTTTGCGCCTGCGGTGCCCGCGCTGCTGCGCACGCCGATGGCGCCCGAGCCCTGGGGGCGCGTGGGTCCTGTGTCGTGGATGCTGCGCAGATTTTTCGGGCTCGACCCGCGGCTGACGGACGTCGATGGCCCTGCTTGCGGTGCCGGCCGCCGCCGCCGTCTGCTGCTGTTAACGCTGTCGCTGCTGCCGGCGCTCTACGCAACGTACGTGCTGAACGGTTTGCTGCCCAACGTCGTGACTGCGAACGCGACAGTGGATGGAGCCATCGCCTGGGGTGAGAGCACATTGCTGGTCGTATTTGCGCTGCTGTCGTGCTGGCTCGCGGCGGGGTTCTGGACCGCAATGATGGGATTTTTCGTGCTGGCAGCCGGCGGCGACCGGCATCTGATATCGCGCTCGGTCGCTGCGACCGGCACGATACTGGTGGACGCCCGCACCGCGATCGTGATTCCCATCTGCAATGAAGACGTGCGCCGGGTCTTCGCCGGGCTGCGTGCGACCTATGAGTCGGTCGCGCGTGCGGGCGCGCTCCAACATTTCGATTTTTTTGTGCTGTCGGATACAGCGCATCCTGATGTCTGCGTTGCCGAAATAGATGCATGGAACACGTTGCGCGACGAGCTCGGAGCGGAATCGCGCCTGTTCTACCGGCATCGGCGTCGTCGCGTAAAGCGCAAAAGCGGCAACATCGACGACTTCTGTCGCCGATGGGCCGCCAAATATCGCTACATGGTCGTGCTCGATGCCGACAGCATCATGACCGGCGAGTGCCTGAAGACCTTGGTCCGACTGATGGAAGCGCGGCCGGACGCCGGCATTATTCAAACCGCACCGCGCGCTGTCGGCCGCGACACGCTGCATGCACGCATGCAGCAGTTCGCCAACCAGGTGTACGGGCCGGTGTTCACCGCGGGCCTTCATTACTGGCAACTGGGCGAGTCGCATTACTGGGGCCATAACGCGATCATCCGGCTCGCGCCGTTCACCAAGCATTGCGTGCTGGCGGCGCTGCCGGGTCGCGGCTCGCTGGCTGGTGAAATTCTTTCGCACGATTTCGTCGAGGCAGCGCTGATGCGGCGCGCGGGGTACGGAGTGTGGATCGCGTATGACCTTGACGGCAGCTACGAGGAAACACCGCCCAACCTGCTTGACGAGGTCAAGCGCGATCGCCGCTGGTGTCACGGCAACCTGATGAACGCTCGACTGATGTTTGCGCGCGGCATGCATCCGGTGCATCGGTGGGTTTTTCTCACCGGCGCGCTGGCGTATCTGTCAGCGCCGCTCTGGCTGGGCTTTCTGGTGCTGTCGACGTGGCTGTTGCTGGCGCACGCGAATATCGAGCCGCAGTATTTCGTCGTGCCGCATCAACTGTTTCCGCTGTGGCCGTCTTGGCGGCCCGAGTATGCGGTAGCGCTGTTCGCCTCCGTGGCCGCGGTGCTGTTCGTGCCGAAGATCATGGCGACTCTCCTGGCGCTTCGTAACGCCTCGTCCTATGGCGGAAGCGCGCGGCTCATATTCAGCGTGATTGCCGAAACGCTGGTGAGCGCGCTGCTCGCGCCGGTGCGAATGCTGTTTCACACGCTGTTTGTCTTTGCGGCGCTACTGGGCTGGTCGATCCAGTGGAAGTCGCCGGCACGCGCAGACAAGTCGACGTCGCTGCTGCAAGCGTTGCGGCGACATGGGCTGCAGACAACGATCGGGCTCGCGTGGATCGCGCTGGTTGCGTGGAAAGCGCCCGATGTACTGCCATGGCTGGCGCCGGTTGCTGCGGGCCTGCTGCTGGCGATACCAATCTCGGTGTTGACGAGTTACTCGGCGCTCGGCGCTATGGCACGCAGGGCGAAACTGTTCATGACCCCCGACGAGACTCGGCCGCCTCTGGAAGTGACAGCAACCGCGCGCTATGCGCGCGACGCGCGCACGTTGCCGCGCTTCGCAGACGTGGTGGTGGACCCCGAGGTTTACCGAGTAGTTCGAAGCGTGGCGCGCTCTGCTCGATCGGGTCTCGCCGCTGACCGCGGTTTGCAGCGCGTCGAACGCGCATTGCAACAGGGACCGGATTCACTGAGCCGTGACGAGCGCGTGACGATGTTGCATGACGCTACAGCACTCGACGAAATGCGGCGCACAGCGCAGGCCGCTCCAGTTCATTCGTCGTGGTATGCGGGTTCGGCGTCGGCGCGGCGCGCGACGATCCGAGTCGTTGGCCGCGCTCCCGACACCCGGCAGGCAACCGTCGCCACGCTGGTGCGCGTGCGCTAACAGAGGCGCCTAGGCGCGAACCCAAACGTAGTGCTGGCGTTCATCATGTCGGCGAGGCAACGGCGATGCATCCGGCTGCGTTGCCCTACCTTATGTTTTGCAACACCCAGACTCCGCCCAACAACCATACGCTCGCCGCGAGGCTGCTAGCGGCAACGCCGATTCTTTGCAGGCGGCGCCGAGCGTTCGGTGGCAGCGTGTGCAGTCGGGGTCTTCCGTTGTCGGCGATCCAGCTTGCCGGGCGGCGCTGCGCCCCGGTGGCCAAGTGACTCTGCATGCCGGTCCACCCGGCCGCCCACGGGCCGGCCCAATGCGGAGCAACGTTGGCAGCGTTGTTGTCTTTCGATTCCATAGTGTCTCCCGTCGCTGTTCGGCTTAACCGTGATACGAGATGCCGTCGAGGCTGCGCAGGGCGGGCTCCAGCACCGCGGGTGTCGACTCGAGCGAAGGCGCCGCAGACGCCTTTACCGAAGCCTTCTGCGCCGTCGCCACGCCGTAGTCCTCGGGTGAGAACGTGCCCGATAGCGCAAACGCCAGGCTGGAAACCAACACGACCGCAACCGCGACTACCAAATAACCCTCCAATTTCTGCAGCATTGAATCCGCTTTCATGATGTGTTCTCCAGTGAGGTGGTGAAGACGCTTGATGGCGCTCATTGGGACATACGGAGCGGCGGCGCGAAACCGGTCATTGCGGATACTGGCTGTCGAAAATTCACGTCCTGGCCGGTCACGCTCGTCGGTTCCGTATGTCCAATCAATCCCTGCTTTGGGGGTCGATCGGAGAACCGCGATGCACGATTCCTACCTCAACGCAGCTGCTAGTAGCTCGGCGAAGCTGCGAGCAACGGCCATGTTGTGGCTGGCGAACGTCAGCGTGTTCTTCGTGTCTGCCTACTCGCTGACAAACCAGATGACCAGCGTGCGCGCCGATGTGGGTGCTGCGGTGTTCGGATGGGAACACGCGATTCCATTCGTCGACTGGACCATCATTCCGTACGGCTCGATCTTGGGCTTTTTCATCGCGTCGTTCTTCCTGTGCCGCAGCCGCGCCGAACTGAACAGCCACACTGCGCGTCTAGTCGCGGTGGTCCTACTGTCCGTCGCTTGTTTCGTGGTGTGGCCGCAGCGCTTCATTTTCGAGCGTCCGGTGGTTGACGGTGCGCTCGGCGTTCTATTCCAACTGCTGACGGCGGTCGATCTGCCCTACAACCGCACGCCGTCGCTGCACATCAGCATCCTGGTAATACTGTGGGTGCTGTACGCGCGCCGCACGCACGGCTGGGTGCGGCATGCCGTGTATGCCTGGTTTACGCTGATCGGCATTTCGGTTCTTACGACGTATCAGCACCACGTTATCGACGTGCCGACGGGAGCGCTTGCGGGTTGGCTCTGCGTGTGGATGTTCCCGGATTCGGGATCGCCGCGGCGACGGCGGGCGCTTCAGAGACGTTGGTAGGCTGCCATCGATCGCCCGGTTCGCAGGCGCGCCTGTACATCGGCCAACGGTTGCTTGTAATGGCTGCCAAGTTGGCTGTGCGAAGCCTGGATGGCTGCTGCGCGATGAATCAAGGATCGAGCCTGCGCCGGATTGCCGAGCGCGATCGAGCATTGCGCCAGCGCTATCTGCGCTTCAGCGATCCAGGGGCTGTTCGGATCGTCGTTCGCCGTGCGCAGCTGCAAGCCGCGCTCGATATTGAGCTGCGCCGCGCGCACATCGCCTGACTGCAGTTGTGCGCGGCCCAGCTGTAGCGCCGCATCGGCCTCGAGCGTCTGGTAGTAATTGCGTTGCGAAGAGCGCTGCACTTGTTCGAGCGCGGACTGTGCTGCTTCGATCGCACGCTCGGTCTGATCTTGCTGCAGGTACGCTGACGCGAGCGCGATCTGCGCGCGTACTCGCTCGATCGGAAGTAGTACGCCTTCAGGAGGCGCGGCCGAGACTAGCTTCTGCAGCGGCTCGACCGCGTCTTGCGCGCGGCCAGACACGATCGACAAGCGCGCTTGAGCCAGCACCTGCGGACTGCTGCTGATTAGCAAAGCACCGGGCCCGAAAGCCACGTCCCGTACGGCCGCAGCCGCGGCAAGCAACGACGCGGCCTCGGCGTAGTGTCCGGTCTCGATCAACAACCGGGCTCGGATCAACAGTGCGGTTGCCAGAGTGGTGCTGTTCGGGTAGAGACGGCGGCGCGACTCGAGATCGGACGACGTCCAGCGCTCTGACGATTCGAACAGACCTTCGTTAAAGAGTGTGGTGGCGGTGCTTCGTTCGACGTACCCCACAAGGTTTGGCGTGTCGCCGCCCTTGCCTTGTTCTAACTTTTTCAGAATTGCCTCGCGCAGCAGGCGCGACTCGCCGCGTCGAGACGTGGTGTGCAAAAACTCAGCCAGGCGGATCTCGGCGTGCACGGTGTCGACGTGCCCCTCGCCGTTGCGCTGAACCGATTGTTCAACGATACGACGGTATAGCTGCTCCGCTGTTGCGACATCTGCGCGGCGTGCGTGCACTTCCGCCAATTCCAGCGTGTTCGAAAGCACCAGGTTGAAGCCTTCCGGCTCGGACTTCAGCGCTTCGGCGATCGAGCGCTGGTGCAGTATCACCGCGGCACTCCAATCGCCGAGCCAGTAGTTGGCACGCGCTTCGAGTCGCCAAGCCGTCGCGAGCTCGTCGCGGCGGGCATTCGGGAGCTGGATCAGTCGAGCCGCTTCGTGCGCATACTGGCGCATTTGCGTGACGGCGGTATACATCTCCAGTCGCGCCATCTCGACCAGCAGCGTGGAGCGCACGTACTCGGGTGTGTCGGGGCGCGAGTCGATGATCGACTTTGCCTCGGCCAGCAAAGACGGTATTTGTTGACGGCCCGACGTCGACTGCAGGCTGCGGGCCAGATCGATCAAGGCTTCGGCCACTCGTGGATCTCGCGGCCCGAACATTTGACGGCGCGTTTCGACGCGCTGTCGCTCCATCTCCGCGACCTTGTCATCCAGGCCGACCGCGCGATACATATCGGACAACGTTGAAAGCACCTCGTCTTGCACCTCGGGAACGTCTTTGAGCTGCTGGGTGACGCGAGCAGCGCCGATGTCGAGCAGCTCGCGCGCAGTCGTTTCGCGTGCCCGGACAGGATCGGCTTGCGCGTCTGTATTGGTTTTGAACAGATCAAGCAAGAAGCGCTGGACCGCCTGCGCGCGCTTGGCTTCGCGCTGTGCCATGGTCGTCTGTTCGATGGCAACCTGAGCCTGCCGCAGCGATACGATGGTGGCCACCACCAGCGTGGTCGCTACTACGCCGGTGGCGGCGACGGCCAGCTTGTTGCGCGCCACAAATTTGCGCGTGCGGTAACTCCAGGATGCCGGCCGTGCATGGACCGGGCGGCCGTCAATGTGTCGCTGCAAGTCCTCGGCGAATGCAGCGATCGTCGGGAAACGTTCGGCAGGCGATTTGCGCAACGCCTTCAGTGCAATCGTGTCGAGATCGCCGGCCAGCGCGCGCAACAGCCGCTGTTGACTTGTCGAGCGGGCATGCGCGGTCTGCGCAGTTATGCAGCCACTGAGACGCTGCGGCTCGATAGTGATGATGGCCTGCTCCAACTGGGCGGCCGATTGCATTTTCAATTTATACGGTCGACTGCCGGCCAGCAGTTCATAGAGGACGACGCCGAGGGAGTAGATATCGGTGGCGATGGTCAGGGGCTCGCCCTTGATCTGCTCCGGGCTGGCGTAGTCAGGCGTCAGGGCGCGGCCCGATAGTTGCGTCAGCTGCGTCTCGCGCGCGGTATCGTCATCGGCCAGCAGCTTGGCGATGCCGAAGTCGAGCAGCCTAACTTGCGCGTCGGCCGTCACCAGAATATTGGTCGGCTTCAGGTCACGGTGGATGATCAGATTGGCGTGCGCGAACTGCACTGCGTCGAGCACCTGGCGGAACAGCTCGAGCCGCGTTTCGATACCGAGCTGGTGCTGATCGCAATACTGCGCGATCGGCTGGCCGTCGACGTACTCCATCGCTAGGTAAGGCAAGCCGTCGTCGGTGACGCCAGCGTCGTACAGCCGTGCGATATAGGGATGCTCGAGCCGCGCCAGGATGTCGCGCTCGCGTGCAAAGCGCAGCGCCAGATCGCGCCGCAGCCGATTGATCAGCGGCAGCTTCAGCGCCACCTCGCGTGTAAAGGCGCCGTCGGCGCGCTCGGCCAACCACACATCGGCCATGCCGCCAGTGCCGAGCTCGCGCTTCAGGCGATACGGACCGATACGGTCGCCGGCCGCCAGCGCGCTGATCCGAGTGCGCGCAGTGCCGGAACCCAGCGTCGGCAAGCGCGCGAGCACATCGGCCGTCTCGCTGCTCGCGTGGGCTTCCAGCAGCTTGCGTACCGAGGGCGCCAACGCCGGCTGCGTCGCACTTAACTGCGCAAACCACACCGCGCGTGCCGGTGGCTCTAAATCGAGCGCTTCATCCAGCAGCTTCGATAACGTGCCCCAGGTGGTCGCAGAAACTTGCATAGAGTTGCCTTGAACATACGGAAAGCGGCGCCGCTTCCGGTCAGTTGTCGGAATTTACTGCTGCAACGACGCCAGCAGGAATGCGCGCGCTTTTTCCCACTGACGGCGGACCGTGCGTTCCGACGTTCCCATCAGCTCGGCCACTTCGGTCTCACTGTAACCCGCGAAGTAACGCATCTCGACGATCTGCGCCAGTGTCGGGTCGACCGCCTCCAGCGCCAATAGCGTGTCGTTGACCTGCAGCAGCGTTCTGCCACCAGCGTCGCTGCCAACTTGGTTGGCCAGCTCGGTATTGAGCTGCAGCGGTTCGGCACCGCCGCCACGCCGCTCGGCCAGTTGTTCGCGTGCGAAGTCGATGATTATGTTGCGCATCGTCTTGGCCGCATAAGCGAAGAAGTGTTTGCGATCGGTCAGCAACAGATCTGCTGAATCGATCAGCTTCAGAAAGCTTTCATGCACCAGCGCGGTGGTGTCCAAGTGCGCAACGCCGCCCTGCGAGCGCAGCCGTGCATGCGCGATCTTGCGCAGCTCGGGATACAGGATCGCGAACACCTGGTCGAGCGCGCCGCGTTCGCCCTGCGCGGCGAGCTGTAGTAGCTGGGTAAGCGGAGCGTCGATGGCTGGCACGCCCCGAGTTTCGCCCGTCCCGCCCACCGTGTCACGCGCCTCGACACGGTGGTGTTGTCGAATTTTCGACAGGCGGCAACGGCCCATTTGCCGAAGATGCGTGGCCGGTATTAGCGGGCGTTCCCGTACTTACCGGTGCGAGCGTGCTTCGGCTTCGAGTCGAGGCGTCGCTTGCATTCGATCGATCGTTGCCACCAGGAGTCTCGATGCGCCGCCTTTTGCTGATCTCTTGCCTGCTTTCCACCATTGCATTCACCGCATGCGGAGGCAGTGATTCATCGGCGCCGCTTCCATCCGTCTCTCCGCCGCCGACGCCGCCGTTAGTCCCGCCGGCGAACACGCCGACCGCGGCATTCAGCGCCAGCGACACGGCTGCAGCGAATGTGCCGATCGCGTTCGATGCGAGCGGCTCGACCTCACCCAACGGCACCGCGCTTACCTACGCATGGGACTTTGGCGACGGTCAGCGTGGGGGCGGGCAGACGATCGCGCATGTATTCGCCACTGGCGGGTTGCGCAACGTGACGCTGACCGTGGTCGACGGCGCGGGGCGCAGGGCGAGCCAGTCCAAATCGATCACGGTTTCAGTTGCTGCTCCACCAAGCGCAATGATCAATGCGCAGGTTGCCGTCAAGACAGTCGATGGCGTCGCGATCGACGGCGTGACGGTCATTCCGATTGGTGGCGGTGCTGGCAGCGCGTTGACCGATGCAATGGGCAAGGCCAGTTTGACGCTGGGCATGGGCGCGCCGGTGTCGCTCAAATTGAGCAAGAGCGGCTACGCCGACCAATTCGCGACGCTGCAGCTGCCGTCGAGCGCGGGCACCGATGCCTATGTCGAAGCGACGATGCGTACGCGCGACGTCGCACAGACGTTGGCCGATGCGGCCGCCGGCGGCACGGTCAGCGGGCGCGACGGCGCCACGCTAACGCTGCCAGCCAATGCACTCGTTAACGACGCGGGCACTGCGGTCAACGGGCCGGTGCAGATTTCCGTGACGCCGGTCGATGTCACCTTGGCTGCCGCGGGCGGTTTTCCGGGCCAGTTCGAGGGCATACGGCCGGACGGTGCAAGCACGCCGATCGTCAGCTTCGGTACGACCGAGTTCGTGTTGACGGCAGGCGGCTCACCGGTACAGATCGCGGCGGGGGCACAGGCCACCATCGAACTGCCGATTTACGCGGAACGCCAGCTCGACGGCACGCCGCTCGCGGTCGGCGCCAGTGTGCCGCTGTGGTCGCTCGACGAAACGACCGGCCTGTGGATTCAGGAGGGTTCGGGCACAATCATCGCCTCCGCCTTCGCGCCTTCGGGTCTCGCGCTGCGCGCAAGCGTCTCGCATCTGAGCTGGTGGAACGCTGATATCGGCTTCGATCCGTACGGGCCGCAACCGAAGTGCGTGTACGACACCGACATCGGTATGCCCGGTGCGGCCGATACATTTGCCACCGCAACAATCTGCAACATGCTGGCGGAAATCGATCGCGGGCTCGGCACTTCGCCCGCACCGGCGCGCTTCGTCCGTGCACTCGCGGATCCACTGGCGCCGCGCATTGCGGCGTTCGCGCGGCGCGATGTGCTGCCGATCACCGGTGGTCGGACCATTCCGGTGCCCGCCAATGTGAACATCGCACTCAGTGCATCGGCGCTGAATGGGACGTGGTCCGGCCGCACGATCGTCAATGGACCGGTCGGCGTGCAGGCCGAAGTGCTAATCAAGATGCGACCGCTGCAGTCGACCGGGCCGGCGCCCGAAGCGATCACGCTGCCGTTCGACTCGACGCGTTCGCTGCAGCTCAATCAGACGGCGCGCTATTCATTCAGCGGAGTCGTGCCGAAGTACGCGCGCATCACCGCCTCGCGCGGCGCGGCGTCCAACATGGATGGCACGGTGCGACTGCTGCGCGGAGCAACGGTGCTGGGCTCGGCCAACTTCGGTGTTTCGCAGGGTCAGATGATCGTTGCGCTGCCCGCCAACGACACCTACATCATCGAGGTCGTCGGCACTGCGAATGCACCCGGTGCATATCGGCTGCAGGCCGAGTTGCTCGGCGGCGAGGTCACTGAAGCATTGGCGTTTCCGTTCGACATCACGAAGTCTTTGCCGGCGTTCACCGTTTATCGCGGCGGCTTCGCAGTGGCGCAAACCGGAGCGCTTTACCTCGCGCATCGGCGCATGAACACAGGCGCTGCCCAACAGTTGCGCATGACCGGCCCAAGTGGCAACACCGTGCTCGACCTGCCGACGGCAACCGCCGGCGACACGTTCGCGACTGTCGCAGTGCCGGCCGCCGGCAACTACGCTTTCAGCGTGCAGCCACAAAATGGCGCGGCTGGCGATTTCCACAGCATGGCCGAGCCGACTTCATGGCTGCCGGTGGCGCCGACACTGCCGATCGAAAGCGCGTTCGGCATCATCGATCTGATTGCCGATCGCAACGGCGCGCCGCTGCTCGCTTACATACGCGACGTGGTCGGTGTCAACGCCTACAGCGTCCAGCTGCGACGCTTCAATGGCACCAGCTGGGATGTTGCCGCATCGGAGTTGATCATCGATCGTCCGTGCACCGGCTACGGCACTTCGATCGGTTTCACCGTCGATGCAAGCAACAATCCGATCGTTGTCTACAACCAGGTCTTGCCCAGCGGCAATGGCGCGCACGTGATGGCGCGGCGCTATAGCGGCGGCGCGTGGGCGCCGATCGGACCGAACGGCGGCGAGCTGCCCAACGTCAGCGCGTTTTCAGGCACGTGTCCAAAGCCGGTCGTGCGCATCGACGCGGGCGGTGCGCCGCTGGTCGCGTACGGCGCTTACATCGGCAGCAACGGCGTGTACGTACAACGCTTCGATGGCGCCAACTGGGTCGATCTGGCTGCCGGCCCCGTGCAAAGCACGATCTATCCGAGCTTCGATCTCAACGTGGACGCGAGCGGTCGGCCGGTGCTGATCGTGTCCGATTCCAGTGCCTTGGTTACCCGCGCGTATCGCTTCGCGGCAACGGCATGGCAGGCGCTCGGGCAGAACTCCGGCACGCTGCCGTTGACCGCCGAGTTGCGCGAGGTCTACGCGCCGCGCATCCGCTTCGATGCAGGGGGCAATCCGGTGGTCGGCTTCACCGCGTCGGTCACGATAACTCCCGGCATCTTCACCAGCGGCGTCGCGGTCTATCGCTTCGATGGCACCACATGGTCGACCACGGGCGGATTCCGGGCGGCGCTCACTGACTACGTCTCGAATGTCGACAGCATGGGCTTCGAGGTGGTTAATGGCGATGCGGTGCTCAGCATCTCCAACACCACATCCGGCGGTGCGTCCAACTATCCGATCGTGCAGAAGAACACGGCTGCCGGCTGGACGCCGATCGGCCTGAACAAGGGAGAGGTTCCGCAGTTCACGCAGCACGGACTTACGACTTCGTACGGTTTGACCACACGGCTGCTCTTCGTCGGCGGCACGTTGTATCTGACGCTGGTCGAGAACCCCGGCAACGGCGGCGGGCAACGGATTGTTCTGCTGAAGAAAGTCGGCAACTGATGCGCAACGAGACAACGGCACGCCCATACGTCGTTTATGCGGACGCTTGAGTGTCGACTTTTCATCTGGTCGAACGGTCGCGATCGATGCTTAATGCAGGGAAGGGTTCGCGCTTAAACGCGACCCTCCCGCAACGGGAGCGGCGGAAATCAACGGCGCCCACACTCGATGAGGTTCACATGAATCGCTTCAAAGCAATCAGCTCAGCCCTTCTGTTCGTCCCCGCACTGGCAGTGGTTTCGACCCAGGCCCGCGCCGAGTTCAAGTGCGAATCGCCAACGGGTTTTAACCGCGTCGCGTGCGAAAAAGCCAAGGACAGCCCGCAAGCGCTGCGCCAGTACATCCAGCGCATGCGGGCGATCGACAACATGTATTTCCCCGACTACGTCGACGACGCACAAGCGCGCGCGTGGGCGCAAAGTGACGAGACGCGTGCTCCGGCCAAGAAAGCCGGCGTGCAGACCGCGACCTTTGTGCAAGAGAATCCGGGTGCCTGATGGTCAGCTCTGGCGCGGCAACTCGACGCCGTGCACTTCATGCGCGAGACGCTGAAAATACGCAGCGAACTCCGGGTCCTTACCCTCGAGAAGATGGGGCAGCCGATACAAAATGCATCGCTGCAGCCACTCGCGCATGAAGCCCTTTATCAAATCGTCCCGAACGCGCTGCTGATTGGGGTGAGGCCGCAGGGCTGGCGCGTTGCTTTCGAGCAGCTGACTGCGGTCGCGCCGGATGGCGGTGGTGCCGTGCGGGATTTCCGTGCGCGGTAAGCGCCTTGGCTGCATTAAGCTAGTCTGCCAAAAAACCGCGATTTCGAAATTGCGCAATCAAGGAGACACCGTGCACTCAGCGTCCCTGGCTGACACGTTCCCGCACCTGCTCGCGCAACACGCGCAGCTGCGCCCGCATGCGACGGCTATTCGCGAGAAAGACCTTGGCATCTGGCAGAGCTGGACCTGGCAACAGATGTGGCAGGAAGTCTGCGAGGTTGCAGCCGGGTTGATGCACGCTGGCTTTCAGCGCGGCCGCCATCTGGCGATCGTCGGCGAAAACCGGCCGCGGCTGTACTTCACGATGACGGCGGTGCAGTGCCTGGGCGGCATTCCGGTGCCGATGTACCAGGATGCAGTCGCCGCCGAGATGGCGTTCGTTTTCGATAACGCTGAAATTGAGTTCGCGGTGGTCGAAGATCAGGAGCAGGTCGATAAGGTGCTAGAGATCCGCGAAAAGGTGCCGCACCTGCAGCAGATCTTCTACGACGACGCGCGCGGCCTGCGCCGCTATCAGCAGCCGGGACTGCAGTCTTACGAAGCGTTGCGCGCCAGCGGTCGGCAGCGGCTGCAAGCTCAGCCGAAGCTGATCGTGGACGAGATCGCGAAAGGCAGTGGTACCGATGTGGCCGCGATGTTCTACACGTCGGGTACCACGGGTCACGCTAAGGGCGTCGTGCTGGGCTACGACAACCTGATCGCAGCCGGACGCGCCGGCGCCGCGATGGAGGCGCTTACGTCGGACGAAGAGGTTCTTGCGTATCTGCCGATGGCATGGATTGGCCAGAACATTTTTTCGTACACGCAATGGCTGGTGTGCGGGTTCACGGTCAATTGCCCCGAATCGGCCGCGACGGTGACGACCGATATGCGCGAGATCGGGCCGACCTATTACTTTGCGCCACCGCGCGTTCTGGAGGCGATGCTGACGCAGGTGATGATCAAGATGGAGGACGCGTCGGCGATCAAGCGGCGCATGTTCCACCATTTCATGAGCGTCGCGCGCAACGTCGGCGGCCGGCTGCTGGACGGCGAGCCGGTCGGCGTTTCCGATCGGCTGCTGTATTCACTCGGCGACCTGATGGTTTATGCGCCGTTGCGAAACGCGCTCGGCATGAGCCGCGTCCGGGTTGCCTATACGGCGGGCGAGGCGATCGGTCCCGATCTGTTCACCTTCTATCGTTCGCTGGGTATCAATCTGAAGCAGCTGTACGGGTCAACCGAGACGTCGGTGTTCGTGTGTGTGCAGGAAAACGGCGGTGTCAAAGCCGACACCGTCGGGCCGCCGGTCAAAGGCGTCGAAATCAAGTTGACCGATGCGGGTGAAATCCTGATCCGCTCGCCGGGGCTTTTTCGCGAGTACTACAAGGCGCCTGAAGCCACGCACGAAGCGAAGGACGCCGATGGATGGTTTCACACCGGCGACGCCGGTTACTTCGACCAGGCCGGCCATCTGAAAATTATCGACCGCGCGAAGGATGTCGGCAAGCTCGAAGATGGAACGCTGTTCGCTCCGAAGTACATCGAGAACAAGCTGAAGTTTTTCCCGATCATCAAGGAAGCAGTGGCGTTCGGCGACCGGCGCCCGATGGTGACCGCGTTTGTCAACATCGACATGGAGGCGGTGGGCAACTGGGCCGAGCGCCGCAACCTGCCGTACGCCGGCTACACCGACCTGGCGGCTAAACCCGAAGTGCTGGCACTGGTGCGCGAAGCGGTCACCAAGGTCAACGCAGACCTTGCAGGCGACCCGACGCTTGCCAATACTCAGATTCGCCGTTTCATCGTGCTGCACAAGGAGCTTGACGCCGATGACGATGAGCTGACGCGCACGCGCAAGGTGCGCCGCGGATTCATTCAGGAAAAATTCGACGAGCTGGTTGAGGCGATGTATCGCGGTGCCAGCGAACAATACGTCGAGACGGCAGTGAAATTCGAAGATGGGCGCGCCGGCAAGATCAGCGCAACGCTGAAGATCGTCGACGTCGATGTGCTGCCGGCGCTGAAGAAGGCGGCGTAGTTGATGAGCACGCGATGAACGCGCGCACGGTCGCTGCCATCGCGTGTCTCGTGATCGGCGTCGGGCTTGCCTCGTGGTCACTGGCGAACGGGCAGCTGCTGCTCGCGTTCGTCGGCTTCGCATTGATCTTTACCTTCCTGTACCTCGTAATCGACACGATGCAGGGGACTGGCAAGTCGAAGCATCCGATCAGGCGCGCGGAACACTCGGTGTGGAATATGAAAGGTGACGCGGCGGACCAAGGCAAGGGCAAGCTGTGAATCGCGGCACCCTAGAAAAAAAAGACAGCGTGTTACTAAACGTCGAAGACGTGTCGCTCGCATTCGGCGGGGTCAAGGCGCTGCAGCAGGTTTCGTTTGACGTTTTCGAACACGAGGTCCGCGCGATCATCGGCCCCAATGGCGCCGGCAAGAGCTCGATGCTCAATGTCATCAATGGCGTCTACAAGCCGCAGCACGGTCGCATCACGTTTGCCGGCAAGGTGCGCGAGAACATGAACACGCACGAAGCGGCTGCCGATGGCATCGCGCGCACGTTTCAAAGCCTGGCGCTGTTCAGGGGAATGAGCGTGCTCGACAACATCATGACCGGCCGCAACCTGCGCATGAAAACCGGCGTGCTGCTGCAGGCGCTGCACATCGGTCCAGGCAAGGCGGAGGAACTGCAGCATCGTGAGTACGTCGAGCATCTGATCGATTTCCTCGAGATTCAGGCGTACCGCAAGACGCCGGTCGGGCGCTTGCCGTATGGGCTACAGAAGCGCGTGGACCTGGCGCGCGCACTCGCAACCGAGCCGAAGCTGTTGCTGCTCGACGAGCCAATGGCGGGCATGAATCTGGAAGAAAAGGAAGACATGTGTCGCTTTGTGCTCGACGTCAACGAAGAGTTCGGGACGACGATTGTGCTGATCGAGCACGACATGGGTGTGGTCATGGACATTTCCGATCGCGTGGTTGTGCTCGACTACGGCAAGAAGATCGGTGACGGCGTGCCCGATCAAGTGCGAAGCAGTCAGAACGTCATCGACGCGTATTTAGGCGTTGTGCACTGATGGCTGCCTATCTTCTGCGCAATTGGGCGGTGGTCGCGTTGATTGCAGTGCTAGTGATCGGCATGGTGCTGCCGCTCGCCACCGGCATTAGCGCGCCTGGCTTTTACTTGGAGGTGCTGCTCGGCGGCCTGATGGCGGGTGTGCTGTATTCGCTGGTGGCGATTGGACTGGTGCTGATCTTCAAGGCTTCCGGCGTATTCAACTTTGCGCAAGGTGCGATGGTGCTGTTTGGCGCGCTATCGGTCGCGCGCATGAGCGAGGTCATGCCGCTGCCAATCGCCTTCGTGCTGGCGATCGGCGTGATGGCGATCCTGGCGTGGCTGATCGAGCGCCTGGTGCTGCGGCATCTGGTCAACCAAGACGCGGTCGTGCTGCTGATGGCCACGCTTGGCGTTTCGTTTTTTCTCGACGGCTTCGGACAAACGGTCTGGGGCAGCGACATCTATCAAATCGACACCGGGTTACCGAAGACGCCGGTGCTGGTCGCCGAGAATATCTTTCAAGGTGGCATTCTGGTCAACACGGAGGATCTGGTGGCCGCAGCGGTAGCAGCGCTGTTGGTGATCGCGCTGGCGCTTTTCTTTCAGAAAACGTCGACCGGACGCGCTCTGCGCGCGGTGGCGGACGATCATCAGGCCGCGCAGTCGATCGGCATTCCGCTGAACCGCATCTGGGTCATCGTCTGGACCGTCGCGGGCTTCGTGGCACTGGTGGCCGGCGTTGTCTGGGGATCGAAGCTCGGCGTGCAGTTCTCGGTGTCGCTGGTGGCGCTGAAGGCGCTGCCGGTCGTAATTCTAGGGGGCTTCACTTCGGTGCCCGGCGCCATTTTGGGCGGGCTGATCATCGGCGTCGGCGAAAAGTTCGCCGAAGTTTTTTTGGGTCCGGTCTTGGTCAGGCAATTTGATCTGGCCGGCGGCGGCATAGAGAACTGGTTTGCGTACGTGCTGGCGTTGTTGTTCTTGCTGGTGCGCCCGGAAGGCTTGTTCGGCGAAAAACACATCGACCGCGTCTGACCATGCTCTACCGGGAAAACGGTCAATTCAAATCGAGCTACGCAGCAGATCAGCAGCTGCTGCCGATCGCGCAGGACCGCTGGTTTGTCATCGGGCTGATCGCATTTGTTTACTGCGCAGTACCCTGGCTTGTCAGCGACTACATGCTGCGCGCGCTGATCATTCCGTTCGTGATCCTCGCGATCGCCGCGATCGGGCTCAATATTCTGGTCGGCTACTGCGGACAGATTTCGATCGGCACCGCGGCCTTTATGGCGGTCGGCGCCTATGCCGCCTACAACCTGACGGTCCGCATCGAGAGTCTTAACTTTCTGATCGTGCTGATTCTCGCGGGCGGCATCGCGGCGCTGGTCGGCGCGTTCTTCGGCATTCCGAGCCTGCGCATCAAGGGTCTGTATCTGGCAGTCGCCACCTTGGCGGCGCAGTTTTTTATTGACTGGCTGTTCGCGCGCGTCAAGTGGTTCACCGACTATTCGTCATCCGGATCCGTGTCGACTGCGCCGATCGAGCTCTTCGGCTGGACCGTCCGGACATCGTTGGATAAATACCTGTTCGTTCTTTCGATCGCAATTGTGCTGACCTTGGCTTCGAAAAATCTGGTGCGCGGACATATCGGCCGCGCCTGGATGGCGACGCGTGACATGGACGTCGCCGCCGAGGTGATCGGCATCCGGCCGCTGTCGGCCAAGCTTTCCGCCTTCGCTGTCAGCTCGTTTTATGCCGGCATCGCCGGCGCTCTCTGGGGGTTTATCCACCTAGGCGCATGGGAACCATTGGCGTTCAATATCAACCTTTCGCTGAACCTGCTCTTCATGATCATCATCGGCGGCATGGGCTCGCTGCTCGGCGCATACTTCGGCGCGGCGTTTATCGTCGTGCTGCCGATTCTGTTGAATCAGATTCCGAACTGGTTTGGGGTGCCGATTTCGACGGCGTTCGCATCGCACTTGGAGTCGATGATTTTCGGCAGTCTCATTGTGTTTTTTCTGATCGTCGAACCGCACGGGCTCGCGCGTTTGTGGGCGATTGGCAAGGAAAAGTTGCGACTTTGGCCGTTCCCGCACTGAGACAGGTCCAAGGCGGGCGGTCAAACATATAAACGAAGCGGACCACAGGAGACACACCATGGCAGTTTTTCAACGTACGAGGGTAGATGCGATGGCTGCACTGGCGGCCATCGGCGCCGCAATCGCGCTCAGCGTGTCCGTCCCGGCAGCCGGCCAAACCAAGGCACCGGTTGCGGGCAAAGGGGAGCAATTTTTCCCGATGCTCGTGTACCGCACCGGCGCCTACGCCCCCAACGGGGTGCCATTTGCCAACGGCTATGCCGACTATCTGAAGCTGGTCAATGCGCAGGGCGGGATTAACGGCGTGATGATTACGTTCGAAGAATGTGAAACCGGCTATGCGACCGACCGCGGCGTCGAGTGCTACGAACGCCTGAAGGGCAAGGGCTCGACCGGTGCAACGTTGTTTCAACCGCTGTCCACCGGCATCACATTCGCGCTGACCGACAAGACGTTTGCCGACAAGATTCCGCTGATCACCGCCGGTTACGGGCGCGCCGATTCGGTCGAAGGCGAAGTGTTCCCGTATAACTTTCCGCTGCTCGGAACTTACTGGGACGCGGCCGATATCCTGGTGCAGCACATCGCCAAGTTAAATGGCGGCTTCGATAAGCTCAAGGGCAAAAAAATCGCGCTCGTTTATCACGATTCGCCGTACGGTAAAGAGCCGATCCCGCTGCTGACCGAGCGCTCGAAGCTGCACGGATTCGAGTTGATAACCCTGCCAGTTACGCATCCAGGAGTCGAGCAGAAAGCCACCTGGCTGCAAATTCGGCAGCAGCGTCCCGACTATGTGTTTCTATGGGGCTGGGGCGTGATGAACTCGACCGCAGTGCGCGATGCAGTCGGGACGGGGTTCCCGCGCGACCGCATGTACGGCGTGTGGTGGGCGGCGGCCGAACCCGATGTCGTGCCGGTCGGCGCCGACGCCAAGGGCTATAACGGGCTGGCGTTGCAGCACAGCGACGATCGCGGCAAGGTGCACGACACCATTTTGAAACTGGTCCATGACAAGGGACAGGGCACCGGGCCGAAAGAGGAGGTGGGCAACGTGCTGTACACGCGCGGCATGATCAGCGCCATGCTCGGCGTCGAGGGTGTCCGGCAGGCGCAGTTGCGCTATGGCGTCAAGCCACTGACCGGCGAGCAGGTGCGCTACGGCCTGGAGAATCTGAACATCGACGCCAAGCGCATTGAAGCGCTGGGATTGACCGGATTGATGCGGCCGATCGCTACCAATTGTCGCGATCACGAAGGTGCCCACGTCGCGCGCATCCAGCAGTGGGACGGCAAGCAATGGAATCTCACGTCCGACTGGTACGAATCGGACATGCAGATCATCCGCCCGCTGATTCGCGATTCGTCCGCACGCTATGCCGCCGAGAAAAAGGTCACTCGCCGCAGCTGCGAAGCTGAAATGAAAGATGCGGTCGCTCCGGCAAAGGCAATGCCCACGGCCAAGAAGAAGTAGCTAACAAAATGGAGACAGGAGGCACGTACCGCGTGCCCCTCTCCTTTACATGCTGAACGTCAACGGCATCGAGGTCATCTACAGCCACGTCATCCTAGTGCTGAAGGGCGTGTCGTTGACGGTGCATGAGGGCGGCATCGTTGCCCTGCTCGGGGCCAATGGCGCCGGCAAGACCACCACGCTGCGCGCTGTCTCGAATCTGTTGCAGGGAGAGCGCGGCGACGTTACCAAGGGGTCGATCGAGTACAAGGGCGAGCGCATCCAGGGATTGACCGCCTACGACCTGGTCAAGCGTGGCGTCGTGCAGGTGATGGAAGGCCGCCGCTGCTTTGCGCATTTGACGGTCGAAGAAAATTTGCTGACCGGCGCCTATTCGCGCGGCGCGTCGGGGCGTGGTGCGTCGCGCGCCGATATACAGACTGACTTGGACAAGGTGTATTCCTATTTTCCGCGGCTCAAAGACCGGCGTACCAGCCAGTCGGGTTACACGTCGGGCGGAGAGCAGCAGATGACAGCGATTGGCCGCGCGCTAATGGCGCGTCCGTCGATGATCCTGCTTGATGAGCCGTCGATGGGGTTGGCGCCCCAGCTAGTCGAAGAAATCTTCGGCATCGTGCACGACCTTAACGCAAAAGAAGGTGTGTCGTTTCTGCTGGCCGAGCAAAACACTAATCTGGCGCTGAAGTACGCGAAATACGGCTACATCCTCGAAAACGGCCGCGTTGTGATGGACGGCGAGGCACATGCATTGCGCGAGAACGAAGACGTCAGGGAGTTTTATCTCGGCGTTTCGCAATCCGGGCGCAGGAGTTTTAAGGATGCGAAGTTCTACAAGCGCCGCAAGCGCTGGCTTGGCTGAAGCGGCTGATTGACTGGCACTGGGCGGAAAAGCCGGCTGTGCGCTTGACCATGCCGGCTACCGCGCGAGAACACCTACCAGTTTCTTACGGCTTTGCCTTGGTGCGTGGTTGACCCGGAATAGCGGTCGAAACCGTACCCGGCGCATACATCGCGTCCACATCCGCCATGTGGGCCATTCCGGCGGCGTTTCTCTTAATCTTCTCCCACACGGTTTCGTGGTACTTCATGAACTCTTCTCTCGAGATCATGCCGTCGTTGTTGGTGTCCATCGCTTTCATCCGCATTTCCTTGGCCGCCATTTTTTTTTCTTCCTTCATGGTGGTTTGGGCGACGGCTTGGCCGCTTAGAGCGAGCACGGCCGTTCCGCATAGAATCGCAACTAGCTTGCGCATAACTTCTCCTTGTAAGTTGTATCGACCGTTGCGCTGACCGGAAAAAACATCACCCATGCGCCACGCGCATCGGACTCTGCAGCAAGAAGAGTGCCCGACGTTTGCCGCATCAGTCAACACGCGCGCCTATGATGGCAGGCTAAATGATTTTGATTGACTGCTGATGAATGTACGCATCCTCGGCGTAACGGCCATCGTGGCACTGGTCGCGTGCAGTCAACGCGAGACGAGTGAGGCCGTCAAGACGCCACTGCCGACCCGGCAGACAACGATCGATCCGGTCGTCAAAAAGCTCGATACCGCTCGTGAAGACGCTGAACGGCGCCGGCTGCAGGGCGAGGACGCTTCCAAATAGAATCGCAGCGCAAATGACAGAGCATCTCGATAACCGTGAAGCGCGTGATCCGCAGCGCCGCGAACTGGATTTGATGGGCCACTTGCCCGGCCTGCTGGCCAAGGCGTTGAAGTCGCCGGGCTGGCAGCGGCACCTGGGCGACATCGACTCAGCGCAGATCAACAGCCGCGCCGCGCTCGCGCAACTTCCGCTTCTGCGCAAGTCGGAGCTACCGGCGCTGCAAAAGGCGAAGCCACCGTTCGGCGAATTTCTCTCGAGTGATCTGGAGCGATTCGGTCGGTTGTTCACGTCGCCGGGGCCCATCTTCGAACCCGAGAGTAAACACGACGATGCGTGGCGCGCTTCGCGCTCGCTGCACGCGGCCGGGTTCACCAGCGGGGACATCGTTCTGAATACGTTTTCGTACCACCTGGTGCCTGGCGGTTTTATCATGGACGGCGGCGCCCGCTGTCTCGGATGCACGGTGATTCCGGCTGGTCCAGGCAATACCGAGCAGCAGCTTGATGTCATCGAGCATCTGCGACCGACCGCCTATGTGGGTACGCCCGATTTTCTGAAAATCCTGCTCGATGCGGCTAGTGTGGGTGGCCGCGACATCTCCTCGATCACCAAAGCAGTCGTCTCCGGTGCCGCATTTCCATCGTCGTTGCAGGCAGCGATCAAGGCGCGCGGTGTCGACGCGTATCAGGCGTACGCGGTGGCCGATGTCGGCGTGGTCGCTTACGAAACCAAGGCGCGCGAAGGGCTGATTGTTAACGAGGATGTGCTGATCGAGATCGTTCGTCCGGGGACCGGTGTGCCGGTACCCGATGGTGAAGTGGGAGAGGTCGTCGTCACGTCATTCGATCCCGACCATCCGTGGATTCGACTCGCCTTAGGCGACTTGTCGGCGATTCTGCCGGGTATTTCATCGTGCGGCCGGACCAACACCCGGATCAAGGGCTGGATGGGCCGCGCCGATCAGACCACCAAAGTCAAGGGCATGTTCGTCCGCCCTGAGCAGATGGCCGAGGTGGCGCGACGCCACGCCGAATTGAGGCGCCTGCGGCTGGTAGTTACGCGCACCGGCGAAATGGACGCGATGACGCTGCGCGCGGAATCCGATTCGGACGATGCGACGCTGCAAAGTGCGGTCGGTGAAACGCTGCGTGCTATTACCAAGCTGGGCGGAGCGGTCGAGTTGCTGGCGCCGGGATCACTCCCGAATGACGGCAAGGTTATCGAGGACGCGCGCAGTTACCAGTAGAAAGCCGCCGCCAACCGCCTAGCGGCGCCGCGTGGCGGCCAAGCCCTTCTTGGCGGCTTTCTTCGGGGGTGGACGCGTAGCGCTTTTGCGGGGGGCCGCGCGTTTGGCGCGGCTCTTGGATGTGGACTTCTTTGCGGTACGCGCCTTCACCGGCGCCTTGCCGTTGCCCGTTGTACCTATGCCGCCGGTGGCGATATCGATGGCCGCGACCATCGCGTCGCGCATCGAATGCGCCATTGCATTGATCGCGTCGGTCATCGCCAAGGCCGGTTTGCCGATTGCAAGTTTGACGGTCTTGGCAGGGGGTGCGGCAGCCTCTTCGTTAATGTCCCATAGCTTCAGCAACTCCGCCTGCGTCGGTACCGAGCCTTGCGCCACCCGTTGTCGCCGTGCTGCAACCGAATCACGCACGATCTTTTCAACGACGTCGAGCGGTAGCCGGTTCAGGTCCGAAAATTTAATAAAGCTCTTGGTGGCATTGACGCCGGTCAGCGCGTCCTTGTGCTTCAAAACAACGTCGCGTTCGGCTACATAGAGCGACATGTGGCGGCGGCCGGACTCGAGAGCGAACAGCGGACCGTCAAGCTCGTAGAACGCCAAGCCATAGCGCATGCTCTCGCGCACGCCGCGCGCGGAACGGCGGATCATGCTGCACAAACGCGCCATCGCCACGCGACGGTCCGGCGGCAGATCGCGCAGATAAGCGCCCACCGTCGAAGCGGTCGAGGTCATGTGTTATTCCTCCGGCAACCAACACGCAAACGTGTGATTTTACCGCGTTCGTCAAGTTGCGCTTCGATCAGTCCGGACTTGGCCGGTAGAACACGAAGTCGGAGGTGAAGTCAACGCGCAACAGGTGGTTCAGCTGCGAGTTCTCGCAGCGCGCCGGTGGCATTCCGCCGGAGGTGTTGACGCGCTGCACGTGTGTCACGTTTTCGAGCGCACCTTTGCCGAAACTGCGAGTCGACAGCAGTAGCCACCGCAAATCGGTCGGCTTGGTCGCCTCGTCGTAGGCGACGATGGTTGAAACGAGCCGGCTGCCGTCGTCGTGCTCGAACGAAAGGTTGGCGCCGTGCTTGCCGACCTGCTTGCCGGCGGCGTCGAGCAGATCGGCCTGCGGCTGGCGAAACACCCAGACCGCACCGCTCTCGCGCTTTTCGCAGCGAAAAATCTGAACCCCCCGCGAAGCGAGCTGTAAGACAGGCTGGTGCGTCCCGGGTGCCTTTATCTTCGAGAAGAAACCCAGGCTGGGTGGGGCGACGGAGGCAGAAGCGGGCACTGCGGAGCCGCCGCGAACGGGCGGCAACTGCGGTGTCGCGCAACCAACCAACAGGACTGCGGACAGCGAAGCCATGGCTGAGAAAGTTCGATTCATAAAAACGATTCTCATGCAACAGAAGAGTACACAAGTCACGGTTGGATTATTGCGTTGCAATATCGCGTTCGAGTTGAAGGCCGTGGATTACGGGCATATAGTGCACGCGGCACCGCGTGCTTATGCATGTGTAGCAGTGCTTGCTGAAGGCTCCGTGAAGTCTTTGCGTAGGCCACATCCGAGAGAGTGCGATAGCACCAATAACGGGAGATTTGATGAACGCACCGCTAAGTCGACGCCAGTTCTTTAGAATTTGTGCGACGGGATTGGGTACGTCATCGGCAGTGGGGCTCGGCTTTTCGCCGCAGCTCGCGCTCGCCGAGGTGCGTGCTTTTAAGCTTGCGCAAACCACCGAGACAAGAGGCACGTGTCCGTACTGCTCGGTCAGCTGCGGCGTCATCATGTACACCCGCGGCAACAAAGAGAAGAACACCAAGACCAACATCATCCACATCGAGGGCGATCCCGATCATCCGGTGAACCGCGGCACGCTGTGCCCGAAGGGCGCGGCGCTGCTCGACATGGTGCACTCGCCGAACCGCGTTATTTATCCCGAAGTGCGCGAGGCCGGCGCGACCGAGTGGAAGCGCATTTCATGGGACGACGCACTCACGCGCGTGGCCAAGCACATGAAGGCCGATCGCGACGCCAATTTTGTCGAGACCAACGACAAGGGTGTCACGGTCAACCGCTGGAACACGACCGGCTTTTTGATTTCGAGCGCGGTATCGAACGAGCCGGGTTATCTGTCGGTAAAGGTGGCACGCGCGCTCGGGATGGTCGCGCTCGATACCCAGGCGCGAATATGACACGCGCCAACGGTGTCCAGTCTGGGCCCGACATTTGGCAGAGGTGCGATGACCAACCACTGGGTGGACATCAAGAACACCGACCTCGCAATCGTCATGGGCGGCAACGCCGCCGAAGCGCATCCTTGCGGCTTCAAGTGGGTGACCGAAGCGCTCGAGCACCGCAAGGCCAAGCTGATCGTTGTTGACCCGCGCTTTACGCGCTCGGCGGCGATCGCCGATCTTTACGCGCCGCTGAGGGTCGGCACCGACATCGCGTTTCTCGGCGGGGTGATCAACTACCTGCTGTCGAACAACAAGATTCATCAGGAGTACGTGAAGGCGTATACCAACGCCCCGTTCCTGATCAAGGACGAGTTCGCATTCAACGACGGCTACTTCTCGGGCTACGACGCCGACAAGCGCACCTACGACAAGACCAGCTGGGGCTACCAGATCGGGGCCGACGGCTACGCGATGGTCGATGAGACGCTGCAGAATCCGCGCTGCGTGTACCAACTGATGAAGGCGCATTTTTCGCGCTACACGCCCGACGTAGTCAACAACATCTGCGGCACGCCGAAGGATAAGTTTCAGCAGGTGTGCGAGCTAATCGGTTCGACTGCGGTGCCGGCCCGCGTGATGACGATTCTGTACGCGCTCGGCTGGACGCAGCATACGGTCGGTTCGCAGAACATCCGCACGATGGCGATGATCCAGTTGCTGCTCGGCAACATGGGCCGCGCGGGCGGCGGCGTCAACGCACTGCGCGGGCACGCGAACGTGCAGGGCATTACCGATATGTGCGCGTACTCCGAGGTACTGCCGGGTTATCTGTCGGCGCCGACCGACGCCGACGACACGCGCGAGAAGTACACCGCCGCGCGTACGCCGAAGGCTCTGCGGCCGAATCAGATGAACTATCCGCAGAACTTCTCGAAGTGGCACGTCAGTCTGCAAAAAGCCTGGTTCGGCGACAACGCCACCAAGGAGAACGATTACGCGTACGACCTTGTACCCAAACGCGACGGCGCCTACGACGCGCTCGCGATTTTCGAGCGGATGTATCAGGGCCGGATGAACGGCTTCATCTCGCAGGGCATGAATCCGCTGGCGGCGTTGCCGAACAAGAAAAAAGTCAGCGCTGCATTGTCGAAGCTGAAGTATCTGGTCATCATCGACCCGCTGCGCACCGAGACCGGCGAGTTCTGGAAAAACTACGGCGCCGAAAACAACGTTAAGTCCGAAGACATCAAGACCGAAGTGATCCGCTTGCCGGCCGTCTGCTTCGCCGAGGAAGCGGGCACATTTACGAGTTCGGGCCGGGTGGCGCAGTGGCACTGGGCGGCGGCCGACCCGCCGGGCGAAGCCAGGGGTGATAGCGAAATCATCGGCAGCTTGTTCATCAAGCTGCGCGAGATGTATGCGAAAGACGGCGGCAAGAATCCCGAGCCGATCATGAAGGCCACCTGGAACTATGCCAATCCCAATCTGCCGAGCGCCGAAGAGTTGCTGCGCGAAATCAGCGGCCGCGCATTGACCGATGTGGTCGATCCGAAAGACAAGACCAAGACCCTGGTCAAGGCTGGCGAGCAGCTCGCGGGCTTTGGCCTGTTGCAGGATGACGGCTCGACCGCGTGCGGTAACTGGCTGTATTGCGGTTCATGGTCGCAAGCCGGCAATCTGACCGGGCGGCGCGACTCGAACGACCCGGGCGGTCTCGGCAATTACCTGACATGGGGCTACTCATGGCCGGCCAATCGGCGCGTGTTGTACAACCGTGCCGGGGCTGACTTGAACGGCAAGCCGTGGGATGCCAAGCGCGGCGGCATTCGCTGGGACGGCACCAAGTGGGTCGGTATCGATGTTCCCGATATCGCGCCGACACTCGGACCCGACAGCGGCGCCGGGCCGTTCATCATGACCAATGAAGGCGTGGCGCGATTGTTTGCGCCTGCGCTGAACGAGGGCCCGTTCCCCGAGCACTACGAGCCGTTCGAAACGCCGATCGGCACCAACCCGCTGCACCCGAAGGTCATCAGCAACCCGGCCGCAAGAGTGTTCAAGGGCGATATGGAATCGTTCGGCAAGGCCGATGAATTCCCGTACGCTGCCACGACCTACCGCCTTACCGAGCACATGCAGTACTGGACCAAGAACGTGGAGTCCAACGCGATTATTCAGCCGCAACAGTTCGTCGAGATTGGCGAAAAGTTGGCGAAAGCAAAGGGAGTCGCTGACGGTGATTGGGTCAAGGTGCGTAGCAATCGCGGTGAGATCAAGGCCAAGGCAGTCGTCACCCGGCGCGTGGCTGATCTGACTTGCAACGGCAAGGAGGTGTACACGGTGGGGGTGCCGATTCACTGGGGCTTCGTGGGGCTCGCCAAAACCGGCTATCTGACCAATACCCTGACACCATATGTTGGCGACGCGAATTCGCAGGCGCCGGAGTTCAAGGCGTTCCTGGTCAACATCGAGAAAGCGTAGGAGCACACCATGCCATCTATGCAATCACTCGATATTCAAAAGCGTTCGGCCACCACGACGGCGACTCCGCAGGTTCGCATTGCGGAGCAGGAAGTCGCGAAGCTGATCGATATTTCTAAGTGCATCGGCTGCAAGGCGTGCCAGGTCGCGTGCATGCAGTGGAACGATCTGCGCGACGATATCGGCACCACGGTCGGCATTTACGACAACCCGATCGATCTGACCGACCAGTCGTGGACCGTGATGCGATTTTCCGAAATCGCGCGCGACGACGGTTCGATGGAATGGCTGATCCGAAAAGACGGCTGCATGCATTGCGAGGATCCCGGGTGCCTGAAGGCCTGTCCGGCGCCGGGCGCGATCGTCAAGTATGCAAACGGCATCGTCGACTTCATTTCCGAGAACTGCATCGGGTGCGGTTACTGCATCGCCGGCTGTCCTTTCAATATTCCACGCATCAGCAAGAAGGACAACAAGGCGTACAAGTGCTCGCTATGCTCGGATCGGATTGCAGTTGGTCTGGCGCCGGCATGCGTCAAGACGTGTCCGACCGGTGCGCTGCAATTCGGCTCGAAAGTCGACATGGTTGCGCGCGGCGAGAAAAGGGTTCGCGATCTGAACGAGCGCGGCTTTCAGCAGGCGGGGCTCTACAACCCGCAGGGCGTCGGCGGCACGCACGTGATGTACGTGCTGCAACATGCAGACCGGCCGGGGCTGTACCACAACCTTCCGACCGATCCCACGATCAGCCCGTGGGTTAGTTTATGGAAGGGCATCGCGAAGCCGTTAATGGCGCTTACGTTGGGCATTGCCGCGCTGGGAGCTTTCTTCCATTACGTCACGCGCGGGCCGAAGGAAGTTGACGAGTCGGCGGACTCGAGCGGACGCCCGGCGACTCGTCACGACGGGGAGGTCTAATGGCAGTCGTGATGAGAAGCGGAGAGATTCGTCGCTACGACGCCAACGAGCGCCTCAATCATTGGGCGGTAGCGATTCTGTTCATCTTGCTGGCGGCCTCGGGGCTTGCGTTTTTTCACCCGGCGTTCTGGTTCCTGAGTGCGTTGCTGGGAGGAGGCAGCTGGGCGCGCATCCTGCATCCGTTCCTGGGCGTGCTGATGTTCGTTCTGTTTTGCTTGATGGCGATGCGGTACTGGGCCGATAACAAGATCCAGCCGTACGACCGCGAGTGGAGCAAGCGGCTGCCCGATTTCATCGAGAACCGAGATCACGACCTGCCCGCAATCGATAAGTACAACATCGGGCAGAAGTGGGTGTTCTGGACCACGGTGATTACGATGGTGTTGATGATCGTCTCGGGGTTCATCATCTGGCGCCCGTACTTCGCAGACGCGTTTGCGATCAACGTGATCCGCGTTGCGGCGGTGGTGCACGCGACCTCGGCGTTCATCCTGATCCTCGCGATCATCGTGCACATCTATGCGGGCGTGTTCTGGGTGGCCGGCGCGCTGCGCGCGATGACGCGCGGTTATGTTTCGCACAACTGGGCACGCCATCACCACCCGCTGTGGTATCGGCGCATGACGGGCGGCGGCGCGGAGTAACTCCTCACCGACCTTGTCGGCTACGCAAGAGAGCGGCTCGGGTCACCCCCGGCCGCTTTTGCTTCATACTCGAACGATGGCGACCCCGATCATCACCGATGGCAGTCTCGATCGCGTGCGCAAGACGGCGCGCGTCGTGTTGCCGGTGCGATTCGATATCTTTGCCGAGCGCGCCGCCCGCTTTGAAAGTGTGGCTGCTGGCAATGCCATGTCGGGGTATCTACAGTTGATGGCCAAGGTTGCGCGAGCGCAGCAATTGGCGCTGACGAAGCGCGCTGCGCCAGCCGTGCCCGACGCGGCGCTAACCGCGAGCCGCGAGTACGGAATGCCGCCGTTGTCGGCGCAATCGCACCAGCGCTCGCCGCAATGGCGCGCCGATCTTGCCGATATCGTCAACAGCGTGCGCGCCCAATCGACCAACGGAGTGCAGGCCGCGCTGATGTCGCTTGAAACACTCGACGCGACCGGGCAAGAATCGCTGGCCGACCGCGTTCTGGCCGGCACCTCGCTCGACAAAGAAGCAGCGCTGGTGCCGTTTGTGGGCGCCGCTTTGCAGACATATTTCATGCGGCTTGCGGCCACGCTAGACGTGGCATACGTCGAGCATTGCGACATCGCGGGCATCTGTCCGGTGTGTGCATCGCGGCCGGTAGCAAGCGTCCTGCGCATCGGCGGCGAGCAGGCCAATCTGCGCTACCTGGTGTGTTCGCTGTGTGCAACCGAATGGAACGTGTCGCGCATCCAATGCACGTCGTGCGATACCGAGAAAGGCGTCAAGTATCTGGTGCTTGAATCGGATGGTGATTCGAAGAGGGAGTCAGCTGCGCGGGCCGAGACCTGCGATGAATGCAAGAGCTATCTGAAAATCTTCTACCAAGAAAAAGATCCGCAGCTTGATCCGACTGCCGATGATCTGGCAACGCTGGCGCTCGACCTGCTGGTCGATGAACAGGGCTACGCGCGCTCGGGTCCGAATCTGCTGTTTCATCCCGGCACGTCGTAGCGATGCCTAACTTGACTCTGCCCGGTGCGGGCGAATCAAGCGAGGGCAAGGCAGGGGGATCAAAATCCAACGCTTCGCCCGCTGCAGCGGCTCGCCTGCCGGCTGTCGACCGTCTGCTCGCGTCGCCGCATTTGAACGCAGCCGCCGCTGAGTACGGAGCACTGCAAGTCAAACGTGCAGTGCAGGCGGTGCTTGCCGAAACCCGTGCCGCCATCGTGGCCGGTGCCGCGGTTCCGGATGTGAGCACGTTGATTGCGCAGGTGCGAGGCCGCCTGTCGCAGGCGAGCGCACCCAGGCTACGGCCCGTGTTCAATCTGAGCGGCACGGTGCTTCATACGAACCTCGGCCGGGCGCTGCTGGGTGATGAGGTGATTGCCGCCGTCGGGGTCGCAATGCGAAGCTATACGGCGCTCGAATATGACGTGGCGAGCGGAGGTCGCGGCGACAGGGACCGTATCGTCGAAGACTTGTTGTGCGAGCTGACCGGTGCCGAGGCCGCGACAGTGGTCAACAACAATGCAGCCGCGGTGCTGCTATCGCTGAAAGCGCTTGCCGCGCGCAAGGAAGCGATCATTTCGCGCGGTGAGCTGATCGAAATCGGCGGCGCGTTTCGCATGCCCGACATCATGAAGGCGGCGGGCTGCAAGCTGGTCGAGGTCGGCACCACTAATCGCACTCACGCGAGTGACTATCAGGGTGCATGCGGGTCCAGGACCGGGCTGATCGTCAAGGCGCACTGGTCCAACTATGCGATCACCGGTTTCACGGCGGTTGTTGACGACTCCGCGTTGGCGCAGATTGCGCACGCACACCACGTGCCGTACCTGGTCGATCTGGGTGCCGGCGCGCTGGTCGATCTTTCGCAGTACGGCTTGCCCAAAGAGCCGTTGCCGCAGGCCTCGATCGCTGCCGGTGCCGACGTCGTGACGTTTTCGGGCGACAAGCTGCTTGGAGGGCCGCAAGCTGGTTTGATCGTCGGTCGGCGCGAAGCGGTTGCACGAATCAAGAAGGATCCGCTGAAGCGTGCGTTGCGCGTCTCAAAACTCACGATGGCGGCGCTCGAAGCGACTTTGCGAATTTACGCCAGCGGACATCGGCTCGAACAGCGGTTACCGACGCTTGCGCTGTTGGTACGCAAACAGCCGGAAATCCGCTCGGCGTGCGAGCGAATGTCGGGTGCGCTGAGAGCTGCGATTGCGCCGACATTTTCAGTCGCGATTGAAGACTGCGCCAGTCAGATCGGGTCCGGCAGCATGCCAGCCGAGCGGCTGCCGTCGGTCGCGCTGGTACTACGTCCGGCGAGCAAGGTCAGCGGCCGCGCGATCGAACGGCTGCAGGACCGCTTGCGCGCATTGCCGACTCCGGTGATCGGACGCATTGCCGACGGTGCGCTGTGGCTCGACCTGCGCTGTCTGTGGCAGAGAGACGAAGCAGCGTTCGTCGAGAATCTGAAGCAGCCCGTCACGCCATGATCGTCGGCACCGCCGGCCACATCGATCACGGCAAGACCCTGCTGATCAAGCGATTGACGGGGCGTGACACCGATCGCCTGCCCGAGGAAATCAAGCGCGGCATTTCGATCGAACTCGGCTACGCCTACGTGCCCGCCGGCAACGACGTGTTGGGGTTCGTCGACGTCCCGGGTCACGAGAAATTTATTCACACGATGCTCGCCGGCGCCACCGGTATTGATTTCGCTTTGTTGGTGGTTGCGGCCGATGACGGCGTGATGCCGCAGACCGACGAACATCTGGACATCCTGATGCTGCTCGGAATCGAGGCCGGTGCGGTAGCACTGACCAAGATCGACGCGGGGCCTGCACAGCGTGTAGACGAAGTGCGCAGTCAACTGGCCGAGCGAGTGCGAAATACCGCGGCCGCGCACTGGCCGGTCTTTGCGGTGTCTTCGCTGACCGGCGACGGGATCGACGCGCTGCACACTCATCTGCTCAAAGAAACCGCGAACCGCGCCGCACGCGCGACGGCAGGACACTTTCGAATGGCGATCGACCGATGCTTCACGCTGGCGGGCATCGGAACTGTCGTCACGGGGACGGTGCATGCCGGTGCGATTCGGGTCGGCGAGTCGGTCACCGTTGGGCCGGGCGCGCACGGCACGCTGACCGTACGCGTGCGCTCGATGCATACGCAGGACCAATCGAGCACAACCGGCGTCGCCGGTCAGCGCTGCGCTCTCAATTTGGCGGGAATCGAGAAGGCGCAGGTCGAGCGGGGAATGTGGGTACAGCAACCGGCACTGTTGAACGCCGCCGAGCGCTTCGACGCGACGCTCGCGCTGTCGTCGCGTGTCGCCAAGGCGATCAGCAGCGCTTCGACAGTGCATTTGCATCACGGCACTTCCGATGCGATGGCCCGCATTGCGGTGCTCGATGCCGCGCGCGCCGAGCCGGGCGAGACGCGGCTGGTGTCACTGACACTCGATCGTCCACTCGCGCTGTGTCGCGGCGACCGCTTTGTGATTCGCGACGCATCAGCGCAGCACACCCTCGGCGGCGGCCGGGTGCTCGATGTAGCGCCGCTCGGATCCGCGGTGCGGCGTGGGCGGCGCGCTGCTGCGCGCTTGCAACTGCTGGCGGCGCTGCGCGATGGTTCGCCGGTCGCTTCCTTGCGCGCGTGGCTCAATCGCGAACCGGTGCCCTTGCGGCGCCTTGCTTCGGGCTGGAACCTGCGCGCCGAAGAATCAGACGAGTTGATCGAGGCCAGCGGTGCACGCGTCGCGGCCGGCATCGCCATCGCGGCTGACCACTGGCAGCGCCTGGGCAACGAGGTGATCGCGGCGATCGGGCTTGCGCACGAGCGCGAACCCGAGATGCCCGGTGTCGAGCAGCAGAGATTGCGGCGCATGATCGCGCCGGCCCTCGACCTCGACGCGTTCGGCGTGCTGATCGACGAGCTGCTGCAACAGTCAGCGCTGCAGCGCCGCGGTGCCTTTCTCGCGTTGCCGACCCATACGGCTGCGCTCGCCCGCGATCAGCGCGCACGTTGGGAGCGCATCAAGCCATTGCTCGATGATCGCAAGTTTGATCCGCCGCGCGTGCGTGATATCGCGCGCGACACGGGCATTCCCGAGGTCGAAGTGCGCCATTTGCTGAAGACCGTCGCGCGGACCGGCGAGGTGGCGCAGGTTGCGCATGACCACTTTTTTCTGACGACCGCGATTGCCGAGCTGGCCGACATCGCGGGCACCGTCGCCGAGCGCCACGGTGCAGCGCGCGCGGCCGAATTTCGCGACCAGATCGCCACCGGGCGCAAGCTGGCGATCCAGATTCTCGAGTTTTTCGACCGCGTCGGTTACATGCGCAGAGTGCGCGACGATCATCTCGTTAGGCGCGCGAATCCATGGCGCGCTTAGGATCCTTTGTGACATCAGCACGGAAGAGTGTCGTGTCCCGGTGGGCCGGCCAGACTTCAAATCTGGTAGGGGTTGCCAGCAATCCCTGGTGGGTTCGACTCCCATACTCTTCCGCCACGACGTCGTCGTCCTTAGCCATTAGGAGTTGCTGAACGCAATGACTTCTCCGCTCGACCAACTCGCCGATGACGTGCTGTACGCACCCGAGCAGGACATGTGGGTGCGCTTCGGTGCCGACGGGCGCGCGCGCATCGGCGCCACGCATTTGGTGTCATCGCACGGACAGTTCATGCTGTTCACGCCGCGACCGGCGGGCAGCATGATCGAGCGCGATCGCTCGCTGGGCGTGATGGAAACCGGCAAGACCGCAGTGGCGATCCATGCGCCGTTGTCGTGTCGGATCATCGAATCCAATGCCTCGGCGGTCGATAACATTCATTTGATCATCGCCGATGCTTACGGCTCCGGGTGGCTCTTTTTGGTCGAGCCGACCGCGCTCGAAGCCGAGCGAGCTGGATTGATGGACGTAACCGCGTATCGCGCATGGCTGCAGCCCCGGCTCGCCGAAAAGCTGGTGCCGCCTATCGACGATTTTTACACCGAAGACTTCGACATCGACCCTAATCGTGGCTACTGAACGAACAAGCACGAACCCCGGCAAGCTCGTCATCGTGCTGTGGTCCGCCGGACCCGAGCGGCCGGCGTTGGCGGCGGCACCGTTTGTGTATGCGCTGGCCGCGCGGGCGCTCGAGATCGAGGTCGACATGCATTTCACATCGACCACCGTACGCTGGCTGTTGCCCGGCGTCGCCGATGGCGTGCACACCGACGCGGCGCGCACCAAAACCGTCGGCGATTTCATTCGCGAAGTCAAAGCTGCGGGCGTTCGGCTGTTCGCCTGCGCGATGGCGATGCACGAGCACGCGCGCGATCAAGCGCTGATTGATGAATGTGACGATCACGCCGGCGCCGCCACCGTGATCGCCGACTCGATGAACGTGGGCACGCGAACGCTGGTTTTTTGAGCTAGTCCTTCCACGGCTTCAGTCTCGTCCGTCAGGACGATCAAACGCCTTCGTCAGAACGCCGATCTTTGATTTAGGCGTATGCAATGGAGGCAACCATGCCGGATGACGTCAAAGAGGGCTTAGATTCGAGCGACGATCTGCATTTGCTGGCGGGTGTCGTGGCGCTGGTATCGCTGGCGCTGATGGCCACCGCTTTGTGGGCCTAGCCGGTCGGCTAGTCGCGATTGACCACCATCTCGTTGCGCAACTCGAGCGCGCCGGAAGCCGCCAGCTGATCGACCGTACGGCGAATGAATTCGGTAAACGGCAGTCGGAAGTAGCGCTCGTTGACCACGCGTGCGTAGTGCCATCGTTGGCAGCGCGCGGTCAACTCGTCCAGACTTACATGGCGAACGATCAGCAGGTGAAACTTCAGCAGCGCCTTCATTACGCTGCGCGCGTTGCGAAGCGGGCTTGCCGCGAGCGCATCTAGCCGCGCAAACGCGCGGGACAGCGCCTGCTCGACGTCACTAAACGGCGCACCATGGCCTGGAATGACCAGCCGAGGTTCCAGCTTGCGTATCAACTGAAGAATGGCGCGCTGTTCGGCAAATCCCGACTCGCCTTCGACTTCTGCAAAGATAGCGCCAAAGCCGTGCTCCCATAACGCGTCGGCTGAGATCAGCGTGCGATCGTGCGCGTTCCACAGCATTATCGAATGCGGATCGTGTCCCGGCGATGCAAGGGCTTCCCATTCGCGTTCACCCATCGCGTAGCGCTGACCCGGCTCGACCAGCGAGTCGTAGTCGAATCGGTCGCACGCTTGTCCGCACGCCGCAAAGCCAAGCGCTGTCTCGTCCCAGTCTCGCACCGCTCGCGCCGAGCCTGGTGGAATCGCGACGCTGGCACCAAGGTGCTTTGCCAGTAAGGCGTTACCGCCGCAGTGATCCGAGTGCAGGTGCGTGTTGACAATTCGCGCGAGCCTGCGCCCACCCAGAGCATGGCGTACCAGTTGCAGGGTCTGCTCGCTGTGCGCAACATAACCGGTGTCAACCAGCGTGGCCGATTTATCGTCATCGAACAGCACGATGTTGTTCGACGACACCCATCCGCGCTCAAGCACATGTACGGTTGAGGGCGCAATTTCAGCGGCAGCTGTCACTTCGAGACGCGCCGTCCCGCAAGTTGCGCCAAAACAGCGCGCTTGTCGTCGTCGTTCATCTGCGACCAACCTGCGATTTCATCGATCGTGCGCAGACAGCCCTCACATAAGCCGCTGCTCGAGTCCATTTTGCAAATGGAAATGCACGGCGACGGCACGGCTTCAACGCTCGGCACTGCAGGCGTTCCGATCACCAGGCGCGGCCTGCGGTCTGAATCTTGGCGTGTAACCGCTGGTTAAAGCGCGCGGCATCGATGACCACACGCTGATGCGTGCCTTCCGAGATCAGATCGTATCCATCGTGCGCACGCGCTCGGAAGGTTACTTTGCGGCCCTCGACATTCATCACTTCGCAATGCACGCGCACCGTCAGGCCCGGCGGAGTTGCCGCGGTGTGAGAGAAATCGACGTGCGTTCCGACCGATTGCTCGCGCGGCCAGTCGAGGTACGGCTTTATCGTCAGTTGGCACACGCCTTCCATCAGTCCGATCAGAAATCCGGTCGCAAATACTTCCGGCATCTCGCCGAACTCGGACCATTCGGGATACAGGCAGGCGACGGTCTTGCTTTCCGGCACGGTGTAATCGAAGTCGAGCTGTAGGCCGGGTTTCAGGTCGGGCGACATCAGACCGTGATCAGCAACGGAACTAGGCTGCCAGCTTCGCGGTAACGGCGTTGCCGGCGCGTGAGTGGGCTTTGCGCTGCAGAATCCCGCTGATCCATTGGCCGGTTTCGACCGCTTTTGCAAAGTCGATTCCGGTTTCGATGCCCAGGCCGTTGAGCAGATACAAAACGTCTTCGGTGGCGACGTTGCCGGTCGCGCCTTTTGCATACGGGCAGCCGCCCAAGCCAGCAATGCTCGAATCGAAACTCGAAATGCCGAGCTCAAGACACGCGTAGACGTTCGCGGCTGCCATGCCGTAGGTGTCGTGAAAATGTCCGCTGATGGCATCAATGTCGTAAACGTCGAGCACCGCGGCCATCACGCGTTTGGTTTTCTCGGGCGTACCCGTGCCAATCGTGTCGGCAACGCCGACGTGCTGCACACCGATGTCTTTCATGCGACGCGCAACGTGCGCCACTGCCCCGGCTTCGACCTCGCCCTGGTACGGGCAGCCGAGTGCGCAGGAAATCGCGCCGCGAATACGCATACCGTGCTGTTGCGCTAGTGCTGCCACCGGGCGAAAGCGCTCAATCGATTCGTCAATCGAGCAGTTGATGTTTCGCTGAGAGAACGCCTCGCTGGCAGCGGCGAACACGACGATCTCGTCGGCCTTCGCGGCAATCGCACCGTCCATGCCCTTGGCGTTTGGCACCAGTACCGAATACGTGACGCGCGGGTTGCGCCGAATGCGCGTCATCACATCGGCCGCATCGCTCATCTGTGGAACCCATTTGGGCGAGACAAACGAGGTCACTTCGATGTTGGTGAAACCGGCATCGGTCAGCCGGTTCACCAATTCGACTTTGACATCGGCCGCAATCATTTGCTTCTCGTTCTGCAGCCCGTCACGGGGGCCAACATCGACGATGTGCGCGCGTTTCGGAAGTGCCGGCATGCCCATGCTCCTGCTCCAGCCGCGATGTTAGCGCCCTGCTCGGGACGGCCAGTGTTTACGCCGTGACCGTCGAGCGGGGCTATGATCAAATGCCCCCTTTGTTGCGATCGCTAATTCATTTGTGCCTGCCCCGTTGGAGCTGTTCCCCAAGACCCGAATTCCGCGAAAGCCCGGCGCGCAATTGACGCCGGTGTTCACGTTTGTTGTCGTGACCGGCATTCTGTATTTCGGTCGCGACGTCCTGATTCCTCTGGCGCTATCGGTCTTGCTGAGCTTCCTGCTGGCGCCCGGCGTGCGGTGGCTGGAGCGGCGCCGGTTTCCGCGCGCGCTGGCGACGTCGGTGATGGTGGGACTCGCTTGCTGCGTGCTGACCGGCTTGGTCTGGGTCACGGTGGCGCAGTTCCTGAACTTCGCCGCGAGTTTGCCGGAATATAAAGACAACATTCAAAACAAGGTCTCGCTGCTGCGGACGGATCCCGAGGGTAGCCTCTTCAAAGCGCGTCGCACGATCGATGAGATCGGCGTTGAAATAGCGAAACCCTCCGTACCCACCCGGCCCGCTTCGCGTGGCGCGCCTCGCTCGGCGCGTTTGCCGGCGCAAGGTGATCGTCCGGTTGCGGTGATAGTCGAAGAACCGCAGCTCACTCCGTTCCAACTGATGCGCGAGCTGATTACGCCGCTGATCATTCCGATCACCGTTGCCGGCGCGGTGATTCTTTTCACCTTCATCATGCTGCTGCAGCGTGAAGACTTGCGCGATCGGCTAATTCGCCTGGTCGGGCACGGGCAGCTGAACGTGACGACGCAGGTCTTCGAAGAGGCGGCCAATCGTGTCAGCCGCTATTTGCGCATGCAATTGATCGTCAACGGCAGCTACGGGTTACTGGTCGGAATTGCGTTGTATGCACTCGGTATACCCAACGCTGCGCTGTGGGGCGTGCTGGCGACCACTCTGCGGTTTATTCCCTACCTGGGCGCTTGGATCGCGGCGGCGCTTCCGATTGCGCTTGCGTTTGCGATATCCGACGACTGGTCGTTGGTTGTGTGGACCGCCGCGGTGTTCCTCGTCCTTGAGCTGCTAACCGCCAATGTCATTGAGCCTTGGGCCTATGGATCGAGCACCGGCATGTCGCCGCTCGCGGTGATCGTCGCCGCCATTTTCTGGACATGGCTGTGGGGCGCGCTTGGATTGTTGCTGGCGGTGCCGCTGACTGTTTGTCTGGTGGTGGTGGGACGCTATATCCCCCAGTTCGCGTTTTTAAGCATCATGCTCGGCGACCAGCCGGTGCTGCCGCTGCAGGACAGGTTCTATCAGCGTCTGCTCGCGCACGATCAGGAGGAGGCCGCGGAGCTCGCCGAGACCTACGTTGCTGAACATGGACTCGAGCGGCTGTACGAGGACGTACTGATTCCCGTTCTAGAACTCGCCGAACGCGATCGCCATAGCGATGCGTTGTCGGAGGAGCGAACGCGATTTGTTCTCGACAGCACGCGCACGCTGGTGGAAGACTCGGTTGAACGCGCAGACGCGGACAAGAACTCCGACGCGCCGGCCGGCAGCTCCGAAGCAGCCCAGGCCGGGAGCCCGAGCGGGCTGCCCACTGTGTGCATCGTGCCGGCGCGCGACGAAGCCGATGAAATCGTCGGTGCGATGCTGCTGCGCAGTCTGACTCGGCGCAATGTCGCAGCGGAGCTGCTGACGACCGATGCCCTGAAGAGCGAAGTGCTCGAGCGCGTGAGCGAGCTGTCTCCGCAGGTTGTGTACATCTCGGCGCTTCCGCCGGCGGCGGTCTTGCACGCGTCCTATCTTTGCAAACGGCTGCGAATGCGCTTTCCGCAGTTGAAAGTGGTCGTCGTGCTGTGGCACGCCGAGGGGGATATGGAAAAGGGACGCAGCAGACTGCTTGCAGCCGGCGCATCGGACGTGGTGATCAATCTGAAGGATTCGATTGAAAAGCTGCCTCCATCGGCGCTGGTGACGGCGATGCAGACGTCAGAAGCTCAGCTCGATTCCGCCGTTGCCGAAAAACGCACAAGCTCGGCACCTTCGGCGACCTGATCGCCGACTGAATACATCACCTCGTCGACCACGCCGTCAGACGGTGCGACGATGGTGTGCTCCATTTTCATCGCTTCCATCACGAGCAGCGCGGCACCGCGTTTAACGCGCGCGCCGGCCGCCGCGTGAACCGAGATGAGTTTGCCCGGCATCGGCGCGGTCAGACGTCCCGTTTCGGCCTCGGCCTGACCCGATTGCGCAATGATGTCTGCCAGCCCCAGCACGCGATGGCGGCCGTTGTGAAAGACGTGCAGATCGTCGCCGGCGCGCACGACATCGGCGGTCAGCGTGTGTTCTCCGAAACGGATCGATACGCCGGAATCGGCAGCCGCCATGATCGCCAGGCGCGTGTCGACGCCGTCGTAGTGAAACACGTAGCCGTCACGGGCGTATTCGAGGTCGATCACATGCGTGCGGGCACCGGCGGCGAGTGTGATCGCGCGCCGGTACGTCGTGTTCAGGCGCCAGCCGTGAGCCGAGTTCCACGGGTCGGCGGTCGCGTTGCGCGCTTCGTCGGCGAGCACGCGCGCGCAGGCGAATGCGAGCGCCTGGTGCGAAATCGATTCGTCACGATCGGCGTCAGGGAACAGGCGAACGCGTTCCTGCTCGATCAGGCCGGTATGAACGTCGCCGCGTGCGAATGCTTCGTTGGCTACTAGACGCGACAGGAAATCCACGTTGTTGGCAACGCCGACGATATGGAAATCGGCGAGCGCTGCCTGCATTCTTGATAGAGCATGCGTGCGATCGTCGCCCCACACGATCAGCTTGGCGATCATCGGGTCGTAATATGGTGTGATCTGGTCGCCTGCGCGTACTCCGGCATCGATGCGAACCGGCGCAGGATCGTGAAATCCGTTGTCGTCTGCGTTGCGCCGGAATTCGATCGCGCGCGGTTGCGCCAGATGCAGTATGTGGCCGGTGGCGGGCAAGAATCCGCGGTCCGGGTTCTCCGCGTAAATGCGGGCCTCAAAGGCGTGACCGGTTATTGCCAATTCGCGCTGCAGCTCCGGAACCATATCTGTGAGCGGTTCACCCGCAGCCACGCGCAGCTGCCACTCAACCAGATCATGGCCGGTGATCATTTCGGTGACCGGGTGCTCGACCTGCAGGCGCGTGTTCATTTCCATGAAGAAGAACGAACCGCTCGGGTCGGCGATGAACTCAACCGTGCCCGCTCCTTCGTAACCCACCGCTTTAGCCGCCGCCACGGCGGCCTCACCCATCGCGCGCCGCCGCTCTGCCGTCATACCGGGAGCAGGCGCTTCTTCGATGATCTTCTGGTGCCGGCGCTGCACTGAACAGTCGCGCTCGAACAGATACACCGCGTTTCCGTGGCGGTCTGCGAACAGCTGGATTTCTATATGCCGCGGCCGCCCGACATATTTCTCGATCAGCACATGGTCATCGCCGAACGAGGCCTTTGCTTCGCGTCGGCACGATGCAAGAGCGGCGGCAAATTCGCCGTGCTTTTCGACCACTCGCATCCCCTTGCCACCGCCGCCCGCGCTCGCCTTGATCAGCGCCGGATAACCGATGCGATCGGCGTGCGCGAGCAGCGTATCGGGCTGCTGGTCATCGCCGTGATAGCCCGGCACCAGCGGCACGTTGGCGCGCTCCATCAATTTTTTGGCTTCGCTTTTGCTGCCCATCGCGCGGATTGCCGAGGCTGGCGGGCCAATGAACTGAACCTTGTTGTCGGCCAGAGCCTGCGCGAACGCCGCGTTCTCGGACAAGAAACCGTAGCCCGGATGCACTGCGTCCGCGCCGGTCGCGCGGACCGCGGCGACGATCAGATCACTGCGCAGGTAACTGTCGCTCGCGGGTGCAGGCCCGATCCGCACCGCTTCGTCGGCCAGCGCGACATGGCGGCCGTTCGCATCGGCATCCGAGTACACGGCGACTGTGCGGATCCCCATCCGACGCGCCGTCGTCATCACGCGGCAGGCAATTTCGCCGCGGTTAGCGATCAGGATTTTGCTGAACATTCAGATTGGGCGAAGGTGAAAACAGCTTGCGCACGACACGTGCAATGAAGCGTACGAGCTTGGGCAGTAGCCATGCGGCCACCACCAGCAGCACAACGACGATGGCGAGCGCCACCAGCGGATAGGTCAGCACCAGCCACATCAGGCCGGCGACACCGAGATCTTCGCTGACCGACAATGCGACGTTCGAAAACGGCTCGGGCGATGTGTTGGCGGCCGCGCGCGTACTAGCCTTGGTGAAATGACTGGTCGCCGCGAGCGAGCCGCCGACGATCGCAGCGACCGTGGTCCATGCGGCGCTGTCGACGCCGCCGAATACGCCAGCGGCGAGCGCTGCGCCGGCTGGGATACGGACGAATGTCTGAATCGCGTCCCACACGGTGTCGACCCCGGGAATCTTGTCGGCGACAAATTCGATGCTGAACATCGCGCCGGACGCCGCCAGCACCCACGGGTGCTGCAGGATCGCGAGTCCGCCCGGCAGATCAACCCAACCGGCGTAGCCGACCAGGCCTGCGATCAACAGCACCGCGTACAACCGGATACCGCTCGCGAAGCCAAGGACGGCGGCGAGAGCGATCAGCTGCGGGAGGTCGAATGCGTGCATGCTCAACTCGAATCGTCGGCGACCATCGCTTCATAGTCGACAACCCATCGCGGCTTGCGTCTCTCCAGAAATGAGCGCACACCTTCGCGGCCGTCGGCGCTGGTGCGAATGTCGGCAATGCGCTGTGCCGTATCGGCGATCAGACGATCGTCGATTGCACGCGCTGTCAGATCGCGCACCAGGCGCTTCGCCTCGACCACCGCATTCTGGCTGGTCAGCATCAACGCCCCCAGAATCTCGTTGATTTTGCCGTCGAGCCCCTCGTCGGGTGCGAGCTCGTGGATCAGCCCGACGCGAAACGCCTCGGCAGAAGTGAACTTCTCTGCAGTGAGAAAGTAGCGGCGCGCCGCGTGCGCGTGCATCGCACGCATCACGTACGGGCCGATGGTCGCCGGGATCAGACCGAGCTTGGTTTCCGACAGGCAGAAGGTCGCGCTCAGCGATGCAACCGAGATGTCGCACGCTGCTACCAGGCCGACACCGCCGGCGTAAGTGGCGCCGTGCACGCGCGCAATCACCGGCTTCGGACATTCGTAGATCGTGCGCAGCATCGTTGCCAAGCGAAGCGCATCTGCCTGATTCTCCGCATGCGAGTAATTCGCCATGCGCTTCATCCAGTCAAGATCTGCACCGGCGCAGAATGCCACTCCCCTGGCGGCCAGCACGATGGCGCGCACGTCAGCATCGCGACCCAGTTCCTCAAACGCCTGCGTCAGTTCCGCGATTGATAATTCGTTGAATGCGTTACGCACCGAGTCGCGCGTCAGCCAAATCACGGCGATGCGATGATTGATGTCGACTTCCAGTGTCTCGAAATTCATTCTTATTGCAGGTACAGGGCCAGAAATCGATCGAGCTCAGCGAGCGACGCGGCGCGCGCCGCAGGGTTGCCGCCGACGTGTACGCCGCGCTTATCGACGCCTGATGGAACATCGGCACGAAAGCGGACCGGTGATCGGCTGTCGAACCCGTGATGGCTGTCGTCGTACGCTCGTACGGTGACGGTACTGGGTTCGAAACGCTGCGCGAACTCTTTGCACGGCGCCGCCGGCGTCCAGTCATCGGCTTCGCCCAGCAGCATCAACAGCGGCGCGGCGATGCGTATCGCAGGGCGTTTTTTCCAGACCGTGCAGCCGGGGTAATAAGTCACTATCGCGGCCGGTGTGTGCGATGCCCACCACGATCGGTCGAGCGCTTCGAGCGCCGTCATCGCGCCATGCGACCAGCCAACGACGGCGATCTTCCCCGCATCGACGTCGTCGCGCGCCATCAGCCATTTCGCGGTGCGCAGCAGGTCATCGCGACGATGCACCAGCTTGATGGTGCGGTGCTCGGCGTCTTGCGCACAGATCGCGCCTTGGTGTCGCGAGCCGAAGCTGTCGGGCGCGACGACGTGCCATCCGCTGGCATTCCAGTGTTGCGCGTAGAAGACGTATCGATCGTCGAACCGGCCGCGGCTGTTGTACAGGCCAGAACACCCGTGCAGCGCGATGATCGCGGGTCGCGCGCCGGTCATCTGCGCGGGCTGCCATTTCACTTGCAACGGCGGAGCACCGTCGATGATCACCGACTCGAATGACTGCACCACACCGCAGCAGACAGCAAACGCCGCGGCAACCGTCGTGCGCATCAGCTTCAGGCGGCCTGCCATCGCTTGGCGACTTCTTCCAGCATCACCTCGGTGGCGCCGCCGCCGATCGCGAGCACGCGCGCGTCCCGCACCAGTCGCTCGATCGCGCTTTCACGCATGTAACCCATGCCTCCGTGGAATTGCTGACACGTGTACGTCACTTCGTTGACAAGCTCGCCGCTCAGTGCCTTCAGCATCGAGACTTCGCGCACGGCGTCGTGCTGCTGGTCGACCAGCCATGCGCAGTGATACAGCAACTGGCGGGCGGCTTCCGTTTTTGCAGCGAGCATCGCCAATCGCTGCCGCACCGTCTGCTTGCTCCAAAGCGCGGCGCCAAACGCCTTGCGGTCGTTGACATAGCGATACGCCAGGTCAAGCGCGCTCACACAATGACCAACCGCCATCGTGCTGAGAGCGATCCGTTCGGTCTGAAAGTTGCGCATGATCGCGTAGAAGCCGGCGTTTTCCTCGCCGATCAGTTGATTCGCTGGAACGCGGCAATTTTCAAATACCAGCTCGGCGGTGTCGGATGCGAGCCAGCCACTTTTTTTTAGCGCGCGGCCGACACTGAACCCGGGCGTGCCCTTTTCGACCGCGAAAATCGACAGGCCACGCGGGCCTTTGGCGTCCGCATCGGTGCGAGCGGCGACAAACACCAGGTCGGCATGCACACCGTTCGTGACGAACATCTTGCTGCCGTTGATGACCCAGCTGTCGCCATCGCGCCGGGCGTGCGTGCGAATCGCCGCCACGTCCGAGCCGGCATCGGGCTCGGTGACCGCGACCGCTGTGATCAACTCACCGGCGATGATTTTCGGCAGCCAGCGCGCTTTCTGTTCGGCGCTGCCGCCGTACGCCAGATGTGGGCTCGCCATGTCGGTGTGGACAAGCACGGTGATGACGAATCCCCCCGACGTCGAGCGCGACAGCGCTTCTTCGAACACGACGTTGGTCGTCATGTCGGCGCCGGCGCCGCCGTAATCGGGCGAGAACATCAGGCCGAGCCATCCGAGTTGGCCCATTTTTCGCAACACGGCGCGTGGCGTCGACCCGGCTTCATCCCACTCGAGAGCGTGCGGCTCGACTTCGCTGGCGATAAAACGCGCGACCTGGCGTCGCAGATCTTCGTGCTCGGGACGCGTGTGTGCGTTGCAGCTCATTGCGTTGTCTCGATCGCGCGCTTACATCCGAAACACGCCGAACTTCGTCTCCGGAATCGGCGCATTCAACGCTGCGGACAAGCCGAGAGCGAGGCACATGCGCGTATCGAGCGGATCGATCACCCCGTCGTCCCACAGCCGCGCGCTGGCGTAATAAGGATGGCCCTGATGCTCGAATTGTTCGAGGATCGGCGCCTTGAATGCAGCCTCTTCGTCGGCGGTCCACGCGCCGCCGCGCGCTTCGATGCCGTCGCGCTTGACAGTCGCCAGCACGGAGGCAGCCTGTTCGCCGCCCATGACGTTGATTCTCGCGTTCGGCCACGTCCAGAGAAACCGCGGTGAATACGCGCGTCCGCACATGCCGTAGTTGCCGGCGCCGAAGCTGCCGCCGATTATCACGGTGAACTTCGGCACCTGCGCGCAGGCCACCGCGGTGACCATTTTGGCGCCGTGCCGTGCGATGCCTTCGTTCTCATACTTGCGCCCGACCATGAAGCCGGAAATGTTCTGCAAAAACACCAGCGGCACCTTGCGCTGACAGCACAGCTCGATGAAGTGAGCTGCCTTTTGCGCGCTTTCGGAAAACAGGATGCCGTTGTTGGCGATGATGCCGACCGGCATTCCCTCGATCCACGCAAAGCCGGTGATCAGTGTCGTCGCATAACGCGCCTTCCACTCGTCGAACTCCGAGGCATCCACGAGGCGTGCGATTACCTCGCGCACGTCGTACGGCCGGCGCGTATCGGTCGGAATCACGCCGTACAGGTCAGCGGGTTCCAGCTTCGGCGGGCGTACCGGGCGCACTTCCTGCGCTGCCGGCTTGATGTAGTTCGTCGTCGCCACGATGCGCCGTGCGAGCGCGAGTGCGTGCGCATCGTTGGCGGCGAGATGATCCGCAACCCCCGACAGCCGCGTGTGGACGTCGCCGCCGCCCAGCTCCTCGGCACTGACGATTTCGCCAATCGCAGCCTTCACCAGCGGCGGTCCACCGAGAAAGATGGTGCCCTGATTCGCAACAATGATCGACTCGTCGCTCATCGCCGGCACGTAGGCGCCGCCGGCGGTACACGAGCCCATCACCACGGCAATCTGCGGAATGCCGGCTGCCGACAGCGTCGCCTGGTTGAAAAAGATGCGGCCGAAGTGCTCGCGATCGGGAAACACTTCGTCCTGACTCGGCAGATTGGCGCCGCCCGAGTCGACCAGGTAGATACAGGCCAGCCTGTTTTCGCGAGCAATCTCCTGCGCGCGCAAGTGTTTTTTGACGGTCATCGGATAGTAGGTGCCACCCTTCACCGTCGCGTCGTTGCAGACGATGACGCACTCGCGACCTGAGACCTTCCCGACGCCAGTGATGATGCCGGCCGACGGCGCCGCGTCACCGTACATGCCGTAGGCGGCGAGCTGCGATAGCTCGAGAAACGGGGTGCCAGGGTCAAGCAGCATCTGAACCCGATCGCGCGGCAGCAGCTTGCCGCGCGCGATGTGTTTGCTGCGCGCCTGCTGGCCGCCGCCGCCCGCGATCACCGTGACCTTGTCCTTCAGGTCCGCCACCTGCGTGCGCATCGCCTGCGCGTTCGACTGAAACTCGGCGCTGCGCGAATCAAGTCGGGTCTGAAGTAATGGCATGCGATCGGTGAACAGGGAGCAGCCGAATAGTAGAGGGAAAGAGGTCGACCTCGGCCCGGGCACCGATCAAGGATCGCCAAACAGCTCCGCTTCGGTCCAGCCTAGCGCGGCGAGATCGTCGACGCGAAAGTGTGTCTCGCTCGGCATCACGAACTCGTCGAGCTGCGGCGGCTTGATCGCAGTGCCCGAGAGCATCGCGTGCGCCTGTCCGCGATGGTGAATCTGATGCGTCAACAGGTGCATCAGCACATGGCGCGCGCGGTCGCGCTGGATAAACCCGTCGCGCTCCATCGGTATCTCGACTTGCAGTGCGGCGTCGTCGGCGGCGTCGCACCAGTCGATCAGCCGTTGATCCGACAGCACTTGCGCTGCGGCGAGCTCTTGCATCGAGTCACAGGGTGTCTCGGTTGTAAATGCGCGCCGCATGTTGGGTTCGCGGTACAACGCAGCTATGTAGTACCAATCGACGATCAGGATGTGATTCAGCGTGGCCCTCAGGCTCGGAAAGAACCCGACGCGCGGCGCCTTGAACTCTTCTGCTGTCAGCCGGATGCAGGCGCCGTGCAGCCGGTGATTCGCCAGCCGATTGCCACGTGCCAGCGTGCGCAGCTGTTGCAGCAGCAAGCTCATCCCACTCCGGCTACGGTGACGGCATCGTCGATACGCCGGGTGCGGCGGCGACGCGGTCGAGCCATGCGACGACGGCCGGATACGGTGCAATATCGAATCCGCCTTCGTCGGCCTTGTGCGTGTACGCATACAGCACCAGGTCGGCGATCGACAGCGAGTCGCCGGCGAAATATTCTCTCTGAGTAAGGTGGCGATCCATCACGCCAAGCGCCGCGTACCCGCGCTTCTGCAAATCGGGTAGGCGTGGATCGTCGTCCCTTTTCAGAAACATGCGAAGGTAGCGCGCGACTGCAATCGCAGGTTCATGGCTGTATTGCTCGAAGAACATCCACTGCAACACACGCGCGCGCTGGAATCTGTCCTCGGGAACCAGCGACGTTCCCTCACCCAGGTACCAAAGGATCGCGTTCGATTCGACCAGGAACGTTTGCGGGTCGACCGCTAGTACGGGCACCTGTCCGTTTGGGTTCATCGCGAGAAACGACGGCGTCCGCGTCTCGCCTTTTCGCGTATCGGTTTCGCGCCATTGATAGGGCAGGCGCAGGTGTTCGAGCGCCATCCTGATCTTGTGGCAGTTGCCCGACGATGCCATTCCGTAAACAACGTAGCTCATGACGCTCCTTCAACGCGAGAAGAATCGAAGTTTGACACTGCCCGCATCAGGCAAACTCCGTCCGCTATGAACACTGAGCCGAGTTCGGTCGGCGTCGTCGCGCCGCAGCTGCTTCGATTTGACTCGCCGCTGAAATTATCGAGCGGCGCGGCGCTGGACGGCTACGCGCTGATGATCGAAACCTACGGGCGGCTGAATGCGGCCCGCACTAATGGGGTGTTGATCTGTCATGCGCTCAACGCGTCGCACCACGTCGCCGGTGTTTATGCCGACGATACGGGTTCAGCCGGTTGGTGGGACAACATGGTCGGGCCGGGCAAGCCGGTCGATACGAACATTTTTTTCGTGGTTGGCGTCAACAACATCGGCTCGTGCTTTGGGTCGACCGGGCCGATGTCGATCGATCCCGCGTCGGGGCGGCCGTACGGCGCGAGCTTCCCCGTGGTCACGGTCGAGGATTGGGTCAATGCGCAGGCGCGGCTGGCTGACGCGCTGGGCATCGAGCGCTGGGCGGCGGTCATGGGCGGCTCGCTCGGCGGCATGCAAGCGTTGTCGTGGACGATTCAATATCCGAATCGGATCGCGCATTGTGTCGCGATCGCGTCGGCGCCGAAACTGTCGGCGCAGAACATTGCCTTCAACGAGGTCGCGCGCACCGCGATTCGCTCGGATCCCGATTTTCACGGCGGCGACTACTACGCGCATGCGACGGTTCCGAAGCGCGGTTTGCGCGTGGCGCGAATGATCGGCCACATCACCTACTTGTCGGGTGAAGACATGGCCGAAAAATTCGGGCGCGCGATGCGCGAAGCCGGCTATCAGTTCCATTACGAAATCGAATTCGAAGTCGAGCGCTACCTGAGACACCAGGGCGACAAGTTTTCCGAGTATTTCGACGCCAACACGTACCTGTTGATCACGCGCGCGCTCGATTACTTCGATCCCGCGATGGCAACCGGTGGCGATCTGGTCGCGGCGCTCGCGCCTGCGCGCGCGAAATTTCTGCTCGCCGCCTTTACCACCGACTGGCGCTTCCCGCCCGCGCGCTCGCACGAGATCATCGAAGCGCTGATCGACAACGGGCGCGATGTCGCTTACGCCGAGATCGATGCACCGCACGGTCACGACGCGTTCCTGCTCGACGATTTCAGGTATCACCGCGTGGTGCGGGCGTATTTCGAAAGTATCGCGCGCGAGGTGATGGCGTGAAGCCTGCAGACTTGCTGCGGATCGATTTGCAGCAGATCGCTGATTGGGTGCGGCCGGAGAGCCGCGTGCTGGATCTCGGCTGCGGCGACGGCACGCTGCTCGCGCACTTGCGCGAGCGCAAGCAGTGCCGCGGCTACGGCGTGGAGATCAGCGACGAGCAGGTGGCCGACTGCGTGCGCTCCGGTATCAACGTCATCCAGGCCAACCTGGATGCCGGGCTGCGCATGTTTGCCGATGCAATGTTCGACACCGTGGTGCTGTCGCAGACGCTGCAGGCGATGCACAACGCCGATGGCATTTTGCGCGAGATGGCGCGGGTCGCGCGGCAGGGCGTTGTCAGCTTTCCCAATTTCGGCCACTGGAAACATGCCGTGTCGCTGCTGGCGGGACGCATGCCGGTCACGCGACATATTCCTTACCAGTGGTATGACACGCCTAATATTCATCTGTGCACGTTGAAGGATTTTGAGGCTCTAGCCGCGAAGCTGGGATTGAATATCACCGGGCGCGCTGTGTTCGCCGATGGCTCGAGCGTGAAGGTATTGCCCGGCTGGCGCGCCGCACTCGCGGTTTATCGCTTCGAAACACGCTAGTTACCGCAGGAGGTTTCGATGTTTCGCTCACTTGCAGTGTGGACAAGTCTGATGGGTGCGGTCGCCCCAGCGCTTGCGGACGACCTGCCGCACCGCAAGTCCGGCCTGTGGTCGATGTCGATCATCACGCCCGGCACGTCGGTTCCGTTGACGATGCAGCAGTGCGTCGACGAGAAGAGCGACGATATGATGGCCGGTATGGCCGACAAGTCGAAACAAGCGTGCAAAAGCCAGAGCAAACGCGAGGGCGGCCGCGTCGTTTTGGATGCGACATGCAAGCTCGCAACGACTACGTCGAAGATGCACGGCGTGTTCGTCGGTGACCCGAAATCAAGCTATACATTCGAATCGACCACGACGTTTGATCCACCGGTAGCGGGCACGCGCGCCGGCGTCACGAAGGTCACTGCGCAATGGACCGGAGCGTGCCGGGCCGGCATGAAGCCGGGCGACGTGCAGATGTTGAACGGAGTGAAGTTCAACGTTAACGATCACCCAGCCAGGGCGGCGCAGAAGAAATGAGCGACTCGCTGCGCGACCGGTTGATTCGCAATATCGACGCGGTTCAATGGCGCGTCGACAAAGCGCATTCGCCGCTGTACGAAAGCGGCAGATCGGCAAGCGTGATCGGCCGGCGCGTCGCCGGCACGGTTGCCAAGAAGCTGGGCGCAAGCGTCGACGTCCTGCCACCCGGAAAAGCGGGTTGCCCGTATCACTTTCACTATGCGCAGGAAGAGATGTTCGTGATTCTCGAAGGCGCTGGAACTTTGCGGGTTGCGGGTGAGCTGATTGCGGTAGGCGCGGGCGACGTGATCGACATTCCGGCCGGGCCCGAATATCCGCATCAGCTGCTCAATACGTCGAAGGCGCCGCTGAAGTACTTGTCGATCAGCACGCAGGAGTTCCCGGAAGTCTGCGAGTATCCCGACTCGGGCAAGTATCTGGCGTTCACGCCGGTCAACGGTCCGCTGCTCGGAAAAGGCCGCATGCATCGGCCCGACAACGATCTCGACTACTGGGACGGCGAGCCCTGAGCGCCAGCCGTGCGCGCGCGGCCCGCCAGCCACACCAGCAGCAGCACCGGCACACCAAGCCACGCGGTCGCCTGAAAGAACACGATATAGCCGTGCGCATCGACGAATGCGCCTGAAAACCCGGCGACGAATTTAGGCAGCAGCAACATCACCGACGAGAACAAAGCATATTGCGTCGCCGAGTACGCGATATTCGTCAGGCTCGACAGGTACGCGATGAAAGCCGCCGATGCGATGCCGCCCGACAGGTTGTCGGCCGAGATCACGAAGATCAATCCGGTCAAGTCGTGACCGCGGGTCGCGAGCCACGCAAACAGCAGATTGGACGCCGCCGACAGCACGGCACCCACGAACAAGATGCGCATCACGCCGAAGCGCAGCGCCAGCACGCCGCCGATAAACGCCCCCGCCAGCGTCATCAATACGCCGTACACCTTCGAAATTGCGGCCACTTCATCCTTCGAGTAGCCCATGTCGACGTAAAAAGGAAAAGCCATCACGCCCAGCACGACATCGGAGATGCGATACGTCGCGATCAAGGCCAGCAGCAGCAGCGCATGCCAGCGAAAGCGCCGGATGAAGTCAGCGAACGGTCCAACCACGGCCGTCTGCAGCCATGCAAGTACGCGCGCCACGCGTAGCGAAACGCCGCGTTCGGCAACCAGCCTTTGCGCCAGCGCCAGTTCTTCACCTGCCATGCCATGCCGTGCCGCACTGAGCGACGGCTCCGGTGCAAAGAGCACTGCAAGAATGCCAACCCCCATCGATGCCGCCATCGCCAGGTAGGCCGTGGTCCAGGCGGACGCGGCTGGCATTCCTGCCTGCGAAATGCCGGGCCCTGCATCGCCGGTTGCACGCGCTGCGATCCACAGCACGCCGGCACCCGCCCAGATCGTCGCCAGCCGGTAGCCCGTCTGGTACATCGCCGCCAACGCGGCCTGTTTCTCGACTGCGGCCGATTCGATCCGGTAGGCATCGAGCGCAATATCCTGTGTCGCCGATGCAAAGGCGACGATCAACGCGAACCACACCAGCGGCGCAAGTCCCTGCAGCGGATTCATCAGGGCCATGCCGATCAGCCCGCTGATGATGGCGATCTGCGAGAAGAGCAGCCAGCTGCGGCGGCGGCCGAGCGCGCGCGACAGCCACGGTAGCGGCAGTCGATCGACCAGCGGCGCCCACGCCCACTTGAAGCCATAGGCGAGCCCGACCCAGCTCAAGTAACCGATCGTGGTGCGATCGATGCCGGCTTCGCGCAATCGAAACGACAAGGTTCCCAGTACCAATAGCAGCGGCAGTCCGGCCGCGAAGCCAAGGAAGAACATTCGCAGCGTTGCCGGTTCGGCGTACACGCGCAGCGTGTCGCTCCAGCGGCGGCGCGGCACGCTTGTCGATCGCTCGATCACCGCGGCGCCTTCAAGTTCACAAGCGACCCGTGTACTCGATTGTCAGCGGCGCGTGATCCGAGAAGCGCTGCTCCATGTAAATCTCTGCGCGGCGCGCGCGCCCGGCGATGCCCGGCGTGGCGATCTGGTAGTCAATCCGCCAGCCGACGTTGTTCGCGTAGGCGTGCCCGAAGTTGCTCCACCAGGTGTAGCGACCGGGTCGCGGATCGAGCGTGCGGAAGACGTCGACCCAGCCGTGGCGTTCAAAAACGCGCGTCAGCCATGTACGTTCGACCGGAAGAAATCCCGAGTGTTTCTGATTGCTGCGCCAGTTTTTCAGATCGATCTCACGGTGCGCGATGTTGATGTCGCCGCACAGAATAAATTCGCGTCCACTGGCGGCCAGCCTTTTCAAGTGCGGCAAGAACCTGGCCAGGAATCGAAACTTCGACTCCTGCCGGTGCGGACCGGACGAGCCGGAAGGAAAGTACACCGAGACGACGCTGATCGTGCCGAATTGCGCCTCAACGTAGCGGCCCTCGGCATCGAACTCCTTCGACCCGAAACCCATCTGCACCGAGTGCGGCTCTATCGCCGCATACAGCGCGGTGCCCGCGTAGCCACGCCTGCTTGCGCAGTGGTACCAGGCGCGCATTCCCGGCGGCCGGCTGTGAACGGGGATGTCGCACTCGTCGGCTTTGACCTCCTGCAGGCAAACAACGTCGGGCCGCGACTGTTCGAGCCACTGCGTCAGCCCCTTGCGCGTCGCCGAGCGAATGCCATTAACGTTTAGAGTAGTGACGCGGAACATTCAACAGCCGAAGACGGCGCGAGCTATGCCGAAAAATCACGCCAATTTTGGTCGTTCGACGCGACCGCATGCGGCAAAATTGGTGGGACCGACATTGGACTAGGTTATACGGATCGGCCGTTCGACTTAACCCCAGATTCTTGACGTGGAATCTCTGCAGCAGCAATTTATCGAGTTCGCGCTGTCCAGCAAGGTACTGGCGTTCGGCGAGTTCAAGACCAAGTCGGGTCGTTTGTCGCCGTATTTTTTTAACGCCGGCTTGTTTAGTAATGGCGCGACACTGGGACGGTTGGCCGGCTTTTACGCGCAGACGCTGCTGCGGGCGCGTGCACAAGGGCGCGTGAAATTCGATATGTTGTTCGGTCCTGCGTACAAGGGAATCACGCTGGCTTCGGCCACCGCAGTGGCGCTGGCCGGACTGGGGAATGATGTGCCGTTCGCATTCAACCGCAAGGAAGCGAAAGATCATGGAGAAGGCGGCGTCGTCATTGGCGGTCCACTTAAAGGGCGGGTTGTGATCGTTGACGATGTGATCACCGACGGTGCGGCCAAGCGGGAATCGGTTGAGCTGATTCGCGCGCACGGCGCCGAACCGGCTGCCGTATTGATCGCGCTCGACCGCGCCGAGCGCGCGGGCACTGATGAAACCCTGTCGGCGCAGTCGGCGGTTGGCGCGTTCGAGCTGGAGTTCGGCATACCGGTGATATCGATTGCGAACTTCGGCGACCTGATGCAGTTTCTCGATTCCGATTCACCTCACGCGCGGGATGCGCGTGCATTTCGTTCTGCCATGGAACAATATCGGGCCAAATATGCAGCGTGATTCGTCAAGTCGTTTTGTTCCGGTGGCTACACCCCGCCGGCGAGCATCGGCGGCATCGTCGGCGTTGCTGCTGCTGATCGCCGCCGGCGCCGTGTGCGCCACCCCGGGTACGGGTAGCGGATCGATATTCACCTGTTCGGTCAACGGCAAGACTTTTTCCGGTGACCGTATGCCGCAGGAGTGCGCTAACTCCGATGTGCGTGAATTGAATCGCGACGGGTCGCTGCGTCGCGTCATAGCGCGTCCGCCGACGCAGGACGAGTTGCGTGCACGCGCGATGGAAGCGAAGAAGCGCCTGGAAGACGAAGACAAGCAATTGGCGCAGCGACGCCTCGACAAGTCGTTGCTCGAGGCGTATGCAAACGATGAAGAAATCGAAGCGGCGCGGATCAAATCGCTGGAGACGGCCACGCGCGCGATGGAGCGTGCCAAGCAGCGGATCGCCGGCCTCGGCGGAGAGCGCAAGAAGCTCGACGATGAAGCGGAGTTCTACAAGAAACGCGTATTGCCGGACCAGATCAAGCGCAGCTACGTTTCGAACCAGCAGCAGTTAAGCGCCGAGGAAAAAATCCTCAGTGATGCGCAGGCGGAAACGCGGCGCGTCAACGAACGGTTCGATGCCGAAAAGAAAAGATTCCGCGAGTTGCTCGCGCAAGGCGCGCGCCCGGTGCAGCGCAACCCCGACACCGACATCCTGCTCGACCCGCGCTTCCGGGGAAAATAGGAGGAAAATGGCGGTCAGCGTGCGGGTGCAATGAATGACCCCACTCCGCGGAGCGAATCAGTCATCAACGTAAGGATGTGAATTGAAGCGCTGGCTCATCCTGGGTTTGTGGGTAGTGGCAGGTACGGCAAGCGCGCAAGGCAGTGGCGGCCTTTACGTCGCGGGCGGCAATTTTGATTTTCTGCAGGCCGTTGAACGCGCGTTGGCGCAGCATCCCACACCCTCGAAGTTTTTCGTGCTGGCCACCGGCGAAGGCGTGCGCGGTCTTTCCGTGGTGGCACCGCCCGAGCTGGTCGAAGTTCGAAATCGCGGGGCGGCACGCGGCGCGGTCTACCTTGTGTGCCGGCGCGATATCGAGCGCGAGGCGTTCACGCTGAATGACCTGATATCGGGCGTCATCGCGGTCAGGGGCTGGCCTGCTCCCGGCAGTAACGATCTACCCGAGGGAATTAACTATTACCGCGGCGAAGATCCGTCGATGTTGCCGAGCTCCAACGAACTGCTGCGCAGATTGCGCTCGACCTGCTCCTGAGGTCATCACGCGGACCGCAGTTTTCGCCGCAATATCTCGTTGACCTGCTGCGGGTTGGCTTTACCACGCGTGGCCTTCATCGCCTGACCCACCAGTGCGTTGAACGCCTTGTCCTTGCCGGCGCGAAACTCCTCGACCGAGCGCGCGTTGGCGACGAGCACTTCATCGACGATCTCCTCGATCGCCGATACATCGGATATCTGTGTCAGGCCCCGGGCGGCAATGATCTCGTCGGCGCTGGCTCCCTGTCTTTGCCACAGGGCGGCGAAGACTTCCTTGGCGGCTTTGTTATTGATGGTGCCGTCGGCGACACGCGCAATCAGTTGGCCCAATTGCCGGGCCGACACGGGCGCCTCCGCAATGGTCGAAGCCGACGCGTTCAAGCTCGCGGCCAGCTCCCCCATCACCCAGTTGGCTGCCAGTTTCTTGTCGGCCACGTCGCTCGCAAGCGCCTCGTAATAGGACGCGACTGCGCGCGACGCGGTCAGCGCCTGCGCATCGTGCGCGGTCAGGCCGTACTCGCGCTCGAAGCGCTCGCGCATGCTGCCCGGTAGTTCGGGCATCGCGGTCCGTACGCGTTCGATCCAGTCGCTGGTAATCGCCAGTGGCAGCAAGTCGGGATCGGGAAAATAGCGATAGTCCATCGCGTCTTCCTTGCCGCGCATCGGCCGCGTTTCGTCGCGCTCCGGGTCGTACAGCCGCGTCTCCTGGACGACATGGCCGCCGTCTTCCAGCAGTTCGATCTGGCGGCGCACTTCGAATTCGATCGCCCGCTCCATGAATCTAAAGCTGTTCAGGTTCTTGATTTCACATCGGGTGCCGAATTTCGTCTGGCCCGGCGGCCGCACCGAAACGTTGGCGTCGCAGCGAAAACTGCCCTCCTGCATGTTGCCGTCGCACACGTCGAGCCACATCACCAGCGCGTGCATCGCTTTGGCGTACGCCACTGCTTCGGCAGCCGACCGAAGCTCGGGTTCGGACACGATCTCAAGCAGCGGCACGCCGGCACGATTCAGATCGATGGCCGACCTGTCGTCAGCACCGATGTCTTCGTGCAGTGACTTGCCTGCGTCTTCCTCGAGATGAGCGCGCGTCAGTTGTACGGTTTTTAGGTAGGACTCACCGGCCTTCGGCAGCACGACAAAAGTCAGCGCGCCGCCCTTGACGACGGGCGTTTCGTACTGGCTGATCTGGTAGCCCTTGGGGAGGTCGGGATAGAAGTAATTCTTGCGCGCGAAGATGCTGTGCGCGGCCACGGTCGCACCCGTTGCTAGGCCAAAGCGAATCGCGCGCTCGACCGCGCCGCGATTCAACACCGGCAAGGTGCCCGGCAACGCGAGATCGACAACGCTCGCCTGCGAGTTAGGTTCGGCGCCGAATGCGGTGGATGCGCCCGAAAAGATCTTGCTGGCCGTAGTCAGCTGTGCGTGCGTCTCGATGCCGATGACGATTTCCCATTGCATCGTTCGCTCAGTGCAACGTGGTCGCCGTGTCTTCGTGCAGCAAACGGCGCGCCTCGCTCTGGTGATGGTAATGCGTGTCCCAAGCAGCGTTCGCCATCGTCCGATGTTGGCGCGCCTGTGCCGGTTGCTGCACAGCTTCCAGTGCAGCGGCCATGTTCTCGTGCACGATCGCTCGAATGTTGGCCGGCGCCGACTCATCAAGCCGGCGCAGAGCGGTTACGGCCTGTGCGTAGCCGGCGTCGGTCTCGCCGAGCTGCAGCAGACAGTTGGCGCGATCCGCCATTGCCGCGGTGCATTCGTGCATGAAGCCATCGCCCTCGGATTGCGGCAGGTGCGAGTCATACAGCGCAAGCGCTTTCTTGAAGTCTTTCTGCAGCACGTACATCTCGGCGAGCAGCAGATGGTCGAGCGTCGTCGTCGGTCCGTCTGGAACCTGCGCGGCGTAGTCGATGCACTGCTGCAGCAAAGTAATGGCCTCCTTGACGCTCGGCTTGTCGAGCTCGCCGCATCCTGCCGATTGACGCGCGTGCGCAGCTTTGGCCAAGGCGGCGCGCTGCAGCCAGCTAGCCATTGCAATTTCGTCGTCGAGCTCCCTGACGACATCGTGCGTCTCGCGATAAAGCCGGTAGGCTGTTTCGTTATCGTGTGCATCCTGATGCAGGGACGCCAGAGCAAGCGACGCGCGATAGCGCGCCTCCAGCGGAGCATCGCTGTTCGCCAAAACGGATTTCGCATGCGCCACGGCGGCCCTGACATCGCCCTCCCGCTGCATGAACAAGGCGAGCGCTGATTCGCATTCAGCGGCAAGCACCGGCTCGTTCGACCGCCGTGCCGCGCGCCATGCCTCGTACATCTTGTGTTGGGCGTCGGCAAACTGCTTCGAAAAGTAGGTGTCGATCGCACGCACGTAGGCAAAGCGCAGTTTCAGCATCCGCGGCGCATCTGCGGGCATCTGCTGCTCGGCTTCCGCCAACGTGCGCTCGGCCTCGCCTACGCGCCCTAAACGTGCCAGCAAAACGGCACGATCCTGCAGCAGACGGATCCGCTCGGTGACGTGGGCAGCCGCGGCCACGTTGCGCTGATTGGCCTCCAGCAGACGCTGCGACACAGTTCAATATCCGATTGGCCGACGTGTATGCCAGTCGGTTGCGCGCTGATAGGCGTGCGCGACGCCGAGCATGCGGGCTTCGTCGAAGTAGTTGGCGATCAACTGCAGCCCCACAGGGCGCTTGCCGTTGACCGGGCCATTGCCGAAACCGCACGGAATGCTCATCGACGGGATGCCCGCCAGGCTACCCGGCACTGTGTAGTAGTCCGCCATGTACATCGCGACCGGATCGGCCGCTTTCTCCCCGAAGCCGAACGCTACGCTCATCGTCACGGGTCCGGCGATCACGTCACAACGGGAGAACGCGCGGGTGAATTCGTCGGCGATAATCCGCCGCACTTTCTGCGCCTTGATGTAGTACGCGTCGTAGTAGCCGTGCGACAGTACGTAAGTGCCGATCAGAATGCGGCGCTTCGGCTCGGCGCCAAACCCTTCCGAGCGCGATTTCTTGATCATGTCGGTCACGTCGCCGTATTGCTTCGCGCGGTGCCCGTAGCGCACGCCGTCGAAGCGCGACAGGTTACTCGACGCTTCGGCCGGGGCCACCACGTAGTAGACCGGGATGCCGAGCTCGGCGTTCGGCAGCGAGATATCCACCAACGTGGCGCCGAGCCTCTGGTATTCGGCCAGCGCTTCGCGTACCCGCATTTCTACGTCGGGCTGTAACAACTCACTAAAGAATTGCTGCGGCACTCCGATCTTCAGTCCCTTGATACCCAGGTTCAGGTGACGCGTGTAATCCTCCCGCGGCCGGTTGACACTGGTCGAATCCTTCGGATCGAAGCCGAGCATCTGGTTAAACACGAGGGCGGCGTCCTCTGCCGAGCGCGTCATCAGCCCCGCCGTATCCAGGCTCGACGCAAACGCGATCATTCCCCAGCGCGACGGCCGGCCGTAGGTTGGCTTGGTCCCCGTAATGCCGGTGAACGCCGCCGGCTCGCGAATCGAGCCGCCAGTATCGGTGGCGGTGGCTACCGGCGCCAGGCACGCCGCCACCGCCGCCGCCGAGCCGCCCGATGAGCCACCGGGCACGGCGCCCGTATCCCACGGATTCAGCACGTTGCCGAAGGCGCTGTTTTCGTTCGACGAGCCCATTGCGAACTCGTCGCAGTTCAGCTTACCGAGCGTCACCATGCCGGCCTGCTTCAGGTTGTCGACGACGGTGGCGTCAAATGGGCTTCGATAGCCCTCCAGGATCTTGCTCGATGCTGTCGAACTGAAGTCCTTGGTGACGAAGATGTCCTTGTGCGCGATCGGCACTCCGGTCAGCGGCGTAGCATCGCCTCCTCCATTGCCCGCCAAGCGAGCATCGGCCGCGGCCGCCTGCGCCAGCGTGACCTCGGGCCGAACGTCAAGGAACGCGTTCAGATTCCGGTGCGCTTGGATGCGGTCCAGATGCGCCCGCGCCAGTTCGACGGCCGACACTTCCCGGCCGGCCAGCGCGCGCGCTTGAGAGGCCAACGAACTGTGCGTGATTTCCATCGCTATTCGACCACTCGCGGGACGATGAACAGCCCGCCGGCCTGTTCCGGAGCGTGTGGCATCACCGCAGCGCGTTGATCGGTCTCGGTCACGATGTCATCGCGCAGGCGGGCGGTGCCCCCCAGCGGATCGGCCATCGGCTCGACCCCGGACGTGTCGACCGCCTGCATGCGCTCGATCATCGCGAAAATGTCGACCAGTTGCGCCAGTACGCGGGCGGCTTCGTCGTCGCTGATCTCTATGCGCGCGAGATGCGCTATGCGGCGGACCTGGCCGAGGTCGAGTGACATGCGCGCGGGATGGTTATCAGAGGAACGGAGGAAGATGCAGAGCGAAAAAAGTCTATCATTCGCCCCACTTTCGAGCCCGCGCAGCCCAGTCCGTCTCTGCTGCCTCACCACTACTCATGTTCGGTTTTCTTCGCAGTTACTTTTCCAACGACCTTGCAATCGATCTCGGCACGGCCAACACGCTGATCTACGTTCGTGGCAAAGGCATTGTGCTCGATGAGCCTTCAGTGGTCGCGATCCGGCAGGAAGGCGGCCCCAACGGCAAGCGCACGATCCAGGCCGTCGGCAAGGAAGCCAAGCAGATGCTTGGCAAGGTACCCGGCAACATCGAGGCGATCCGCCCGATGAAGGACGGTGTGATTGCCGATTTCACCGTCACCGAACAGATGCTGAAGCAGTTCATCAAGATGGTCCATCCGTCGAGTCTGTTCGCGCCGAATCCGCGCATCATCATCTGCGTGCCCTGCGGCTCGACGCAGGTCGAGCGGCGCGCGATCAAGGAATCGGCCGAAGCGGCGGGAGCGTCGCAGGTGTATCTGATCGAGGAGCCGATGGCCGCAGCGATCGGCGCCGGCCTGCCGGTGTCCGAAGCATCGGGCTCGATGGTGGTCGATGTCGGCGGCGGCACCACCGAAGTCGGCGTGATCTCGCTGGGCGGCATGGTCTACAAAGGATCGGTGCGCGTCGGCGGCGACAAGTTCGACGAGGCGATCATCAACTACATCCGCCGCAACTACGGCATGCTGATCGGCGAACCCACCTCGGAGCTGATCAAGAAGGAAATCGGCTCGGCGTTTCCGGGCTCCGAAGTGCGCGAGATGGAAGTCAAAGGCCGCAATCTTTCCGAAGGCATTCCGCGCAGCTTCACGATCTCGAGCAACGAGATTCTCGAAGCGCTGACCGATCCCTTGAACCAGATCGTGTCGAGTGTCAAGATCGCGCTCGAACAAACGCCGCCTGAGCTCGGCGCCGATATCGCCGATCGCGGCATGATGCTGACCGGTGGCGGCGCTTTGCTGCGCGACCTCGACCGGCTGCTGATGGAGGAAACGGGGCTACCGGTGGTCGTCGCCGAAGAGCCGCTGACATGCGTCGTGCGCGGCTGCGGCATCGCGCTCGAACGAATGGATAAGCTAGGAACGATTTTCGCGACCGGCTAACGCTGGCAATCGCGACGCTGCAGCATGTCCTTTTCGTCGCAGTTTCCTCAAAAAATCGTGTGGCTTTGCCACCGATCTTTTGCTAACTAATCGCGCAAAAGTAGGGGTGTACTTTTGCGCGCATCTTTTGACGGTCCACCGCCGCTGTTCAACCAGGGTGTTTCGGCGCGCGCGCGGCTGGCATTCTTCTCGTTCCTCGCGATCGCACTGATCATCGTCGACTCGCGCGTGCGTATGCTCGAGACCGTCAGGATCGGGCTCGGCGTCGTGCTGTACCCTGTGCAGCAGGCTTTGCTGGTGCCGAGCCGCGTGGCCGATACGGTGGGCGATTACTTCACTGCAGTCAGCGCTCTGACGCGCGAAAACGAACAGCTGAAGCGCAAACAATTCGAGAGCGCGCAGTCATTGCAGCAGGCGCGCGAACTGCTGGTCGAGAACGAGCGCCTGCGCAAGCTGCTCGGCGCGCGTACCAGACTAACCAATCCGACGGTGCTGGCTGACGTATTGTATGAATCGCGCGACCGCTTTTCGCGCAAGCTCGTGCTTAACGCCGGCACCAATGAAGGTGTCCGTGCTGGCAATCCTGTCATCGATGACGCGGGCGTCGTCGGCCAGATCACACGCACGTTCAACGACACGTCCGAAGTCACGCTTCTGACCGATAAGGATCAGTCGATTCCGGTGCAATTATTGCGCAACGGTCTGCGTGGCGTCGCATTCGGTGGCGCCGAAACCGGCACGCTCGACCTGCGCTTCATGGCGGCCAACGCCGACGTCGCCGACGGCGATGTTGCCACCACATCGGGCATCGATGGTGTTTACCCATCCGGGTTGATGGTTGCCACCGTCAGCCGGGTCGAGCGGGTCGCAAAAGATCAATTCGCGCGCATCGTGATGTCCCCGGTGGCGGGCATCGAAAGCAACAAACATCTTCTGGTGTTGCTGCTCGAGCCCGCGCGGCAAACGGCGCCTCCGGCCGCGATCGTTGCAGCGCCGCCGCGCAAGGGTGCGCGCAAGTGAGCCGCGTGAGCACCGAGTCGACCCGTATGTCGGCGCGCAAGTCGCCCGGCGTTCGCCGATGGCTTGGCAGCACCTTCGCGCTGCGCGCCTCCGAGCCGGTCGAATTGCCCGGCACTCGCATCGAATACCGGCCGCAGTATCTGCTGCGGCCCGCGAATTCGTTGTTCATCTGGGCTTCGCTGATCGGTGCGCTAATCTTCAATCTGCTGCCGTGGGGTCGCACGCCGCTGGTGCCCGACGTGCTGGCAATTGCGCTGGTTTTCTGGAACATTCACCAGCCGCGCCGCGTTGGCATGGGTGCGGCGTTCGCGTTCGGACTGTTGATGGACGTGCACGAGGCGGCGCTGTTCGGCGAACACGCGCTCGCGTACACGCTGATTTCGTACGGGGCGATCACGCTGCATCGGCGCATCCTGTGGTTTCCGCTGGGCGCACAGGCGTTGTATGTGTTTCCGCTGCTGCTGGTGGCGCAGCTGGCTTTGCTGGCGATCAGGGTGTGGGTCGGTGGCGCGTGGCCGGGCTGGATGTACTTCGGCGAAAGTGTCGTCGGAGCCATCTTGTGGCCGCTCGTGTCGTGGCTGCTGCTGGCGCCGCAGCGTCGGCCCATCGATCGCGACGAGACGCGGCCTATATAGCGCGGCGCCGAGCGGCCACGGCACCGAGCACATCACCGTCGCCGGTCTGCGTACACGCCTGCGCGCCTAGCGTTACTACTCGGTCCGGCAGACGCCGACGCCGGCGAAATTAGACGTGCTGTGCCCCGTAGCATCTTTCATCAGATTCGCGCCGGGTCCACTATGATTCCGCGCCATGGCCTCCAGGCGCATGTTCCGTCGTCGCCGTTCTTCAACCGAAGAACTGTCGTTCGGTCCGCGCTCTGCGGCGATGCGCAATCCTGAGCGTGAGGTTCATTACTTCCGAATTCGCATCGCGGTGGCCACTGTGTTTGTTTTGGCCGCATTCACGATGTTGTTGGCGCGGCTGGCGTGGCTGCAGGTCGTCAAGCACGACGCGTACATGGCGCAGGCTGAGCTCAATCGCATCGCGATTGTTCCGGTGGCGCCGAACCGCGGGCTGATAAAGGACCGCAACGGCAAGATCATCGCGCGCAACTATTCTGCGTACACGCTCGAGATCACACCCGACGGTCTGCGCGATCACGAGAAGACGATCGACGAGCTGGCGCAGGTGATCGAAGTGCAGGGGCGCGACCGGCGCCGCTTCAAAAAGCTGCTTGAAGACAGCAAACGCTTCGACGCGATTCCTATTCGCACGCGGCTCACTGAAGAAGAAGTCGCGCGCTTCTCCGCACAGCGCTACCGCTTTCCGCATGTTGAGCTACGCGCTCGCCTATTTCGCGACTATCCGCTGGGCGACATCGCAGCACACATGATCGGTTACATCGGCCGCATCTCGCCGGGTGACATGGAGCGTATCGAAAAGCGCGGCGAGACCACCGCTTACCAGGGCACGCACCATATCGGCAAGGTCGGCATCGAGCAGAGTTATGAGGCCGATCTGCACGGCACGGCGGGGCACGAGGAGGTCGAGATCACTGCGGGTGGCCGCGCCGTGCGCACGTTGTCGCGCACGGCGTCGATGCCGGGCAACAATCTTGTGCTGTCGGTCGACATCGAACTGCAGAAGATTGCTGAAAAAGCGTTTGGCAACCGGCGCGGTGCGCTGATTGCGATCGAGCCAAAGACGGGTGACGTGCTTGCGTTCGTTGCGATGCCGACCTTCGATCCGAACCTGTTCGTCGACGGCATTGACCCGAAGAGCTGGGACGAGCTGAACAACGATCTCGACAAGCCGCTGCTGAATCGCGCGTTGCGCGGAACGTATCCGATCGGCTCGACATACAAGCCGTTCCTGGCGCTGGCCGCGCTCGAAACCGGCAAGCGAAAGCCCGAAACGGTGATTCAGGACCACGGCGTGTTCGTATTCGGCAACCGCCGCTTTCGTGATTCGAACAAGGTGCCGCTCGGTCCCGTCGATCTGAGGCGCTCGATTGTCAAATCGAGCGATATTTACTACTACATGGTTGCCAACGATCTCGGCGTCGACACGATCCATGACTTCATGAAGCCGTGGGGCTTCGGACAGATTACCGGCATCGATGTCGAGGGCGAACAGATGGGGATATTGCCGTCGACCGCGTGGAAGGAAAAACGGCTGAAGCAGAAGTGGTATCCCGGAGAGACGATTTCGCTTGGCGTCGGCCAGGGTTACAACTCATTCACGCTGCTGCAGCTCGCGCACGCGACCGCGACCCTCGCCAACGACGGCATCGTGATGAAGCCCCACTTGGTCAAGGTGGTCGAAGATGCACGCAGCGGCGAAAAGCGCCCGACGGTGCCCCAGGAGAGCTACCGGATTCCGATCAAGCCCGAACACTTGAAACTCGTGCGCGAAGCGATGATCGAGGTCAACATCAGCGGCACCGGACGGACCGCGTTCGCCGGGGCGCCCTATAAGGTAGGAGGGAAAACGGGGACCGCTCAGGTTGTGTCGATCAAACAGAACGAAAAATACGTCGAGAGCCGCGTTGACGAGCGTCATCGTGATCACTCGCTGTTTATTGCGTTTGCCCCGGCCGACGATCCGAAGATCGCACTGGCGGTGCTGGTCGAAAACGGCGGCTTTGGTGCGCGCGCCGCAGCGCCGATCGCGCGCCAGGTGCTCGACTATCACCTGCTCGGCAAGGTGCCAACTGCGCCTGCCAAGGAAGGGCCCGAAGAAGAAGTTCCGTTGCGCAGCGCGGCACTGCGGGTTCCGGTAATGGCGCCGGGCCCGCTGGACGCCGTTGCAAAAGTGTCGCAGTGAATAACGCAACCGTAGCGCAGCGCATCAGCGGCATCGCGCGCCCGTACTTGGCGGTATTCGACCCCGCCCTGCTGGCGATCGTGGGTAGCCTGGGGGTAATCGGGCTGATCACGCTGTATTCGGCGGGCAACGACTATCCGTGGCGTGTAACCGATCAGATTCGCAACTTCGGCATTGCGTTCGGAGTGTTGTTCGTTGCCGCCAATGTCAGGCCGCAGTGGCTGATGCGTCTGGCGTTGCCGGTTTACGTTGTTGGGCTCGTCTTGCTGATAGCCACCGAAGTCAGCGGCGAGACGGTCAAAGGCGCCACGCGCTGGCTCGACATCAAGGTGACGCGCATTCAACCTTCCGAGATCATGAAGCTCGGCGTTCCGATGATGCTGGCCTGGTACTTCCACAAGCGCGAAGGCGCGCTGCGCGGCTACGATTTTCTGGTGGCTGCCGTGCTGGTCGCGGTGCCGGTTGCGCTGATTCTGAAACAGCCCGACCTGGGCACGGCCGTGCTCGTGCTTGCGGCGGGCGTGTTCGTAATTTTTTTCGCCGGCTTGCCCTGGAAGTGGCTTGCTGTGATGCTGGTCGGCGCTGTGGCGATGCTGCCGGTGGCGTGGACGCTGTTGCACGATTATCAGCGTGAGCGCGTGATGACGTTGATCGATCCATCGACCGATCCGCTGGGCAAAGGGTTTCATACGATTCAGGCAATGATCGCGATCGGCTCCGGCGGAACGTTCGGAAAGGGGTGGATGCAGGGAACACAGGCGCATCTGGAATTCATTCCCGAGCGGACCAGCGATTTTATTTTTGCCGTTTACTCCGAGGAGTTCGGGCTGGTCGGTAACGTCGTGCTGGTGCTTTTGTTCTTTGCGCTGGTGTGGCGCTCGTTTGCGATCGCGATCAATGCGCCGACGCTGTTTGCGCGGCTGCTCGCAGCGGCGATCGGGCTGATCATGTTTACCTACGCGTTCGTCAACATGGGAATGGTGAGCGGCATTCTGCCGGTGGTGGGGGTGCCGCTGCCGTTCATTAGCTACGGTGGCACCGCGCTGGTCACGCTCGGCATGGCGTGCGGGCTGCTGATGGCAATCTCGGCGCACCGCAAACTCGTGCAGTCATGAATGTTCGGGGCATGACCCCGTTTCTTGTCTTGCTGCTGACGGCTTGCAGCACTCCGAAGCGCGGCGGCTACTACCAGAACGACGGCCCGCCCGATCGTTCGCCACGCGACGTGGCTGCAACCGCAGATGCAACGCCGAAAATCGAACCGCTGCTGGCACGCGCCAACCGTCCGTACGTTGCGCTGGGCCGTAGCTACACGCCGCTGACCACCGACGTTGCGTTTCGAGAGCGCGGCGTCGCTTCGTGGTACGGCCGGCAGTTTCATGGCAACCGCACCTCCAGCGGCGAGATCTATGACATGTTCGCGATGACGGCAGCCCATCCGACGTTGCCGATTCCGAGCTACGCACGGGTGACGCACGTGCGCACGCGCGACAACGTCATCGTGCGGATCAACGATCGCGGACCTTTCAAGTCGGATCGCATCATCGACTTGTCTTACGCGGCGGCGTTGAAGCTCGGCATTGCAGCGGCCGGCGTCGGTGAAGTCGAACTCGAGCGCCTCACGCACGCGCAGATTGCGTCGGGGCAATGGCGTGGCGCGTACGCCGTGCAGCCGCCGATGCTCGAACCGCCGGCGCCGTTAGGGACGATCGACCCTTGAGGGCGATGCCGGCCTCGCGACTGGCGGCGATCGGGGCTGTCGCGGCGGCGTCGGTGACGCTCGCGGCGTGGATCTACGTCGACGTCCAGCGCGAGCTGCGCACGCTGGCCGCTTCCAATCTGCGCTCGTTGCTCGACGCACAGGTGGCCGCGCTCGACACCTGGATCAGCGAGAAACAGTTGAACGTCGAGCGCTGGGCCAAGGATGCGCGCGTCGTGGAGACCGCGAGCGCGCTCGACCGGCTGGTGTCGAATTCGACCGCGACCGAGCTCACGGATGCGTGCCGCGGCGCTGCCAGCGATAAGCTGGTGCATGCGATCGATTCATTGCGGCAGTCCGATGCCGCCGAGGGCGTCAACCTAGTCGATCGGTCGGGCCGGGTGCTGGCGACGCGCACTCGCCCGTATTGCGGTCTGACCATCACACCGGAGCGACTGCAGCAGATAAAACCCGTCTTCGACGGTCGCGTGACGTTTGCGCCGCCGATGAACGAGGAGGAGCGACTGGGCGGCGCGATCAGTGGCGAGACACGGCGGCCGCTAGTCTGGTTTTCCGCGCCGGTTCGTAACAGCGATGGTGCGATCGTTGCCGCCTTGAACATCGGAAAGTTCGCAGACGCGCGGTTTTCGAACTCCTTGGTGGTGGCACGCCCTGGAGCGACCGGCGAGGCGTACGCATTCGATGCACGCGGCCGCATGCTGTCGGAGAGCCGCTTCCACGCCGAGCTCGAGCAAAGTGGCGCGATCAAGTCGGGTGGCTCCACGATCCTCTCAGTGCGGCTCGGCGATTCGCAGAGCGAGCCCGCGACCGGGCAGGGCGAGAGTGCAGCGCGGCCGTTGACGGCGCTGGTCGCGCTGGCTCTCGACAGCATCGCGCGCGCCGATCGCGTCAACGCGGGCGAAGTGTTGCAGCCCTATGCCAATTACATCGGAATCCCGGTGATCGGTGCATGGCGCTGGCTGCCGCAGTACGGTTTCGGGATTGCGATCGAGGTGGGGCGCGACGAAGTGTTTGCGCCGCTGCGGCGGATTGAAATGGCATACCGCTTGATCGGCGCGCTCGGCGGGCTGGTGCTTATCGCGCTGCTGGGCTCTGCCGTCTGGATTCAGTTGCTGCGTGGTCAGCGTGACGAAGCGCGGCGGCTCGGCAACTACGAATTGATCGAGCAGATTGCCGAGGGCGGAATGGCCAGCGTATGGCGGGCACGACATCGGTTGTTAAAGCGCCCGGTGGCGGTGAAGCTGCTGTCGCTGCGCGTATCGAACGACGAGGGTCTGGCGCGCTTCGAACGCGAAGTGCGACTGGCGAGTCAACTGTCGCATCCGAACACGGTCGCGATCTTCGATTACGGTCGCTCGCCGGCAGGCGAGTTGTTTTGCGCGATGGAGTTGCTCGATGGCGTGACAGTGCAGCAGCTGATCGAGCGCGATGGGCCGCAGACGCCAGCGCGCACGGCCCACGTGCTGTATGGCGTCGCGGGATCGTTGCTGGAGGCGCACGAACGCGGACTCGTCCATCGCGACATCAAGCCGGCCAACGTGATGCTGTGCCGGCGCGGAGGCGAGTTCGATGTCGTCAAAGTGCTTGACTTCGGCCTCGTCAAAAGCATGATCGAACCGCATACACGGGATCTGACGCGAGCGCTACGCATTCTGGGCACGCCCTCCTACATGGCGCCTGAACGCATTGAGCACCCGGACAGCGCTGACCAGCGCTCCGATGTCTATTCGCTCGGCGCGCTTGGTTACTTCATGATGATCGGCAAGTCGCCCTATCAGGGTGATAACGACCTGGCGTTGGCGTATCAGGTCGTCAACGCACCGGTGCCTGAACTCGCCGATGGCTTGTTACATGGCCTTATCAAACATTGCTTGCAGAAAGACGCTGCCGATCGGCCGCCCGATATGCACCACGTGATCAGCATGCTGGAGCAAGCACTGCTCGACTATCCATGGACGCCGGCTGACGCGCGATCGGCGTGGACCGGTCACGGCGAAGGCGAGACGTCCTCTTCATTCGCGCCCGCGGTTAGGCAGACTTGAGGAGAACCGCCAGCGCGTACAGCGCCGCTCTTGATTGACCGCTGACTTTGGCTGCGAGCGCCGCGGCGCGCGCCGGCGGCATTTCTTCGAGCAATGCGGTCAGCCATGCCGTCAGCGATGCATCGATTTCGTGGACATCGCCGACCTCTGGCGCGGCGTCGACCAGCACGACGTACTCGCCGCGCGCTTCGAGCGCCAGCGCCGCCAAGTCTGAGGCGCAGTGCGTACTGACCGTTTCAAATTTCTTTGACAGCTCGCGCGCCAGCACGACACGCCGCTCCGGCTGCAGCACCGTGGCGAGCAGCGCAGCCAAATCGGCGATGCGATGCGGCGCCTCGAACACGATGAACGGCCGCGCATCCGCTGCCAGGCGCCGCAATGCACGCTCACGCTCCTGCGCGCCGGTCGCCAGGAAGCCGGCAAACACGAACTGGCGATCGAGGACACCGGAGGCGGACAACGCCGCCAGCACGCTGCTTGCGCCGGGCACCGGGATCACGCGCCGGCCGGCGTCGATCGCCGTGCGCACGATCAGCGCACCGGGGTCGGACAACGCGGGCGTTCCGGCATCGGTGACCAGAGCAATGCGGTCGCCGCGGCCCAGCCGCTCGACGATCTGCTGCGCCATTTCGCGCTCGTTGTGCTGGTGCGCGGCAACCAGCGGTGTTTCTATTCCGTAGCGCGCCAGTAACGGCCGCGTCACGCGTGTGTCCTCGGCGGCAATGGCATCGACCCGCGATAAGACCCACAACGCGCGTAGCGTGATATCGGCTGCATTGCCGATCGGCATAGCGACTACATACAATGAGCCGGTGGGCAGATCCTGCTCCGCCACTTCGGAGAGCCCGATCAACCGATCTTGTTGCAGGTCTTGTGTGATTGTCCCCATTGCCGCACTTCGTTGGCTGCTGCGCGTGACAGCGCTGACAAGTGTCGCATGCGGTCTGGCAGCGCATGCGCTTGCGCAGACGGCACCGGCGGTTGACCCGACTCAGCCGGCCGGCGTGCCGGCGATTGCGCTGGTGTTGCCCAGCCAGCAGGGCATCTTCGCCGCCGCTGCAGAAGCGGTTCGTCAGGGGTTTTTTGCCGCGCACAAGGTCAGCGGAAGCACCGCGACGATTCAGGTGATCGAAACCGGCGACGATTTCGAGCAGATCGGGACCGCCTTGGCCGCGGCCCGCAACCGCGGCGTACGCGTTGCTGTCGGGCCGCTGCAACGCGACGCCGTCAACGCGATCGTCGAAGGCGGACGTGCGGTGCTGCCGCTGATTACGTTGAACTTTCCCGAGCGCGAGGCCGCCGCGCCGCCGACGATGATCGCCTTCGGGCTCTCGGCCGAAGCGGAGGCCGAGCGCGTGGTTCAGATCGCGCTCGGCAGCTTCATCAGCCTGCGGCAAGGTGTATCGACCGGTGCGCGCATCATGGTGCTGACCGGTGCCGGCGCGCTCGATAAGAGAATCGCGCAGGCCTATGTGAACGCGTTGCGCGCGGCCGGCGAGGTGCCGGTGACGGTGGAAGCGAATCCCGCTGCGTTGAGCCGGCTTGCCCGCCAGTTCGAAACCGGCAACTACGACGCGGTATTTCTTGCGCTCGGCGCGCGCGAGGCGTCGCTGGCGCGTCCCCGTATTGCACGCGGTATCGCGGTATTCGGAACGTCACAGCTCAACGTCGGTGACCCGGCGGGCTCCCCCACCGCGGCTCCGCTGGCCTTCGACCTCGAAGGGGTTCGGTTTATCGACATGCCATGGCTGCTGCAACCCGATCATCCGGCAGTGATGGTCTATCCGCCGCCGTCGCGGCCGATGACTCTCGAGACCGCGCGGCTGTATGCGCTGGGCATCGACGCGTTCCGGGTCGCGCAGCTCTGGATGAAGGGCGAAACTCGCTTCGAGCTTGACGGAGTTACCGGTCGCCTGCGGGTTGACCGCGCGCAGAGTGTGCGCGTTGAGCGGATCCCGGCCTCGGCGATTTATCGCAACGGCACCATCGAGCGCGAAGAGGTGGCACGCTGAAGCCGACTTCGGCGCCGCCACGCGCCGCAGCGCGAACGTTGAAGCAGCGTGTCGGCGATGCGGCCGAGGATGCGGCAGCCCGTCACCTGGCGGACGCGGGCTGCCCCATCCTCGCGCGCAACGCACGCTACCGCGGCGGCGAGGTCGACCTGGTCGTGCGTGAACGTGAGGTGCTGGTATTTGTCGAAGTGCGCATGCGCGGCAGTTCGCGCTTCGGCGGGGCCGCGCTCAGCGTGAATTCGTCAAAACAGCAGCGAATCATGCGTGCCGCCCAGCAATGGCTGTTCGCACACTACGGCGAGCGCTGGCCGGCGTGCCGGTTCGACGTCGTCACGGTCGATGGCAGTGGCACAATCGAGTGGATACGCGATGCGTTTCAAACTAAGTAGGCAGCGGGATGAATCCTGCGGGAGATTCGAATGAAATTGACTCAAAGAGAGTTTCTGGCCGCGCTTTCGGTGGCGATGGCCACGCTGGCACTGCCGGGATGTGCGCCGCTGGTTATCGGTGCCGTCGCAGCGGGTACCGCGATCGTAGCCACCGATCGCCGCAGCACAGGTGCGCAACTCGACGACAAGACGATCGAGGTTAGAGTTGCCAGCGAGCTGAAAGATGCGCTGCGCGGTAACGACATTCATATCAATGTCAACAGTTTCGAGAGGCGTGTGTTGCTCACCGGAGAAGTGAACAGCGAAGCTATCAAAGCGCAAGCGGGCGCCATTGCCGCAGGCTCCAAAGAAGTTCGCATGGTCAACAACGAACTGATCATTGCGGCGCCATCGACCTTTGGTGAGCGCACCGAGGACAACACATTGGGGGCACGTGTGCGCGCTGCGTTTGTCAACACGCGAGAGATAGCGTTTAATTCAATCGACATCGTCACCGAGCGCCGCGCCATCTATCTGATGGGCACGGTGACGCAGAAAGAGGGGGATGTCGCAGCGTACGTTGCCAGCCGCGTGGCCGGTGTGAAGCAGGTTGTCAAGCTGTTCGACGTCGCTTCTGCCGCGGAGATCAATCGCGGTCGTGCCGTAGCGCCGCCGGCGCCTGCAGCCGCGCCGATCACCACCGCGCCGGTGACGACTTCACCCGGTACGTCTCGCTGACGCGTCATTGACTGACGGAGGCAGGCACCGTCCGTCAATCAGGGCTTGCGTGCCTAGGTGTTTGTCTTATAGTCCGCGCGCCTTGAAGTTACGGCGATCGCGGCGCGCCGGGCAAGTGCCGTCTGGTTGGGTTTGACTGGGGAGGATTCGATGGGTTGGATCATCGTGCTGGTCGTCATCGCAGCGATCGTGTTCTGGGCTGTGGGCGCCTACAACCGGTTGGTCAGTCTGCGCAACAAGTTCAAGAACGCGTTCGCGCAGATCGACGTGCAGCTGAAGCGTCGGTATGACCTGATTCCGAACCTGGTCGAAACCGCGAAGGCGTACATGAAGCATGAGCGCGAGACGCTCGAAAACGTGATTCGTGCCCGCAACTCTGCGGTGACCGCGAATGCCGCCGCAGCCGCCGATCCTGGGTCGACACAGGCGATTCAAGGATTGGTCTCGGCCGAGGGAGCACTCAGCGGCGCATTGTCGAAGCTGTTCGCACTGGCCGAGGCGTACCCCGATCTGAAGGCGAATCAGAACATGATGCAGCTGACCGAGGAGCTGACCGCCACCGAGAACAAAATATCGTTCGCGCGGCAGGCGTTCAACGACTCGGTAATGAGCTACAACACCGCTGTGCAACAGTTTCCCACCAACGTGATTGCGGGGGCGTTCACGTTCACGCAGGCCGAGCTGCTGCATTCGACCGAAAGCGACGAGGAGAGGCAGGCCGTTCGCGTGCAATTTTGAGTTTGCGGGTGGAAACCCATGGTAGCGATGTGGGTGCTATTTGCTTGCGGCATTGGCCTGATCGCCTGGGGCGTGATTGGTATCCGTCGCGGCGCGGTCTGGGACAACGAGCTCGCGGGTGACTGGATCCGGCGCGACGATGATCCGACGATGTTCTGGACCGCGATCTCGCTGATCTTCACGCTTGCCGTACTGGCGATCGGCGTGGGCGCGATCGCCGGACTCGGCGCCCGCCCGCTTTAGCAGCGCTGTGGATTTCTTCGAGCAGCAGGAGATTGCTCGCCGGTCAACGCGGCGGCTGGTGGTGCTGTTTGCGATCGCGGTGATCCTGATCGTCATCGCCGTCAATGCGGTCGCCACCGCGATCTATCTGAGCTTCCTGATGCCCGCCGGATTTGCGCGCACGACGGCGGCGCTACCTGCAGGTTTTTTCTTTCTCACTACGTGCGTTGTGCTCGGCCTGATCAGCGGCGGCACGGCATACAAGATTAGCGCGCTCAGCGGGGGCGGCGCCGCGGTCGCCAACCTGGTCGACGCGCGCGAAGTCGATACCACCACGCGCGATCTGCTCGATCGACGGCTATTGAACGTCGTCGAGGAAATGGCAATCGCGTCGGGCGTCGCGGTGCCGCGCGTATACGTGATGGATCACGAGACAGCGATCAATGCCTTCGCTGCCGGCCATTCAGTTAACGACGCGGTGATCGTCGTGACACGCGGTGCTCTGACGCGGCTGTCGCGCGACGAATTGCAGGGCGTGATAGCGCACGAGTTCTCGCATGTATTAAATGGCGACATGCGGCTCAACCTGCGGCTGATCGGCGTGCTGCACGGATTGCTGATCGTCGCGCTTGCGGGCCGCTTGTTGCTGGATCTGACGGGCCGCAGCCGCGGCGGCAGCAGCAGCGGTCGCAGTGGCAACGGAGTCGCCGTTCTGTTGCTGGCGGGTGTCGCGCTGTGGATCCTCGGTTACATAGGAGTCTTCTTTGGCCGGCTGATCAAAGCCGCCGTTTCCCGACAGAGGGAGTTTCTTGCCGACGCCAGCGCGGTGCAGTTCACGCGCAACCCGGACGGCATCGGCGGCGCGCTGCGCAAGATCGGTGGGCTGACGGAAGCGACAGGGCTCGGTTCGCGCATCGATCATCCGCAAGCCGAAGCGCTATCGCACCTTTTTCTCGGGGCGGCGCGACCGAGTTTTGTGCGCGGTCTGTTTGCGACCCACCCACCGCTCGAAGAGCGCGTGCAGCGGATCTACGGGCGCAAGCTGGCGTTCCTGCCGGCGCCCGAAAACGCGGTGGCGCTCGCGATGGACGCGGCGGACCCCGCGCCTCGAAGCGAGCGCCTGGGATCGCCGATCGACTTCGCGGCCACGCGCCACCACCGAACTGCGTCTGCTGGCGCCGAGAGGGTGGCCAATGCTTTTTCGCCGGTCGCGGGCTTGGTAGCAGCGGCGGCCAGCGGTTCTGCCGGACCAGCAGAGGTGGCTGCAGCGGTTGGTACGGTGGCACCGCCCGCACAACGCGACTTCGCTTTGGATGAATCACAACGAGCGCTCGTCGACACGCTGCGGCGTGCGGCAAGCGACACGGTGCACGCACAACTGATCGCTTATGCATTACTGATTGAAACGGACACCGCGCTGCGTGCGCAGCAGTGCAAATTGATCGCGGAAGCGTACGGCACCGAAGCCTTGCAGATCGCTGATCGCTATCGCGGGCTAATTGAAAAATTGCCGCCCGGTGCGCGCCAGCCGCTGCTGGACGTTGCGATGCCGGCGCTGCGCAAGCTGCCGGCGCCGGCGCAGCAGCGCGTTTTGAAGCTCGCACATTTGCTGATCGTGGCCGATGGCCGGGTGTCGGTACGCGAGTTTTTGCTGTTCACCATTCTGAAGCGACGGCTTGGGCCCGATGCCGGCAAAGCCGTGCCGGTACGCTACCGCACGGTGCATGAGCTCGCACAGGACGCCGCGTTGGTGCTGTCGCTGGTCGCAGCCGTCAGGCTGCCGCAGCGCCCCGAACACGCCTTTAACGCCGGCGCATTACTGTTGTCGGAGTCCAATGTGCAGCTAACTCCGCCCGACACTATCAAGCTTGACGAGGTATCCGTCGCGCTGCAGCGGTTGAACCAACTGGCTCCGCTCGCCAAGCCGCAACTGATCAAAGCCGCGACCGCGTCGGCGTTCGTCGATAGCGAAACGAATTGGCGTGCCGCGAGCGCACTGCGCATGATTTGTGCTGCACTCGACGCGCCGCTGCCGCCGCAGATCGAAACGGTTGAGGCTGTCGGCTGACGAAACCGCTTGCCGACGTTGCGTGCACGGATCGACAATGGCGGCGTTTACCACCAAGGAGTGACGATGGCAGCCAAGAAAAGGGCCGCGCAGGCCAAGAAAGCCACCAAGAAAAAAAGTACGAAGAAGACCTCGAGCAAACGAGAATTGATAGCGCCGCGCGGCGACAAGCGCTACGTGCGCCGGACCAAGACGGGTCAGTTCAGCGAAAGCGACGATGTGGGAAGGTCGCTCAGCCAGGATGTCAGGCGAAAGGCGAAGACCAAAGTGAAGGCAGGCCAGGGCGACAAGGGAGACCGGAAATAGAAACTGTGGGATTTGGATCCCTGCTTCACGCGCCGGCTGAGCGGTTCACATGCAGCTAAGACCCGTCTGTTTGACGTGCGTATCGTTCGACGTCGAGGCGGTCGTCGATGGTGAGGTAGACGACGTCGAGCTATTGGCGTGCTTCGAATGTCAGGACCTGTTTTATTTCATGCCTGACGCGCGACCACGCGCTCGACGGCTGGGCCTGTTTGAACTGTACGGGGAACCGGGCGGTGCGATTACGCACGGTCGCGCAGCTCGGTAACCCCCTCGTGTTCGGCGCAATGGTGGCAGCAGAACATGCGGCCATCCTTTTCCAGACCGTGTCCGATGATGCGCACGCCGCAATGCTCGCAGGTGGGCGCCAGCAGGTGGATCGCGCATTCAAAGCTGTCGAACGTGTACGTTCGGCCGTCCTTGATCAATTGAAATGACTTGTCGTAGTCATTTCCGCACGCGTTGCACTTCGCCATTGCATTCTCCCGTGGACTGCTAGAAATCGACTCCGGCCGCGTGAGCTTGTTGGTCGGCGTGGTAGCTCGATCGCACCATCGGGCCGCACGCTGCGTGTGAAAAGCCAAGCTTCGCTGCCTCGCTTTCGAACAGGCGGAACGTGTCGGGATGGACATAGCGCAGCACAGGCAAATGATGTCCGCTAGGCGCAAGATATTGACCGACGGTCAGCATTTCGACAGCGTGCGCGCGCAGGTCGCGCATGACTTGCAGAATTTCTTCGTCGGTTTCGCCCAGCCCGACCATTAGTCCGCTCTTGGTGGGAACGTGCGGCACGATGCGCTTGAAATCGGCGAGCAGCGTCAGCGAGTGCCTGTAGTCCGAGCCGGGGCGCGCATGGCGGTACAGCCGCGGCACCGTCTCGAGGTTGTGATTCATCACATCGGGTGGTGCGTCCTTCAGAATCTGCAGTGCGCGCTCCAAACGGCCGCGAAAGTCGGGCACCAGCACTTCAATGCGCGTCGCCGGCGCCAGCTGGCGCGTCGCACGAATGCAGTCGACGAAGTGCTGCGCACCGCCGTCCTTTAAGTCATCACGATCGACCGAGGTGATGACCACGTACGAAAGCTTCAGCGCGGCGATGGTTCTGGCCAGGTTCAGCGGCTCCTCGATATCGAGCGGGTCAGGCCGCCCATGGCCGACGTCGCAGAACGGGCAGCGGCGTGTGCACTTGTCGCCCATGATCATGAACGTGGCTGTGCCCTTGCCGAAGCACTCGCCGATATTCGGGCACGACGCTTCCTCGCACACGGTGTGCAGTTTGTGCTCGCGCAGGATGTTCTTGATTTCAAAAAAACGGGTCGCCGGCGACCCGGCCCTGACACGGATCCACTCGGGCTTTTTCAGCGCCTGACCGGCCGCCAGCGGTGTTATCGCAAACTTCTTGAAGACCTTGCCGGTCTTTGCTTCGCCCTTTTTCTTTGCGAAGTCGAACGCGGGCGCAGGTGTATCCATCACGCTGCAAGTTTAGCGGGCGCCGACAGATGCGCCTGCAGCCGCTGGCTCAGGCGCAGTGCCACGTCGTTGCAATCGGTTTCGATGCCAAGCGTTGCCAGATCGACGACGGTGAGTCCTGCATAGCCGCACGGATCGATCAGAGCATACGGAGTCAGGTCCATCGCGACATTGAGTGCCACGCCGTGATAGCTGCACCCTGCTGCCACCTTGATCCCGAGCGCGGCGATTTTCGCCAAGCCGTTAAACGGCGCCGGTGCGTGACTGGGCCATGGCGTGAATACGCCCGGCGCACCGGGCACCCGGCGGCCGTCGACGCCGAATGACTGCAGGGTCTGGATCACCGAGTGTTCGATGCGAAACACCAACTCTTTGACGTAGATGCCGAGGCGGCGCAGATCTAGCAGCGGATAAGCGACGACCTGGCCCGGGCCGTGATACGTAACCTGCCCGCCGCGGTCGGTGGCGACCACCGGAATGTCTGAAGCGGCAAGCAAGTGCGCGCGTCGGCCGGCCTGCCCGAGCGTAAAGACCGAGGCGTGCTCGACCAGCCACAGTTCGTCTTCGGTGTCTGCAGTGCGAGTCGCGTTGAATTCGCGCATCGCCTGCCACGTGCGGACGTAGTCAGCGTGCTGCAGGCGCCGAATGATCATGCGGCTACAACACGACCTTGACCAGCGGGTGGCTGGTCAGCGCGCGGTACAGATCATCGAGCTGCTCGCGCGAGGTCGCACGGATTGTCGCGGTGACCGATAAATAGTTGCCATCCTTGGAGGTGCGCATCTCGAGCGTGCTCGGATCGAAATCGGGAGCGTGTGCCTGCACGACTTCGACGATCGCTTGTGCAAAATCGTCGACCCGGCGGCCCATGACCTTAATCGGAAAATCGGTCGGAAACGTCAGCCCCGGTGGGCGCGGCGCTAGATCGGACGGTTTCGGTTCGTTGCTCATGCGGCCCGTTCGCTGCCGTGCGGCGCGTGCGAAAGTCCTCGCCGCTGCGTCAACCACGCCTGCGCATCGTCGCGCTTGGCTTGCTGAAACCATTGGTGCATCGTCCGATACATCGGGCCGGGTTTGCCCGCATTTGCCTCGGTCCCCACTGCTGCACCATCGAGCGAAACAATCGCAAGCACCTCGCGGCCGGAGGAACTGAGCCAGATCTCGTCGGCGTCTTTCAGCTCGCGGGCCGCGACCGGCCGCACGTCGACGCGCACGCCGTGGTCTTGCGCGATGCGGCCAATGCCGTCCACGGTAATGCCCGGCAGGATCTGTACCGTCTTCGGCGGCGTGCTGATCACGCCGTTCTTGATGACGCTGATATTGGTGCTCGATCCCTCGGTCAGATATCCGTCGCGCAGCATCACAGTCTCACTGGCGCCCTGATCGATCGCGTACTGCTTCATCAGCACGTTGCCGAGCAACGACGTGCTCTTGATGTCGCAATGCAGCCACCGCTCGTCGACGTGCGTGACCGCGGCGACACCGTGCTCGATCTGCTCGCTCGGAATCGTCGGCCACGGCGAGGTGCTAACGAACACGGTCGGCTGAACGCCCGCCGGGAAGGGATGATCGCGCCGCGCCGCGCCGCGCGTGACTTGCACATAAACCAACTGTCGCGGCCATGGGTGGCGCTCGATCAATTCCGCGGTCAGGTCGAGCCATTGTTCCGGCCGAAGCGGATTGTCGATGCGAACGGCGTCGAGACTGCGCTGCAGGCGCGCGAAGTGTTCTTGACTGCGGAACGGTGCACGCACGCCATCCACCGTATCGACCGCAATCACCTCGTAGACGCCGTCGCCGAAAATGAAACCGCGATCGAGCACCGAGACTTTCGCGTCGAGCAGCGCGGTCCACTGGCCGTTCAGGTAGCACGTTGCCTGCTGCCAGTCAGCAGGTTCGTGACGCAATTCAGTCACCGCGTTTCCTCCACCAAAGCACAATCGCATCGTACGCGCGGCCTAGCAGGCCACCGGCGTCAACCTTCTCGAGCGCAACCACCGGCACGTCTGCGATCCGACGTCCGCCCGCGCTGATTGTCATGCGGCCCACGGTTTCTCCCCGCTGCAGAGGAGCGACAATTGGATCGGGGCGCTCTATCGATGATTTCAGTGCGTCACCTCCCAGCGCGCGCAGCTCGCTGGCGGGTACCGTTATGTAAACGTCGCGGTCGACGCCGACCGGCACCAGGCCGCGATCTCCCTTCCAGACCGCCGGCGTCGCCAGCACATCGCCGCGCCGATAAAGCTGCACCGTGTCGAACGCGGCATAGCCATGATTGAGCAGGCGCAATGTTTCCTGCGTGCGCACAGCGTCGCTCGGTGCCCCGAGCACGACCGCGATCAGCCGGCGCTGAAAGTTGCGATCACCCTCGCCCTGCGGCCGCGCGGCCGTCGCCACGATAGACCAGCCGGCAGCCGACAGCTGGCCAGTCTTCATGCCGTCGACGTGCGTATCGGTCCATAACAGCCGGTTGCGGTTGGCCTGCGAAACATTGTTGTACGAAAAATCGCGCTGCGCGAACAGCGCTGCGTGCTGCGGAAAATCGGCCAGCAAGCGCCGCGCAAGGATTGCCATGTCTTCTGCGCTCGAGTAGTTCTGCGCATCGGACTGGCCGCTGGGATTTGCGAAGTGGGTGTTGACCATGCCAAAACGGCGCGCTTCTGCGTTCATGCGCTCGACAAAAGCGGCCACACTGCCGGCGCTGTGTTCTGCCAAGGCGACTGCGCCGTCGCTGGCGGACACCGTCAGCATCCCGCGCAATAACTGGTCGACCGTGACTGCGCGGCCCGGCTCGAGGTACATGCGCGAACCGAGTTTGCCGGGCGCAGCGAACGCTGCAGGCGAAACGGCAACCGCGTCGGTCAGTGCGATTCGATTTTCGTTCAGCGCGGAAAACGCAACGTACGCCGTCATCAATTTGGTCAGTGAAGCGGGTTCGAGCCGGGCGGTGGGTTCGTACGCAGCCAGGCGTGCCCCGCTGGTGGCATCGACCAGGATCCATGCACGTGCCGCAAGCATCGGCGCCGGCTGCGCGGCGATATGGGCCGCCGGCAGCAGCCAGGCGAAGATCAACACGATCACGGAGCGCAACGGCTTCATTCGGTTGGCAGGATAGCTAAATCGATTCCGAAGTTGGAGCGCAAAAGAAACCCGCGGTTCAACGCGTGTCCGATGCGGCGCGACTGTGGGCGCGACTTCTGCGGTGCCTACGGCCGGCGACGTAGCGCCTTCAGATAGTCCTGCGCGGCGCCAGCGCCGAGTGTGTTCGAAATCAAGCGTTCGGCCTCGCGAACGCGACCGCGAAACTCTTCGACCGTTCGGCAAGCTTCGATACGCATCGAGAGCGCATCGGCATCGGGGCCGAGCCTGTCGTGCAACCCGCGCACTGCGCGCCGCTTTACTTCATCCAGCGTAATCGTGTCGCGCTCGTCGATCGGACCACTCGTGGTTGGCCCGCTGAGCGCCGACGAAAGTCCGGATTCGGTATCGCGTCCATTTATTGTCGGAACATCAATTGCGCCCTGGTACGACGAGCGCTGGATCAAGCCTGCGTTTTCAAGGCTCGATATCGCGTTTTCGATATCGGAAGCCTTGCCGAGAATCGATAGATCGTCGACCGTACGCTTACCGTCGATCATGATCAACACGCGGCGGGTGGCCATTGGCAACTGCGCGCTCCGCAGTGAAACCTCGGCGATGCCGCGCGGTGTCTTCGAATAGACGATAGTGCCGTCCACTGATCGGTACGCGATGCGTACGTCCTTTGTTTATTTCCAAGAATGAGACCGCCGCGTCGGCGCCATTTCGGGTGTGACGCTCGGACAAACAAACCTTTTTAATCAGTTTGTGCTGTCGCGTCAATTGCTTGCATGCCCAGAATATGCGCACTTATCAGCCGCTTCAGCACGCCAAGACGGCGGTGAAAGAAGTGGTCTGCGCCGGGAATCACGACCACCGGTAAGTGCTGCGGACGCGCCCAGCCGAGAACATCGGCCAGCGGAATCGTCTCGTCCATTTCGCCGTGTATTACAAGGGTCTCAACCGGCACGTTCGGCAGCGGCCATTTGCCGGCGGCCGCGCCGACGAGCACGGTGTGCTTGGTGCGACGATTTGACGCCGCGACTGCTTTCGCCGCCTTCGCCGCAACGAACGTGCCGAACGAGAAGCCCGCAAGCGAGATCGGCGGTCGCGCAGGCAGTCTCGCAGTGATCGCCGGTAAGTGCGGCACGGTGTCGATCAGATACAGGAAGTCGTCGGTCTCGGCATTGCCCTCGTCGTGTTCGCCCGCCGAGGCACCGACCCCGCGAAAGTTGGGCCGCACCGCGAGCCACCCCAGGCCGGTGAAGGTGCGCGCAATGGTCGTGACGACTTTGTTTTCGAACGTGCCGCCATACAGCGGATGCGGATGCCCCACGTAGACGATGCCGCACGGCGCGCTGGCAGGCCAATCCAGCGCCAATTCGATCGGGCCGCCGGCACCCTCGATCAGAAGCTTCTCAATCGACGCCGGCATCGGTTCGAAGACGCCGGCTCACTATATGCGAAGCCGCTCGACGATTTCGCCTTTGACCAGATGGCGGTCGATGATCTCATCGACATCCTTGACGTCGACGTACGTGTACCAGACCCCTTCCGGGTACACGACAATGCATGGGCCTTCTTCGCAGCGGTCAAGGCAGCCCGATTTGTTAATTCTGATTTTGCCTTCGCCGTTCAGATCGAGGGCTTTGATGCGGGACTTAGCGTGCTGTTGCATCTCGGCGGCGTTGTGTCGCGCGCAGCAAGCGGAACCGTCATCGCGCTCGTTCAGGCAGAAAAAAACATGACGCTGGTAGTAAGCCATCAGGCTCCGATTATAGGGATGCTGGTGACTCGCGCCGGGCGCCTGCGCTCGGCAGTAGCAGGCTTGCAAGTCCACACGCGAGTGCATACGGCCAGAGTAGTGAAAGCCAGTGCGCGAGTGCATTGAAGTTCAGCAGCTGGCCCTGCCGCCACCCGCTGATCGCATCGAGGTAATACGGGTTCTCCGGGATCAAGTTGACGGCGACAACTAGCGCAACCAGCGCCAGCATAGCGAAGCGCCCGGCCCATACGCGCGGTCCGGCGCTGGCTGCAAGCAACGAGAGAACGCCGAGCGCAAGCCCGCCGTACACGCCCGGTGTCAGCCACGCCAATGTGCGTTGAGGGCCGAACGCTACGGCACTGGACAGTGTTTTGGACAGTAGTGCTGCTGCTATCAATGTCAGCAGCAGTGTGATGCGAGGAGCATGGGGCCGCATCGTCGATGTGAACGCGAGTCCGACGGCAAGAGTTGCTGCGGCGACCACAAACGCTTCGGCGAGCACAAATTCTGCGATGCCAAAGGCATCGGTGAATTCGGCGACTGCGAACACGAGGTCGTCGATCGGCGCGACTGCGCCCAACGCGCCGACGAACGCCACGAGCCCGTCACGGATGTTGCCGTTGGCGAACAGGATCGGCTCCGGATATATCTGCGCCGCCGGCCACAGTGCGACGAGCAACAACAGAACCGATGCCCGGCGCTCGAACCAGCGCTGCCGCCACTCGGCCAGTCGGCCGCGATCGATCAGGCTTGATGCGAAAGGCGCGGCAACGCACGCTCCCACCACGGCGCCGACCGCGTCGGTCAGCAGATCGATGTTGGATGCAACACGCGTCGGCAGATAACTCTGCAGTGCCTCGATCAGCGCCGCCAGCGTGAGTCCGAGCAGCGACGCAATCGTCACCGCGGTCAAACCGCGCGCCGCGGGATGCAGGGCCACTACCAGTAGTGCGCCGAAAGGAAGGTAGGCGATCACGTTGACCGCTATGTCGAAGTAGGTGACGTGTGCAGGAATCGGGGCCGCCAAGTAGGCAAACGGGTTCAAGCCCAGATCGCGCCAGCCATGCCACGGCGCCAGCCCCGAATAAACAAGCAATAGTGCGTACACCGCACAGGCGGTGCGTGCGAGCGGCGAATGGCGTGAATGCCAAGGCTTTCCGGTGTAGCTCGAAGCAGTCATCGAGTCATTGTCGGATGCATGTCGGTACGCTGACAACCACGCGTAAGGACGACCGTCGCAGTGCTAAATTCGTTCGACCGCCGCAATTCGATGCGATTCGGAGACGTGATCTTGGCTGCAACCTTGGACTCTGCGTCGGACTCGGTGTTTGCCGGCGCGCCGCCGCTCGCTGCGGCCGACATTGCGCAATCGTTGCGGCGCGTCTTTGGCGGCGGCTGTGCCGTTGAAGCCGTCAACGTCACCGGGTCGACCAACGAGGATCTTGTCGCGCGCGCGCGGCTGCAGCAGCCGCGCGAACGTCTGTTGCTCGCAGCCGATTTTCAGACTGATGGCCGCGGGCGGCTGGGCCGGGGCTGGCGCGCTGCACCTGGTGGTGCCTTGTTGTTTTCAGTTGCGATTCCAGTCGCCCAACTGCCGGAATTACTGCCGGCGATCACGCTCGCATGCGGTGTCGCGCTCGCCGAGTGTCTGGCCGATCGGGGGGTGGCGGTCCAACTGAAGTGGCCGAACGATATTCGCGTGCGAGGGTGCAAGCTGGCGGGCATCCTGACCGAACTGGTGGCAGATCGCAATGCGCGGCACACGCTAGTAATTGGTGTCGGCATGAATTTGCACTTGCGGGAAGCTACCCGCCGCCTCGTCGAGCAACCAGCGATCGCGCTGGATCAACTACTTTCTGCAGAAGTCGCCCTGTCGCGCGAGGTCTGGATCGGGCGGTTGGCGGGCGCGCTGTTCGCTACCGCCGGGCAATTCGTGCGCGACGGTTTCTATCCCTTTCGTGCACGTTTCAATCGTTTGCTGGAAGCGCGCGGTCAAATGGTCGATGTAATCGACGGCGTTGATTCTGCTGCGGTCAGTGGTCATGTCGTCGAAGTCGACGCTCGCGGACGCTTGGTGATCGAGACGGTCGATGGGCGCCGCGCGTTCAGCGCCGGCGACGTGTCGGTGCGCTGATGACCCTGCTGATCGACGTCGGCAATTCGGCGATCAAGTGGGCGCGGATGACAGGCGATGGCACGCTGGGCACCGCTCGAATGCAGCTGCACCGCGGCGTCGCCGGCGTCGAAGCGAAATTGATAGAAAATTTGCGTGCCGATACAAGGGTCGGTGCCGTAATCGCGTGCAGCGTCGCCGGCCCGAACGTCGAAGATGCAGTCGAAGGTGCCGTCCGTGCGCTCGGCCTGGCGCCTGTACGCTGGCTGCGCCCGCAAAGTCGATTTGAAGGAGCGATTGCGCTGTGGAACGACTATCGCAGTCCGGAGCAGTTGGGCGCGGATCGCTGGCACGGCATGCTCGGCGCATGCGCGTTGGCGAGCGCACCGGCGACGGTCAGGTCGTTTATCGTCGTCAACGCTGGGACAGCGACTACCGTCGACTGTGTCGAAGCCGACGATGCGAGCCGCGCAACGACGCGCTTCACGGGCCGATTCATTGGCGGCGTGATCGCGCCGGGGGTGCGCCTGATGCTCGATTCGCTGGCGCGTCAGACCGCTGGTCTACCGCCCACTGCCGCCCAATTTCCGCAAGCCGCCGTGGATTTTCCGCAGGACACCGAGGCAGCGATCGTCACTGGCGTGCTTGACGCGCAGTCCGGCCTGGTGCATCAGCTCTGGCACCGTTTCGCCGCACGCCTGCATTGCGAGCCGCGCCTGATCCTGACCGGCGGCCATGCCGAGGCGCTGCAGGCGAGGCTGCCACTAGCCGCCGAGATCGAACATAATCTGGTGTTGCGCGGCTTGGGGCTGCGTGCTCAATCCGATCAATTGGCCTAACCGTGAAGCTTGCATTTCTTGTGTTGTTGCTGGTGAACCTTGCACTGCTCGCGTGGCAGCAGGGCGCGTTCGGCCGCGTTGGTGAGAGTGGCCGCGAGCCTGAGCGCGTCGCGCGTCAGATCGAAGCCGATCGGTTCCGAGTGCTCAGCGAAAAGGAAGTGCAAAAGCTGCGAGAGCGCGCGAGCCAGTCGAAAAGCAGTGGGGATTCGACAATCGGGCAGTAAGTTGCTCGCGGTTAGCCGCTGATCGTCTGGACCTTCGCCTGGCCCCGTCGGCGCGGTAAACTGGGCGATACGACTTCTTTGCCCATCGATGGGAGAACCGATGAATTCAAGCGTTGAAACCTCCAGCTACAGCGGGTCAGCTGCACTGACTCAGCAGCGCAACCGGGTCTTGCGCAACACCTACTGGCTGCTCGCGTTGTCGATGATCCCGACGGTGCTGGGTGCGTGGGTTGGAGTTTCCACCGGCGTCACCCGCGCGATGTCGCCGGGGATCAGCCTGATGGTATTTCTGGGCGGTGCGTTCGGATTCATGTTCGCAATCGAAAAAACGAAGAACTCGGCCGCCGGCGTCCCAATCTTGCTGGCCTTCACTTTTTTCATGGGGCTGATGCTGTCGCGCCTGGTCGGTGCGGTGCTCGGCCTGTCCAACGGCACCAGCCTGATCATGGTGGCGTTTGCCGGCACCAGTGCGGTGTTTTTTGGCATGGCAGCGTTGTCCAGCGTGATCAAGCGTGATTTGTCGACCTTCGGAAAATGGCTGTTTATCGGCGCGGTGATGGTATTCGTCGCCGCGATCGCCAACTTCTTCATTCAGTCCAGCGCATTGATGCTGACGATCATGGTTCTAGCCGTCGGCATTTTTACTGCGTTCATTCTGTACGACCTGAAGCGCGTGCGAGACGGTGAAGAAACCAACTACATCACCGCGACGCTGGGTGTCTATCTGAGCCTTTATAACGTGTTCCAGAGCCTGCTCGCACTGCTGGGCATCTTTGGCGGCGGGCGCGACTAGCGCACGGCCGTTACGCGCGAAACTTTTTCCGCGATAACCTGACGCAGGCGTTCGAGCAGCGCGCGCCGCTCCTGCAGCGTGTGCTCGTCGGGCATGCGTTGAGGCGTGCCCCATACCGGCTGCGGATAGTGAAGATCGTCGGCAAAGCGGGCGATCACGTGCCAGTGCAGATGCGGCGTCATGTTGCCGAGGCTGGCCAGGTTGATTTTCAGCGGCGTCAGTACCTCGCGCTGCGCCATTTCGACCGCGAACACCGTCTGCATCAGACGCAGGCGCTCGTTGTCTTGCAGCTCCGTCATCTCGCGTACGTGATCGTTCCAGATCACCCGCGCGTAGCCTGGATAGTTGGGCTCGTCGACCAGCGTCACCCGCAGCCATTCATTGGCGAGCACGATCGTGCCGCCGTCGCTGTTACAAAGATCGCAGTCGTTCGCTTTCACGGCTAAACGAGTACCCGCTCAATGCCGCCGCGATTGGCGCGCTCGACGTACTGTGGCATCCAGTCCTGTCCCAGCAGATGCCGCGCCATTTCTACGACGATGTAGTCAGCATCGATGTCGGCATCATGGTTGTAGCGCTTCAATCCCTGCAGGCAAGACGGGCACGAGGTCAGCACCTTGACCTCGCCGTCGAAACCATCGGCTCGCAGCGCGTCGGCGCCGGCGCGTACCTCGCGCTCCTTGCGAAAGCGCACCTGCGTGGCGACGTCGGGCCGCGCGATGGCGAACGTGCCGGATTCGCCGCAGCAGCGATCGTTGTTCTCGATCGCGACATGGTCGACTGTCTGCACCAGCGCGTTGACGGTTTTCAGCGGCGCCTGCAGTTTCATCGGCGTGTGACACGGGTCGTGGTACATGTACCGCACGCCGGTGACGCCTTCGATGCGAATGTTCTTTTCGAGCAGGTATTCGTGGATGTCGATGATGCGGCAGCCGGGAAAAATATCCTCGAATTTGTAGCCTTGCAGCTGGTCGTAGCAGGTGCCGCAGCTCACTACGACGGTTTTGATGTCGAGGTAGTTCAGCGTGTTGGCTACGCGGTGAAACAGCACCCGGTTATCGGTGATGATTTTCTCGGCCTTGTCGAACTGACCCGCACCCCGCTGCGGATACCCGCAGCACAAGTAGCCGGGCGGCAACACCGTCTGTACGCCCGCGTGCCACAGCATCGCCTGCGTAGCGAGTCCGACCTGCGAGAACAGCCGCTCGGAGCCGCAGCCTGGAAAGTAAAACACGGCTTCGGTCTCGCCGGTGGTTTTGCTGGGATCGCGAATGATCGGCACGTACCTTGCGTCTTCAATATCCAAAAGCGCTCGCGCCGTTTTCTTCGGCAGGTTGCCCGGCATTTTTTTGTTGATGAAGTGCACGACCTGTTCGGTCATCTTCGGCCGGCCGCCGGTCGTCGACGGTGGGTGCCGCACCTGCAGTGCAGCTGCAGGGCGGAAAAATTGGTTGCCGAAACGCTGCAGCTTGAACCCCCATTCGAGCATCACCGTGCGAACGAGCTTGATTGTCTGCGGATTGGTTGCGTTCAGGAAAAACATCGCGGCTGAAGCTCCGACATTGAGCTTCTTTTTCCCCATCCGGCGCAACAAGTCCCGCATCGCCATGCTGACATCGCCGAAGTCGATGTCGACCGGACACGGTGATTCGCATTTGTGGCAGACAGTGCAGTGGTCGGCCACGTCCGAAAATTCATCCCAATGCTTGATCGATACGCCGCGCCTGGTCTGCTCTTCGTACAGGAAGGCTTCGATCAGCAGCGACGTTGCCAGAATCTTGTCGCGCGGCGAATACAGCAGATTCGCGCGCGGCACGTGCGTCGTGCACACCGGCTTGCACTTTCCGCAGCGCAGACAATCCTTGATCGCATCGGCGATGCTGGCAATGTCGCTCTGCTGCATGATCAGCGACTCGTGGCCCATCAGCCCGAAGCTCGGCGTATACGCATCGGACATGTCGGCGCCCGGCATCAGCTTGCCCTTGTTGAAGCGCCCCTCCGGGTCGATCGAGCTCTTGTAGCGGCGAAAGCCCGCCGTTTCCTCGTCCGTAAGGTATTCCAGCTTCGTGATGCCGATGCCGTGCTCGCCCGAGATGACGCCGCCCAGATCGCGCGCGATCTGCATGATGCGAGCTACTGCGGCGTTCGCCCGCTGCAGCATCACGTAGTTGTCCGAATTGACGGGGATGTTCGTATGCACGTTGCCGTCGCCGGCGTGCATGTGCAGCGCGACGAACACGCGGCCGCGCAGCACACGCTGGTGAATTGCATCGGCCTCCACGAGCACCGGCGCAAAAGCGTCGCCGGAAAAAATGCGGTGCAGCGGCCCACGCACTTCGGTTTTCCAGGATGCGCGGATCGTGTGATCCTGCAGAACTTCGAATACACGCGCGCGACCACCTGCGCTAGCGCGCCGTTCAAACTCTGCGGTCAAATGGGGAAGACCGAGCTTCGACAGCTCGCTCTGCGCCGCAGCGAGCGGCGTATCCAGGTGGTTCAGCAGATAGCGCCAGCGCTCGCGTGTGTAAGCGAGCAGCGCGCGCGCTTCGTTTAACCGATCGCCGATGATCTCGTCGCGCGGCAGACGGTCGAACTCGGCGTCCCCGGTCTTGCCGAGGGTAAACGACGTGTCGAAGTAACGCGCCAGCTCATCGAGCAGCTCAAGCTTGTTCTCGAGCGAAAGCTCGATGTTGATGCGTTCGATCTCGTCGGTGTACTCGCCCATTTTAGGCAGGGGGATAACGACGTCTTCGTTCAGCTTGAACGCGTTCGTGTGTTTGGAGATGGCAGCGGTCTTCGCCCGGTCGAGCCAGAATTTCTTGCGTGCGTCCGCGCTGACGGCGACAAAGCCCTCGCCGTTGCGCGCGTTGGCAATCCGCACCACCTCGGACGTCGCGCGTGCGACTGCGGCGGCGTCGTCGCCGACAATGTCCCCGACCAATACCATCTTCGGCAGACTGCCGCGCTTCGATTTGGTCGTGTAGCCGACTGCGCGCAGGTAGCGGTCGTCGAGGTGCTCGAGCCCGGCGAGGATCGCACCGCCGGGCCGCCGCGCCAGGTACTCGGTGATTTCAACGATCGATGGAATCGCCTCATGCGCTTGTCCGAAGAATTCGAGGCATACCGTCCGTATGTGAGGCGGCATCCTGTGCACGATCCAGCGCGCCGAGGTGATCAGCCCGTCGCAGCCCTCTTTCTGCACGCCCGGCACACCACCCAAAAATTTGTCGGTGACGTCTTTTCCGAGCCCGACCTTGCGAAATTGGGCGCCTGCGACCTGAAGCCGAGCGGTGCGCAGCAACTTTGCCTTGTCAGCTGGCTGGCTGCCATCCTTGTAGGTCAGCTCGAACACGGCTTCCGGCGCGTCGTGAATCTTGCCGAGGTTATGGCCAACGCGCTCGACCTCGAGCCAGTTGCCCTCGGGATCCACCATGCGCCACCACGCGAGATTATCGACCGCGGTTCCCCACAGCACCGCTTTCTTTCCACCCGCGTTCATCGCGATGTTGCCGCCAACGCAAGAGGCGTCCGCCGACGTTGGATCCACCGCGAAGACAAAGCTCGCACGCTCGGCTGCTTCGGCCACTCTGCGTGTCACCACACCGGCGCCCGACAATAGGGTCGGCACTGGAGCACTGAGTCCGGGCAACGCGACCAACTCCACTTCCGATAGCGTTTCGAGCTTTTCGGTATTGATGACCGCGGAGAGCGGAGTCAGCGGGATCACCCCGCCGGTATAACCCGTAGCACCGCCGCGCGGAATGATCGTCAGGCCGAGCTCGACGCACGCGCGCACCAACCCCGGCACCTCGTCCTCATTGTCGGGATGCAGCACCACGAATGGATACTCGACGCGCCAATCGGTCGCGTCGGTGACATGCGTCACGCGCGCATAGCCGTCGAAGCGCACGTTGTCGGCGCGTGTGTGCCGCGTGAGTGCGCGCCGCGCCTTCTTGCGCAGATCCCATGTCGCACGGAATTCGTCTTCGAATGCCTGCACTGCCTTGCGCGCGGCGGCGAGCAGCTGCCCGACCTTGCCATCGCGCTCAGAGTCGTCGGACTCACGTCGTTTGTCGATCTCACGCAGCCGGTGATGCAGCGCCTCGATCAAGGCGGCGCGCCGCTTCGGGTTATCGAGCAGATCGTCCTGCAGATACGGATTGCGTCGCACGACCCAGATGTCGCCAAGCACTTCGTACAGCATGCGCGCCGATCGACCGGTGCGGCGCTCGCCCCGCAGCTCGTCGAGCACGCGCCACGCCTCGGCGCCCAACAGACGAATCACGATCTCGCGATCCGAGAACGACGTGTAGTTGTAGGGAATCTCGCGCAGTCGTGCTGGCTGATCGGCAGCTTGCGCGCGAACTGATTGAGGTGTCAGCGGGGCGTTCATCGTTTCAATGCCGAAGCGCCGGACGCATTTCGGTTGTCAAGTTTAGCGGCTGCACCGACGACAACGCTCACAGCGCAGTCTGAACCTTGGATTGGCGCACCATCACGTGCTGAGCTGGCCTAAACAGCAAGCGGTTCTTCTTCCATTGCCGCGATTTGCTCGCGCAATTCGAGGATGCGGTCCTGCCAATAGCGTTGCGTGTTGAACCATGGGAACGCGGCGGGAAACGCGGGGTCATCCCAGCGCCGTGCGATCCAAGCCGAGTAATGCAACAACCGCAGCGTGCGCAGCGGTTCGATCAGCGCCAGCTCGCGTCGATCGAACGCGGCGAAGTCTTCATAGCCTTCGAGCAGATCGGCGAGCCGCTCGGTTTGCTCGGCACGCCCGGCGCCTAGCAGCATCCAGAAATCCTGCACCGCCGGCCCCATGCGACTGTCGTCGAAGTCAACGAAGTGGGGGCCTACGTTGACGGCTGAATCGGTCCACAGCACGTTACCTTCGTGACAATCCCCATGCAGCCGCAGCGAATGGTATGCACCGCGATCGTATCGAGCGGCGATCAGGTCAAGCGCCTGCTGCGAAACGCCCTCGTACACGCTCTTCAGTTCCGGCGGCAACCAGTCGCCCTGCAACAGAAAACGGCGTGGCTCGACGCCGAACGTAGCAATGTCGAGCGCGGGTCGCTCGCGGTACGCCGCAACGCGACCCACCGCGTGGATGCGACCGAGAAACCGCCCCAGCCATTCGCGCACCCTCGGGTCATCCATATTGGGCGCGCGCCCGCCAGAGCGCGCGAAGATGGCGAACCGAAAATTCTCGAACGAAAGCAGTGTCGTGCCCGCGATCGATAGCGCCGGCACCGCGGGTATCTCGCGCTCTGCCAATTCTGCGATGAATGAGTGCTCTTCAAGTATCTGTACATCGGACCAGCGTCCCGGGCGATAGAACTTGGCGACGACAAACGTCCCGTCTTCCAGCCCGACTTGATAGACGCGGTTTTCGTAGCTGTTCAGCGCGAGCTGTCTGCCATCGGTCGCGAGACCCGTGCTGTCGATTGCATTCAGAACGGTGTCGGGCGTCAGCCCTTCGTACGGTGGCGGTCGCTGTGGCATCGCAGCATGGTACGCAGGCGTGATACCTTGGTCGTTCACGGGAGGGGAGCGAACGCCATGCCGGCTCAGGAATATCTGCGCCGAATTCTGACTGCGCGCGTGTACGACGTGGCGATTGAGTCGCCGCTCGAACTGGCACCGGCTTTGTCCGCGCGCCTCGGTAATCGGGTGCTGTTGAAACGCGAAGACTTGCAGCCCATCAAAAGCTTCAAGCTGCGCGGCGCCTACAACAAGATGGCGCAGCTGACACGCGAGCAGTTGAAGCGCGGCGTGATCGCGGCATCGGCGGGCAACCACGCACAGGGCGTGGCGCTGGGTGCACAGAAACTGGCGTGCCGCGCGCTGATCGTGATGCCGGTCACGACGCCGGAAGTCAAGGTCGAGGCGGTGCGAATGCGCGGCGCCGAGGTAGTGCTGTTCGGTGACTCATACTCCGACGCCTACGCGCATGCACTGAAGCTGCAGCGGAAAAATAGGATGACGTTCGTCCATCCGTTCGATGATCCCGACGTTATCGCCGGCCAAGGCACGATTGCGATGGAGATCTTGCGCCAGCATCATCCAGTCGAGCATGGGCTGATTCACGGCATTTTTGTTGCTATTGGTGGCGGCGGGCTGATCGCAGGCGTCGCGGCGTACGTCAAGGCGTTGGCGCCGCAGATCAAGGTGATCGGCGTGCAGACCACTGATTCGGACGCCATGGCGCGTTCTGTCGCCGCTGGGCGGCGTGTCAGCTTGCACGACGTCGGCCTGTTTTCGGACGGGACGGCGGTGCGCGAAGTTGGCCGGCATACGTTCGCGCTGGTTCGCGATCACGTCGACGACATCGTCCTGGTCGACACCGACGCGGCCTGCGCCGCGATTAAGGACGTGTTTCAGGACACGCGCTCGATTCTGGAACCGGCCGGTGCGCTCGCAGTCGCGGGTATGAAGGTGTACGCGCAGCGTGAGCGACTGAAGGGGCGAACGGTGGTGGCGATTGCCGGTGGCGCCAACATGAATTTCGATCGCCTGCGCTTCGTTGCCGAGCGTACCGAAGTCGGTGAAGAGCGCGAAGCCCTGTTTGCGGTGACGATTCCCGAGGAGCGCGGCAGCTTCAAGCGTTTTTGCGAACTGGTCGGCAGCCGCAACGTCACCGAGTTCAACTACCGCATCAGCGATCCCGCGACCGCGCATGTCTTCGTCGGCATCGGCACTGCCAGCGCCGGCGACAACGAGAAGCTTGCTCGATCGTTTCGGTCGCACGGCTATGCCACTGCCGACTTGTCGCACGACGATCTTGCTGCCGAGCACGTGCGCTATATGGTTGGCGGTAAGAGCGCGTTATCCGTCGGCGAGTTGATTTATCGCTTCGAATTTCCCGAGCGGCCCGGTGCGCTGATGAAATTCCTGACCAGCATGGCGCCGAGCTGGAATATCTCGATGTTTCACTATCGCAATCAGGGGGCAGACTATTCGCGTGTGCTGGTCGGGTTACAGGTACCGAGGAACGAGCGGCGGCAGTTCGCGCGCTTTCTGACCGAACTCGGTTATCGGCATTGGAACGAAACCGATAATCCGGCGTATCGGCTGTTTCTCGCCGGATGAAGAAGAGAAATTGCTGCGGATTCGACTGCGCAGGTCTTCTGCGGTCTATTTGGGCTTGAAGTCTCGGGTGGGGGTCGCGGGCACGCACTTTTGCAGTTGCGGGTCCCATTTTTCCCCCGGAAGACAATCCTGGGGTCCACGCGGCCCTTTCTTCTTTTCGTCGCCGGGTTTCTTGTTGTCGACTTTCTTCCCGCCGGACGGGTTATTGAAATCGTTCTTGGCTTTGCCCTTCAGGTCCGGACGGAACGGGTTGTCAACCGATGACCTGGTGGTCGATGTTCGTTGCTGAGTGGAACTCTTAGGAGCCGTGCCCTTGCTCGTTGCCGCCGGTTTCGTTTGGGCGCGCGTCGCTGATGTATTGCCTTGTGCCTTCGCCGATCCAGACTTCGCGCCACCTGCGCCTGATTTTGACGTTGATTGCGCGGGACTGGCGCGGGCAGTCCCCTGCGAGCCCGGTCGACTCTGTGCCGAACCACTGTAGGAGCGCTGCGGTGTCGATGAGTAGTTCTGCGGCCGCGGCGGCGGTGGTGGCGGCGGACTGTAGTACCGCGGTGGCGGCGGTGGCGGCGGACTGTAGTACCGCGGTGGCGGCGGTGGTGGCGGGCTGTATCGCTGAGCTTCAGCCTTGCCGAAGGTCATCGAAAACAGGCCGCCAACGGCGGCTGCAAAAAGATCTCGCCGGTTCATGGTCAGCCCCCTTGGTACGCGCCTCCGTTTAGCAGTGTGCTAGCTGGACTTATCTTACGCTCGGAAGGGCATCCATTAACCGTTTTCTGGCAGCGCTTGGCTGTTGGCATCGGGGCGAGACCGGAAATCTCCGATAGCGGTTGTCCCTGGGTCGAGCTTGATCGATTGCACCGGTCCTATTGCTTCGATCTCGACCAGCAAATCGGCGCGGCAAATGTCGGCGTGCAGGTACAACACAGCGTCTGCATCGAGACCGTGACCCGCTAGCACCTGGTGCACCCGTGGTTGATCGTCGGGGCGGCGCACATACGCCTTCAACAGCATGTCCGACAGCAGCGCGAGGTCGCGCGCGCCGCGGCTGACGGCTGCCGCAACGACCGATTGCAGGTTGGTCAGCGTTTCGTGCGCTTGTGCCACGACGTTGCCGGCATGCAGCGTTTGGTGACCGACGATGCTCGCAGTGCCCGAGACAAACAGCACGTCGCTTTCCTCGCCGTCACCGCGCCATAGCGCGGCGCGAGAAAAACTCGGCGCCCGCGGTCCGTACTGCTGCGGGTAGTGATACGCGCTCGTCTGGCGCGGGTTCTCGATTGGCTCCGGGGGCGTCTTCGATGCCAGGCAATACAACACCAGCGGCCCGCCGTAGCTACCGAGCGCACATGCCGCGGGCGCGCCAGTTTCGGTGGGCAGCTTCGATTCTGCGTAGGCCTTGAAGCGATGCAGATTGAAGCGTCGATAGCGTTCAAGTCCGGCGTCGTCGACGTTAATGCCGGGAATCGAATTCCAGATCCGCAGCAAATGCGGGTAGCCCGTCGTGTATAGCGCGTGCAGCAGCGCGCGGTACGCGCTGTAAGTGGCGTCACCCAGCGCGTCGTTACCGGCATCGGACACATTGGCCGACACGGTGCCAAACAGCACCTCTCCGTTGTAACGACAGCGGGCCGCACCTACGACGGCATCCATCGCCTCTTCGCGCCCGCGCCACAGCTCGGTTATCTGCTGATCGCCTCCAATAACGCCCTTTAAAAGATGTGCCTGTGGCAGATGCGCCGCGCATGCGAGCGGCGCCGCGCCGCCGTGCGTTGCAAGGCCGAGCGTGCGCGGGTCGCGCAGCAGGTCCGAGCGCGCGAATTCGGCGGCCGGTATCCACTGCATCCCGATGCGATTAGCGGTGGGGGTCAAGGTGTTCCAGGAGGGGCAAAGGGGCGGATTCTAGTCACTCAAGGCTGCTCGGTTGATACACTTGCCCGGCCATGCTCGAAGCCCCGACCACGACTTCCGAACGTCTCGACCCACTGGCGCCTGCAATCGACGAACGCAGCACCGACATTGCGATCATTGGCGGCGGACCGGGCGGCTGCACCGCTGGCGCCTTGCTGGCGCAAAAAGGCTGGCGCGTGCTGCTGCTGGAGAAGGATCGACACCCGCGCTTTCATATCGGCGAGTCTCTTTTGCCGCTGAATCTGCCTTTGTTCGAGCAATTGGGGTGCGCGCCGGCAATCGAGAAAGTCGGGCTCATAAAGCACTCGGTGCAGTTTCATTCCGCCGAACATCAGGCAAGTCAGACTTTCGCCTTCGCCGACGCCTGGGATGGCGTGCCGAAGTATGCCTACCAAGTGCGGCGCTCCGAATTCGACCACGCGTTGTTTCAGCACGCGCGCGCGCGCGGAGTCGATATGATCGAGAACTGCCGCGCGAGCGATGTCTGCTTCGAAACGGATCGGGTCCGGGTCGAAGCTACGTGCGACGATGGCCGCACTATTCGCGCCAACGCGCGCTACCTGATCGACGCGACCGGGCGCGACACGTTCATGGCATCGCGCCTCGGGATGAAGCGCAAGAATCCGAAGCACACCAGCGCTGCGCTGTACGGGCACTTTCGCGGCGCTCGCCGCAACATCGGTGACGCCGAGGGCGACATCGAGATCTACTGGTTTGCGCACGGCTGGATGTGGTTCATTCCGCTGGTCGACGGCACCACCAGTGTGGGCGCGGTGTGCTGGCCCTATTACCTGAAGACGCGCGACACCGATCCGTCGACCTTCTTTCTGCGCACATTGCAGACGCTGTGCCCCCCACTGTGGGAGCGTGTCAAGGATGCAACGCTGATCGAACCCGCAACGGCAACCGGTAATTACTCATATACGTCGGAGCGCATGGCGGGTGACCGCTATGTAATGATCGGTGACGCCTTTGCGTTCGTCGATCCGGTGTTTTCGAGCGGGGTATACCTGGCGATGAAAAGCGCACAGCTGGCCGCCGGCGTGGTGGACTCGGCGCTGCGCGACCCGGCGGCTGCGCCGCGGCTCAATCGCGCGTTCGAGCGGCGCGTGCGGCGCGGGCTGAAAACCTTCACGTGGATGATCTACCGGATGACCTCGCCGATCATGCGCAACTTGATCATGAACCCGCGCAACATTTTCGATGTACAGCGCGCGGTGATTTCGTTTCTTGCCGGCGATGTATACAACTCCGGGCCGGTGCGGCGCCGCGTCATGGTATTTCGCGGGATCTACTACCTGAGTGCGCTGAAACACTGGCGCCGTGCATGGGCCAGCGTGGTCAACCGCAAAAACGCGATCCAGCCGCAGGCCATTTGCGCCACCGACGGATCGGGGTAGCGATGCAGACAAAAGTGCACCTCTGCTTTTGTCTGATTAGTTTGCAAAGAATCGCTGGCGGAGCCAGACGATTTTTTGTGGCTAGCGGCTACGAAAAGGTGTTTGGCGCGTTGTTGCTGTGCGCGGCGGGCGCCGCACACGCCCAGGGCCTGCCACTGTGGGAAGTCGGCGGCGGCGCGGCAGCGTTGCGTGTGCCCGACTATCGCGGGTCGGAGGAAGTTCGCAACTATCTGTTGCCGGTGCCCTGGATTGTCTACCGCGGCGAGATTTTTCGCGCCGATCGCGAGGGCGTTCGTGCACGGTTGCTGGACAGTGACCGCGTCGACCTTAACCTCAGCCTTAACGGCAGCGTGCCGGTCGACAGTGACCGCAATCGCGCGCGCGCGGGCATGCAGGATTTGCGACCGCTGGTGGAGATCGGCCCAGTGGCCAACATCCATCTGTTGCGCACCGACGATCTTCGTGCGGCGCTCGATCTGCGCCTGCCGGCGCGCGCTGCGTTCAAGTACGTCGGCGGCGTGCGCCACGTCGGATACGTGTTTGCTCCACAGTTAAATCTCGATCTGCGCTGGCCCTCGGCGAGCGCAGCCGACCGCTGGAATCTCGGCTTGCTGGTTGAGGTGCCCTTCTCGGACCGCCGACTGAACGGATATTTTTACAACGTGTCGTCGGCGGACGCGACTGCCACGCGCCCTGAATATCGCGCGCGTTCGGGGTACGGCGGCTGGCAGGCGCTGGCAGCGCTATCGCACCGAGTGGATCGCTGGTGGTTTGGAGGCTTTATCAAGTATGACAATCTGAGCGGCGCCGTCTTCGACGATTCGCCGCTGGTCACGCAGCGACGGCAGCTCAGCGGCGGCTTTGCGGTCAGTTATGTGTTTGCGCGATCGTCGACGCTAGTGCCGCCGCGGGACTACTGAGATGCAGTCGGTCAATAGTGCTGCTGCCGGTGCGACGCGCAACACGTGGCTGTTGGCGACCGGTGCAATTACCCTATCGACCGCGCTGCACGTAGTACCTCAGATGCTGCAGCCGTGGTTCGATCCGGCCTGGACGATGCTGCTGTTGATGATCGCCGACGCCTGCGTCGTCGCTCTGATCGTGCGTAGCCGAACCGCATGGGTGATTGGAATGGTGCTTGCGGCGTTGCTGGGTACCGCGGTTTGGTGGCATCAACAGATATTGGCCGCGCTGCCGTCGATCGCATTGAATCTGATGCTCGCGTCTCTATTCGGTGCCACGTTGCGCCGTGGTGAGACGCCGTTGATCGTGCGCATCGCCGAGCATGATGGTGCGGTTACGCCTCAGTTTGAACGTTACCTGCGTGCTCTGACGCGAGCGTGGGCGATTTTTTTCGCGATGATGGCTGCGTTGTCGCTGCTGTTGATGCTGTTTGCGCCGTTCCACTGGTGGTCGCTGTTCGTCAACGTGCTGACATGGCCGTTGATTGGCGCGATGTTCGCGGTCGAATGGCTCGTTCGTCGCGTCGGCTTCAGGAGGTTGCCGCCTCACTCGCCGCTGCACATCGTGGCAAAGATCCTTGCGTATCAACGGCAGGTAGCGCAGATGCGGGCCGGCCCGACGTCAGCTAAATGAACCTCGGATGAAGAGCGAGCCGCTGATCGGGCACCGTACCCCAGATGCACGCATCGCCGTACGGGCAGGTGTTGACGTCAGCGCTGGACGCCTGATTGCCGACGCGGTAGCGCTCGCACACCAGTTGCCGCCCGCGCGATATGTGTTGAACAGCTGCCACGATCGCTATCTGTTTACGGTGGGATTCTGCGCGGCGCTGATCGCCGGCCGCATCAGCTTACTGCCGCCAGCGCGCACGCCGGAAACACTGGCACAGCTCGCGATCCGCTATCCGGACACGCTGTACCTTGGTGACGAAGCTGGCCGTATCGGCTGGCGCAGCACGTTTCTGAGCGAGTGCCAAGCGGACGAAGGCGGCGGCGCATCTGCGTGGCCGCCGCCCGCGATCGCGCGCGCCCAGGTTGCCGCGATTGCTTTTACGTCGGGCAGCACCGGCGAGCCGCAGGCGCAGCCAAAAACCTGGGGCGGTATCGTCGACGGCGCGCGCGCCGAAGTGAGCGCGCTGCAGCTCGACGAAGTGAGTATCGAAGATGTGGTGCTGGTCGGGACGGTGTCGCCGCAGCACATGTACGGTTTCGAGTCGACCGTGCTGATGGCACTGCACGGCCCGTGTGCGTTTGCCGCCGAGCATCCGCTGCATCCCGACGAAGTTGTTGCTGTGCTGTCGCAGATAAACGCGCGGTGCGTGCTGATCACGGCGCCGGTGCATCTACGGGCGCTTGCCGAATCGGCGCACGCTATGCCCGCTCTCGATCGCGTCGTCAGCGCGACCGCTCCGCTAACGGCCGAGCTGGCGCAGCGTTGCGAGTCACTGTGGCGCACGCGCGTGTTCGAGGTCTACGGCTGCACCGAAACCGGAATGGTCGCGACCCGGCGCACAGTCGCAGACGCGCGCTGGAAGACGATGCGCAGCGTGAAGATCGATGCCGTCGGCGACGGCTTCTACGCACACGGCGGGCACGTGCAGCCCGGACGCCTCGCCGATCGGCTGCGACTAATCAGCGATACCGCGTTCGAGCTCGAAGGCCGCATCGACGACGTCGTCAATATCGGCGGCAAGCGCGCCTCGCTCGAAGGGCTCAACCGCGTGTTGTTGGCGATCGATGGTGTGATCGACGGCGCGATATTCGAGCCACCATCCGCGCCCGCTGCCGAGCGCGAGCAGCGGTTGATGGCGCTGGTTGTCGCGCCTGGCGTCAAGCGCGCAGACCTGCTGGCTGCGCTGCGCGCGCAGGTCGATGCGGCATTTTTGCCGCGGCCACTGTTATGCGTCGAGGCACTGCCCCGCAATTCACAGGGAAAGCTGCCGCGTGCCGAACTGCTGGCGTTCGCGGAGCAGGCGCTGCGTGGGTCGGCGAGACGTCAACCGAGCGCGCCCGGCTCCGTTGCCCGAACCAATCGCGTACGCGTTGAATAGCCGCCTTGATGACGAGTGCCAAATGAGCGACGGGGTGGCTGCGAGTTCTGCGCACGGCATTATCGGCGCCACTCATCCGATGCTCGCCGGCCATTTTCCGGGTCACCCGATCGTGCCGGGTGCGTGGCTGTTGGCGTGGATTGTTGCCGAGGCCGAGCGGCGGTGCGCCCCGCGCAAAGTTTCAGGCGTCAAGCGCGCAAAGTTTCTGCGGCCGCTGGCGCCGGATCAGGCGTTCGAATGCGCTTTTAATGCACGGGTTGGCGCCCATGGCGCCGCAGACACGCTGCGTTTCACCGTCACCCATCAAGGCGCAGTCATGGCCGAGGGTGCGTTGCAACTGCGTGCACCGCCACCCGATTGATCAGGCTCCGATGACGGTCCTCATTTCGCGCCGCCAGACGCTGGTCGCTCTGTGCTCGTTAGCGCTTGCACGAGGCGTGCGTGCCGCCGACGATGAGTTGGTGCAACTGTTCTCCGACTTGGGAGCGCGCCGGGAGCGACAGGCGCGATTTACCGAGCGCAAGTTTTCGGCGTTGTTGAAAGCGCCGGCCGAGTCCAGCGGTACGCTGATTTTCCGCGCCCCCAATGTGCTCGAGAAGCGCACCGCCGAACCGAAGCGCGAGTCGGTGCGAATCGAAGGCAACATCGTGACGTATGAAGGCGCCCCGGTACGCGGCGATGCGAGCAAGCGTACGTTTGCATTGTCCGATGCACCGCTGCTGGCGGCACTGGTCGAAAGCCTGCGCGCGACATTAGCCGGTGATCTGCCTGCATTGCGCCGGCACTACGACGTGACGCGAAGCGCGCCGCAGGGGCGAGCGGGCTGGGAACTGACCCTGGTACCGCGCGAGCGCGCGCTGCTCGACGCCGTGGCGAGAATCGTCCTGCGCGGCAGCGGCGGCGAAGTGAGTTCGATCGAGATCGTCGAAGTCGGCGGCGATCTGACGTTGATGCAGATCACGGCGTTACCGGCAGCGTCTGCACCGGCCAAGAAATGAAGCGTGGGGTTGTTCGATGGGGCACGTGGCTGCTCGGCGTGGTGGTGTGCGGGCTGCTTGTCGCGCATACGTCGATCGTCACCGACATCACGGCATTTCTGCCTGGACCCGCGACGCGCGAGCAGGCGATGCTGGCCGAGCAGCTACGCGATGGGGTTGCGGCCCGAGTGATATTGATCGGCATCGAAGCGGCGGCTGCCGAACAAACTGAAGCCGCAGCGCGGCGCTCGCAAAAGCTCGTGGCGGTGCTGCGTGCCGATCCACGTTTTGCGTTCGTCACCAACGGGGATCCTGCGTTATTCGCGACCGAACGCGACCGGCTCTTCGATGCACGCTACCTGCTGAGCCCTCAGGTCTCGCCGCAAAGATTTTCAACCGCAGGCCTGCGCGCCGCGGCAGCCGATCTGGAAGCGATGCTGCGCTCGTCGGCCGCGCCGTTGATCAAGCCGACTGCCGCGCGCGATCTGACCGGCGAACTGCTCGTCATTGCAGCAGCGCTGAAGCCCGCGCGGGCTCCGGTCAGCATGCACGGAGTATGGTTCGATCGAGCCGGCCGCAGCGCGGTGCTGCTCGCAACGACGCGCGCGCCGGGATTCGATGTCGAGGCGCAGGCCGAGGCTGTAGAGGCCATTCGTAACGCGTTCGATGCGGCGAAAGATGGCGAAATGCTACAGCTGCATCTGACAGGCCCCGGCGTGTTCGCGGTGGAGTCGCGACGCGCGATTCAGGAGGATGCGCGGCACCTGACGTTGATCGCGACTTTCGCGGTGGGTGTGCTGCTGCTGCTGGTGCTGCGCAGTCCGCGGTTCCTGCTTTGGGCCGCGCTGCCGACAGCGACGGGTGCGTTGGCGGGTCTGGCTGCGGTCGCCGTGGTATTCGGCAGTATTCACGGTATCACGCTGGGTTTCGGGCTGACGCTGATAGGAGAAGCCGTTGACTACGCGGTCTACGTTCAGGTGCAGCGGCAGCGCACCGACAACACCTATTTATGGCGCGGGTTGTGGCTGGCAGTGCTGACATCGGGCGCGGGCTTTGTGGCGATGATGATGTCCGGCTTCGCCGGCTTGATGCAGCTCGGATTGATGTCGATGGTCGGCATCGGTGTCGCCGGGGCGGTGGCCAGGTCGTGCCTGCCGGACGTGCTGCAGCCGCTCGATGCTTCACGTCTGGCGCGTTTCGGGCCGCTGGCGCGGGTTGCGATGCATGCACCGCGATTGCGTGTTTCGCTGTTGCTGATCGCTGCCGCATCGTTGCTGCTGTTGGCAATGCGCGGTGATCGTTTGTGGAATGACCAGCTGGCGGCGATTTCATCGCTGGCGAGGGGGTCGGGCGAACTCGACGCGCGGCTGCGCAGCGACACCGGACTTGGCGACCTGCGCTTCGTGATCGTGGTAGAGGGCGCCTCTCTCGACGCCGCGCTCGCACGCGCCGAAACCGTACACGCCCGCTTGAACGACCTGCAGGCGCGCGGCGCGATTGCCGGGTTTGACTCCCCCGCGATACTGGTGCCGAGTGCAGCGACTCAGCAGGCGCGCCGCGCCGCTCTGCCAGAGGCGGCGACGCTGCGCGAGCGCTTGCCCCCCGCGTTGGCCGACAGCGCACTGCGAGTTGCTGCCTTCGAACCGTTTATCGCGGACGTGCAGCGCGCGCGCGAACTCAGCCTCACGCCCGACTACTATTCAGGCACCGCATTCGGTCAGCGGCTGGCGGCTCAGTTGATCGAGCGCAGCAGCGCCACGAGCGGCGCCGCGGCGCTCATCACGCTGACCGGCGTCAGCGATGCGGCTGCGGTCGCCGCGTCGGTACGCGCTGCAAGCGGCGTGTCGTTGATCGATTTGGCGAGTGTGCAGGCACTGGTTGCCGGCTATCGCGTGCGCGCTGCGTGGGCCGCGCTAGGAGGGGGGCTATTGATCGTGCTGATTCTCGCGGTGCAGTTGCGTAATGCGAAGGCGACCGCCCGCATCACCGCTTCGGTAGCGGTGTCGATTGTGATCACTGCTGCAATCCTGGTGGTGATCGAAGGAGGCCTGACGCTGTTTCACTTGGTAGCGCTGCTGCTGGCGGCGGGCGTTGGTTCGAACTACGCTCTGTTCATTGGCATGCCGCGCGCAGCACGGTACGCGGAGCCCGGGGCTTCCGCGCTACCGATCATGCTGTCGGTAACGCTCGCCGCATCCACCACACTGATCGCATTTGCAACGCTCGCGATGTCAGCGACGCCGGTGCTGCACATGATCGGTGTCACCGTTGCGATCGGCGCCGCGGTTGCGTTGATCGTCAGCATGGCGCTCGCGCCGGAACCCGCGGTTGAGCCAAGGCGCGGGCCGATCCACTCATGAAGTTCGATCCGGTCGCTATCAGTGCCTATACGGCCACCACAGCGGTGGGCCGCGGGCGCAGTGCGTTGCTTGAAGCGTTGCGCACGCGGCGCAGCGGGCTGCAGCGCTATAACGCGCGCCGCGATTTTGCGGTCGACATTGACGGCCCGGCGCTCGATACGTGGATCGGTGAAGTCGCAGGGCTGCAATCGGGCTCATTGCCGGCGCAATGGTCGCGTTATGACTGCCGCAACAACCGGCTCGCGTGGATCGGACTGCACCAGGATCAATTTTCGGCGCACGCACGGGCGGCGGTCGAGCGTTACGGCGCAGCGCGCGTCGCCGTGATCATCGGGACCAGCACATCGGGAATCGCGCAGGCCGAGGATGCGTACCGCATGCGTGATGCCGCCGGCGTCTTGCCGGCCGCCTTTAGCTACGCGACGACGTTGAACAATTTTTCGGCGCCGTCGTTGGTTGCTCAAGTAATCGGCGCGCGCGGCCCGACGTTTGCGATCTCGACCGCGTGTTCGTCGAGCGCAAAAGTGTTCGCCGCAGCGGCGCGGCTGATGCGCGCTGGCTGGATCGACGCGGCGATCGTCGGCGGTGTCGATTCTCTGTGCATGACGACGCTGTGCGGATTCTCGGCGCTCGAGCTGTTATCACGTGATCCGTGCCGGCCCTATGACAGAGTTCGCAGTGGAATCTCGATCGGCGAGGGCGCGGGCTTCGCGCTGCTCGAAGCTCGCGCGCGAGCTCCGGCATATCTGCTCGGTGCCGGCGAGTCGAGCGATGCGCATCACATGTCCACGCCGCATCCTGAAGGACTCGGCGCGCGCCTGGCGATGCGCGGCGCGCTTGCGTCGGCAGGCCTTGCGCCGGCAGCTGTCGACTATGTCAACTTGCACGGCACGGCGACCCGCTCCAACGATCCGGCCGAAGGCCGCGCGGTGGTCGACGTGTTCGGACACACGGCAAGCAGCTCGACCAAGGGCTGGTTCGGCCATTTGCTCGGCGCGGCCGGCATCGTCGAGTCGATCGTCGCGTTGCTCGCGCTCGAGCACGCTTTCATACCCGGCACGCTGAACACGAGTGATGTGGACCCCGCTTGTCCGAACAACGTGGTGCTCGACAACGAGACGCGCGCGCTCGATACGGTCTTGTCGAACTCGTTCGGCTTCGGCGGCAGCAACTGCAGTGTGGTCTTCGGCCGCGAGAACCGTGCGCGAAGAACGCTGTCGTGATCGCGTGCGCTGTGCTCGGAATCGGTGTCCATGGGCCCGGGCTGCCCGACTGGCAGGCGGCGCGCGAAGTGCTTTCCGGCGCGGCAACGTATGTGCGCGCCGACAACACCGCACCGCCGAGTGGTTTGCTGCCGCCTGCCGAGCGGCGGCGCGCGACGCCCTCTACGCGCATAGCGCTGACCGCCGCCCAGCAGGCGCTGACGCACGCCGGGCTGGACGCGACCACGGTGCCCGCGGTTTTCGGCAGCAGCTCGGGCAATCCGGACATCATTCATGACATCTGCGCCATGCTGGCTGCGGGCGACTACCAGATATCGCCGACCAAGTTTCACAACTCGGTGCACAACGCGGCCTCCGGTTACTACAGCATCGCGGTCGCCAGTCATTGTGCGGTGACCAGCCTGTGCGCGTTCGATGGCACAGCGACCGCAGCGTTGCTTGAAAGCGCGGTGCAGGCCAGCGCGGGTCAAACGCCGGTGCTGATGGTGTCCTACGATCTACCGTACCCGTTTCCGTTGTCGCAGGCGCGGCCGATGATCGACGCGTGGGCGCTCGCGCTGGTGCTTGCACCGTGCCAATTCGAACGCGCCGTTGCGCAGCTGACGCTCACTGACGACGCCGGCGACGACAATGCCGATACTGCATTGGCAGACCCGCTGCTGGAATCGATTCGCCTCGGTAATCCGACCGCCCGCATGTTGCCGCTGTTCGCGGCGCTTGCGCAGCCTCGCGCAAGCGAAGTTGTGCTGCGTCAGGGTAACGGCCGGGCGCTGACAGTGGCGAGCACGGTGTGTTAATGCCTGCGATCGAGACACTGCTGCCGCACGCGGGCCGCATGCGCCTGATCGATCGCGTCGTGTCGCATGATGAGAACCACATCATTTGCGAAAGCGATTCGCATCGAGCGCCCGATCATCCGCTCGCCGAAAACGGTGCGCTGTCGATCGTCTGCGGGCTCGAATACGGCGCGCAGGCGATGGCGATCCATGGCGCGCTGCTGGCTGCGCATGCCCCGCCGACTGAGGAAGGTGTGCGCCATGGTTATCTGGTCGCCGCCTCCGATCTGCAATGGTCGGTCGAGCGGCTCGATACCTGCGCGGTACCGCTGACGATCGAGGCGACTAGCGAGTTCCGGTCCGACCAGCAGGTGGCGTACCGATTCGAGCTGCGCGCACGGGGCGAGATCGTGCTCAGCGGTCGCGCCGGCGTGCTGCTCGCGTTTTAATGCGGATTTGATGCAACCGACGCTCGGGCTCACTCGCTTCGAATCCCCGCTGTCGCCTGCGTGGGAGACCGAGTCGCTTAGCTCCTTCAGCGCATCCGAGCGGGCGCGACTGGCGCGCATCAAGCTGGTGCAGCGGCGCGCGCAGTTCATCGTCGGCCACTCACTATTGCGCCGCTTGCTGAGCCACGCAGGGATGAGCGACGCGGCGATCGACGTCGCTGCCGACGGCCGCGCACTGGTGCGCGCGCGCGTACCACTGTTCGCCAGTATCGCGCATAGCGCGGATGCGGTCGTGGTGATTGTCGCGGGCGTTGCGGTGGGGGTCGATATCGAATCGAGCCACGTTCTGCGCGATCCGCGCGCGGCCTCCGCGATGTTGGGCCTCGCGGCCGGCGAGACCGCCGACACCGCATCGGTATTGCGCGTCTGGGTCGCCACCGAGGCTGGGTTCAAAGCCGGCCCGAGTGCAAGTTCTAAGACGTGGCGCTCGACCTGGGCCGGCTGTCAACTCGCTGTCGCCGGAATCGCGAATCCGCCGATTGCCGGCGTGGTCGACGCGATCACCGGGATTTACAATGCGACTGAATTGCAGTGGCAAGCGGTCTAGTGACCGTCGGGGCATAACAGCTGAGTCGCTGGCGCATCGTGGCCGGCGGCCAGCGGCACGGGTGACAGAAATGGCGGTTGTCCTTTCCGAGCGCGCAGGCTCCGGGCGCAAAGAGCTGGTACTGCCGCAGCAGTCTGCGGCGGGACGGCGCTCACGCTCAGTGGTCGGCGCCGGGCGCGCGCTCCGATCAATGGCGCAAGTCGTATTGTTTGTAGCGTTTGGCGTCTACGGCGCGCTGATGAGTTCGCTAATCGTGCCGGTCTACTCACTCTTCGAGCGCGATCGGCAGCGTCGTGCTCGCGGTATCCGCGGCATCATGTATCACCTGACGCGCGGCTACGTGGGAAGCATGAGTGCGCTGCGCCTGATCGATCTCGAAATCGTCGGCCTCGATCGCGAGCCGGCGCCCGGTTCACTGATTGTCGCCAACCATCCGTCGCTGATCGACGCGCTTATTTTGCTGGGGCACGTCAAAGGGGCGGGCGTAGTAGCCAAGCGCTCGCTGCAGGTCAACCCGTTCACATCCGGCGGTATTCGCGGTGCCGATTACGTCGTTAACGCCGATCCGCAAGCACTGATCGAGGAGTGCACCTCCCGCATCGCAGCGGGGGAGTCGCTGGTGCTGTTTCCTGAATGCACGCGCACTGGCGACGACGGCGTAATCCGGTTGCGGCGCGGTGCTGCGCATATCGCAGTGCGCTCGGGCTGCTCGATGCTGCCGGTGACGATTTCTTTTTCGGAACCGCTGCTGACCAAGAAGAGCCGTTGGTGGCTGGCACCCAAGGTGCGGCCGAGCGTGCGTGTCGTGGCGCATGCGCCGATCGACCCCGCCCAGTTTCTGCATGACGACCCGAGCGTATCGATCGCCGCACGGCGGCTGACCGAACATCTGCGTGAGGTGTATGTCAATGAGTTGAACGTCAGGGAGCTTGCTCATCGTGGATCCGCTTGAGCACGAAATCGCCGAATTGATCATCGAGTGCACCGGACTGGAGGAGATGCGGCCCGAAGACATCGACCCGGTCGCACCGCTATTCGTCGAAGGGCTCGGCCTCGATTCGATCGATGCGCTTGAGATCGGGGTAGCGCTGGCCAAGCGTTACGGCGTCAAGCTCGCCGCCGACAACGAGAACAATCGCCGGCATTTCGCGAACGTACGTACGCTGGCTGCGTTCGTGGCAACCCAGCGCGGCGCTGCGCGAGCGGCCTAGCGCGATGAAGCGCGACGACCACCTGCAAAACGCGACGCACGACGGTGCGGCGGTCAGCGCCGCCGAGCTTTGGCTGCGCGATTTCCTGCAGCGCGAGTTTGCGATACCCGCCGACCGGCTGACGGCCGACGCCGATCTTTATCAGGATCTCGACCTGGACAGTATCGATGCGGCCGAAATTGTCCTCAAATTCAACGAGGCGTTCGACCGCGAGGTCGACGCGCGTGACTTTCGCCGCGTGCGCACGTTCGCTCAGGCGCTCGTGCTGCTGCGCTGAGATCCGGCCGCAGCATCCGCACTTTGCCTGCACCGATCGCGCTTCGCGTTTGCGTCATCGTGCCCGTGTACGACCACCATCGAGCACTGCCGCGTCTGGTGGAGGCGCTGCGCCCGTCGGGTCTGGCGTGCTGGCTGGTTGACGACGGCAGTCACACGCAGTGCGCTTCGGCCATACAGACGCTGTGCGACGAAAATCGTGGATGGCTGCACCGTGTGCGGCTCCAACGCAATCAGGGTAAGGGGGCCGCCGTGCTGGCCGGGTTGCGCGCGGCGCAGGCTGCCGGGTTCACGCACGCCATCCAAATTGATGCGGATTTGCAGCACGATCCGTCGCGCGTCGGCGAGTTTGTCGCGGCCGCCGAGCGCAATCCGGACGCAGTGATTAACGGGGTGCCTCGGTACGATGCGAGCGTGCCGGCGGTCCGGCTACATGGCCGACGTATCACCACGGTTTTGGTGTGGGTGCACACGCTATCGCGCAAGATTGCCGATGCGATGTGTGGCTTCCGTCTTTATCCGATCGCGCCGGCCGTTGCACTCGACGAACGCGCGCGAATTGGCCGCCGTATGGAGTTCGACGCAGAGATCATCGTGCGCTTGTTCTGGGCCGGAGTGCCCGTCGTCAATCTCGACACGCCGGTGACCTATCCCGCCGACGGCGTTTCGCACTTCCGAATGCTGCGCGACAACCTGCGCATGGCGTGGTTGCATTTGCGACTGTTGACCGGAATGTTGCTACGCCTGCCGCGCTTGCTGCCGCGCCGCCTTGCGGGCCGCGCGCCGTGAGCAGCATCGACATGCCGACCGATCGGCGCGAGGACTCGCATTGGGCGTCTCTGCCCGAATCGGGAAGCACGGTTTGGCTGTGGATCGTGTATCTGAGCTATGTATGGATCGGCCGCCCGCTATATCGCCTTTTGGTGTGGCCCGCTTCCTGGTATTTCGTTGCGGTGCGGCCGGTGGCGCGGCGCGCGTCGATCCAATATCAGCGTCGCATCGGAGCACTGACGGTCGATGCCGGTGCGTGGCGTGAATGGCGGGCGGCCGCGCTCCACGTGCGCGCCTTCGCCGATACGCTGCTGGACAAGGCGCTGGTATGGACCGGTGGTCTCGGCCTTGATGAGATACGACGCGAAGTCGATCCGCGCTTTGACGATGCGGTCGATCAAAGTCGCGGTGGCGTACTCGTGGTCGCGCATTTCGGCAATCTCGAAGTCTTGCGACGACTGGGCGAGCGCGCGAAGCAGTTGCGGTTGCATATCCTCGTGCATACGCGGCATGCCGAGCGCTTTAATCGCATGCTGACGCGCATTAATCCGCAGAGCGCCGAACGTCTGCTGCAGGTGACCGCTATCGACACCGCGACCATCGCGCATTTGGCGGCGCGCGTCGAACTTGGCGACTTCGTGGTGATCGCGGCAGACCGCGTCCCTGTGACCAGCGAGCGGGTACTCGCCGTTCCATTTCTCGGCGCCGATGCGGAATTTCCCATCGGGCCGTGGGTGCTGGCGGCCGCGCTCGATTGTCCCGTCTACTGGCTTGCGTGCTACCAGCGTCCGACGGACCGCGGCCGCTATACGCTGGTGTGCGAGCAAATGCGCGAGCGCATCACGCTGCCTCGCAAGATACGCGACACTGCGCTGCGCGAAGTCATTGCGGAGTACGTGCGTTTTCTGGAGCGCGCGTGCCGCGAAGCGCCGCTGGCATGGTTCAATTTCTTTCCGTTCTGGCGCAGGCGCGAGTGAAAGCGGATGCGGTGCTCGTCACCGGCTCGAGCCGCGGCATCGGGCGCGCCACCGCGCTGCGTCTGGCGCGTGACGGGTACGACGTGTGGCTGCACCATTCGGGCCAAACCGATTCGACCGCAGCGATCGATGCAGTCGCTGCGGAAGTGCGTTCGATCGGGCGCGATGTCGACGTACTCGCATTCGATATCGCAGATCGTGCCGCTAGTCGGCGCGCGCTCGACGCTCAGGTCGAAGCGCGCGGGGCGCCGTACGGCGTCGTACTGAACGCAGGCATCGCAAGCGATCATGTGTTCCCCGCGCTGTCGGGTGAAAACTGGGACCGCGTCCTGCGCACCAATCTCGATGGCTTTTATAACGTACTGCATCCGCTGGTGATGCCGATGATTCGGCGCCGCCGTGCCGGCCGCATCGTGACCCTGGCGTCGGTCGCTGCACAGATCGGCAATCGTGGGCAGGTCAACTACAGTGCGTCCAAGGCGGGCGTCATCGGTGCCACGCGTTCTCTCGCACTCGAACTCGCGAGCCGTAACATCACCGTGAACTGCGTCGCGCCGGGCTTGATCGTCACCGACATGACGGCCGAGCTGCCGCTCGAGGAAATGACGAAACTGATTCCCGCCGGCCGTTTCGGCGAAGCCGACGAGGTGGCGGCAGCGATCGCGTTTCTGCTCTCGCCTGAGGCGGCTTACATTACGCGCCAGGTAATCGGCGTTAACGGAGGTCTTGCAGCATGAATGACACGGAGACGGTCGTCCCTCATCCGCCACTGACCGAGTATTACGCGGATGAGACTGCGCGCCATCGGTGGCTGCGCGCCACCTTCGACGCCAGCGCGGTCGACTACGACCGGGTCGAACGTCTGATGGCGTTCGGCACCGGCCCTTGGTATCGCAGGCAGGCGCTTCGTCGCGCGGGATTGAAGCCGGGAATGCGCGTACTCGATGTGGGTACCGGCACCGGCCTGACCGCAATCGAAGCCGCGCGACTCAGTGGCGGCGGCGCGAACGTGACCGGCGTCGACCCAAGCGTGGGCATGCTGGCAAACGCTCGTCTGCCGGCGGGCATGCGCGTCATTGAAGGTCGTGCCGAGGTCTTGCCAGCAGCCGACGGCTCGTTCGATTTCGTCAGCATGGGGTATGCGTTGCGTCACGTGGCCGATCTGCGCGCCATGTTCAGAGAGTCTTTTCGGGTGCTGCGACCGGGAGGTCGTACCTGCGTGCTCGAGATCACGCGGCCCGCCGGGATCCATACAACGCGCTGGCTGCGGTTTTACCTGCGCTATCTAGTCCCGCTCGTGGCACGGTGGGTCGGGCGCTCGCGCGACACGCAGCAGGTCATGCGCTACCTATGGGATTCGATCGAAGCGTGCGTGCCGCCGCAAAAAGTTATCGAGCAGATGCGCGCGGCCGGATTTACGAACATCTCCCGACACGTTGTGCTGGGCATCTTTTCCGAGTACGTGGCCGTGAAGTGAGCGTCTCGCGCTTCTCACTGCATCAGGCGCTGCCGCCGCGTGCGTGGCAACCGGGACCGCTGCACTGGATTCTTGCCGGCAGCCACGCGGCCGGCATGGCGTCGCTGGTAGTGCAGCCGGCGCTGTGGCCGTGGGCCGTGGGCGCGATGTGCGGCAGCCATGCGCTGAGCCTCGCATTTGGCCTCGCGCCTGGTAGCGCCGCACTTGGCCCCGTGATTTCTAGATTGCCGCAATCTGCCGCTGCGCGCGGCGAGATCGCGTTGACATTCGACGATGGGCCCGACGCCCAGGTCACGCCGCGCGTGCTGGACCAGCTCGACACAGCGGGCGCATGCGCAACATTTTTTTGCGTCGGCGCGCATGCGCGGGCGAATCCGCAGCTGGTGCGCGAGATCGTCGCCCGCGGGCACGCTGTAGAAAATCACGCCTATGGACATTCGCGCGCGATGGGTTTTTATGGCGTGGGCCGGCTGGTGCGCGATATCGGCGACGCCCAGAAGGCACTGGCAGACATCACCGGTGTCGCGCCCAAATTTTTTCGCGCTCCGTTCGGAATTCGAACTCCGCTGACCGAGCCTGCGTTGGCGCGCCTGGGACTGCGCTGCGTCGCCTGGAACGTGCGCTCGCTCGATAGCGTCGATGCGCGCGCCGATCGAGTTGCGGCGCGGATCGTCCGGCGCCTGTCGCCGGGGGCGATAGTGTTAATGCACGATGGCATTGAGGGACGCCGCGTGGCGGTGCGCAGCAATCCGAGTGTGCTCGGCGCATTGCCCGCGGTGCTTGCCCAGCTGCGTGATCGCGCCTGGCGCCCAGTGACGCTGCGCAGCGCGCTGTCGGCATGATGCGCGGGAGCAGCGCTGGACGAGCCGCCAGTGCTTCAGCGGCGAACGCCGCCACCGAGCATGTGCTGCCGGTTCAATCGCCCGCTGTTGCATTTCCGGCTACGCGATGCCCGTCCTCAGCGCACACTGAGCCCGCTTTTCGTCACCTGGTTGCGCGTGCCGCCAAGCGCTTTCAATCATCGGGGCGAAGCTCTTATTACTTCGCACGCGGCAAACTTGGCGGCGATCCGGTGTTTGCCGCGTTGTTGCGAGATGGCCGAATCGTGTCCGGTGCGCGCATTGTGGATATCGGCTGCGGGCTCGGCGTTCTGCCCGCGCTACTAGCGGCTGCCGAGCAGTGCGACGCGCGGCCTGACGCTCGGTGGCCACGGAGGTGGGCTCCAGCCCCGCGACGCTGGACGCTGCATGGGATCGATTTACGGGTTGACGCGATCGCGACCGGGCGGCGTGCGCTCGCCGATCTGCGCGATCGGGTATCGCTCGCGGCCGGCGATGTACGCAGCGTACGGCTGCCGGTTTGCGATGTGGTCGCGATGATCGATGTGCTGCACTACATTGACCGCGCTGCGCAGAACGCCTTGTTGGCGAACGTCGCCGCGGCGTTGATGCCGGGCGGAATGTTGCTGATGCGCGTCGGCGACGCGGCCGGCCGCTGGCGCTTTAGGTTGTCGGTACTGATCGACGCTTGGATAACAGTGTCGCGCGGCGGCTGGCCGCGGGTTTATTGCCGCACGCTCGCCGAATGGTTGGCGGTACTTGAAGAGCTTGATTTTGCGGTCACGGTTCAACCGATGAGCGAAGGCACTCCGTTTGCCAACGTGTTGCTGATTGCAACCACACGCGCCTGACCGATGACCGCCGATCAGACTCACCCGGGTGGACGGTCCCGCGCACGTGTTCGCTCGATCGGGATTCCATCTGCCGAACGCAAGCGGCGCGCTCGCGAGCGGCTGATCACACTGACCCGGCTGATGGACTCCATTGTCGATGTGCCACTGCTGCGCACGAAAGTAGGGCTCGATGCGCTAATGGGCGTCGTTCCAGTGGCCGGCGACTTGCTGTCGGCGGCGATCGGCGTGTATCTGATCACGCAGGCGCGCGAGCTTGGCGCATCGCGTTGGCTGCAGGGGAAAATGCTCGGCAACCTGCTGCTCGATGCCGCACTCGGCGCAGTGCCGTTGGCCGGCGACGTGTTCGATATCTACTTTCGCGCGCATCGGCGCAATCTGAAATTGCTGCAGCAACAATTGGGTGAGCCGTACCTCGACGGGGCCGATACCGATACACCGCTGTTCGGCAGCTACGCGCGCAGCGCGTCCAGCGCCGCGCACGGGCGTTAACCCCGGCGTTGAACTTGTCGACAGTGCCGGGCTGTGGTCGATTCAAGGCTGCGCGAGTCGAGCCTCAAGTGCGCGTTCGCGTGAGCGCGCCGAGACCACTCAGCAAATCGACGCGTCGCGCATTCCGGTGACCCGCGCGGCCGGGGGTCCCTTTGGACGATTGAATCGAAATGAGAACGGCCTAGGGTTCCTCGTGCGGTTCGGCGTTTTACCGAGCCACCAGATGGAGCCCTCATGAAGATCAAGAAATCTGCGGTTGCTGTTGTCCTTTCACTGGCGGCGGTCGTCGTCGTTGCGCAAACCAGCCGCGTCACGCCGAAGAGAAATGCGCGGCAGGCGGCGATGCGTCCTCAGCTGCAGATGCAGCACCTCCCACGACCCGACCGCTTCCAGCCGCGCGGGATCCTCCCGAGCGAAGACCGGGCCGCCATCGAAGAAGCCAGCACGTCGGCGAATTCGGCAGCGGGCAGCGCGCAATCATTGTCCGACCGACTATTCACCGAAGCGCTCACGGGGTTTGACAATCTGACCAACGGGTTTCTGCCGCAAGGACCATCCTACGAAACGCTAAGTGAAGACAACGTCGTTGCGTTGCGCTCGTTCAACGACAACCGCTTCATCTTCGAGCAAGTCGAAACGGTCGCTGACGGACTGGGCCCCACCTACAACGCGCAGAGCTGCCGCGAGTGTCATCAGAACGTCGTCACCGGAGGCGCGAGCCAGGTGGCAGAGTTCCGATCGGGCCGCACCGACAAAGGCCAGTTCTTCGAATCACTTGGCGGGACGCTGATTCAATCGCGCGCGACGCACCCGGAGATCGTCGAGCATGTCCAGCAGCCCGACACGGTGCGTACGTTGCGGATTTCGACCAACACGCTCGGCAACGGTTACGTCGAGGCGATCGCCAATGCGACGCTGCTCGCGCTCCGCGATCGCCAGCCCGCTGCGATGCGCGGGACCGCAGTGCAGGTTCCGGTGCTCGAAGCCAACAGTGCACCGCGCATCGGACGCTTCGGCTGGAAGAGCCAGCACGCGAGCCTGCTTTCGTTTGCGGCTGATGCCTATCTGAATGAAATGGGCATCACGTCACCGCTGTTCCCAGAGGAGAACACGTCGGCCGGTCGTTTCGTCGGCTACGGCACCGACTACGACCAACTGCCTGAACCCGAAGACGATGGCGTCGACGTCACGGCCTTCGCCGACTTCATGCGCTCGACCAAGGCGCCCGCGCGCGGCCCGATCACCGCCGATGTCAAAGCAGGTGAAGTGCTGTTTGAACGCGTCGGTTGCGCGGTTTGCCACACGCCGGCGATTCGCACTGCCAGCCCCGGCACCCGCATCAACGGCAACGCGTTCACGGTTCCGGCGGCACTCAGCAACAAGACCATTCATCCGTACAGCGACTTCCTGTTGCATGACGTCGGCACCGGTGACGGCATTCCGATTCAGCCGACCGCTGAATTCGCTGGTACGGCGAATCAGATCCGCACTGCACCGCTGTGGGCGGTGCGCACTCGCAATCGCCTGATGCACGATGGTCTGTCGAACACCAAGCAGGACGCTATTGCACGACATGGCGGGCAGGCCGCTGGGGTTCGCTTGCGCTACAACGCCTTATCGCAAGCCGAACAGCGACAGTTGCTGACTTTCCTGGAGTCGTTGTAGCTGCGATCGTGCCGGACGTTCAAGAGGCTCTCACGTGTCTGTAGACGCCCGCCAGCAGGCGCTATAACGTTCCGGTAACGCTGGCGCGGAAAGATCGCAGCATCGACGACATCGCGGGGTCGGTGTGGATCAGTTGCGGTTGCAAGTCGCGCGCGCGGCGGGAGTGGCGCTGCGGCTGCAGAGCCTGCTGCGCTTTGCGGGGCTGCCCTTGGTTGAGACACCTGTAAAAGCGGGCGCATCGGCATGGCTGCAACTGCTCGCCGCGCCTACGCTTGTGCGTCCGGATGGCACCGTGCTATCGCTCGAACGCAAGGACGCGGCGTTGCTCGCACTGCTGGCGTTCGACGGCCCGACGTCCCGATCACGGGCGGCGGCGCTTCTCTGGCCCGACGCCGAGGTGGACAAAGCGCGCAACAGTCTGCGGCAGCGGCTATTCCGGTTGCGTCGCGCGGCGGGCGCGGACCTGGTCGAGCCGGACGAGGGTCTGCGTCTTGCAGATCGCGTACAGCACAACCTCGGCTCGCCTGCACAGCAGCTTGCCGAAGATCCAAACGCTGCCGCGGGCGACCTGCTGGGCGCCTGTACCTACGAAGACTGCCCGGAGCTCGAAGACTGGGTGCGCGTAGCGCGCGAGCACTGGCGCGCGATGCGACGCGATGCGCTGGCCGAGCTTGCTGCCAAGCGCGAAGCCGACGGACACATCGCGCGGGCGCTGGTTTACGCCGAGCGGCTACTCGCCGAAGACCCCGTTTCCGAACAGGCGCATCGCCTTGCAATGCGGCTGCATTACCGGCGCGGCGATCGGGCCGCGGCGCTGGCGGCGTATGACCGATGTCGTTCCGCACTTCAGCGCGAGCTAGGTGCTGAACCCGACGCGGAAACGGTCGCGCTCGCGCAGTTGATTCTTCGAGCCGACGCGTTGCCGGGGATGGCCTCGAAGACGCGGCGGCCCGCCGCGATTCTTAGGCCTCCACGCCTAATCGGACGCGATACCGAGTGGCGCGCGCTCGAGCGCGGCTGGGAAGCCGGCCTTCCGGTGCTGATCAGCGGTGATGCAGGCGTCGGCAAGAGCCGGTTGCTGGGTGATTTCGCTCAAGCTCGCTCAGTGCCGATGGTCGGTGGCCGCCCCGGAGATGCCCGCGTGCCGTACGCCGTGCTGGCGCGCCTGCTGCGTGTGGTTCTGCGAACAGAGGGTGTGATCCGCATCGATGACGGGCTCGACGACTTCGTCAAATCAGAACTCGCCCGCGTGCTGCCGGAACTGGGGGCAGCGCCGGTCGGCCCGTTGGTCGAAGCGCGCTTTCGCTCCGCGGTCGTGCAGGCACTTTCCGCTCGGCAAGCGGCGGGACTCGCGGGTTTGGCAATTGACGATCTTCACTTTGCCGATGAGGCGACGCTTGAGTTATTTCCGCAGCTTGTGATCCCCGACCTGCGCTGGATCGGTGCGGTGCGCGGCTCCGAATGCCCGGCGTCGATCGCGGCGTGGCTACGCGCAGAGGGCGGGCAGCGACTCGTCGAAGTCCCGCTCGTTCCGCTGAGCGAAAGCGCAGTGCGCGAACTCTTGGAGTCGCTCGCGCTGCCTGAAATCAACGCGCCCGCGCTTGCCGGTGCGATTGCGCGCCATACCGGCGGCAATCCATTTTTCGTGCTCGAGACGCTGAATGCATTGGTCGAGGGAGGCGGTGCCGACGCGGTGTCGAACCGGCTACCGACGCCAACTTCAGTCGGCGCCCTGATCGAGCGACGTCTGGCGCAGCTGTCTGCGCCGGCGCTGAAACTTGCGCGCGTTGCCGCGCTGGCCGGCGCTGAATTCAGTGCGGCGCTGGCGGCGCATGTTCTGCAGAAGCATCCGCTCGACTTGGCCGAAGCATGGAGCGAACTTGAAACGGCGCAAGTCATTCGCGGCCAGACATTCGCGCACGACCTCATCTATGAGGTTGCGCTGCGCTCAGTGCCGCAACCAATCGCGCAACTGCTGCAGCTTGGCATCGCCGAGTATCTGGAGTCGCAAGGTACGCCGGCCGCGAGCCTAGCGCAGCACTGGGCCGACGCGGGCGAGTGGAGCCGAGCAGCGCGCGCACACATGCGGGCTGCATCTGAAGCACGGCGCACGTCACGCCGCTTGTCCGAAGTCGAGCACTGCGAAGCTGCGTTTGCGTGCTTTGATCGCGCGGGCGAATCGGCCGCCGCGTTCGACGCGCGCTGCGCCAGCATTGAGAGCCTGATCCTCGTACGTGGCGTCGAACGCGCCAACATCGTGATCGACGCGTTGCTCGCTGAAGCGCATTCGGACGGCCAACGCGCGACTGCGCTGACCGCACGCGCGACCGCCGCGTTGATGGCGGTCGATCATGTCACCGGTATCGCATCTGCGCGCGAAGCGTTCGCGCTCGCCGAGCGGCTCGACTCGCTGTGGCCGCGCTTCGAAGCTGCACGCTTGTGGGCGGTGGGGCTTGCCCAAGCGGACCGCAGCGACGAGGCGCTGTCGGTCATCGAACCTTTTGAAGCATTGGTCCAAGACAAAGGTACGCGCGAGCAGCGCGGTCGCTTCTGGGCCGACTATGCGTACGTGTTGAACTCGGCGCGCAAGCTGCGTCGCACGGCAGACGCGCTTGCGCGCGCGATTGACAACGCACGCGCGCTCGGCGACCTCGCTGAATTGGCAGAGCTGACGTCGAACCTGGCCACGGTGCAGGGCAACTTGGGTGATATCGGTCAGGCGCTCGAGCACGCGCTTCGGGCGCGCGCGTTGCAATCTGAGATCGGCGACACCGGTGGGCCATGGCGCGGCGTGATCGAGCAGCACTGCGCACTCTACAGCGGTGAGGCTGGGCGTTACGGAGAGGCGCTCGATACGATCGACACTGCGCTCGAATGTTTCAGGGGCGATGGGCAAACGCTGTGGATTGCGGTGGCGAACAACAATAAGGCGGCGATGTTGATCCATCTTGCGCAATACGGACGCGCGAAAAAGGCGCTCGACTATGTTGCACCTTCGGTCGGCCATGTGCGCGCGCGCGGCGCGATGCTTGCCGCACGTATCGCGCGTCTTCTCGGCGGTTCAGCGAAGCCCGATTTGCGACTTGCCGCAGAAGCGCTGGGCAAGGCAGGTGATCCGTACATGCGCATGCTGGTAGAACTCGAAGAGGCGCTCGAAATGGCACCGAGCGATGCGGTCGAGCTGTGCGGTCGCGTGCGCTCCGCTGCGGAGAAGATCGAGTATTTTGGCGTGGCATTAAAGGCCAGGTTGTTTTCGGTGCGCTCTCTACTGCAAGCAAATGCACCGGATGATGTCGCTGCGCGCTGGATAGAGTTGCAACCGGTGCTGGCAGCGATACAGCCAGCCGACATGTATCTGCCCGAGGTGTGGTCGATTGGCCATGAGGTGCTCGCAGCCGGGGGTGACGCAAGCGGAGCTGCTGCGCTGCTTGCACGCGCGGTCGAATGGATCGAGCAGACGGCGCTGCGCCACGTCCCAACCACCTATCGCGACAGCTTTTTGCATCGCAATCCGGTCAATCGACGGTTGCTGACCGCGGCGAGTCGCGCCGTCAGCGCGCCTGATTGAACTCAGTAACGGCCTGGTAACGCGCAACTCGTTACGTTCTGCACCGCGCCCGCACGGCGGCCGCGAAAGGGAGCGACGATGAACAAGTCCAGACTGAGAAGTGCAGCGGTGGCGGCGCTGATCGCCGCGCTTGCCGGGCCGGTCCTTGCGGTTGACCGGCAGGTCGGCATTGACCCGATGCTGTCGGTGCACTGGGGCACACTGACCGGGGGTCCGACGACGCCGGCGGCGACGATGGGCAACAACATGATGGTCGGTTTCTGGCAGCGCAGTTCGGGTGCCAAGGCCGGGGTCGGCTCGATCAACACCGGCGTGGTCGAATTCCAGCTGCCCGAGAACCCGCCGCAGCGCATCCGCTCGGCCACGCTGCAGTTCAAGGCGCGCGCCAGTCAGTGTTCAGGCGCCGAGCCCGTCGTGTTCGAGGTGTTCGGCTTCGCCGGCAACGGCAGACCGGATCCTGCTGATGCGATATCGGGTCAACGGCTCGCGCAACTCACCGCTAACTGCACCGACAACCCGGCGTTCACGCAGGTGATCGACGTGTCGAACCTGGTGCGGCAGTTGACCGTGCCGTCGGGTCTGCGCTTTGCGGGCTTCAACGTCCGCAAGGTGAACCACCGCGCTGGACCGAGCTACTTCGGCTTCAGCGCCGCCAAGCTCACGATCGTGGTCGCTGACCAGGACGTGGCGGCTGTTCCGAATCCGGCGAACATCGGTGGAACAGCGGGCGGAGCCACTGCGGGCGGTGCACCGGCAGCCGGCTCGCAGGTCGATGTGAATCGCGTGGTCGGTGGGTTGCTCGGCGCGGCGGGGACGCTGATGCGTGGCGGCGGCGAGAAGCCGGCGCGCGATCAGGCGGGCAACGAGGCCGCTGCCGTGTTGAGCAATCCGCCGATGACTGCGACAGACGCGGGCGCCCCATCTTCTCCAGCCAATTCCGGCACGTCACCTGCGGGTGGCGACGTCGTAGGTGCTGCTGCGACACCCGCCGCTGGCGTGGCCGCAGCCGCTGCACCAGCCCTGGCAGCGGTTAACGTCGATATCGTCGGCATCAAGCTCGGCATGCCGCTGGCCGACGTCAGGCGCGCGCTGCAGGCGCACTCGCCTGGGATGCGCATCGACGAGACGCGCGGCATCGTCAACAACGTCGCGGCCACCGACTATCTCTCGTGGGTGATCGCTCGCGGTGCCCAGCGCGGCTCTGACGGCTCGGGTGACGCGATCGGAGTGCACTTCCCGCCGCCGCCGAACGCGCATCGTGCCATCTTCGTCGAGCGCTTCACCGGCTTTCCTGCAAACCAGTATCCGCTGTTCGAGACGCTGAAGCAGGCGCTGGTCGGGAAGTACGGTGCGCCCAGCTTCGCAAGCGAAGGCATGATGCTGTGGACTTTCAATGCGAACGGCGCACGGATCGTCGACAACAACGTGAACGCGCGCTGCGCCAAGTTTCCGCCGACCGATCCGCCGGCGCGTGGCCAGAACGTGCTCTTCAACGGCTACAAGACGGCCAGCTGTCGAACGACGGTCTATGTGCGGTACGAGCGCAACCGCGGTCCGTCGAACAGCGACCAGGTGCGCTGGATGAGCGTATCGCTGATCGACGACTCGCAGTTCGAAGACATGCGGCAGGCCGCGGCGCGCTTTGCCACTCAAGCCACGCGCGACGCCGGATCACGCGTTGCTGCGCCCAAGCTTTGACCGCATCTTTCTTAGGGGAGGCAGCATGAATCGCTTAGTTCACTGCACGACGCTTGTACTTGCCGCGATTAGCTCGGCGGCCTGGGCACAGGGCAAGATCGATATGAAGCTGATGCAGCCCTACCTCGGCGTGCTGGCACCGGACTGTTCGAACTACATGCTGCCTCAGCTCAAGAACCTTGGCGATTCGCTGGTCGTGCAGGACGGCGGCAAGGCGGTGCTGACTGGACGCAGCGTGAAGCCCGCGCCCAAGTACTTCGGCGCCACACCGCCACCGGAATTCGAGACCGCATTTACGAGCGAGGTCGCGGGCGGTGAAGCGCTGGTGTTCGTGTACTACCGTAACGCTTCGGGTCTCTTTGCGGCGGTCGAGGGCGGACCGAAGGTGATGACCGTGCTGCCGGCAGCGTTCAAGGGCAAGCGCGCCCGGCACTGCGACCCGAACCGCAACGTCGCGCCGGGGGCAGCAGCCGGTCCGAGCGCGCAGGCAAAAGCCGATCCGACCAAGTTCAACGGCTACGCGCTGACTGAACTGAGCGCGTCGGGCCTGCTCTTTAACCCGAAGGCGAAAGCCGCTTACTACAAGGCGCTCGGTCCGTTGTCCAAGGAGCCCTGGCTGGCGAAGTTGGAAGGCCCAAGCTCGGAGAACACGCCGGTCAAGGTAGCCGGCGCGGAATACGTAATGCTCTACACGTGCAAGAACCACGACTGCTACGACAACAATGTCGTCCTGTTGTGGTCTGGCGTGCAAGACGTCGTGTACGGCAAGGTCTACCAGAAGGGCAAGTCCACCTTGATCGGCGACCCGCCGCCAGCCGTCGCGGCGGAACTCGAAAAGCTGTGGAAGAAGCAGTTCCGGTCGCAACCGAAGTAGTGCGCGATCCATACGGCGATAGCAAGCGTTTCTCAAGGAGGGAGATGACCATGAAGATCGGAAATTGTCTGTCGTTCACCCCACGGGGCGCCGTTCTGGCGTTGGCCTGCATGATCTTGGCGGGCGGGGCCGCCGCGAAGGCAATCGCCTACAACTTCCAACTGACCCAGGTCTCGTCGACGTGCACCGGGCCTTCCCACTACAAGGTGCGCATGTCATTCAAACCGGCGCCTGATGCGAAGGAATATGACGTCGGCAGCGGCAACGCGTGCCAGCAGCTGCAGCAGCTGCCGGGTGGTGCTGTTCGTCCCGTCACCTGTGGCACCGGTGGTGGCTGTACCGTCACCTGCAGCGGGCCAGGCCCGTGCGAGTTCGATCTGGTCCAGTGCCAGCAGGGGCATGGCAAAGGAGTGGTCAAGATGTCGGTGCCCGGTCGCTACTATCCCGTCCCCGCGGGCGCGGCGATCCAGGCGCCGAAAAGCCCCTGCCCTTAGAGTCCAACCAACTTCGGGTCGAGCGCGCTGGTGCGCTGAAACGCCGCAGCTGTGGACTAATTACTGGAGAGATCATGAGTCTTCGCGTGTGCGCAGTCGTGTTGATCGCGGTCGTGTCGCAGGCAAGTCTCGCAGTTCCGTTCGCAGCCGAAATAGCGCTCGATCCATGCTGCAAGTCCAGGCTCTAACAACCGCAAGCCAACGAGGGGGATCCACAATGAAAGCATTGCTGTTTTTCGACTCAATGATCACGCCGAAAATCATCACCTTTGTCTACTGGCTGCTGCTGCTCGCGGCCGTGATCGGCGGCATCGGCTCGATGTTCATGTACGGTCGGATGAGCTTCAGCGGGTTCGCGACCGGGCTGCTGGTCATCGTCGGCGGCGCGCTCGCCGCGCGCATCTGGTGTGAGTTGCTGATCGTGCTGTTCAAGATCAACGAGAACACGCACACGATGGCGCACCGGCCGTGACGGACCAGGAGAAATCATGACCGCAAAGGAAAAAGGCGCGTTGTGCGCTATGACGGTCGCCATCACGGCCGTCCTGCTTGTTGCCTGTGAAGGTGGACCCAGTGAAACAGAGTTTGTGGCGGCGTGCCTGCAGGAAGGCGAGATGGGGGCCAACAAAGCGCTACGCAGAGAAATGGGCGTCACGAGCGACGCATTCTGCAAGTGTGGAGCGGCGGAGGCGAAGTCTTCCCTTTCGACGGACGCCCGGCGGGCCATGATCCTCGACATGCAGGGCAAGAGCCAGGAGGCAAGAGCGGTTTCCTCCAAGATGAGTGACGCCGACCAGATGGCCTTCATGAAGGGGACGATGTCGATTTTCGAAAAGTGCGCGGGGATGGCACAGCAGCGTCGCTGATCACGGCGCGCAGCGAACCCTGCGCATCAGGGCGACGTTGTACGACTTCGACGCCAACGGCATGCTGCAGTCGATCACCTATGTCTGGGAACGCCCGGCAGGGCATTCTTGAAGATTTGCCCGAGCGAACTCTGCTGCTGGAGGCGTACAAGGCGCCGAGGTAGGCGTACCAAAACCAGACTGAATGGAGATGAGGTTATGAGAAATTCAATTCTGATTCCGGCGTTCGCATTGGTGTTCGTCCTGGCATTGAACGTCGCCGCACAGGCCACGACACTGGGCGACGTCGCCGGAGCGATGGCGGCGCCGAGCAACGCGTCGCAACCCACCAATGACTGGACCTCGTTTTCCAAGTTGAAGGGAGTCAAGTGGAAGGGAAGCGCACCGGCAAAGGGTGGTAATACGTACTACTGGAATGGCGACACGACGATCGATGGATTGGGTCGCGGGGGGATTGGAACCAGCGGCTCGAAGACGTCCATGATGAATGCGACTGTCAACACTACCAAACTAGTCGACCGTAACAAGCTGCCGCAGGTGCTCGCCGCCCAGTTTCCAAAGGACACGCAGCTTGAATTGATCCGCGGAGCATGTCCTGGCGAAGGAACCGGTGCCTTCCGCATTTATCGCGTCACCCTCGCCGGCCGCAAGCCGCTGTACATACACGTGCAAATGCAGGTGGATGATCGCAGCGGGAACTTCACGAGTTTCGAGATGGAGCCGCAGCGGAACAAGCTGTGGACCTGCTGAGGATTTGACATGCGCGCATAGATAAAGGAGGGGCAATGTATCCAGAGACAAATGTCGCAATATTTGGCGCGGTCGCAGTATTGCTCCTTTCGTGCGGGCCGCAGTGTGCGAACGCGCAGACACCGGCGCAGATGGGACCGTCAACCATCGTCGCTGTCAGCCGCGACGGTCGCGAACAAGTGGTAGCACAGGTCACCTATCGCGGAGGCGACAAGCGGATCGTCGTCTTGAAGAAGGGCAACCGTACGGGGTCACCGACCTCTTTGTTTTCGACATCGACGGTGGCCGCCGGGTCACGCTATCCAATCACGATTGCAAGATGATTCGCGCGCAGGCTGCACGCTGAGCACCGTGCACCGAAAAAATTCGTAGCGGAGAGCCGCTGAAGCAGTTGCCGGGCGGCTGTAATGTAGGCGCCTCTCCTCTGGAGCGCTTTCATGTCCCCACTGTTCTCTACGCTCGACGAGCGTTTCGCACGCGCTTTGCATCACACCACTTCATCGACCGAAATCGGCGACGCCTTCGCTCCGCCGATCGTCAATACGTCGGTGTACCGGTTGGCCGCCAATCCCAGCGGCCCTTATCAATACGCGCGGTGGGACAACCCCACCTGGACTGCGCTCGAAGACGCACTCGCCATTCTCGAAGACGCCGAGACGGTAACGTTCCCGTCGGGTATGGCGGCGATCGCTGCCGTGATGTACAGCACCTTGAAATCCGGCGACCGAATTTTGCTGCCGGCGGATGGCTACTACACGGTTCGTGTGTTCGCAGAAAAGTATCTGCAACCAATGGGTGTGCGCGTTGAAAGCTGCCCGACAGCAGGGGTCGCCAAGTATTCGTTCGACGGTCATAGACTGACTTGGATTGAAACGCCGTCGAATCCTGGCCTCGACCTGGCCGATATCGCCGCGGTCGTTCGCAACGCGAAAGCGTCGAGTGCGATCGTCGTAGTCGACAACACGACGATGACGCCGCTGGGGCAGCGCCCGCTCGACCTGGGCGCTGATGTAATTGTCTCGGCCGATACTAAGGCGCTGAATGGACACTCCGACGTGCTGTTCGGTCACGTCAGTTCACGCAACTCGCAGCTGATCAATGCGGTCCGTGAATGGCGCAGAGTGGCGGGCGCGATTCCGGGCCCGCACGAAGCGTGGCTGGTACACCGTGGGCTTGAAACGCTCGACGTTCGCTATGCGCGGATGTGTGCAAATGCGCAAGCGCTCGCGGAGCTCTTGGCGCGGCATCCCCGGACCGTCGACGTTCGCTATCCAGGCCTGACATCGCATCCGGCACACCGTCTGGCGCAGACGCAAATGGCGACCGGTGGGAGCCTAGTCGCACTGACGCTAGCAGATCGGGCGAGCGCGGAACGCTTTATCGAGCGCTGCGCGTTAATGCGCGAATCGACTAGTTTCGGCGGAGTTCACACGTGCGCAGAGCGCCGCGCGCGCTGGGGCGACGCGGTGCCTGACGGCTTCATGCGGATTTCGGTCGGGTGCGAGCCGACCGAAGTGCTGCTGCGTGACATAGAGCGTGCGCTCGACGCGACTTGAGGGCGCGCTAGTCGATGCCTCTGAACGATCGAAGATCCAGCTGCTGGATGGATTTCGATGAACGCGCTTCGAAGGTTAGTTCGACTTTCTTTTGATGGTTGAAATCAATGACGTTGCCGCCTTCAGCATTTCTCTTGGCTCCGAGGATCGCGAGAAGTTGATCCCCGGCGGTGGGCCCGCCCTGCACAAGCTCAAAGCCCACAAAGGGTTCCTCGTAGCGACCCTGGATAACCGACAGCACCTTAAACTGAAAAATCCACGTCTGCCGCCGCTTGTTGGTCGCCCGCACGCCCTCGCAAATAGCGATCAGCTTAATTGTCGGGACCGGCGCTTTTGCGCGCCGTTCTTGGGACTTCGCTGGCGCCGGGAACAAGCTCGCTAACACCGCAAGACGGCCGATGGCAAGCCACTGACGTCGCTTCATCAACTGTGCTTGGCAAATCGAATCACGGCGGATGCGAGGTCGGCCGCAACCGGGTTCTGATCGGCGCAGGTTGCTTCGTCAAAAGCGATATCCCCGTCGCGCTGCCAGTGACTACTTGCCCGCAATGTTCGGAAGTCGAACTGCTGCGCGTCCATCAGATGCGACGGCACAACCCGGGCCAGCGCATTGAACGTGTTCTCGACCCGTCCCGGGAAGCGTTTCTGCCACTCGGTCAGCATGCGCTTGATCTCCTGCCGCTTCAGATTCAGCTGCGAGCCGCAAAGGTTGCATGGAATGATCGGAAACGCCTTGTGCTCGGCGTAGCGGGCCAGGTCGTCTTCTTCAACGTAGGCCAGCGGGCGAATCACGACATGCTTACCGTCATCCGACACCAGCTTCGGCGGCATCGCCTTTAAGGTTCCTCCGTAGAAAAGATTGAGGAAAAAAGTGCCGAGGATATCGTCGCGGTGATGTCCGAGCGCGATCTTGGTGGCACCCAACTCGCCGGCGACTCGATACAGGACGCCGCGACGAAGCCGCGAACACAGCGAACACATCGTCTTGCCTTGCGGAATCACGCGCTTGACGATCGAGTAGGTGTCTTGCGTCTCGATATGAAACGGCACACCTTTCGATCGCAGATAACCCGGCAATATTTCCTCTGGAAATCCCGGTTGCTTCTGATCCAGATTGACCGCGATCAGATCGAAGCCGATCGGCGCGCGCTCGCGCAGCAGCAACAGAATTTCCAGCAGGCTGTAGCTGTCCTTGCCGCCGGACAGACACACCATCACCCTGTCTCCCGTCTCGATCATGTTGAACTGTGTGATCGCCTGACCCGTCTGCCGAAGCAGTCGCTTTTCGAGCTTGTTGTTCTCGCGCGCAAGCTTCTGTATTCGCGGCGGCGCGTTCATGCCGCGTCCTTGAAATGAAGAACCTCGACGCCGACCGCGTCGACGTCTTCATATACGTCGGGCTTTTCGCTCGATACACGTACCGCGCGCACGGCGGGATGCGCCAGCAAAGCGCGCGCAACATCGTCGATCAACGTTTCCTGCAAGTTGATGTGTCCCTGTTCGATGCGGTGCTTGATGGTGAGCCGAATGAAATCGTAGTCGATCACCTCATGAATTCGATCATGGTGTGGAGTCGATAGCGAAAGCGGCACGAATAGGTCGACGTTCAGCGCAACCCGCTGCGCGCCCTTTCGCTCGTGCGCGTGGATGCCGATGTTGGCGTCGACAACGTAGTTGCGCAGAAAGATCCTGCGGCAGTCTGCGAGCCTGGCGTCCAGCATCGCGATCATGTCTGGACTCGCGATTCGGTCAGAAACATTACGTCGCGCGAGCTCGGGACCAAGTGCTGCCCGCCGTCGACCAGCAGCACCGTGCCGGTCACCGCGCCTGCGTTGGCCAGATAGACCGCGGCGTGCGCGATATCGGCCGGCGTGCTCGCGCCACCAAGCGGCGTCTTCGTGTGAGCTGTGGCGAAGCCGCCGGCGGTCTGCATGTTCGATGCGAGCGTGATGCCGGGCGCGAGCCCGACGACTCGCACCTTGGGTGCGAGCGCGATCGCCAACAGCGTGGTTGCTTCTTTCAGCGCGGCCTTCGCCAGCGTGTACGAAAAAAAATCGGGGTTCGGGTTCGAAAGCTTCTGATCGAGCAGATTGATGACGACTCCGCGAGCGTTATGCGCAAGATGTTCATGCAGCGAGCGCGCCAGCAGCACCGGCGCCGCAGCGTTGGTGCGCATCGCGCGCATCAGGTGGTCGCCGCTGAAGCGAGCCACGTCGTCATACTCGAATAGTGACGCATTGTTGACCACGCAAGTAACGGGCGCCAGCTCGTTGGCGCACTCGGCTAGCAGGCTGAGTACGCCCGGCTCGACAGCGAGATCGCGGTTTACTGCGATAGCGCGCCGGCCGAGCGACTTGATCTGCGCAACGGTATCGAGCGCATCGTCACGCGAAGTCGCGTAGTGCACCGCGACGTCCCAGCCATCGCGGGCTAGTGCGAGCGCGATCTCGCGGCCGATGCGCCGTGCGGCGCCGGTCACCAGCGCGGTGCGGTTCGAGGGCTGGGCCATAAGGGGTGCCGAATGCCGAGGGCAAGCGACAGGCGCGCAAGTTTACCGGCAGTACCATCGAGCGATGATGCCGGCACAGTCAATGCCACGCGCAACGATGCCACTGCCCGATGCGGAGGCGCTCGAGCACAGCAAACGACTGGTGGTGCACCTAGCATCCGAAATCGCGCGCGCCGGCGGCTGGATTCCGTTCGATCGCTACATGCAGTTGGCGCTGTATGCGCCGGGGCTCGGCTATTACGTCGCCGGCTTGCATAAATTCGGCGACTCTGCGGCGGGCGGTGATTTTGTGACAGCGCCCGAGCTCTCCCCGCTGTTTGCGCAGGCCCTGGCGCGCCAGATTGCAGCGCTGTTCGAGCAGGTGCCACCCCGCATCGTCGAATTCGGCGCCGGCTCCGGCGCTCTTGCGCACGACCTGATTGCCGCACTCTCGCAGCGCGGTGTCGCGCTCGAAAGCTATTCGATCGTTGAGGTGTCGGCCGATTTGATTGCTCGCCAACGGCAAAGGCTGCTCGGTGCACCGGTCAAATGGCTGAGTGCGCCGTCCGATGGATTTGAAGGCGTGATGCTGGCGAACGAAGTGCTTGACGTGATGCCGGTAAAAGTTTTCGTCAAGCGCGACAATGCGACGCTAGAGCGCGGCGTCATTGTCAAAGCAACCGGCGAGCTGGGCTTCGCCGACCGACCCGCGGGCGATGATCTCGCTGCTGCGGTTGCAGCTATCGAAGCCGAACACGGCGTGTTTGATGAAGGTTACGCGTCCGAAGTCAATCTGATCGCGCAGAGCTGGATGCGGTCGAGCGCCCGTTGGCTGATGCGCGGGGTGTTGTTGATCATCGACTATGGATTTCCGCAGCGCGAGTACTACCACGCGCAGCGATTGATGGGCACACTGATGTGCCATTTTCGACATCATGCGCACAGCAGCCCGCTGTGGATGCCGGGCTTAAATGACATAACCGCGCACGTCGAGTTCTCGACGATGGCGGCCGCGGCGCACGATTCAGGACTCAGCGTGCTCGGCTATACCTCGCAGGCGCACTTCCTGTTGAATTGCGGCGTGCTCGATGAGCTAAGTGCCGACCGCACAATGGCCCGTTCGAGTGCGCTGCATCGTTTGCTGTCGGAATCCGAAATGGGCGAGCTGGTGAAGGTGTTGATGGTAGGACGCGGCGTCGCTGGACCATTGATCGGATTCGAGCGCGGCGACCGTCTTCACTCTCTGTAACAGCTGCGTACACTGCCTCGCAAATGAAGTGGCTGCTGACGACGTTCATCGCATTGCTGGTGTTGACGGCGCTGCAGCCGTGGCTCGCGCGGCTTGGCATCGGCCGGTTACCGGGTGATGTGCGCTTCGTTCGCAAGGGCCGCGAGTACGTGCTGCCGTTTACCAGCACGCTTGTGTTGTCGCTGTTATTGATGCTACTGACCCGCCTGATCTGACGGCGGAGTGCTTAGCTCGCGTCCCACGGCGACGATGCGCGCCTGCCTGACCGCGCGCTGGATCTGGTCGGGTTCGTTGCGGTGCAGACTCGCGAGTGCGCCCGCATCGACCTCGCCGGCCACGCGCAAGGCGCGCCGGAAGCGCTCCGCCGCGGCGTCGCACGCCGCTTCGAACGCCTGCAGCAGCCATTCGAACCGCTCGGGTCGCCTGAAAGCATCACTGCGCTCGAGCACGTCTACGATCGCAGCCGAGGTCTCGGCGTTGCCGAGCGGCTCGCGCAGTTCGACAAGCAGGCGTGCCAGTTGCGCTGCGTCCTGCTGCACGCGCAGCTTGCCGAGGAAATCGGAGACTGCGCGCGATGAACGGCACGCGCCCGCCAGAATTGCGAAGCGCGACGGCAGTACGAGCCCGCGCTGCGCTGCGCGGTCGAGCGCAGCGCTGGTGGGACCGAGGTCTTCCAATTCGGCAAACAGGCGGTCAATTAACCCGCACGAGACAAGCACGTTCAGCATCTGCGATGGCTTTGCTTCCATCAGCCCGCGCGAAATCTCCTGCATCACGCGCTCCGGGACAAGCGCATCGACTTCGCCGTCGCGCACCATCTGGCGCATCAGTTCCGCCGTTTCCGCCGCGACCTTGAAGTTGGGAAAGCGCGCAGCAAAGCGCGCGACCCGCAAGATGCGCACCGGATCTTCGACGAAGGCCGGGCTGACGTGGCGCAGGATGCCGGCGTCGAGATCGCGCTTGCCGTGGTACGGATCGACCAGTGTCCCGTCATCCGCGAGCGCCATCGCATTGATAGTCAGATCGCGCCGCGCCAGATCCTGCTCAAGGGTGACGTCCGGTGCGGCGTGCGCGATAAAGCCCCGATAGCCGGGCGCCGTTTTCCGTTCGGTACGCGCGAGCGCGTATTCCTCCTGCGTTTCCGGATGCAAGAACACCGGAAAATCCTTTCCAACCGGACGGTAGCCGAGCGCGGTCATTTCCTCGGGCGTTGAGCCGACAACGACCCAGTCGCGATCCGTCTCGAGCGCCGCTTCCAACTCGCCCTGGTGGCGACGCGCACTACCGAGTAACTGATCGCGCACAAAACCGCCGACTCGATAGGCTTTCACGCGAGCTAATTCTCGAGCGTTTCGGATTCCGCCCTAGCCGCCGCGATCCACTGTTGCATCGCCGGCAGCGCCAGCACGCTTTCTGAATATGCGGCCAGCAGTGGAGACAGCTTGACGCTATACGTGGTGAAGCGCGTTACCACCGGCGCGTAGAAGGCATCAGCGATCGAAAAACCTCCGAATAGCATCGGACCGCCCTGCGCGAGACATTCGGTCCATACCGAATGAATGCGCGCGACATCCTTGGCCACGTCGTCGCGCCGCAACGCGGCTTCGCCTTTGTCGGCAAGCCGCGACCGAATATCCATCGGCATCTGGCTGCGCAACGCTGGAAAGCCCGAGTGCATCTCGGCGACGATCGAGCGTGCCTGCGCTCGGAGTGCAACGTCGCGCGGCCACAAGCTTCCGCCCGCATATTTTTCGTTGACGTATTCGCAAATGGCCAGTGAATCGAACACCTTCAACTCGCCGTCGACCAGGGACGGCACACGTCCGCTCGGCGAATAGCGCAGAATTTTTTCGGTGGTATCCGGCTGCTGCAGTAGCAAGTTGACCTCATTGAACGCGATTTTTGCTTGCTTCATCGCCAGCCACGGCCGCAGCGACCACGACGAATAGTTCTTGTTGCCGATCGCCAGCATCAGACTCATTGCGGTTTCCCTGTCATCCCACCTCGATACACCGGCTCGATTTCCTTCACGTTCTCGCGAAACATCGTTTCGTATTCGCTGCGGAAGTACGCAGCCGCCGCGTCCAGCGATTGCTCGCGTTGTTCGTCGCTCGTCAGCCAGTTGAACGCGTTGTAGCGCGCGGCGGCGTACATCAGAACGGCACGCACCCAGTCGGCCGAGTATCGCTCGCCCATTTCATTTGCGAGCGTGACGAAGCGATCGGCTGCTTCGAGAAAATCATCGGGTATTTCGTACTTCTGCGCCATTGCTAACGACCCGCACGCGCGCGGTAGAAGCCGAAGCGGCTGCGAGCATGCGTACGTGCGAGATAAGCGGGGGCTTCGGCTTCCATCGGCGTCATTCCAATCTCGAGCTCGGGCGCGGGCCGGAAAGGCTGCTCCGAAGCGACGTTGTCTGTCTTCATCGAGTCAAGATTGTCGCGCGACATCAGCGGCTCGCCAGGCAAGAGCTCCATCAGCATCGCCTGTGCGCGCGCCAGTGCGTCGGGCAGGCCGACTACGCGACGCGGGTTTCCGCCGGCGGCCGCCGCAAACGCAACCAGCTCGCGCAGCCGATAGATGTGCGGGCCGGCGAGCTCGTAGACGCGCCCGAATGTGACGCGATTATCGAGCGCATTGACGAACGCGGCCGCCACGTCGCCGACCCATACCGGCTGAAAGAGCGTGTCGGCGTTCCCGATGGGCAGCACCGGAAAAAATCTGGCGAGCGTCGCGAACAGGTTCAGGAAGTTGTCTTCGGGTCCGAATACAACCGATGGCCGCATGATCGTCCAATGGAGCGGCGAAGCCTGCACCGCCGCGTCGCCGTCTCCTTTGCTGCGCTGATACATCGACGGGCCGTTCGAATCGGCGCCGAGCGCGCTCATGTGCAATAAGCGTTCGACGCCGCGGGCGAGGCACGCCGCCACGACGCGGCGCGGCAATTCGACATGCGACCGAGCGAACTCGCGACCGTAGGGCGAACCAGCAGATCCGTGCAGAACGCCGACCAGATTGATCACAGCATCCTTGTCGCGCAGAAGGTCGGACAGCGTCGCGTCTTCGTGCACGTCGCATTCGACGACCTCGATGGTCGGCAGCAGGATCAGGTGCCGTGCCCGAGCTCGACGCCGGGTCGGCACCGTCACCCGCAGACCGCGCGCGATTAGCCGCGCAACGATATGACGGCCGATAAAACCGGCGCCGCCAATGACGACAATGTTGGTGTGTTGCATCGCCCTGATTGTAGGGGCGGACTAGGGCAGTTCCGTGGTGCCCGCAGCTTTCGGGGAGATGGTTCCCAGGCGCTCTTTAAGCGACGGGCTCTTGTTATCGAACAGTGCGGAGTAGTAAACGCTGTTGGACATTACCTTCTTGACGTAGTCGCGCGTTTCGCTGAACGGAATCGTCTCGGCAAAGACGGCGCCTTCGACCGGTCGCACCAGCGATGAGCGCCACGCGCGTGGACGGCCCGGGCCGGCGTTGTAGGCCGCGGTGGCGAGGATCGCGGAGCCGTCGAGGTCGTCGAGCACCATTTTGAGATAGCCGGTACCCAGCTGCAGGTTCACCTCAAGCTCGTTGACGCGCGCCGCGGTGAAATTCGCAACGTTCAATCGCTTGGCCACGTAACGCGCAGTCGATGGCATCAGCTGCATCAAGCCGCTGGCTCCGACGGAAGAGCGGGCGTCGGTGATGAAACGCGACTCCTGCCGGATCAGCCCGTAGATCCAGTTCTCGTCCAGGCCGAGCGGCGCTGAATACTGAACCAGCGAGTCGCGAAACGGCGCCGGAAACCGCTGCGAAAAGTCAAACTCGGTCTTGGTGCGATCGGACGTGCTGATCATGCGGTCGAGCACACCGCGCTTGCGCGCGAACTCCGCGGCAGCGAGCAGCTGGCGGTCGTTCAATCCGCGCATCTGCCAGTTCCATTCGCGGTTGCCCTCGACTCGCATGCCGAGTTCGTAAAACTTGAATGCGCGCATGAAGCCTACGTTGGACTGGAATGGTGCGACTTCTTCCGCGGTCGGCGCTTCGGCGCGCGGCGGCAGCGCGATCGGCTGCCCCAGTTCCTCGGCGGCGAGCTGTCCGTAGAAATGAAATTGCTGCGCAATGCGCCCGAATTGCTCCTGCGCCTCGGTGGGACGGCCGGTCTGGCGTAGCGCTCGCGCGTGCCAGTAAATCCAGGTGGGATCGTCGCGCAGCGTGGTTGGCATGCGGTCGATCACCGTTTTCACCGTTTTCCAATCGTTCGCACGCAACGCACTGCGCGCCTGCCATTCGAGAACTTCGTCGACCCGGGCGGCATCGGGTCCGATCCCGACCTGCTCGCCGCCGCGTCGGTACCAGTCATTGGCTTCGCGCATCAACCGCAGCGCCGCCATATGACCAATGCGGCCCCATACGATTCCGCGCTGTTCGGGCGTCAGCAGCAAGTTCAGTGCGCCCGCATACTCGGCGGCATCTTGCGGGTTGTCGCGCGCCAGGCGGACCACGGCCACGATCGCCAGTTCGCGTTGCACTTCCGTCAGCCGACGCTCGTGAGCCGTCAGGAACGCCGCCGGTCGATCGATCGCCTGCATCAGCAGTTTCTGGTCGACCGGATGACCGCCGGTATCAAGCGCGCGCGCACCGATGCGCTTGGCCACGTCAAGCTGGTTCTGTTCGACCAGTGCACGCACGCGATCCCACACCGAAATACGGTTATCGGTCAGAAGCGCTTCGGTCAACGCGATGCAGCCCTCGCCGGCCGCGTTAGCGGTGTTGGCAAGCAGCTGGCGGGCCTCGCGCGCCAACGCTTCGGCTTGCTTCGGAGTGGCGCGGCGGTACTTGCTGAGCGCCAGATAGCAGCGAAACTGCGCGTCATCGGTCCACCACGCCAGCTGGGCGGCTTCACGTTCGAATGCCTGGTAGTCGCCGCGGCTTGCAAGCACCAGCGCGCCGTCGAACCGCAATCGGTCTGCGATGAAGGTGTCCGCGTAGCGGCGCATGAACTGGTCTACGTCGGCGGCGGTCTTCGGGTCCCCGCTGCGAATACGTCCGAGCAATTGCCAGTATTCGATATACGGCATCAGCGGATGGTCGGACAGTCGTGCGGCAGCCTGCGCGAGCCGCTCACGGTCGCCGACACGCACCGCGTCGCGCGCGCTCAGAAACGCCTGATCGACCGCCGACAGGTCGCTCGGCGCCGACGCAGGCGCGCGTACCGGGCCTGCCGGTGCGGGCGGCGGCGCGAGTGCGAGCGCAAGCGCCGTATAGACTGCAAGTCGAAGTTTCATCGGACGCGATTAGATCACGCGATGCGCATGCGAAGTCGCTAATTGCGACTAAAGCGCAACGCTTATTCTGGGCATGGACGGCGCCGGCATGGAAAGGCGATTGGATAAGCCACCCGAACGGAAGTTGCAGCGCGCCCGACTTCTCGAGATCCGCGCGGCGATTGCGGGCCGCGCCCGCCTTGAAGCCGCGTTACAGCGCCGCGCGGCTGATTGGTTGCAGCATGCCGACATACACACCGTAGGATTTTATTTTCCGATTCGCGGTGAGCCCGATCTGAAAACGGTCATCGAAGCGTGGCTTGCGTGCGACGCGCGCCATGTTGCCGCGCTTCCGGTTGTGAACGGCGACACACTGCAGTACTACGCATGGACCGGGGACTCGCCGATGCGGGCCGGCGACTTCGGCATCCCGGTGCCGGCGCAGGGGCGTGTCGTACATCCAGAATGTGTACTGATCCCGTGCGTCGGGTTCGATGACGCACGCTATCGACTTGGGTACGGCGGTGGTTACTACGACCGGACGCTTGTTACGCTCGTCCCGTACCCGATTGTCGTAGGCATCGCTTTCGAGGCCACCAAACTCGAGTCGATCGCGCCGCAGCCGCACGATGTCCGACTGGACGCTGTCATTACCGAAGCTGCTGTGTACTAGTTTTGCTGCGGTAGATCGTGGCTGGTAGCGAGTTTGCCTCAGGTCTGCCGCAGTGGACCGCGCGCAAATTCGGCGCGGATCCAGCGGCAAAAGGCACTGACGTGCGGCGTTTCGCGCGTGTTCGCGTTCGCGATTAGTCCGTATTGGTAGCCGGTCGGCATGCGGAGCTTCGGAAACGGAGCGACCAGATCGCCGCTTGCCATCAGATCATCTAGGAACGGCGTACGCGTGAGCACCACTCCCTGGCCTCGGACGGCAGCCTGCACCGATTGATCGACAAACGTGAACATCAAGCGCGGAACAGGAGGCGCGGTGCGAACGCCGGCGAATTCAAACCAACGAGGCCACGCGCTGGAGGCGGAGGTGGGCATTGATTCGTCGAGTTCGAGCAGCGGTAGTTGAAACAGGTCGTGCGGCTTTTTCAGCGCAACTCCGCCGCGCTCTAGCAGCAACGGTGATAGCGCGGGCAGTACTTCCTCGTCATGCAGCGGGATTGCGCTGCTGGGCAGCGAAGCCGCTCGGGTCCAGCGGATCGCGACATCGACGCCTTCGGCGTCGATGTCGATGAAGCGGTCGCTGGCATCAATGCGGAGCTCGATTTGCGGATGCTCGCGCTGAAACACCGCGAGCCGTGGAACCAGCCACAGCGACGCAAAGGAGGCATAGGTCGTGATCGTGACGCGCGCGGCGTTGCGCGGTCCGCGTATGTCCTCGACCGCACGATCGACCTGTTTGAGTGCTTGCTGAGCGGCCTGAAAAAACCGGTGACCGGCCGCAGTCAATGCCAGCGATCGGGTTTGTCGGGCAAACAATGCGGCTCCGATCTGGCGCTCGAGCTCGGCGACCTGGCGGCTGATCGACGACTGCGTCAGATTCAGTTCGGCCGCTGCGAGCGTGAACGACAGTCGGCGTGCCGACGCTTCAAAGCCGCGCAATGCCGCCAGACCGATGGGGCGCGGCGAGCGGGCGGTACTTCGCGCACGTGGGTTCTTCACCGGTTCAGCATACATGCGAAATAAGCATGCATCAACTGCAATCTTTTCGTTTGTCGCGCGAGATAGCAGAGCGTTCAATATGTCCTGTCGCCGCGCGAGCATGCACAGCGCGCATAGGAGCCAAAATGAAACATTCTTCAGTGTTCAGGACTTTGGAGCTGCCTGGAGGCACCCTGGTGCCGTTTGCGTCGGTCCCCGGTGAACGAGTTCGAGTCCTTTGTGGGCGCGTCTGGCTGACCGAGGAAGGCAGTCCGCACGATGCGTTCCTCGGCCGCGGTGAAGAACTGTCGCTCGGAACGCGGGGCTTGGCGGTGATCGAAGCGCTGAGTACGGCGCGGATTCAATTGCTTGAACCGGTCAGCGCCTGGAGTGCCCTGCGAAGAATCGCTCGACGCTTGACTCACTGGCTGTCGACGCTGCAGCCACGGCATCCTGGCCGTCCGATCGCAGCGCGGGCCGCCGGCTTCTAGCCCAGCCGCCGGCACAGTTCGGCGCTAGCGTCGGCTTGGTTCAGCGTATAGAAATGCAGTCCGGGCGCTCCAACCGCGAGCAGTTGCTCGCACAGATGGGTGACCACATCGAGACCGAATTCGCGGATCGAAGCGCGGTCATCGCCGAAGCTCTCGAGGCGGCGCCTGATCCAGCGCGGAATTTCGGCGCCGCACGCATCCGAAAAGCGCGCGAGCTGCGTGTAGCTGACGATCGGCATCACGCCGGCAACGATCGGCACGGTGCAGCCGAGCGCGGCCACGTCGTCGACGAACCTGGCGTACGCATCAAAGTTGTAAAAGTACTGGGTGATCGCCGAGTCCGCGCCGGCTTCGACCTTGCGCATGAAGCTCTGCAGGTCGTCGGCCGGCGAGCGCGATTGCGGGTGATATTCGGGATACGCCGCAACTTCGACCTCGAACCAGTCGCCGGTTTCGGTGCGGATGAACTCGACCAGCTCATTGGCGTAACGAAAATCGCCGGCGCCGCCGGCGGCGCCGGAGGGGATGTCCCCGCGTAACGCAACGAGCCGGTGAATGCCCTTGTCGCGATAGCGGAAAAGAAGATCGCGCACCGTTTCGCGCGTGGTCCCGATGCATGAGATGTGCGGCGCTACCGGCAGCCCCTCGTCGTGCATCTCGATCACCGTATTCCACGTGCCCTCACGGGTCGAGCCGCCGGCGCCGAAGGTGACCGAAAAATACTCCGGATTCAGCGCCGCAAGCTGCGTGCGGACGTTGCGAAGCTTGGAGACTCCCTCCGCCGTGCGGGGCGGAAAGAATTCGAAGCTGATGTTGTCCAAGCTTTGCGTACTACTTGCGGTCCGGTATCAGCATCGACAACAGCCACGCGACCACGCTGTACAGCAGCGCGCCGACAAATGCCGAGCCAAAACCGCCGACGTTGAATCCCGTCACCAATGATGCGACTGCCCAAAACAGCAGCGCATTGATGACGAGCAGGAACAGTCCGAGCGTCAGGATCGTGACGGGCAGCGTCAGAATCACGAGGATCGGCTTGATCACTGCGTTGACCAAGCCGAGCACGAGCGCCGCGACAGCCGCCGCTTTCCAGTCCTGAATCTGTACGCCCGGGAATACGTAAGCGACCGCAAGCAATGCGATCGCGTTCAGAATCCAAACGAGCAGCAGGCGCATCAGTAGCGATAATGATCGGGCTTGTACGGGCCGCCCTTGCCAACGCTGATGTAACGCGCCTGATCGTCGGTCAGCTCGGTCAACTGCGCATTAAGCTTCTTCAGCTGCAATCGCGCGACCTTTTCGTCGAGATGTTTCGGCAGCACGTAGACCCCGACCGGGTACTTGTCGGTGTTCGTAAACAGCTCGATCTGCGCAATGACCTGGTTGGCGAATGAACTCGACATCACGTAGCTCGGATGGCCGGTGCCGCAGCCGAGGTTCACCAGCCGTCCCTCGGCCAGCAGAATAATCCGCTTACCGTCGGGGAAAATGATGTGGTCGACCTGCGGCTTGATGTTCTCCCACTGATACTTCTTCACGCCGGCGATATCGATCTCGTTGTCGAAGTGGCCGATGTTGCAGACGATTGCCTGATCCTTCATCTTCGCCATGTGGTCATGCGTGATCACGTGGAAGTTGCCGGTCGCCGTGACGAAGATGTCGGCCTTATCCGCGGCGTAATCCATCGTAACGACGCGGTAGCCTTCCATCGCCGCCTGCAATGCGCAAATGGGATCGATCTCGGTCACCCATACCTGCGCCGACAACGCACGTAGCGCCTGTGCCGAGCCCTTGCCGACGTCGCCATAACCCGCGACGACCGCGACTTTGCCGGCCACCATCACATCGGTCGCGCGCTTGATGCCGTCGACCAGCGATTCACGGCAGCCATACAGATTGTCGAACTTGCTCTTGGTCACCGAGTCGTTGACATTGATCGCTGGAAACGCGAGCTTGCCTTCCTTGGCCATTTGGTAGAGCCGCTTGACGCCGGTCGTCGTTTCCTCGGTGACGCCTTTGATCTTGGCCAGCCGCGTCGAGTACCAGGATCCATCACGCGCCAGCTTCGCCTTGATTGACGCGAACAGAAATTCCTCCTCTTCGCTGCTCGGTTTGGAGATCAGGCTGGTGTCACGTTCGGCCTTGCTGCCCAAATGCAGCAGCAACGTGGCGTCGCCCCCATCGTCCAGGATCATGTTGCTGAATCCGCCGTCGGGCCATTCGAAAATCCGATGCGTGTAATCCCAGTAGTCGGCCAGCGATTCGCCCTTGACCGCGAACACGGCGGTACCGCTGGCGGCAATTGCCGCCGCCGCATGATCCTGCGTCGAAAATATGTTGCAACTTGCCCATCGCACTTCGGCACCGAGCGCGTGCAGCGTCTCGATCAGAACCGCTGTCTGAATCGTCATATGCAACGAGCCCGTGATGCGCGCGCCCGATAGCGGCTGCGCGCTCGCGTACTCGTCGCGAATCGCCATCAGTCCCGGCATTTCGGTTTCGGCGATCCGAATTTCCTTGCGGCCCCAATCGGCGAGCGCAAGGTCGGCAACGACGTAGTCGCCGGAAAGTTTCTGGGTGGTCTTAAGTACGGCGCTCATCTCGCGCTCCCGTTTCAGAGGTTCGCGAGCGCCGTTGGTACAAGCCCCACCGCATTAGTGCGATTCGGGACCGCTTCGAGCCTGGCAGCCACCGGGGGCTGTCGCAACGCTCCTCGAAGCAATATAAGTATAACTTTGTCAGACGACGGTCTCCGGTGCACGAACGGCCCTGCGCTTGATACCGGCTGCATCGGCCAGCAGCGCTGCGCGGTCGGTCTTTTCCCAGCTGAACTCGGGTTCATCGCGTCCGAAATGGCCGTAGGCGGCAGTCTTCTCGTAGATCGGGCGCAGTAGATCGAGCATTTGAATGATGCCGCGTGGGCGCAGATCGAAATGCTCGGCAACGAGCTTGCTGATCTGCTCGTCCGGGATCACGCCGGTGCCTTCGGTGTACACGGTGATGTTCATCGGCTGTGCAACGCCGATGGCGTAAGCGACCTGCACCTGGCACTGGCGCGCGATGCCTGCTGCGACGACGTTCTTCGCGACATAGCGCGCGGCGTAAGCGGCAGAGCGATCGACTTTCGATGGGTCCTTTCCAGAAAATGCGCCCCCGCCATGCGGGCATGCGCCGCCGTAGGTATCGACGATGATCTTGCGCCCGGTCAATCCACAGTCGCCCTGCGGGCCGCCAACGACGAAGCGACCGGTCGGATTGACCAAGTACCGCGTGTTCTTCAGCCACTCCGGCGGCAGCGACGGCTTGATGATCTGCTCGATCACCGCCTCCGTGAATTCCTTGCGCATCACCTTGCCGTCCGACATCTCGGGGGCGTGCTGCGACGACAGAACGACGGTGTCGATCGAATGCGGCTTGCCGTCTACGTAGCGCATCGTGACCTGACTCTTCGCATCGGGCCGCAGGTACGGCATTCGTCCGTCGCGCCGCAGATCCGCCTGCCGCTCGACCAGCCGGTGCGCGTAATAGATCGGCGCCGGCATCAGCTCGGAGGTCTCATCGCACGCATAGCCAAACATCAGACCCTGGTCACCGGCCCCCTGGTTGAGGAAATCGTCCGATGCGTGGTCGACACCCTGTGCGATGTCGTTACTTTGCTTGTCGTAGGCCACCAGCACCGCGCAGCCTTTGTAGTCGATGCCGAACTCTGTGTTGTCGTAGCCGATGCGCTTGATCGTGCGGCGCGTGACTTCGATGTAATCGACGTGCGCGTTAGTGGTGACTTCTCCCGCCAGCACCACAAGGCCGGTGTTGCACAACGTTTCGGCGGCCACCCGGGAGCGTGAATCCTGCGCCAGAATCGCGTCCAGAATAGCGTCCGAGATTTGATCGGACACCTTGTCCGGATGGCCCTCCGAAACGGATTCGGAAGTAAAAAGAAAGTTGCCTGACATCGTCACACTCCTGCGAACGTATGGTTGCGATTCGCACTCATCGGAGTGCGACGCTTTAGCGGTATTTGCTCGGCTGTGTCGAGGATCGCCCCGCAAGTTGTCGTTAACTCGGCGAAGCGGAGATTGTATTAGAACTCGGCAAGTTGCAGGAAGCACCGCACGGGCCCCGGATTGAGCGCCCTGATAGCCAGGTCGTCGGCAAGGTTATGGATCGCGCTGATCGATGCGACGGCCGACTGGACGCAGCGCGCACGCACGCGCCTGGCCGCGTTGATCGGTGACTTGCTCTGGTGGGTGGTCGTGTCGCGTCGACGGATCACGCTGACCAACCTGCGGCTGTGCTTTCCGGCGCTCAGCGAGCAGCAGCGTGTCGAGATCGCACGCCGCAGCTTTCGCAACATCGCACGCAGCGGCCTGGACCGCTCGGTGCTTTCGAACGGCGATCGGTCGCTGGTCGAACACTACGTGCGCGTGCAGGGCCTTCAGCACCTGCAATCCAGCGCTGGCCGGCCGCTGATCCTGATCGCGCCGCACTTTGTCGGGCTCGACGCCGGGGGCATTCGCTTCAATACATTGATGCGCGGCATTTCAATCTACTCGAAGCAGACCAACGCGGTGTGGGATGAGTGGTTGCTGATGGCGCGGCAACGATTCAACGATCCGGTGCTGATCGCGCGCCAGGGTGCGGACATGCGGACGGTGATGCGCAATGTCCGGAACGGCTTGCCGCTGTACTACCTGCCCGACATGGACCTCGGTGCCGTCAATTCAATTTTTGTGCCGTTCTTTGGCGTGCCGGCGGCCACGATACCGATGGTCCCGCGCATGGCGCGAATCATCGGGGCACAAGTAATGCTTGCGGTCACCGAAATGACGGTGGACGGCTACGTGCTGCACTTCGAGCCGCCGTGGTCCGATTTTCCCGGCGAGTCGATCGAAGCCGATACTGCGCGCATGAATCGCGAGATCGAGCGCTGGGTACTGCAGATGCCCGATCAATATATGTGGACGCACCGGCGCTTCAAGACGCGGCCCGCCGGGGAACCCGCTATGTACGGAGCTGCTGCTAGTACGCGATGAAACTTCGGTTCACCAAGATGCACGGCGCAGGTAATGACTTCGTCATGCTCGACGGCGTGACGCAGCGCGTCGAGCTGACGCAGCAACAGCTGCGGGTGCTGGCGGACCGACGCAGCGGCGTCGGCGCCGATCAAATCCTTGTGGTTGAGCGCCCCTCGCAGGCAGGCGCCGATTTTCGCTACCGCATCTTCAACGCCGACGGCGGCGAGGTTGAACAGTGTGGCAACGGCGCACGTTGCTTCCTCAAGTTCGTGCATGACGAAGGGTTGACGTCGAAAACTTCGCTCCAAGTGCAGACGCTGGCCGGTGTCATCGAGCCGCAGCTGCATGGCAACGGCGAAGTCTCGGTCGACATGGGTGCGCCGCGTTTTGCGCCCGCCGACGCAGGCTTTGATTCGTTCGGATTGACACCGTGCGTTGAACACGAGCAGACGCTGTGGCCGCTCGAGCTGGAACACGGCCACGTGAGCGTCGCGGTGTTGTCGATGGGCAATCCACACGCGGTGCAGATGGTTCGCGATGTCGAGTCCGCAGCAGTCACGACCGAAGGTCCGCTGATCGAGAATCACCCTCGCTTTCGCGAGCGGGTCAACGCGGGTTTCATGCAAATTGTCGATCGGCATTGCATGCGTTTGCGTGTGTGGGAGCGTGGCGCCGGTGAGACGCTGGCGTGCGGTACCGGAGCTTGCGCGGCGGTCGTCAGCGGAATTCGGCGCAAATTGCTCGATACTCCGGTTACGGTGATTGCCCGCGGCGGCGAGCTGAAGGTCGAATGGACCGACAGCGGGCGCGCGGGTGCGGTGCAGCCGGTACTGATGACCGGCCCGGCTACGACGGTATTTAAAGGCGAGATCGAACTTTGACTCCTGATGCCCCTATGACCACGATTACGACCCTGCAGGCAGACGATGTTGCGCACTACCTAGCGCGGCACCACGATTTTTTCGACCAGCATCCGCAGTTGCTGGCGCAGATGCAGCTGCCGCATCCGCACGACGGACAGGCCATCTCGCTCGTCGAGCGCCAGTCGCTGATGCTGCGCGAGCGCGTCAAGGCGCTCGAAAGCAGAGTCGCCGAAATGGTGCGGCACGGACACGAAAACGATGCCATCGCCGAGAAATTGATGTCGTGGGTGCGCGCACTCTTAACGGCAACCGGTCCCGCCCAATTGCCTGCCATCGTGGTCGATGAATTGAAGCGTGTTTTCGAAGTCCCTCACGCCGCCCTTCGTCTCTGGAACGCGAACCCGGCGTATGCCACGCTCGACTGCGCGCGCGCAGTCGAAAACGACACGATCACGTTTGCCAACAGCATGCGCGTTCCGTTTTGCGGGTCCAATGTGGGCTTTGAAGCGGCTTCATGGCTGGGACCCGAGGGCGCGGTCAAGAGCGTCGCGTTGCTACCGCTGCGGTTTGAAGGCGCGGGAGAGGATCCGCAGACATTCGGCATGCTGGTGCTGGGCTCGCCCGACGCCGACCGGTTTCATTCCGCGATGGGAACCGCCTTTCTGGAGCGCATCGGTGAGTTGGCCAGCGCCGCGCTGGCACGGCTGCGCGCCTGATCGCGCACTCATCGATGAGTGGCGCGCTGATCGATGCCTTTCTGCTCGAACTTTCGGTACAGCGCCGAGCATCGCCCCATACACTGGCTGCATATCGAGCTGATCTTGATCGCTTGTTGCAACTAAGCGGTAAGCAACCGTTTGGCGCGCTGAGCGCGCACGACATTCGCTGCAATGTGGCCAAACTGCACGCCGGCGGTCTGGCTCCGGCGTCAATCGCCCGCACGCTGTCGGCGTGGCGTTCAATGTACCGGTGGCTATGTGAGCGCGGGGACGCAGCGGGCAATCCGGTCGTTGGCGTGCGCGGACCCAAACGCGTCAAGCGCCTTCCGAAGGCGCTGTCGGCCGACCAGGCAGTGACCTTCGCGTCGCAGCCTGCCGAAGAGTCGCTGCTTGCTTGGCGCGATCACGCGATCGTCGAACTGCTTTATTCGAGCGGACTCCGACTCGCCGAGCTCGTCTCGCTCGACGTGCACTACTTCAATGCGTCGGGCGCGCACGCGGCGTCTGCAAGCTGGATTGATCTAGCGGCGGCCGAAGCGACGGTGACGGGTAAAGGCGGCAAGTCGCGCCAGGTACCGATCGGCGCGCCCGCCTGCGCGGCACTCTTGCGCTGGTTGAATGCGCGCGCGACGATCGTCCCCGATGCGCGCGCTTTGTTCATCGGCGCCGCCGGCAGGAGGCTCTCGGCGCGCAGCGTGCAGTCACGGCTTGCACTGCTGTCACGCAAACTCGGCCTCGGCGTTCATGTACATCCGCACGTGTTGCGCCACAGCTTCGCGTCACACCTGCTTCAGTCCAGCGGCGATCTGCGTGCGGTGCAGGAACTGCTCGGGCACTCCAACATCGCCACTACCCAGATTTACACACGGCTCGACTGGCAACATTTAGCCAAGGCCTATGACGCTGCGCATCCCCGCGCCCGCCGGCGCAGTTAATCGCGCCGCCCATTTCAACTAAACTCTCGCCCCTTCGCGCCGCACATCGGCGCCCCGAGTTAGCTTCATGACGGGCGGTTTATGGAAGTCAATGCAAGTGTTCCGCAGGTTCCAGTCACCGTTTTGACGGGGTTTCTCGGCGCCGGCAAGACCACGCTGCTGAATCGGATTCTGACGGAGCAGCATGGACACAAGATCGCAGTGATCGAAAACGAGTTCGGGCCGGAAGGCATCGACAACGAGCTGCTCGTGTCCGAATCCGGCGAGCAGATCATCGAGATGAACAACGGCTGCATCTGTTGCACCGTGCGCGGCGACCTTGTGCGCATACTGAATGACCTGAAGGCGAAGCGGCAATCGGGTGCGATCGAGTTCGAGCGCGTGATCATCGAGACGACGGGCATGGCCAACCCTGGTCCGGTGACGCAGACGTTTTTCATGGACGACGGCATCTCGAGCTATTACCTGCTCGATGCGGTAATTACTGTGGTTGACGCAAAACACGGGCACGACACGCTGGATCAGCAGCCAGAGGCGCAAAGCCAGGTCGGATTCGCCGATCGCATTTTGATGAGCAAGGTCGACCTCGTTACCGAAGGCGACGCACAGTCGCTAAAAGACCGCTTGATCCAGATGAATCCGCGCGCGCCGATCAAGTCGGTCAACTTCGGCAACGTGCCGATCGGTGACGTGCTCGACGTCCGCGGATTCAATCTGAATGCGATTCTTGAAATCGACCCGGAGTTCTTGGCCGGCGAACATCCGGCCGCGGCACCGGAAGGCAAACACAACCATCATGACAATGACGGGGGCCATGATCATCATCAACATAACGGCCATCGTCACCACGACGATGCGATCAAGGCATTTGTTTTTCAATCGAACCGCCCGTTCGATCCGGCCAAGCTCGAGGAATATCTGGGGGGCCTGACTCAGGTTTACGGGCAAGACATGCTTCGGTATAAAGGCGTGCTTTTCATGAACGGCAGCAATCGCCGCACCATTTTTCAGGGCGTTCACATGCTGATGGGGGCTGACGTGGGCCGCCCATGGGCTGCGAATGAAAAGCCTTCCAGCAAGGTTGTTTTTATCGGCCGCAATTTGCCGAGAGAAGCAATCGTCAAGGGTCTCGAGGCGTGTCTGGCGCGCTGAGCGCGTCGAACTGCGCACGACACCGACACACACGAATTCACTAAAGAGGTTTACCGATGGCTGCAGCAAAGAAACCGGCCAAGAAGATCGCCCAGTCCCGCCGACCGGCACCGAAGAAACCGGCGAAGAAGACTGTGAAGAAGGCGGCTGTTAGGAAGACGGCGGCTAAGAAAATGCGGAAGCCGTCAGCGCGCAAAGCGAAAGCGCCTGCGTCCAAAAGCAAGAGCGCGAGCGTTTCTCGCAAAGCGAAGACCAGCGCTAAGTCTGCAAAACCTTCGCGTGGCAGTAGCGCGCCCGTGGCCAGGGGCGCTGCGTTGGCCAAGGGTGGGAAGCCATCCGGTGCGTCGAGTGCGTTGCCATCGGGCCGGCCGCGCGGCGGCAGACCCGCACGTGCAGCGAAAGATCAACGGCCGATACCGCCGATGCCGGCTCCCGGGCTCGCCAATACGGGGCCGATGACGCCTCCTCCCAAAGTGACACCGGCCCCGACACCAAAAGACCTGGCCGCTGCGCATGATTATCTGTTGGCACGATCGGCAACTCGCAGCGAAGAGCCTGTCGTCGTTAATGGCAAGCGTCTGCCGACCGAGGAGCAGTTGCTGAAGACGCGCGAGTCGGACTACATGAACGCAGAACAGCTCGCATACTTCAAACACAGGCTGCAGCAGATGGAAGGCGAACTGCTGCAGAACGCAGACGAGACCACCGAGCATCTGCGCGAATCGGTCATCGTTCCCGACCCGGCCGACCGCGCGACGATCGAGGAAGAACACGCGCTTGAATTGCGCACGCGCGACCGCGAACGCAAGCTGCTGAAGAAGGTGCAGCAGGCGCTTGCAAGGATCGACAGCGGCGAGTACGGCTATTGCGAAGAAACCGGAGATCCGATCGGGATCCCGCGCCTGTTGGCACGTCCTACGGCGACGCTGTCGCTGGAGGCGCAGCAGCGGCGCGAGCTGAAGCAGAAAATGTTCGGTGACTGAGGAGCATTTTTGGTCGTTCGAATTCAGACTCACCGACAGGCGGGATTGCGGTGCAGATCGACGGTTTGAGGAGGGTCTAAAGTTGTTACTATCAAACGCGATCGGCGCTTGCTCACTCGAACACGGTATTAAGTGCGACCACGACGGCTGTTGAGCCAGTGGATGTAATCGCACTTAGGCGAAAAGGCTTACTTGTTTCCGGTGCCTCCGCAGTCTGTGATAGGGGCTGCCAGTGCCAGAATCGTGTGTGCGAGTTATGCGCACCGGCGAGTCTGATGGCGCGAGTAAAAAACGGACGACGGTAAACGTTAGTGGCCTTTTCCTTCTTTAAGAAAGATTCCAAAGATGCCGCACCGGCCGTGAAGGCCGGTTCGCGCGCGCCCGTCAAGCAAGCGTCACGGCCTCTTCCGGGGCCCGTCAATCGCAATCCCGCATCGACCCTGGCGCGTGGTACTCAGGGTCCGGCGACTGCCACCAGCGCAATGCCCGACAAAGATTTGCATCGAACACTGGCCCTCGAAACGGCGGCCAAGATCGATGCGATCGAGTCTGAAATGGCGCGCGATTTCCTGCGCCCCGGTGGTGCGCCGACGATGTTCCCGAACTCTGCGGCGAACTCGACCTTGCAGCGGCCATCGCAACAACCCGATGCCTTGCAAGCGGCGCCCGCCAACGGCAAAGACGAAAAACCGGCTGAGTTGCTCGATGTCATCTCCGAGGATTGGGCAGGCAACGTCAATGCATTCGAGGTGTCTGCCGAAGGCGGTGGGTCCGCAATCGAGGAAACTGCAATCCTGTTTGCCAATGGCCTTATCGAGCCGGCGGAAGCCGGGCTGCGTGCGGCGATCCAGTCCGATCAGCTCGGAGAGTCCGCCCAGCGTGGTTGGTTGATGTTGTTCGAGCTGCTGCAGCAGCGCGGCGACAAAGCGGGATTCGACAGCTTGACGATCGAGTACGTGCTTCGGTTCGAAAGCTCGCCTCCGGCTTGGATCGAATATAAAGATGCTTCAGATCCTGCGATGAGCTCTGCGGTTGGGCAGTTGGGCCAGCCGGCCGCGGCACCCATCATCATGCTGCCCGAGGCGGTCGATGAAGGCGTGATCAAGCATCTCGAACAGTTGAAGAATCATTCGCTGTCGCACCAGTCCATCACACTCGATTCCTCGAACGTACGCAGCATCGATCCTGTCGGTGCCGAACTGCTGCTGCGCGTGATCAACGCCTTCAAGCGCGCCAGTCACGAGTTGCTGCTGCAGGGCGCCGATCAGCTGCTGACCCCGTTGCGCGCCGCGGTCGAAGCAGGGCGGCGCGACCCGAGCGACGCGGTGTGGATGCTGCTACTCGAAGTGTTCCGTCTGCTGAACCGACAGCACGACTTTGAAGAAACCGGAATTCAGTACTGCATCACGTACGAAGTATCGCCTCCCTCCTGGGAGCCCGCGCCGCCAAACCTAAAGACCCGCGCGGCGGTGCCAAAGGCAGCCGTTGCCGAACCGGTTGATGGTCTTTCGTGGCGTGGGACGTTGCGCGGCGAAGGCGAGCCCCATTTTGGCCGCCTGATGGCGGCGTCACGCCTTGACAAGCGTCTGGTCGTTGATTGCATGTATCTGAAAAGAGTCGAATTCGCGACTGCTACCGGCATGCTCGCGATGGTCACCAGGGTGCGCCAGAACGGCGCCAGCATCGAGTTTCGCAACGTCAACTACCTGATCGGCGCGTTGTTTGCGCTTCTCGGCGTCGACGCCGTCGCGCAGATCCAGTTACGCCGGGTCTAGAAGCCTGCTCGATCGCCCTTATCTAGGCCGTATTCTTGCGGCTTCGGGATAGGGCTAATTGAATGGAAGTCTTTCATGGGACGACGATCGTCTCCGCCCGCCGTGGCTCGAAGGTCGCGATGGGTGGCGACGGCCAGGTCACGCTCGGCAACATCGTGGTTAAGCAGGGTGCCAAGAAGGTGCGTCGCCTGCATCACGATCGCATTCTCGCGGGCTTCGCGGGCGCCACCGCCGACGCCTTCACCCTGTTCGAGCGGTTCGACGCCAAGCTCGACAAACATCAGGGCAACCTAATGCGCTCCGCGGTCGAGCTCGCGAAAGACTGGCGCACCGACCGAATCCTGCGCAGGCTGGAAGCAATGCTCGCGGTCGCCGATCGCGAAACTTCATTGATCATCACCGGCACCGGCGATGTGCTCGAACCCGAGCTGGGTCTGATTTCGATTGGTTCGGGCGGTCCGTACGCCCACGCGGCTGCGCGCGCACTGCTCGACAACACTGATTTGCCGCCGGCACAGCTGGTCAAGAAGGCGCTCGAAATTGCCGGCGATCTGTGCATCTATACGAATCAGACTCACACGATCGAGTCGATCGAGTGATCAGTGAGGCCATGGCGATCGAAGTAAGGTCTCCCCTGTCGTTGTACAGCGCGCGTACGCGCGGCCGCTCCGAAGGGAGCGTGCCTATCTAATCGCGACGACTGCACGTGCGATCGCGCAGCGATCGCGTGCACGAGGAGCGCCTCTTTATGATGACCCCCAGAGAAATCGTCCACGAGCTGAATAAGCACATCGTCGGTCAGGATCGCGCCAAGCGCGCGGTGGCGGTTGCGTTGCGCAACCGCTGGCGCCGGCAGCAAGTCGCCGAGCCGCTGCGCTCGGAAATCACACCGAAAAACATTCTGATGATCGGGCCGACCGGTGTGGGCAAGACCGAGATAGCGCGCCGCCTTGCGCGCCTGGCCGACGCGCCGTTCATCAAGGTTGAAGCGACCAAATTCACAGAAGTCGGATACGTCGGCCGGGATGTCGACACGATCATTCGTGACCTGGTGGATATCTCGATCAAGCAGACGCGTGAGACGGAAACCAAAAAGGTGGCCACGCGCGCGCAGGATGCTGCCGAAGATCGGGTTCTCGACATCCTGGTGCCGCCCGCGCGCGATGTCGGGTTTTCGGCCGGCAGCCGTGACGATCAGAACGCGACGCGACAGAAGTTTCGCAAGAAACTGCGCGAAGGCGAGCTTGACGACAGGGAAATCGAAATCGAGCTGGCGGCGGGCAACCCAACAATGGAAGTGATGGCCCCGCCAGGGATGGAGGAACTGACGCAGCAGATTCAGACGATGTTTTCGAATCTCGGCCGTGAGCGCCGCAAGCCGCGCAAGCTCGTCGTCAGGGAAGCGCTGAAGCTGCTGGTCGACGAAGAAGCGTCGCGCATGGTCAACGACGACGAGTTGAAGACGCGCGCAATTGCGAATGCCGAATCCAATGGCATCGTGTTCCTCGACGAGATCGACAAGATTGCTTCGCGCTCGGAGCTGCAGGGTGCGGATGTCTCGCGCCAGGGCGTGCAGCGCGATCTGTTGCCGCTGGTGGAAGGCACGACGGTAAACACCAAGTACGGCATGGTCAAAACCGACCATATCCTGTTCATCGCGTCGGGCGCGTTTCACCTTGCCAAACCATCGGACCTGATTCCCGAGCTGCAGGGCCGCTTTCCGATTCGGGTCGAGCTCGATTCGCTGACAGTCGACGATTTCGAGCGCATTCTGAAAACGACCGATGCGAGCCTGACGCAGCAATACGAAGCGTTACTGGCGACCGACGATTGCAAGCTGCAGTTTACCGACGACGGCATTCACCGACTGGCGGAGATTGCTCATCAGGTCAACGAAAGGACCGAAAATATCGGCGCGCGCAGGCTTTACACGGTGCTGGAAAAACTGCTTGAGGAAGTGTCGTTCGGCGCGGGCAGTCAGGTGAGCAGCGAGGCACAGCAAGTACGAATCGACGCTGCCTATGTCGATGCTAGATTAGCCGACCTGGCGCGCGACGAAGATCTTGCACGCTACGTTCTGTAGGTGAGGTGACTTTGAAGCGGTTCGTACTCTGCGCATTGATGGCGCTATCGTTGGCCGCGCACGCGGGAGACCCAGGGCCGGTCGACGTGCAATCGGCGTGGGCACGGCCGACGGTGACCGGGCAAATAGGCGCGGGCGCCTTCATGCGGCTGACGTCGAAGGATGGCGCGCGCGTGATCGGTGTGGCGACCGCGGTGGCGGGTGTGGCCGAGATTCACGAAATGGTGATGGACGGCAGCGTGATGCGGATGCGTCCAATTGCGAATCTCGAGTTGCCGCCCGGACAGCCGATCGATCTGAAGCCCGGCGGCCGTCATCTAATGCTGATGGATCTGAAGCGACCGCTCGCCGTAGGTGAAAAGGTCAAAGTCGAATTGCGCATTGAGACGCGCGACAAGAAGCTGGTGACGCAGCCGGTCGAAATTGAAATTCGCCTGCGCGCACCGTAGAGCGCCGAAGTGCGCGTGTAACATTCGCGGCGCCCATGGATGCTGTGACTGCCGACATCGAGACAGCTGACACTGCACTGATTGCTCCGCAGCTGAAAGCGGAGATCCTGTCCGAAGCGCTGCCCTACATTCGCCGATTTCACGGCAAGACCATCGTCGTCAAGTACGGCGGCAACGCGATGGTCGATCAGAATCTGAAGGAAGCATTCGCGCACGACGTCGTGCTTTTGAAGCTGGTAGGCATGAACCCGGTTGTAGTGCACGGCGGCGGGCCGCAGATCGACGAAGCTCTCGAGCGCGTCGGAAAAAAATCGACCTTTGTGCAGGGAATGCGCGTCACGGACGCAGAGACGATGGAGGTCGTCGAGTGGGTGCTGGCAGGCGAAGTGCAGGGCGAGTTGGTGACGTTGATCAACCGCTTTGGCGGTCAGGCGGTCGGTTTGACCGGCAAGGACGGTGGCCTGATTCGCGCGCGCAAGCTGCGGCTTCCCGACATTGCTGATCCATCTAAGAGCCACGACATCGGTCACGTTGGCGAGATTGAGGCCATCAATCCGGCCGTGGTCAAGGCGTTGCAGGACGATGCGTTCATTCCGGTGATTTCGCCGATCGGTTTCGGCGCCGACAATGTGACCTACAACATCAATGCCGATGTCGTCGCCGGCAAGATCGCCGAAATACTTAAAGCCGAGAAGCTGGTGATGCTGACGAACACGCCGGGCGTGCTCGACAAGGGCGGCAGATTGTTGACGGGGCTTTCGGCGCGGCAGATCGAAGACCTGTTTGCCGATGGCACCATCTCCGGCGGCATGCTGCCAAAAATCTCGTCCGCGCTCGAGGCCGCGAAGAGCGGCGTTAACTCGGTGCACATCATCGATGGCCGGGTCGATCACTGCCTGCTGCTGGAGATCCTGACCGACCAGGGCGTGGGCACGATGATCAAGAGTCATTAGCGCGGCGGGTCGCGTAAGCTCGCGCTCCCTCAAGCTGCTTCACCCTGGAGTTTGCATGGCCGATCGACCCGGTTTCATTCGTCGCTTCTTCGGCGGCCTTTGGCGTTTTCTCAATTTCACCCGCCAGTTGGTATTCAACGTGCTGTTCCTGGGAATCATCGCGTTGTTGTTGGTGGCGTGGTTTGCGGGCGATGGACCGGGTACGCTCGGACCCGATAGCGCACTAGTCGTCAATTTGCAGGGCGAGATCGTCGAGGAGTACACAATCGGTCCGCGCGAAGCAGCGGTGGCCGAAGCGCTCGGCGAACAACGCTTTGAGACGCGCGTGCGTGACGTACTGCTGGCAATCGACACCGCAGCCAAGGATCGCCAGATTACCCGCCTGGTGCTGGTACTCGACGAGATGCGCGGCGCCGGCTTGGCAACTTTGCGCGAGGTCGGCGCGGCGCTTGATCGTTTCAAGGCCAGTGGAAAGCCGGTGTATGCGTGGGGCGAAAGTTACAGCCAGGGCCAGTACTACCTCGCAGCGCACGCCAACGAAGTTTATTTGCATCCGGCGGGCGCGATCAGCGTGCGCGGCCTCGCAGCAACGCGCGGTTATTACAAGACACTGCTCGATAAGCTCGGCGTGAAAGTCAACGCATTCCAGGCGGGGCGTTACAAGAGTTTTTCCGAGCCGTTCACACGGACCGGCGCCACGCCCGAGGCGAAAGAAGCGGACTCATTGTTGCTGAATGGTCTGTGGGCCACGTGGACCGGCGACGTGGAGCGTGTACGGAAACTAAAGCCGGGCACCGTCGATGCCGTCATCGCGGATCTGCCGCAGCGGCTGGCGTCGGCCGGCGGTGACATAGCGCAGCTGGCATTAAAGGAACGGCTGGTCGACGGCCTGAAAACTCGCGACCAATTTCGCGAGCAGCTTCTGCAAGGCGGGGCTCCGCGCAGCCTCGAAGATCGCGAGACGTTTCGCCAGATATCGCTCTATTCGTACGTTCGCCGCACCCGCGAGCCGATGGGCGGCGACGCCGTTGGCGTGATCGTCGCGCAAGGCGAGATCACGGGCGGCGAAGCGCGGCAGGGACGGGTAGGCGCGCGCACGATGGCCGAGTTGATTCAGCGCGCGCGGCAGGATGACAGTATCAAGGCAGTCGTGCTGCGAATCGATTCTCCCGGCGGGCTGGTGCAGGCTTCGGAAATGATTCGCGAGCAGCTCGACTTAACGCGCAAGGCCGGCAAGCCGGTGGTGGCTTCGATGGGCGATGTCGCAGCGTCGGGCGGGTACTGGATCGCGATGGGCGCCGATGAAGTCATCGCAGATCCGGCCACGATCACCGGCTCGATCGGCGTGTTCGGCCTGCTGCCGACCTTTGAAGGCACGATGGAAAAGCTGGGTGTCAATGTCGACGGCGTTTCGACGACGTGGCTTGCTGGTGCGTCCGATGTGCGCCGACCGATCGACAGGCGTCTGGCGCAATCGATCGAGCTGGTGGTCAACTCAAACTATCGCGAGTTCATCGGGCTAGTTGCCGAGCATCGCAATTCGACGCCGGAAAAGATTAATGAAGTCGCGCAGGGCCGTGTCTGGACCGGCGCGCAGGCGAAGGAGCGGGGGCTGGTCGATGCGCTGGGTGGAATCGACATGGCGGTAAAGAGCGCCGCCACCAGAGCGCACTTGGGCGACGGATATCGGCTCGAGTACGTCGAACCGGAGCCACGCGGGCTCAATCGCTACCTTTCTCTGCTGTTTAGCCGGGTCGCGGTGGCGCTTAGGTCCGAGCTTGGGCTGGGCGGCTTGCTCGGCCGCGAGAGCGCCGCCGTCAAGCGTGACCTCGAGCTGCTCTTAGGCGCGCGCGAAAATCCGCTGGCCGCTGTCTCGTACTGCTTCTGTAGCATTCGATAGCGCGCTAAAGCGAGCATCCGGGCCGCGATTCCGGCCTACTTCCGCCCTTTGGCGGAGCGCGAAAGTGTTCGCGGGTGCGGCTTTCTAAGATAGTATGCCTTCACGTCGGCCGCCGGCCGATCGGTCGTTCCACCGACGGACTGTTCAACCTCAGGCACGGGTCGTCATGGACATCCCTGCGCAAGGGTCGCGTAAGCCAGGTGCCCGCAAGCTGCAAATTTTGCAAATGCTTGCTTCGATGCTCGAAGAGCCGAAAGGTGAAAAGGTCACCACGGCTGCGCTGGCGGCGCGCCTCGACGTGTCCGAAGCGGCGCTTTATCGCCACTTTGCGAGCAAGGCCCAGATGTTCGAGGGACTGATCGAGTTCATTGAAACGACCGTCTTCGGCCTGATCAACAAGATCTCTACCGAGGAACCGTCGGGCTCGACGCAGGTGCGGGCGATGATCAGCATGTTGCTCGACTTTGCGCAGACTAACCGCGGCATGACACGGGTGCTGATCGGCGACGCCCTGGTCAACGAGAACGAGCGGCTGCAGGAACGGATGAATCAGTTGTTCGAGCGGATCGAGGCGTCGATCAAGCAAAGCTTCAAGGTGGCAGTGGGCGAGAACGAATTGCCCGACTCGTTCGATCCAGGCGCACGCGCGACGTTGGTACTGGCATTCGTGCTAGGCCGCTGGCACCGCTTTGCGAAAAGCGGTTTTCGCAAGTCGCCCACCGAGGGGCTGGACGCGCAGATGCCTTCGCTGGTCAGCTAGCGGCGGAAGCCCGGCCGCCGCACACCGGGCAACCTGGATCGCGCGTCACGCTGACCGTGTGCCAGCGCATCGTCAATGCATCGAGCATCATCAGCCGGCCGCTCAGCGTCTGACCGATCCCGGCGGCAAGCTTCAGCGCCTCGGCTGCCTGCATGGTTCCGATAATTCCGGTAAGCGGCGCGAAAACACCCATTGTTGAACATAGCTCCTCTTCGCCATCGCTGGGTGGAAACAGGCACGCGTAGCACGGCGACTCGGCATCGCGCAGATCAAAAACCGCAATCTGCCCGTCGAAGCGGATCGCCGCCCCCGATGCGAGCGGCTTGCGGTGGGTCACGCACGCGCGGTTGATCGCGTGGCGCGTTTCGAAGTTGTCCGAACAGTCGAGCACGATCGATGACTGCTGCACCAGATCGCCTAGCACTGCACCGTCGACGCGGCGCGCAATCGGAATCACCTCGACCTCCGGATTGATCGCTTGCAACGCCGCCTGTCCTGAGAGCGCTTTCGCCGTACCGACGCGCTCGGTCGTGTGCAGAATCTGGCGCTGCAGGTTGGTCAGATCGACTGCGTCGCCGTCGACCAGGGTGATCGACGCGACGCCTGCCGAGGCGAGGTAGTACGCCGCGGGTGACCCTAACCCGCCGGCACCGACGACCAGCGTGCGCGCCGACCGAATCCGCCGCTGGCCCTCGATGCCGATCTCGTTCAGCAAGATATGCCGCGAATAGCGCAGCAGTTGATCGTCGTTCAAATCCGTTTCGATCATGTCAAACAAAACGGGCCGCAGCGCGGCCCGTTGTTGGCGAATCAATCGCACCTCAGCGCGCAGGCACGGCTGTTACGGCGACGCTGTCGGGTTTCGGCTTGGCAATTTCGACCGGCTTGCCCTTCAAGTGGTTAATCGCCTGCAGCAATTGATAGTCCTCCGGAGAGCCCCAGTCGTAGCGCTTCGGAGAAACCGATTTGCCATCGATCGGCTTGACCGGTACCGAGGAAGGCGTCGCGGAGCCGCGTGGAGCCGACGCGCCCGGTACTGTTGCCGCGCGCGTGGCGTCTTCGACCTTCGCATTTTCCAGATGCCGCACCAGGTCGGACTCGCGTACGTTAAAGCCGGCAAAGTTGCCCTCGGGCGTGTCTTCGACGGCGAAGTCGGGAACGATGCCCTTGGCTTGTATCGAGCGGCCCTTGGGCGTGTAGTAACGCGCGGTGGTGAGCTTGATGGCGGCCGGCTGATCGCCGTCGACACGCAGCGGAATGATGGTCTGCACCGAGCCCTTGCCGAACGTCTGTGTACCGAGCACCACCGCGCGCTTGTGGTCCTGCAGGGCGCCGGCCACGATCTCGGACGCCGACGCGGAGGCGCCGTTGACCAGCACAATCAGCGGCACCGTCTTCACCTGTGGCGGGAGCTTCGAAAGAATGTCTTCGCCCCGCCCGCGCAAGTAGTCTTCGGGCGCAGCGACAAACTTGCGGCGCGCATCGTCGGTACGGCCATCGGTTGAAACGACCAGCGCCTTGGCCGGCAGGAACGCGGCCGACACGCCAACCGCGGAGTGAAGCAACCCACCCGGATCGTTGCGAATATCGAGCACCAGCCCCTTCAGCGGCCCCTGCTTGTAGAGATCGTTGATCTGCCTGACCAGGTCGTCGACGGTCTTCTCCTTAAATTGGGAAACCCGGACGAAACCGTAACCCGGCTCAATCATTTTGGATTTGACTGACTGCACGCGGATCACGTCGCGCACCAGCTTGAATTCGAGCGGCTTGTCTTCGCCCTTTCGCGCAACAATCAGCGTGATAGGTGTGCGCGGCTTGCCGCGCATCAACTTCACCGCCTCCGGCAACGTCAACCCGCGCGTAACCTTGTCGTCGATCTTGATAATCAGATCGCCCGCCTTGATCCCGGCGCGCGCTGCAGGCGTGTCGTCGATCGGGGCGATTACCTTGATGATGCCTTCTTCGGCACCGACTTCGATACCCAGGCCGCCAAACTCGCCCTGAATGTCGCTTTGCATGTCCTTGAACGCATCGGCGTCCAGATAAGCCGAATGCGGATCCAGTCCGGCGAGCATGCCCGAAATAGCCTCGTGCATCAGTTTCTTGTCGTCGACGGGTTCGACATAATTGGCCTTAACCGCGCCGAACACGTCGGTGAAAGCACGAATCTCTTCCAGCGGAATCGGTCCGCGCGTATCGCGGAACGCATAAGCCGAAATCCCGAGGCTGACTAGCACGCCGGCAACCGCGCCGACGCCGATTAGTCCGAAACTACGAGCCCTGCCAGCCATGCCACCCCCAATTTTCGACGTTTGTCGAGTGAACACTAACGCGACGCGAACCACTGAAGCTAAACAAAAGGCCGCTGTTGGAAACCTACTTCAAAGTATAGGCCCGCTGCATCTATTGCAACCGCCGTGCCGATCGGTTGACCGTACGTCCGACAGCAGTCGCGACCCATACGTTCCGCCCAGTATCGTTTTATCTGGCTTTGACCTGACCCTGCGCAGCCACCGCCTGCACCGCGCGCGCGATCTCAGCGGCGTCGCCAAGGTAATAGTGCCGGATTGGCTTCAGTTCGGAATCCAGCTCATAGACTAGCGGCCGTGCGGTGGGGACGTTGAGCGCCACGACGTCCTCGTCGGACAAGTGATCGAGATGCTTGATCAACGCTCGCAGTGAGTTGCCGTGCGCCGCCACAAGGACGCGGCGGCCACGCAAGATGGCGGGGGCAATCGAGTCGGTCCAGAACGGCACGACCCGTCCCACCGTGTCTTTCAGACTCTCGGTGGTGGGCATGTCCTCCGGCTTCAGATGTTTATAGCGCGGATCATCGGCCAGTCCGCTTGATGCAAGCGGCTCCGGCGCAACCGCGTAGGCGCGGCGCCACTTCAACACTTGCTCTTCGCCGAACTGAGCCGCGGTTTCGGCTTTGTTGAGCCCTTGCAGAGCACCGTAGTGGCGCTCGTTCAGGCGCCAACTGTGAACCACCGGCAACCACATCAGGTCGAGTACATCGAGCGCGATCCACAACGTCCGGATTGCTCGTCTCAGCACCGATGTGTAGGCAATGTCGAATGTGAATCCTTGCTCGCGCAGCAGCGTTCCCGCGGCAAGCGCTTCGCGCCGACCGTTGTCGGTCAGGTCAACATCGGTCCAGCCGGTAAAGCGGTTCTCGAGGTTCCATTGGCTCTCGCCATGGCGCAACAGAACGAGCTTGTACATCGGGCTATTCTATAATCCGCGCCCCTTCGTCGCCGGTCTCGTTGGTTCCCCGTGCAGTTTCTCATCGACAACGTTTTTCTCGTGGCGCTTGCTCTCGCGAGCGGCGGGATGTTGCTGTGGCCGCTGGTTCGGACGCGCGCTTCGGGTCCGACTTTGACGACGCTGCAGGTCACGCAGCTGATCAACGGCAAGAATGCGACGATCGTCGACATACGACCGCCGGAGGAATTCGCGAAAGGCTCACTTCCGAACGCGCGCAACCTGCCGGCCGACAAGGTCAAGAACGGTGCCGGCGGGCTGAAGAAAGACAAACCACTGATTGTCGTTTGCGCGAACGGCCAAGGAGCGGGCAAAGTGGCTGCGCAGCTGCGGTCGAGCGGGTTCAATGAAGTCTTTGTTTTGGGCGGCGGACTCGCAGCCTGGCGCGAAGCAGGATTGCCGCTCAGAACGTGATTGAGGATTAAATGACAGCGCACGTGGTGATGTACAGCACCGCGGTTTGCCCCTACTGCCAGCGCGCCGAGGCGCTGCTGAAGGCGCGTGGCGTAAGTGACATCGAGAAAATCAGAGTCGATCTCGACCCGGCGCGCCGCGACGAGATGACGACCCGAACCGGGCGGCGGACGGTACCGCAGATCTATATCGGCAATACCCACGTCGGTGGCTTTGACGAATTGTCGGCGCTTGATCGCGACGGCAAGCTCGTGCCGCTGCTCGCCGCGTAACCAGGAAACAAAATGAACGACACAAACCCTGCCGTTGCTGGCACCAGCGCCATCGGCGCAGATCAAACCCCCGTATTTCAGCTGCAGCGGGTGTACCTGAAGGATGCATCGCTTGAGATGCCGCACGCACCGCAGATCTTTCTCGAAGCCGAGGCGCCATCGGTGGACATTCAGCTCGAGGTCAGCAATACGGCAGTGATCGATGCCGTGCACGAGGTCGTCGTGCGCGTAACGGCGACCGCGAAGGTTAAAGACAAGGTGCTGTTCCTGGTCGAAGGCAAGCAGGGCGGCATTTTCGAGATTCGGAACTTGAGCAGCGAGCAGATGGGCCCTGTGCTGGGCGTCGTCTGCCCGGGCATCATTTACCCGTACCTGCGCGCCAATATCGCCGACCTGATATCGCGCACCGGACTGCCTGCGATTCATCTTGCCGAGATCAACTTCGAGGCGTTTTATTCGCAGAAGATGGCGGCGATGCAGCAGCAGCCCGCAGTGGCCTCGGCCAACGGTAGCGGCGCAGCCAGCGCATAGCTGCCATGAACATCGCAGTGCTCGGCGCGGGGGCGTGGGGCACAGCGATCGCTGCGGTACTCAGCGCGCGCCATTCGGTGATCTTGTATGCGCGCAACGCCGAGCAATGCGCCCTTCTGGCCCGCGATCGGGTCAACGACCGTTACCTACCCGCGCTCGCGTTGCCTCAACCGCTTCAATTCAGCGATGACCTGAAGTCGGCAGTGGCGCACGGCGCGGCCGGCGGCTTGCTGCTGATCGCAACCCCGACCGATGCGCTTCGCGCGGTCGTGCGCGACGTGATATGCATCGCCCCGTCGGCGCCGCTGGTTTGGCTGTGCAAGGGCTTCGAGCAGCGGCGCGCGCAACTGCCGCATCAGGTCGTGCGCGAAGAAACAGGCGATCGTAAGGATGCCGGCCCGCTTTCGGGACCGAGCTTTGCCATCGAGGTCGCACGCGGTTTACCGACCGCACTGACGGTAGCCGGAGACCCCACATTTTGCGCATTTATTACTGAGGCACTGCATGGTGGCGCGATGCGGATCTATTCGACGGACGACGTGGTCGGGGTCGAAGTCGGTGGTGCCGTAAAAAATGTGATCGCGATAGCGACCGGGATATCGGACGCGCTCGAGCTAGGACTGAACGCACGCGCCGCATTGATTACGCGCGGGCTGGTCGAGATGACTCGCTTTGGTATCGCCACCGGGGCGCGCGCCGAGACCTTCATGGGGCTGACTGGCATCGGCGATTTGATCTTGACCGCGACCGGTGAGCTGTCGCGCAACCGCAGGGTGGGTCTGGCGCTCGGACGCGGAGCCAACGTGCGGCAGGCAACCGCGGACCTTGGCCATGTGGCCGAAGGCGCGCGTTCCGCGCATTCGGTGCTGGCGCGCGCGCGCTCCTGCGGAATCGACATGCCGATTACACAAGCGGTATGCGCAGTGCTCGACCGCACTTCGACGCCGTCGCAGGCGCTGCGGACGTTGCTTGCGCGCGAGCCGAAAACGGAGGCGGGGTTGTCGTGACCATTGGCGCTGTATGTGTCTTTTGCGGCTCGCAGCCCGGTGGGCGGGCCGAGTACATCGTTGCCGCGCGAGCCACAGCGCGTTTACTGGCGCAAAGCGGCGTGGAGATGGTGTACGGCGGCGGCCATGTCGGACTGATGGGCGCGCTGGCCGATGAGGCGCTTGCGTGCGGCGGACGCGTTGTCGGGGTTATTCCAGAGCATTTGATGCAGCCCGAAGTTGCGCATATCGGTTTGAGCGAGTTGATCGTCGTCGACTCAATGCACACGCGCAAACAGACGATGGCGCTGCGCAGTGATGCGTTTATCGTGCTTCCCGGCGGTTTCGGCACGCTCGAGGAAATGTTTGAAATGGTGACCTGGCTGCAGCTTCGGCTGCAGGCCAAACCCGTCGGGCTGCTGAATGTTGAAGGCTACTTCGACGCCTTGCTGAGCTTTCTGCAGCACGCGGTGGGGGAACGTTTTATTCGGCACGAGCACCAGGATCTGTTGTTGGTCGAGCGCGCACCGGACCGGTTGTTGAATCGTTTGCGCGGCTGGGTTGCCCCGGAGCGGACGACGCTGTCGGCGACCGACCACGTGTCGCTGGGGTGAGCGTCAGCTTCCACCTGCGTAGTTCGCCTGGCGCCACGCTTCGAAGACCACCACTGCCACCGCGTTCGACAAATTCAAGCTGCGGTTGCCGGGGCGCATTGGCAGGCGGATCCTCTGCGTCGGCGCAAAGCGCTCGCGAATCGCGTCGGACAGGCCCGCGGTTTCGTTCCCGAACACAAGCCAGTCGTGAGGTGCGAATCGGACGTCGCCAATCAAACGCGCGCTCCGTGTTGTCAGCGCAAACAGACGCTCGGCCGGTGGCTTCTCGCTGCTAACGAGCGCGTCGAAGCTTGCGTGCACCTTGACCGCCGCGAATTCGCGGTAGTCGAGTCCCGCGCGCCGTAGCTGCTTGTCGTCCAGATCGAAACCGAGCGGCGCCACCAAGTGCAACGTTGCGCCGGTATTGGCGGCTAAGCGGATGATGTTACCGGTATTGGGTGGAATCTCCGGCTCGACCAGAACGATATGGAACATCGCGTTTAAGGAGTTCGCGCCACGATCAGGTTATGAACGTGCGACGCGCCGGCTTTTTTAAGAACATGCGCGACTTCATCGAGCGTGCTGCCGCTAGTCATCACGTCGTCGACGACGAACACACGCTGGCCACTGAGCGCTCCCTCGACGGCGAATGCGCCGCGCACGTTGCGCCGCCGCTCGTTCAGCGCCAACGATTGCTGCGGGGGAGAATGGCGAACGCGTAGCAATCGATCAGTGACTAAACGGACTCCGGCGGCGGCGGCGAAGGCGCGCGCAATGTGATGCGACTGGTTGAAGCCGCGCTGTTGCACGCGCTCGAATGCCATCGGCACTGGAAGCACGACGGCATCGCCGAATAGGACGAGTTGAGCCGAGTTCCGCTTTGCCAGAAAGCGTCCAAAAAACTCCGCTAGATCGAGGCGCGCTCTGAACTTGACTGCCTTAACCATTCCGTCGATCGGAGAAACGTAGTCCGCGAGCGCTGCCGTTGCATCGAAATTGGGATTGCTCGCGAGACATCGCCCGCACGTCGAGGGTGCACCGTTCGGTGCCTCTGGGACGCCGATCGCGCATCGGTCGCAGCGCGACCTTATCGAAAAAAAATCGGCCTCGCATTCGGCGCAAATCGAGACGCTCTCTGCGCAGGGTTGAAGCTCGCACACCACGCAGTGTGGCGGCAACATCAGGTACGCCAGGGCACGCAACATGAATCGGGATCAAAGGTTCAATCGAGCATAGCTGCATATACTCGACTGACGATGCCGCTTGGTCCCGGAACTTCCGAACTGACGCCTACGATGGTGGCGCCACCGCGCGTTCCGGCGCGTGTCACTACCGTGCGCCGCCAGTTCGACGCGCGCGCGGCGCGCTTCAGCGCCAGCGCGGCGTTGCCGCGCGAGATCGCGCAGCGCCTGATCGAACGGCTGCAGTACATCCGCCTGGCGCCGCGCCGCATTTTGGACGTCGGCTGCGGAACTGCCGAGACATGTAGGCTGTTGCTTGCGCGGTATCCACGTGCGAGCTGGATCGGGCTCGATATTTCCGAGCGCATGATCGGTGTGGGCGATAGGGACGCGATCAGCACACGTGTCGGCCGCTGGCTGCGCGGCACTTCAGCGCATCGCGTGGTTGGCGACGGCGGTCGGCTGCCGATCGCCGGTGACAGTGTCGAACTGGTCTTTTCGAACCTGATGCTGCACTGGCACCCGGAGCCGCATACCGTATTTCCCGAGTGGAAGCGGGTGCTTAAGACCGATGGCTTGCTGATGTTCAGCTGTTTCGGCCCGGACACGCTGAAGGAATTGCGCGTGGCGGCGATCAATCTCCCGGATGCGCGCCCGATGCCGTTCATTGACATGCACGATTTCGGCGACATGATGGTCGCAAGCGGATTTGCGACGCCGGTGATGGACGCTGAGCTGATCACGCTGACCTACGCCTCGCCTCAGGAATTGCTGCGCGAAGTGCGCGCGCTGGGCGGAAACCCGCGCGACGATCGCGCTCGATTCCTGCCTTCGGGCCGGCAGGCGCGCGAAATGCTTCACGCGCTGGACGCGCAACGAGGAGACGACGGGCGAATTCGACTAACCTTCGAAGTCGCCTACGGTCACGCGTGGAAGCCGCAGCCAATTGCAGGCAGGACTGCAGCCATCACGGTCGAAGCGGTGCGTGCAGAATTGGCGAGTCGCAACCGAGGCGCTTGAGCGCCAAAGCTTGCCTGACAATTATCAATTGCTTTCAACCACGGAGTATTCGATGTCAATCATTTCGTTTTTCAAGGACGCTGGAGAGAAATTGTTCGGCAAGACGGCGATGGCGGCCCCCCAGGCAGATGCGGCGGCGATTGCCGACGCCAATCGCGAAGCGGCCACCGCGATCGAGAAATACATCAACTCAATGGGGCTAAGTGCGACCGGTCTGACCGTTACGTACGATGGCGCTAGCGCGACCGCCAAAGTTTATGGCATCGCGAAAGATCAGGCGACGAAGGAAAAAATCGTCCTGGCCGCCGGCAACGTGCATGGTATTGCGGCCGTCGACGACAAAATGACGGTTGACCTTTCGCAGCCTGAATCGAAGTTCTATACCGTGGTCAAGGGCGATACGCTGTCCAAGATTGCCAAGGAGTTCTATGGCGACGCAAATGCCTATCAGAAAATCTTTGAGGCGAACAAGCCGATGCTGACCCACCCGGACAAGATCTACCCAGGGCAGAATCTGCGCATACCGCCAAAATAAACTGTCATCCTGGCAGCCATTCAAAGCGGACGGGCCAGCTCGTCCTGACCAATGCACGTGCGAGCCGAGAGGCTCGCGTACACGAGGAACACTCTCCAATATAATCCGCGGCCAATGCCCGCAGCCATACCGGTACCAAACATCTGGTTGATCAAGCGCAATTGCTCGGCGCCGCCGCGGCAGCTGGCGCTGGTCTTTGGATCGCTGGTGGCGGTTTCCTTCGTCTTTGGTCTGGGTTTTGCCGCCTTCGGATTGTGGATGGTGCTTCCTTTTGTAGGTCTCGAGCTGGTGGCAGTGGCGATTGCGTTTCTTTGCTATGGGCGGCATGCGGCCGACTTCGAACGCATCGCGGTCGGGCCGGACGCGTTAACGGTGGAGCAGGGCGATGGTGTGCGCACTCATCGATGGAAGCTTGATCCACGGGTTGCTCACATTGACGTCGAGTCGCGTGGCAAGCGTTGGGGCAGGCGCGTGCGTGTTTATCTGACGACGCCGGAACTCAAACTCGAGCTGGGCCGGTACTTGCTCGATCAGCGGCGCATGCAGCTAGGCCGCGAGCTGAGCGGTCCGCTGATGCGCGCCCGCGCCGGAAATCTTTGACCACGACGCAGCAAACGGTGCGGCAGCGACAGCGAAGGCGATGAAGCGGCGATGAAATTCGGTCAGTTACTAGCAAACGGAATGCGCTCCATTGCGCCTGCGGCGCTGGCAATCCTGGTTGGTGACGCAGCCGCGGCAGTCCGCAGCCGCTACAACCTGCCGCCGCCGGCGACGCAGCTCGCAGAAGACATCTACGCGCTGCATGACTTCATGCTGATTATCTGCGGCGCGATTTTCCTACTTGTGTTCGGCGTGATGTTTTATTCGATTTGGAGGCACCGCAAGTCGAAAGGCGCGGTCGCGGCCAATTGGCACGAGAACACGACGGTAGAGATCGTATGGACCGTGATCCCGTTCATCATCATCATTCTGATGGCGCTGCCTGCAACCCGCACCGTAGTGGCGATGAAAGACACCAGCAACGCCGATCTGACGATCAAGGCGACTGGGTATCAATGGCAGTGGGGTTATGACTACATTCGAGGCGAGGGGGAAGGCATCGGCTTTTTGTCGCGCCTGGCAACGCCGCGCGCACAGATCGAAGGCAGCGAAGCGAAGACCGATCTTTATCTGAGCGAGGTCACCGAGCCGCTGGTGGTGCCCGTGAACCGGAAAGTGCGCGTCATAACGACTGCCAGCGACGTCATTCATGCGTGGGGTGTACCGGAACTCGGCGTCAAGCAGGATGCGATTCCGGGCTTCACGCGAGACGCCTGGTTTCGCGCCGATAAACTCGGAACGTTCTACGGTCGATGCTACGAGCTGTGCGGCAAGGACCATGCGTTCATGCCGATCGCGGTAAAGGTCGTTTCCGCCGAGGACTACACGAAGTGGGTCACGAGCAGAAAGCAGGCGATGGCGGCGCTGGCCGACGATCCTGCCAAGGTCTGGACCCAGCCAGAACTCGTTGCGCGCGGGCAGACTGTCTACCAGTCGAACTGCCAAGTGTGCCACCAACCGACCGGACTCGGTGCGCCGCCGGCGTTTCCACCGCTGGCCGGCAGCAAAGTCGTCGCCAACACCCCTGAGATGCTGCAGATCGTATTGAATGGCCGCAACGCGATGCCTTCATGGAAGGCGCTGTCGGACGTCGAACTTGCGGCCGTCGCCACGCATGTAAAGAATTCGTTCGGCAATCAGGGTGGCATCGTGCAGCCCGCCGATTTTCGCGCGGCTCGCACCGCCCCTGCGAAATAGAGAACATGGGACACAGCAAATGAGCGCCATTACTCCCCACCCGACTGAGCACGGAGCCGTTGCAGGGCATGCGCATGATCCCGCGCACGATGCCGCCCATAACCATGCGCCGTCCGGCTGGCGCCGCTGGCTCTACGCGACCAATCACAAGGACATCGGCACGATGTACCTGTGGTTTTCGTTCACGATGTTCATGATCGGTGGCGTGCTGGCGCTCGGCGTGCGCCTGGAACTATTCCAACCGGGATTGCAGTTCTGGCGGCCCGAGTTTTTCAATCAGCTGACGACGATGCACGGCCTGATCATGGTGTTCGGCGCGATCATGCCGGCCTTCGTCGGGTTTGCGAACTGGCAGGTTCCCCTGATGGTCGGCGCGCCGGATATGGCGTTCGCGCGCATGAACAACTTCAGCTTCTGGTTGTTGCCGCCGGTGGCGCTATTGCTGGTCGCGTCGTTCTTCGTTCCGGGCGGCGCCACCGCGGCCGGCTGGACGCTCTATGCGCCGCTGACGGTGCAAATGGGTCCGGGCATGGACCTCGCGATCTTCGCGCTGCATATCGCGGGCGCCAGCTCGATCATGGGATCGATCAACATCATCACGACGATTTTGAACATGCGCGCGCCAGGCATGACGTTGATGAAGATGCCGATGTTCGTCTGGACCTGGCTGATCACCGCATATCTGCTGATCGCGGTGATGCCGGTACTCGCGGGTGCGATCACGATGACACTGACCGACCGGCATTTCGGCACCAGCTTCTTCAACGCTGCCGGCGGCGGCGATCCGGTGATGTTCCAGCACATCTTCTGGTTCTTCGGGCACCCCGAGGTGTACATCATGATCCTGCCGGGCTTCGGCATCATCTCGCAGGTGGTGCCGGTCTTCTCTCGCAAGCCGCTGTTTGGCTACGCATCGATGGTGTATGCCACGGCGTCGATCGCAATCCTGTCGTTCATCGTCTGGGCGCACCACATGTTCACGACCGGCATGCCGGTGACCGGGCAGCTGTTCTTCATGTACGCGACGATGCTGATTGCGGTGCCCACTGGAGTGAAGGTGTTCAACTGGATCGCAACGATGTATCGCGGCTCGATCAGTCTGGAGACGCCGATGCTGTTCGCGATCGGTTTCATCTTCGTGTTCACCATGGGCGGGTTCACTGGTCTGATCCTCGCGATGGCGCCGATTGACATCCAGGTGCAGGACACTTACTACGTCGTTGCGCATTTCCATTACGTGCTGGTGGCCGGTTCGCTGTTCTCGCTGTTTGCCGGCGCGTACTACTGGCTGCCGAAATGGACCGGCCATATGTACGACGAGAAACTTGGCAAATGGCATTTCTGGCTGTCGATGATTTTCTTCAACGCCACGTTTTTCCCGATGCATTTTCTGGGGCTGGCGGGCATGCCGCGGCGTTTTGCGGACTATCCGATGCAATTTGCCGATTTCAACGCGTTCGCGTCGGTCAGCGCGTTGGGATTTGGGCTGTCGCAGCTGTTGTTCCTGTACATCATCATCAAATGCATTCAGGGCGGCCCAAAAGCGGCGGCCGATCCATGGCATTCGGTTGATGGTGGGCTGGAATGGACGCTGCCGTCGCCGCCGCCTTTCCACACGTTCGAAACGCCGCCGGTCGTCAAATGACAAGTATTGAGCCATCGAACGCCTCTGGCGGTGGGCGTTACAACCGGAACTTGCGAACAGCGCTGATCCTGTTTTCGATCGCGCTCGTCTTTTTCGCCGGCGTGATTGCCAAGTACTGGTTTTTAGCTCAATGACATGAGCGCTGAGGGCCGCGCCTCCGACGTCGGGAATCGCACGACGCTGCGCAAGCTGGTTGTCGTTGCTGTGCTGATGTTCGGCTTCGGATGGGCCCTGGTGCCGCTTTATCGAAAGATCTGCGAGGTCACCGGCATCAACGTGCTTACCTCACGCAATCCGAGCGCCGAGCGTGCCGCGCGCAATACGCAGGTGGATTTGAACCGCACGGTGGTCGTTGAGTTTGATGCCAACAAACAGGGCGCATGGCGCTTCCGGCCGCACACGAACCACGCTGAAGTGCATCCAGGCGAACTGGTCCGGGTGCAATACGACCTGGTCAACCTCGAAAACCGCGCGATGGCCGGGCAGGCGATTCCGAGTTACGCACCGATGCAGGCCGCACAGTTCTTACAGAAGCTCGAGTGTTTTTGCTTTAAGCAGCAGGTGCTGGCAGCCGGTGAGACGCGCCAATTTCCGGTGCTGTTCTTTATCGATCCAAAGCTGCCGGCGGACGTGAAGACGATCACTTTGTCGTATACGTTTTTCGAAGTCGCCGGCGCAGTGGCTGCCGTGCAATAAGCAGAATTTATGAATCCTGATTCGCACCCAGCACCTACAGCGCCGCCAAGTGCGAGCTTTGGGCAGACTGCGCGCGCAGTCTTGTGGTCGTTTTTCGGCGTACGCCGGAAGTCCGAGTACGAAAGGGACGCAGCTCAGCTGAACCCCGTTCACGTTATCGTCGTCGGCCTGATGGCAGCGGCGTCATTTGTCGCCCTTTTGATCGGCGTCGTCAAGTTGGTCTTGTCTTGAGCAAGAAGGAAGCGAACATGGCTGAACTGCACAGTGCAACGCATTCCGCGCCTGCACACGGCCCGCTGTATTACGTGCCGGCGCCTTCGCAGTGGCCTGCGGTCGGCAGCGTTGCGATGATCTTCACGATGTTCGGCGCGGCGATGGTGGTCAATCACAACTCGCTCGGCTGGTTTTCGCTTGCGATCGGGTTCGGGACTCTGGTTTACATGTTGATCGGTTGGTTTTCGATCGTGTCGCGTGAGTCCGAACACGGCGCCTACAACCGCAAGGTCGACGTCTCATTTCGCTGGGGAATGAGTTGGTTCATCTTTTCCGAGGTGATGTTCTTCGCATCTTTTTTCGGTGCACTTTTTTACGCGCGCGCGATCAGCCTGCCGCTGCTCGGTGACTTCGACCACAAACTTCTATGGCCTGACTTCTTGGCAACGTGGCCACATGCCGGACCAGCCGGGACAATCGATCCGTTTACGCGACTCGGCCCATTTTGGCTGCCGACGATCAACACTGCATTGCTGTTGTCCTCCGGGGTGACGTTGACGATCGCGCATCACGCACTACGGGCTGACCACCGCAACCGGGCGATCACGTGGCTCGCGATCACGATCGTGCTTGGCCTGACGTTTCTCGGCGTGCAGATATTTGAGTACGGTCATGCTTATCGTGATCTGAACCTGAAGCTGACGTCGGGCATTTTCGGCTCGACTTTCTTCATGCTGACCGGATTTCACGGCTTTCACGTGTTCCTCGGGGCGCTGATGCTGTCGGTTGTGCTGCTGCGTTTGATAAGCGGCCATTTCAAGCCCGATCACCATTTCGCATTCGAAGGCGCGGCCTGGTACTGGCACTTTGTCGACGTGGTCTGGATCGGCCTTTACATCGTCGTCTACTGGCTTTAGGCAATTGGCGTCCGGCAGCGCCCGGGTCGCTAGTATTTACGCGGCGCGATCCAACCCATCCAGTAGCTGAACAGAATGAACAGGAACAACGCGACCGACAGGCCGACGCGGATTGTCAGCGCGTTCACCATGCGGTTGGTGCCGCCCTTGTCGCGCATTAGGTAGAAAAGCGCGGATCCAAGCGCCGCCAGGATGCCGATCATGGCAATAACAATGATGATTCGCATGCGTCGCAGATTATTGCACTCACCTCGATGCCACCTTCGAAGCTGATTCTTGCGCTGATCGCGGCGGTTGTCGGTGTTGGAGTGACCTTCTCACTTGGCATGTGGCAAACACGCCGCGGTGACGAGAAGCTGGCGCTGCAGGCAAAAGCCGATGCCGCGAAACGCGCGACGCCGTTTGAGATCTCGCGTTCGCGTGCTTCACTCGATGAAGCAGCGGCGGCGCTGCCCCGCAAGGTTCGGGTCAGCGGCGTGTTCGATCGATCGGGCACCGTATACCTAAACAACCGACTACTGGATGGCGTCCCTGGCTACTACGTGATCACACCACTCGTGATCGGCGAAGAAGCTCCCGCCGTGCTGATCGATCGCGGATGGGCGCCGCGTAACGCGGGGGTGATGCCCAACGTCGCGGCACCCACAGGGCGCGTCAGCATCGAAGGAATCGCTGTGGCGCGTCCGTCGGCGCTACTTGAACTGGGTCGCGCGCCGGAACATCGGCTGCAGGGGTTGTGGCAGAACCTCGATTACGAAGCCTACGAACTGGTGGCGAAGCGCACTGTCGCGCACTTCGTCGTTCGTCAGACTGGTGAAAGCGCAGCAGATGGCCTGCGGCGTGAGTGGCCACAGCCCGCTAGCGGTGTCGCCAGGCATCGTGGCTACGCATTTCAGTGGTTTGCACTGGCGGCGCTGATTGCAACGCTGGGTGTTTACTTCGGCTGGAAAGCGCTCGTTAAACGATGAAGAAGCGCTGGCCCCGGTCCTGGCCGCTATATATCTTGCTTGCGATCACTATCATGCCGATCGCGGCGGCCTACATCGCTTATTACCTCGTGCCGCCCGCAACCCGCACTAATTACGGCACATTGATTTCGCCACAGCGTCCGGTACCGAATCTGCCGTTGGTAAACCTCGACGGCACCTCTTTTGACTTGCGCACGCTCGTCGGACATTGGGTGTTCGTGATGGTCGATGGCGGTCGCTGCGAGCAGCAGTGCGCTGACAAGCTGCTGATGATGCGGCAGCAGCGCACGATGACCGGCAAGGATCGCGAGAACATCGAACGGGTCTGGCTGGTCTCAGATCAGCAACCGTTGCCGATCATGCTGATGCGCGAGTACGAAGGCACGCACTTCGTGCGCGCGCCGCTCCGTCTGCTGCGCGATTTTCTGGTGCTCCCCGAAACGCCCGATGCGCGCCTGCAGGACCACATCTGGTTGATCGATCCGCGCGGCAATCTGATGCTCCGGTGGCCGAAAAATGCGGAGCCGAAGGGCATCCAGCGGGACGTCGCCAAGCTGTTAAAGGTCGCCGCCGGCTGGATTCGCATCGAGTCGCGCCCGCCGCAAACCGACGCACAATGAACGGACTCGCACTCTTCTGGCTGGCAGTGATCGCGATCTCGATCGCCGCTGCGCCCCTCGTTTACGTGTGGCGCTCGCGCGATCCGCACAAGTACCGCAAGCTCGCTTGGGTTACCGCCTTTCTGACGCTTGACCTGATCATGGTGGGCAGCTTCACGCGGTTGAGCGATGCGGGGCTGGGCTGCCCCGACTGGCCTGGCTGCTACGGCCGGTCCAATCCGTCGGCGGCCGGCCTGGAAATCCGCGATGCACAAGCTGCATTGCCAAGCGGCCCGGTTAGCGTCAGCAAAGCGTGGATCGAAATGATCCATCGCTATCTCGCACTCGCGGTGGGCATATTGATCATCGTGTTGACGGTGCAGGCGTGGCGGCGTGTCGCAACGCGCGAATCGTTGGCGGCCAGTTCGGCGTGGTTGCCGACGGCGGCGCTGATATGGGTCTGCGTGCAGGGCGCGTTCGGCGCGCTGACGGTGACAATGAAGCTGCAGCCGTCAATCGTGACGCTGCATCTGCTCGGCGGGATCGGGTTGTTGGCGTTGCTGACGACGATCGCCGTGCGCGAAGCGCTCACGCCCGTCGCGGTGGCGGCACCACATCTGCGTAGTTTCGCGATCGTTGCATTCGCGAGCGTCGTGGTTCAGATCGCGCTCGGCGGGTGGGTCAGTAGCAACTACGCAGTGATGGCGTGTCCGGATTTTCCTTTATGCCAAGGCACCCTTTTTCCACCAATGGATTTTTCGAACGGCTTTACCTGGTGGCGCGCTCTCGGACAGACCGGTGCAGGCGAAGTGATCGCGGTGCAAGCGTTGGTGGCGATCCATTGGGCGCACCGAATCTTTTCGATCGCTGTTGTGTCGACAGTTATTGCGCTTGCCTGGCAGCTTTGGCGCGCCGGAATTCCCCAGTTGGCACGCGGCCTGCTCGGCCTGCTGGTATTGCAGTTGCTGACGGGGCTGTCCAACGTCGTCCTCAAATGGCCGCTCTTGCTCGCTGTGCTGCATAGTGGCGGTGCGGCGCTGCTCGTGGTCGCGCTCGTGGTGGCCTTGCATCGGACATCTCGCAGATCGCTAGACTTACATGTTGTTGTCCGGGTTGCCGTATGACTGGCCATATCAGTTCCGACTCTTCTCCCCGCGCCGAACGTAGTGCGCAGCAATTACTCGCGCAATACTGGGCGCTCACCAAGCCGCGCGTTACTCAGCTCGCGATCTTCTGCGCGGTCATCGGCATGTTCTTGTCGACTGCCGAGTTGCCGCCTTGGCGCCTGGTGCTGGTCGCGACCGTCGGTATCTGGCTGCTGGCGGGCGCCGCATTCGCCGTCAATTCGCTGATCGAACAACACATCGACGGCAAAATGGTTCGTACGCGCATGCGCCCGCTGCCGCGCGGCGCGTTGTCGCCGCTGCAGGCGATTGTGTTCTCCGGGTTACTGGGCGGCATCGGCATGTGGCTGCTCGGGCGCTTCGTCAATCCGCTGACGATGTGGCTGACGTTCGCGACGTTCGTCGGGTACGCGTTGGTGTACACGGTGCTGCTGAAACCTCATACGCCGCAGAACATCGTCATCGGTGGCATGAGTGGCGCGATGCCGCCGGTGCTCGGCTGGGCCGCGATGACCAACAGCACACCCGCCGAGGCATGGCTGCTGGCGCTGATCATTTTCGTTTGGACGCCGCCGCATTTCTGGGCACTCGCGCTGTATCGGATCGAGGACTATCGGAAGGCGGGATTGCCGATGCTGCCGGTGACGCACGGCGTTATGCTGACGCGGCTGCACATCCTGATGTACACACTGGTGCTGGTTGCGGTGACGATTCTGCCGTTCGTGATTCGCATGGCAGGCTTACCCTACCTGGTCATGGCGCTTGTGCTGGGCGCCATTTTCGTCGGCTACGCGTGGCGTCTTTATCGAAACTACAGCGACCGCCTGGCACGCGCTACCTTCAGTTATTCGATCGTCTACCTGGCGGCGCTGTTCGCCGCCCTGCTGATAGACAAATTTGCATGATCGGCCGTTGGCTCGTGGCGTTGGCAGTGCTGCTCGCCGGCTGCGGCGGGGGTGCGCAGAAGTTCAACAGCGTCGACATTACCGGCGCCGACTACGCGCGCGCCTTTGCGTTGACGGATCACACGGGTTCGAAGCGCACGCTGAGTGACTATCGCGGTAAGGTGGTTGCGGTTTTTTTTGGCTTTACGCAATGCCCCGACGTGTGCCCGACGACACTAAGCGATATGGCGCACGTCAAAAAGCAGCTGGGCAAAGATGGAGACCAGCTGCAGGTGCTTTTCATCACCCTCGATCCCGAGCGCGATTCGCCAGCAGTGCTGGCGCGTTACGTTCCGTCGTTTGATCCGAGTTTTGTCGCGCTTTACGGCTCGCCGGAGCAAACAGCGGCCACCGCGAAGGAATTCAAGGTTTTCTATCAGAAGGTCGCGGGCAAGACGCCGACGTCATACTCGGTCGACCACACCGCCGGTACCTACGTCATCGACCGCGAAGGGCGAGTGCGTTTGTTTGTCAAGCAGGGCGAGGGTACCGAGCAGCTGGTCGCTGATCTGAAGCGGCTGTTGAGCTAGCCGAACGAGTCGATCGCTCCCGTAGCGGAGTCGATGCGGGTTCGGCTCGAAATCACTCGTCCCCGCGGACGTCCGAGAATGGCAAAGGTTTCGGCAATTCCCGCGCTGATGTCGAGTTCGAATCCTACAAAGACACTGGGTTCGGCGGCGTGATAATCATCCGCCTCGTACGCCGTCCGACCGGGCGCCAGCACTCCATGCACCTCGAACGGATCGAACACTGCGATGCTTCCGGGCCCGGCGGGCAGCCGCAGCGCTGCGCGCGGAAAGACGATTTCAGATTCGGGGCCGGCGATGCACCAGACGCCGAATAGCCGCGCTTCGTAGTGCGCGTCGTTGTGAAAGAACGCGCCCCGGCACGTGTACCACTCCAAATCACTACGCACGGCCGGCGCAAGCGCGACACCGAGCGCTGCGCACAGTTGCGCGTGCACCCGCGGGTCGCGCCAGCTTCCGCGTGCTTGAACCTTGCCGGCGGCGCCGATGTCCAGCCCGACCGCCTGCGCACGTGCTAGCAGCGCCGCTTCCGGGACGCAGCGACCGAAAGCTAGCCTGCCTGCCACCGGGCGCGCGCTACCCGCGGTCGCTAAAGCGCTCGCGGGAGGCGCCGTGTGCATGAGGAGTTGCATTGCCGGGTTCAAAAAAAAGCCCCGGGATACCGGGGCTTAGTGTCCGCCTCATCGGAGGAGAGGGGGAAGAACAGAGGCGGACCCTTGCTTCAACCAACAGAAGCCACGGTCGCCACGGCTTGCCCGCTTTACGCGTATTCCGCCATTGCGCTTCGCATCTTCTGCAAAGCTTTGGCTTCGATCTGGCGAATTCGTTCCGCCGACACCCCAAATTCCTGGGCGAGGTCGTGCAACGTCGACGTGCCGACGTTGCCGTCCTTGTCCTCGTTCAACCAGCGCGCCTCAACGATCCGGCGGCTGCGCGGATCGAGCTCTGCCAGCGCTTCGCGTACCCCTTCACTCTGCAGTACGTCGTATTCGCGACGCTGTAGCACCTGAGTCGGCTCAGAATCGGCATCGGCCAGATACGCGATCGGCGCGAATTCCTCGTCGCCGTCGTCGGTACGACCTTCGAGTGCTATGTCGCCGCCCGACAGGCGCGTTTCCATTTCCGAAACTTCCTCGCGCTTTACGTTGAGCTTGGCGGCGATTTCGTCGACCTGATCCTGCGACATCGTTCCAAGCCCTTGCTTCATGCTGCGCAGGTTGAAAAACAGCTTGCGCTGGGCCTTGGTGGTCGCCACTTTGACCAGCCGCCAGTTCTTCAGCACGTACTCGTGGATCTCGGCCTTGATCCAATGCAAGGCGAAGGACACCAACCGAACGCCTCGCTCCGGGTCAAAGCGCTTAACCGCCTTCATCAGGCCGATGTTGCCTTCCTGTATCAGGTCGGCGTGGGGCAGGCCGTACCCCAGATAGTTGCGCGCAACTGCGACCACCAGCCGCAGGTGCGACATCACCAGCCGACCCGCAGAATCCAGGTTGTCATTGTCACGGAACTCCCGCGCCAAACGAATCTCTTCGTCAGGCGTAAGCATCGGCACCCGATTCACTGCCTGAATGTAAGCGTCAATGCTGCCTAAGCTTCCGGGACTGAGTGCAAGACCCTGCGCCCCGAACGGGACCAGGGCGGTGCCCACTGACTTGGTATTTCTCGCCACGTATTTCTCCAGTTTCAATTTAGCTTAGCACTCGCCTCTTTTGAGTGCTAAGCCTTAGAGGAACAGGTGCACGGAGAGTTCAATTCCGACCTATATAGTCGGAATTGCCAAAGCCCGCGGCTGACAAGTGAGTCAACACTTACCCTGAAAGCAATGCCGGTGGAGGATCCACCGCCGGCTTGCGAGCCCGTCATGGAACTGTCATCGTGGATGACTATGGTTGGCCGCCATCATCGCAAGCATTCCAAGCGTAAGCGCTCCAAGCGAGACTCGCCGTTGATTGCTCCGCCGGACTTGTATCTGAACCGGGAGCTGTCGCTGCTTGCGTTCAACGAACGCGTGTTGGCCATGGCGGCGCGAGCTTCGGTGCCGCTAGCCGAGCGGCTTCGCTACGTGTGCATCGTTTCTTCGAACCTCGACGAGTTCTTCGAGGTCCGTGTTTCTGACCTGACTGACGGAGTTTCCGCGCCGGTTTACGCAACCGTTCTCGAGCGCGCGCACCGGCTTGTCGAGCAGCAATACGAGCTCTACAACCACACCATCATGCCCGCGCTAGCGCAGCACAACATAGTGATCATCAATCATGCGCAGCGCACGGAAGCGCAGCGCGCGTGGCTGCGCGATTACGTGCAGCGCGAGGTCAAGCCGCTGCTGGCGCCGATTGGTCTCGATCCTTCGCATCCATTTCCGCAGGTCCTGAACAAATCTCTGAACTTCATCATGCAGCTCCAAGGCAAGGACGCGTTCGGGCGGCCGTCTGCGATTGCAATTCTCAAGGTGCCGCGCGTCCTGCCGCGGGTGATCCCGCTTCCTTCCAAGCTTGCGCCTGGCAAACAAGCGTTCGTGCTGCTCACATCCGCCATACGTGCACATCTTCAAGATCTTTTTCCAGGGCGCGTGATCAGTGGCTTTTCGCAGTTTCGCGTGACACGGGATTCTGACCTGACCGTCGACGAACGGGAGGTGCACAACTTGCGCCAGGCAATGCGGATGGAACTGACGCAGCGCCATTTCGGTAACGCGGTGCGACTGGAAATCCTGCGGACGTGTCCGCTCCCGCTGCAGCAGCTGCTGCAGGAGCAATTTCAGATTCCGAGCGAAGCGGTGTTTCAGGTCGACGGACCCGTCAATTTAGTGCGACTCAACCAGCTGGTTGATTTGCTCACTCAGCCGAAGCTGCGCTGGCCGCCGTTTGTTCCCGCCTGGCCGCGTAAGGTCACACAGAGCTCGGACATGTTCCAAGCGATGAAGCAGGGGGACATCCTGCTACATCACCCCTTTGAGAGTTTCGAGCCGGTGATCGAGTTCTTGCGTCAATCGGCGGTCGATCCGCGCGTTGCCGCGATCCGGATGACGCTTTATCGCACCGGCATCAGCTCGGTGATGGTCGATATTCTGGAAGAGGCCGCGCGGCGCGGCAAGGAAGTCACGGCGATCGTTGAGCTCAAAGCGCGCTTCGACGAGGAGGCGAATATCAACCTAGCGGAGCGGCTGGAAGCGGTCGGCGCACAAGTTGTTTACGGCGTGCTGGGCCTAAAGACCCACGGCAAGATGACGCTGGTACTGCGGCGGGAAGAAGTGCGCGGCCGTCCGACACTGGTGCGCTATGCACATCTTGGCACCGGCAACTATCACTCGGCGACGACCAAGCTTTACACCGACTTCGGGATGCTGACCGCCAACGCGGAAATATGCAGCGATATGGAAAAGGCATTCCTGCATATGACTAGCCTGACCCGGGTCGAGCGCCTGAAGCATCTGTGGATGGCGCCGTTCACGTTGCACCGGAATCTGCTGCGTGCGCTGGCCAACGAGGTGAAGCTCGCAAGGAGCGGGAAGGCGGCGCGCGTAATTGCGAAGATGAACGCGCTTACCGATGAGGCCACGATCACCGCGCTTTACGGTGCATCTCAGGCAGGGGTGAAGATTGATCTGATTGTGCGCGGTGCCTGCGCACTGCGCGCCGGCGTCAAGGGGTTGTCGGACAACATCCGCGTGCGGTCGATCGTCGGCCGCTTTCTCGAGCATCACCGCATCTACTACTTTCGCAACGGTGGTGCGCCGAAGGTGTATTTGTCGAGCGCCGACTGGATGGGGCGCAATTTGTTTCGTCGCATCGAGATCGCCTGGCCGGTCTTGGAGGCCAAATTGCGCAGACGGGTCGTCGATGAAGGGTTGACTCCGTATCTTGAAGACACTCGAGACGCGTGGCTTCTGGGCGCAGACGGCGACTACCGCGCGCCGAAAGCTGGCGCCGGCGGCCGGTCCGCACAGCGCAGCCTGCTGACAAAACTAGCGGCTCAGGTCGGCGAAAGCTGATGGAACTGATTCTCTGGCGTCATGCCGATGCTGAGCCCGGCGAGCCGGACCTCGCCCGCAAGCTGACCGCGAAGGGCGAAAAGCAAGCACGTCGCGTCGCCGAATGGCTGCACACACGCCTGCCGCAAACCGCGAAGCTTTATGTCAGCCCGGCGCGTCGAGCGCAACAGACCGCACAGGCACTAGCCGACATTTCGTTGTTTAAGCTGCGCACGCTCGATGATTTAGCGCCCGGTGCGTCCGCGGCCGATGTACTCGCTGCCGTCGATTGGCCGCAGTCCAAAGCAGCCGTGGTCGTCGTTGGACATCAACCCACGCTTGGCTTGGTCGCAAGCAGCCTGCTGAGCGGGCGCGCACGCGATTGGTCGCTGAAGAAAGGCGGCCTATGGTGGTTCAGCCGCAGCGAGCAAGATGCCGATGAGGAAATCTTGCTGCGCGCGGTAATCAATCCAGACCTGGTGTGAGCATCGTCAGCAGTCACGTCGTCCGCAGGGTGAATGCAATGCCGACTCGCTCCCAGTGGGCGGCTTCTTCTTCCAGCAGATACTGCGTTAGCGGGTGCCGTGTCAGCCAGTCATTCGCTAAGCCGAGCTCGATGCTTTTTCCGAACTTCAACGACCAGTCGGGTAGCTCCACGGCACGTCGCGCGTGCGCGACCGTGACGGCCAGCCGCAGCGAAAGGACCCTCGCTGCAATCTCGTGATCGGCCAGCGCTGCTTGCACCTTCTTCAGGTTGCCGCGCTGCGCCAGCACCAAGGTCGCGACGCGCTCCTGGTCCGACGTTGAAAACCCTGCAATGTCGCTGTGCTGGATTAGATACGCTGAGTGCTTGTGATAGTCGTTGTGCGAGATCGCGAATCCGACTTCGTGCAGTGACGCGGCCCAACGCAGCCGGCTCTCCGTCTCATCACCTGCGGGCATCAGCGCCGCGTAAAACTGTGCGGACAGCGCGCCCACACGTTGCGCCTGAGCGCGATCGACGCCGAACCTCGTCTGCATGCGCACCACGGTCGTATCGCGCAGATCCTTGCGTTCACGCCGCCCGAGCAAGTCGTACAGCACGCCGACACGCAAGCCTCCGCGCGCTGGCCGCAGTTCTTCGATGCCGAGAGAATCGCACACGGCCGACAACACCGCGACGCCGCCGACCAGCACCTCCTGCCGCTCGGGCTTCATGCCCGCGAGCCGAATGCGCTTGATCTCGCCGGCGTCGAGCAATGCGTAGTGCAGCGTCAACAGACCTTGCGGCGTTATGGTGCCGTCGGTCCAGCCTTGCGTGTGCAGAATGTCGGACACGGCACCGATCGTGCCGCTCGAGCCGTACGCCTCATCCCATTGTCCATGCGAGAACACAGAGATCGCCTCTTCGAGCTCTGCCGCGGCAGCGACTTGTGCTTTTTTCAGGCTCGATCGGTCGATCCGTCCATCCTTGAAGAAACGCAGCGATGTATTGACGCAGCCCACCTTGAACGACTCGGCGTTGTCGGCCACGAACCCCTTGCCGACGATGACTTCGGTGGAGGCACCGCCGATATCGACCACCAGCCTGCGTGCAGTTGATGGCGGCAGTGTGTGCATGCAGCCTTCAAACACGAGGCGCGCCTCTTCACGCCCCGAAATCACTTCGATCGGAAAGCCGAGAGCGTGCTGTGCCTCGAGAAGGAATTGGTCGAGATTGCGCGCCTGACGCAGCGATTGCGTCCCGACCGCGCGCACATGTTCGTTCTTCATGCCACGCAGCCGCTCGTTCATCCGGGCCAGAGTCTCGACGGCGATGTCAATCGCCTTCTTGCTGAGCTTGTTGCTTTCGTCGAGCCCGGCAGCAAGGCGCACCGTTTCCTTCCAGTAGCCATGGCGCGCAATGTAAGCCTCTTCGACCTTGCCGATTTCGAGCCGGAAGCTGTTGGACCCGAGATCGACAGCGGCCAGCAGCATCAGGCGCCCACCAGCGCATCGGCAAATTCGCGCGCCACGAACGGCTGCAGATCGTCAATCGCCTCGCCGACGCCGATAAAGAAAATCGGCAGTGGCCGCCCGCGCCTGGCTTCGACGATGGCGGCGACGACGCCACCTTTGGCGGTGCCATCGAGTTTGGTAATGATTAATCCCGTCAGTCCAACTGCATCGTCGAATGCCTGCACCTGCGCCAGCGCATTCTGGCCGTTGGTGCCGTCGATGATCAAGATGATCTGGTGCGGCGCGCCCATCAGCGCTTTTTGCTGCGCGCGTTTGATTCTTTTCAATTCTTCCATCAGATGTTGCTGCGTCGGCAGACGACCGGCGGTATCTGCGATCAGAACGTCGATACCGCGCGCCTTGGCTGCCGAAACCGCATCGAACACGACGGCGGCGGGGTCGCCCCCGCTCTGCGCAATCACTTCGACATCGTTGCGTGCTCCCCAGACGGCAAGCTGTTCGCGCGCCGCCGCGCGAAACGTGTCGCCGGCGGCTAACAGCACCGACTTGTTTTGACCGGCGAGCCACTTTGCCAGTTTGCCGATCGACGTCGTTTTACCCGCGCCGTTGATGCCTGCCACCATCAGCACCAGCGGGCGTGCCTGCGAAAAATCGATGCGGCCTTCAGCCGGAGCGAGCAGCACGGTGAGCTCGTCACTCAATGCGCAACGTACTTCCTCCTGCGTCAGCAGACCGTCCAGCTTGATCCGCATTCTTACTGCTTCGATGACGTGAGACGAAGTCGTGACGCCAACATCGGCGCCGATCAACGCGAGCTCGAGCTCCTCGAGAAATTCGTCGTCGACGACGCCGCCGGAAAACAAACCGACGATGTTGACGCGTGTTTTGGTAAGACCGGTCTTAAGTCGCGACAGCCAGCCGATCTTCGAGCTTCCGGAAGAGCCGGGACTTATCATCGAGCGATGGCTAACAGACGGTCGAAAGGCGAGGAAGCAACACGAAAAACGTCAGGGCGACCGTCGAGCGGCAGTGTAACAAAGCATCGCCGCGAAGCAGTGTCGGGGCGCACGACACCACGTGCCGCGCATGCGGTGCGCAATTTTGCGAGCGCACCGCACCGCGTGCGCATTATCGGCGGCAGGTGGAAACGAACACCCTTGAATGTGGTCGACGTCGCCGGCTTGAGACCTACCCCCGACCGCGTCCGCGTAACTCTTTTCAACTGGATCGAGCATTTCATTCCCAATCTCGCCGCGGTGCGTGCGGTCGATTTTTTCGCGGGCACTGGCGCGCTGGGCTTTGAGGTGGCCTCGCGCGGCGCGCAGCGGGTCACGTTGGTCGAGAATAATTGGCGGCTGGTCGAACAACTGACGCTGGTCAAACACAGGCTGGGCGCAGAAAACGTTGACGTCGTCGCTGGCGACGCGCTGGCGGTGGCGGCGCGCTGGCCGGACGCGGCGTTCGAGATTGTCTTTCTCGATCCGCCGTTTGATTCGTCGTTACTCTTCCCAGCCCTGGCTGCGGCTGCGCGTCTCGTTACTGCCGGTGGCCTGATCTACGCTGAAGGCACTGCCGGCCTCGATAGCTCGATGCTGGCGCGACATCGACTCGAGCCGGCACGAGCCGGGCGCGCCGGGCGCGTGCACTTTCATTTGCTGCGCCACCAATCTGCATGAATAATCGCCGGCCGGCGTCGAGAGGTCCACAGCCGGGCGGGAGACGATGATGGTGATCGCGGTATATCCGGGCACGTTCGATCCGCTGACACGCGGCCATGAAGATCTGGTTCGGCGTGCGGGGGGTCTGTTCTCCAAATTAGTTGTGGGTGTCGCGGACAGCCGCGCGAAGAAGCCGTTCTTCGATTTGAACGAGCGTATTGCGATCGCGCGAGAAGTGCTGTCGCACTATCCGAACGTCGAGGTGGCTGGTTTTCGCGGCCTGCTGAAAGACTTCGTGCGCGAGCAGAACGCACGCGTCGTCGTCCGCGGGCTGCGGGCCGTCTCTGATTTTGAGTATGAGTTTCAGATGGCCGGAATGAACCGCTACCTGCTGCCCGACGTCGAGACGATGTTTCTGACGCCGTCGGATCAGTATCAGTTCATCTCGGGCAGTATCGTGCGTGAAATCGCGCTAATGGGCGGCGACGTCAGCAAGTTCGTCTTTCCGTCGGTCGAGCGCTGGCTGAAGGCCAAGATGGCGCAGATGGGTGCAACATCGGCCGATGACGCCTAACGCAGGCGTGCCGGTGCGCGACGAGCGCATCGATGCGCTGCGCGGGTTTGCGCTACTGGGCATCCTGCAGGTCAACATTCATTCGTTCTTATTCGGCGCAACGAATCCGGTCGGCTATCTGACGCCGGATGCAAACATGCTGGATCGCATCACGCTCTTTGCGACGGCGGCGTTTGTCAACCTCAAGTTCATGCCGCTGTTCGCCATGCTCTTTGGTGCCAGTTTTTCGCTGCTATATGCAAAGCTGAAGACGATGACGCCCGAGCCACGCAGGATCTTTCGGCGGCGAATGCTTTTTCTATTCATTTTCGGTGTGCTGCACGGAATCCTTTTCTACTTTGGCGACATCACCCAGATGTACGCCGTCGCCGGATTGGTGTTGCTGCTGTACGTCGACCGCGAGGTGGCCGGTGTCGCGCGTGCAGCGCGCAACTGGTGGATCGGCATGGCGCTTTTTAGTGTGGTGATATTCATGGCTGCTGGTCCGGCCATCACGCTGTCCTCTGACTTCGTTGCCGAGGAGACAGCCAAGTTTGAGGTTTTCGGCAGCGGCAATTACGCGCAGCAATTGCCGGTGCGCATCGGCGAATTCGGTGAGCTTATTGTCGGCAACTTCATAGGGCTTCCGCTGACCGTCGCGCTGATGCTGACCGGCATGCTGGCACAGCGCGCGGGCTGGCTGCGGCAACCCGACGCACGCGCGTGGCGAGCTGCGTCGGTGCTTGGTTTGCTGATCGGGTTGCCGGCGGCGTTGCTGTACGGTTACTGGATGCTGTCGGACGTTGAGACGTACGGACTGGCGGCCACACCCCAGGGCGCGACGGTGCCGATGCTGTTAAGCATTGCTCTGGCTTTTCTCTATGCATCCGTTTTTTTGCGACGAGCATCGCCGGCTGTCATCGCGTGGCTCGCGCCCGCCGGACGCATGCCGCTGACCAACTATTTGTTGCAATCGATCGCGATGGGCGTGCTGCTGTCGGGCTGGGGACTGGCACTCGGGCCGCGACTGGGTTACTGGCAGACCGCAGCGCTCGCTGCAGCAATCTTCGCGGGCCAGGCTCTGTTGAGTCAGCTATGGCTGGGGCCGATGAAGATGAAGCAAGGGCCGCTGGAAGCGCTGTGGCGTGCGTGGACGTATCGCGGGTTATCGACGCACAGCGCCGGCTAAAAGCGCAAGCTCACTTCGACTGCCTGGCCGGCGGAAAGCACAGCGCCCGCACCGGATACGACGATGGCGTTCACGCCGAACGTGATGCCACCGGCCCGAACGTCGTTGCGAAACGTCGCCAGCGTATCGCCGGGCTCGAACCCCGCTTCGCCGGTGGCTGGATCAACATTCGGCACCGTGCATCGCACGCACGGCTTTACGATTTGCAACCGCGCGCCGGCGACGGTGATCTCGTCTACATAGTCCTCTTCGAACACCTCGACACCATCGAGCACGATGTTCGGACGGAAGCGTTCGAGTCCGATCGAAGCGTTTCCTTTTGCTGCCAGGCGCGCGTTCAAGTCGGCCAGTGACGCGCGAGAGCACAGCAGCAGCGCGAACGCATCGGCGAACTTGTACGGCGCCATCGTGGCGCCGGTGTACGCAGGGTTTGAAATTCGCTGCGCTTGCGGATCGAAGCGCATCAAGCGGCAGCGCAAGCCGAGGAATTCGGACAGCCATGCATCGGCAATCTCTCCCTGCGTCACTGCGGCCACCCGGTCGTTCCACACTCGCACGCTGAGCACATCGCCTTCCGACTCAAAAGGTATGTTCAGCTGCAGCATGCCCGGAGCTTTCAGCCGCAATGAGTCACCGGTCAGGCGCGTTTCGATCTGCGCCATCTTCGGGAACTCGCGCTGACTTATGAATTCGCCTTGATCGTCGACGACGACCCATTCACGATCGCCAATGCCGCCGACTTCGAGGCCGGTGGACGCCAGCGTTGCGCTCGGCACCGCAAGGCCACGGCAGCCCTTGATCGGGTACAACCACAATGCGTCGACGCGAGCGTTCACGGAATTGCGCTCACACATTGAAACGGAAGTGCATGACATCGCCGTCGCGCACGACATAATCCTTGCCTTCCAAGCGCATCTTGCCGGCATCCTTGGAGCCAACCTCGCCCTTGCATCGCACATAGTCGTCGAATGCAATCGTTTCGGCGCGAATGAACCCTTTCTCAAAATCGGTATGAATGACGCCTGCCGCCTGCGGCGCCGTCGAGCCGTCGGTTACCGTCCATGCGCGCACCTCCTTCGGACCGGCGGTGAAATAGGTCAGCAGCCCCAGCAACTGATAGCCGGCGCGAATCACACGATTCAAGCCCGGCTCCTGCATGCCCATGTCGGTCAAGAAGACCGCCATGTCGTCTTCTGAAAGATCGGCAATTTCCGCTTCGATCTTTGCGCAAACCGCTACCACCGGTGCGGCCTCCTTCGCGGCATGCGCACGCACCTGATCCAGCCAGCGATTGTTTTCGAAGCCGTGCTCCTCGACGTTGGCGACGTACATGGTCGGCTTCGCGGTCAGCAGGAACAACGGACGAACAATCGCGCGTTCTTCGGGATAAAGATCGACGCTGCGCACCGGTTGCCCCTGATTTAACGCGGGTAATATCTTTTCCAATACGTCGACCAGCCGCTTCGCTTCCTTTCCCTCGACACTGAGCCCGCCCGATTTGGCAACCTTGCTGTACTTGGCCAGCTGCTTGTCGACCGTGGCGAGATCGGCGAGTGCAAGCTCGGTGTTTATCACCTCGATGTCGGATATCGGGTCTATCTTGCCGGCCACGTGCACGATGTTCGGATCGGCGAAACAGCGCACGATGTGTGCAATGGCATCGCACTCGCGGATGTTCGCGAGAAACTGATTGCCCAATCCTTCGCCCTTGCTGGCACCCGCCACCAGGCCGGCGATATCGACGAACTCGACCGCGGCGGGAATGACCTTGTCGGGTTTCGCTATCGTTGCGAGCGCGTGCAATCGAGGGTCAGGAACCTCGACGATGCCGACGTTCGGCTCGATCGTGCAAAACGGATAATTCTCTGCCGCGATGCCGGCCTTGGTCAGCGCATTGAACAGCGTTGATTTGCCGACGTTCGGAAGGCCGACGATGCCGCATTTGACTGCCATCAGTGACTTTTGATCTGCGAAAGTGCGATTATCGCAACCCCTATGACAGTGTCGCTAAAGGAAGTCACGCGCAACACCGTGCGCGCGGTGTGCAAGCTCGATGCGGGTGACGGCGGAACGCAAGTGGCGCCGAACGCGGTGTCGATCGCCGAGGCGTCGTTTTACGCGGAGGCGTGGTTTCGGGCGATCCATGACGATGATGTGCTAGTCGGATTCGTGATGCTCTACGACCCGACTCGCGCCGAGTATCCCGAGGAGCCCGACTTCTTTCTGTGGCGGCTAATGATCGACAAGGCACATCAGCGCAAGGGCTCGGGTCACGCGGCGGTCGAACTCCTGATCGATCACGTCCGTACGCGCCCCGGCGCGAAAAGGCTGTTGGTTTCGCACATGAGCAAGGCAGATTCGCTGGCACGCTTCTACGGCTCGTTCGGCTTTACCTATACCGGCAAAGAGGAAGAAGGCGAGAAGGTGATGGCGCTGCAGCTTTGACGCGTTCGTTTGTTTATCGCGTATGCAACCTCAGCATCGCTGCTTCGAATTTGCCGTCCGCCAGCAGATCGACGATTGCTTCACCGCGCTCGATCGCCTGATCGATCGCCGCGACTTCTTCTTTGCGCGGCGGATGCAGCACGAAGTCACCAACCTCCTGCTCGAGCTGCAGTGTGCGCGGATGCCCGATGCCGATCCGCAGGCGCCAGAATTCCGGGGTTGATAGGCGCGACTGCGTGTCCCTCAAGCCGTTGTGACCGGCGGTGCCGCCACCGAGCTTCAGCTTGATCGAGCCGGGTTGCAGGTCGAGCTCGTCGTGCGCGACCATGATCTGGGTTGGCAATATCTTGTAGTAAAGCGCCAGTGCCACGATCGCCTGCCCGGAGCGATTGACGTACGTGCCCGGTTTGAGCAGCCAGAGCTCATTACCCCCAATGCGGGCGCGGGCGACGTCGCCGTGGAACTTGCGTTCCCCCGAAAAGCGCGCTCCCAGCCTATGCGCGACGGCGTCGGCGTACCAGAAGCCCGCGTTGTGCCGCGTGCCTTCGTACTCGGCGCCGGTGTTGCCGAGGCCAACGATTAATCGGATACAGTGGCTGTGATCCATTCGAAAAAAAAGCCCGCAGCCGAGTGCCGGCAGCGGGCTGGATTGTGCCGCAGGTCTCTGTTATTTCTTCTTGTCTTTGTCTCCTTTATCACCCTTGCCGACTTTGCCACCCTTATCCGCCTTACCGGCCAGCGCTGCTTCCTCCGCTGTAGGCGCCTTCTGTGCCGTAGCGGGTACTTCCGCCGCCACCGCCGGCGTTGCCACCGCTTCCTCCTCGACCACTTCTTCGCCTCGCACGGTCACCGCGACGACGACCGGATTTTCCTTGCCCTTTAACACCGGCGATACACCGGCCGGCATCTTCAGATCGCGCACGCGCACGGTGTCGGTGACGGTCAGTTCGGACAACTCGACCGCGATGTACTCCGGCAGGTCCTTTGGCAAGCAGACGATCGCCACTTCGGACATGACGTGGCTGATCAGCACGCCCTCGGTCTTCGCGGCGGGCGAGCTCTCCTGCCCGGAAAAGTGCAGCGGAACACGCATGTGCAACTTCTGATCTTCGGCCACGCGCTGGAAATCGATGTGCAGCACCTGCGCCTTGTACGGGTGCATCTGGAAGGCGCGCAGCAATACACGCTCGCTGGCACCGTCGAGCTCCATGTCGAGAATCGACGCGTGGAACTTTTCCTTGCGCAGCGCGTGAAACAGCGGGTTATGGTCGACCTCAATCGCTTGCGCCTCACCTTTTCCGCCGTACAACACACCGGGCACTCTGCCGGTATGGCGCAGACGGCGGCTCGCACCCGTTCCCTGCGCATCTCGTTTGTTTGCAACTACTTTCATTTGAGACTCCCTGTGAGCAGTGGACCGCGACCAGTCACGACTGCAGTGACTTCATTTACTCGATAAACAAGCTGCTCACCGAGTCTTCGCGCGCAATGCGCGAAATCGTTTCACCCAGCAGCGCCGCACACGACAACTGCCGAATCTTCTTGCATTCTTTGGCCGCCTCACTCAGCGGAATGGTGTCGGTCACGACCAGCTCGTCGAGCACCGAAGCCGAGATCCGCTCAACTGCCTTGCCCGACAGCACCGGGTGCGTCGCGTACGCCATCACGCGCAGTGCGCCGGCGTCACGCAGTGCCTGTGCGGCCTGGCACAGCGTGTTAGCCGTATCGACCATGTCGTCCATGATCACACAGTTGCGGCCCTTGACCTCACCGATGATATTCATCACTTCGGCCACGTTGGCGCGCGGGCGCCGCTTGTCGATGATCGCCAGATCGGCCTCGGCGGTCTTGGCGATCGCTCTGGCTCGCACGACACCGCCGATATCGGGCGATACGACCACCAGATTGTCGAAATTGTGCTTCCACAGGTCGCCCAGCAGAATCGGCGCAGCATAGATGTTGTCGACGGGAATATCGAAAAATCCCTGAATCTGATCGGCGTGCAAATCCATGACCAATGCGCGCGTGATGCCGGCCACCTGCAGCATGTTGGCCACTACCTTGGCGCTGATCGCGACGCGTGCGCTGCGCGGGCGCCGGTCTTGTCGCGCGTAGCCGAAATACGGAATCGCGGCGGTGACGCGACCGGCAGAGGCGCGCTTCAGCGCGTCCGACATGATCAGCAGTTCCATCAGGTTGTCGTTGGTCGGCGCGCAGGTGGACTGCAGAAGAAATACGTCCTTGCCACGCACGTTCTCGAACAGTTCGACCATCACTTCGCCGTCCGAAAAGCGCGATACCTGAGCCTTTCCGAGACGAATGTTCAGATGATGCGCGACCGCACTCGCCAGGCGCGGATTTGCGTTGCCCGTGAACACCATCAGGTTGTCGGGAACCATCTGCATATGCGGGCTTAATACGCTCATCGAAACTTGGCTGGGGAGGAAGGATTCGAACCTTCGAGTGCCGGAATCAAAATCCGGTGCCTTAACCAGCTTGGCGACTCCCCAAAAACTAGAACGTGCTGCTTAACTTAATTCCTACCACACCACTAGCGGATGTTCGACCAACTTCTGCACAACCCATGCGCTCCATCCCGACGGCAGATCGGCAACCGCCTGCGCCGCCCGCTCCTTCGTCGGCGTCGCGATAAACACCGCGGAGCCCGAGCCGGTCATCCGCGCTGCGCCGTAGCGTTGCAAGCGCTGGAACGCTTCGTCGATGATGGGATAGCGGCGCCGTGCGACGGGTTCGAGGTCGTTGACCAGTGACGACGGAAAGTCGATATCGGCGGCAACGCTAGCTGTTACCGCGGAAAAGTCGGCTATTTTCGTGACTTTGGAATTTCGTGTCAAACGCGCGTCGCCGAAGATTTCTCTTGTCGAGACGTGCACCTGCGGCCAGACGACCGCGAACCACATGGAGGGCAATTGAATGGTCGTCAGCTGCTCACCGACCCCTTCGGCAAAAGCATCGCGGCCGTGCAGGAAAAACGGCACATCCGCCCCGAGTTGGAGCCCAATTGCGCTTAACTCGGTGCGTGGAAGGTTCAGATCCCATAGTCGATTCAACCCAATCAACGCCGTTGCCGCATCGGAAGAGCCGCCGCCGAGCCCGCTTCCAGCCGGAATGCGCTTGTTCACTGCGATCGTTGCTCCGAGCGATGTTCCGGAATGTTTCCGCAACGCGTGAGCCGCGCGCATTGCAAGATCGCCCTCTGCACTGCCAATCAAATCGCCCTCGCGCACGATGGCGCCGTCAGGGCGGCGCTCGAAGTCGAGCCAATCCGCCAGATCGATCAGCGTGTATGCGGTTTGGAGTTCGTGGTAACCGTCGGGCCGGCGTCCAGTCACATGAAGGAACAGATTCAGCTTGGCGGGGGCCGGCAGCGCCAGCGCGAGTTCCATGGCGCGATTTTAAGCGGCCGCTGAGCGCGACTCCCTGCAAAGCACTCGCGCTAGCCGATCGTCCACAAATAGATTCGACTGCGCCCAACCTCGCGTGTCACCTGCGGCGTCCAGTCGCCCATGTGGAAATCGTGCGAGACGACCCTCGTGCCCGGCTTCAGCTCCTTCTGCAACCGGGGTCGCAGCTTCAGATTGACACTCGGCAGAAGGTACATCGTGACCACGGTCGCACCACTGAAATCGAAGTCGAACACGTCGCCGACTTCAAAGCGCGTCAGCGCCGAAACGTTGCCGCGCGCTGCGTTGGCTTTGGCTTCTTTAACTCGCTCCGGATTCAGATCGACTCCGACACCGCGGCAGCCGAACCGTGATGCGGCGCGCACGACGATGCGGCCGTCGCCGCATCCCAAGTCATAAACCACGTCCGTCTGGCCGACTCTCGCGAGATCGAGCATTGCGTCGACGACCGGCATCGGCGTGGGTACATACGGCACATCCAGCGGACGTGCCAATTCCTGTTGCACCTGCGCCAGGGCGCTGCCGGTTAACCCGAACGGCAGCGCGTGCATGACAGCCATCGCGGCAGAACCGCGCAGAATCTCCCGGCGTGTCTTCATTGCTCATCCTCCAGCTCTAGTTGACCGGCTCATCAACGATCAGGCGCAAGACTACCGAAGGGGTATTTACGCTTCTTGCGCGCTCCATCACGAGTCGGCGCGGACGCGCTGCTGTATCAACTTTGGATTCGAAATATTCGAGGATGCGAATCATCCAGCCGTCCTGCTCGATCAGTGTCACGCGGCCGTCTTCGCGCTCGACACGCGCGGCACCTGCGGCCGCCGGCCGCCCTTCGAGCCAGTCGACCAGTCCGGATACCGGCAATCGCCAACCAAGCAGTTGCTCGGTGAGTTCATCCCCGTTCGTTCCGCGCACCTCGCGCATTTGCGACCCCGTCACGCGCGCGTTACCGGGCTCGATCTCGATGCGGGCCACGGTGGTGCCAAGTGGCGACGACAGCTCCAGAAGCTGGTGCGCGCCGCGCATCTCGAGATTGAAGCGGCCGGAGACATTTTCGCGCTGGTCGCCGAGTGCTGTCGAAGCAGAGAAACGTCCAGCGTACGCACGATCGGGCGGTGCCAGCGGAGAAGTCGCGCACGCAGCCAGAAGCGTCTGTGAAACCAACAACATCGCAAGCGAGCGTGCGCTCGCGCCGCACAGGCGGGTCACGCTTATAAACCGATTTTCAGCCGTGTGACCGTGGACTTCAGCAGCGGGTTTGTCGGCTCCTTGGCCCGCACCTCACGCAGTAGCTTGCGCGCGTTGTCCTGCTCACCGCTGGCCCACAGCACTTCGGCCAGGTGCACGGCGACTTCAGCATCCGGACGCACGTCGTAAGCGCGCCGCAGATGGTCACGTGCCAGTTTCAGGTCGCCGAGACGAAAGTGAACCCAGCCGAGCGAATCCAGGATGAACGCGTCTTCAGGCGCGAGTTCGCGCGCCTTCTCGATCAGCTGCAGCGCCTCGGGCAGACGCAGATTGCGATCGGCCAGGCTGTAGCCGAGCGCGTTATAAGCGTGCGCATAATCGGGCTTCAGCTCAATGATGCGGCGCAGCTGCTTTTCCATCACGGCAACCTGGTTTATCCGCTCAGCCGCCATCGCGCCGTCGTACAACAGCGGCACGCTGTCCGGTGCGCTTGCCAGCGCATGCGCGAGCAACTTATAGGACTCGTCGTGCCGCTTCGCATCGCGCAGAAGCTGCGCCTCGGCCAGTATCAACTGGGTTCTTTCGTCGGCCGATTGCACGCTGACGGTGCGTAGCAGCTTGCGCGCCTCGTCAAGGCGCTGCATCTTCGCCAGCACGAACGCTTCACGTACGCGTGCCGTCAGGAATTCTTCGCCGGCGTCGATCTTGCGCAGCCACTCGAGTGCTGCCGGAAACTGCTTGTCTTCTTCCGCGATCTGCGCCAGATATAAATACGCCGGCTCCGCCGGACGCGCCTCGCGCGAACCATCTGCCTGCGCGATCAGCTCGAGATAGTGCTGCAGATACTTGCGGGCGTCGGCCGGCAGCTTGCCCTGCATGGACAGCAGTGCCATCGAATAGACGAGGTCGGGATTTTTTGGGTCCGACTGCAGCAGCGACTGAAATTCCGATCGCGCCGCGTCGAACTTGCTGTCGGCGATCAACAAACGCGCGTAAGCAAGCCTGGTCTCGGCCACCGCTGGATTGCGCGTTACATAAGCCTGCAACAGCGCCAGCGCCGCCGGCCGATCCGTTGCCTGCAAATACTGTGCGGCTGTCAGTGCGGCACGTTGCGAGTCGGGAGCCAGCGCAAGCGCGGCGCGCGATTCCTGTATCGCGCGTGCGTTGAGTCCGCTCGCCTGCGCAGCATTGGCGAGCACCAGCTTGACGTCGGCCGATTGCGAGTAAGGCTGCGCCAGGCGTTCGATCAAGTTGAATACGCCGGCGCGGTCTTGTGTCCGCGCCAGCGCGCGCTGCATGCGCGCCAGTTCTTCTGCCGGATTTGCGTTGGCTTGCAACTGGGACTTGAACAATTCGAAGGCTTCGTCGAAACGGCTGCTGCCGGCGTACAACATAGCCAACGTTTGCGATGCTTCGGTGGAGTTAGGCGTCAGCTCATACCAAAACTGCGCAGCTTCCAGCGCCTGCGCCATCGCACGCCCTTGCAGCGCCAGCTCGGCAGCGCGGCGGGCCAGGCGCGGATCGCGTGTCTCGCGAGCCAACTTCACGTACACCGCGAACGCTGACCCGAGGTCGCCGCGCTGCACGGCGACTTCGGCCGCCATCAGCTGATACATCAGCGCACTGGACAACTCAACGTTCGGTATCGGTTCGCCAGCATCGGCGTTCGGCGCGGCCGCCGTCGCACCGCCGGCGCTGGGTGACTCCGTGCGACGCTCGGCGACCGCCATCGGCGGCGCGATCGCTGTGTTCGCGTCGGTGATCAGGGGGCGCGGAGCGCTCGCGCAGCCGAACAGCGCCAATGCAGTGAGTGCCAATAACGGCGGACGAGTCATGATCGGATCCTGGAACATGCAGGCGCCAAGCAGCAGGCGCGCTAAACGCTGTGCGTGGCACAGTAACAGAATGAATTTGACTCCATTCACACGAGAAAAGTGCCAGAACTCCCTGAAGTCGAAGTGACGCGGCGCGCCTTGGCACCTTATGTCGAGCAGCGGGCGATCGAGTCGGTGGTCGTGCGCGATTCGCGCCTGCGCTGGACGGTTCCTGCGGAGCTGCCGGCATTGGTGGCAGGGCACACCGTGCAGCGGTTGCGTCGGCGCGGCAAGTATCTCTTGTGGGAATTCCTGCATGGCACACTGATCTCGCACCTTGGCATGTCGGGCGCGTGGCGCGTATGGCCGCGGCGACGCGTGGTACCGCCGGCGGGCCCGCACGATCACGTCGACGTCGTGTTCAGTGCGACCTGCGTGCGCCTGACCGACCCGCGACGCTTTGGCGCGCTGCTATGGCACGACGCGGGCAAGGGTGATGTGGCGACGCATCCGCTGCTTGCAGGCCTGGGCATCGAGCCGTTCGATCCGCGCTTCGACGGCGCGTGGCTGTATCGGCATACGCGGTCGCGAGCAGCGTCGATTAAACAAGTGCTGCTCGGCGGCGATGTCGTGGTCGGCGTCGGCAACATTTATGCATCGGAAAGCCTGTTTCGCGCGCGGCTCAATCCCAAGCGGTCGGCGCGCCGGATCGGGCTGGTTCGCTACCAGGCGTTGGCAACGGCGGTGCGCGAGGTCCTGACCGAAGCCATCGCCGTCGGTGGCAGTACGTTGCGCGATTTCGTCGGTGCCGACGGTGCCGATGGATACTTCATGCTCGACGCGCGGGTCTACGACCGCGCGGGTGAGCCATGCCGCGTGTGCGCGACGCCGATCGTACGAGTCGTGCAGGGGCAACGTGCGACGTACTACTGTCCTGTCTGCCAGAAACGTTAGACAAACACCATCGTCCGAACTCGCACCACAACCCGCCGCAGCTTGTACGTTTGGGTGACTGTGCGCGAGGGTGAGTGCATGCTATAGATTCGGCCTCCGGCGCGCAGCGCGCAGGCGACATCATGGCCCCACTAGCTTCGAGCTTTGAGCAGTACGGAAACTGGCGTGATTCGCTGGCAGCGGCGATTATGCAGTTGCGCCAATGGCTGGAGCAAACGCAGACCCTCGAAGCCGAAGCGGCGCAGCGCATTGACGTCGCACTTGAACGGCTGGCGCAGGACAAGCTGGTGATTGCGTTCGTCGCCGAATTCTCGCGCGGCAAGTCGGAGCTGATCAACGCGATTTTCTTCGCTGACTATGGCAAGCGGATTCTGCCGTCGTCCGCCGGCCGCACCACGATGTGTCCGACCGAATTGCTGTACGACGAGACGCTGCCGCCGTGTATCCGCGCGCTACCTATTGAAACGCGCGGCCGTCACGGCTCGACGTCCGACTTCAAGCGCCTAGGCGCCGAGTGGCAGGTGTTTCCGCTCGACACGTCATCGGCCGACGGCATGCTGGAAGCCTTCAAAATTGTGGCCGAGACGATTCGGGTGCCGGTCGCCGAAGCAAAAAGCTACGGTCTTTACGATGCGGATGATCCCGATCAGTCGGTCACCGTCGATAAGAACGGACAAATCCAGATTTCGAAGTGGCGCCACGCTGTCATCAATTTTCCGCATCCGCTGTTAAAGCATGGCCTGGTGATCCTCGACACGCCAGGGCTAAATGCGATCGGTACCGAACCCGAGCTGACGCTTTCGCTGGTACCGAATGCACACGCGGTGCTGTTTGTGCTGGCGGCCGATACGGGTGTGACCAAGAGTGACCTTGACGTCTGGCGGCATGTCGTCGGCGACGCCGGCCACCGCAACCATATTGCGGTGCTGAACAAGATCGATGGACTGTGGGATGCGCTGAAGACGCCGGGCGAGATGGAAATGGAGGTGCGGCGTCAGGTATCGGCGGTCGCCGCTACGCTCGAACTCGATCCGATGCGCGTGTTTCCGGTCTCTGCACAGAAGGGTTTGGTTGCCAAGGTGCAGCGCGACGAAAAGCTTCTGCAAGCGAGTCGTTTGCCGCTGCTGGAAGAGGCGCTGATCGAATTGCTGGTGCCGGCCAAGCAGAAGATCGTGCGTGACCAGACGGTGGCGGGCGTTGAACGGGTCGCTTCCGAATTGCGGCAGTCGCTGAATGCGCGGGAGCGCAATGTTATCGAGCAGCTATACGAATTACGTTCGTTGCAGGGCAAGAATCAAAGCTCGATCGAGCGCATGACGCTGCGTGCGGTGTCCGAGCAGCGTGAATTCGAAGAAGTCGTGCGCCGTATCGTGGCTGCGCGGCTGGTGCACGCGAAGCTTTCGGAGCAACTGTTTGCGGGGATCCGGGTCGCTGCCCTACGTGACCAGGTGGTCGCGACGCGCGACCGGATGAAGAAGAGCAAGCTGTCGCCGCAGCTGTCGGTGGCGGTCAAAGACTATTTCGCTTCGCTGCGCGACATGCTGCGAACCGCCAACGTCAGAATGCTCGAAATGGAACAAATGGTGCTCGGTGTGCAGCGGCGGTTCGCCGAGGACCTTGGGTGGAGCCTGTCGCCGCCGATGTCGTTCTCACTCGACACCTACATCGCCGATCTGGAACGTGCCGAGCACGCTTACAAGTCACAGTTCGGCGCGCTGGCAGTGCTGACGACCGAAAAATGGCGGCTGATGGAGCGCTTCTTCGATACGGTCGTTTCGAAATCCCGCGAGATTTTTTCCACCGCCGAGCGCGATACCGAAGCTTGGGTCAAGTCGCTGCTGCCGCCGATCGAAACGCAGGTGCGCGAGCAACGCACCCAGCTCAGGAAGCGCGCCGAATCAGCGTCGAAGATTCGCGATGCGCAAGGGTCGCTCGACGAGCGCATCGCCGAGTTGGAGGATTTGCTCGAAGACGCGCAGAGCAAACTGGGCACGCTGAAGCGTTTGACCGATCGCATCCACGAAGTCGGCGCGCGTGCGCAGGTGGAGGAAGTGTTTGACGAAGAGGCGCTGGCTGCATAGTTTTGCGAGCCCCGGTTGAACTTTTCCGAGCGTATCGTCGCGTGGCAGAAGGCGTACGGCCGCCACGATCTGCCCTGGCAGCGTACGCGCGACCCTTATCGAATCTGGCTGTCCGAGATCATGCTGCAGCAGTCGCAGGTGGCGTCGGTCATTCCGTACTACGAGCGCTTCGTTCAGCAGTTCGGCGACGTTGGCGCGCTGGCGGCGGCCCCGATCGAAACGGTGATGGCTTGTTGGGCCGGGCTCGGCTACTACACGCGCGCGCGCAACCTGCACCGGTGCGCGCAACAGATCGTCGCTCACCACGGCGGCGAGTTTCCGCGCAGCGTCGAGCAGCTTGCGCAGCTCCCCGGTATCGGCCGCTCAACCGCCGCGGCCGTAGCGGCGCTGGCTTTCGGTGGACGCGCTGCGATTCTCGAGGGCAATGTCAAACGGGTATTGGCGCGTCACTTCGGCATCGAAGGCTTCCCGGGTGGTGCCAAAGTTGAGCGCGTGCTGTGGCAGCGAGCCGAAAGCTTGTTGCCCGCTGCCGAAATCGAGACGTACACGCAGGGGCTGATGGATCTGGGTGCGACGGTGTGCATTCGCGCACGTCCACTGTGTTCCGCGTGCCCGGTCGAGCCGACATGTGTTGCGCGACACGAACAAACCACTGAGTCGCTGCCGACCCCACGACCCGCGAAACAGCGTCCGGTGCGAGCGGCGATCGTGCTGGTGCTGCGTGACCATCGCGGCGCTTTCTTGGTTGAACAGCGACCGCCGGTGGGCATCTGGGGTGGCCTGCTGAGCCTGCCCGAGTTCGATGCAGGTGCGGCCAATGAGGACGTTATCGCCGAGGTCGACGCACGCTACGGCTTGCAGATCAGCGTCCTCGAGGCACTTGCATCATTTCGCCACGAATTCACGCACTACACCTTCTTTCTGCATCCGCGGCTGGCGCACGTCATAAGCTCGGTCGCCGTCGCAAGCGCATCGCTGCGCGCTGTTTCACAGCAGGAGCTGCCGCATGTCCCGCTGCCGACCCCGATACGGCGATTGCTGCTTCAGCTAACGCAACCGGCACTGGTGGAGTGACTATTTCAACACCGAGTGCTGCTTCAGGTAGGTATGGACGATTTCAAGGCGGGTGGCTGCGTCGGTGAGCTCCATCAGCTTCTGTTTGGCCTTCAGCGGCACCGGCAATACTTCACACAGCCGGTTGGATACCCAGGCCGAAGAATGCATCTGATAGGGCTCCTCGAACGGCAGCTGCGCCAAAACCGGATTCGTGTCTGCGGCGTCACCGGTGCGCCGTTTTTCCGCCAACTGTGCGCGCATGTCTTCGATGATGCGAGTCAGTAGCTCAACACACGGACGGTGCTCGTCCGGTACCGGCTGATCCTCGTCGGCCTCGATCAGGTCAATTTCGCCAACCAACAGGCCGTTGGGCTGCGACTCGCTGCCCCGCAGACGAAAGCGATCGCCGCCAATGGTACGAATCTGCAGCAAACCCAATTGCTCCATGTCCCACGCCGTGATGCGCGCCAGGCAGCCCACCTCGGCGGCCACGGGTGACCCGCCGTTGGTGCTCGTGCTCTTGCCTTCGGCCATCAGGCATACGCCGAACGAAGTTTGGTCACGCATGCAATCGCGGACCATGTCCATATAGCGGGCCTCGAAGACGCGCAGCGGCAGGACACCCTGCGGAAACAGCACGACAGACAGGGGGAACAGCGCAACGCGCGTCAGAGCTTCAGACACTATGCGCGCTCACTCGCTCTCGCGCCCGCCCGGTTCAATACCACGATGCCGGACCAGTACCGATTCGCTGCGCTGAAAGCGGCGCGCGAGTTCTTCGACAACGTAGACCGATCGGTGCCGGCCGCCGGTGCACCCGATCGCGACCGTAACGTAATGGCGGTTTTCCGCCACGTAACTGGGCAGCCACTTCTCGATGAATGCCGCGATGTCGTTAATCATTTCCTGCACCTGCGGCGCAGCCAGCAAGAATGCAGCCACCGCGTCGTCGCGACCGGTTAGCGATCGCAGCTGTGGGTCGTAATGTGGGTTGGGCAAATTGCGTACGTCGAACACGAGATCGGCGGCGACTGGAATGCCGTCCTTGAATGCGAACGATTCGAACGACAGCGTCAGGTTGGCGCGCGGCGAGTCGACAAATTTCCGCACCCAATGACGCAGCAGATTCGGATGCAGAGCGCTGGTATCGATCGAATGACCTATTTCCGCCAGCGGCTCAAGCAGGGCGCGCTCGAGCGAAATGGCCTCGGTCACGGTGCTGGCGCCGCCGCGCTCGAGCTCTCGCAATGCCATCGGGTGGCGCCGCCGCGTTTCCGAAAAGCGCTGCACCAGTGCGGCGTCGGACGCGGTCAGAAAGAGAACACGTACGTCGTGGCCCGCCGCGCGCAGCGTAGAAATCATCATCGGCACGTCGATCAGCGTCGCTTCGCTGCGCGCATCGACCGACACCGCGACATCGCGATGCCCGGTGCGATCCAGATACGACGCAAGTTCCACCAGAAATTGCGGGGGGAGATTGTCGACGCAGTAGTACCCGGAATCTTCGAGCACGCGAATCGCCACCGACTTGCCGGAGCCCGATAGTCCGGTGACGAGAACGATGCGCATGCGTGAGCGCTCGGGAGTGGACGAAAGGGGGATTGTTGCATGCGGTCGCGGCTCGCACGCCAATGAACCCCCAACAAATAGGGCGCCGCAGCGCCCTCGATTTCGTTGCTACGCCGCTTAAGTCGACAGACAGCTCGACATGAACTTCTTGCGCTCGTCGCCGGCCAGTTTCTTTTCACCCGCCGTTTTGTTGCACGTTGTCATTTTCTCCTGCTGAGTCGGCTTCTTGCCTGCAGAGAGGCACTCGGACATGAACTTCTTGCGCTCGTCACCGGCCAGCTTCTTGTCGCCGGCTTCCTTGTTGCACGTTCCCATTTTTGCTTGCTGCGGAGTCATTTTCTCCTGCTGCGTCGGCGTCGGGCTTGCAGACAGGCACTCGGACATGAACTTCTTGCGCGCATCGCCTTCCAGCTTCTTGGCGCCGGCTTCCTTGTTGCAGGTTCCCATTTTGGATTGCTGTGTAGTCATCTTCTCCTGTGCCATGGCCGCCACCGGCAATGCGAAACACGCGGCGATTACGAAATGCTTGAGCATACTGATCCCCCTTTGTTGGATTCAAGGCGCACCGGCGGGGTGCGCTTAGCATCGATTACAGCACGAAGTTCCGATGCCTCGCGCAGTAACGGCTGATCTCGGATGACGGTTTACCGGTCTTCGTCGCTGCTCATTTCCTGCTGCTGGCGCTGCAGGAAGTCACCCATCGTATCGATACCGCGCAACTGCAAGATCGTATTACGCACCGCGGCTTCGGTCAGCACCGCGAGGTTGCGCCCCGACGCCACCGGGATCAGCACCTTTCGGATCGGCAGTCCGAGCACGTCTTCGGACTGTCCTTCGAGCGGCAGCCGCTCGAAGGAGTCGGCACCGCTATAGCGCCGCAGCTCGACGATCAGGCGCAATTTCATTCTGCGGCGCACCGCTGTCTCGCCGAAGATAGCCTTGATGTCGAGCAGGCCGAGACCGCGCACTTCGAGCAAGTTCGCTAGCAGGTGCGGACAACGGCCTTCGATCGTATCGGGTGCCGTACGCGAAAAATCGACCACGTCATCTGCGACGAGTCCGTGTCCGCGGCTGATCAGCTCCAGACCGAGCTCGCTCTTGCCGACGCTGGACTCGCCTGAAATCAGCACGCCCATGCCGAGAACGTCCATGAAGACGCCGTGCACGGTGCAATGCCGCGCCAGCAGCTTCGAAAAGTAAATTCGCAGTACTTCGATAACGGTAGCCGCCGGCAACGGCGAGCGCAGCAAGGGCAGGCCCGCAGTTTCGGCCGTACTTTGCAGAGCGGCGGGCGGTGACAGATCGTCGGCGATGATCAATCCAATGGGTCCGCCGACCTGGAGTTCGCGTGCGTAATGCGCCCAGCGCGCCGGCTCCATTTCGCTGTAGTAACGAACCTCGGCGTGACCGAGCACGTGCAATCGGGTTGGATGGATCGGATTCAGAAACCCGACCAGATCGGGACTGGAGAGGTTTGCAGTTGCCTGCGTGATCAGCGGCTTGTCGGCGGCCGCGCGGCCGGCGAGCCACTCCAGCTTCAGCGCTTTCCGGTTGTGTTCGAACAGCGATTCAAAATTTGGCATGGCGCGAGTGTATGCAATCGCAACCTCGGCCCGGGGACTGGGCGATGCTCGCCTACTCTAGGCGGCGGGGCGAATCGGCTCCCAGCTTGTCAGGGCGGCGTGGACCGCGTCCGCATCGGTTGCCGAGAGCAGGCTTTCGCGAAACGGTTTGTCCGACAACATTTGTGTCAGCTCCGACAGGATATCCAGATGCTGCTGCGAGGCCTGTTCCGGAACCAGCAAAAAGATCATCAGCGACACCGGCTGGCCATCGGGCGCATCGAACTGGATTGGCGTCTCTACTCTGACAAAAGCTGCTATGGATTCCTTCAGGCCCTTGATCCGGCCATGGGGAATCGCAACGCCCTGACCGAGACCGGTCGATCCCAGCCGCTCACGCGCGAAGAGGCTGTCAAAAACCTTCGAATGCGCAACGGCCTGGTTGTTTTCGAACAGCAGACCGGCCTGCTCGAAAGCCCGCTTCTTGCTCGAGGCAGGTAAGTCGAGCGAAACGTTGGAGGCAGGCAGGATGCGCGAGATAAGGTTCATGAGCGGGGTGCTGGCTGAACATCAGCACGGTAGGCGATTGCCGCAACCGCGATCAGACGGGAAGAAACGATATCGACATCCTTTTTCGACTCAATTTCCAGCGGCACTTTGCGCGTCGGCCGACGCAAGAAAGGCGCGGATAATACACCTCGGTAGCGCTCGAATTGACCGCTATTGACGCCGCAATGTCTTGCTTGTCTATTGGGACTGCTGGCGCGCCTGCTGATGCTTCAGCGAATCGCCGTGATGCTCTTGCAGCCGATTTTTATGGCGGATCACCTGCCGATCGAGCTTGTCGACCAGTGTATCGATGGCGGCATACATGTCGTCCTCGACCGATTCCACGTGAATGTTGTTGCCACGCACGCGCAGCGTTATTTCAGCGCGTTGCCGCAGCTTTTCGCAGGTCAGCTGCACGGTCGCGTCGATCACCTGGTCAAAATGGCGCTCAATGCGAATTAGCTTGCTGGTAACGTGCTCGCGCAGCGCGGCAGACACTTCAACATGGTTTCCGTGAATCGTGAGGTTCATGCCAACTCCTCAGTCAGAACTAAAGCGATTTGCGTAGCGCTACCGACGGAATCTTCATTGCTTCGCGATACTTCGCAACGGTGCGGCGGGCCACTACGATGCCCTGCTCCCCAAGCAGCTCGGCCAGCTTGCTGTCGGAAAGCGGTGTTTTTGGGTCTTCGGCTCCGATCAGCTGTTTGATCAATGCTCGAATCGCCGTCGACGATGCAGCGCCGCCGGTTTCGGTTGCCACGTGGCTGCCAAAGAAATATTTCAACTCGAAAATACCAAACGGCGTCGCCATGTACTTGTGCGCCGTCACGCGCGAAATCGTCGATTCGTGCAATTCGACCGTGTCGGCGATCTCGCGCAGCACCAATGGCCGCATCGCGATCGCCCCGTGCGTGAAAAAGTTGTGCTGCCGATCGACAATCGCCTGAGCAACTCTCAGGATCGTCTCGAAACGCTGCTGAATGTTGCGTATCAGCCAGCGCGCTTCCTGAACTCGCGTGGTCCATTTGCCGCGTTCGCCGGGATCGGCACCCTGCTTGGTTCTGTCCTTTTTGAGCACATCGGCAAACGATTGGTTCACCCGCAAACGGGGCATCACATCCGGATTGAGCACTGCGGTCCATCGATTCTTGACCTTGCGTACGAAAACGTCGGCGACGATGTAGTCGGCTCGATTGTCGGCAAACGCCGTACCGGGGCGCGGATTTAGCGAGCGAATCAGCCGGTGCGCCTCGCGCAACTCGTCGTCGGAGCAGTCGAGCACCTTGCGCAGCTTCGAGAATTCGCGCGCGGCCAGCAGGGGCAGGTGCTCGGACACGATGCGCCGCGCCAGCGCGAACGCAGTCGGCATGATTTCCACGTCGCGCTTCTGTTCCGAACGCTGTAGCGACTGTAGTTGCAGTAACAGGCACTCGGCGGCATCACGGGCACCGACGCCGGTGGGATCCAGACTTTGCAGCAGGCGCAACGCCGTGAGCATTTCTTCGGGTTCGACCTCCGCTTCCGGCGGGCACATAGCAAGCAGTTCGTCGAGCGTCGGATGCAGATAGCCATCGTCGTCGAGCGCTTCAACCAGCAGCTCCACCAGTGCACGATCGCGCTGCGATGCCTGACATGCAATCTGCGCTCGTAAGTGTTCGCGTAGTGAGAGGGTTGTGCCAACCCAGTTCGTCGGGCCCGAGTCGTCCTCGTCGGCGGCATCACTGTTGCCACGCCACTCGATCAGCGAACCACCGTCCATCGGTGAATCGTGCGTCTCGGGCGAGTCAGGTGGCGCGGGGGCATCGTGCCCGTTCACCGGTTCCGCCGGTACCTCCGACATCGGCACATCGGCGACGACCGAGCCGTCGGGCTTGACCCGCATCGCCAGCGCCTGTGGATCGTCGTCGCGCTCGAGCAGCGGGTTATCGGCAAGCGCTTGGTCGATTTCCTGATTGAGTTCGAGCGTAGACAGCTGCAGCAAGCGAATTGATTGCTGCAGCTGCGGGGTCAGCGCCAGGTGTTGCGAGAGGCGAAGCTGCAAACTCGGTTTCATTTCGGTCAGCGTACGTTCTACATCCGAAAGTGTTCGCCCAAATAAACCCGTCGAACGGTTTCGTTGCCGACGATCTCTTCGGGCCGGCCGGCCGCCAGCACGACGCCGTCATTGATGATGTAAGCATGGTCGCAAATACCCAGTGTTTCGCGCACGTTGTGATCGGTCATCAGTACGCCGATGCCGCGCTCTTTAAGAAAGCGCACGATGCGCTGGATCTCGAGCACGGCGATTGGGTCGACGCCGGCGAATGGTTCGTCGAGCAGAATAAAGCGCGGTCTGGACGCGAGTGCGCGCGCGATCTCGACTCGCCGGCGCTCGCCACCGGACAGCGATAACGCAGTGTTGGTGCGCAGATGTGCAATTTGCAGATCGCCTAGTAATGTGGTGAGCCGCTCGTTTATCTCGGATTTGCGCAGCGGACGCTTGTCCTGATCAACCTGCAGTTCAAGCACCGCACGCACGTTTTCCTCGACTGTCAGCTTGCGAAATACCGACGCTTCCTGCGGCAGATACGACAGCCCCATCCGCGCGCGGCGATGAATCGGCAGGTGAGCTATCGAGTGCCCGTTCAAGGCGATGTGGCCATCATCGAGGGGCAATAAGCCCACGACCATGTAGAAGCACGTGGTCTTGCCCGCGCCGTTAGGGCCGAGCAGGCCGACGACTTCGCCGCTTTCGACCCTCAATGAAACGTCTTTGACCACGGTGCGGCTGCCGTAGCGCTTCTGCAGATTCTCGACGACCAGCGTGTTGCTCTCACGCACGGGTGCCGGCACAACGCTGTCTTCGACCCGATCGGCGTCCATATGTTGATGGTGCGCCTGGTTACTCGGGGCGCGGATTGACCAGACTAGGCGAGGGCGTCAGAGTCGCCTTGGAGCCCGGCTTCGAAGCATCGGCCGGCGAGTCGGCACGAGGTGCGATGGTTCCACGCACGCGTCCGTCGGGATTGTTCGGGTCCGCCGACGGTTTGCCGCCCGTCACGAAATACTTGGAGTTGCGCTGATCGTAGGTGATGGCATCGCCACGCAATTCGTCACGCTGCACTTCGTTTTCCAGCATACGCACGCGCGCGCGCGTAATTAGTTTGACGGTGTCTTCCTTCTCGTCATATTCGATACGCTCCGCGTACCCCTCGACGAACTCCTCGAGTCCGGGTTTGCTGCTGTCGCGCCGCTGGCGAAACGATGCCAGCTTGCCAGGAGTGGCAATGATGACGCCGTATTGGTAGCCCTCGGCGTCCTTGCGCACCTGAACCCGTTCGCCCGCAGCGCGCAGCGTTCCCTTGTTAAGGACGACATTGCCTACCAGCACGCAGACCTGCTTCAAGTCGTCGCACTCGCCGCTGTCGGCCTCGTAGTTAAGCGGCTTCGAACGATCGGACTTTTCGGCCAGTGCCGGTGCGGCTACCAACACGAGCGCCATCGCCAGCCAAAGTTTCATCGTGCCACCTGGGCCGGTGCCGTCGGAGCAATAGTCCCGCGCACGCCAGAGCGGAACTTGACCACGCGCAGCACGTTGTCGTAATCCATGCCGGTCGAGCGCACCAACGAATCGCCGCGCTCGATTTCGACCGCAGCGTCGGTCGAATAACGATCGAAATCCGGAATTACGGTCAACTGCTGTGTGCGCAACTGCATCGGCAGCGTGCCGTCCCGTCCCGGCGCGCGCGTGACGACAACGTCGCCAGACAACAAGACGCGCTCGCCGCCGCGCTCGACGTAGGCGGTCTTCGCACGCGCTTCAAGCAAAGGCTGATCGGGCCGCAGGCCCACCAGCCTCGGTTGCGAAAGCTCGGAGTGATCGTCGGTGGCAAAGTGCATCAATTCGCCCGCGTGCAACCTATTGGTCGCACGCCCGGTTGCATCGAACTGCGTCAATGTAACGCCGTTGGCGATGAAGTCCGGGCCCTCGCGCGATACAGGGCTCAGGATTTTCTTCAGTCGCGTCGATTGTGAGTACCAGTAGCTGATGCCCGCCAGCGACGCCAGCAGCACGATGGCTATGAAAGCGGTGATGCGATCCCTCATAAAACGAGCAACCACAATAACCACAAGGGTTCAGACGCCATTCGCCGCGCAGGAAATTGATCTCATCCCTGAACCATTGCGTTAGTGTCGACGCCCTTGGCGCGCAGGACGAATTCCGCGAGCGCTCTGACGGCACCGCGTCCGCCCGGGTGCGGCGTGATCCAGTGGGCAGCGGCCTTGGCGGCGTCGCAGCCGTCGGCCACCGTGGCGGCGAAGCCGGCGGCGCGCATCACCGGCACGTCGGGAAGATCATCGCCGATGAATCCGCTCTCCTCGCCTGCCACCGCCGTCTCCGCCAGGAGCGCCGCGAACGCGCGGGCCTTGTCCGAGCGGCCTTGCAGCACGCGGGCGATACCGAGCTCGCGCGCCCGGGCGCTGACAACGTCGGAGCTGCGCGCAGACAACAGTGCGACTTCAACTCCGTTGTTGATCAGCATCTTGATACCGTGGCCGTCGCGTACGTCGAATACTTTCATCGCTTCGCCCTGCGGGCCGTAATAAAGCCGTCCATCGGTCAGCACGCCATCGACATCGAGCACCAGCAAGCGCACCCGCGCTGCGCGTTGTTCGGCCGTCAACGATGGCATCGAACTCAGATGACCTTCGCGGCCAGAAGATCGGGCATGCTCAACGCACCGGCAAGTTCGCCCGCTGTATTGACCGCAAGCAGCACATTCTTGCGGCGCTCATTCATCAGCTGCGCCGCTTCAGCCGCCAGCACGTCGGGAGATACCGTCAGCGGATCGCGTGTCATCACGGCAGCGATCTGTACGTCGCGCACGTCGCCGACACGTTCGAGCAAACGCCGCAGATCGCCGTCGGTGAAAATCCCGGCCAGGCGGCCCCGCGCATCGACGATTGCAGTCACTCCGATTTGCTTGTGGGTGATCTCATGCAGTGCATCCATCACGCTCGCGCCGTCATGGACGACCGGAATGCCGTCGCCGGTACGCATCACGTCGCGCACATAGGTGAGTAGCTTGCGCCCGAGCGCGCCGCCAGGGTGCGCACGCGCGAAATCCTCCGGCCCAAAGCCGCGCGCGTCGAGGCATGCGATGGCGAGTGCGTCTCCCATCGCCAGCATCGCGGTTGTCGACGAAGTCGGCGCGAGGTTCAGCGGGCACGCTTCTCTTTCGACCCTTACGTCGATATGCACATCGGCCAGCCTGGCCAACGCCGACGACGCGTTGCCAGTGATTGCGATCAGCGGGGTTCCCTCGCGCTTGGCGATCGGCAGCATCGTCAGCAGCTCGTCGCCTTCGCCCGAATACGACAACGCCAGCAGTACGTCGTCACGCGTGATCATTCCGAGATCGCCGTGCGCTGCCTCGGCGGCGTGTACGAACATCGATGGTGTCCCGGTCGACGCCAGCGTGGCGGCGATCTTGCGTGCAATGTGGCCGCTCTTGCCGACGCCGCTGACGACAACCCGGCCGGCACATGCCAGCAGCAAATCGACCGCCTTGGAAAATTTATCGTCGATACGACTGGTGAGTGCGGCCACCGCCTGTGCCTCGATCTGAAGCACCTCACGCGCGAGCGCGAGTGCGCCCGGAGTCGCCACAAGGCTAGGAGAGGTCACGGACATTGCATTTACGAGGGCCAGCGATAATACACCGCAACTTTTCTCTGGCACGGGTTTTGCTCTGCGCGCGCCGCGCGTTCGATCGGGCTGATCGACGATGACATCGGGTCTTGAAATCGCGCTGCTCCTTCTCGCCTCCGTGGTTGCGGGCGTCGTGGCGTTTCGCCTGCTGCACTTGCCACCGCTGCTTGCGTACCTGACGGTCGGCATCCTGATCGGTCCGCATGCGCTCGCGTTGCTGCCTGAGAGCGAAAACGCGCGCTATCTGGCCGAATTCGGCATCGTCTTTCTGATGTTTTCGATCGGGCTCGAGTTTTCTCTCGCGAGGCTCAGAACGATGCGGCGCATCGTGTTTGGTCTGGGCGGCGCTCAGGTCGTGTTGACTGTGATGATCACGCTCGCCGCCGGCCTCGTGATCGGCCGCTATTTCAACGTCGGTGTCGCCGGTGCGTTTGCACTCGGAGGCGCGCTGGCGATGTCATCGACAGCGATCGTGCTGAAGATGCTGGCCGAGCGGATGCAGCTCGACACCGAGCACGGCAGGCGCATCGTCGGCGTTCTGTTGTTTCAGGATCTGGCGGTGGTTCCGCTGCTGGTGATTGTTCCGGCGCTCGGCGCCGAAGCGGGCGTGATGGCGCAAACGCTGGCGATCGCGACGCTTAAAGCGGCGGTACTGCTGACCCTGCTGCTGGTCGGCGGGCAACGCGTGATGCGCTGGTGGCTGCACACGGTCGCGCGCCGCAAGTCGCAGGAGCTATTCACTCTGAATCTGCTGTTCGTCACGCTGGCGCTGGCGTGGCTGACCGATGCCGCCGGCCTGTCGCTGGCGCTCGGCGCTTTCGTTGCCGGTGTGCTGATTTCGGAGACCGAATTCAAGCACCGCGTTGAGGAAGACATCAAGCCCTTTCGTGACGTGCTGCTCGGTCTGTTCTTCGTGACGATCGGCATGCTGCTGAACGTGCGTGTCGTGATCGACAACTTCGGCTGGGTCCTGCTGGCATTGATCTTTCCGGTCGCCTTCAAGTTCACCCTGATCTTCGCTCTAGCGCGCGGCTTCGGTGCCACTGCCGGCACGGCGATTCGGACCGCGCTGGCGCTGGCGACCGCGGGCGAGTTCGGGTTCGTGCTGCTCGGGCAGGCCGGCGGGCTCGGTCTGATCGACGAGCTGGTGCTGCAGGTCGTGCTGGCGGCGATGCTGTTGTCGATGATGGCGGCGCCGCTGCTGCTGCAATATTCCGATCGCATCGTATTGCGGCTGGTGTCGTCTGAGTGGCTTCTCAAATCGCTGGAAATTGCAAACATCGCGCAGCGTGCGATTGCGATCGACAAGCACGTGGTGATCTGCGGTTTCGGTCGCAGCGGTCAGCACCTGGCCAAGATGCTCGAACAGGAAGGCATTGCGTTCGTCGCGCTCGAGCTTGATCCGGATCTTGTGCGTGAAGCCTCAGCCGCCGGCGAGTCGGTCGTCTACGGCGATGCGGCGCGGCGCGAAGCGCTGGTCGCGGCGGGGATCGCGCGCGCTTCCGCGCTCGTGGTCACCTACGCCGACACGCGCTCCGCGCTAAAGGTGCTGCACCATGCGCACGAGTTGAACCCCGGCATGGCCGTCATCGTGCGAACCTATGACGACCACGATCTTGAGCAGCTGACGCGTGCCGGAGCGACCGAGGTTGTTCCCGAAATTCTCGAAGGCAGTCTGATGCTCGGCTCGCATGCGCTGGTGCTGCTCGGAGTTCCGCTGGCGCGCGTGATCAAGCGCGTGCGCGAAGCACGCGATCAACGCTATCGGCTGCTGCGCGGGCATTTTCACAGCATCGGTGAAGACGAGGACCCAGCGGACGACGACGAGCACGAGCGCCTGCATTCGGTGCTGCTCGAAGCGGATGCGGCGGCGGTCGGCCACGCGCTGCAGGACCTCGGCCTGGGGGCGATCGGCGCCGAAGTCACTGCGGTGCGGCGGCGCGGTATCCGCGGCGCCGACCCCAGCCCCGATATGCGACTGCAGTCGGACGACATCGTCGTGCTGCGCGGTGTGCCCGAAGCTTTGGAGCTCGCGGAACAACGCTTGCTGCGAGGGTAGCGGCGGACGGGAACCTTTGTCGGCGCTGCCTGCAATAGCCGTAGATGAGCGACGCGCGGGGGTCCGTGGCTTTCGATCCTTCCGGAGGTACGGCTTCCGCATTCGGCGCCAGGCCGCCTGCTGACGGCGCACGCGACGAGGTCGACGAAACACTTGAGCTTCGGGCGGCCGTGGCTGGCGACGAAAACGCGTTCACCGCGATTTATCGTCGGCATCGGGCCGCTGTGTACCGATTCGCATGGTTGGTCACGGGGTCTGCCGCCGCCGCCGCCGATGTCACGCAGGATGTGTTTGTCGAGCTGTTGACTGCCACCCCCCGCTACGACGCGAGGCGCGGCTCGCTGGCGGGATACCTGTGCGGCATCGCGCGGCATCGCGCGTCTCGCGTGGCGGACGCGCGCATGCAATTGGTCGAGGACTTCGATGCTCTGCTTGAAAGCCGTCCCACGGCCGACGCTCCGGAACTGCCATCGGACCACCTGCAACGCACACGGGCGCTGCAACAGCTGTATGCCGCCATTCGCAGGCTGCCTCCGATTTTTCGCGACGTGCTGATCCTGGTCGAGTTGCAGCAGATGTCGTACGCCGACACAGCTGCCGTCGCGGGCATCGAGCTGGGAACGGTGCGCTCGCGGCTGGCGCGTGCGAAGGCGAAGCTGGCGCAGATGTTGAACGCAGGTGCTGGGTAGGAAAAGTTGAACCATGGAACACGACAAGAAACTTGACAGCTGGCTCGCTGCCGCGCGCGCCGACCTTTCAGAACGCGGGCCGGATGAACTGACAGAGCAGCAGCTTCTGTCACGGGTGCGGGAAGTCAGAGCCCTGCAATCGGTAGCTGCGGCGCGGATCAGCGTGCCGGCACGGGACGAGCGCCGCATCGAAGGAAGGCAGCGATGGCTCGGCTGGCGCGTCGCCAGCGCGATGACGCTCGTGGTTGCGGTGGTTGCGGCACTCGTTATTTACGCCAGCCAGGTGACGCAGGTGAGCGGAACACCGACGACCACCGCAACCTCGTACACGCCATTTCTCGCGCTGGTGGCGTCCGATGCGATGGCGGCTGAACGCTCCGCGATGATCGTGCCCTCTCAAGTGTCGGGCGCAGCGCTGGCCGACTACGGGCTACCGCTCGATCCGGCGCGCGTCGATCAACCAATTCGAGCCGAGTTTCTGGTGTCGCCCAGCGGACTTGTTCTTGCCGTGCGGTTTGCCGAATGAAAGGAAGTGTGATGTCGAAGAATTTTGCTGCGGCTTGCCTGTTCGGAGCGTCGTTCTGCCTGCATGCGCAGACTTCACAGTTGCCGATTCCACCGATGCCGCCGATTCCCCCGTCGTTCCCGTTGTGGGCCGATGGGGTCGGCGACGAGATGATGATGTTCGTCTCGTCCGAACTCGGCGGGCGCAGCGTGACTAAGGGCGCCCCGTACACGGCGACCGCGGTCAGCGAAACACGTCAGGTGTTGAATGACGGCAACCGTATCGAGCGCAGCTCGTCGATCAAGCTGTACCGCGACGGCCAGGGACGCACACGCCAGGAACATCCGGGCGGCATGGTGTTCATTAACGACGTCGTCGCGGGCAAGCGCTTCGTGCTGAGTACGCAGCGGCAAAGCGCGCGCGAGCTCAGGGTCGCGCCCGTTGCGCCGGTACCCCCCGTGCCCCCGGTGCCCCCGGTCCCACCGGCTGCAGCGGTGGCGCCGCCACCGCAGCCGTCGAAGCCGCACTCACAAATGAGCCCGGAGGAGGCGCGCTCCTGGGGCGAAGATATGCGGCGCTGGGCACGCGAGTTCACCGAGCGGATGCGCGGCGAACGCGAAGAGCGTGCGAGCGAGCGCACCAGCGAGGGCACGGGCGAGCAAACCAGAGAGCGCAGGGTCGTGATCACCCGCAGTGGTGCCGGCCAGCCGCAGGTCGTTACGCACCACGTTGAGGTGATCCATGGCGAAGATGGACGCGGCGCGTTTGCGCCGATGCCGCCGATAACAATGATGCCGTCCGAGCCCGGAACTACGACGTCGCTCGGCAGCCGCGACTTCGATGGCGTCCGCGCTGACGGCAAGAAGACGGCGTGGACGATTCCTGCCGGGCGCATCGGCAACAAACTGCCGATTGAGATCGTGTCCGAACGCTGGCACTCGTCCGAGCTGAACGTCGTGGTCTTGTCGCGCCACGCGGATCCGCGCTCGGGCGAGCGAATCTACCGGCTGGAGGACATCAAGCGTGACGAGCCGAGTGCCGATCTGTTCAAAGTCCCGGCCGACTTCGCGCTGAAGACAGCGCCGCCGCGCTGACCATGAGCGCAAATAGCAACGCCGGAAGACTCTAGCGAGCGGCGGCGGCGCGCAGCCGCGGTCGCTGCCGTGCCAGCACCGGCGCCAGATAGCGGCCAGTGTAGCTTTGCTCGGTCGCTGCGATGACTTCAGGCGCACCGCTGGCAATGATTTCGCCGCCGCCGTCGCCTCCTTCGGGGCCGAGATCAATGACCCAGTCTGCGGTCTTGATCACGTCCAGGTTGTGTTCGATCACGATCACGGTGTTGCCGGTATCGCGCAGCTGATGCAAGACCTTCAGCAGCAATGCAATATCGTGGAAGTGCAATCCGGTCGTCGGCTCGTCGAGGATGTACAACGTGCGGCCGGTGTCGCGCTTCGACAATTCAAGCGAAAGTTTGACGCGCTGAGCTTCACCACCCGATAGCGTAACGGCGCTCTGACCGAGCTTGATATAGCCCAGCCCGACGTCGAGCAGCGTCTGCAGCTTGCGCGCGATCGCCGGCACCGCATTGAAGAACTCGAGCGCATCTTCGACCGTCAGATCGAGCACTTGGGCGACGCTCTTGCCCTTGTAGTGCACCTCGAGCGTTTCACGGTTGTAGCGCTTGCCGTGGCATATATCGCAGGGCACATACACATCGGGCAGAAAGTGCATCTCGACCTTGATCACGCCGTCGCCCTGGCACGTCTCACAGCGTCCACCCTTGACGTTGAATGAGAATCGCCCGGCCTCGTAACCGCGCTCGCGCGCCGTCGGCGTTTCGGCGAACAACTCGCGGATCGGTGTGAACAGGCCGGTGTAGGTCGCCGGGTTCGAGCGCGGCGTGCGGCCGATCGCGCTCTGGTCGACGCTGATCACCTTGTCGAAATTCTCGAGTCCTTCGATCGATGCATGCGGTGCCGGCTCCGCGGACGACCCGTACAGATGGCGTGCGACCGCGGCGTAAAGCGTGTCGTTGATCAACGTTGACTTGCCCGAGCCCGATACGCCGGTCACGCACGTCAGCAGTCCAACCGGAATTTCCAGCGTCACATCTTTCAAATTATTGCCGTGTGCGCCGGTGATCTTCAGCCATGTTGTGAATGGTGGCGTGCGGTCGTTCGGTATCGCGATCTGCCGCCGGCCCGACAAATATTGCCCAGTCAGCGAGTTCGGATCGTTGAGCACGTCATCCAACTCGCCCTGGGCGATCACTTCGCCGCCGTGCACCCCCGCGCCCGGGCCCATGTCAACGACATAGTCGGCAGCGCGTATGGCATCCTCGTCGTGCTCGACGACGATCACCGTATTACCGAAATCGCGTAGGTGCTTCAGCGTATCGATCAGGCGGCCGTTATCGCGCTGATGCAGGCCGATCGAAGGTTCGTCGAGCACATACATGACGCCGGTCAGCCCGGAACCGATCTGCGACGCCAGCCGGATGCGCTGCGATTCACCGCCCGATAGGGTCTCGGCCGAGCGATCGAGCGACAGATAGTCGAGACCTACGTTAACCAGAAAGCGCAGGCGCGAACCGATTTCCTTGACGATCTTGCTCGCGATCTCCTGCTTCGACCCGGTGAAGCCGAGGCGCTCGAAATACTCGAAGGCTTCGCGCAACGGCGCTGCTGCAATCTGGTAAATGCCACGCCGCTCGCTGCCTTCACCAATGAATACATTGCGTGCCTCGCGGCGCAGCCGGGTCCCTTCGCACACCGGACACGCATGGCGGCTACGCAACTTGCCGAGTTCCTCGCGCACTACCGGCGAATCGGTCTCGCGAAAGCGCCGTCGCAGATTTGGAATCACACCTTCGAACGGATGTCGCCTCAGCATCTTGCGGCCGCGCTCGTTGGTGTATGCGAACGCAATCTCCGTCTCGCCCGACCCGTGCAGCACGACGTCGTGCGCCGCTTTCGGCAACTGGTCGAAAGGCGTGTCGACGTCAAAGCCATAATGCTGCGCCAGCGTCGCCAGCATCTGAAAGTAGTACTGATTGCGTGCGTCCCAACCCTTGATTGCACCGCTGGCCAGCGACAGCTCCGGATGCGCAACGACGCGCGTTTCGTCGAAGTACTCAACCTGGCCCAGGCCATCGCACGCTTCGCAGGCGCCGATCGGGTTGTTGAACGAAAACAGGCGGGGCTCGAGCTCGGACAGCGAGTAGTCGCACTCCGGACACGCGAATCGGCTCGAAAACAGCGTCTCGCGTCCGTCGTCGAGGTCGAGCAGCAGCGCACGCCCGTCGGCCAGGCGCAGCGCCGTTTCGAACGATTCCGCGAGCCGTTGCTTGCTGTCGGCCCGCACTTTCAGGCGATCGACCACCACGTCTAGCGAATGCTTTTCGGTTTTCTTAAGCGGCGGCAGCGCGTCGGCCTCGACGACGGCGCCGTCGATGCGGAAGCGCACGAAACCCTGCGTCTGCATATCGTCGAAAAATTCCGCAAATTCGCCTTTGCGCTCGCGGATCACCGGCGCGAGCACCATCACGCGTGTGTCCGGAGGCAGGCGCAGCGTCGCATCGACCATCTGTGACACGCTTTGCGATTGCAGTGGAAGTTTGTGGTTCGGGCAGTACGGAGTGCCGACACGCGCGTAAAGCAGCCGCAGGTAGTCGTGGATTTCGGTGACGGTGCCGACTGTCGAACGCGGATTGTGCGACGCCGAGCGCTGCTCGATCGAGATCGCCGGCGACAGGCCTTCGATCAGATCGACATCGGGCTTCTCCATCAATTGCAGAAACTGGCGCGCGTACGCCGACAGCGACTCCACATAACGGCGCTGACCTTCGGCATACAACGTGTCAAACGCGAGCGATGATTTGCCCGAGCCCGACAGGCCCGTGATCACGATCAGTTGGTGACGCGGCAGATCGAGATCGATGTTTTTCAGGTTATGCGTGCGTGCGCCGCGAATTCGGATCTCTCCGCTGGGGCGAATGGCGCTCATCGGCTACGAATCAGAAGGGCAACTTGTTACTATAGCTTTGCTGAGCGTCGCACGTGCACCGCACCTCTCCCCCGTCCCGTTGACGCTCACTCCGCCCCTGCGCATGTCGGCGCTCGAAATCCGGGCCAGCGTCTCGCTGGCGTCCATATTTGCGCTGCGCTTGCTTGGGTTGTTCCTGATCCTGCCGGTCTTTGCGGTGTATGCGCAGTCGATACCGGGTGGAAATGACGCAACCCTGGTCGGAATTGCGTTGGGTATCTATGGCCTGACGCAAGGGCTGCTGCAGATCGCCTACGGCGCTGCCAGCGATCGTTGGGGACGCAAGCCGGTGATCGCGATCGGCCTCGTCGTCTTTGCATTGGGCAGCTTCATCGCTGCACTTGCCCCCGACATTGGGTGGACGATCGTGGGCCGCGCGTTGCAGGGCGCAGGAGCGATATCGGCGGCGGTGACCGCGTTGATCGCCGACAGCACGCGCGATGAGCATCGGACCAAAGCGATGGCGCTGGTCGGTGCTTCGGTGGGATTGACATTCGCGGCCTCGTTGGTCATTGCACCCTTACTTTTTCCGGTGATCGGCGTGCGCGGACTATTTGCAATGACCGGCGTGCTTGTCGTGATAGCGATCGGGGTGTTGGTCTGGGTAGTGCCACCGGCGCCCGCAAAGTTGAGCCCCGTCGACAAGGCTGCATTGCGCACCGTGTTGGTCCACCGTGAGCTGGTGCGGCTGAACATCGGAATCTTTGTCTTGCACACGGTGCTGATGGCGATGTTCGTCGTGCTGCCCGGGGTGTTGATTCAGGGCGGCAGCTTGCCGATTGCCGAGCACTGGAAGCTTTACTTTCCAGTCGTGATGCTGTCGTTTGCATTGATGGCGATGCCGCTGATCATGGCCGAGCGCCGTGGGTTGCTACGCCCGCTTTTCATAGGATCGATCGCCCTGGTCGTCATCGCCGAGCTCGGCTTTCTGACGCGAAGCGATTCGCTCGGCTGGCTGGCAGTCTGGCTTCTGATCTTTTTTACGGGTTTCAACCTGTTGGAGGCTTGCTTGCCGTCGCTGGTGTCACGCATTGCCCCGGCATCCTCGAAAGGACTCGCATTGGGCATCTACAATACGTCGCAGGCATTGGGGCTGTTTGCCGGCGGGGCCTTCGGCGGCGCGATTGTCGCGCGCTGGGGTTCCGACGCAGTGTTCGCGTTCGCGGCGTGCGTCACCGGCGTGTGGTGGCTGATCGCGCTGGGCATGCGCGACGTCCCGATCGGACCGGCGCGCGAGCGGGCACCTATTGAGGCAGGCTAGGAAAACCGATTGTTGTTTGAGGAGGCAGCGATGGCATCCGTTAATAAAGTGATTCTGATTGGAAACCTGGGTCGCGATCCGGAAACGCGCTACACGGCGGATGGCGCTGCGATCACCAATATCACGATTGCCACGTCCGACCGTTGGAAAGACAAGGCCACGGGCGAGATGAAGGAAGCGACAGAATGGCATCGCATCGCCTTCTTTGGCAGGCTCGCCGAAATTGCCGGCGAGTATCTGAAGAAGGGGCGTCCGGTGTATGTCGAAGGCCGATTGCGCACGCGCAAGTGGCAGGACAAGGAAGGACAGGATCGCTACACGACCGAGGTGATCGCCGACAACATGCAGATGCTGGGCTCGCGCGAGGGAATGGGCGGCGCGCCAGGCGGTGACTTCGACGGCGGCGAGGAGTCCCGTCCACCGGCACGCTCAAGCAGCAATGCCCCGAGTGCCCGGAGTACGGCGACCAAGTCTGCGCCCAGCGTTGCTGAAATGGACGACGACATACCATTTTAGGAGGAGATCACCGGATCGGTGATCGGCGGTGAGCGAAGTTGTTTCCCCGCCGGCTTTTGTAATTGAGTAGCCCGCGTCGCCGCCCGGAGGGCGGCTCTCTAACCAGTCGCGACGAGTGCACGGGCGATCGCAAAGCGGTCGCGTACACGAGGAGCGCTTTTCGCATATGGATTTGAGTTTTCTGCCGCAGTGGCCTCCCACATGGCCGACCGCGATGGCAGTAGCGGTGTTGGCGCTGTTCGCCGCTGCTGCGGGTGAGGTTGCGGCGCGCTCGCTGCGCCTGCCGCGCCTGCTTGGCTATCTCGCCGCAGGCGCCCTATTCGGCGCCGGTGGCTACGTGTTGCAGCTGTTGAAGATCGAAGAGCTGCCGATCCGTACGATGCAGTTCTCGTTGAACTTTGCAGCCGCCGTCATCCTGTTCGATGTCGGTCAGCGTGTCTCGTTCGGCTGGGTGCGGCGCAACCCTGCGTTGCTGGCTGCGAGCATTCTCGAAAGCGGGCTGACTTTTGTAGCGGTCTACCTGGCGATGCAGGCGTTCGACATTTCTCCTTTGGCGGCGGCGCTGATCGCGGCGATCAGCATGTCGACTTCACCCGCAGTCGTGCTGGCCGTTACGCAGGAGTTGCGCGCGCAGGGCCAGGTGACAGAGCGCACGCTGCTGTTGACCGCACTCAATTCGATTTATGCGGTCGTGCTGTCGACGCTACTGCTGGCATGGGCGCGCGTGCAAACGCGCGGCGTGCTGGACGACTACCTGCTGCACCCCGCGTACTTGATCGTTGGTTCGCTGGCGCTGGCCGCGATCGGTGCGCGCTTGTTTCTTTTGGTCGTGGGTTTTGTCGGCCGCAATCGCGCCGCGCAGATCATGGTGATGCTGGCTGTCGTCTGGATTGTGTTTGCGAGCGCGGTGGCGCTGAAATTGTCGCCGCTGCTGGCGTTACTCGCCTGCGGTGCGTTTGTTCGCACGCGCGATCAGCAGCGCCTGCTCGCGCGCACCGATATTGGGCTGGCCTCGGGTGTGGCGCTCGCGCTGTTCTTCGCGCTGTCGGCAGCGATCGTCGACGGTCGTGTGCTGTTTGCCGCGTGGCTGCCGGCTCTGGTGCTGGTCGTCGTGCGCTCGGTGTGCAAGATCGGTGCGGTGGCAGCACTGGCCCCCGCCACCGGGATCGTGTGGCGCAAGGGAATGCTGACGGGCATCGGACTGTTGCCAATGTCGGCGCTGGCACTGATGCTGACACAGGAGGTTTCGCAGCTGAACCCGCGGCTCGGCGCGCAGACGAACGCTGTGTTGCTGCTGGGCGTCGTTATCTTGCAGGTAGCCGGCGCACTTTCTTTGATGTTTGCACTGCGCGCCAGCGGCGAAGCGCGCAACGATGGGGTAGGCCGATGACGGCGGCCGTGCCAGCCGAGGCGAGGCAGCGCAGCGTTCTCGAATTCAGATCATCGGCCCTGCTGACGGTCGGCGTTGAGCTCGAACTGCAGTTGATCGATCGCCGCACCGGCGACCTGACGCGCGGTGCGTCGGACCTGATTGCGCTGGTATCCAAAAAGCCGCACCTGGGCGAGATCAAGCCGGAAATCACCGAAAGCATGCTGGAGATCAGCACGTCGGTACATCGTGCCTTCGCGCCTCTGATGGCAGAGCTGCTGGCGATGCGCGACACGATGGTGGCCGGCGCCGACGTGCTGGATATCGAGGTCGCCGGCGGCGGCGCGCATCCGTTTCAGCGCTGGTATGACCGGCAGATCTACGATCGGCCGCGCTTTCGCCACGTTGCCGGTTTATACGGGTATCTGGCGAAGCAGTTCACCGTGTTCGGACAGCACGTCCACATCGGATGCGAGAACGGTACGCAGGCGCTTTGGCTGCTGCACCGATTGTCGTCGTACATTCCGCAGTTCATCGCGCTGGCCGCGGCGAGCCCGTATTTTCAAGGCGTCGACACGTCGTATGACTGCTCGCGGCTGAACAGTGTCTATGCGTTTCCGCTGTCGGGCCGCGCGCCGTTCCTGACCGACTGGCCCGCGTTCGAGCATTTTTTCGGCAAGCTCAAAGCGCTCGGCGTGGTCGAGAGCATGAAGGATTTTTACTGGGATATACGGCCGAAGCCCGAGTTCGGCACGATCGAAGTGCGTGTGTTCGATACACCGCTGACGGTCGAGCGGGCCGCCGTATTGGCAGCCTATGTGCAGACGATTTGCCGCATGCTTCTTCAGAATCCGATGCAGCCTGAGAGCGAAGACATTTACATCACGTACAACTACAACCGCTTCCAGGCGTGCCGCTTCGGACTCGAAGGGCAAGTGATCAACGGCGCCACCGGCGCCAGCCGCCCGCTGCATCAGGAGGTGCTGGCGACGCTCGATGCATGCCGCCCGTTTGCGCGCGAGCTCGAATCAGCCGACGCCATCGACGAGATAGAGCGCTGGGTGCGCACCGACGGCAACGATGCGCGCTGGCAGCGCGAAACATTTCAGCGGCGGCATTCGATGGCCGAGCTGTTGCTGCAATCCGCGGATCGGTGGCGTGGCACGCCAGCGCGCACGAAAGAACTCGCTTACTGACCCGCGGCTGTATCGGCTGCAAGAAGAGATAGTGCGATCGGGTGCAGAGAGCCTGCACTCGCGACCAGGGAACGCTCGGCCAGCGGGTCGCCGCCGCTCCATGAGCTGACGACTCCGCCCGCGCCTTCCATAACCGGCACTATCGCGGCGACATCCCAGTAGCCGAGACGAGGATCGAGCATCAGATCAGCCGCACCAGTGGCGATGGCGAAGTAACCGAAACAATCACCCCACGTGCGGTACAGCTTGGCGCGTTTGGTAATCGCCTCGATGCGCACGCTGTTGGCCACCGGCTGTTCGCCCGACGACCAGTGCGACGTCGCCAGGACGGTCGCGTCCTCGAGCCGTTCGCAGCGGCGCACGCGTGCGCGGCGCATGGAGCCGTCGCGCGCGTACAGCGTGGTGCCGCGCTGGTGGCCGATCAGCGCCACGCCCGCGGCGGGGTGCCCGATCACGCCGAGCACCGGTCGATAGCCGGTGTTGTCCCAACGCTCAAGTGCGATCAGCGTTCCGAACAAAAAGCAGTTCGTGATGAACGCGCGCGTGCCGTCGATCGGGTCGAGCACCCACCGATAGTCGCGACCGTCCTTGAGGCCGTGTTCTTCGCCGACGATCGCGTGGTGCGCGTAGCGCCGCTCGATCAGACTGCGCATTGCGGTTTCGGCGATGCGATCGGCCAGCGTCACCGGGCTGGCGTCGGTCTTCGTCGCAACGGTTGCGCCGCTCATGAAAAGCGGGCGGATTGTCGCAAATGCAATCGCAATCAGTTCGTGCATGAACGGCACGAACTCGCGCTCTTCGGGCGCCGACAGCGGCGCGCTGTAACGCTGAATCACTTACGCGCGCGGAGGCTGGAAAAGGTGTTCGCAGGCCGCGCGATCGGCGCTGTCGGCCGAGGCCGTCGCACACCGCGGGGCAATCTTTTCATTCAGCCGTTCAAGTACCGCGTCATGATTGTGATTCTTGTTCCACCCAGCGAGCCGTTCGCTCATCCGCTCGAGCGTGCGCCTGCTGCGGCCCGAAAATGCGCCGGGCTCGGTTCGAAGCTCACCGGAGACAGTGGCTGCTGCCTTTTCGATTTGCGCTACGTCCTGTGGGGCGAAATCGATCAGGTAGCGCACGTACGCGCCGCCCCATTCGAGTCGCGTAGCTGGCCCGACCGAAGTTTCGTAGGCCTGACGCGCCCAGTCGATCGCAGCGGCGTTGCCTTCGGGTGTCTTGCGCTGCTTCGCGTTCGATGCGAGCACCGGCATGTAGTAGTACGGTGAGTGCGATCGCTTCAGCTCACGTGTTATCAGAGCGTCGGACTCGTCGAGCAGACCCGCCTGCGCAAGCATCGATCCAGCGCTGTAGATCACCGACTGCCGCTCGTTCAAATCTGTCGTTTCGCGATCGACGCGTGCAGCCTGTGCGCGCACTTCGTCGATCAACGCAGGCGGCAGGACGCCGTCCTTGTTGTCGAGCCGTGCCAGTCCGACCTTGCCGGTGGTGGCCCAAACACGGCCGGCGGGGCTCAGCGTAGGGTCGTGCGCCAGTCGATCGAGCGCCTCGGTCCACGCGCCGGCCAGTTGCGCGCGCGCTGCTGATTTTGGCGCGGTAATTGCACCGACGATATCGTCGCCGCTGAATGCAAGCTGGTCGTAATGTTCGCGCACCAGCTCAGGCCGCGCCAGCACGCTGTTGACGCTGGCCACTGCGTCGGCTTTGTCGATCGCCGGCTTTGCGCTGCCCTTCGCAGTCGCCGCCGCGCCAAGCGCCTGCAGCACCAGTCGGGACGAAGCTTCACGCTGCTCCGGCGGACAGGTACGCGCGAGCTTCATCAAGGTGGCCGGAGCATCTTTCTTCGCGACCAGTTGCTGATCATCGGTTCCCCACGAGTAATAAGCGAGCAGTCGCCAGTCTTCGGAGGAAATCGGTTGGCCGGCGAGCGCTGCGGCCAACGACTGACGCGCCGAGGCTCCGCCGGCGAGTCCATGCTCGAGCAGCTGCATGTACTTGGCGGGTTCGACCGAGCCTTCGAGCCGTGTGACTTCGCCGCCGTCGGGCGTCAGCAAGAGCATCGTCGGGTAGCCACTGACATTGAAGCGCTTGCCCAGCGCTTGGCCGCTCGGCGTGTCGCCGTCGACATACACCGGCACGAACGAGCGCGACTTCGCGATGAAGTCCTCGCGCGCGAAGATCGTTGACTTGACGTGATTGCACGGCGGGCACCATTCCGCGGTCCAGAAAAGAAAAATGGGTTTGTTGGTCGCTTTGGCGGTGGCGAACGCGGAATCGATGTCGGCCGCCGCCTTGATACTCACCCACGCGATCGATGCTGGCTTCGCGGCTGTATCCGCAGTCATTGCCGGCGGCTCGGGCGACTTCGTACACGCAGCAGCGAGCAAAGCGCAGGCAATCGCCAGTGGCAGGATCGTTCGCATCGACATTTCCTTGGCTTCCGCGTGACTATTCTCGCAGCAGAGGCGAGGACCGCAGTTTATCGCCGCAGCGCAATCTGTTGCGCGAGCGCCAGATAGTGGCCGAGCGGCGGAGTGTCGGCATCCTCGATCTTGGCCGCGTCGTCCCACAGGCGCACGCTGACAGCGCCGTTGGCATGAGGCTGCGCGATGAAACGCTGCGCTTCGGCGTCGGTGAAAATTCCGCCCTGCAGCTCCAGGCTTCGCTTTGAATCCGCCGACAAGTTGGCCCAGTATTGGGCGCCATTTGACGCACCGTCACCACGCGCGCACAGGTAACGCTTCGCATCGACGTGCAACCGGATCGGCTGCAGCACCGCGTCGTCGAACAGCCCACGCAGAAACGGCAGCGCGACGTACTCGTGCCGATCATCGATGCCGCGCAACGTTGGCGTCTCACCCTGATCGTTGCACATGTGGCCAAGATCGTGCAGCAACGCAGCGACAACGAGAGCAGCGTTTGCGCCGCTTTGTTCGGCCAGGTGAGCAGACTGCAGCGCATGATGCAGCTGGGTCACCGGCTCGCCGGCATACATGCGCCGGCCCTTGGCGGCAAAGAGCGGCTCAATATCGTCGAGAGCGAACGCCACGGCTATGGCACCTCGTGGGCGGTCGGACCTTTTGTGTTGAACAGCCCCGGCTGCTGTTCCGCCATCACACGTGTCTTTGCCAGCACGCCGGCCGATTCCAGTATCGGATACGACACCGAGCAGATCAGCGAATTGATGCGCTTGAAATCCGACAGCAGGTCCAGGTGCAGCGAGCTAGTCTCGACCGACTGCTGCGTATTCTCGAACAACCGGTGCAGATGATGGTCGGCGTAACGCAGTTCGAGTTCGCGGAAAGCGACCTTTTCGGCTATCAGTTGCTGTGCCGACTTCAGGTCGCCATTTAAGAACACGGCAACCGCCAGCTGCAGGTTGGCAGCCAGCCGTGAGTGCAGATCGCTGATCTCGCTCATGCCTGCGATCGAGAACGAAAGCTTGTGCTGAATCTTGCGCTGCGCGATGTCGAGCAGCAGCCTTTCGATGATGTCGCCGATGTGTTCCAGATTGATCGTGAACTGGATGATCTCGGTCCAGCGGCGCGCTTCGTTTGCTTCGAGCGCCTCGCGGCTGACCTGCGCCAGATAGCGCTTGATGGCCGAGTACAGCCGGTCGATCTCGTCGTCCTTGCGCCGCAGAGCCTCGACCAGCAACAAGTCGTTGGTCTTCAGCACCGTCAACAGACCGGTCAACATTTCGTGCACCGTGTCGGCGAGACGGATCGCTTCGCGCGCAGCGTTGCCCAACGCCAGCGCAGGTGTGTCAAGCGCGACCGGATCAAGATACTTCGGCTGCCCGACCATGTCGATCGGTCGCGCCGCCGGCAGCCAGCGCTCTGCGATAGAGGCAAAACGCTCGGTAAATTGAATGAACGCAATCGCCAGCGCGATGTTGAACAACAGGTGAAACTGCACCACCAGCTGCTGCGGATCGTCCTGCAGCTGCAACAGATACGGCGTCACGAACGGCAGCGCGAGAACCGCGGCAGCGACACCCGCGGCCTTGAACAGGAAATTGCCAAGCGGCACACGGCGCGCGATCGCATCCGCCTTCCAAGTGGTCAGCAACGCCAGCAGACCGCTGCCGAGATTGGCCCCCAGCACGATCGGCAGCGCCACTTCGATTGGCACCATGTGCGTGGCCGACAGCGTCGCGACCAGCAGCACGACCGCGAGGCTCGAATACGAAACGACGACCAGCAGCGCGCCGATCAGAACGTCGAGCAGCAAGTCGCCCGACAGCTGCGCAAACAGCACGCGTACGCCCGAGGCCTGCGTCAACGGGGCGGTCGCCGCCGCCACCATCTGCAGCGCGAGAATCATCACGCCGAGCCCGAGCACGATCTTGCCGATCTGTCCGGCGCGCTCGTTCTTTTTCGACAGGTAAACGACTACGCCCGACACGATCAGCAGCGGTGCCAGCCACGCCAGGTTCAACGAGAAGAATTGCACCATCAGCGCAGTGCCTACATCGGCGCCGAGCATCACCGCCAATGCCGCAGACGAAGCGATCATTCCCTGCGAGACAAACGAAGATGCGAGCAGCGCGGTGGCCGTCGAGCTCTGCAACAGTCCGGTAACGGCGACGCCGGCGACGAAGCTTGTGCCGCGGTTGCCGACGCTGTGCCGCAGAACCTGTCGCAGGCTTGCGCCGTACACACGAAGCACGCCGGAACGCACGATGTGCGTGCCCCAGACGAGCAATGCGATCGCGGCCAGCAGGTTCAGTAAGGTCTGCATCAAACTACCAGGGCAGGGAATACGTCTTGGTGTTGGTGAAGCTCTTCATCGCTTCGAGAACGCCTTCCTTGTATCCCAAACCCGAATCCTTGATTCCCCCGAAAGGCGTCAGTTCCAGCCGGTATCCCGGCACTTCGCGCACGTTCACGGTGCCGACCTGCAGCTCCGAAACGAAGCGCGTGATGTAGTCGAGCCGATTGGTGCACACCGCCGAGGAAAGCCCATACGCGGTCGAGTTGCTGAGCGCGATTGCTTCGTCGATCGTGTCGAAACGAATCACCGGCGACACCGGACCAAAGGTTTCTTGCTTGACCAGCGTCATCTCGGGCTTGACATGATCGACGACGGTCGGCGCATACAGCGCACCGGTGCGCACATTGCCGGCCAGCAGCTTGGCGCCCTGCGCGACCGCCTCGTTGACGCGCTGTTCGAACAATTGGGCAGCCGGCTCGTCGATCACCGTTCCCATATCGTTCGACGCGTCGAGCGGATCGCCGAACCTCAGCGCCTTCGTTTTGTCGAGTAAAAGTTCGACGAAGCGGTCGGCAACCGCGCGCTGTACCAGCATCCGCTTGATCGCCGTGCAGCGCTGGCCCGAGTTCTTGTAGGACCCACTGGCCGCGAGTGTGGCCGCCTCTTCGAGATCGGCGTCGTCCATAACGATGATCGGGTCATTGCCGCCGAGCTCGAGCACTTGCCGCTTGTAGACAGCGCGGGCAGCGATCGCCTTGCCGACCGCGACGCCGCCGGTGAAAGTCACAAGATCGACCTGGGCGTTGGTCAGCAACTCGTCGGCGATTTCGCGCGGGTCGCCGGTCAGCACCGACAGCATCGGCGGCGGCAGCCCCGCCTCATATAGAACATCCGCCAGCACGTAGGCGGCGAGCGGTGTTTTCTCGCTGGGTTTTAATACCACCCGATTGTTGGTCGCGATGGCGGGGGCGATCTTGTGGATCACCTGATTCAGCGGATGATTAAACGGCGTGATCGCGGCGATAACGCCCAGCAAGGGCTCGCGCATCGTGTAGACCTTGCGCTTGCGCCCGTGCGGCGTGACGTCGCACGAAAAAACCTGGCCGTCGTCGACCAACGCCTGGTTGGCGGAGAACAGCAGCACGTCGCTGGCACGGCCCACTTCGTACAAAGTGTCTTTCAGACATAGACCGGATTCGAGCGTGATCAGTCGTGCGATCTCATCTCGTCGCTTGGCGATGATTTCGCCGGCCTTCATCAGGATGCGGTACCGGTCGTGTCGCGTCAGCGGGCTGCGAAATTTCGCACCGATGGCGATTGCCCGTCGCACGTCGTCGACCGATGCACTAGGCACCATTGCAACGACTTCGTTGGTATACGGGTACCGTACCTCGAACTGGCGATCAACCTTGATTTTTTCGCCGGCGATGCGCAGTGATTCGGTTCGGATCGGCGCGCGCAGTGAGTCAATGAGTGCGTTCATTGCGCAAAGTTCAACGCGAGATCGAACGCGTCGAAATTCCGCCAGCGCCGATTCGCGTCGAGGCCTTCGATGCGTCGGTTGATAATCAACGGCACGCGCTGCTCCGAGATTCCGCCGTGCGAGCGCAGCGGCAGCTCGAGCTGCGATAGATCGTGGCGGCTGCGGCTCGTGCCAAGCACGAAGCTGCGCTCGGAGACGACGACGATGTCGCCGATTCGATCCGGAGGCAGCTCGAAGCGCTGCGCCGCCTCGGTGCGCGGCAGTACCAGCTCGATCCCGAGCAGCGCACGCAGTTGCTCGATCACGCCGCCGACCACGTCAGCCGGCAGGTAGATCGTCGCAAACGAACCGAGCGCGCCGTGGTGCAAGACGTACGGATCGGTGATCGGCAGGATTACTCGCGAGCGCTCGCGGCCGAGCCAGCCATCGAGCAGATCCTGCAGATAAATGACATTCGGACTGGCGTCGAGCCGCGTCTTCGCATTCATTCCGTGGTCGGCGGTCACGACGAACACCGCGCCGAGCGCGTCGAGCTCGCCAAGGTAACGGTCGAACATCGCATAAAAGCGGTTGGCATGTTCATCGCCGGGCGCATGCTTGTGCTGCACGTAGTCGGTTGTCGACAGGTACAGCAGGTCAGGGCGCTGTTTCTGAATCAGCTTCACACCGGCGGCGAAGACGAACTCCGATAACTCGGCGCTGTAGACATCGGGCACCGGCATGCCCACCATCGAGACGACACCGTCGATTCCGTTGTCCTGCTGCGTCGCCTGGTCGGCCTTCTCGGCAGAGAAGCAGATGCCTCTCAGCTTATGTCCCAACAGCCGGCGCAGCTTGTCTTTGGCCGTCACTACGGCAACCGACTGACCCCGATCGGCTACCGCGGCCAAAATGGTGGGCGCCCGCAGCCACTTCGGATCGTTCATCATTACTTCGGCGCCGGACTCGACGTCCAACAGCGTGTTGCCGCAGATGCCGTGCACCGAGGGTGGTGCGCCGGTTACGATCGACAGGTTGTTCGGGTTGGTAAAGCTCGGCACCACACAGTCCGCCAACAGCGCGGTGCCCTCGGCCAGCACGCGCTTCAAGTGCGGCATGCGGCCGCCCGCGACCGCTTGCGCAATGTAGTCGGGTTCGCAGCCGTCGACGCAGATCACGACCGTCGGCTGTTTCGGCGCCGCGTATCGACGCCCGTTGACTTCGATCGACCCGTTCACCGTCATCGCCTGACCGCCGTCGCTTTGCCGCGTGCGCGCGCCACCTTCGCGCGCGGCCGCGGCTTTGCGGAACTGCCGTGCAAAGCGCGCTGCTTGCTTTCGATGACATGGTCGTACATCGCGCCGCCCGCGTGCTCTGCATCGCCCGACGCGATCGCCTTCAGTATGGCGCGATGTTCGGCTGCCGAATGTGGCAGCACGGCTTCGTCGCGCAGGTTGCGGCGGCGATATAGCGCGAGCTCCTTGACCAGCTTGCGGTAAACGGCTGCGAGCTTGCGGTTGCCTGCGTACTCGACCAGCGCATCGTGAAATTGCAGGTTCAGCAAGTGGTAGGCGTCGGCGTCGCCGGAGCGCGCCGCGAAATCCATCTCTTCCACGATGGCACGCACCGCCTTCATTTGCGTCGTTGTAATTGTTTCGGCTAGACGGCGGCCGACCAGCTCGTCCATCGCAGCCCGCAGATCGAAGATTTCCAGCGCTTCCTCGAGCGGAATCTCGCGCACGAACACGCCACGGTTTTTCTCCTGCCTGACCAGGCCCGCTTGCTCAAGCATCCGGAACGCCTCCCGTATCGGCCCGCGGGAAACTCCCAAGCGTTCGGACAGCCGGGCTTCTGTAAGTTTGGCTCCGGCGCGGATTTCGCCAGCCAGGATCATGCGTTCAATTTCGTGCTGTGCGGCGCTCGACAGCGATGCCGAGCGAAGCACCGCAATGCTCGGGGGCGAGGTCGGGGCGACGCCGTTCAATGGCGACGCTCCGTTGGCGCGGGCGCGGTCGGTCATGCGGGACAGTTTAACGCGAGGAATGTCAATTGTCGACAATCTGCAAAAAACAATTGACAGCAAAAATCGAGCTTGCCTAGACTGGCAGCGGTTTGTGTCACTGTCACTTCAAGCCCACGGACTAGTCTGATAGATCGTGCGTTTCAGTTCCGGTTAAACAAGGAGAAGTTGATGAAACTCGTTTCCACTATGGCCGGCAAGGCGCTTGCGGCGGTCGCGCTTGCGCTTTTCGCCGGTGGCGCCTACGCGCAGAAGACGCAGCTCAACGTATACACCGCGCTCGAAACCGATCAGTTGAAGGCGTACAAGGAAGGCTTCGAGAAGGCCAACCCGACGATCGAGATCGTGTGGGTGCGCGACTCGACGGGCATCGTGACCGCGAAGCTGCTGGCCGAGAAGGCCAACCCGAAGGCCGATGTGGTGATGGGCCTGGCTGCCACCAGCATGGCGGTATTCGATACCGAGGGCATGCTGGTCCCGTACGCACCCCCCGGTCTGAATCGTCTTTCCGCGCAGTATCGTGACCCGAAGAATCCGCCGACCTGGGTCGGCATGGACGTGTGGGGCGCGACGATTTGCTACAACACCGTGGAAGGCGCGAAGCGCAATATTCCGAAGCCCGAGAGCTGGCGCGATCTGACCAAGCCCGTTTACAAGGGCCAGATCGTGATGACGCACCCGGCGTCGTCGGGAACCGGTTTCTTCGACGTGTCCGCCTGGCTGCAGATGTGGGGCGAAGCAGAAGGCTGGAAATACATGGACGCGCTGCACGAAAACATTGCGCAGTACATGCACTCGGGTTCGCGCCCGTGCGCGGCGGCGGCGGCCGGCGAGTATGTGGTCGGCATTTCGTTTGAATACCGTGCCAATCGCGAGAAGGCGCGCGGTGCGCCAATCGAACTGGTGTTCCCGAAGGAGGGCCTCGGTTGGGACCTGGAGGCCATCGGCATCCACAAGGGAACGAAGAACATGGCGGCCGCGCAGAAGCTGGTCGACTGGGCGGTGACCGACGATGCGATGGCGCTGTACGCGAACAACTTCGCGATCGTCGCCGTGCCCGCTCTGTCGAAGCCGCTGCCGAATGTTCCGAACGACTACGCGAGCCGGCTGGTGAAGAACGACTTCGCGTGGGCCGCGAAGAATCGCGATCGCGTGCTGGCCGAGTGGGAAAAGCGCTACGGGAGCAAGGCGGCGCCGAAATGACGTTATCTCCGACGGCTTGTTTGAGTAAATAAGCGCGAAATAGCTCGCCGGGTTCGAACGCACTGTCGGCGTTCAACCCGGCGCAGCCTGGACCATGGCGATCGAAGAATCGGCGGTTCGACTCGAGGGAATTACCAAGACCTTTGGGAATTTTGTCGCGCTCAAGTCGATCGATTTGACGGTCGAGGCCGGTGAGCTGGTCTGCTTTCTCGGCCCTTCGGGGTGTGGCAAGACGACGCTGCTGCGGATCATCGCGGGGCTGGAACAGCAAACCAGCGGCCGTATTCTGCAGAACGGTCGCGACGTGTCGAACGCGCCGCCAGCAGCGCGCGACTACGGCATCGTTTTTCAGTCGTATGCGCTGTTTCCGAATCTGACGATCACGCAAAACGTCGCGTACGGCCTGGTCAACCGCCGCAAAGGCCGCGCCGAGCTTGCCGCGCGCGTCGGCGAATTGCTTTCGCTGGTCGGACTGCCCGACGCCGGCGCGAAATATCCGAGTCAAATGTCCGGCGGGCAGCAGCAGCGCGTGGCGCTTGCGCGGGCACTGGCAACGTCGCCGAGTCTGCTGCTGCTTGACGAGCCGCTGTCAGCCCTCGACGCCAAGGTGCGCGAGCGGTTACGCGGCGAGATCAGGCAGCTGCAGCGACGGCTGCGCGTAACCACGATCATGGTGACGCACGATCAGGAAGAAGCGCTGTCGATGGCTGACCGCGTCGTCGTGATGAATGACGGCGTGATAGAGCAGGTCGGCTCGGCCAGTGAGGTTTATGAACGGGCCGCGACGCCGTTCGTTGCCGATTTCCTGGGTAAGGTCAACGTCCTGAAGGCAACGTCCCTCGGTGGCGGACAATTTCGGGTTGGCAGCGTCAATCTTACGTTGCCGGTGAACGGCAGCGCCGCCGGCGAAGCAGTACGCATCTACATGCGGCCCGAAGATCGGCACGTCGAAGGCGACATCGCGAGCCTGCCGAATCGCCTGCGGGGACGGATCGGTCACATCGACTATCTCGGCACGTTCTGCTTGGCCGAACTGCGCAGCGAGGCGCTCGGTCAGCCGATGCTGATTTCGTACTCGCTGAACCAGATGCACGATCTCGGCGTGCGTGAAGGCGCCGAAGTCGATATCGCGCTCAGGGTCGATCGGGTGCGCGTGTTTTCCGATTCAGACGCACCGAGAACAGGACCATGAGTTCGATCGCGCTGCCGGCGCGTAACGTCGGCGGGCCTTCCCGCTTCGCGTTGGCCGGCGAGGCGTTGATGGCGCGCGGCGGAATCGTGCTGCTGGCGCTCGCGCTGTTCATCTTTCTGACGGTTCCGTTGGCGATGTTGTTTGCGCGCAGCGTCGAAGATCGCGCGGGTGAGTTCGTCGGTCTGGCGAACTTTGTTCAATACGTGCAATCGCCGGCCCTGGCGCGGTCGACGTGGAATACGCTGACGTTTGCGGGCTGGACGACGCTGGTCACGGTGCCGCTGGCATTTCTGTTCGCCTACGCGATGCAGCGCAGCTGCATTCCGTTCAAGGGAATCTGGCGCAACGTCGCGATGGTCCCGATCCTTGCGCCGTCGCTGCTGGCGGCGATCTCGTTCATTTACCTGTTCGGCAATCAGGGGGCACTGAAATTCATGCTGGGGTGGGTCGGCGTGCAGTCGATCTACGGCATGCCGGGCATGGTGTTGGCGATGACGTTTGCGTCGTTTCCGCACGCGGTGATGATCCTGATGGCCGCGCTGGCGTTGTCGGACGCACGTTTGTATGAAGCCGCCGATTCGCTGGGCACCAGCGAGCGCCGCAAGTTCATGACGATCACGCTGCCCGGCGCAAAGTACGGGCTGATTTCAGCCAGCATGGTGGTATTCACGATGGCGGTATCCGAGTTCGGTGTGCCGAAAGTGATCGGCGGTAACACCAACGTGCTCGCGGTCGACATCTATAAGCAGGTGATCGGTCAGCAGAACTTTTCGATGGGTGCCGTGGTGGGGTTGGTGCTTCTGCTGCCCGCGGTCGCTGCGTTTCTGATCGATCACGCCGTACGCCGTAGACAGCAGGCGTTGTTGACGGCCCGCAGCGTTCCTTATCAGCCAAAGCCTTCGCGCCGGCGCGACCGTGCGTTGCTCGCGTTCGTCGTCCTGATGTCCGCGTTGCTGCTGCTGGTGGTCGGCATGGCGGCGTTCGGCTCGGTCGTCAAGTTCTGGCCGTACAACCTGTCGTTGACGCTGACCCATTACACATATGGCTTCGAGGAAGCCGGCATCGAGCACGCGTACGGCAATAGCCTGCAGATGGCGCTGATCTGCGGCGTGCTTGGCGCCGCGATCACGTTCGCGGGCGCCTACTGGCTCGAGAAGACGAGAGGCGCGGAATTGCTGCGGCCACTGATTCGACTGCAGGCGATGCTGCCGATGGCGGTGCCGGGGCTCGTGCTCGGCATCGGCTACATCCTATTTTTCAACGCGCCAGCGAACCCGCTGAACTTCCTGTACGGCACGATGGCCATCCTCGTTCTGTCCACGCTGGTTCACTTCTATTCATCGAGCCACCTGACGGCGGTGACCGCATTGAATCAGATCGATCGTGAGTTCGAATCGGTGTCGGCATCGTTGAAGGTGCCGTTTTACAAGACGTTCTGGCGGGTTACGGTCCCGGTCTGCCTGCCATCGATCCTCGACATTGGACGGTATTATTTCGTCAATGCGATGACAACCATATCGGCGGTCGTGTTCCTGTATTCGCCGCAGACGACACTGGCGGCGATTTCCATTCTGCAGCTCGACGAAGCCGGCGCGATCGGCTCGGCGGCGGCGATGGCGACACTGATCGTCGTCACATCGGCGGCTGTAACGGCGCTGCTTTTCGGTGCCGAGTGGATGTTGATTCGCCGCACGCAGAAGTGGCGTAATACGGCACGAACATAGGAGGCAGCGAATGATTCGCGGCAATGATCCGATATTGCTGACGCCCGGCCCGCTGACGACCTCGCTGCGCACGAAGCAGGCGATGCTCAACGACTGGGGGTCGTGGGACGCTGCGTTCAACTCGATGACAGCAAGTATCAGGCGCGACGCCGTCGAGATCATCAACGGTGGCGACGACTACACCTGCGTTCCGTTGCAAGGCAGCGGTACCTTCTCGGTCGAAGCGGCGATCGGTACCCTGGTGCCGCGCGATGCGAAAGTGCTGGTGCCGAATAACGGCGCGTACTGCGCGCGCATCGTTCGCATCTGCAAATACCTGGACCGTGCGGTCGTCGACCTCGAGGTGGCGGAGGATCAACCGACCACTGGTGCAATCGTCGACGCCGCGCTTGCTGCCGATCCGTCGATCACGCACGTCGCGCAGGTGCACTGCGAGACCGGTGCCGGCATGTTGAACGACCTGGCCGGCATCGCGCAGGTGTGCCGCAAACACGGCAAGGGGTTGCTCGTCGACGCGATGAGCTCGTTCGCGGCACTTCCGATCGATGTGCGCACAACGCCATTCGATGCGCTGATCGCTGCGAGCGGCAAGTGCCTTGAAGGCGTTCCCGGCATGGGCTTCGTGCTCGTCCGGAAAGCGCTGATCGAGTCCCGCGCCGGCAACGCGCATTCGCTGGCGATGGATCTGCACGACCAGTACGTGTACATGGAAAAAACGACACAGTGGCGCTACACGCCACCAACACACGTCGTCGCCGCGCTGCGCGTGGCAATCGATCAGTTCAAGGAAGAGGGCGGACAGCCAGCGCGGCTCGCGCGCTACAAGAACAACTGCACCACGCTAATCGAAGGCATGGCGTCGCTCGGCTTCCGGCCGTTTCTCGCGCCGGCGGTGCAGGCTCCGATCATCGTCACGTTCCATGCGCCGGCCGATACGGCGTATTCCTTCAAATCGTTCTACGAGATGACGCGCGAGCGTGGCTATATCCTGTATCCGGGCAAGCTGACGCAGGTCGAGACATTTCGAGTCGGTTGCATCGGCGCGATCGATGCGAACGAGATGCGCAATGTGGTGGCTGCCGTGGGACAGACGTTGAAAGCGATCGGGATCAAGCAGGTTGCGCCTGTTGTTCAGCGGAAGGCTGCTTGAGGGTTTGGGTGTCTTCCTGGCGCGCAAGCGTTTGGCGTGGCGGCGCTGCCTGAGTCGTCGGTCCCTGCGTGACACTCTGCGGTACTCGCCGAGCGCGCGGGCCCGCGTGCGCAACGCAAACGACGGCGAGTCAGCTACATGAAATCTTCCGGTGCCAGCGGCCCCAGCAACTGCACTTGCGTGCGGCGCCAAAAGGTTGCAGGTTCAGTCCGGAGCAGGGGTTCATTCTGCGGACCGGCGGGCAGCCACGCCAGACCTTCGCTGTCGTACCCCATCTTCCAGACGCGCTCACTCGACGTGACACGGTCGAACGCCTGGATTACCTGCGCCGCGAGCACCGGGCTGTCGACCAGAATTCCCACCTCGCTGTTGTACCAGGCTGAGCGCGGATCGAAATTCATCGAGCCGATCAACACGATGCGGCGATCGATCACGAACGCTTTCGCGTGCAGACTTGCCTCGCTGCCCGATATATTCGATGAGGTCGATGCCGGCGCCCCGATGTCGGGCGGCGCGGTGGGCTTCAGTTCGAACAGTTCTATTCGCTGCTCAAGCAAGCGCGGCCGGTACTTTGCGTAACCGGCGTGCACCAGCGGCACATCAGTCGACGCCAGCGAGTTTGTGAGCACCCGAACCTTGACACCGCGGTTGATCAGCTCGGTCAGCAACTTGGTGCCGCTGTCGCCGGGCACGAAATAAGGCGAAACCATCAGCAGCCTTTCCTGGGTTGAGCGCAGTCGCTCGGCGACCTCGGTCATCACGTAGCTTTCAACTTCGGGAGTTTTATCGGCGTCGAATTTCGATACCGGGTCGACGACCGCGTGCGCAGTGGCCCACACGATCGGGCGCCGACCCGCCAGTATCTCCGCGATTGGATCGCCGTCGCGCAATGACTTGCCGTACGACGACTGCTTGATTTCGGCGATGCGCGCTTCGAACGCAGCCAGCCGTGCGGCGATTTTTTCGCGGTCAGCGGTGTCGATCGCCGCGACCGGCACCGCCCATTCGCTGTTCCAATAGCGATCGAAGCTGCGCGAAATCTCGCGCGAGACGGGTCCCAAGGTCAACACGTCTAGATCCGCAAACAGCGTCTCGCTCGGTCCGCTGAAATATTTGTTGCCGAGATTGCGGCCGCCGATGATGGCGCCGACGTTATCGGCGATCCATGCCTTGTTGTGCATGCGGCGGTTCAGCCGCTCGCCGTCTGCAATCATCTCCAGCAGCCGTGCCGGCCCAAACGTGCGGCCCGCGAAAGGATTGAATAAGCGCACCTCGATGCCGGGAATCGATGCCAGCAGCGCCAGATCGAGATTGCCCTTAATGTTCAAGTCGTCGAGCAGCAGACGCACGCGAACGCCGCGCCGCGCGGCATCGATCAGCTCGGCGAGCATCAGCGATCCGCTTTCGTCGGCGAACACCGCGTAGTACTGCACGTCCAGCGTTCGCGTCGCACGCTGCGCCAGACCCGCACGCGCCGAAAATGCCTCGATGCCCTGCCCTAATAGAAACAGGCCCGATTGACCGCCAGCCGGTCGCTTGCCTGCTATCTGCTTGCCAAGCGGAGTTGTGTCGGGACTTGCCAATGCATAGGAAGGCGTCGGCAACACTTGCGGTTTCGGCGTCGTCGCACAACCGGCGGCTAATGCGAGAAACGCGACCGGTACGCTGCGCATTAGGGAAGCAAAGAACGTGGAATTCATTTTTTTAGTATTGACCAAGGAAAGGGCCGCGGATAGCGTCCAGAAGTAACGTTCAGACTAGCAATTCGGGCGACTGAAGAAATCCGGCTACGCGACCTTTAACGCAACGACGCCGATCACCACCGCGCCGACGCCGGCCCAACGACGCAATGTCAGCTTCTCCTTCAGCAGCCGCGCGCCGATCAGTGTTGCGAACAGCACCGACGTTTCCCTGAGCGACGCGACCAGGGCGACCGGAGCTTGGGTCATCGCCCACACCGAGATTGCGTAGGCGGCAGCGGAGAATCCGCCACCAATCAGTCCGTTGCGCCTTCTCTCGTTCATCGCAGTCATGAACTGCGTACGTCGCGTCGCCAACATGTAGACCGTAAATGGAATCGCGTCGAGCACGAACAGCCAGACGATGTACGACCACACGTTGCCGGCGAGCCGGGCGCCGGCACCGTCGATGATCGTATAGGTTGCTATTACTGCAGCGTTGGTGAGCGCGAAGCCGATCGCGCGGCCGTGTCCGGCGAGCACCGATGAGCCGCTAGCGGGCCGCAGCGCTAGCGCGATCACCCCGAGCGAGATCAGCAACATTCCGATCCAGCTGATCGCGGCGGGCATCTCGCGCAGCCACGCGATGCCGAGCAGCGCGGTTATCAGCGGAGCGACGCCGCGCATCAGCGGATACACCAGCGACAGCTCCCCGGTCCTGTATGCGTTGACCATGCAGAAGTAGTACGCCAGGTGAGTGGCTATCGACGCGGCGATATACGGCCAGCTCGCGGCCGCCGGTAATGGCGCGGTAAACAGAAAAGGGAAGGCGACGATGCCGGCGCCGGCAACGATCGCCGCGGTGTCGAGCAGAACATCGCTGCCGCCCTTGATCATCGCGTTCCACGACGCGTGCAGCAGTGCGGCGACCAGCACTGCCAGTGTGACCTGCAGGCTCAAAGCGGAAGCACTGCGTCGGCCGCGGTGTACGAATGGTTCAACGCCTTGGCGACCGCTTTGTAAGTGACCTTGCCGGCGGCGATGTTCAAGCCCTCTTTCAGGTATCGATTCTCCGAAAGTGCACGCCGCCAGCCTTTATTGGCCAACTGCAGCGCGTACGGCAGCGTCGCGTTGTTCAGAGCATAGGTCGACGTGCGCGGCACTGCGCCCGGCATGTTGGCCACCATGTAGTGCACAACGCCATCGATCACGTAGGTGGGGTCGGCGTGCGTGGTAGGGCGTGATGTCTCGCAGCTACCGCCCTGATCGATTGCGACGTCGACAATCACCGAGCCGCGCTTCATCTGCGGCAGCATCGTGCGCGTGACAAGTTTCGGTGCTTCGGCGCCCGGAATCAACACGCCTGAGATCACCAAGTCTGCGCGCAACACTTCGCGCTCGACGTTGTCGCGATTTGAAAACACCGTCATCACGCGCGCACCGAGCATTGCATCGATGCGTCGCAGTGAGTCGATCGATATGTCGATGACCACCACTTCAGCGCCGGTGCCAACCGCCATCTGCGCGGCATTGATGCCGACCATGCCGGCGCCGAGAATTACGATGCGGCCCGGAGGGACGCCGGCGACTCCGCCGAGCAACATCCCCATGCCGCCCGCAGATTTTTCGAGACAGCGTGCGCCAGCCTGCACCGACAGCCGGCCGGCAACTTCGGACATCGGAGCCAGCAGCGGCAAGCCACCGGTGGGTGAAGTAACCGTTTCGTAGGCAATGCAGATGGCGCCGCTCTTGATCAGATCGGCCGTTTGCTCCGGATCAGGCGCCAGGTGCAGATAAGTAAAGAGAATCTGGCCCTCGCGCAACAGCGCGCGCTCGACGGCCTGCGGTTCCTTGACCTTGACGATCATCTCGGCGCGCTTGAACACGTCTTCGGCGTTTGCTGCGATCTCCGCGCCGGCGCGCCGATAGTCATCGTCGGTCGCGCCGATGCCGGCCCCGGCATCGGTCTGCACCAGCACCGCATGGTCGTGCATCTTCATCTCGCGCACCGAAGACGGTGTCAGCCCGACGCGATATTCGTGCACCTTGATTTCTTTCGGTACCCCGACCAGCATTGACCCCCCTTAGGCCTTGACGCGTCCTGAAGCGGGATCGTAAGGCGCTTTCAGTGAAACGGCCGCCGGATAGCGGTCACCGGCCAGATCGATCTCGTATTTCCCGCTTTCGATCCATGCGCCATCGGCCGCGCCGTCGGCTCGCGTCACCAAGCCGAGCGCAACCGGCTTGCCGAGAGTGTGTCCGAACGCGGCCGACGTAACAAAGCCGATGGGCGCGCCGTTGCGCAAAATCAGCTCATTGCCCCACACGTTGGTGTGCGCCGCGTCTATCGACAGCGAAACGATGCGTCGCCGCACCAGGCGCGGATCGATTCCCGCGAGGGCGTCGCGACCACGAAACCCGCCAAGCTTGCCAAGTTTGACCGCAAATCCGAGTCCCGCTTCGTACGGATTGATGTCCGGCGACAGTTCGCGACCCCATGCCCGATAGCCCTTTTCCAGGCGCAACGAGTCGATCGCGTAATACCCCGCGTTGGCGATGCCGCTGTCGTGACCCGCGGCTATCAGCGCCTCGTACACGCCAACGGCGAACTCAACGGGAACGTACAGCTCCCAGCCGAGTTCGCCGACATAGGTAAGCCGCGTTGCACGCACCGTTGCATAACCGATATCGATCACGCGCGAGGTGGCGAACGGAAAGCCCTCGGCCGAAAAGTCTGCCGTGGATGCGCGCTGCAGCAGTTCGCGCGAAAGCGGCCCCATCACGGCGATCACCGCGTACATCGATGTGATGTCGAACACTTCGCAGCGCGGCGTTTCAGCAAGCGCGGCGAGCGCGCGCTCGATCGCGTCACGATCGCGCACAGCCTGCGCGCTGCCGGTCACGATCATCAACTCGTCATGATCGATCATCGTCAACGTGAAGTCGCTTTCGTAACCGCCGCGATCGTTCAGCATTCCGGTGTAGACGGTCGCGCCGGGTGCCGTCGGCGCGTCGTTGGCGATGATTGAATTGAGCGCGCGCAGCGCATCCGGGCCCTTGATCAGCAGCTTCGCAAACGAGCTCATGTCGAAGATGGCAACCCGCTCGCGGCATGCGCGGTGTTCTTCAGCTACCCAGCGATGCCAGTTCTGGTGACCCCACGAATATTCAATCAGCGCCCGCTCTGGCGAAGGCGCGAAGAAATTCGCACGCTCCCACCCCATCTTGGAACCAAAGCACGCACCGGCGTCACGCAGCAGCGAGTACAACGGTGAGCGCCGAAACGGCCGCGCGCTTTCGAGCTCACGATTTGGCCACGGCATCTGGTAGTGCATGCCGAGAACTTCGCTGATGCGATCTGGCAGCCAGGTCTCGTTTGCGTTGAAATCGCCGAAGCGGCGAATATCCACCGGCCATAGATCGAGCGTCGGCTCGCCCTGTACGATCCACTCGGCCAGCGCTTTGCCGGCACCGCCGGCGGACGCGATGCCCGTCGAGTTGAAGCCGCAGCCGACGTAGAAATTCTCGAAGCCGGGCGCAGGCCCGACAATAAAGTTGTTGTCCGCGGTAAACGACTCGGGGCCGTTACAGAACTGCTTGACCTGCGCGGTTTCCAGCGCGGGCACGCGGATCATCGCGTTGTCCAGCAAGATCTGAAATGCGTCCCAGTTGTCTGGCAACAACTGAAATTCGAAATTTTCGGGAATACCGCCCCGATGCGAAGCGCTTTGCAGCCAAGGTGTGGCGTTCGGTTCGAAGCCGCCCATCAGCAGCCCGCCGACTTCTTCCTTGAAATAGATATATCCGTCGGCGTCGCGCAGCACCGGCAGATCGCGGTGCACGCCGTCGATGCGATCGGTGACGATGTAGAAATGCTCGCAGGAAAAAAGCGGCACGGTGACGTCGATCCGGCGCGCGATCTCGCGCGACCACTGTCCGCCACAGAGCACAACGATGTCGGCGTCGATGCGGCCATCGTCGCCCGACTTGTTGCGCCAGCTCAGGCTCGATACGCGTTTCGTGCGCGCTGACGAGGACATCTCTAATCCCGTTACCCGAACGTTCTCGAAGATTCTCACGCCGCGGTTGCGCGCACCCTTTGCGAGTGCAAGCGTCAAGTCGGCCGGATTGGCCTTGCCGTCGCCGGGTAGCCACACCGCGCCCTGCAGATCATCGGTCGCCATAATCGGATACCGCTTCGCGGCGTCCGCCACCGAGATGACATCGCACTCGACGCCGTAGGCGCGTGCCACCGCCGCGGTGCGCTTCAGCTGAATCATCCGGTCCGCCGTGCGCGCAACGGCGAGCGACCCGCATTGCTTCCAGCCGGTGCCGAGCCCGGTTTCCGCTTCGAGCTTTGAATAGAGCTCTGTCGAGTAACGGATCAGGCGCGTCATGCTTTCATGCGCGCGCAGCTGGCCCACCAGTCCGGCGGCGTGCCACGTTGTGCCCGAGGTCAGCCGGCCCTGTTCCAGCATCACCACGTCGGTCTCGCCGAGCTTGCTCAGGTGATACGCAACGCTGCACCCCATGATGCCGCCGCCGATGATCACGATGCGCGCGCACGAGCCTGGCATGCTTGCGGCAGGCGTGCTGAGAGAACTCTCGCTACTCAAGCAGCACTCTTCGGGTCCGTACAGAATGATCTTAAAGATGAAGAAACTATCGAGCGCAGGTTCATGGTCAGCATGTCTAGGCGCTCTTCAGGTGCCACGCTTTCGGGCGAGTGAACGTCTCGATGCCGTAGGTCGATAGCGTCAATCCAACCCCCGAGTGACCAACGCCGCTCCACGGCAGGCGCGGGCTGACCCGATCGCAACAGTTCCAGTACACCGAACCCGCGTGCAGCTGCGAGAGTATCGATTGCGCGCGCCCCTCGTCGGTCGTATAGACGCCCGCGGTCAATCCGTAGTCGGTGTCGTTCATCAATCGCACCGCCTCTTCATCGCTCTGCACCTTCTGAATGCCGATAATCGGGCCGAAGCTTTCGTCGCGCATGACTTCCATCGAGTGATCCACGTGGGTCAGCACGGTCGGCGCGAACCAGTTGCCCGGCGGGGCGACGCGAACTCCGCCCAGTGCGAGTCGGGCTCCTTTGCCAACGGCGTCGGCGACCTGCTGTTCCAAAACCTCGATCTGTGGCGCGCGCGTCAGCGGCCCGATGTATGTGTCGTCCGACGTGGGATCCCCGCGCTTGAAGGCCGTCACTTCCCTTACAAACGCGGTGACAAACGCGTCGTAGATTGACTCGTGCACATAGATACGCTCGACCGAGCAGCAACTCTGTCCGGTGTTGTACATAGCGCCGTCCGCGAGCGACGCCGCGGCGCTCGCCACATTCACATCGCTGCGCACGTAGATCGGATCCTTGCCACCAAGTTCGAGCTGCAGCTTTACCATGCGCGGCGCGAGTTCGCGCGCAATGCGCTGGCCGGTGGCGTAGGAGCCGGTGAAAAAGACGCCGTCGACCGATTGCTTGATTATCTCTGCACCGATCGCGCCGTCGCCGATCACCACCGCAAAGACATCGGACGGAACGCCGCACCGATGCAGCAATTTTCCGATTTCGATTCCTGTCAGTGCCGCGAACTCCGACGGCTTGTACAGCACGGCGTTGCCGGTCAGCAACGCCGGCACGAAGACATTGCCGCCGACGAAGTACGGATAGTTCCACGCCGAAATATTGGCGATGACGCCGAGCGCTTCGTGCGAAATCTGTTCGCGCACGCCGGCAGTGCTGTGCACGTCGCGCGCGGCGATGGTCGCCTGCGTCGATTCGAGGAAAAAATCGATGCGGGCCGGCAGGCCGGTGATCTCGTTTCTGGATTGCCGGACGGGCTTACCGGTTTCCGACGTGAGCACAGCGGCAAGACGCTCGACATCACCGATCAGCGCGTCGCGAAAGCGGCGCAGCGCGTCGATACGCTTTTGCAGCGGCAGCGCAGCCCACGCCGTCTGTGCCGCGCGCGCGGCGGCGTACTTCGCCGCGATCGATCGCGCGTCGTCCTGAGACAACTCGGCGATGGCCGCGCCGGTGGCCGGGTTGCGAACCGTCAGCGTGCTCATTTGTTGCGCAAACCGCCGCGCAAGGTATCAATTGCACCGAGGAAATCGCGCAGGATCGGATCGCCCGACAACGTGTCGCTGCTTTTCCAGTCGAGAAACTCCGGATGCCACTGAATAGCGTTCACGTATGACCGCCCGGTCCAGCGCATCGCTTCAATCATTCCATCCTCGGGTGCCGTTGCTTCGACGATAAAGCCGTCTGCCAGCTTCTTTACCCCTTGATGATGGACGCTGTTCACGCACGCGCGCGAAACACCGGGATACAGGCTGGCCAGGCCTGTGTCGGGGACGAATTCGATCTCGTGAAAATTCTGGTCGTACAGCGCCGCGTCGCGATGGGTCAGGCTGCCGGGTTGCTGCGTGCTGATGTCCTGATACAGCGTTCCGCCGAAGGCGACGTTGATGACTTGCAGGCCGCGACAAACGCCCAGCACCGGCTTGCCCGCTTCGATGAACGCCCGCAGCAGCGCGATCTCGTATTCGTCGCGCACGTGGTCGCCGCTCCATTCGGGCTTCAGGGGCTCTTCGCCGTAGCTGATCGGTGCGACATCGGAGCCGCCGTGCAGCACGAGTCCGTCGAGGAGCGATGCGTAGTCGTGCAGCGTAACGTCGCCACGCTTCGTCGGCCCTTCCGGCGAAGGAACCACCAGCGCGAGTGCACCGGCGGATTGCACCCAATGCACGATCGATTGCTCGACGTACTGCAGCGTCTTGCCGGTAAAGATCGGACGTTTGGCGTCGGCGTGGAAAAAGCACACCGAGATTCCGATGCGAGGGCGGATCCTCACATCGCCTGCTCGAAAAACCGCGTGAAGTCATCACGCGTGCAGGGGCGTGGATTGGTCTGATGGCAGATGTCTTTTTCCGCAATGTCTACCAGCGCAGATATCTGAGTTGACTTCACGCCGACTGCCGACAACGATGGTGCAATGCCGATCTCGCGCTTCAAACGCATCAGCCACGGAACGAAATCTTCGGCGTCGTCGGTGCCGACCACGTGAGCCAGCTCGGAAAACTTGACGTGCGCAGTGGCCAGATTGAATCGCATCACGGGTTCCAGCATCAGCGCGTTGGCCAGCCCATGATGCAGATCGCATACCGCGCCGAGCGCGTGCGCGCATGAATGAACCGCGCCGAGGTCCTTCTGAAACGCGATCGCACCCATCATCGATGCCATCATCATGTCGGCGCGCGCGGCCAGATTGCGCCCGTCCTTGACCGCGGTCGGTAACGCGCGCGCGGCGATCCGCACGCCTTCGAGCGCGATGCCGTCGCACAATGGATGGAACGCCGGCGATAAATACGACTCGATGTTGTGCGTCAGCGCATCCATGCCCGTCGCGGCAGTGACGGCGGGCGGCAAGTCGATTGTCAATTCGGGATCGGCAAACACCGCCTTGGCCAGCAGCTTCGGCGAGAAAATCACTTGCTTGATGTGGGTCGCATCGTCGCTGACCACGCTCGAGCGCCCGACTTCCGAACCGGTACCGCTGGTGGTCGGCACCGCGACGATGTAGGGCAGCTCGTTCGTAATCGGCCGCACGCGTGGATGGTCCCACGCGTATTCGATGACGTCGCCGTCGTGCACCGCCATCAGCGCGACGACCTTGGCGACGTCGAGCGCCGCTCCGCCGCCGATGCCGATCACGCAATCCGCTTGGTGCGCGCGAAAGGCGTCCCGACCCTGCATCGCCTGCGACGCGGCGGGATTGCCGTGCACGCCGGAAAACACGTGCGGATTCAACCCCGCGCCGAGACCGGTGACGAAATTCTTCAGCACCGGCAGCGCAGCCAGACCCTTGTCGGTTACGACGATCGGCCGCATCAAACTGCGTTCGCGCAAGTAGTCGCCGACGAGCTTGCTTGCGCCCGGACCGAATTGGATATCGGTCGGAAAGGAAAATCGCGAAATCGTCATCCGATCAACTGTCCTAATTTAGCCGCACCCAGCGCAACTCAAGCACGTCGTTCGGCCATTGCACCACATCGATGTTCGGTCGCATTACCCAGGTCAGCTTGCGCCGATACAGCGGTATTAATGGCAGATCAGTGTTCATCACGCGTAGCGCGTCACCGGTCAGCATGCGGCGTTTTGAGATGTCGGGCTCGACGCGAATCGCATCGATCAAGTCATCGAGTTTCTGATTGGAATAGCGGCCGCCATTGAATGTACCGCTACCGGCTGCGTCCCACGTGTGGACCACGTTGTTCAGCATGGCCCATGGATCGACTCCGGGTGACCAGCCGAACTCGAAGAAGCTGGTGGTTGCCTGAGTCACTTTGGGAAAGAAGGTCGAGCTAGGAGAAGCCTGGAACGCGACGCGGATGTGCACCTGCGCCAGCATTGCGCTGATGGCTTGGCAGACCGCTGCTCGGAACGTGACGTTTACGCAGTCCAGCGCCACGTCGAACCCTTCGGCGTAGCCCGCTTCCTTCAGCAATGCGCGGGCGACATTCGGGTCAAAGCGCAGGCGTTTGTCGAGCTCCGCCGCATAGCCATCGACCAGGCGCGAAACATGAGAGCCCGTCGGAACAGCTTGTCCGCGCAGCACCTTCGCGATGATCGTGTCGATGTCGATTGCGTGATAGATCGCCTGCCTCACGCGCACGTCCTTGAATGGATTGCGTCCTTTGATGCTGGATGACTGCAGCTCGCCTCGCGCCTGATCGAAACCCAGATACTGGGTTCCGATATCGGTCGTCTGGGCAGTCTTGAGGGTGTTGTCCGTTCTCAATCGCGCCACGTCTTGAAACGGCGGGTCGATGACGAAGTCGACTTCATTCGACGCCAGCGCGGCAAGCCGCGTCGCATCGGCCTGGATCACCGTGTAAATCGCCTCCGTTACGTTGCCTGTGCTCTTGTCGCCCCTGCCCCACCAGTTCGGATTGGCAGTCAACACAAGCCGCCGATCCTGCTCGTACGTCTTCAAGACGAATGGCCCGGTACCGTTGGCATTGCGGACCGCATGCGTTTCCTGCTTTCCGTTGTAATCCTGCGGCAAAGTGACACCGTGCTTTTCCGCCCATGATTTGCTCATCATTGCGACAAGCCAGAGTTTCTCAGGCAGCACGGCGTCCGGTGCCGCCAGTTGCACGTCGATCGTCAGTGGATCCACCTTGCGAACGGCAGTGACGCCGCGCAGCTGGCTGGCACGCTGTGAAGTCTTGGCCAGCGCGCGCTCAATCGAAAACGCTGCATCGTCGGCGGTAAAAGTTGCGCCGTCATGAAACTTTACGTCCGGCCGAAGTTTGAAGCGCCAAACGGTCGGCGCCATCGCCTGCCACGACACCGCGAGAGACGGCTCAAGTTTGAAGTTCTGGTCGCGATTGACCAAGCCTTCGTAAATTTGCGTGACGATTCGCGACTGATACAGAAGCGCGAGCGAATGTGGATCGAGCGAATTGGGATCGAACGCGCTCGCTAAGCGAAGCGTCTTGGCCGCCGCGGCCGGCGCGATGAAGAGCACGCATACGGCCAGCAGCGACGGCAGGCAGCGAAGCATCCGGCGGGCGATCATTGGACGGTAGTCTCGCATGTCACGCATCGAACGCCCAGCGACAGGGTCGACGTTGTTGTTCGGGTATCGCTGCCTTGTGAATATTCGGCAGCGCGGGCGCCGAACGGTCGGCGGCGCTGCCGACGCACCGGCCCTATCGTGCAAGCGCTGCCAAAACATCAAGGAGCACTTGCCATGAGACTGACACACGAGACGTCGCAGGTCGCAATCGGATTGCTGGACCCGCGCTTCAACTACATTCCCGCGAACGCAACCGATATCGTTGCGACTTGGAGGCGATTCGGTTTTGATCCGCGCGCTAACCAGCAGCGCCGTGAGCGCCTTAGAGACAGCCTTATGACACAGACGCCTGCTCTGATTGCTGCGTAACGCCAACGTAGGGGACGAGCGAGCGCTTGTAAACGAATAAGCCCTTTAGATCCCTCCTAGCAAATGCATCGTGGCTTGGCGCAGGGGTAGCGCGCGCGGGACAACGCGAGGAGAAGGTTCGATTCCTTCAGTCACAATCATCCCACCTCAATCGGGTTCGGCAAGGAACTCGTCATCCGTCGGCCGAGGACTGGATTCCCGCTGAACCCACAAGCATCATCATCGGTCGCTGCACTATTGCTTCACGGTGCGCGCCGTACGCGTGCGATCGTTGACGACGGCGGCAGCATTGGCTTGCGCTTCCGCAGGCGCTTTAGAGGCTGCCTTGGCGGTCGAGTTCGTTTCAGCGGCCACCGCCGGAGCTGCAGCGCGCGGCCTCTGCAGGTGAAGGCGCACGGATGGGGTCGCGCCGAGCACCTCGTACGTGAATGGGCTTCCGACCGGTTCCATCGACGGCCGCTCTTCAGCCTGCTGCGCGCTCGCGCTGAACGCGGCGAGTACTGATACAGCTGCAACAAGAATTTGATTACGCATCTGGCAACTCCTTCTATGGGTGCTGACGCCGGGATTGACACAGTCCCACCGACGAGGCGTACAGTGCGCTTCGTTCGTTCGAATAAAAAGACCGATCCTTTCCAAATTCATGTCAAATCGTTCAATACCAAGGCTGCGCGGCCCCTCCTCCAAGACGCGCGGCGGCAAACCGCAGCTAACAGCGCCGCCGCCTTCGCCGTATGACCTGCTGACCGATGTGATGGACCAAGTTCGGCTCGAAGCAACGGTGTACTTCGTGCTCGAGACGAGGTCGCCGTGCGCAATCTCGATCGCGCGCCCGGGACGCTCGCCCTTTTATGCGATCACTGCAGGAAGCTGTCGGTTGGTGTTGGGGCGCAAGGTTTACGAGTTGAACGAAGGCGACTTCGTGCTGTTGCCGAGCGGGGCGGCGCACGTGATGCGCGGCGCCGCTGATGCGCCGGTTATAGCGCTCGACGACTGGATGCGGCGGCATCCAAAGAACGAGTCCGGCTACGTGCGCATCGACGGTCCGGGCCCAGTCTTGCGCATCACCGGTGGTTTCTTTTCATTCGCCGCGTTAAAGGCCAATCCAATGTTCGACGTGTTGCCGCCGATCATCCATCTGCGCCGCGATGACCCCTACGTGCAGGACTGGCTTGAGCCCACACTGCGATTCATTCACGCCGAGATCGCATGCCGGCATCAGGGTTCGGAAACCGTATTGCGGCGAATGGCAGACGTACTGTTCATCCAGGCGGTGCGGGCCTACGCGGCTCAGCACGCTTGCGCAACCAGCTGGCTGCGCGGGCTCGGCGATGTGCGCGTGAGCAAGGCGCTGACATTGCTGCATGGCCGGTACGCTGAGCCCTGGACGCTCGATTCGCTTGCCCATGAAGTCGGAACATCGCGCACCGCGCTTGCGGTCCGTTTCAAGGAGCTGGTAGGGGAAGCGCCGATGGCGTATCTGACGCGCTGGCGCATTACGCGCGCAGCCAATCGCATGCGCAGCGAGCGCATCAATCTTTCGCGACTAGCTGAAAGTGTCGGCTACAACTCGGACGCGGTGTTTTCGAAAGCGTTTCGCCGCATCACCGGACATTCGCCGGGACGGTATCGGCATGCAGCGGGCGCTGCAGGTGGCCAGCAGATCGCATAGCCGCGCTCCGACCGGAGGACGAGCGAGTTGAATCGCACGCCCACCGGCCGGTAACCCGGGTCATCTTCACTTCACTTCTCCCGCTTCTGCTACCAGCACAGCGCGCTCTTCCGAGCGAGCTTCACTCCCATGGCCAGCGTCGCTGGTAAACACACCAGCGTGCTCGACCAGCTCGACCACGAAGCTGAGGTTGGTCAGTGCCAGCGTGGCCAAGAGGACTACTGCGTACAAATAGTCGTACTTCCTGCTACATCGTTCCCAGCGGTTCATGATGATCTCCATTGCGGTTGGACTGCACAAACAAAAAGCCCGGAGGCGTTCAACGCGATCCGGGCTTTGTTGGCAGCTGATCCAGCTACATGCCTGGACCTCCGCCCGGATCACCTGTCAGCACCACGCACGCCAAAATGCCGGCGGCTTCCAACATCGCGCGAGTTCGCACGCTCGCTGCCGCGAAAGAATTTCGCGGAGAGAACGATTGACGCATGCACGTGTTAAACATCTCGGACCTCCAATACCGGCGTCACTGCCGGCGAAGCAATAGTAGACAGGGGACGCACTTCGTCAAAGCAATTCATGCGTGAATATTCATGCAGCGTTGCATGTGTCCAACGAGCGTAATATCCGCGCGAAATTGTTAGACAGCGGAATCGAGGAGAAGAAGATGAAAACATGGGGCTCCACTTTTGCCGTATGCATGTTTCTTTTGGCCGGCTGTGCCCATTTCCAGCCCGAAGCTCGACTCGGCCTAGAAGGATTTAACCCCGCGCTAGTGCGCCAGCCGCAACCGCGGCTGCCAAACGTTTTCGTCGTCAGCAATAGATTCCTTGTCGTCGATCAGGAGCCGATCCGAATCGGCAGACGCGATGTTGGAGCGGATGGACGCGTGACCATCTCGTGGGCTCTTGCGGCCGGGAGCCCTTACACGTTTACCGACAGAGGGATCACTTTCGCGCCAGGCCCGAATAGGGAGAAGGACACACCGGTCGAGCTAAAGTGTGGTCTGCAAGGCGCACCACACAAGGTGTATGAGTGCAGTTACAGGCCGTCGCCGGGTCGCTCGGTGTTTAAGTACACAATCCACGCGCAGAACAAGGAAAATCCGCGCGAAGTGGTTGAGCCACTGGATCCCTACGTAGTAAACGATCTTTAGCGTTAATGAGTCTGCGGTTCGTTCTCCAGCCACCCCCGCGCACAGTTCAAGGCGTTCTCATACGTTAACTGTCGTCCCTTGTTTGACACGACTCTGAAATTGGTTGCGGCTAGCGCGCTGCGTGTTCTTGCCATTAAGGGGGCAAGAAACGCTTCGTCGGCTGCATCGCGACGCAGGCCAGCTCGCTCTGCCTGCGCTTCCGCTGCTCCGAACAGCAAGGCCGCTCTTTCCCACTCTTCGTCCAGTACACATAAGCCAGCGGTGACTTCTAGCGCACTCTGACCGACTGGACGGGAGCCGATTTGCGTCGCTATTTGAAGCGCTTCGCTGAGCATGGGGCGAACAGGGTCAGCGTGAGATCGGTTGATAAACACCATTGCCAGATTTAGTAGCCCGATGGCAGTTGTGTCCTGATCGTGCAGATCGCGGGCAATAAGCAACGCCTCCTCGTAAAGAGGTTGAGCCACGTTCAAGTTTGCCTGCAGGCGATGAAGCTGAGCCAACGCCATCAAAGCGGCAGCCAGTTCTCTGCGTTTTCCAAGTTCGCGCGCCAACTCGACCGCCTCCTCCGAGTACGCGCGCGCGGCGACTAATTCGCTTAGACCAATGGCTGCCATTCCGAGAGGTTGAAGAACGGACGCAATCCTTGCACGGTCACCGATTTCGCGAGCAATCGCCAGACTTTCTTCCAAATATTTTTTCGCCTCTGCATAGCGGCCCATAAAGCAGCAAAGCTGGCCGGCGTCAAAAAGCCCCCGACATTGAACCCGGTCTCGTCTCCGCTCGTCCAGGCGTGCAAGGGCCTCGACGGTAACTTGATGCCCCAAGCCTAAAATGCCGCGATATATCCAATAGCCCTTGAGCGCGCTTGCCAGGCGTATCCCGCGCTCTGCACTTCCTTCGTCGGTACCGACGAAGCGATGTGCACAGACCATATTGTCTCTTTCGAGATCCAAACGTGAGAGTGCGGCTTCATGTTCCGGCCCGGCAAGTTCCGCGCGCGCTCTCTCAGCAAGCGCTAGATAGAAAGAAAGATGTCTTTCGCGCAATGCCGCCGCATTTTCGGACTTGGCTAATTTCTCCTGTGCGTAGTGGCGCACCGTATCGAGCATTTGATAACGCTCTCCTTTGACGTCCATCCCAATCAGGGATTTCTGAACCAATTGAGTTAGCAGATCGACGATATCCCCAGCTAATCTGTCGTCGGCGCACACGGTCTCCGCTGCCAGCAAACTCCAACCACCGGCGAAAACGGAGAGCCTCTCAAACATCGTTTTTTCCTGCTCAGACAGAAGGTCGTAGCTCCAGTCGATCAATGCGCGCAGCGTTCGCTGACGTGGCAAAACCGTTTGGTCTGCAGTTACCAGCAATCTAAACCGATCGCTGAGGCGGGCTGCAATCGTCTGCACCGATAGCGCGCGCACGCGCGCCGCGGCGAGTTCGATCGCCAGCGGGATACCGTCCAGGCAGTAGCAGATATCGGCCACCGCCGCGGCATTCTGTTCGGTCAGGCCGAAACCGCGCATCGATGCAGCAGCGCGATCGATGAACAGTCGCACGCCTTCATGCTGTGCCAAAGCATCCAGCGAAATACGCTCCTTCGGCACCGATAGTGTCGGCACTTGATAGGTCGTCTCGCCGGCGACCTGCAAGTAATCCCGGCTCGATGTCAGAACTTTCACTCGCGGGCCGGCTTGTAGCAGGCGTTTGGCGAGGTCGGCGCAGCCGTGCACGACCTGTTCGCAGTTGTCGAGAATTATCAGCAACTGCAGATCACGCACGTATTTAGTCAGGGCTTCTATCACCGGCCGTCCGGCTTCTTCCTTGACGCCGAGGACCGACGCAACTGCCTGTGGAACCGCCCCTGGATCGGTCAGCGCCGCCAGTTCGATAAACCAGACGCCGTCCGGGAAATCATCGAGGACATCTGCCGCCAGTTGAGTTGAAAGTCGCGACTTGCCGATGCCGCCCATACCAAGCAGCGTCACCAGCCGGTTAGACGCAAGCATCTGTTTGATGTCAGCAAGCTCACGCTCGCGGCCGATGAAGGAGTTGAGCTGTTGCGTCAGATTGTTCGGCGTGCCCGCCAGCGACCGCAGCGGCGGAAAGTCGGCGCGTAGATTTTCGTGCACCACTTGATAGACATGTTCGGGGCCGGATAGGTCGCGCAGCCGCACTGGACCCAGATCGCGCAGCGTCACGCCCTCCGGCAGCAACCCGCTCACTTGTTCAGCCACTGCTTTGGAAAGCAGCATCTGACCGCCGTGAGCAGCTTGCATGATGCGGGCGGCGCGATTGACCGCGCGGCCGTAAAAATCGCCGTCGCGGCGCTCGTCGATCCCGGCGTGCAGTCCGCAACGCAGCGGCAGCGATAGCCCGTCGGTCGGGTCCGAAACTCGCTGCTGAATCTCGAGCGTCGCAGTCAGCGCATCGAGCGGATTATCAAACGCCGCGTGTACGCCGTCGCCCGTCATCTTGACGATTGTGCCGTGATGGCGCTGGACTGCCGACTTCGAAATGGCGTCATGACGCGCCATCACCGGCGTCATCCGCTCGGGCTCCTGCTCCCAGAGCCGGGTGCTGCCTTCAACGTCGGTGAAGAGAAAGGTGACGGGAGTCTGTTCAGACACGCGATTTTGTGTGCCGAGGCAAGGCTGGGCGCGATGTTACTGCGTGGCGACACGGCTCCCACGGACACACTGCGTGCCCGCGGGTTGGCTTACGCTTCTACATGCAGCCGACGACCCGATGAAGTCCGCCTCGCTAGACGAAGACGTCAACTCAATCACGCTTGCCGAATGTCCGCCCGTAACGTGAAGCCGAGTGTGTCCGATTCAGAGAAGATCACGGCACTGACGCTGGCAGACTACAACCAGAGCGCCGAGGGGTTTCGCGACGGCACGCGCGATCACGACGTCAGCCAGAACATGGACGCTTTGTTGCGCCACATCGACGGCAACGCCCCGTTCACAATCCTCGACTTCGGCTGTGGACCCGGCCGTGATCTAAAAGCGTTTTCCGCGCTCGGCCACGTTCCAATAGGGTTGGAAGGTGCGGTGCGCTTTGTCGAGATGGCGCGCGCCGAAACCGGCTGCGAAGTGTGGCAGCAGGACTTCCTGGCGCTCGATCTACCCGATGCGCGTTTTGACGGAGTGTTTGCCAACGCCTCGCTGCAGCATGTGCCGTCGGCGCATTTACCGCGCGTGCTGGATGAACTGCGCGCGACGTTGAAGCCAAACGGCGTGCTGTTCAGCTCGATGCCGCGTGGCTCGAATGAGGAGGGGTGGAATCGCGGCCGCTACAGCGCCTATCACGACCACGCCACGTGGCGGCGTTTCATGAAGAACGCCGGCTTTGTCGAACTTGAACACTACTATCGGCCAGCCGGATTGCCGCGCGACCAACAGCCGTGGCTGGCAAGCGTGTGGCGCAGACGATCCGCGCCTACGGGCCGTTAGAGAACGCGGTCGGCGAACGGCGCAATTTCTTACGCAGCGTTCAGCGCAAAAATTTGCGAGCCGGTTGAAAGTTCTGCGCCGCCGGCCTGACTAATGCGCCACGCAGGCCCTGGCCGAAGGGCGACGGCCATGCGATTTGAAACCACAAGCCCGCGGCCATGTGTCGCAACCATTTTCGCAATAAGGGGAGAAACAATGAGCACACCGAATCAAGACTCGTCAATGTGGCGCCGTACTGGCGTCGCGGCGCTGCTGGCCGGCGCCCTATCGATCGCTGCAACAGCGGCCATGGCCGGCGAATGCCCGGCAGACAAGCGTGTTCCCGATGGCCAGGGTCAGAAGAATGCGGGCCATGCGGCCAAGGGCGTGACCGACGTCGTGCGTAGCTCGACCGATTTGAGTAAGGAAGCGCCAATGCTGAAGGATCGCTTGTTCCGTCTGCGCCAGCTTGATATCGCCCCGGGCGGCATCGTTCCATTCCACAGCCATGACGAGCGGCCCGCACAGATCTACGTCGTCAAGGGCACGATCGTCGAATACGCAAGCAACTGCGCGGTTCCGATCACACACAATGCCGGCGATGTCGCTCCGGAAAAACGCGGCGTTTCACACTGGTGGCAAAACAACACCAACGAGCCAGTGCTGCTGATCTCCGTTGACATACTGCACGACACGGCAGGTGCTGACAAAAAAATGATGTAACGGCGTTGGCCAAAACCTCCCCCGCGCACGGGGGAGTTCCAAGGTCATGATGACTACTACCACGCGATTCCATTCTGCTTCCGCCATGCGAGGGCCGCTTTCGTCGACTCACGCATGGCTGCGCACTGTGGTTATCGGGCTCACGGCGTTTCTTACGCTGGTCGACCTGTTCGCGACCCAGGCAATTTTGCCGACCCTGGCGCGCTTCTATCAAGTGAGCCCGGCAGCGATGGGGTTCGCAGTCAATGCGAGCACGATCGGTATGGCGATCGCAGGTCTTGTCGTCGCGTTTTTCAGTCAACGCATCAATCGCAGGCTCGGCATTCTGCTCAGCCTGGCGCTGCTGTCGATTCCGACCGCGTTGCTTGCGATCGCGCCTGATCTAACAACGTTCACCGTGTTGCGCATCGTTCAGGGGGTCTTCATGTCGACCGCGTTCACGCTGACGCTGTCATATCTAGCCGAACAGTGCAGCATGCGCGACGCGGCCGGGGCGTTTGCGGCGTATATCACGGGTAACGTCGCGAGCAATTTGATTGGACGGCTGGTTTCGGCGGCGCTCGCCGATCATCTCGGGCTGGCCGCGAACTTCTATGTGTTCGCGGGGTTGAATATTGCGGGTGCGCTGCTGGTGTATTTCAGCCTCGGGCGCACGCAGCCAATGGCCGGAGAGGGTACCCACCACACTCAGCTGGCGATCTGGGCTGAACACCTGCGAAACAAATCGCTGCGCTTGGCCTTCGCGCTCGGCTTTCTGATTTTGTTCGCATTCCTCGGCGTCTTTACCTACGTCAATTTCGTGCTGGCGCGTCCGCCGTTGGCGTTAGCTCCGATGAGTCTTGGATTCGTTTACTTCGTGTTCCTGCCGTCGATCTTCACCACGCCGCTGGCGGGCCGCGCGGTACAACGATTTGGCACGCGCAAGACGCTGATTGGATCGCTGCTGCTGGCGAGCGCCGGGCTGCCGCTGCTGGTGTTATCCAATCTGGCGGCGGTTCTGTCGGGAATGGTGCTGGTCGCGGTCGGCACGTTCTTCGCGCAGGCGATCGCGACCGGGTTCGTTGGCCGCTGCGCGACGACGGATCGTGCATCGGCGAGCGGTATTTATCTCGCGAGCTATTTTTTCGGCGGATTGGTCGGCGCCGCGTTGCTGGGCCAGATCTTCGACCGCCTCGGCTGGGCGGCAGCGGTAAGCGCGGTCGGTGCCGCACTTGCGGTAGCAATGTGGCTGGCGTTTCGAATTGGGTCGGTGGATTGACCAAGCCATGTCAAAAGAACTCGATGGACGCTAGCCACGGGACGGCGGCAGCACGGAAGTTTCACACTAGAAATCAATCGACTACCGGGAGGACAAAATGTACGTTCGTATTGCCAAACTAAGTTCAGCCGCGCTCGTTCTGTTCACGGCACTGTCGTCGAGCGCAAGCGCGCAGGTTGGCGCTGACGGCATCGTCAGAGTCAAGAGCGCTTACTCCGTGCCGGAGTCGGTCGCGCGCATCCAGAAGGATATTGCCGGCAAAGGCATCATGTATTTCTCGACCGTCGATCAGGCTGAGCTGGCGGGCAATGCGGGTATCAAGCTGCGGCCGTCGTCGCTGATGATGTTCGGCAACCCGCCGCTCGGCACCACGTTTATCACTGCCAAGGGCGAAGCGGGGCTCGACTGGCCGGTTCGCCTGCTGGTGCAGGAAGACGAGAAAGGCCAAGTGTGGGCGATCTACACGGACTTTGGCTGGATCGCGCGGCGCCACGGCATCACGAATCGTGAAGCGCAGTTCGCGAAAGCGACCGAGGTGATCGCGTCGATCACCTCGAGCGTTGCAGAAAAGAACTAACTGGATTGGACGAGGGGAACAACATGCGGTTCAAAGGCAAGTCAGCGCTTGTCACGGGCTCGACCAGCGGCATCGGGCTCGGCATCGCGGAGGCGTTCGGCGCCGAGGGCGCCAATCTGATCATCAATGGCTTAGGCGACACCCAGGAAATCGAACGACTGCGTGAGCGGCTTTCGAAACAGTGCGGTGTCACTGTGTTGTACGACGCCGCGGACATGACGCAGCCCGCGCAGATTGAGGCGATGGTTCGGCGTGGAGTGGAGAAGTTCGGCGCGGTTGACATTTTAGTCAACAACGCGGGAATTCAACACGTGGCTCCGGTCGAAGAATTTCCGCTCGCTCGTTGGGACGCGATTATTGCAATCAACCTATCGTCAAACTTTCACGCAATACGAGCCGCGCTGCCCGCGATGAAGAAACGCGCCTGGGGGCGTGTGATCAACGTGGCGTCCGCGCACGCGCTGGTGGCGTCGCCTTTCAAATCGGCCTATGTCGCTGCCAAGCATGGGGTGGCGGGGTTGACCAAGACCGTCGCGCTCGAAGTCGCCGAACACGGGATTACCGCGAACGCAATCTGTCCCGGCTACGTGCTAACTCCGCTGGTGCAAAAACAGATACCCGACACAGCAAAGGCACGAGGCATCAGCGAAGAAGAGGTGATCAAGAATGTCTTGCTTGCTGCACAGCCGACGCGCAAGTTCGTCACGGTTGAGCAAGTGGCAGCGTTGGCCGTCTACCTCGCCTCGGACGCCGCAGCGTCGATCACCGGCGCGATCCTGCCGATCGAGGGCGGTTGGACGGCTCAATAAGCAGATGAAGGGAAACCCATGAAGAAGTCAACTAGTCGAGTAGCGAGCCAGCGTGTGCGCAACGCATCGCGCAGCGCTTCGACGCGAAAGCTGGCAGTCGCGCGTCCGACTCGCAGTGCGTCCACAGCGATGCCGCCGGGCCAGATCGTGCTTGTATTGCAAGGGGGCGGTGCACTTGGTGCATATCAAGTGGGCGCCTATCAGGCACTGCACGAAGCGGGCATCGAGCCCGACTGGGTGATAGGCACGTCGATCGGTGCCATTAACGCGGCCCTGATTGCAGGCAACAAGCCCGAGCAACGCCTCGCAAAACTGAGCGAGTTCTGGGACGGCGTCGAGTGGCACCAGCCGTTCGGCGTCACGACCGCGCTGCCTTGGTGGATTGCCGGTCCGGCCTCCAACCTGACGACGGTTACGCTCGGGGTGCCCGGCTTTTTTGAACCGAATCCAAAGTCGTGGTTTGGGGTGCGTGCCCCGGTCGGCGTCGAGGATGCGTCGTACTACCGAACCGATCAGCTGCGAGAGACCCTGGGGCGGCTGATCGATTTCGATCTGATCGGCCGCAGTGCGACGCGGCTGACGGTGGGTGCAGTCAACGCCCGGACCGGCGCGATGCGCTACTTCGATAGCAGCCGCGAGCCACTGAGCGAAAGGCACATTATGGCTTCGGGCGCGCTGCCGCCTGCGTTTCCGGCGATTCGGATCGACGGCGAGCCGTACTGGGACGGCGGCATTTATTCGAACACGCCGATCGAGGCGGTGCTCGACGATAACCCACGCAAGACCTCAACTGTATTCAGCGTGCATCTGTGGAATCCGAGCGGCAACGAACCGCAATCGATCTGGGATGTGCTCGGCCGCCAGAAAGAAATTCAGTATTCAAGCCGTGCGGTCAACCATGTGAATCGACAAAAACAGATTCATCGATTGCGGCACGTGATCAGCGAGATGGCGCGCCATGTGCCGGAACGTGAACGCGCCAGCGGCGAAGTGCAGGAGTTGATGTCGTGGGGCTGCCGCACGACCGTGCACATCGTGCGTCTGCTTGCACCGCGCCTGGACGGGGAAGACCACACCAAGGATATCGACTTCACGCCCGGCGGTATCAAGGCACGCTGGGCGGCGGGATATACCGACACCAAGGACGCGATCGATCAAAAGCCGTGGGATTGCGAAATCGATCCGCTGGAAGGAGTCCTGCTGCACGAACATGAATCGACGCACGCGTCGATGTAGGCTCGCGTGCAGCAAGTCGCGCCAACGCGGAGTTATGCGGAAGGAGCGAACGTCAACGCCTCGACGGAGTGACGCTCGAATCGGTCAAGGGTCGGTACGTAGTCCCAGCGCTCGACCTCGCATTGACGCGGTGCCTGGGCTCCATTGCAGCGAATCAGGTTGACCGAGTTGGTGACGCCCTCGCGAATGCGCGACGAAACCGCGGTCCCCGCCTGCACAGTCCAGATATCGCGCGGTAATGTTGGAAACGTCGTGCGCATCGAGCGCACGTAGGGCAGGTGAATGTGCCCGCCCATGATGATGTCGCCGCCCGCAGCGGCCCACGCGGGGACTGCCTGCCGGTGGCCATCGAGCAGGTTGTCTTCATCGCTTTCGCGAATCGCCAGCACAGGCTGGTGAACTACGACGACGCGCAATTGCGATGCGGACGCGCGCTGCAATCTCTCGCGCACGCGCTCGATCTGCTGCGGTGATAGTTCGCCGTCCTTGTGACGGTGCGGTCGCGTGGTGTTCACTCCGATTGCCAGCAGATGTTCTGACTCGAAAGTCGGCTCCAAATTTTCGCCGAACGCGCGCGCATAGTTCGCGTACGGCGCCAGCGCGCGCAGAGCGAGATTGAACAGCGGAATGTCGTGGTTGCCGGGGATGGTCAGCAATGCCGCAGGCTTCAATCGATCCACAAATCCTCGTGCAACGCTGAACTGGCGGCGGCGGCCGCGCTGCGTGATGTCGCCCGACATCACGACCAGGTCGGGCGGCTCAGCGTGCGCCAGTCGCAGTAGCGCTTCAACGACGGGCGGCTGCTCGGTACCGAAGTGCGCGTCGGAGATCTGCAGCAATATGGTCATTACGCCTCGTCGAAGACGACGTCGACCAGCTTCAGCAGCAAAAGCGGCTCGGGCGCAAGTTTGACTTCAATCGGATTCGTGATTGCGGCTGAAGCAGTGTTCGCGTTCCGATGGCTGCAGGCTGCATTCAGCACAATGTATAAAAGTTCGTCAGCCATAGTGAAAAGGAGCCAAGCAAGAAGCGTGCGGCTAGTGGGTGCATTGCACGCTAGCGCTGCAACTGGTCGAGCTGCTCGGCCGTTGGCAGCTTCGGCTTGTCGCGTTCCTTGCTGACGAGGCAAAGAAAGCCGAGTGCATTGTCGGCAGCGGCGTGAAACTGGTGCCACGTCAGTGGATCGATCGTCACCAGATCGTGTTCCGCGATCGGCTGCACCTCGGTGCCAATGCGCACCGTGCCGCGGCCGCGCAGGATCAGCACAGCGTGTGTGTGTTGGTGCTGCTCAAGCGTGGAATAGCCACCCGGCGCAATCTCGAAATAGCGCAGTTCGCACCCCTGGTCGGCTTGTGAGAACAGCACCTGTCGCGTGAGGTCTTTGAAGGGAGCGCTACCCTCGGCCTTGTACTGAAGGCGATCGACGTTCTGCCAGCCAAACTGTCCCGATGGATCGCCAACGAGTCTGCGGATTGTGCTCATGCGGCCACCGCGTCGGCTGCCGCGGAAACGGCGTGGACAAACTCGGTACTGCGCGCGCCAAGCTGTTCGCGTGCCGCCAGTAACGCGCCCCCGATCAGCAGCATCGAGTCGCGCCCGTATTCGGCCACCATTTCAGCGGCGCGCTCGACGCTCATGCCTCCGGCCGGCGTCGGCATCGCCGCGTGCAGACCGTGCCAAGGCTCCGTGTTGTAGCGAGCAATTGCCTGGCACGACTCGCGCGAGTATGAAAACCGGCCGCCGTGATTCGGAAAAACCACCGCGTCGGCACCAAACAGGCGGAACAACTTTCCCAGCAGGACCTGAGGCGCAATGCGAAGGCCGCTCAGCGAAGGGTGGGCCATGAACATCATGTCCTCGAACTCTCGCTTCAGAGCAACCAAGGTGGCAACGCCGCATACCATCGGCGCGATCAATAGCATCCGCACGCCCTCGCCGCGCGCCAGCTCGATCTGCCCGCGCATTTGGTCGAAGTGGCCATACAGACTCGGCGCGTAGATCGTCTTGCCACCGCGGCGTGCGGCGTTGCCCTCGGCAACGGCGTGCTGGCAGGCGCGCACGCGATCTGCGTAGGGCGCAACGCGCTGATTGGCCCACCCATGGTCATCCTTGATCACATCGATCCCCGCGCGGGTGAAGACGCTGCACATGTGCGCCAGCGCTTCGGTGGTCGATCCGATCGGTTTCAGCGCGGTACAGGTCAAAGGACGCTCGAACGCGCCGGTGTGTCTCCGCATTCCGGCGATGCCTTGATTCGGCCCGCCCCACACGGCGGCGAGTGGCGCCGGCATTTCGACATCGATCAGCTCGATGTCAGGCTGCATCGAACAATTTCCGAACAGCATATTCATGAACTGGCCGGCGTCGTCGCCCACAGTCTCCGAGCTCAGTGCCAGGCGTGCGGTGGGGATGCCGTTGCCATCGGTGCCGATCTCGTCGACGCGCGCGACCATCGTGTCGAGCACCCGCTCTTCGGTAACGGAGGTGGCGAGCATCTCGATGCTCTGCTCGAGCGCGAGCTGTTGCGCGCGCTGCGAGGCCTCGTGCGCAGGCACGCGCAGGCGGTAGGTGGCGCTGATGCGAAGTGGATCGGTCATTTAGTCAAATTACTTCGAAGTACCGCTTCAGTTCCCAGTCCGTCACCGCATCCTGCCATTGACGCCATTCCCAATCGCGCGTCGCGGCGAAATGATCCACGAAAGTATCGCCGAACCAATCGCGAGCGGTAGCGCTGCGCCGAAAAATCTCCGTGGTTTCCTTCAGCGACCGCGGTGCGCGCGGAATGTTTTCGGCGCCTTGATTGGTGCCGGTGATCGGCGGCGCGGTTAGCTTCATCTTCTTTTCGATACCGTGCAGGCCGGCCGCCAGCAGCGCAGCTACTGCGAGATAGGGATTGATGTCGGAGCCAGGACAACGCGTTTCAAGCCGCGTGCTCTTCGGTGAGCCGGGAATGACGCGAAAGCTCGCGGTGCGGTTGTCGACTGCCCACGTGGGCTTGACCGGCGCCCAGAAGCCGTCGACCAGTCGCTTATAGCTGTTCACCGTAGGCCAGAACATTGGCGCGAATTCCATCAGCACTGCAATCTGGCCGGCGAGATAACTTTCGAAAAGCTTGCTCATGCCGGAGCGGCCCTTGGCATCGAAGAACAAGTTTTTCTTGCCGTCGGTCAGCGACTGATGCACGTGGCCACTGCAGCCCGGGTACTGCGCACTCCATTTGGCCATGAAGCTTGGCGTGATTCCGTAGCTGGCGCCGATCTCCTTCGCGCCGCTCTTGAACAGCACGCCACGATCGGCGCATTCGAGTGCGTCCGAGAATTGAATCGCGGCTTCGTACACGCCTGGCCCGGTTTCGGTGTGCAACCCTTCAATCGGGACACGAAACAACAGGAACTGGTCCATCAGCGCATTGAAATACTCACGATTCGCGTTCGATCGCAACAGCGAATAGCCGAACATGCCGGGTGTCAGCGGCGTCGGATCAACGCCTTTTTTGGCGGCCCAGCTCTGTGGTGTTTCGGCGAAATTGAACCACTCGAACTCGAGACCGCACATCGGCTGCACGCCGAGCTTCTCGGCTCGCTTGATAACTGTTTTCAGCAATTGCCGCGGGCAAATCGGAAACGGTGAGCCATCGGCGTTGATGAAATCGCCGAGGAAGAACGGCACATCGTCATCCCACGGCACGTTGCGCCCGGTGGTCAGGTCAAGCTGCACCATCACATCCGGAAAGCCGTGTTGCCAGCCGATCACGTGCGCGTTGTCGTAGACACTGTCGGTCATGTCCCAACCCAAAACGACATTGCAGAAACCGAACCCGCCGTCGACGGCTGATGAAAACTTGTCCTTGTGCAGGTACTTGCCCCGTAGAACGCCATCGATATCGGTCACCGCGACCTTGACCTTGCCCGATGCAGAGGCGTGCGCCGCCGTAAACGGATCGCTTAACGCGTATTCATCGGACGTTGGCGGCGTCTTACTGCGTGGCATCTTGGTCCTCCTCCTCGGTCAGTCTGAATCAGCGCGCGGTAAATGTCCAAGCCCTACAATTGCGCGTTTTTTGTCTTCTGAGAGCGTAATGCCGATTTATGCATACAAGTGTGCGGAGTGCAGTCACGAACTGGAAGTGATCCGGAAAGTGTCTGATCCGCCGTTGACCGAGTGCCCCAACTGCGGCAAGCCCGCGCTCGTCAAGCAAGTCACCGCCGCCGGATTTCACTTGAAGGGCGGCGGTTGGTACGTCACTGATTTTCGCGACCAAGGTGCGGGCAAGAAAAAGGAATCTGCCAAGCCGGACGAGAAGGCGCCGACCGATCAGGCTTCGGAGTCAAAGTCCGACCCGAAGTCCGACCCGAAGTCCGATACGAAGACCGACACGAAGACCGAGAGTGCGGATTCGAAAGGCGCAGGGAAGTCGGACGCCAAGACAGAATCGAAATCCGAACCTGCGAGTAAGCCGGCCACGCCAGCGTCTTCACCGCCTAAGACCGGTTCTTCGGGGACGAGCTGACGCATGTTCCGCAGATATCTAATCGCGGGATTGCTGGTCTGGATCCCGTTGGCGATCACCTTCTGGGTGCTCGATCTGATCGTCAGCACGATGGATCAGACGCTGCTGTTGCTGCCAACGAGCTGGCGCCCGGATGCGCTGCTCCCGTTTCATATCCCCGGCATCGGACTGGTGTTGTCGTTGCTGATCGTGCTGCTGACCGGTGTTCTTGCGGCCAATATCATTGGCGAACGGTTGCTGCGCTGGTGGCACGGGCTGCTAAACCGCATTCCGATCGTGCGCTCGATTTATTCGAGCGTGAAGCAGATTTCAGATACGTTGCTGGCGACGCGCGGGCAGTCGTTTCGCAAAGTCGTAATGATTGAATTTCCACAGCCGGGCCAATGGACGCTGGGCTTTGTAGTCGGCGCTCCCGGTGCCACGATCGCCGCGGCCACCGCACCTGACGCGATCACCGTCTATGTCCCCACTGCGCCGAACCCGACCTCGGGTTACGTGCTGGTCGTCCGCCCGCAGGACGTGCGCGAAGTCGATATCAGTGTCGATGACGCGTTGAAATTCCACATTTCGCTGGGCGTCGTTCCGCCACGCATCAATGGCCGCAGCCAGCGCTCGGCGCTGACCGCCGCCGCGCCCGCTGCTCCGGTTGAGACAATCGGTCATCTTGATTAAGCTGCCGCTATGACGACAAAATTCCGTTCCGCGCCGGCCGTCACGTCGAATCGAAACCGCTAGGGTCGGACGGCTGGCGACCGTTCGGCCCGCGTGCGATCCCGCACGCCATACCGCTGTAAACCCATTAACTCAAGTTGCCGGACGCGAAGCGGGCCGGCTTCCATGAACATGACTAAACGAACCGAGTACGCGGGTCAGGTGGACGCAAAGTTCATCGGCCAGAGTGTCACCCTGTTTGGCTGGGTGCATCGGCGCCGTGATCACGGCGGCGTTATTTTTATCGATCTGCGAGATCGCGAAGGTCTGGTGCAAGTCGTCTGCGATCCCGACCGCGCTGACGTGTTCGCCGTGGCCGAGAAAGTGCGCAGCGAATATTGCCTGCAGATCGTTGGCACGGTCCGTCGCAGGCCCGAAGGCACGGTGAACGCTGCGCTCACGTCGGGCCAGATAGAAGTGCTGTGTCAGCAGCTGACGATCCTGAACCCCTCGGTGCCGATTCCGTTCCAGATTGACGACGACAACCTGTCGGAGACGACTCGGCTGACGCACCGCGTGCTCGACTTGCGGCGGCCGGCAATGCAGAAAAACATGATGCTTCGCTATCGGGTAACGATGGCGGTGCGCAAGTACCTGGACGCAGCCGGCTTCATTGATATCGAAACGCCGATGTTGACTCGCAGCACGCCTGAAGGCGCGCGCGACTACCTGGTGCCGTCGCGCGTGCATCCGGGATCTTTTTTCGCACTTCCGCAGTCGCCGCAGCTTTTCAAGCAGCTGTTGATGGTGGCGGGATTCGACCGCTACTACCAGATCGTCAAGTGCTTTCGCGACGAGGACTTGCGCGCCGACCGCCAGCCCGAGTTCACGCAGATCGATATCGAGACATCGTTTCTGGACGAAACCGAAATTCGCGCAATGATGGAGCAGATGATCCGCGTTGTGTTCGAAGAGGTGCTCGCGGTCAAGCTGCCGCAGCCTTTTCCGGTAATGACGCATGCCGACGCGATGCGGCTCTATGGCTCCGACAAGCCCGATCTGCGCATCGGCATGCAGTTGACCGATCTGACCGACGTGATGCGAGACGTCGAGTTCAAGGTCTTCAAGACGGCCACCGAGATGAAGGATGGCAAGGTCTTCGGGCTGCGCATCCCGGGCGGCGGTGAGCTGCCGCGCGCGGAGATCGACGGCTACACCGACTTCGTCAAGATCTACGGCGCCAAGGGACTTGCTTACATCAAGGTCAATCAGGCCGCGCAGGGCCGTGCGGGACTGCAGAGCCCGATCATCAAGAACCTACACGACGCCGCGCTCGCGGCGACCATCGCGCGCACCGGCGCGCTTGATGGCGACCTGATTTTCTTTGGTGCCGACCGCGCAAAGATCGTCTATGACGCGCTCGGCGCGCTGCGCACCAAGATCGGACACAGCGAGTTCGGCCGCGCCCATGTGTTGTCGCACGACGGCTGGCAGCCGTTGTGGGTGGTCGACTTCCCGATGTTCGAGTTCGATGAAGAAGCGCAGCGCTACGTTGCCGCGCATCATCCTTTTACGAGCCCGAAGGACGGGCACGAGGATCACCTGGCAACCGATCCCGCGCAGGCGATCGCGAAAGCCTACGACCTTGTGCTTAACGGCTGGGAAATGGGGGGCGGTTCAATCCGGATTCACCGCGAAGAAGTTCAGAGCAAGGTCTTTCGGGCGCTGAAGATCGGCGCGGAGGAAGCGGGGGCCAAGTTCGGCTTCCTGCTCGACGCGTTGCAGTACGGCGCGCCACCGCACGGCGGCATTGCGTTCGGGCTCGACCGCATCGTCGCGTTGATGGCCGGCGCCGAATCGATCCGCGATGTGATCGCATTTCCAAAAACGCAGCGTGCGCAGGATCTGCTGACGCAGGCGCCGAGCGCGGTCGACGAAAAGCAGCTGCGCGAGTTGCACATTCGCGTGCGCAGTGATGCAAAGCCGCCTGAACCGAGGTCACCGAACCGCTCCCATTTCGCCGGATGAAAATTCCGGAGTCGGTGCTGCTGGTGGTGTACACGCCGGCGCTCGACGTGCTGATCATCGAGCGTGCTGATCACCCGGGGTTCTGGCAGTCGGTTACCGGCAGCAGGGCGACCGTCGACGAGCCGCTGCGAACCACGTGTGTGCGTGAGCTTGCCGAAGAAACCGGGATTAATGCCCCGATCGAACAGATCCACGACTGGAAGGTTAGCCATCGCTTCGCCATTTACGCGCAGTGGCTTCACCGTTATGCGGCGGGTGTTACGCATAATACGGAGCATGTTTTTGGCGCTTGCCTGCCGCGCCGCATCGAGCCGCAACTCGATCCGCGTGAACACGTCGGTCATCGATGGCTCGGCTGGCGCGCCGCCGCCGATGCGTGCTTCTCGTGGTCCAACGCTGAGGCAATTCGACGGCTGGCGAGGTTGGAAGCGGATCGCCGCGCTTAGTATTCTGCTGGGCCTGCCGGGCGAAGGCAATGCGCAGCCGGTGACCACCGTTACGGTCGAGCGCGACGGCGATACGTTCTACGTCAGGGCGCGCGCCAGCGTTGCGGTTGATCCACGCGTCGCGTGGGATACGATCAACGACTATGAACACATGCACGACTTTCTGCCGAATATCAAGCGCTCGAAAGTAGTCGCGCGAAATGCCACGCGCCTGGCGGTCGAGCACACTGGTCGCTTTCCACTTTTCTTTTTCGACATTCCGGTGCGCGTGCGGCTTGGCGTGGTGCAACACCCCTATGAGCGCATCGTTGCGCGCTCGGAGGCAGGCACAGTCGACGGTGCGCCGCAGACGTTGCGCGCCTTTTCCGGCAGCTGTGATCTGACTGTGATCACGCTCGCACGGCGCGCCGGTGTGCGGATGGAATACGAAGCTCGTTTCGAGCTTGCCGAGCCGCTGCCGCCGATCATCGGCGGCTTATTCGGCACCGCGATGGTGACCAAGACGGTGCGCTTGCAGTTCGAGGCGCTGGTGCGCGAGATGGTGCGCCGGCAAACCGGCCGCGCGTCGATAGAGAAGTCTCGATGAGACGCAGGCAATGACAAGCGCACTGGTTCGCACCGCGCACGTTGTTCTGCCGCTACTCGCGTTGGCCGGTTGTGCCAGCGTCGATCCGTACGCCGCAGAGCCGATTGTGCAGAGTCTGCAGCGCGAAGACGACGTCGGTTATTGCGCACGGCTGTTTGCCGACGTCGATCGGCGTGTCGACACACTCGGCGTGCGCGACGCGGAAGCGCTCCGCGTGGCCGGGTTTCCGTATCTGCGCATCGACAGGTTCAGCGCGGCGCTTGCGCCGCGTGCCACCGGCGCGGCGCAGCAGCAGGCGTGGAGCTCCCGGCTGCAGCATCTGGACGAGGCGGCGCGCGCCACCGAACTGGCGAACGCCGATTTGAACGTCGAAGACCTCACGCGTTGCCGCGCATTGCTGGCCACTGCCGATGCGGCGGCACTCGAGCGACTGCGCGCGACGGCTCGCGTTCCCGACGATTACAGCATCGGCCTGCGAGCTCTCGGCCTGTATCCAGTCACGCGCCTGCCGTTTGCGGCAGGGATTGACCGTTGGCACGCGGATACGAGTGCTACCTTTGCGACCGCGGTCGAGGCGCTGCGCGTCCGTGGCACGCTGCGCCGTTACGGTCCGGCTGCCAGCGCTTTGGCACCGTCCGCGGCGACCGCCAAGGATGCGCTCGGTGTCCCAGTGTTCTCGGCCGCGGATCTGGCAGTGCTGTTTGCCCGACATGCGCCGGTGCTCGACATCGACGTCGACGGTAGCTACGACCAGATTGGTGCACTGGCGCTCGATGCCAATAACCACGTGATTGTCGACACCGCCACGCCGGTCGTCTACACGCGGCTAACGCATACGCTGCTCGGCGGCATGGTTCATCCGCAGCTGGTCTACACGTTCTGGTTCAGCGAGCGTCCGCCGGCGTCCGCCGGTTCTTTCGACCTGCTGGCAGGGCGGCTCGATGGCGTGGTGTGGCGCGTGACACTCGACGCACGGGGTGAAGCGCTGGTCTACGACAGCATTCATGCGTGCGGTTGCTATCACCTATTTTTCCCAACCGGAAGTGTGACCGCGCGCGAATTGCCGACGACTCTCGATGAAACATTATTTGTTGCGCAGACCGTATCGGCTCCCCGGCAACGCGAGTCCATCATGTTACGAATCGAATCATCGACCCACTATCTGCAGCGCGTGCTGGTCGGCCCCGCAGCCGGCGCGGCGACCGGCGTGCCCTACCGACTGCAGGATGAAAGGACGCTGACGACGCTCGAACGCCGCGCCGGTGGCACGCGCAGTGCTTACCGGGAGGACGGGCTGATCGCGGGCAGCGAGCGCGCAGAGCGGTGGTTTTTCTGGCCGATGGGAATAGAGTCGGCTGGACAGATGCGGCAGTGGGGGCATCATGCGACCGCGTTCGTCGGACGACGCCATTTCGACGACCCGCTGCTTTTCGACGCTTATTTTGAAATTCGCCGCTGACAGAATAGGTTCCATGAAAATTCGGGTTGCCACCTACAACATTCACAAGGGCGTCACCGGGGGCTTGCGCAAGAAGGTGCGCATCCACGACGTTAAGCTCGCACTCCACTCGATGGACGCCGACATCGTTTTTCTGCAGGAGGTGCAGGAAAAGAACGACCGGATGGCCAAGCACAACGGGTATCCGCAGGGCACTCAGCTCGATTTCCTGTGCACCGGTAACTATTTGCATCGCGCGTACGGCATGAACGCGGTGTATCCGCACGGCCATCACGGCAATGCAATCGTTTCGCGTCATGCAATCGGCCGCAGCTTGAACCACGACATTTCGGATCACGCGCTGGAAAAGCGCGGGCTGTTGCACGCGGTGTCGCACGTGCAAACCAGCAAAGGCGCGCTCGACATTCATCTGATCAACACGCACTTCGGCCTGATCAAGCGCAGCCGGGTAAGGCAGGCGGACTTTCTGATCGAGTTCGTCAGGTCCGAGGTGCCAAAGGGGGCGCCGTTGATCATTGCCGGCGATTTCAACGACTGGCAGCGCGGCGTCGACGATGTGCTGCACAACGAGCTCGACGTTTTCGAAGCCGCCTCGGAGTTCAATCGCCGACAGTCGAAGCCGCGCCTGCGCGACAAGCTGGTGCCGTGGCGCGAGCTGCCGCGCTCGCACGTGGCGCGCACGTATCCCAGCATGATGCCGTGGCTGCAGCTCGACCGCATCTACGTGCGCGGTTTCAAGGTCAACGACGTGCGCGTGCCAAAGGGTGTTGAGTGGGCGCAGCGTTCGGACCATATGCCGCTGATCGCGGACATGGAAGTGGTATGAGCCGCCCGTTCGGTGGGAAGGTGCGTAGCGCCAAAGGTAGACCGACGAGCGCTGCAGCGGCATGAATGACGCAGCGTTGCGCGAGCCGCGGCCCGCAGCGCGGCGCGCGTTCCGTCAGCTATCGGCCAGCACTCGGCCCCTCGTCTACGGCGGTAACCGACTCGAGCTGCTGAGGAGCGGCGAGCAATACTTTCCGCGGTTGCTGGCAGCCATCGACGGCGCGCAGCGGTCGATTTACATCGAAACGTATATCTTCGAGCTCGACGACGTTGGCGAAAAGGTGTGTGAAGCGCTGGCCGGAGCGGCGCAGCGCGGCGTATTGGTGCATCTTTTGATTGACGGATTCGGGTCGCAGGCGACCGCCGACCCCGTGATTGCGCGTCTGCGGCCGAAGGGCGCGAAAGTCATCGTGTTCCGTCGCACACGCTGGTGGCGCATTGATCGTCGGCTGCTACGCCGGCTGCACCGGAAGGTTGCGCTGTTCGACGATCACCTCGCTTTCGTCGGCGGCATCAACATCATCGACGATTTCCATCATCCCGATCCGGAGCCGGTACGTGCTGGCCTGGGCCCGCGCTTCGACTTTGCGGTTGCGTGCGAAGGTCCGCTGGTCGCGGCCATCGCTTACACCGTGACGCGGTTATGGTGGACGGTGTCGGTGCTGCAGCTGAAGCGCCGCCCTTCGGCGCGCCCCCATCATGTCGAGCCACCGCCGGCCGCGGGTGGTGTGCGTGCGGCGCTTTTGCTGCGCGACAACCTGCGCAACCGCCGCACGATCGAGCGTGCTTATCTGGACGCGTTCGCACACGCGCGGCACGAAGTGCTGATTGCGAACGCTTATTTTTTGCCGGGGAAAAAGTTTCGCGATGCGCTGTGCGATATGGCCGAGCGCGGCGTGCGCGTGCGCTTGCTGTTGCAGGGTCGGGTCGAGTACCGGCTGCAGCATTACGCTCAGCAGGCGTTATACAGCGGCCTGGTCAAATGCGGCGTGCGGATTTACGAATACACGCCGAGCTATCTGCACGCCAAAGTGGCGGTGGTCGATGCGAAATGGGCTACGGTCGGCTCGAGCAATATCGATCCGTACAGCTTGTTGCTCGCGCGCGAAGCCAATGTGGCGGTGTATGACGACGGATTCGCAGCAACCTTGCAGCGTGAACTGGAAGCAGCGATCGCCGATGCCGCAAGCGAGGTTGATGCGGAAGCGTGTGCACGAAGGAGTCGTCTGCGGCGGGCGATGAACTGGGTGGCGTACCAGGTGGTGCGGATGCTGACCGTGGTTGCGACCCGCCGCGACGACGGCTAGTTTTTCTTATGTCTTGTTTTTGGCTCATTGACCGTTAGCTAGTGGTAGGACGGTTTCGTGACCGCACCATGACAGAAGTTCCGCTGATCGTCGCTCGCCCGCAGGGGTTGTACTGCCCGCCGGGCGATTTCTACATCGACCCGTGGCGCGGCGTCGAGCGCGCCGTGATCACGCACGCTCATGGCGATCACGCTCGCCGCGGGCACACCAGCTACCTGGCAGTCGATGCGGCCGAGAACGTGTTGCGCACGCGGCTTGGCAATATCTCGCTGCAGACGGTGGCTTACGGCGAGCCGATCGACATCAACGGCGTGCGGGTGTCGCTTCATCCCGCCGGTCACGTGCTCGGTTCATCCCAGGTTAGGGTCGAGAACGACGGCCGTGTCTGGGTCGCGTCGGGCGACTACAAGCTGAACCCCGATGTAACGTGCGCGCCGTTCGAGCCGGTGCGGTGCGATACCTTCATCACGGAGTCCACTTTTGGATTGCCGATCTACCGCTGGGAAAAGTCGCAGCAGGTGTTCGACGACATCAACACGTGGTGGAGCGCCAATGCCGATAGCGGTCGCACGTCGGTGCTGTTTTGCTACGCGTTCGGCAAGGCGCAGCGCATTTTGTCCGGCGCCGACGCGAGCATCGGGCGGATTGTCGTGCACGGCGCTGTTGAGCCGCTGAACCGCGCGTACCGCGCAAGCGGCGTGGCAATGCCGCCGACACAACTCGTGTCCGAAACCGACAAGGTCGATCTTTCGCGCGCTCTGGTGCTGGCACCGCCGTCAGCGCAAGGCTCGCCGTGGCTGCGCCGCTTCGGCGACTACTCCGACGCGTTCGCTTCCGGCTGGATGCGGTTGCGCGGTGCACGCCGCCGCCGCGCGCTCGATCGTGGCTTCGTGCTGTCGGATCACGCCGACTGGCCGAGCTTGCTGCAGGCGATCGAGTCCACCGGCGCGCGGCAGGTCGTCGTCACACACGGGCAGATTCCGGTGCTGGTGCGCTGGCTGTCCGAAAACGGTTTCGATGCATCGGCGTTCGAAACCGAGTACGGCGACGAGGAAGCCGGCGATGCAATGGCGGAGCTCGCACCCGAATCCGCATGAAGCGCTTTGCGAAACTTTTCAATGAGCTCGACACTTCGACGTCGACTCTCTCGAAAGTCTACGCGTTGAAGCGCTATCTGGCGCTTGTCGATGCGGCGGATGCCGCGTGGGCGGTTTATTTTCTTGCTGGCGGGAAGCCACGCCAGGCGATCAACTCGCGACTGCTGCGCGAGTTCGCGATCGGCGCCAGCGGGTTGCCCGAATGGTTATTCGAGGAGAGTTATCAGGCGGTCGGAGATATGGCCGAAACGATCGCGCTGCTTTTGCCGCCGCCCAGCCGCGACAGCGACGCCACGCTGGCGTACTGGATCGAGCAACGCTTGCTGCCGCTGCGCGGCCGCGCGCCCGCCGACGTACTGGCAACGCTGCGCGACTATGTCGACGAGCTCGATACGCGCGAGCGGTTTCTGCTGATCAAGTTGATCGGCGGCGGATTTCGCGTCAGCGTCTCCAGATTGCTGATTACGCGCGCGCTGGCGGAACTCGCGGCAATCGACGCCAAGCTCGTGGCGCAACGGATGATCGGTTACACCGACGTCACGGTTGCGCCGACACCCGCGCGCTACCTGTCGCTGATTGATACCGGCGATTCCACCGTTGCCGACGGTCATCCGTACCCGTTCTTTCTGGCTCACTCGCTGACGCTGCCGGTCGAGCGCTTTTCACAAGAACTCGGGGCGCCTGCCGACTGGTTGATCGAGTGGAAGTACGACGGCATTCGCGCGCAGCTGGTGCGCCGTGCGGGTAAAGCATGGCTGTGGTCCCGCGGCGAGGAACTGATTACCGACCGGTTCCCGGAAATTATCCAGCGGGCGCGGTCGTTGCCGGACGGCACCGTGCTCGACGGTGAGATTCTGGTATGGCGCGACGATGCTCTGCAGCCGTTTGCTTTGCTGCAGAAGCGCGTCACTCGGAAGAGCGTGAGTACAAGCATCTTGCGTGAAGCCCCGGCAGCGTTCATGGCCTATGACGTGCTGGAAATGGGCGGCGAAGATCTGCGCGCACGCACGCAACGCGAGCGCCGCGCTGCGCTCGAGCGGCTGGCCGATCAAAACGGAACATTGATCTCGCCGCGTCTTGCAGGCGAAGCGTGGGAGCAACTGGCGCTGCTACGCGAGGCGTCGCGCGATCGGGGTGTCGAAGGACTGATGATCAAGCACCTGGACTCGACGTATCGGGTCGGGCGCACGAAGGAGGCAAGCGGGCACTGGTGGAAATGGAAGATCGATCCTTATGCCGTCGACGCCGTTCTGGTGTACGCGCAGCGTGGTCATGGCCGGCGAGCGAGTCTGTATTCGGACTACACGTTCGCGGTGTGGACCTCCGAGTCGGGTGCGCAAGAGCGCGCGCTTGTCCCGTTTACCAAGGCGTACTCCGGGCTCACCGACGAGGAAATACGCAAGGTTGACGCCGCGATTCGCCGCACGACGATCGAGAAGTTCGGGCCTGTGCGCAGCGTGACGCCGACGATGGTGTTTGAAATCGGGTTTGAGGGCATCCAGCGCTCGCCGCGCCACAAGAGCGGGATCGCTGTGCGCTTTCCGCGCATGCTGCGCTGGCGACACGACAAACCGGTCGCGGAGGCGGACACGCTGGGTACTTTGCAGTCGCTGCTGGAGGGCTCTAGCAGCGTAAACGGGCGCTGCGGACCGGCGTCGTGAACGATCCACGGGCACCCTTTCCGCCAGGGGCTAACGTCGGCACGCAACTACGTGCGCTGCGTGCGAAGAAAGCGCGCGACGAACACAGGCGCGAAGCCGCGGCAGGGTCGGCCACCGCCACAACACATGCGCACCTGAACCGCGCCGGGACTCAGCTCGCGTTGCCCAGCGCCGAAGGCTGGTTTGCCGCGCATGGGTGGCAGCCCTTCGGATTTCAGCGCGATGTCTGGCGCCACGTGGCGATGGGCCACTCGGGTCTGGTACACGCTACGACCGGATCGGGCAAGACCTACGCCGTGTGGTTTGCACTGCTGAATCGCGCGCTTTCCGGAGGCGTTCCAGCCGGTGGCTTGCGCCTGCTGTGGCTGACGCCGATGAGGGCGCTGGCGGCTGATACGGCGCGCTCGCTCGCTATGCCGCTCGACGACGTAGGCCTGCAATGGAGCATCGGCGTGCGGACCGGCGATACCGACTCCGCCGAGCGTGCAAGACAGTCCAGACAATTGCCCGAAGTGTTGATCACGACACCCGAGTCGCTGAGCTTGATGCTGACGCGCGCCGATTCGCGCGAGCAGTTGTCCGACGTTGCGATGGTGGTGGTCGATGAATGGCACGAGTTGATCGGCAGCAAGCGCGGCGTTCAGGTGCAACTCGCGCTGGCGCGGCTTCGACAGTGGGCGAACAAGCCGCTACCCGTGTGGGGCCTGTCTGCGACGCTGGGAAATACGCAGCACGCGATGCAGGTGCTGCTGAATCGCGATGATGGCGTGCTGGTGCAGGGAAAGATCGACAAGACCCTGATCGTCGATACCCTGTTGCCCGACGAGCCTGGCCGCTTTCCATGGGGCGGACACCTCGGTATCAAGATGGTGCCAGCGGTCGTCAGCGAGATCGCCTCGTCGTCGACCACTCTGATTTTCACCAATACGCGTTCACAGGCTGAGCTTTGGTATCAGGCGATCCTTGAAGCCAAGCCTGGCTGGGCGGGATTGATCGCGCTGCATCACGGCTCACTCGCCAGGGAAGTGCGCGATTGGGTCGAGCTTGGCCTGAAGGAGGGGCGGCTCAAGGCGGTAGTGGCAACCTCGAGCCTGGATCTCGGAGTCGACTTCCTTCCGGTGGAGCGCGTGTTGCAAATCGGCAGCGCCAAAGGTGTCGCGCGCCTGCTGCAGCGCGCGGGTCGCAGCGGGCATGCACCCGGCCGCGCATCGCGCGTGACGCTGGTGCCGACCAATACTCTCGAGCTTGTGGAAGCGGCGGCGGCGCGCAGCGCGCTGCACGAGGGCCGCATCGAATCGCGGTGCGCACCGGAGCGTCCGCTTGACGTGCTGGTCCAGCATCTGGTGACGATCGCGCTCGGCACCGGGTTTCGCGAGCAGCAGTTGCTGGCCGAGGTGCGAGAAACCTGGAGCTATCGCGCGCTATCGGACGAAGAGTGGGAGTGGGCGCTCGACTTCGTCGGTCGTGGCGGTGAAGCGCTGCGCGCGTACCCGGACTATCAGCGTGTAAGCCGCGACAGCGAAGGCGTGTATCGCGTCGAAGACGCCGCTATCGGTAAGCGACATCGGATGTCGATCGGGACCATCGTGTCCGAAGCTTCGATGCTGATCAAGGCGATGAACGGCCGCGATATCGGCGTGATGGAGGAGTCGTTTATCAGCCGCCTGCGCAAGGGCGATACCTTCCTGTTTGGCGGCCGCATGCTTGAGCTGGTGCGCGTACACGAAATGACGGCGTACGTGCGAGCGGCCAAGAATCGCCAGGGCGCAGTGCCGCGCTGGGCCGGCGGCAAGATGCCGCTATCCAGTGAAATGGCCGACGCCGCGCTGCGCGAGCTCGAAGGCGCGCTTGCCGGCAACTACGAGGCGCCCGAGATGCAACTGGCGCGGCCGCTGATCGAGCTGCAGGCAAAGTGGTCGAAGGTGCCGACGCGTGACACGCTGGTCGTTGAGGCGATGCGGTCCCGTGAGGGCCGGCACTTGTTCGTTTATCCCTTTGCCGGCCGCAACGTGCACGTGGGGCTCGCGTCGCTGCTGGCGTATCGGATCGGGCAGGGCACACCATCGACGTTCTCGATTTCGATGAACGACTACGGTTTTGAATTGCTGTCGCCGGTGGATATCGACTGGATGGGCGCGTGGCAGCGCCGTAGCGATGTGTTACTCGGTGATACGAATCTGCTCGAAGACGTCTTGGCGAGCCTAAATGCCGGCGAGCTGGCGCTGCGGCGCTTTCGACAAGTAGCGCGCATCTCGGGTCTGATTTTCCAAGGGTATCCGGGTGCTCCGAAATTGGCCAGGCAGTTGCAGGCCAGCTCCGGACTGTTCTACGAAGTCTTCCGCAAGTACGACGCCGGCAACAAGCTGCTGGCTCAGGCCGAGCGCGAGGTGCTGGAGCAGGAGCTCGATATCGGTCGCCTGCGGATGGCCCTCGACAAAATGCGCCGACAGCGCATCGTCTACCGGCTGCTGAAGCGGCCGACCCCTTTTGCGTTTCCGCTGATGATCGAACGGCTACGCGAACAAGTGACCACCGAGAAACTCGGCGCGCGGATCGAGCGCATGATCGCCGATCTTGAGCGAGCAGCTGCAGCGTGACCCCCCGCATACCAGATGTTGTGTCGGAAGCGCCGCAACCCCTATTTCTTGTATAGCTTTCGTGCGCATTTTGCTGGCTGAGCGCCGGTTTTCAGAGGGAGAACGCGTTGCTCGCGTGCAATTCTCCTCTGAAAAAACATTTTTTCCTCTTGTAATTCAGTCTGATTCGCTTAGCATCGCGCTCACGCAACGAGAGTGCTCTCTGTGGTTCCGGATTGAGAACCCTGTCGCTGTGATCTAACCCGCTGTGGCTCAACTAAGGAGAAAAGCAAATGGCAATGAAGAAGTCAAAGAAAGCCGGAAAGAAATCATCTAAAAAAGCACCGGCGAAAAAAGCAGCAAAGAAAACCGCCAAGAAGTCGATGAAAAGAGCGCCGGCCAAAAAGGTCGCGAAAAAGAAAACGGCACGCAAGCCGAACGCGGCGTTCATGAGGCCGATGATGCCCACCGGCCCTCTGGCAGCGATCATCGGTGCGACGCCGATGCCGCGCACTGAGGTCACCAGCCAGATCTGGAAATACATCAAGAGGAACAACCTGCAGGACAAGGCCAACCGCCGCATGATCAATGCGGACGAGAAGATGCGCGCGTTGTTCGGCAAAGCGCAGGCGTCAATGTTCGAGCTGACCAAGTACGTCAGCAAGCACTTGAAGTAAGCGCAGTAGTTTCCAGCGCCTCCGCAAAGGCCACGCTCGCGTGGCCTTTGTCTTTTGGGCGCGAACTATGAGAACGCGGTCGGCGACGGCAGGCGCAGGCGATCGACCTCACGCTGGGCGCGCGCTACCGCGTCGGCACCGCATGCCGAGGGGACAGTGCGCGGCTGCTCGAGCGCATTCAGCTCCCTCAGCGGCGTGGCATCGGCGAGGGTCAACGCGGTCAGAATGACAATCGCGGCAGCGATGCGCGCCGGCGAGCCGGGCGCTGCCACCGGGTGCTCCTCCTCATTTCGAGCCTCGAACAGCCATTGGGAAATCATTTCATTCTCCATGCGACCGAATGCCAAGTCGCTGGCGAACAATAGGCGCGGGGTGCTACAACTTGAATGGAATGGTCAGCGCGCTGCGCGCAGACAATTCGACAACGCGGTGACCAGTCTTACTGGGCCCAGCGCGAGTGCCGGGGTAGCGACGCTTGCAGAAAGGTCATCTGGTCGGCCAGGATGCGTCGGTTGCTCAGAATGAATCCCTCATTGCGGCACACTGCATAAGGCACGTAGCCGAGCGGCATATTCGCTTCTTCGGGCCGGCGATTGCCCTTGCGTGTGTTGCACGACCGGCAGGCCGTCACGACGTTGGTCCACTCATGGCGCCCGCCGCGCGATACCGGCACGATGTGTTCGACGGTCAGATCGGCCTCCGCAAAGCGATTGGTGCAGTAGGCGCAAATCTGGCGATCTCTGACGAAAAGCCGATGCTTTGTGAGACCGACGTGAGCATGGCCGAAGGGGATGCGATGCCGGCCGCGAATCATCACGATCGAGCTCGTGACAAATTCGGAACGAGCGCCGGTGGCTTCCTGCACGCCGCCGGCCATGCCGAACAGATTTTCGCCAAGCTCGGTGACAACCTTGCCCGCCGCGTAATAGCGCGCGGCACGCTGCATCAACGCCCAGCGAACCGGCTGCCCGTGGGAATCAATGATCAGAATCTTGGCGGTGATCTCGGACCCGTACAGCATTGCACCGTGAATTGTGCCACGGTGTCGCAATGGGACTCCGGGGAAAACGGCTAGTTGTTGCGGCCACCGTCCTGAATCGCCCAGGGGTCGAGCCCGCTCTCGGTTCGCTTGACAACCCCCGACGGATCGAAATAGATGAACATGGCCGCCTTGAAATTGCCCTGCGTGTAGTAGCGGTACATCCAGGCGCTTTCATCGCGCAGCTTGTAAAAGAACGTATCGGCGGGGCGGCCGAAATCGCGCAGCACTTCGTTACGCGTGTCCTTGCCGGACTGCACACGCGCGAAAGCGGCGTCGCTCATCACTTGCTCGACGCGCTGCAGCCGGCCCTGCGCATCGAAGTCGGCGTTCCAAACCGCCTGGTCGAACGGCTGATTCGAATATTGCAGGCGCGTGCCGCCATCGGTGAGGGTGTAGCTGCCGGTTGGATTGCCAAGCCGACCGCGGGCCTGGTCGAGCGTCGTCCCCGGCGTCAGCGACTGAGGGGTGGTACACGCAGTCAGCGCTGTGAGTGCTGCGGCGAACAAAAGCCTTTGCGACGGTCTCATCACACAAACTCCTTGCACGAATAGATCGAACGGCCTTACCTGAGCAGCAATTGTCGCGCTGCCAAATGACGTTGGACCCAATTCGTCGTCAACGGTCAAATGCGGACCAAGCCAGGTTTTTGCGGCCGATTGAAATGCCCATGATCGCCGGGCGCGCGCGCACCGTTTGGAAAAGCCGTAAACGGCGGCCATGCTCCGTTATTGCCGGCGCGGCTGCGCCGATGGACGGCGCTCTTGTTACTGCGTTGCCGTCGCGCGTTTCTGCGGCAGATTGAGCCACACCACCGACGTTCCGAACTGCTTGGCGGCGTGTTCCACAGCGTAGACGTATTGATAATCGATGTTGTCGTCCACCGGAGCTTGCGCCATCGGAATCGAGCTGCAGCCGGCAAGGAACGACACGCCGAAAGCCGCAATCAGTGCCTTTCTCATAACGCCTCCCTAGTTGCCCGACGCAGACCTTCTGCGCTGATGGGAACTCTACGCCCGCTGCCGCCCGGCGCAATACCCTTGTGACGAAATCGGCCCAGCGGTGACGAACGGCTACTGGGTCACGCCGCGACTGCATCGATAAACTGGCCGGCGCTCACTGCTCATACGCCGCCCGCCGTGCCGTCAGAAACCGAACTGAAGCTGCAGCTGAATCCGAGACACATTGACCGGTTGCGGCACCGTCCGCCACTGGCAAAGGCTGTATGTACAGAGGTAGATATCGAGAACGTTTACTTCGATACGAGCGCCCGATTGCTGCGGCGCCACCAAATGACCTTACGGCTGCGGCGCATCGATGGGCGCTGGGTGCAGACGCTCAAAACCGGGGGCGGCGGGGCGGGCGCGCTGAGCCGCCGTGGCGAATGGGAGACGCCGGCGCGCGCTCTGCGTGGCCAGGGCCGGCTTGACCTCGCGCGTCTAGCGGCGGCGCCGCTGGACGCGCTGCTGGCGCGGCAGAAAAGGCCGGCCGTGCTGCGACCCGTGTTTCGCACGCGGGTACGACGTGCGCAATGGGTGATCGAGCGCGCCGAGGCCAGCGTCGAAGTGGCGCTCGACGTCGGCGAGATCACTGGCGTTCGTGCGCGGGATCCATCGCGTGAGCCGATTTGCGAAGTCGAACTCGAGTTGAAAAAAGGCGAGCCAGCCGCCTTGATCGAGTTGGCGTTCGAGTTGCTCGACCTCTCCGGCAAACGAACGCCGATGTTGACGCCGGCTGCGCGCAGCAAGGCCGAACGCGGCTATCAGCTGGTAGCCGACAGTCCGGCGACCTCCGCAAAGGCTTCGTCAAAGGTGTTTACCGATGGTCTGACGCCAAACACCACTACCTCACTTGCGCTGCGCAAGGTTGTCGCGCACGGTATCGCGATACTGACGGAGAACGTCGAGTTAATGCTTAGATACGGTGACCCGGAATGCGTGCACCAAGCGCGCGTAGCGTTGCGCCGTGTGCGTTCCGCGATCCGGCTCTTCGATCGCGAGCACTGCGACGTGCCGCCGGCGTTTGCCGATGAGCTGCAATGGTTTGCCCGCGCTCTCGGCCATGCGCGCGACTGGGATGTCATGACCGACGAAACTCTGCCGTCGCTCGCAGGCAGCATCGACGCCGTTAGGGCGCACGCGCTGATTGCGAAGGCCGAGCAGCGGCGGGCCCACGCGCGCAGGAGGATCCGAAGCGCCGCGCGTTCGTCGCGCTACACCGCACTGATTCTGAACGGCGAGCGTTGGTGCATGACGTCGCCGCCGCGCGCCGCACTGCTGGCCGCCATTGCCGCACCGACGCTGCAGCGGCTGGCGACCAAACTGCTGCAGGCCGCGCGCCTTTTTTCAGCGCTGACAAGGGAACGGCGACACCGGGTTCGAATCTTCGCCAAGCGGCTGCGCTATGCACTCGACCTGTTCGCCGTCGTTTTGCCGAAGCAAGCGACGGCACGCTACATCGGGGTACTGGCTGAGCTGCAGGATGCGTTGGGTCAGCTTAACGATGCGTCGGTCGCGTTGTCGGTGTTGCCACAGTTGTCCAGATCTGCACAGTTGAAGAAGTCGGTCCGGGCATGGTCTGAAGCCAGAGGACCCGAGCGCGTGCGCGATGCAGAGCGGAATTTGCTGAAACTGTCGACGCTCCGTACGCCTTGGAAATGATGCGTGCAGCGCTTGCACTGCCCACTCGGCCTAGCAGTTGGGCGCTATTCAGAAGCAAAAAATTAGCGGCCTCGAGCACAGCGCTTCTTAGACGTGGCGATCAACGGCCGGAGAGCGGTGGATGCGTGGTCTGTCGGAAAAACTCCTACACCCGACGTAGACAAACCCCGATAACAACGCGCAACGCCTCTCGCGCGCGAGGCATTTTCACTCGCGAATCGCATAGCAAACTAGCCGCTTAACCATGCTTAGACACATCCGTTCTCTCTCGACAATAACGCGCACACGTAAGGCTGGCAGGCCTAGCCAACGTGCGGTTTACGCGACGTCGACGAGAGGATTGGGTGCTACGAAAGTTTGTCCTGCTGTGCGCGAGTGTTCTGTTCGCCGTCCCGATGGCCGCGGAAGCTGCCGGCACGCCCGCCGGCACCGTGATTCAGAACATCGCAACGCTGACGTACTCGATCGGCGGTGTGCCCTCGACTGCAATCACGCCGCCGGCCAGCTTCACAGTCGCCGAGGTGATCAACGTCACGCTCGTTTCGCAGGATGCCGCGAACGTTGCAGTGAGCTCGCCGGATTCCAACCGTGCGCTGACATTCCTGTTGACCAACACCGGCAACGGTCCGGAAACGTTTTCGCTCGTTCGCAACAATGCCGTCGCTGGCGATAACTACGATCCGAGCAACGGGAGCGCCGGCGCAATCTTTCTCGAAAATGGATTGCAGCCCGGCTTTCAGGCGTCGGGCCCGAACGCCGACACGTTGTACTTGCCCGGCAGCAATGATCCGAACTTGGCGGCCGATGCGAGCCGCATTGTTTACGTCGTCAGCGATACCCCGGCAGCGCTTGTCACCGGCAACATAGGGCGAGTCGAGCTAACTGCGGCGTCAACAACGGCCGGTGCCGCGGGTGCAGCTCCGGGCACCACGCTGCCCGGCCTCGGTCAGGGCGGGGTCGACGCGGTCGTCGGCGCCACCCGCGCGCAGGCGAAGCAAACCGGCGGCTACGTCGTCAGCGGCGTTGCGGTCGCCATCGCAAAAACAGTCGTCAATGTGGTCGATCAGGCCGGTGGTGCCAGCGTGCGATCGGGATCGATCGTGACCTATCGCATCGTGCTCGCAGTCAACGGTCAGGGTGTCGCGCAGGGTCTCGCGCTGAACGACCCGCTGCCAGCCAACACGACCTACGTCGCCAACAGCATCACCTTCGACGGTCAGGCTCGCACCGACGCCGCCGATGCCGATAACGCCGAGTTTTCCGGGGGCGCAGTGAAAGTCCGCCTCGGCGATATCACCGCGCCTGTCAGTCACACCATCGAGTTTCGTGTCGTCATCAACTAGCAACAGGGGATCAAAACCATGCGCACTTTGTTCATCACCATCGCCATCGCATTGCAGCTGACCGCAACGGCCGCCGTCGCACAGCAGAACCCGATTCTGCTGAAGAACATCGCCGAGACCGAAGTTGAAAAGAAAAACGCCCAGGGCGTGGTCGAGAAGGTCCGCGCGCCGATGGAAAAAGCGTTGCCGGGCACCGAGGTGATCTACACGACCACGTTCACCAACAACGGCAGCAAGCCGGCCAACAACATCGCGATCACAAATCCGGTTCCGGCTAACACCGCTTACGTTGGCGGCAGCGCATTCGGCGACAACACCGACATCACGTTCTCGATCGATGGCGGCAAGACCTACAGCACGGCCGAGAAGCTGAGGATCAAGACGCCCGAAGGACGCGAGCGGCCGGCTTTGCCCGCCGACTACACGCATATCCGCTGGACCTATCGCGGTGACCTGCCGTCGGCGAAAACCGGCAGCGCAGGTTTCCGCGCAGTGATCAAGTAGCCGCGTATGTACTTCTTTACGCATCCACCCTGGATAAGGCCGCCGCTGCTGATGCGCGGCGGGCCTTCAGGTCCCGGCCCTCCGCCTGACCGATTTCGAATTCGTCGCATCAATGTTTTCACTTCACTTTTCACTTCACGTTTCATATAGGAGAAGCATCATGAAATCCAGTAAGTTAAACAGGCCTCCGACGCGCCTCAAGTCAGGCATCGCGGGGCTCGGCATCGCGCTGAGCTTTGCGATCGGCACCGGCACGGTCCACGCCGCCGGCACGGCTTCAGGCACCACGATCAGCAACCAGGCCTCGCTGAGTTATTCGGTGGGCGGCGTTGCGCAGCCGGCGATCGGTTCTTCGCAAGCCGGCAACTCGTCGGGCGCTGGAACACCGACGACGTTTGTGGTCGATAACAAGGTCAACGTGACGGTGACCACCACCGACGCGACCTTTGTAGCCGTCGTGCCGGGTTCCACATTGCAGGTCACCACGTTCTCGGTCACCAACACCGGCAACACGGTGCAGGACTTTGCACTGACGTCTGCGCAACGTGCCAACGGCACCGTGCTGTTCGGCGGCACCGATAACTTCGATGCTACCGCGTGCTCGCAATTCGTAGAAAGCGGCGCCACTGCCGGCTTTCAGGCGGCGCAGGACACTGCGACGTTCATCGATGAGCTCGCCGCCGACGCATCGAAAACCGTTTACGTGGTCTGCAGCATTCCTGCCGGCCAGGTCAACGGTGATCAAGCGGTGGTGACGCTGACGGCTACCGCGCGAGCGGGTGGCGGCGCGGCTGTTCTCGGTGCTGTGCTGACCGAAACCGCCGGTGCCGACACGGCCGGCGTCGACATCGTGTTCGGTGACGCTGCCGGAACCGACGACGCAGCGCGCGATGCGGCGCATTCATCGCGCAGCGCATATCGCGTGGTGAGCTCGACGCTGAGCGTGGCGAAGACGGCGACGCTGATCTGCGATCCGTTCAACAGCACGACCAACCCGAAGAACATCCCGGGAGCGATCGTGCGCTGGACGATCACGATCAGCAACACGGGCGCGGCTTCAGCGAGCTTGAGCACGGTGACCGATACCATCAACGCCAACACCACGTTCGATGCGAACCTGGTGACGGGCGCAGGTGGCGCAGCCGGTTGCTCGAGCGCGGCGGGCACTCCAGAGAACGCAGCGGGACGCGGATTCAAGCTGAGCCTTACGGGTACCACCCGTCCGGCCGGTTATCCGAAGTTCTTCACCACCGCGAACGATGCGGACGGCGCCAACCTGAATGCCGGCGTGGTGACGGTGAGCTACGCGACCGCGATGCCTGCCGAGGGCACGTACGCCGCCGGCGAGCTGAAAGCCGGTGAGTCGGTGACCGTGTACTTCAACGTCACCGTCAACTAGGTCGTTGTTGCCGTGAAGGTGCTTCGCATCACCCGCCGAGTCGGCGCGCGCTTTTTCTTCAAAGCGCGCGCCGTCGGCGGCGCATTGCGGCTGGGGTTCGCCCCAGCCCGCCTTGCACTGCGCGCTGTTCGCGTGCAGCGCAAGGCGCTGTTATTCGCCGGCGTGAGCGCGGCCGGCTTTTTTGCGCTGTCATTGAGTTCGCAAGCAGCGACACCGCCAAATACCGACATCATCAACACGGCGACCGCCAGTTATTCGATTGGCGGCACGCCGGTCAGCGTTAACGGCGCGGTGACGGTGACGACCGCGTCGCGCACGCCGTCAGTGATCGAGTTTCTGCAGCTTGTCCCGAGCGGTGCGCAGGCGGGCGCGATCGAACATGTTCCGCCGACGCAATGTTCAACGTCGGGTGCGGCCACAGGTCCGTTCGTACCGTCGTCGGGACCGTTACCGCTCAGCGGTAACGCGCCGCTGCCAGTGCCGGGTGACTATCGGCTGGCGCCGACCGACTTCTATCACGGCGGTCAGCCGGTCTTCATCAAGCTCACGGACCTCGATCAAAATTTGAATCCCGCGGTCGCCGAAACCGTGATCGTCACCATCAAATCTTCCAATGGCGATAGCGAAACGCTGCGCCTGACGGAGACCGGCCCGTCAACCGGCGTTTTTATTGGCTATATCCAATCCACCTTCAGTGCGGTCGTGGCCAATGACTGCCGGCTTTCGGTGGCGGTCAATACCAGCGTCAACGCAAATTACACCGACGTCGTGGACGGCAGCGACTCGAGTGTCGATGGTGCGCTGGTCGACCCGTTCGGGCGCGTCTTCGATTCGACGACCGGCACGCTGATCAACGGCGCGACGGTGACGCTGATCAACATTGCAACCGGCGCACCGGCCGACGTGCTCTGCGACGACGGCGTGACAGCGCACCCGAGCAGCATCATCAGCGGCGCTGCGTTTGCCGCGTGCGGCGGTATGGTCAGCCTGCCTGCCGGCAGTTATCGCTTCCCTCTGGTGGCGCCGGGTTCGTACCGGCTGCAGATCACACCACCCGCCGGTTTCAACTTTCCGTCCACGGTTGCGACGCCGACGCTGCAGACACTAACGGGCGCGCCGTTTTTCGTTGTTGCTGGTTCGCGCGGCGAGCTGTTCACGCTCGACGCCGGTCCAGCGACGCAGATCGACGTGCCGCTCGATCCTGCCAGCGGCAATCTGCAAATCACGAAAACGGCCGGCAAGGCCGTGATTGGCGTCGGCGAATTCCTGCCGTACACGCTGGCGATTCGCAACAACAGCACGCTGGCGCCCGCGTTGAACGCTCGTATCGTCGACCGTCTGCCGGTTGGCTTTCGCTATCAGCGGGGGTCTGCGCGGTTAAATGGCGCCGCGCTGGCCGATCCAATTGTGTCGGCGGACGGCCGTAGCGTGACATTCAGCATCGGCACGGTTGCCGCCGGCGCAACGTCGACATTGCGCTACGTCGCCGAAGTCACGGCTGGCGCGCGCAGCGGCGATGCGGAGAACATTGCGCAGGCCGCAACGCCAGTCACATCGAATATTGCACGCGCCACGGTGCTGGTGCGCGAAGACTTGTTCCGCGAGCGCGCCATTCTGGCGGGCCGCGTGATCGTCGGACAGTGCAGCGAGCACGTGAATGACAGCGAGTTCGGTCTGGCCAATGTGCGCATCGCTCTCGAGGACGGGCGCTACGCGTTGACTGACAAGGAAGGCCGCTGGCATCTGGACAACATCCGGCCCGGCACGCACGTAGTGCAACTCGACCTGGATTCGCTGGCGGACGGTTATGAGCTGGTCGCGTGTCAGGACAACTCGCGCTTTGCGGGCCGCACCTATTCGCAATTTGTCAACGTGCGGGGTGGCTCGTTATGGCGTGCCGATTTCTACGTCAGGAAATTGAATGCCGATGCTGTCGTCGCGCCGGCAGCGAACGCACAAGCGGCTGCATCCACCTTGCAGCCAGCCACGGCGCCGCGCGTGCGTACCCGGCAAGCGCAGCTGGTCGAACAGCTGCCGTACGACGAAAAGTGGCTCGCCACCGCTGAGTCCGGCATCGAGTGGCTGCATCCGCAGGAAAGCTTTAGCCCGGCGATCCCGGCAATCAAGATCGCCGTCAAGCACGACCCGGCGCACATGCTGGAGCTTCAGCTAAATGGCACGAAGGTCAGCGCGCTGAATTTTGAAGGCACACTGCAGAATGCGGCGCGCACCGTCGCGCTGTCGACGTGGCGCGGCGTCAGTGTCCGTGAAGGCAACAACGTGTTCACGCTGACGGTGCGTGACGGCGACGGCAAGATCGTCAAGCAGGAACGCCGCACGATCTACTACGCGGGCGCGCCGGCCTACGTCAGCCTCGACGAGAAAAGATCGCACCTCGCCGCCGACGGCAGAACGCGCCCGGTAATCGCGGTGCGCTTGACCGACAAGGACGGTCGCCCGGTGCGGCAAGGTGTCGGCGGCGAATTCCAGATCAACGAGCCGTATCAGGCGTACGACCTGCTCGAGGCGATCGAGCGCGATCCGCTGGCGGGCCGGCTCGGCGGCAAGCCGCGCTTCGAAGTTGCGGCCGATGGCACGGCGCTGATCGAGCTGGCGCCGACAACCAAGACCGGTGAAGTCGTGCTGACGTTCGTCTTCAACGATCGGCAACGGCAGGAAGTCCGGGTGTGGCTGACGCCAGCCAAGCGCGACTGGATTCTGGTGGGCTTCGCCGAGGGAACCATCGCGCACAAGCAGCTGAGTGGCAATCAACAGGCGCTGAAGGAGGCAGGCGCCGACGACAAGCTTTTCGATCAGGATCGACTCGCTTTTTATGCGAAAGGTGAGATCAAGGGCGAGTATCTGCTGACGATCGCGTACGACACCGCAAAGGAACGCGGTCGTCCCGACGGCACCGTGTTGAAGCAGGCGATCGATCCAAATCAGTTCTACTCGCTCTATGGAGATGCGACCGACCCGCAGTTCGATGCGACGTCGGTGCGCAAACTGTACGTGCGGATCGAGAAGGCGCAGTTCTACGCGCTGTTCGGCGACTACGACACCGGACTAACAGTCACCGAGCTGTCGCGCTACAGCCGCACGTTGAACGGCATCAAGTCCGAGTATCAGGGCAAAACGTTCGCGTACAACGCGTTTGCCACCGTCACGGCGCAGGCGTTCGTCAAGGACGAGATTCGGGGCGATGGAACCTCCGGGCTGTATCGGCTGTCCCGCCGCAACGTCGCGGTCAATTCGGACAAGATTCGCATCGAGACACGTGACCGGTTTCGCAGCGAAGTAATCGTCAGCGCCCGCACGTTGACTCGGTACCTCGATTACGACATCGACTATGCGCTCGGCACCCTGTTTTTCCGCGAGCCGATTGCGGCGCGTGATTTCGGCTTCAATCCGGTGTTCATCGTCGCCGACTATGAATCGGCCGACGTCGGCGACGAGAGATTCAGCTACGGCGGCCGTGCCGCTTACAAGCCAATCGACCAGGTCGAGCTCGGCATCACCGGCATCCATGAAGGCAACGTAGGAGCGCACGGTGATCTCGTGGGAGCAGACGCAACGTACAGGCTCGATCAGAACACGACGCTCAAGGGCGAATTCGCATCGAGCGATCGTTCGCAGGCAGGCGTCGACGCCGACGGCAAAGCCTGGAAGGTCGAAGCGCTGCGCGAAGACGACAAGTTGTCCGCCAAGTTGTACGCACGCAAGCAGGATCCCGGCTTTGGCCTGGGCCAACAATCGGCCTCCGAGATCGGCACGCGCAAAGTGGGCGCCGATGCTCGCTACAAACTTACCGAGTCAGTGCAACTCGATGGCCAGGTTTATCGCCAGGACACGCTGACCAACGGCGCACAGCGCGAAGTCGCCGAAGGGCAGGTTCAGTGGCGCAAAGATGCACTGACGACCAGCGCCGGGCTGCGTTTTGCGCGCGATGAAGATGGCACCGGCAAGGAAACGGAGAGCAACCAGGCGTTGGCGGGTGTCGCTTACGAGCTACTCGACCGCCGGCTCCGGTTGCGTGCAAACGCCGAGGTCGGACTGGCCGGCAAATCCGACAGCGTCGATTTTCCGGATCGCTATCTGATCGGCGCTGACTACAAACTGACACCGACCACCAGCGTGTTTGGCGAGCAGGAATTTGCGCGCGGCGAAAAGATTTCGTCGAACATGACGCGCGTCGGTTTGCGAACATCGCCATGGACAGGTGCCGAGATCGCCAGCACGCTGGGCAACGAAATCCATGCTGACGGCACACGCTTGTTCTCCGGCCTGGGTCTGTCGCAGAAGTGGCAGATCAACCCGCACTGGCAGACCGACTTCCTGATCGATCGTACACAGACGCTGAAGAGCGAGGGCGTGCCGCTGAATCCGAACGTGCCTCTTGCCTCAGGCACTGCCAGCGCTAACGACTACACCGCAGTTGCTATCGGTGCCGGCTATCTGAATGGGAGCTGGAGCGGCAACGGCCGCATCGAGTGGCGTGACTCGGACCTCGACGACAAGCTCAACGTGCTGCTCGGCGTGCAACGCCGGCTCGATGCCGGCCGCGTCGTCGCCGCTGGTGTTCTGTACACGTCGACCGAATCGGCGCTGGGTAGCAATCGAAAGTTCGATGGCCGCGTCAGTTACGCACTGCGTCCGGCCGGCGGCCGCTGGATGGTTCTCGATCGGCTCGACGTGATCGCCGAGACGATCGAAGACGCGGCGGGTTCGGTGCGGTCGCGCAAGCTGGTCAACAACCTGAACGCTAATTACACGCCGAATACCACCACGCAGTGGAGCTTTCAGTACGGTTCGAAATACGTTTTCGACCGTATCGATGGCGCCAGTTATACCGGCTACACCGACCTGCTCGCGCTCGAAGTGCGGCGTGATTTATCTTCAAGCTGGGATATCGGCGTGCACGGCGGTGCGCTGCATTCATGGAACAGCGGCGTGGTCGATTACAGCGCGGGCGCGTCGATCGGCTACCGCTTGATGGAAAACACGTGGGTCGCGGCCGGCTACAACGTGCTCGGCTTTTCCGATCGCGATTTTGCCGGCGCCGAATATCGCGTCAGAGGTTTCTTCCTCAGCGTGCGGATCAAGTTTGATCAGGACACGCTGGGCCTGAACAAGAGCAACGGGTTTACCAAATTGCGATGAGTCGGACAAAGAGATTAGTCACAAGGATGCGACGTGCAATGCTGCGCGCGGCGTGTTTGATCGCTCTGGCGGTGAGCATGGATGCTGCATACGCCGCCACGACGATTTACGGCATCCGCGGCACCGCGACCGCCGGCGCCAACGACATCATCCAACTTGACCCGAGCACCGGCGCAGTCACGCTCGTGTACGACAACTATCCGGGCGGCAATGCGGCCACCCTCGCGCAGTGCCCGAACGGATTAATTTATTACTCCATTTTCGGCGGCACCAACCAGCTGTACGTTTTCAATCCGCAGACGCCGACCGTCGCGCCGGTTGCGCTGGGCGCCGGCGTGGCTGACAGCTCGCTCAGAATGGCGTGTTCGCCCGGTGGCGTGCTGTACTACCTGGACCAGAACGACATTTTGCGCATCATTAACACGGCCACTGGCGCTTACACGGGCGCGGCGGTCGCGATTACCGGTTCAGGCGCCGGCGGCGATATCGCGTTTGATTCGAGCGGAACGCTGTACGGTTTTAACAATACGAACAATCTGTTCACGATCCCGCTGGCAGGCGGCGCAGTCACGCAGATCGGCAGCGGACCAGTGACCGGTGTCAACGGCTCGGGTATCGGGCTGGCGTTCGATGCGTCCAACGGCATTCGCGTGCTGAGCAATGGCGGGCCCGGTTTCTATTCGGTCAGCACCGCCACCAATCCGCCATCGGCGACGTCGCTGAGCACGCCGCCGGGAGGCGCAGCCACTGGCGACTTGGCAAGTATCAACGTGCCCAATCCCGATCTTTCGATCACCAAGACCGCGAATCTCGCCAGCGTTCCCGCCAGTACGGCAACCGCAGTGGTCTACACAATCGTCGTTACCAACAGCAGCGTGTACGCAGTCTCCGGCACGGTAACCGATGCGTTCCCTGCCGGCGTCAGCGCGATCACGTGGACGTGCGCGGCCAGCGCGGGTTCGAGCTGTGTCGCCGCCGGCGCCGGCAATATCAATACGATTGCCACACTGGCACCGGCCGGTACAGCGACGTACACCGTCAACGTCACCGTGAATGCGGCCGCGCCCGTCGTTAACACAGCAAGCGTCGCGCTGCCGTTCGCGTTCCTGACCGACGCCACGCCGGCGAACAATACCGCCAGCAACACGATCTCGATCCGACCCGGTGTGACCAAAGCGTTCGGCGCCGCGAGCTTCGGCTCGAACGGCAACACAAATTTGACGATCACGATCAGCAATGCGAACGGTGGTGCGATAACGACCAGTTCACTGTTCACCGACACGCTGCCGGTTGCGCCCGGCGCGATGACGGTCAATACCGCGGGCAATACGGGAACATGTCCGAACGTCACCGCCAACGCAGGTAGCGGCAGCATCACGATGGCCAGTGGCACTGCGATTCCCGCCGGCGGGTGCACGATCATCGTCAACGTCACCGCGGCTGCGGTGGGCACGTACACGAACACGATCGCCGCCGGCGCTCTGGTCACCAACGTCGGCAGCAACGCTGCGGCTGCATCGGCCAACGTCAATGTCGTCGCGGTGCCGACGATAACGAAATCCTTCGCCGCTGCGACGATCAGCAGCGGCGGGATCAGCACGCTGACCATCACGCTCGCCAACTCGACGGCAGGCGCCTACACGGCCGCGACGTTCACCGATGTTTTTCCGACTTCCCCAGGCGCGATGACAGTGGCCGCGCCGTTGACGACGTCAAACACCTGCGGCGGTGCGCTGCAGGATAGTGCCGGCGGTGCACTCGCCGCGGGCGATGTCGGCATCCGGCTGACCGCCGGCACGATCCCCGCCAACGGCTCGTGCGTGGTTACCGTCCGCGTGACTGCGGTTACAGCGGGTGCCTACGCGAACACGATTGCGGTCGGTGCGCTGACGACTAGCGGTGGCAGCAACACGGTGGCTGCGAACGCCACGCTAACGGTCGCGACGCCGTCGTTCACCGTCGCCAAGACCGTGTTGTTGGTGTCCGACCCGGTCAACGGCGCGGTCTTGCCGAAGGCGATTCCGGGCGCTGTCGTGTCGTATTCGATTCAAGTGACCAACAGCGGTGCCGGCACCGCCGATAACAACACGACATTGGTCGACGATGCGATTCCAGCGAACACCCGCATGTTCGTCGGTGATCTGGGAGGCGCAGGCTCAGGCCCGATCGTGTTCGTCAACGGTCCACCGGCAAGCGGGCTCACGTATACGTTCACCAGCCTCGCCAGCGCGGCCGACGATGTGTCGTTTTCAAACACCGGCTGCTCACCGTTCACGAACTACACGCCGGTGCCAGACGTCAACGGCTTCGATGCCAATGTCACTTGCATCCGGATCAATCCGAAGGGCGTGTTTGCCGCGGCCAGCGCTGGCAACAACCCGAGCTTCCAGGTGCGATTCCGAGTGCGCGTGAACTGACGCTCACTCGACAAGCTTGTTTTTCGGCGAAGGCAGCAAACTAAAAAGTTATCGTGAGCACCAGCGTTTCCGAATATGCCCCGGCGGGCACGAGCTGATTGGTAGGCACCACACCGCGCAGGGTCTGTACCGTCGACTGCATCGGTTGGCCATTGGTCACCTTCATCGTGCCGGCTGGGAAAGTACCGCATCCGGCGTTGCCCCACTCGATAGTCGTGCTGTTCTGATAGATGTTGTAGCCGATCGTCGTGGCAGGCAACGTCTGCCGTTGCATCGTGCGGCCAGTGGCGCCGAGGCAAGTTCCCGACGAACCGTTGGACAGCGGCATCGTCCATGTAATGTCTTGAGCGCCGCCGCTCAAGTGCGTGCAAGTGAGCGTGATCGTCGCACTCGCGGTCAATGACGCCCCGTTCGGGTCGTAGCTCAGGAAGTTGATCGATCCGCCGGTGGAGACGCTGCATGAGTAGGCGCCGAACGCCGGTGCGGCGCTACCGAGCAGCGCAATGCCGACAACACAGAGAGACCGCGCCTTTTTCACTGCACGGGCCGGCAGACGAATGGTCCGAGCTTGGGTAATACGTCTCTCTTTGATGCCGCGTACTCGACATCGAAGCTGCAGCGGCTGACCGCGAGCTGGACAGTGAAGTGCGATCGCCCAGGCAGATCAGGAACAAAAACCTCGCCGTCGTGGCCGACGACGAAGCGCTGCGATGTTCCGGTGAGTTGCACTTCCGACCCCGCCGGCAAATAGGTCCCATCGGCGAGCCGCACTTCCAGAGTCACACTCGCGCGCCGGCGCGCGTCATATGTGGCGAGTGCGCCGGAACGGAACCCAGGAACGATACGCAATTCGCGATCCTTCACCGCGACGTCGATCGGAATATCGCGCTCGTCGATCGTGATCCTATTTGCAGAATAGGGCGTCAGCCGCGGTAGCAAGATCTGCCCGTAACTGTCGGTGCGCCCGACCGGATTGCCTTCGTGAAACACGCGGATGCCTTCGAGCTCGCCGACGCGCACGAGGCCGAAGCTGTCGCTGATCAGACGGCTCGCAAAGGTATGCCCGCCGATCGTGCCGAAGCCTCCGCTCGCGGTTGCGCGGGCCGCAGTCGAGCCTTCGAAGGATGAGGCTTCCACCGTGTACTCGCCAAACGGCCATGTGTAGCCGAGGCTCGCATCGAATTGCTCGCGACTCGTGGCCCGCACGCGATAACCAATCCCTTGATCCGTCGGTAGCGTTCGCTGCACGGAAGCGCCGACGTACGAAGAGCGCCGACCCGCGCTGTCGGACTTGGAAGCTTCGCCCGAAACGCTGGTGCGCCCATCCAGCGGCATCGTCAGCGTCGCGAAAGCCGACGTCTGTGGAAACGCACTGTACGTGCGCGCTATCGAAAAGGTTAAGAACGCGCGTTGTGCCAGGCTCACGGAATAAGACAGAGCCACAGTGTCCAGACCGGGAGCGTCACGGTAACGCTGCGCGGCCCATGCGATGCCGATCGATCCCATTGCATCCAGATTCACGCCGGCCGATGTCTGCGATTGCCGTTGCAGGACGAACGACGCCGAATCACCTACCATGCGGAACCGCGAACTCGCCCAGGTGGAACGGGCGCCGAAGTTGAAGCGCCGCCCCTGATACTCGTAGCCGCCGATCCATAGCAAGCCGCTGCCGGCGCGGCCCTCGCTGACGGCAGCCCCCGCGGTGACGATCCCCAACAAGCCCGTCGAGAAATCTGCAGTAGCGCCACCCGCGCGGGCTTGATCGTCGGCGTCAAAACGTGCTTCGACGGTCAGGCGATCGCTGAGGCCGCGCCGCCAAGTGCCTGACGCCAGCGGGCTGCCGTAGTCGAAGCTCTCAATTCCGTAGTTCTCACGTGTCGCGCCCAGGCTGAACTGAAACTCGTCGAGTCCGGCGCGCAGCAAGCGGCGGCTCGCGTAAAACGGCTGCGTAATGATCTGCTGCTGACCGAACGGATCGCGCACGACGAGCTGCACATCGCCGGCGCCGCTGACCAATGGAACGTCATTAACCGTGAACGGACCCGGTGGCACCGGCTGCGATGCGATGCGCGCACCGTTGACGAAAACATCCACCGTCGACGGCACGACCGCAGCCCCGGAAAACGGCTGCAGCGGATAGGTAATCAGGTTCGGCTGCAACTGAAAATTGGTTCCCATCTGCAAGCCGCCGAAACGTACGCTGCGCCCCCACGCACCCGCCTGCGTGAAAGAGTCGCCCACGATCCATGTGCGCAGCCCATCGCGATCATCGCGTCGCCACGTCGTGTCATAACGCACGATACGATTCGTTGTCTGGCCGGAGGGCGCCACGGTGTTGGCCGATGCGGTGTTGATCAGCGAGCCGAGATTGCCGGACGCGCCGAGCTCGAAGAAGCCTGAGCCATAACTGGTCGCCGACGACGTGTATCCGAACAACGTGTAGTTGAGAAAGCCGGCGAGCGGTGCCGGTGATAATGCGCCGCTGCTGCTGCCACCGAACTGAAGGTCCGCGCGCTCAAATAAGGTATGCGGCAGGTTAAGTGACAGTCGTTGCGTCCGCTGTTCGATGTTCGCACGCGCACCGGGCAGGTCGGCCAGTGCAACGAACACACGATCCTCGAAGTCAAAGGTGAACTCCACCACCACCTTGACGCGCCAGCGACGCAATGCGCTGGCGTCGATTGCGGTCGTTTCGCCGCGCTCGACTAGCGCGAAAACCGGCCCCTGTGGCTGACCGTTGACGACGCTATCGAGAACAGCGACCTGACGCGCGGAAGCGGAAGCTGCCATCTGCGCGACGACGTCGTCGGCGACTGCAGGCCGCGGCACTGCGCAGACAAGCGCCGACGCGATCGCGGCAGCCATCGCGCTACTGCGCGCGCGCGGCCGTGATTTCGATCGAGACTGGCTGATCCGCATCATCCTGTCCGATCAAACGAAGCATTTGTGCGTTCTTCGCGGCGTCGGGCAGTTCAATCGCGAGCATGGATTTCGCCAACACGACGATGCGCGGGATCGTGTGAATGGCCTGGGTGCCGTCCTGTACCTGAACATCGCGCAATCGAAAGTGGCGGCCACCGCTGTTATCGGCTACCAATCGCGCGCCGTTCGTAGTGGGCTCGAAGCGCCAGGCGAGTTGTGCCGGAGAAAGCTCGACGGGCTCGACGTACAACGGAATGTCCATTGCCACTTGAATGCGAAAGCCGGCGCTCTTCTGCGCGCCCGCAGGCACTTCGCTGAACACGACGCGGAAGGCGCGTTCGACCGCGTGGGGCGGCGCCGCTCGCGATGCGACACGAACCAGTTGCCGTTCGCCTGCGGCGAGCTTGAAGATTGGCGGATTGATCACCAACTCACGCGTTTCGGCCCGCAGTTCCGCGCCGTTTTGCGTCCAGGCATAGGGCCGGGCTTGGATTACGACGTCATCGGTGCCGGTGTTGGTGACGACGATCGAACCGGACTGCTCATTGGCCGCAATCGTGACGCCGATCGGCGCAAGCCCAAAGCTCGCAGCCGCAGCCGCCGAGGTGACGGCGAGCGACGCTACAGCCAGGATCCAACACAGAGCGCCCCGCGCGCTCATGGGGTCCGGCGTTTGCGGCTAGAACGTCACCGACACGGCAACGGTGTCGGTAAAGGTCGCAACCGCTGTGTTCTCGTCGATGGTGGTCTCGAAGCAGACGTTGACAGTGCGGGAACCACCGGACGCCGCGAAAGCTGCGCTTGCATCAAGTGTGCTGGCGGAAGTCCAAGCGGTGCCGGCGCCGAAGGCCGGGCAAACCGTGTAGTCGGTGCCGCTGATCGTCGGCTGTTTCACGGCATAACCGACAAAGGTCGGAGAGCCGCCGCCACTAGACATGCGGCGCGTACCGCTGAAATTGCCGCCGTTATTGACGGCCATGACTGGCGCGGCGCCACGGTTGCAACGAAGCGTCACTTGTCCGGTTGTCGTCAGGTTGGTCGTCGCCAGCGGCGTTTGCGCGCCGAAGTTGGCATTGGAGGGTGCGGTTACGGTGCAGTTGCCCTGCACCTGAACCTGCACCTGCACGTTTTGGCTCACTTGCGCCAGCGCGCCCAGCGGAATCGCTGCGGCCAACAGCAGTGCGGCGGATCTCACGCGAATGAATAATTTCATTGCTTCATTCCCTTCGAAGTCGGTTAGAAGTGCGATGACCCGCACCGAACACGGCGATGCTAGCCAGAATGCGCTATGCAAAAGTGCTGAAATGCGCTCCATAGCCCCCCTAGTTTGTGGCGGTGCCGATGCGCAAGCGTCTATGGCAGACGAGCGGGCGAATGTAGGAACTTGGCTGACGCGTTGACGGCGCAAAGCCTCACACGGTGATCAGCGATTCAGCGCGGTCGCAATACGCGCGGCGGAAAGTATGGCTTTTTAAGTGCGCGGCCCTGTCCGAGAACGAAGCCGGTGTTGCGCGCCAGAATCAACTGCTCTTCGCGCTCGATGCCGGCCAGCACAAAAGTTTCGCGCGTCAATCCCAGCGCGTTGACTTCGCGCGACATCTCCTGCCACGTCTCTTCGCGCGAGCTGATCGGGGCCAGCATCTTGGCGAAATCGGGCGCCACGAAGTCGATCGCAGACATCTCCATGCTGGGCCGTGGTTCGGCGAAGCGGTAGCCGACCGCGATCTGGTAAGAGCGCAGCAGGTCGATGAATTCGCGCACGCGGTACGGCCAGCGCAGGCGCTCCATCGCCCCTCGCAGCAGCACCGAAAGACGATGCGCGGTCAGCCGATGCGCTTCCAGCACTTTCGCGAACGCTTCAAGCGATCGCTCGACGGAGCCGAACGAGACGGTGACGGCGACGCGCTCGACACGTTCGTGCTCGAGCATCGAGAACGCGTGCTCCATCGCAGCCAGCTGAATCTGCGAACGCAGCGAGCGGTCGGGCTCGAAATCGGCCGTCCATACGTAAAGCTCATCGAACCAGCGCTGCGATCCCACCAGCGTCCGCGTCGGCCACACGAGCGCGCGCACGCGCGAGCCAAAGCGACTCAGCGAATCAACCGTGGGATCGAGCTCGACTTGGTGGCTGCCGAGTTGCTCGGATCGGAGGGTCTTGCTTGCCATTAATGAGGGAATCGTGCCACAGCGTGGCCGATTCTCTGTCAAAACCACGACCCGCGGCGTACTAACTTCGCGTGGGTAATGTCGGCGGCGGGTACGGCATGCGAATCGCCCGCCCTTGTCCGAGTTCGAAACCGACCCGACTGGCGGATTGTTGTTGCTGGCGGGTTTCGATGGCGCCGACGATCGTGCTCTTGGTGTCGAGCGACAGTGCACGAACTTCGAGCGCAAGATCATTCCACGCATCGGCGCGCGCGGAAGTCGTGGCCAGCACCTTGGCGAAGATCGGCTGCACCAGATCGATGCCCGAGAGCTCCATGCTGACGCGTGGTGCGGAAATGCGATAACCGACCGGAAACTGCCAGCCGCGCAGCATGTCGGCAAACGCCCGCAACCGGTAACGCGAGCGCAACCGCTGCGGCGCTCCGCGCAACATGACAAACATTCGATGTGCCAGCAGCAGGTTTTTTTCGAACAGTTCGGTCAACGGATCGAGCGAGCGCTCAACGGTGCCGAACGACACCGTGACGCCGATGCGATCGACCAGGTCATAGGCGAGCCAGTCGAACGCGTTGCGCAGCGCATGCAATTGAATCCCGGCGCGCTCGGTCGTCGAAGCGCTGCCGCCCTCGGTCCACAGATACAGCTCGTCGAACCAGTGCTGATCGACGGTCAGCGATCGCGTTGGCCACAGTGTGGCGCGGACCGAACCGCGAAAGCGGCCGACACTTTCACCAGACGATGGATAGGGCGAGCTTTGCGGGGACATGAGTTAGCGGAGCGGTGAACCTGCCATTCTGTAGCCCTTGCACGGGCTGAACATACCCAGAATAGGCGGTGGGGAATGGCGCCTTCGAACCCGACGGACGGATGACCAAAATGCGCGAATCTGAGAAATTACCGGGGTGAAGGTATCTGCCGCATATATGCGCTGACCGCGGCGAGCGATCAGCGCAGGTTCTCTATAGCAATTACGCTGCCTGCCGGTGTTCGGGGAACAGCGAGGCCAGATCGGCCGGCGCCGCGATTCCTCGCTCGGTGACGATGCCCGTAACCAGTCGTGCCGGTGTGATGTCGAACGCGGGATTCGCCACGGCGGTGCGGTCATCGGCAATGCGTACGCTGACCGTGTTGCCGTCTGCATCGACGCCCGTCAACCGACTGACCTCGTCGGCTGCCCGCTCTTCGATCGGCACGTCCAACCCGTCATGCAGCGACCAGTCGATCGTCGGCGATGGAACCGCTGCAAAAAACGGCAGGCCGTTGTCGCGCGCCCCCAGCGCCTTCAGGTAGGTGCCGATCTTGTTCGCAACGTCGCCGCGCGCGCTGACCCGGTCCGCGCCCACGAGCACCAGATCGATGTCGCCTCGCTGCATCAGATGGCCGCCGGCGTTATCGACAATCAAGGTATGCGGTACACCATGCGCCGCCAGCTCCCACGCGGTTAACAGACCCTGATTGCGCGGGCGCGTTTCATCAACCCATACATGCAGGGGGACGCCTTCGTCGTGCGCCTGGTAGATGCCCGACAGCGCAGTGCCATAGTCGACGGTCGCCAACCAACCGGCGTTGCAATGCGTGAGAACCTGCACCCTGCGCTTCGTCTCGGCGTGCATCGTATGCAGCAAATGCGCGGCGTGGCGGCCGATCGCCTGATTCAACGCCACATCTTCGTCGGCGATGCGTGCGGCCTCCAGCCACGCGGCGCGTGATCGCTGCGCTGCCGGCAACGGCGCCAGCACGGCAAGCATGCGGTCGAGCGCCCAGCGCAGGTTGACGGCCGTTGGGCGTGCGGCGTTCAAGTCTTGGTGAGCGGCGGCAAGGTGTGCGTTACTCGCGTTGTCGCGCGTCGCCAGCGCGAGTCCGTAAGCGCCGGCGACGCCGATCAGCGGTGCGCCGCGCAGCGACATCGTACGGATCGCGGCAACCATGGCGTCGGAGTTCGTCACCGTGCGTGTCACGAACGCGTGTGGCAGCTGTGCTTGATCGATAAAGCCAACAGCTGCGTCGTCGACCGGCCAGATCGAACGATAGTGAGTCGCGCCGACGTTCATGCGCTAGTTTGAAACAAAACGGCCCTGCACTGGCAGGGCCGTTTGGTGGACCGTTGGATACTAGAACCGATAGCCGAGGCCAAGCGTGAAAGCGTCGACATCGTAGGAGGGATTGATGTTGTCCTTGGCTTTAGTACGGTCCCAGTCGAACCGGGCATGCCATTGGCGTGTGAAGTCGACCGTCCCGCCGAGGCCGTAAATGAAGCGGCCGCTGGTCTCGCGCGCCTTCGCGTTGAAGTAGCTGATAGCGCCAGTCGTGTTGTTACGCACGGCGGCGTTGCCGGAAAATTTGGCAGTGACTGCGCCGTAGCCCAGTTTGGCGTGCAGCCCCACCGGGCCAAGGGGGGCGCGTAGCAGCGCCGATAGCGCGAAGGCCTGGGTGCGACCCACCGATGCGGTGGGCAACGGCGTCGTATTGGGGGGTGGATTCAGAAGAAATCCTGGCTGTTCCGCTTCGCCGAAGTGAATGAACGAGCCTTCAAGGCCCAGCCACGGAAAAAACATATACCCGGCCTGCACGCGCCACGCCTGGTCGCTTTCATCGCAGCTGGACCCACCGCCTACGCAGAAATCGTGATACCGAGAGATGCCGTAGCCGGCGCCGACGTAACCCGGAGGTGACGGCAGTTGCTGCGCCGCCGCCGATGCCGCCGCGCACGTCAGTAAGGATCCCACCAGCAAGTTGCGCATACCCGCTCCTCTTAAGAGTTCGGGCGCAGTCTAATCAGACCTCCGGTTGCGAGCAACGGCAACCGTACAATGTTTGCGTCATGTCTCATTCCCCACTTATCGAGCGATCGATCGCTGCCCTTTTGTGTTGTGTAGTGCTGCCGCTGCTATGGGTCGGTGACAGCTACGCGCAGGGCAACGACCGACGTGGCTTCCTGTGGGAAGTGCGCAAGGGGAAGCAGGTAGCGTGGTTATTGGGCACTGTTCATGTCGGAAGGCCCGAGTTCTATCCTCTGCCACCTTCACGCTTGGTGCAGTTACAGCGCGCCGATGCGATCGTGCTCGAAGCCGACATTTCCGACACCCCGCGTGCGATCGCCGCTACACAGAAGTACGCACAGTATGCCGAGGGCACACCGGGACTCGAGACCCGGTTGACGCCGGAGCTGCGGCAGCGAATCGAAGCAGTGCTCGCGCGCGATCAGCTCGATGCAGCGCCTCTGATGCGGCTGAAACCTTGGATGCTGGCGAATGTGCTCGCGCTGTTTGAGGCGGCGCAGGCGGGCTATGTGCCGGCGCTATCGGTCGAAGCTTATCTGTTGCGAGTCGCGAAAACCGACAACAAGCCGATTCTTGAATTCGAGGGAATCGAGCAGCAGTTCGAGCTGTTCGAAAAAGCGCCGTGGGCCACCCAGATCGCTTTCCTGGAAGACGCGCTGAAAGCGGTCGAAACGCGCAGCGCTCGTCGCGAGCTGAACCGGGTCGTGCAGGCGTGGGAGACCGCGGATCGCGGCTCGCTCGAGCGTCTGATGGCCGAGATGCGCGCGCAAACGTCGGTCGGCGCGCGTTTTACGGTCGACACGATATTGCTGGGCCGCCATCCATCGATGGTGCGCAAGATCGAGACGATGATGGGCGGCGGCAAGTCGTACGTATTCGCGGTCGGCGCGCTGCATCTGGTCGGACCGCAGGGATTGGTCGAGTTATTGCGCGCGCGCGGCTATACGCTGACCGAACTTTGATGCGGATTCCGTGACGCTTCCACTGCAGGCCGAGTTGCGGGTTCAGATCGGCGGTACAGCATGGATTCTGTCGGCGCAGCGCGCCGCTTACTGGTGCGAGCGCCGCTGGCTGGTTGTGGCCGACGTGCATTTCGGAAAGGCCGCCACTTTCCGCGCGCTCGGTGTGCCCGTGCCGCACGGCACGACCGCGGACACGTTGACGCGGTTGAGCGCACTGATCGATCGCATGCAGCCGCGCGCGGTCATTTTCTTAGGCGACCTGTTTCACGCACGTGAGGCCCACGCAGCACCTACGTTGGCCGCGCTTTACGAGTGGCGCGAGCGTTACTCCACCCTCGAGCTGGTGCTGGTCGAGGGCAATCATGATCGGCGTGCCGGAGCGCCGCCGGCAGGACTGCGAATTCAGAGCGAGCCCGATCCGTGGCAAGTGGCGCCCTTTGCGTTTTGTCACTATCCCCGCTTCGTACAGGATGCCGCCGCGCTGGCCGGTCATTTGCATCCTGCGGTTCGGATTCACGGGCGTGCCGATGATTCGATGCGTCTTCCCTGCTTCTGGCTGCGCAATGGGCTCACAGTGCTGCCGGCGTTCGGCGCGTTCACCGGAGGCGCCCGCTTTGATCGTGAATACGGTGATCGTGTGGTCGCCGTTGCCAAAGACCGCGTCGTTGAAGTGCCGGCACCGCGTTATGAGTTCGCGGCGCGCGACTGCGGCCAGAATACATAAGCGTCCATCGCGAGCACGCCGCTGTCGACGCCGGCGTCCAGCCGCTCGACGTGCGGCGGCGTTCGCCCCGGTACCGACGCTGCGCCGAATCCGACGAACAGCGGCAACAAGTGCTCAGGGGTCGGATGCGCGCGCGCGGCGTGAGGCGCGAGCTCGCGCCAGCGTACCAGCTGGTCACGATCGTCGCGTTGCAGCGCATCGGCAATCCATTCGCGAAACTCGCTTACGTAGTCTTCGCGCGGAGCGTCGACCACTGCCCTCGAATTGCGCTCGCGCATCTTCGCCATCCAATCACGCAGGTTGTGCGTGATATGTCCGGAACCGATTAGCAATACTCCGTCTTCTGCGAGTGGCGCCAGTGCCGCACCGAGCCGCAAATGATGCGCAGCGTCCAACGACGGTTGAATCGACACCTGCGCTACCGGCACATCGCCTTGCGGAAACATGCGGCGCAGCGGCACCCACGCCCCATGATCGATACCGCGGCACGCATTGCTGGTGGCGCTCATTCCGGCCGATTGCAGCAGCAGAACAGCCTTCTGCGCTACGTCTGGCGCCCCTCGAGCGGGATAGGTGATCTGGTAGAGCTCGGGTGGAAATCCGCCGAAGTCGTGGATCGTCTCCGGCTGGCGCGCAGTCGAAACCATCGGCAGTTCGGTTTCCCAATGCGCGGATGCGATAAGAATCGCCGACGGCCGCGGCAGCCTGCGTCCAAGTTCTTGCCACACGTCGCCGGCACGCCCGGCGTGAATTGCGTGCATCGGCGAACCGTGTGAGATGAAGACCGTCGGAAGCATCGAGTGGACCTACTTCACCAGGCCTTCGGCCTTCATTGCCTCCTGCACGTGCGGCCGAGCGGCCACCCGCTTCATGAAGGCTTGCAGGACCGGCCAGCGTTCAAGATCAACGCCGGTCGGCTTGGCCCAATTGGTAACGGTGAACAGATATGCATCCGCTACCGTGAAGGTCGATCCCATTAGATAGTCCTTGTCCGCCAGTTGCTGCGCGATCCAGTCGTAACGTTTGGTGATCTTGTCGCGCTGCTTGGTCTTCACCTCATCGAGCGTTGTCGCATCGAATAGCGGCGAATACTGCTTATGCAGCTCCGAGGTGATGAAGTTGAGCCATTCCTGCAACTGGTAACGCGGCACGGTGCCGTTGGCGGGCGCCAGTTTCGAGCTAGGCGCCTGATCGGCGATGTACTGAACGATCGCCGGGCCCTCGGTCAACCGCGTGCCGTCGTCGAGTTCGAGCACGGGGACATAACCTTTCGGGTTGATCGCATAAAAATCGCCGCCCCCGTCAATCTGATGCGTCTTTGTGCTGACCTTGACCTGGGTAAAAGGCAGCCCCGCTTCGAGCAGAGCGATATGCGGTGACAGCGAGCAGGCGCCCGGGGAAAAATATAGTTTCATCGAAGTTCCTTGTTAGTTTTTTAGGTGGTACGCAAGAGCGTTGGCTCACGGTCGGAAATAGACGACAGCGCGTATGCGCCGCTGCCCAAGAGCGCCTGTGCCAAGGCGCCGACGGTCAAGAACGCCGGATACTCCCAGCCGCCATTCGGCGCGGTAAACAGCCATCCGTTGGAAGAATGCGCCCAGGTGGCTCCGAGCAAAACCGGAATCAGCAGCGCAGCAACCCAGCGTGTTCCGATGCCGAGGAGCAGCATCGCCCCGCCTATTAGCTCGGCGGCAATTGTGGCGTACGCCAGCATGCCGGGCAGCCCGATCGATTCAAAAAACTGCACGGTTCCCGGCAACGTAAAGACAAACACCTTTAATAAGGCGTGCGCTATGAACATTGCGCCGAGCCCGATCCGCAACGTCAACGCTGCGTAGGGGGCCGTTCGAACGTCGATCATTTGATTCTCCGAGAGTTGATTTGACTGCGGTTAACTGTATGCGTGACGCTGGACGAGACAAAGATGCGGCCCGGCAAAAGTTCATCCCGAAATACGGGAGAATCGGGGATGGATCGTTGGTCCGCAATGCAGTCGTTCGTGCGCGTGGTCGAAAGCGGCACCTTCGTCGCGGCCGCCGAGCGCTTGGGCACGTCGACCTCGTCACTGTCGCGACAGATCGCCGATCTCGAGCAACATCTGGGGGCACGGCTGCTTAATCGCACCACCCGCAGGCTGTCGCTGACCGAAAGCGGGCAGGCGTTTTACGAGCGCTCGGTCGCGTTGTTAAGCGACTTGGCCGAGGCCGAAGCGATCGTCGGCCAGTCGGCAGCGGCGCCGCGCGGGACGTTGCGCCTGACGTGCTCGCACAACATGGCCGAAAAGCGCATCGCGCCGGCGATCGCTGCGTTTGTCGAACACTACCCTGACGTTAGGTTCGACGTCGTGGTGGCCGATCGGCTGATCGATCTGATCGATGAAGGCTTCGATCTTGCGATTCGTGTCGGACAAGTCGGCAGCGACCGGCTGGTGGCGCGGCGCTTGGGCTCGATGCAGTTGATCGCCTGTGCCGCTGCGTCTTATCTGCAGCGGCGCGGCCATCCTGCCATTCCACAAGATCTGGCCACGCACAACGCGCTGACGTATGCGTATTCGAGTGCGCCGCGCAGCTGGCATTTCACCGATGCCGCCGGCAAGATGCATGACGTGCGTGTTACTGGAAGTCTGCACGCGAACAGCGGTGACACGCTGGTGGCCGCCGCAATCGCCGGGCTGGGAATCGTGTGTGAGCCCGATTTTCTGGTCGGCGAAGCCGTCGCCGACGGCCGGCTGCTACGGGTGCTGCCCGAATTCGAAGCCGTTCGCGGCGAGATCTGGGCTGTTTACCCGAGTCATCGGCACCTGTCACTGAAAGTGCGGCTGTTCGTCGACCACGTCAAAGGCTGGTTCGCTAGCAGCGCGCCGAAGCAATAGGCACGTCCCTCTAAGTCGCCGGTTGACGGACGCTGGCGCATGTGAAATAGTACGAACGTTCGTTTTCTTTCATGACCCAGTCCTCAACCCCAGAATTCACCTCGACCACCCCTCGCAAGGGGGATCTGACGCGCGCCGCGATCGTCGAGGCGGCGCTGTTGGCCGCGAGCCGCGATGGCCTCGAGGGGTTGACGATCGGCACGCTGGCCGATTCGATGCAGATGAGCAAGAGCGGGGTCTTTGCGCACTTCGGATCGCGCGAAGACCTGCAGCTGGCGGTGCTAAAGGCATATGTTCATCGTTTCGTCGACGAAGTGCTGAGGCCCGCGGTGCACAGGCCGCGCGGTTTGCCGCGACTCGAGGCGATTCTCGAAAGGTGGGTTTCTTTTCTCGCGCGCGAGATGACACGCGGCTGCATCATGATCGCCGGTGCGGTCGAATATGACGATGTGCCGGGACCGTTGCGCGATCAAATGGTCGTCATCATCACCGGCTGGAAACGCGAACTCGTCAAGGCAATTCGTCAAGCGGTATCTGCGGGTCATCTGCGGCGCGACGTCGACGGCGGCCAATTGGTGTTCGAGATCTACGGACTGATGCTTGCGATGCATCAGGACGCGCGTTTGCTGCGCTCGGCCGATAGCGCGAAGCGCGCCCGAACCGGATTGCGTCGATTGATCGACGGCGCACGCCGGCCAAAAAGTTAACAGGAGTTGCAATGCCGATTTATAAAGCCCCATTGCGCGATCAGCAGTTCGTGATCCACGAAGTGCTGCATGCGGTCGACAGTCTCAAGGTGCTGCCACGGCATGCCGAGATCGATGCCGACACGATCAACCAGGTGGTCGAGCAAGCCGGCAAGTTCTGCGAAGAGCTGCTATTGCCGATCAACCAGTCGGGAGACGCCGAAGGCTGCACTTACGATGCTGCGTGCCATTCGGTCAGGACGCCGCAGGGTTTCAAGCACGCATATCAGACGTTCCGCGACGCGGGTTGGCCGGGATTGGCGGGTCAAACCGCATTCGGCGGTCAGGGATTGCCGCACCTGCTGCAGATCGCGTTTTACGAGATGCAGTATTCGACCAATCAAGCGTGGGCGTCGTATGCGGGGCTGACGATAGGCGCCAGCGAGTGCCTGTTGCTCCACGGCAGTGACGAGCAGAAGAACATTTATCTATCGAAGCTGACGTCCGGCCAGTGGACCGGGACGATGTGCCTGACCGAGCCGCAGTGCGGCACCGATCTCGGCCTGATACGCACGAAGGCCGAACCGCAGGCTGATGGCAGCTATCGCCTGACCGGATCAAAGATCTTCATCACCGCGGGCGAGCACGATCTGGCCGAGAACATCATTCACCTGGTGCTCGCGCGCCTACCGGATGCGCCACAGGGGACGAAGGGCATTTCCCTGTTCGTAGTACCCAAGTTTCTTCCCGCCGGCACCGGCGCCGATGCAAAGGTCGGAGCGCGCAATGGGTTGTACTGCGGCGGCATCGAACACAAGATGGGGATCAACGGCAGCGCGACGTGCCAAATCAACCTGGATCAGGCGAGCGGGTGGCTGATCGGCGCGCCGAACAAGGGCCTGAATGCGATGTTCACGATGATGAACGGCGCGCGGCTCGGCGTCGGCGTGCATGGCCTCGGTCTGACGGAAATTGCGTATCAGAATGCGGCCGCGTACGCGAAGGATCGGCTGCAGGGGCGCTCGCTTTCGGGCGTCAAGGAGCCGAGTAAGCCGGCCGACCCGATCATCGTACACGCCGACACCCGCCGCGTGCTTCTGACCGCGCGCGCTTACGCTGAAGGCGGCCGGGCGTTTGCTTACTGGGTCGCGCTGATGGCCGACATGCAATTCCATCACCCCGACGAAGAGCAGAAGAAGTTCGCCGCCGACATGATGGCGCTGATGACGCCGATCGTGAAAGCGTTCATGACCGACAACGGATTCAACTGTGCGTCTGATTGCCTGGGCGTGCTCGGAGGCCACGGCTACATTCGCGAGTGGGGGATGGAGCAATTCGTGCGCGATGCGCGTATCAACATGATCTACGAAGGCACCAATACGATCCAGTCGCTCGATCTGCTCGGCCGCAAGGTGCTGATGGACAACGGGGCCAAGTTGAAGGCGTTCGGCAGACTGATCACCGATTTCATTGAGGAAAACGGTACTGTCAGCGAGATGAGCGAGTTCGTCACGCCGTTGGCGGATCTCGGGGACAAGGTGACTAAGCTGACGACCGAGATCGGCATGAAGGCATTCGCGAATCAGGACGAAGCAGGCGGCGCGGCAGTCGACTATCTGCGCATCGTCGGCCATCTGGTTTACGCGTACTTCTGGGCGCGGATGGCGAAGGTGGCCCTGGCGCGTGTGCAGTCTGACGGTGACCGCGTCGATCCGTTCTACCGTGACAAGCTGGCGGTGGCCCGCTTCTACTTCGAGCGCTTGCTGCCCGAAACCGAATCGCGCATTCGCTCCGCGCGTTCGGGCGTGAAAAATCTGATGGAACTGCCGGCGGAGCGTTTCTGATGAACAACTTCGTGGTTCGTAAAGTCGCGGTGCTCGGCGCCGGCGTGATGGGCGCGCAGATCGCTGCGCACTGCGTGAATGCGAGGGTGCCGGTGGTGCTGTTCGATTTGCCCGACGCCAAAGGACCGATGAAAAACGGCATAGTGCTGCGCGCGATCGAGAATCTGAAGAAGTTGAATCCGGCGCCGCTCGGCAACAGGGACGACGCGATTCATATCCAGGCGGCCAACTACGAAGAAAATCTGGAACTGCTGCGCGACTGCGATGTGATCATCGAAGCGATCGCAGAGCGGATGGACTGGAAGCACGACCTGTACCGCAAGGTCGCGCCGTTCGTTTCCGATACCGCGATCTTTGCGTCGAACACGTCGGGGCTGCCGATCGCGAAGCTTGCCGAAGCGATGGACGACAAGTTGAAGGCGCGCTTCTGCGGCGTTCACTTTTTCAACCCGCCGCGCTACATGCATCTGGTCGAGCTGATCCCGACCCAGGCAACGCGACCCGAGATTCTTGACGAACTCGAAACGTTTCTGACATCGACGCTCGGCAAGGGCGTGGTGCGCGCGAAGGACACGCCGAACTTCATCGCCAACCGCGTCGGCATCTTCGGCATGCTGGCAACGATCAAGGAAGCCGAGAAGTACGGTTTGTCGTACGACGTCGTCGACGACTTGACCGGCACGCGCCTTGGCCGCGCGAAAAGTGCCACGTTTCGCACCGCCGATGTGGTCGGGCTCGACACGATGGCGCACGTGATCAAGACGATGCAGGACACGCTCCCTGCGTCGATCGATCCGTTTGCGGCGCACTTTGCAACGCCGCCGGTGCTGAAGTCACTGGTCGATAAAGGCGCACTCGGGCAGAAATCGGGTGCCGGCTTTTATCGCAAGGACGGCAAGGCGATCAAGGTTCTCGACGCCAAAAGCGGGGATTACGTTGAGAGCGCTGGCACGGCCGACGATCTGGTCAGCCGTATCCTGAAAAAGAGAGACCCGGCTGAGCGCCTGAAGCTGCTGCGCGAATCGGATCATCCGCAGGCGAAATTTCTGTGGGCGATTTTCCGTGACGCGTTTCACTACATCGCGGTGCATCTCGAATCGATTGCCGACACCGCGCGCGATGTCGACTTCGCGTTGCGCTGGGGCTTTGGCTGGTCGACCGGGCCGTTCGAGACGTGGCAGGCCGCCGGCTGGAAACAGGTGGCTGATTGGGTCAAGGCCGATATCGACGCCGGCGAAGCGCTGTCGAAAGCGCCGCTGCCGAAGTGGGTGTTCGAAGGTCCGGTCGCGAAGGCGAACGGGGTTCATACGCCTGAAGGCTCGTGGTCGCCGGCGGGGAAGAAGTTCGTCGCGCGTTCGACACTGCCGGTGTACGCGAAGCAAGTGTTCCGCGCGCCGCTGGCCGGCGAAGGCACCCCAGCCGGCGGCACGACGCTGTTCGAAGACGACTCGGTGCGCGTATGGACTGTCGCGGCCTCGCGCGGCGCGGACGTGTTGATCGTGTCGATCAAGACCAAGGTGCACGCGATCGGTCCCGGCGTGATCGCCGGTCTGATCAAGGCGGTCGAGCTGGCGGAGTCGAAGTATCGCGGGCTCGTCGTCTGGTCGCCCGATGATCCATTTTCATTCGGTGCCGACCTGCAGGCGATGATGCCGGTGTTCATGGCGGGTGGCGCCAAGGCGATCGATGCCGAAGAAAAGAAAATGCAGGACGCCTTCATGCGCATCAAGTACGCGCAGGTACCCGTCGTCGCCGCGGTCAGCGGCATGGCGCTTGGCGGAGGCTGCGAGCTCATCCTGCATTGCTCGAAAGCGGTCGCGTCGCTCGAAAGCTATATCGGTCTGGTCGAAGTCGGCGTCGGCCTGATCCCGGGCGCGGGCGGCTTGAAGGAGGGCGCGTTGCGCGGTGCGCAGGCGGCGCAAGCAGCCGGCATGACCGATGTGTTTCCGTTCATCAGGAACTGGTTCCTGAATGCGGCGATGGCTAACGTTTCCAAATCCGCGCTCGAAGCGCAGCAGATGGGCTATCTGCGCGCAACCGACACGATCGTGTTCAACAACCACGAATTGCTTTGGACGGCGCTCAGTACAGCTTCTGCATTGCAAGCCAGTGGCTACCGGCCGCCGTTGCGTCCGACGTCGTTTCCGATCGCCGGCCGTACCGGCGTGGCGACGATCAAGGCGCAGCTGGTCAACATGCGCGACGGCGGCTTCATCAGTCAGCACGATTTCTTTCTGGCTTCCGGTATCGCAAACGTCATGTGCGGCGGTGACGTCGAAGCAACCGCGCAGGCCGACGAGCAATGGTTGCTTGACCTGGAGCGCAAGTTTTTCACGCAGCTTGTCGATCACCCGAAGTCGCAGGAGCGAATGATGGGCATGATGTCTACGGGCAAACCGGTCCGGAACTAGACGTTCCGAACCGATTTTCCCGAGAGATCTTTTTAATGAAGAGGCAAGAGGGCCTGCCGGCCCCCTTGGATTCTCGGCAACCCAAAGGAAGTAGCTATGTCCCGCCAAGTTCAAGACGCTTACATCGTCGCTGCGACCCGCACGCCGATCGGCAAGGCGCCGAAGGGCATGTTTCGCAATACGCGGCCCGACGATCTGCTGGTGGCCGCGATTCGATCCGCGATGTCGCAGGTGCCGAGCCTCGATCCAAAGGCGGTCGAGGACGCGATTATCGGTTGCGCGATGCCGGAAGCAGAGCAGGGGCTAAACGTCGCGCGAGTCGCAGTGCTTTTAGCAGGCCTGCCAAACTCGACGGGTGGCGTGACTATCAATCGCTTCTGTTCATCGGGCTTGAACGCAGTGGCGATGGCGGCCGACCGCATTCGAGTCGGGGAGGCCGACGTGATGATTGCGGGCGGCACCGAGTCGATGAGCATGGTGCCGATGACCGGCAACAAGCCGTCTTTTAATGCGCGCATCTTCGAGACGGACGAGAACGTCGGTATCGCTTACGGCATGGGGCTGACCGCCGAAAAGGTCGCCGCGCAATGGAAGGTCACGCGCGAGATGCAGGACGAGTTTGCCTATCGATCGCATCAGAAAGCCATCGCCGCGCAAAAAGCCGGGCAGTTTGCCGATGAAATGACGCCGATTGACATCGTCGAGAAGTTTCCGCATCTGGGCACCGATCAGCTCGACGTTCGTACCCGCCAGGTAAAACTCGACGAAGGCCCGCGCGCAGATTCGAATCTCGAGGCGCTCGCCAAGCTACGCCCGGTATTCGCAGCCAAGGGCAGCGTCACCGCCGGTAACAGCTCGCAGACGTCGGACGGTGCCGGCGCGCTGATCCTGGCCTCCGAGCGCGCCATCAAGCAGTTCAACCTGACGCCGCTGGTGCGCTTTGTCAGCTTCTCGATTCGCGGTGTTCCGCCGGAGATCATGGGCATCGGCCCGAAGGAAGCGATCCCGGTCGCCTTGAAATCGGCGGGCATCACCAAGGACGACGTGGGCTGGATCGAATTGAACGAAGCGTTCGCCGCGCAGGCAGTTGCCGTCATCAACGATCTCGGGCTCGATTTGATCAAGGTCAACCCGATGGGCGGCGCGATCGCGCTCGGCCATCCGCTTGGAGCCACCGGGGCGATCCGCTCTGCTACCGTCGTGCATGCGATGCGGCGGAACAATCTCAAATATGGAATGGTCTCGATGTGCGTCGGCACCGGCATGGGTGCAGCTGGAATCTTCGAACGTGTCTAGGTCGCGATGGGCGTAGCGCAGCGCTTCTACGACGCCTTCACCGTGCGTGACCATTACACGATGGGTCTGCTGTACGCGGAACACGCGACGTTCAGCGACCCGGTCTTTCCATTGTTGAATGCAAAGGGCACGCGTTTGATGTGGCAGATGCTGCTGACGCGTGCCGAGGACGATTTCGGCATCGAAGCCGAAGTGCTCGAAGATAGCCAGTCGCGCGCGCGTGTGAACTGGGTCGCGCAGTACACGTTTTCCGGCACGGGACGACCGGTGAAGAATCATGTGACGACCGAGATGCAGCTGGTTGCCGGCAAGATTGTTCGCCAGCAGGACACGTTCAATTTGTGGCGCTGGTCGTCGCAGGCGCTCGGCGCGAAAGGTGCGCTGCTCGGCTGGACGCCGATCGTCCGCAACAAGATCCGCGGCCAGGCGGCGGCAGCGTTGCGCGACTACGCCCGCAAAGTCGCGCCGGGCGGCTAACAATAAGCAGGCGCTATGAGCGTTACAGCCACCACGATCGACGGTGTCGCTCGTATCGAAATAGCGCGGCCGGAAAAGAAGAACGCGATCACTGCCGCGATGTACCAATCGATGGCTGACGCTATTAGCGCCGCACACGATGACGCTGCCACCCGCGCGATTCTTATTCACGGCCAGAAAGACATATTCACCGCCGGCAACGACCTCGAAGATTTTCTGAAGAATCCGCCCGCGGATATGAACGCGCCGGTGTTTCAGTTCATGCAGTCGCTCGGCTACGCCGAGAAGCCGGTGATCGCCGCCGTCAACGGCGCCGCAGTCGGCATCGGCACGACGATGCTGATGCACTGCGACCTCGTCTACTGCGCCGACAACTCGGTGTTTTCGATGCCGTTCGTCTCGCTCGGATTGTGTCCCGAGTTCGCGTCGAGCTTCCTTATGCCGCTGAACGCCGGCTACCACAAGGCGGTGGAAAAGTTGATGCTGGGCGATCCGATCAGCGCCGATGAAGCGGTCGAGATGAAAATCGTCAATCGCGTGCTGCCGCGCGACGATGTGTTCGATTTTGCAGTCAAGCAAGCCGGGCGCTTTAATCAGTTGCCGCCGGCTTCGGTGCGCGCCACCAAGCGGCTGTTGCGGTCCGGGTGGAGAGCCGCAACCGAGAAGGTCATTGCCGACGAAGCAAATTCGTTCGGCCAGATGTTGCGCAGCGCCGAGGCGAAGGAGGCCTTCACCGCCTTTTTCGAACGCAGGAAACCCGATTTCGCCAGGTTCACATGATCGTTCAATAATTAAAAAAAATGCCGCTGCGCGCCGACGTCACGCTTCAAAACCTCAACGCCCGCACGGGCGACAATCTGCCGGGAATGTTTGGCGTGGAGGTGGTCGATGTGCGCGAAGGTGCGCTAGCGATGGAACTGACGATCAGGCCGCAGTTTCTGGCGCCCAACGGCTACCTGCACGCGGCGTCGGTGATAGCACTCGCCGATACCGCGGCCGGATATGCGACGATCGCCCACCTGCCAGAGGGCGCTACCAACTTTACGACGATCGAGTTGAAATCTAATTTCCTCGCTACCGCCAAAGAAGGCCGTTTGCGCGCCGAGGCCAGTGCCGCGCACGTCGGCCGCACAACGCAGATATGGGATGCGACCGTAATCCACGCGGACAGCGGCAAAACGGTCGCATTGTTCCGCTGCACTCAGATGATCTTATGGCCAAAGAAATGAATCTTGCCGGGAAGACGATTTTCATTTCGGGTGGATCGCGTGGTATCGGACTGGCGATCGTCAAACGCGCCGCTGCAGACGGTGCCAACGTCGCGATCGCGGCCAAGACCGTCGAGGCCAACCCGAAGTTGCCCGGCACGATTCACAGCGCGGCCGAAGAAGTCGAAGCGGCGGGCGGCAAGGCCCTCGCGATTGCCTGCGATATTCGGGACGAGCAGCAGGTGCTGGCAGCAGTCAGCAAGACCGCGCAGACGTTCGGCGGCATCGATATTCTGATCAACAACGCCAGCGCCATCAGTCTGACCCCGACCGAAGCGACGCCGATGAAGCGTTTCGATCTGATGTTCGGTGTCAACGTGCGCGGCACCTTCGCGTGCACGCAGGCGTGTCTGCCGCATTTGAAGCAGTCGGCCGAGCGCAAGCGCAACCCGCATGTTCTGACGCTGTCGCCGCCGCTGAGCATGAACTCGCGCTGGTTCGCGCCGCACGTCGCCTACACGATGGCGAAGTACGGAATGAGCATGTGCGTGCTGGGCCACGCGGTGGAGTTTCGCCAGTATGGCGTGGCCGTGAACGCGCTGTGGCCGCGCACCGTCATTCAGACCGCCGCGCTGCAAATGATCCCCGGCATCAGGCCCGAGCACTGCCGCACGCCGGAGATCATGGCCGATGCGGCTTATCAGGTTCTGATCGCCGATGCCGCCAGCACCACCGGCAACTTCTTCATCGACGACGAAGTGTTGGCCAAGGCAGGCATAACCGACTTGAGCAAATACTCGGTCGTGGCGGGCAGCCGCGAGCTGGTTCCCGATCTCTTTTTGTAGCGGATTCGAGCGGATTTTGGTTTGGCGGCACGCGCGAATAGCGCTCTCCCGGTCACGCCGGCGGGGCCAGACCCTAGCTTGCGTTAGAGTCGGGGCAGCCGTACCGCACTTCTGATCCCTCGATGCGACCCCCGCTTAACCGCCTCCCTGCCATCCAACTGGTGCGCATGATCGCATCGGGTGAAGTGACGTGCGAGGCTGTGACTCACTCGTTCATCGATGCGATCAAGCAGCGCGAAGGCGAGGTGCATGCATTTGCATGGATCGATGCGGAGCGCGCGATGAGCATCGCCCGTGGCTTCGACCGCACCGGGCAATTCGGTTCGTTAGGCGGACTGCCGGTTGCGGTCAAGGACGTGATCGACACGGCGAGCATCAGGACAGCGTACGGCTCACCGATCTATTCCGGGCACGTGCCGGCTGCCGACGCCGCGTGCGTCGCGGCCGCGCGCGCCGCCGGTGGTTATGTGTTCGGCAAGACGGTAAGCGCCGAGCTCGCCAACTTTCATCCGGGCCCCACGCACAACCCGCACGCGATTGGTCATACGCCAGGCGGGTCTTCGAGCGGATCGGCTGCTGCGGTCGCTGCGCATATGGCGCCGTTTGCACTCGGGACGCAGACGGCCGGCTCGGTGATCCGGCCTGCTGCCTTTTGCGGAGTCGTGGGCTTCGTGCCGACGCGCGGCTCGATCTCGCGCGCCGGGGTCAAACAGGTCTCCGACACGCTCGATGTCGTTGGATGCTTCGCCAATTCGGTAGCCGACGTGGCGCTGGTGGCGGCGGCCCTTGCGACGCGCAAAGATTGGAGTGCTGCCGCTGCCGTCAACGCGCCGATTGTTGCGTGGACCGAAACTCCTTGGAACGATCGGCTTTCGCGGTCGACGATTGACGCGCTCCGCCTCGTCGTGGGTGCGTGCGCCGACGGTGGGGCGACGGTTCACGAAGCCGTCTGGTCTGCCCGGTTTCAGCGACTCGCCGATGCACAACGGACGGTGCAGGTGTTCGAGACCGCGCGCGCGCTGGCGACCGAATTTGATACCCGGCGCGATTTACTGTCACCCGGGCTGGCTGCGTTGATCGAGGAGGGACGAGCGATTGAAGCGAACATTTACGTCGACGCGCTGCTCAGCGGTGCTGACTGTGCGGCTTCGATCGATGAATTGTTCGGCGCGGCCGAGGTGATGCTGGCGCCGAGTGCCGCGGGCGAAGCGCCGCACGGACTCGTAAGCACGGGCGATCCGCTGTTCAATCGTGCCTGGCATCTGTTGGGCGGCCCGCAGATCAATGTGCCGGTACCGCGCGCGTTGCTGGGAGGCGGAGCCGGATTGCCGCTCGGTGTGCAGGTGATCGCGCGCCGCGGCGACGATGCTCGTGCATTGTCCGCGGCCTGCTGGCTCGAGCAACAACTGAAGCGAGCGAGTGGGTGACCGATGGGTATCGTGGTCGATCCGAACGCGCGCTTCGCCACGACCGCCCAGGTCATCGTGATCGGTGCGGGCGGTGCCGGCGCGACGGCGGCGCTGGCCGCGCGCAGCAGCGGGGCCGACGTGCTCGTGCTCGAACGCGACGCCGCGCCGAGCGGGGCCACCGCGTGCTCGTCGGGCATGGTGCCCGCTGCCGGTACTGCCGAGCAAAAGGCGCGCGGCATCATCGATTCTCCGCAGCGATTCGCCGACGATATCCAGGCCAAGGCGAACGGTGCGGCGAATGCATCGCTGGTCGACGCACTGACGCGCGCTGCTTCGCAGGCGCTCGAATGGCTGACAAAGCAGCATGGAATTCGATTCGAGTTGGTCGAAGGTATCGCGCCCGGACATTCGCTGTCGCGCATGCACGCGTTGGCCGATCGTGGCGGCGCGACGTTGCTGTCCTCCCTGTATTCGGCGCTCGGCACGCACGGCGTGCGAATGGAATCCAGCGCGCATGCGACCGATCTGGTCATCGACGATGCGCAGCGCGTCAAGGGCGTTCGTTACAAGCGCAACGGAAAGATCGAAGCCGTCGGTTGCGAAACGCTCGTGCTCGCGTGCAATGGCTTCGCGGCCAATAGTGGGCTGGTGGCAAAGTATCTGCCCGACGTTCGCGGATTACCGTTCGCGGGGCACGATGGCAGCCAGGGCGACGCGCTTGCATGGGGCACATCGCTGGGTGCCGAGCTGGCCGATATTGACGGCTTCCTGGCGCACGGCGCGGTCGTGTTGTCGCAGCGCCTGCCGCTTCCCTGGTCGTTGATGACCGAAGGCGCGGTGCAAGTCAATCGCGACGGCGAGCGTTTCGTCAACGAGCACGAAGGCTATTCCGAGTCGGCTTTGTTCGTGCTCGCGCAGCCGGGTGCGGTCGCTTTCATGATCTACGACGAGCGCGTACACGAGATCGGCCTGACAATGCCGAACTACGCAAGTGCGGTGTCATCGGGGGTCATCAAACGCGAGACCGCGTTGCGCGATCTTGCGGATCAGCTCGGCATCAAGCGCGAAGGCCTTGAAGCAACGCTGGCGCTGGTGACTGCATTGGCGTTCGAGGACGCCGCCGACGAATTCGGCCGCGAGTTCCGCGCCACGCAGATGCTGCTCGGTCCCTACTACGGCGTGCCGGTCACCGGTGCGCTGCTCGGCACCGAAGGCGGACTGGCAATCGATGCGTCGGGTCGCGTGCTGCGCAAAGACGGATCGGCGTTTCCGAATCTGCTCGCCGCCGGCGGCGCAGCACGTGGTGTGTCGGGTGATGCGGCCGGTGGCTATCTGGAGGGCAACGGCTTGCTGACTGCGATCGTCGGCGGCTACATCGCGGGCCAGACCGCTGCCGCAGTCATCGCTGCATAGCTTCTGCGGTCAGTCAGACGACAGTGGCGGCAGTGCGCGAGGCTTGCGATGCTCGTCGGTTGCTACATAGACCAGCGTCGCCTCGGTCACCTTTACGGTCTCTTTCTGCAAACGGTTGCGCTCGACGTAAACCTCGACATCGACGGTGATCGAAGTCGTGCCGACCTTGACGACATCGGCGTAGAAGCTGACCAGATCGCCGACAAACACTGCCTGCTTGAAGAGGAAGGATGTTACGGCGACCGTGGCAACCCGGCCGTCAGCGCGCCGCGACGCCGGGATCGCGCCGGCCACATCGACGTGCGACATGATCCAGCCGCCGAAAACATCGCCGTGCACGTTGGCATCGGCCGGCATCGGCATCATGCGCAACATCGCAACGCGGTCGCTGGGAAGACGAACTGATTCGGGCATCGTTCTGCTGAGATAATTGGCGGATGCAAAGCGTAACCCTCCGCGCCAGCGTCTGACCATGCGTTGGTCGCCTCCCAGAGAATCAATGCTGTCGGCGCGCGCCGAGCGCAACGATTGGAATACGCTCAGAACGCTGCTGCCCTACCTGTGGGCATACAAAGGCCGCGTGCTGTTCGCGCTCGCATGTCTGGTCGCCGCCAAGCTGGCGACGGTGTCGGTGCCGATTCTGCTGAAGCACATCGTCGACGGTGTATCGCCCAGCGCGCAGGCGGTTGCGGCAATTCTGGTCGTCCCGATTGCATTGATCGTCGCGTACGGCGCCCTGCGCCTGTCGACGTCGCTGTTTACCGAATTGCGCGAGTTCTTCTTCGTCAAGGTGACGCAGGCGGCGACGCGCACTCTGGCGCTGAAAACTTTTCGCCACCTGCATTCGCTGTCGCTGCGTTATCACCTGGACCGGCGGACCGGCGCGGTCACGCGCGAAATCGACCAGGGCATCCGCGGAATTTCTTCGCTGATCAGCTTTACCTTGTACTCGATTCTGCCGACGCTGATCGAGATCACGTTGGTGTTCGCTTATCTGTTCTGGAATTACGAAATTTGGTTCGCGGTCATCGTCGGAACCAGCCTGACCGTCTACATCACTTTCACCGTGTTGGTGACCAATTGGCGCACGGCCCTCAGGCGCCGGTGGAACGAGCTCGAAAGCAAGGCGCAATCACGCGCGGTGGATTCGCTGCTGAATTTCGAGACGGTCAAGTATTTCGGCAACGAGGATTACGAAGCGCGCCGCTACGACGAAACGCTGGCGGACTCGCAGCGTACCGCCGTGCTGTCGCAGCAGTCACTCAACGTTTTGAACGCGGGTCAGCAGGCGCTGATCGCGGTTGCTCTCACGTTGATCTTGTGGCGCGCCGCGCTCGGCGTGGTTGAAGGGCGGATGAGCATCGGCGATCTAGTGCTGGTCAATGCATTCATGATTCAGCTGTACATCCCGATGAATTTTCTGGGGGTCATCTACCGCGAGATCAAGCAAAGCCTGGCCGATATGGACCGCATGTTCCTGCTGCTCGAGCAGAACCGCGAGATTGCGGACGCGCCTGACGCACGACCGCTGTCGGTTCGTTCGGCCGAAGTGCGCTTCGAGCACGTCGACTTTTCGTATGACGTTCGCAGGCGGGTGCTGAACGACGTCAATCTGGTGATCGCGGGCGGATCGACGACCGCGGTGGTCGGCGCGACTGGATCGGGCAAGTCGACGCTGGCGCGCCTGCTGTTCCGCTTCTACGACGTCGACTCGGGGCGTGTGTTGATCGACGGCCAGGACGTGCGCAGCTTGACGCAGCAGAGTCTGCGCGCAGCGATTGGCATCGTTCCGCAGGACACGGTGCTGTTCAACGACACGATCGAGTACAACATCGCCTATGGCCGGCCGGGTGCCGCGCGCGACGCAGTCGTCGCGGCGGCGCGCGCCGCGCACATTCACGATTTCGTCGAGTCGTTGCCCGACGGCTACGAAACGCGCGTCGGCGAGCGCGGACTGAAACTTTCGGGCGGAGAAAAGCAGCGCGTTGCGATCGCGCGTACTTTGCTGAAAGATCCGGCGATATTAGTGTTCGACGAAGCAACCTCGGCGCTCGATTCCCGGACTGAGCGCGTGATCCAGCAGGAACTCGAAAGCATTTCGCAAAGCCGGACCACGTTGGTAATCGCGCACCGTTTGTCCACAGTGGTGCACGCCCAGCAGATACTGGTGATGGATCACGGGCGCATCGTCGAACGCGGAACGCACGGCGAACTGCTGGCGCGCGGTGGCGCGTACGCCTCTATGTGGGAAATTCAGAGTCGCGAGCGGGCCCGCGCCGAAACAATTTTGGCGCACGTGTAGGCGGGGATGAGGGAGCCGAGAGGCTCGCAACTGGACAGCGTTGCGCTTAGACTCTTGCACCTTTTTGCCGGGGAAACCGGATGAGTTTGAATTTAGCGTGCCGCAGTATCTGCAGGTTTGTGCTGCCGATGATCGCAGGCCTCGCCACCGACGCATTGTTGGCGCAGGCGCCTACGGCGCCCGCCCCGGCCGCTTCAAATCCGAACGTCGTAGCGCCGGCCCCCACCCTGAATCGCATTCGCGACACCGGCGTCGTGACGCTGGCGCATCGGGAAGCGTCGATCCCGTTTTCATATCTGGACGCCAACAAGCGGCCGATCGGCTATGCGATGGACCTGTGCATGCTGGTCGTCGATGCAATCAAGCGTGAATTGAAAATGCCGAGGTTGAGAGTCGAATATTTATCGGTGACGGCCTCCAATCGAATCCCGGCGATTGCCGAAGGCAAAGCCGATCTCGAATGCGGTTCGACGACGAATAACGCGGCGCGCCGCAAGCAGGTGGCGTTCACTATCACGCATTATTACGCTGGCGCCAAGCTGCTGACGCGCGCTGATTCAAACATCCAGCGCTTGTCCGACGTGCGCGGCAGGACGATCGTCAGCACCCGCGGAACGACTCCATTGGCCGCGCTTCGAGCTGCCGCTGAAAAGGGCGTCATTAGCGCTCGCATCATGGAAGGCAAGGACCACGACGAGTCGTTTGCAATGCTCGAGCGCGGCGAAGCCGACGTGTTCGCAATGGACGACATTCTTCTGTACAGCTTGCGCGCCAATTCAAAGGAGCCGCAGCGATGGGTCATCGTCGGCGAGCTTATGTCCGTCGAACCTTTGTCGATCATGCTTCGCCGCAATGACCCGGAGTTCAAGCGCTTTGTCGACACCGTGCTGTCGCGAGCCATGATCGACGGCGAAGGAACTACGCTTTACAACAAGTGGTTCACATCGGCTATTCCACCGAAAAATATCAATCTGAACATTCCGATGGCGCCATTGTTGCGCGATCAGATCAGGTTTCCTACCGACAAGGTCGGAGATGAAATCGGCGGATGATGTATTGGTGTAAACCAGCCCCTGCCCTCGGGTGCGTCAACGTCGGTCGAACGCGGCCGTTTGTTAGACTGAATTTGCTTTCACCGAGGAGACAATATCCAATGAGCAGAATGAGGATTTCCCGTTTTTTGATGGCATTAGCAGGTGCGGGCCTGGTGAGTTCCATCGCCCTGAGCGCCAACGCGCAGGAGCTCACTGGCACGCTGAAAAAAATTAAGGAAACCGGTGCGATCACGATTGGTCATCGCGATGCGTCGATCCCATTTTCGTACTACGACGACAAGCAGCACGTGATCGGCTACGCCGTTGAGCTGTGCCAACGCATCGTCGACGCGGTAAAGACCGAGCTGAAGATGCCGAACCTCGAAACCAAGTATCAACTGGTGACTTCGGCCAACCGCATCCCGCTGATGGCCAATGGCACTATCGACCTTGAATGCGGTTCGACCACTAATAACATTGAGCGGCAGAAACAGGTGGGGTTTACGAACACGCACTTCGTTACTGCGAACCGATGGATCGCCAAGAAGTCTTCCAACATCAATTCACTGAACGACCTGAAGGGCAAGACTGTCGTTTCGACGGCAGGCACCACAAACATCAAGCAGATCACCGAGCTGAATGCCGCGCAGAATTTGGGCATGAACATTCTCTCGGCCAACGGCCACCCCGAAGCGTTCCAGATGGTCGAGACCGGCCGCGCGGTCGCATTCGTGATGGACGACATTCTGCTCTACAGCCTGGCGGCGCAATCGCGTACGCCGAACGACTACGCGATCTCTAAAGAGGCGCTGTCGGTCGAACCCTACGGCATCATGGTGCGCAAAGACGACGCCGCGTTCAAGAAAGTGGTCGACGCTGCGGTGGCCAACATCTACAAGTCGGGGCAGATCAACGCGATCTACGACAAGTGGTTCCAGAAGCCTGTGCCGCCGAAGGGTATCAACCTGAACGTGCCGATGAGTGACCAGTTCAAGAAAGTGGTTCAGAATCCGACCGATTCGGGAGACCAGGCCGCCTACAAGTAGCAACTCGGGCGGGCAGAGACGGGGGCCGGAGGGTCCCCGTTTGTTTTGGAAGGGGGCAAGCTGAACTACGACTGGCACTGGCAGGTGCTGTGGGAGCCGGAGCCCGGCGGCACCGGTACTTACCTTCACTACCTTATCGTCGGTCTGGGGTGGACGCTCGCCACCGCACTCGCGGCATGGGTGATTGCCCTGGTCATCGGGTCGGTGATCGGCACCCTGCGCACGACGAACGTGAAGCGGGTCGTGCGGCTCGGTAACCTGTACGTCGAAATCTTCCGCAACATCCCGCTGATCGTGCAGATGTTCTTGTGGTTCTTCGTTGCGCCCGAGCTGCTGCCAAAGGGGTTGGGTGACTGGATCAAGCAGATGCCGCCGCCCTGGGGCTCCTACATTCCAGCAGTGCTGTGCCTCGGGATCTTCACCTCGGTGCGCGTCGCGGAGCAGGTACGGGCAGGCATTCAGTCGTTGCCGCGCGGACAGTCCATGGCGGGCACCGCGATGGGACTTACACCGACGCAAACGTACCGGTTCGTCATCCTGCCGCAGAGCTTCCGCATCATTTTGCCTCCGCTGACCTCCGAGTTCATGAACGTCATCAAGAATTCCTCCGTCGCGCTGACCATCGGCTTGCTCGAGCTCACCGGCCGGGCGCGGGCAATGCAGGAGTTCAGCTTCCGAGTCTTCGAGGCTTTCACCGCCGCGACGGTGATCTATCTGCTCACCAATCTGATCGTCGTGCTGCTGATGCGCGCGCTCGAGAACAAGGTGCGCGTGCCGGGATTGATCGCTGCGAGCAACGCACCGCAGGCGGGGCACTGACGTGGACTCCGGCTTCGATTTCGATGTCATACGCCGATCACTGGGATACCTGTTTCTCGACGGCATGACGTTCACGCTGACGCTCACGGCGCTCGCGATGACGGGCGGCGTGATCTTCGGCACTTTGCTGGCGATGATGCGGCTTTCCAGCTTTAAGCCTCTGTCTGTGCTGGCCGGCGGATATGTCAACCTGATGCGCTCGATCCCGCTGGTGCTCGTGATCTTCTGGTTCTACTTCTTGGTGCCCTATATCGGCGGATGGGCCATGGGTGCCAGCCGCCCGATCAGTGTCGGCGCCTTCTGGTCGGCGCTGATTACTTTCACGATGTTCGAGGCGGCTTACTACTGCGAGATCATGCGAGCGGGCATTCAGTCGATCGCGCGCGGCCAAGTCTGGTCGGGTTACGCGCTCGGGCTGGACTATTGGCAGACCATGGGGCACATCGTCTTACCGCAGGCGTTCCGCAATATGCTGCCGGTGCTGCTGACGCAGACGATCATTCTGTTTCAGGACACGTCTCTGGTGTACGTTATCTCTGCCACTGACTTTCTCGGCGCCGCGTCAAAGGTTGCGAATCGCGACTACCGCCTGGTCGAGATGTATAGCTTTGCAGCCGTCGTTTATTTTGTCATGTCGTACAGCCTTTCCCTTCTCGTGAAGCGATTGCAGAATCGCATCGCCATCATCCGATGACCGTCATGATCAACATTAAGAACGTCAGTAAGTGGTACGGCACATTCCAGGTGCTCACCAACTGCTCGACCGCCGTAGACAAGGGCGAAGTAGTCGTTGTGTGCGGTCCCTCGGGCAGCGGCAAGTCCACACTGATCAAGTGCGTCAATGCGCTGGAGCCGTTTCAGAAGGGCGAGATCACGGTCGAAGGCATCTCGGTAGGCGCTACCAAAACCGATCTGCCGAAGCTGCGCTCTCGCATCGGGATGGTATTTCAGAATTTCGAGCTCTTTCCGCACATGTCGGTCACCAACAACCTGATGCTCGCGCAGATCAAGGTGCTTGGCCGCAGCGCGGAGGAGGCGCGAGAGAAAGGCCTCAAATTGCTGGACCGCGTCGGGCTGATCGCGCACAAGGACAAACATCCGGGGCAGCTGTCAGGTGGGCAGCAACAACGTGTGGCAATTGCGCGCGCGCTGTGCATGGATCCGATTGCGATGCTGTTCGACGAGCCGACTTCAGCGCTCGATCCGGAAATGATCAACGAAGTGCTCGATGTGATGGTTCAACTGGCCAAGGAGGGCATGACGATGATGGTCGTCACGCACGAGATGGGATTTGCGCGCAAGGTCGCAAACCGGGTGATCTTCATGGATAAGGGCGAGATCGTCGAAGATGCTTCACGCGATGATTTTTTCGGTCAGCCGCGATCGGAGCGCGCACAGCTTTTTCTGTCGAAGATTTTGCATCATTGATGCGCTCTTCGTGTACGCGACGACGGCCGCCGTCGCACGTGCACTCGTCGCGATTGCTGAACAAACGGGCTTGCAACGCCCCGGGGCCCGTGGGTAGAACAGCCGCCGACAGGCCGCACGTGGCGCATGGACCAAACGACTAGTTTCTGGACGACGCTGCTGATCGTCAGCGACTGGGCGATCCGGCTGATGATGCTGCCGATAGTCCCTACGCGCCGTTCGCCGGAAGCCGCCAAGGGCTGGCTGCTCTTCATTTTCTTCCTGCCGTGGGTGGGGCTGCTGTTGTATCTGCTGATCGGCAGGCCGCGGCTGCCGCGCTGGCGCATCGAGCGGCGCGGCCAGTACATCGACCTGATCGAGCCGGTGCGCCAGCGCATGGAAGCGCTGCCGCAGATTGCCGCGCCGCCGGTCGATGCGCAGTATCAGCCGAGCGTGCGCCTTGCAACCGATCTCGGCCTGCTCAATAACCTCGGTGGCAACGCCGTCGAGCTGCTGACCGACTACAAGAGCACGATCGATCGAATCGCTGCGGATATCGATGGCGCACGCCATCACGTGCACCTGTGCTTTTATATCTTCGGCGACGACGCGCGCAGTGCGATCGTTATCGAAGCGCTCGGCCGCGCGGTGGCGCGCGGCGTGATTTGCCGCGTGCTCGTCGATGCATTCGGCTCGCGCCCGTCACGCCGGACGTTGCTGCCGAAGCTGCAGGCGCTGGGCGTGGCGGTGCGTGTTGCGCTTCCGGTCAGAGTCGGCCGTAAAACCGCCCGTTTTGATTTGCGCAACCATCGCAAAATCGTCGTCGTCGACGGCGAGCTGGGCTATACGGGGTCGCAGAACCTGGTGAGCGCCGATTTCAAGCCTGGCATTACCTACAGCGAGCTGATGGTACGGATCAAGGGGCCGTCGGCGTTGCAATTGCAGGCGGTCTTCGGCTCCGACTGGTTTGTCGAAAGCGGGGAGTTCATTGGGGAGCCGGCATTTCCGCTGCCGGTGATAGCTGGCGAAACACCCGCGCAGATCCTCCCGAACGGACCCTCTTCTTCGACGCAGCGCGCGCTACGCATGGTCGTGAACCTGGTTTATTCGGCAACGCGCCGCGTGGTCGTCACCACGCCGTACTTCATACCAAGTCAGTCATTGCAGGACGCACTGGAAACCGCGGTGCATCGCGGCGCCGAGGTCCATCTAATCGTCGATGATCACATCGATCAGTTCTTCGTCGGCAACGCGCAGCGCTCTTACTATGAATCGCTGCTGCTTGCCGGCGTCAGAATTCACGCCTACACGGAAGCGTTTCTGCACACGAAGTCAGTATCGATTGACGGTCAGATGGCGTGGATCGGGTCGTGCAACCTCGATATGCGTTCGTTCGAGCTGAACGAAGAGGTCATCGCCTTGTTTTTCGATCAAGACATCGCCGCGCAATTGGTTGCAATCGAGGAAGCGTATATGCGCGGGTCGCGCCAGATCTCGCTCGAGGAATGGCGCACGCGGCCGTTCACGCAGGAGCTGACACAAAATCTGACGCGCCTGGTGAGCCCGCTTTTGTAAAACTGAAACGGGCCGCCGCCGCGGCCCACCGCATTGCAGCCGGCAGTATTAGGCGCCTAATTACGCGCCCTGCATGTTGTCGTGCGGTACTACGTCTTCGCCGACGTAGAAGAACGAGTCGTCCGAGACGCTGGCACAGCCGGAAAGCGCGGCGGTTGTAAGCAGTACGGCGGCGATTAATGCGTTGGAGATGCGATTGATTGATTTGCGATTCATGGCTGATTCCTCTTTCATTCAGTTTGTCGCAGCAACCACGTGTTGCAGCGTGAGGCAACGGTAAAGGCTGGTCAGGAAGAATGCGCGCGGCTAAACGGCGTCGGGCGTGCGTAGTATTCGACGAACCAATGCCATCGCGTGTGCGCGCCCGGCAGCGCGAAGGCAATCGAAGATAATTGACGTTTGCTTATCGGTTGCCGTAGTCCATGTCCGCAGCGGCGTCATCGCCACATGTCCACTCTCGCTTTGTAATCCTGCCGTACGCGGCGACGATCTTTCTGTCCGCATTTCTGCTGTTTCTGGTGCAGCCGATCATTGCGAAGCAGATCCTGCCTTGGTTCGGCGGTTCGTCCGCGGTGTGGACGACGGCACTGGTCTTTTTTCAATCGACGTTGCTCGCCGGGTATGCCTACGCCGACTGGACGTCGCGCCTGGGTGCGCGGCGGCAGACGATGCTGCACATCGGCCTTCTGGTGGTGTCGCTCGCAACGCTGCCGATCCTGGCGTCAACCGACTGGAAGCCGCACGGTGACGAAGCCCCGGTCGTTCGCATCTTGCTGTTACTGACGGCAACGATTGGGCTGCCCTACTTTCTGTTGTCGACCACCACACCGCTGTTGCAGTCGTGGTACTGGCGCAGATTTCGGGCCGCTGTGCCGTATCGACTGTTTGCTTTGTCGAATTTTGCGTCGCTGCTGGCATTGCTCGGGTTTCCGGTCTTGCTGGAACCGTGGTTTGGCCTAAACGAGCTTGGCTGGGCGTGGTCGATCGCGTACGGCGCGTTCGCATTGCTATGCGCAGCTACCGCGTGGGGAGCGCTTAGAGACGAGCGCGCGGTGGGGTTCGCTCAAGCACCGCAGACAACGCCGGGCGCCGCGCCCACGCCGGACATCGCGACGCAGCTGACCTGGCTGGCGCTGGCGGCGATCGCATCGATCATGCTGCTTGCAGTGACCAATCACGTGACGCAGAACATTGCGAGCGTGCCGTTCCTGTGGGTGCTGCCACTGTCGATATACCTCGCTAGTTTCATCCTGACTTTCGATCATCCGCGCTGGTATCGGCGTGGGCTGTTCATCGCTGTGCTGTCAGTGCTGACGCCGACGATGGCGTGGCTGATTCCGTCGCTCGATTTGGTGACGGCGGCTTCGGTTTTTTTCGGTGGATTGTTCGTTGCATGCGTGTTCTGTCACGGCGAACTGGCCTTGATGAAGCCAGACCCACGATGGCTGACGCGCTTTTATCTAATGCTCTCGCTCGGCGGGGCAATCGGTGCGGTGCTGATTGGGATCGTTGCGCCGCTCGTGCTGCCGGGTTACTTTGAAGTCAACGTCGCGCTCGTCCTGTTGGCGTTGACGTTGTCGCTGCGATTGCGTGGTGGATGGCGGTTACTCGGGTTTGTCGTGTTTTGTGTGACCGCATTCTTTTCGGTGCGCGGTGGACAGGACTACGCGCGCGACGTGCGCGTGATGGAGCGCGACTTTTACGGCGTCGTACGCACACGTGACAGGGCCGAGCCGGCGCCCTATCGCTCGATGTTTCATGGCGCCATCGTTCATGGCGGTCAGCTGCTGGGCGACGAGCTTCGCAATCGGCCAAGTGACTACTTCGGACCTTCGTCGGGCTATGGCCGCCTGTTCGAGGCGCTGAATGCTTTGCACCCGCAGCCGCGCCGCGTCGGCATTCTTGGGCTCGGTGCGGGGGTACTCGCGTCGTACGGGCGCCCTGGTGACGAGCTCACGTTCTACGAGATCAGCTCTCGTGTCGTCGACCTTGCGCATGACGAATTCACCTTTCTGCGCTACAGCGCCGCGAAAATCCAGGTGGTGCTCGGCGACGGACGACTGAGTCTGGAGCGCGCGCCGCCACACTCGTACGATGTGCTGGGCATCGACGCTTTCGCAGGCGATTCGATTCCGATGCACCTGGTGACCCGCGAGGCAATGGCGCTCTACGTTCGCCATCTGGCGCCCAATGGCGTTATCGTTTTTCAGGCGACCAACCGCTACATCAACCTGCTGCCGGTTGTTAAACGCCTAGCAACCGAGTTCGGAATGCAGGCGGTTCTCGTCTCGGACGTTCCTACCTATAAATCAGGGCGTGAATACTGGCTGTCGCCGACCGACCAGATTCTCGTGACGCGCGACAACGCCTTGCTGCAGGCGGATAGTCTGCGCTATGTCGCAACTCCGATCGAGGATCGGGCCGACCTGCCGACATTCACGGATGCGCACCACAACATGTTTCGGCTACTGAAGTGACGGGATGAAACCTGTTGAATTGATGCGCGCGAGCTTTGATGCGGCGGTGGCGGCAGCCGATCCGCTGCATATCGTCCCGCAAAATTTGCCGCCGCCGCCTGCTGGTCGTGTCGTTGTCGTCGGGGCTGGGAAGGCCGCCGGCAGCATGGCTCTCGCCGTCGAGCAGGCATGGCCCGATGTTGTACTCGAAGGTTTGGTTATCACGCGCTACGCGCACGGCGCGCCGACCCACCGCATTCGCGTGGTCGAGGCCGGCCACCCCGTCCCAGACACTGCGGGCGAAGCTGCAGCGTCTGACATTCTGCAATTGGTGTCGACATTGCAGCCACACGATCTGCTGCTGGTTTTGATTTCCGGTGGAGGATCGAGTCTGCTGAGCCTGCCCGTGCCGCAAGTGTCAATCGCCGGCTTGCGATCCGTTACCCGCATGCTGCTCGCAAGCGGTGCTCCGATCGGCGAGATGAACATTGTGCGCAAACATTTGTCGCAGGTAGCCGGAGGTCGCCTGGCTGCGGCAGCGGCACGACGTGGTGCGGCGGTGATAGCACTGCTGATTTCGGACGTCACCGGCGATGCGCCGAGCGATATTGCGTCCGGCCCCTGCAGTGCGGATCCCAGCACTTACGCCGATGCGCTCAGCGTGTTGTCGCGTTGGAGCGTGACGCCGCCCGCCGATGTTTTGGCTTGGTTGCAACGCGGTGCTAGCGGTCATGTCGACGAAACACCAAAGCCCGGGGATTCATTGTTTAAGCACGTGGAAAGCAAAGTGATCGCCACTGCACACCGCTCGCTTGAAAGCGCCGCCGCCGTTTTCCGCGCAGCCGGTGTCGCTGCGCTGTCGCTGGGCGATACCGTGACCGGCGAAGCCCGCGAAGTCGCGAAGGTCTACGCCGCGCTCGTGCGCGAAATCCGTATGCATAACAAGCCGTTCACGCCGCCGGTTGCTCTGATCTCCGGCGGTGAGTGCACTGTGACGCTGCCCGCCGGCATCGAGGGCCGCGGCGGCCGGTGCGCCGAATTTTTGCTTTCACTTGCGGTGGAACTCGACGGCATGCCCGGTGTATTCGCGCTGGCGTGCGATACCGACGGCATCGATGGCACAGAGGACAACGCGGGTGCATGGTTAGCACCGGAATCGATCATGGCTGCTTCCGCGCATGGGATATCGGTGCGCAGCGCGCTTGATCGACACGATGCATATAGCTTCTTCGATGCAGCCGGCGGGTTGATTGTCACCGGCCCGACGCGGACCAATGTCAACGACTTTCGGGTCATCCTGATCACATAGCGACGCATTGCCAGGGCGTGCATGAGCTACATTTCGCGCTCAAACGGCGATGCGCCAGCGTCAAGGCATGTCTGATCTGCGAGGCAAAGAGTGAAGATCACATCAACTGCAGCAATTGTCCCGTTTTTGTGGGCGCTCATTTCACCGCTGGGCGCTCAAGCGCCTAAACCGGCGGAGAGCAAGTCAACCAAGCCGTTGTCCATCGAAGACGTGTGGAAGCGGCCGGCGATAGCTGAGCCCGTGCTGTCGCCCAATGGCCGCTACTTCGCAGTGCTTTCACCTGTTAACGATCGCCTCAACCTGGCCGTCGTCGATCTCGAGACGCGGAAGGGCGTTGCCATTACCAACTTTCGCGACTTCGATGTGCAGGATGTCACCTGGGTTGGCAATGAGCGGCTTGTTTATTCGTTAGGGCAGTACAACGCTCCCAGCGGAGCGGGTCTGCAGGAGGGTGGCGGTTTCTTCATGGTTTCGCGCGATGGCAAGGAAAGTCGGCAGTTGTCCCCGACGATTCGTGATCTGCGGCGCAGTAGTACGTATGTCTACCGTGGTTACTCCTACGTCAGATCCGTTCCCGGGAGCGACGAGGAAATTATCGCGGAAGGCAACATGCGCTCGGCCGATTCTTCGGACGTCTACCGTCTAAACGTGAAGACCGGCCGTGCGGTTTTGTTGACGCAAACTCGGCCGGAGCGCGTGCGTTTTTCCGGGGACACCGAGGATCAGGCTGGCGCCAGCTGGGTGGTCGATGGCAACCTCATTCCACGCGTCGCTGTATCGAGCCCGAAGGACAGTACCCTAATCATTGTGCATTATCGGAAGGACGAAAACTCGCCCTGGGTGGAGCTGACTCGCTATGACGAAGTGAAGGGGCCGGCTTTCGTGCCGCTCTATTTTGAAAAGGACAATCAGACATTGTTGGTGGCAACCAATGCCGGCCGCGACACGATGGCCGTTTTCCGCTACGACCCTAACGCGAAAAAGTTGGGTGAGTTGGTCGCTCAGCATCCGCGCTTTGATATGGGCGCCGATGCGACCGGTGCTTCGGTGCCTGGCCCGCTGCGCGATCCGAAAACGGATGAGGTCGTCGGGTTTCGCGTGCGTGCAGACAAGCCGGAAACAGTATGGACCGATGAGCGGTATCAACGCCTGCAGCGCATGATCGACGCTGCGCTTCCGGGGACATTCAATACTTTCAACCGAACTCCCGACGGCAATCGGTTGGTGGTCGCTGCAGTTTCGGACCTTCAGCCCGCCCGTTGGTATCTGCTGGACGAGAAGGCAAAGACCATGGAAGAGCTGTTTGCCAGCCGTCCCTGGTTATCGCCAGAGCAGCTGGTGGAGATGCGCCCTTTTACTTTGAAGACGTCCGATGGCCTCGAGATTTCCTCTTACTACTTTTTGCCGCGCGACTACAAAGCCGGCGACCGGTTGCCGACGGTAGTTCATATCCATGGCGGGCCCTTCGCGCGAGCCGATGCATGGGGAAGGTGGGGGTTCGGCGTGCGGGAGGCGCAACTGCTCGCGTCGCGCGGCTACGCGGTCATTCTTCCCAATTTCCGCATTACGCCCGGGCTTGGGTCAAAAGTGTTCTACAGCGGCTTTGGGTCGTACGGGCGCCAAATGGTGCAAGACCATGTGGATGCTGTGAAGTGGGGTGTGGCGCAGGGTTTTGTTGATCCGGCGCGCGTATGTATTTCTGGAGCCAGCTATGGTGGGGCGGCCGTTCTGATGTCGATGGGTCAGGCACCCGATGTTTTCAAGTGCGGGATCGCCGGGCTCGTCGTTGCGGATGTGAAGATGCAGCTGACGTCCGTAGCCGGCGACACTGCGTACAACGAGTCTGGCGTTAAGTACTGGTTGAAAGTGCTTGGCGCGGAATCGACATCATCGATTCCTGCGATCGCCTCCCCTGTCACCTACGCCGACAAGATCAAAGGTCCGATCATGATGTACGCCGGCATCGAAGACATTCGCACCCCGCTTGAACAGACGCGAGCCATCCAAAGTGCGCTTGAGCGTGCGGGCAATCGTCCGAAGGCGATGGTGCTGAAGAATGAAGAAGGTCACGGTTTTGGAAGACTCGAGAACAACGTCGACCTTTACAACCAGATATTCAAGTTTCTGGAAGACAGCATCGGGTCCAACAAGAAGTCGCAGTAGCTATTGCAAATGCAAGGCGGCGGTGACGATGGATTGTCGATCAATCCCAAAAAACTCGCGCAGCGCCTTGCGGGTATCCGAGCGACCGAAGCCATCGGTTCCGAGCGCGAGGTAGCGATCGCGAACCCAGGGTCGAATTAGATCCGGGACGGCGCGCACGTAGTCGCTGGCGGCGATTACCGGCGTTCCGTTTGCGGGCAGCTGACGCTCGATCCACGTGAGCGCTGTTGGTTCTTTGGCGCCGCTCGCTTCGCGACGCAGCTCGCTGAAGCTGGTCACCGAATACACCTCGGAGGCAATGTTGTATTGCTGCGCAAGAATTTCGGCCGCCGCCAAAGCTTCGCGCAAAATCGTGCCCGACCCAAGCAATCTGATTTTGGCGTCTGGCGCCGACCTGATGCGGTACATGCCACGCAACACGCCTTCGCGCACGTCGAGCGGCATCGACGGCTGCGCGTAGTTTTCGTTCATCACCGTCACGTAGTAGAAGGCATCCTGCTGCTCGTTCAGCATGCGCCGCATGCCGTCCTCGACAATCAGTGCCAGCTCGTAGGCGTAGCACGGGTCGTAGGCCCGGCAGTTGGGGATCGTGCTTGCAATCAGCTGGCTGGTGCCGTCCTGATGCTGCAACCCTTCGCCCGATAGTGTCGTGCGGCCCGCAGTGGCGCCCAGCAGGAATCCCCGGGTCCGCGAATCCGCCGCGGCCCACAGCAGATCGCCGACGCGCTGAAAGCCGAACATCGAGTAAAAAATGTAAAACGGCAGCATCGCGAAGCCGTTGGTCGAATAGCTGGTGCCCGCCGCGACCCAGGATGCGATCGCGCCCGCTTCGTTGATGCCTTCTTCGAGGATCTGCCCGCTCTTCGATTCTTTGTAATAGCTGATCTGTGCCTGATCTTCGGGTTCGTACAACTGCCCGACCGGCGAGTAAATACCCACGGTGCGAAACAAATCGGCCATGCCGAACGTGCGCGCTTCGTCGGCGATGATCGGAACGATGCGCGCGCCAAGTTCGCGGTTCTTCAGTAAAGCCGACAGCATCCGAACGAACGCCATCGTGGTCGACATCTCCTTGCCGTTCGCTTCAAGAGCGAAGCGCCCGAACGCGGTAGCGTCGGGCGTAGCCAGCGTGGGACACGAGGAATCGCGCGCCGGCAGATAGCCTCCGAGCTTGCCGCGCCGTGCATGCAAGTACTTCATCTCGGGACTGTCCGCCGGCGGGCGAATGAATTCGACTTGCTCAGCCTGGGCGTCGCTGAGCGGCAACGCAAAGCGGTCGCGAAATTCGAGCAGCGCTTGCGTATCGAGCTTCTTTTGCTGGTGACCGGTCATTCGCCCCTGGCCCGCGGTACCCATGCCGTAGCCCTTCTTGGTTTTCGCCAGGATGACCGTCGGTTGGCCCCGATGATTCGCTGCCGCGTGATACGCAGCGTAGATTTTGGTCGGGTCGTGGCCGCCACGCCGCAGCCGATCGATGTCCTCGTCGGAAAGATGCGATGTCAACTGCGCGAGCTCCGGGTACTTGTTGAAAAAGTGCTCGCGGTTGAAGCGACCGTCGGTGGCAGATAGCGTCTGGAACTCGCCGTCGACCGTTTCATGAAACGCCCGCAGCAACAGCATTTGCGTATCGCGCGCCAGCAGCGGGTCCCAGTCGGAACCCCATAGCAGTTTGATCACGTTCCAGCCGGCGCCGGCGAACAGGCCCTCGAGCTCCTGGATGATCGAACCGTTGCCGCGCACCGGACCGTCGAGCCGCTGCAGGTTGCAGTTGACGACGAAAATCAGGTTGTCGAGGCCTTCACGAGCGGCGATCGAAAGTCCCGCGAGCGATTCGGGCTCGTCCATTTCGCCGTCGCCCACGAACGCCCACACCGTGCGCCCGCTGGTGTCGAGCAACGCGCGGTTGTGCAGGTAGCGCAGGAAGCGTGCGTTGTAAATCGCGAACAGCGGCCCGATGCCCATCGAGCCGGTGGGAAACTGCCAGAAGTTAGGCATCAGCCACGGGTGTGGATAGGAGCTCAGACCCTCACCCTCTGTCTCACGGCGGTAGTGATCGAGTTGTCCCGAGCTAAGCCGCCCTTCGAGAAAGGCACGCGCGTACACACCTGGCGATGAGTGTGGCTGAAAGTAGACCAGGTCACCACCCGACTCGTCCGAACGGGCGCGGAAGAAATGATTGAAGCCGACCTCGAATAAATCTGCCGCCGATGAATAGCTGGCGATATGGCCGCCGAGCTCGGCACTCGCTGCGTTGGCGCGAACGACCATTGCAAGCGCGTTCCATCGCACGAGTGCACTAAGACGCGACTCGATTTCGAGGTTGCCGGGGAACGGCGGCTGATCTGCAAGCGAGATCGTATTAAGGTAAGGCGTGTTCAACACTTGCGGCAGCGGCACGCGCCGCGTGCGCGCGTGCTGCAGCAGGTGTTTGAGAACGAAGGTGGCGCGCTCGGGGCCGACGGCGTCGATCAACGTGTCGAGTGCATTGAGCCACTCGCGGGTTTCCTGCGGGTCGGAGTCATCCTCGCGCAAACGCCACGCTGCGTTCGGAATCAGCTTCGCAAGATCGTCGAAATTCATGCCGGCGATTATCCGCCTGCGGCGCAATCCGCGGCTGAGATAATTGCGGCATGAGCGACTCCTTGACGATTGTCCGACCCGACGACTGGCACTTGCACCTGCGCGACGGCGCCGCGATGGCATCGGTTCTGCCGCACTCCGCGCGCCAGTTCGCACGCGCGATCGTGATGCCAAATCTGACGCCGCCGATCACTACAACGCCGCAGGCAGCTGCGTACCGGCAACGCATCCGGGCTGCGCTTCCGGCCGGCATGGAGTTCGAGCCGTTGATGACGCTTTATCTGACCGATGCCACCGCGCCTGACGAGGTCGAGCGCGCGCGCGATAGCGGCATCGTGCATGCGGTGAAGCTTTACCCGGCCGGCGCAACTACCAACTCGGAGTCGGGCGTCACGAGCCTGACCCGCTGCACGCGCGTGCTGGAAGCGATGCAGCGGGTGGGCATGCCATTGCTGATCCATGGGGAAGTGACGCGTCCGCAGGTTGATGTATTCGATCGCGAACGCATTTTCATCGACGAAGTGCTGATTCCGCTGCGGCGTGATTTCACTGAACTGAGAATCGTGTTTGAGCACATCACGACGCAGGACGCAGTCGACTATGTGACCGGCGAGCGAGGTGCTCTCGGCGCGACGATTACCGCGCACCATTTGCTCTTTAACCGCAATTCGATTTTTTTGAGTTGCGACGGCCGGCCCCGACTCAGTCCGCATCACTACTGCCTGCCGCTGCTAAAGCGCGAGGCACATCGACGGGCCTTGGTGGCGGCTGCCACCCGCGGGGACGCGCGATTCTTTCTCGGCACCGATTCCGCTCCGCATGCGAAAGGAGATAAGGAGGCGACGTGCGGTTGCGCGGGTTGCTACACGGCGGCCTCTGCGCTGGAGATGTACGCGCAGGTTTTCGAGGATGAAGGCGCGCTCCAGCGGTTCGAGGCATTTGCCTCGTTCAACGGCGCCGACTTCTACGGATTAGTGCGTAACACTTCGATGATCACGCTAAAGCGATCAGAGTGGAGGGTGCCCGCTGAATTTCCGTTTGCCGACAGGACGATCGTTCCGTTGGGAGCGGGTGAGAAGCTACGTTGGAAGTTGCAGGGCTAGCAAACGTCGACTGGTTGGCGCCGTGGCTGGCGCCCATCGCGCGTGTCGGGCGACTGGCGGCGGCGAGTAGCGATTGGCGTGGCGCGCTGAACAGCGCGGCTGCTGCGGCGAACGTCCACAGTTCAGGCGGCCACCGTATCACCTTCTGTGAGGCAGGCGCAGCGGCCGACGAAGCGTACGAAGCATTCATCGCCCGTACCGGGTGCGTGCCGACCCGCGACGACCTGCACGACTTCTTCAGCGCGTTGATCTTCATTCACTTCCCATGTGCGAAGGCCCAGCTGAACCGCCTGCAAGCGGACGCCATCGCGCGGGACGGCGTCGGCGCGGTGAGAGGTTCGGTGCGCGACGCCGCGACGCTGGTTGACGAGAACGCAGTGCTCATCGTGACCGCCAGAATCGACATCGTCGATTTGTTGTGCCATCACGATTGGCGCGCCTCATTTGTAGCGCAGCGCGCCGCCTGGTCGAGCGACGTGAAGGTGATCGGATTCGGGCACGCGTTGCTTCACAAGCTGCACCGGCCCTACAAAGCAATCACCGCTCACGCGCTGCACATCGCGCTCGCGGCGGACGCGCCGTTGGCGCAGGTTGACCGATCTTTGGCCGACCGACTCGACGAACATCTGTCGCCGCACGGCTTGATGCCGATTCCGGTTCTTGGCATACCCGGCTGGTGTGCGGAAAACCGCAACGCCGAGTTCTACTCGGACCGCACTGTGTTCCGTCCGGCTAAGATGCGCCGCGATTGCAAAGCGGAGACCGATTCATGAAACGTGGCGAACTCGAAAAGCGCCAGGGAAGCAAACTTACTAACCAGATGCGCGCCGCCGGTAACGCGTACGGCCGCGCGATTGCGCCGGAGCCCGATCGACGCGCGCAGCGTGACCGTGACCGCGCGCTCGGCCTGGTGCCGTTCGCGGTCAAACTGCCGCAGGCTCTCGTGAAGGCGCTGCACGAGCAAGCATCGAAGAAAAGCGTCGGCTTGAATGAGCTTGTCGCAGAGTTGCTGCAGAAAAGTCTCGGCAAGTGAGCCGATCTCGCGCAGAAGCGCCGTTACTGTTGCAATCTAGCCGTCGCGCGGATTGCCGATAACGTCGCGTTTGGAGTGATGATCTCAGGATCTAGCGTCAGTTCGATTAGGGCCGGCAGCCGACGCTCCCGGATAAACGACAATGCCTGCGACAGCGCGACGGCAAACTGGTCGGTCGTCGTTACGGTGGCACCGAAAGCGCCGTACGCTTGTGCGAGCTTGGCGAAGTCGGGATTGACCAGCGCAGTGCCGTGCTCGCGACCCGGAAATTCGCGCTCCTGGTGCATGCGAATCGTGCCGTACATCTGATTGTTGAATACAAGAATCAGCACCGCCGCACCATATTGCACGGCGGTTGCCAGCTCCTGACCCGTCATCAGGAAGTCTCCATCGCCGGTCAGCGCAACCACGGTTCGTTCAGGCGCTGCGATCTTGGCCGCAATCGCGGCCGGCACACCGTATCCCATCGCACCGGCGCTTGGCGCAAGTTGCGTGCGAAGTCCCGGGTAACGCCAGAAGCGGTGGGCCCAGGTTGCAAAATTACCGGCGCCATTGGCGATGATCGCGTCGGCCGGAACTGCGCGCGCCAGAATCTGCATCGCCTCCCACAGGTCGAGCGGGGGATCGCCGTGAGCGTAGACCGCAGGCCTTTGCTGCCACGCTCCGAGTTCCGCATGCGCTGCTGCGAGCCACTCGCGCCACGGCGGCTCCTCGACCGGCACCATCATCGCCAGACGCGACGCGAACTGCGGCAAGCCTGAGTTGATCATCAACTGCGCCTGATACACGCGCCCCAGTTCTTCGGCGCCCGCGTGAACGTGAATCAGCGCCTGCGCCGGCACCGGAACGTCGAGCAACGTATAGCCCGAAGTCGTCGCTTCGCCCAGGCGAGGCCCGATTGCAAGAATCAGGTCCGCGTCCTTGACGCGCTGCGCAAGCTTTGGGTTGACGCCGACGCCGATGTCGCCGATGTAATTCGGGTGGCGGTTATCGAACAGATCCTGATAACGAAACGCGCATGCGACCGGAAGATAGTTGGCTTCTGCAAAGCGCTTGAAATTGTCGCAGGCCGCGGGCGTCCAGCCAAAGCCGCCCAGAATCACCAGCGGTCGCTGCGCGCGCCCCAGCAAGCGGCGCAGAGCGGCAATCTGCGTATCACTCGGCGCGCCGAGCACCGGCTGATGGCACAGCGCGTCACCTACATCTGCCTCAACTGACTGCGTGTCCTCCGGTAGTGCGAGCACGACGGGCCCGGCGCGTCCGCTGGTCGCAACCTGGAATGCTCGCGCCACGAATTCCGGCACGCGATCCGCCTGATCGATTTGTGCGACCCACTTGGTCATCGGTCCGAACATGCGGCGGTAGTCGATTTCCTGAAACGCTTCGCGCTCGGCAAAATCATTACCGACCTGGCCGATGAACAGAATTACCGGCGACGAGTCCTGGTAGGCAACGTGGACGCCGATTGCCGCGTTGGTGGCACCGGGCCCGCGCGTGACGAAGGCGACGCCAGGCTGGCCGGTCAGCTTCGCGTACGCCTCGGCCATGAATGTCGCGCCGGACTCGTGCCGATTGACGATCAGCTTGATCATTTCTCGCGAGTCGTACAGCGCGTCGAGCACGGGTAGAAAACTTTCGCCGGGAACTGTGAAAGCGTGATTGACGCCCTGGATCAATAGTTGATCGACGAGCAGGCGGGCGCCGGTACGGAAAGGCATGGGGCGGGAGTGTAAGGTTTAGGTTGGCCGATACGTCAACTGAATGCAGAGGCGATCATGAATGCGTCGCGCACCGTAAATCTCGACGAGGTGGGGCAGCTTGTCGATCAACTCGAGCGCGATCTTGCAAAGGCGCGGGCGGGCGGAGCGAGCGTAGATACATTGCGCGCCGAGGTTGAACAACTGCGCGCCGCGCTCAGCGTCTCCGAACCGTCGCACGAAGAGGTACACGTCGGGCTGCACGGAGTGCGCAGCAAGCTCGATGAACTCGGCGACGAACTAAGGAATGGCGCGCTGACCGGTTCCGACTACCTCGCTCGCATAGGACGAATATTGGGGCTCGGTTAGATAGCCGATGAAGTACGTCAACCTCGGCGCAAGCGGCCTGAAGGTCTCGCGCATTGCGCTCGGCATGATGACATTCGGGACGGAGCAATGGCGGCCATGGGTTCTTGGCGAGGACGCAGCCCGCCCGATCGTGCGGCGCGCGGTCGAGCTCGGCATCAATGTGTTCGACACCGCCGATATGTACTCGGCTGGCGTTTCCGAACAAATCACCGGAAAGCTATTGCGCGAGCTGGCGCCGCGCGACGAGATCGTGATCGCGACCAAGCTCCGTTACCCGGTCGATCTTGCATTTCAAGGGGGAAATTCGGACGCGCCGAAGCCTGCTGAACGTCCCAATATGAGCGGGTTGTCGCGCAAGCGCATTTTCGCCGCCGTCGATGCGAGCCTGCAGCGTCTCGGCATCGATACGATTGATCTGTATCAGATTCATCGCTTCGACGCAGCCACTCCGATTGAAGAAACGATGGAGGCTCTGCATGATGTCGTGCGCGCTGGCAAGGTTCGCTATCTCGGCGCCTCGAGCATGTGGGCGTGGCAGTTCGCGAAGATGCAACACGTTGCCGAACGCAACGGTTGGACGAAGTTCATATCGATGCAGAATCACTACAACCTGGCCTACCGCGAAGAAGAGCGCGAGATGATTCCGCTGTGTCGCGACCAGGGCGTCGGTTTGCTGCCATGGAGCCCGCTGGCGCGGGGCTTTCTCGCAGGCAATCGCGCGCGCGACGCCAATGCCGAAAGGGCAAGCGGTGCGACTTCGCGTGCGCAAACCGATGAACTGGCGCAGAAGTACTACTACCAGGATGCCGACCATGCTGTCGTCGCCGGGTTGGGCACTCTGGCGCAGCAAAAGGGCGTGTCCAACGCCACGCTGGCGTACGCGTGGTTGCTGCACCAGCCCGCAGTCAGTGCGCCGATCATCGGCGCAAGCAAGACGTGGCAGATCGAGCAAGCGGTTCAGGCGATCGATGTCGCCCTGACCCCGCACGAAGTGGCAGCGCTTACAGCCCCCTATCGGCCGCATCCTGTGCTGGGACATCAATAGCAAACGGCCGCGGAAGCGGCCGTCGTGGTCATTGCGTGCTTATCTCAGCAGCCGCCTTTTTTAACCTTCTTCTTGACTTCCTCTTGCTTGGCTTGGACTTTATCGCCTTCCTTTGCTTCGCCCTGCGCGCCATTTTTAGCTTGCGCTTTCTTGGTTTCTTCCTTAGTCGGCTCCGATTTTTTCTCGTCAGCGAATGCCGGGCCGTGAGCGCACGCAAATGCGCCGACGAGCAGGACGGTCAAAACAGTTTTCATAGGAGGCTGTCGAAACGGTTAGCGGACACGAGCAGTGTAGCCGTGACGCTACGCGCGCTAGTGACAGATGCTTATGAGCTAATAGATGTGGTGTGGTGCCCAGGGCGGAAGGCTGCTCGGCGGGGATCAGGACAGCGCTCCCTCCCTGGGTCCACGCTCAGACTTTCGGCCTAGTGGAGGCCTAACTTGAATCGCCGGCCGCTTTTCATTCAATCGCTTCTAGCCCTTGAATTAACCGGCCAGCGGACGTTTTCTCGGCGGGCTTGGCGCGCGAAATCTCCCGCAAACTTGGGAGTCTTTATTTGAGTCGCGACTCCTGCGCCTGACCCATGAACATGACCGAGCCGGTAGCCCTGCCTGTTGACGAGTCGGTACCGATTACGGTTCCGACGCTGGTCGAGTCACTGACCGTTCCATCACCGGCCGCACTGGCAGCCGCGCCGAATCAACCCGCGCGACGCCCGGGGCCGCGCGAGGTCGCCAGCTGGCGCGTGCTCCGCATGTGGGCGAATGGCGATACGTTGGCCGACGCCGTGACCGTGAAGCTGATCGGTGTTCACGAGGGCCATTCGATCATCATTACGGCTCCGGACGATTCATCTGCGCTGACGCTGAAGGAAGGCGCGATGTATAGGTTTCGCAGCTTTTCCGGCGAGACGATCTATGAATTCATTGCTCCGCTGACAAAAGTCTGCAGCGAGCCCTTCGAATACTTGCACATCGGCTGGCCGCAGCAGCAGCACGTCGAAAAGCGCGAGTTGCGCGCGGCACCGCGGGTCAAGACCGAATTGCCCTGCATGGTCTACCCGGGCACGCAGGCCTCGGGGAAGTTCGTCAAGGGAATGATCAGCGACCTGTCCACTGGCGGCGCCGCAATCGCGCTGCACGACGATCTCAGCGTCTTTTACGACGAGGTCAAAGTCGTATTTCAGCTTACGGTGGCCGAGCAGGAGTTGATGATCGAAGCGCGCGCGCGTCCGGTGCGCAAACCCGACGAGACGGGCGAGCGTTTGATGGGCGTGTCGTTCGTGGCACTGAGCCCGGCCGACAAGATCGCGGTCCATGCCTATGTCACTACAGGGCTCGTGCGGGAACTTGAGATTCCGCTGTACGCGCGGGTCTAGGACCTCCGCGTTCGTGTGCAACAAAAAGCCCGCACACAGCGGGCTTTTTTCTGGGCTGGATAGGCTTCTCAGTGCAGGATTTCCTGCGCACTGCCCTGAACCTGCGCCTTGCCTTTGCCAGCGCGCGCCGGGGGTTCGCACAATCCGCAAACATAATTCTTCGTCAGCTCGAAGGTATGCGTGACAAATTTTCCATTGCACTTGCAGCACGAAGTCAGCGTCACCATGCCGGCGTCGACGAACTTGACCAGACGCCATGCGCGCGTTACCGAAAGCAGCGGCTCGAGTCCCTGCGCGCGGATCTGCTCGAGGTAAAGCTCGTACGCCTTGATGATGCCGTCGATTTCTTCGAGCTCGCTGGTCTTGTCCAGATACTCGTACATATTCAGGAACAGCGACGAGTGGATGTTCGGCTGCCATGTCATGAACCAGTCAGTCGAAAAAGGCAGCATGCCGCGCGCCGGTGATTCGCCCTGGACTTCCTTGTACAGGCGCAGCAAGCGCTCGTAAGAAAGATCGGTTTCCGATTCCAGCACTTGCAGACGCGCGCCGAGCTTGATCAGCGCAATCGCCCGCTGAATCTGTTTGCTCTCGGAAACGATGCTTTTGATGCGCATGTGAGTTCCCCTGCTGACAGTTCGAATTTACGCGGTCACGTTGGCCAATTGCCCGGCCATCACGATATTGGCGTGCAAGCCGGCGACTGCTGCTCCGGTTGCGCTCGACTTCGGTTTCGAATGGCTCGTCAGTAAGTTCCAGACCATGTCGTCGTCGAATCGAAATCGCAGGATCAGCTGATTCGACCCCGCAATCTTCATCAACTGCGCCGGGCTCAACTGGTCGATGATCGTGGCGACTTCTTCCGAAACGCCCAGCCGGTACAGCGCTTGCGCCTTGTCGGCACGGATCATGTGCTGCGCCAGTACTAGATAGGCCAGATTGGCCTCGCGGATTTCCTGCAGAAGTTGTTCGTTGCTGGCGGCGATCGTGCTCATTGAATTGCTCCTGGTTCGCGGTTTGAAGTGCTGGTTCGGATTCGAGTCGTTGCGTTTCGAAGTGACGCCATTGTGGGAAAGCGGCTCAATTCGTTGAATCAGCGGCTCGCTACGAACACTGTCGGTTCGCCGCTCGCCGGGTTGTAAGGTTATTTCCTACATCCCCGCACAGGCCGGCGTTCAAGTCGACCGCAGCCGTGCCGTTAATCAGCTGTGCGGAGCATCGCGCCGCCGGCCCGTCGATGGACGGACAGATGGCCACAGTGCTCCGCCGAGTTGGTTGAAGTTGATATTGGTTTTCCTCCCCCGCCTTTGCGCCGGTCTCGTACCGGCGCTTTTTTTTCCACGAAAAGCGCTTGGAACGGCCCTCCAATCGGACGATGGCGCGTACCTCATCGTCGGTACATTGCCTCAAGCTTTTGCATTTGAATCAGCACCGACGGGGAACGGCACGATGCCGAACGATTTATGCGAGGTGGCCGAGATGATCGAACCGGCCTCAGCGAACACGGCAGGCGAGCCGGCGCGCTCGACCTTGCTACAGCACTACGAAGCGATCGCCGAGGCAAGCAGCGCGATGCTTGCTGCCGCCCGCGCCAATGACTGGATCGAAGTCGCGCGCCAGGAAGAACGCTGCGCTGCGTTAATCGCGATCCTGAAGGCGGCCGACGAACATCCGGATTCTCTCAACGCGATCGATGACGAGCGCCGCATGCATTTGCTGCGCCAGATTCTGGCAGACGATGCGCTGATTCGCGGGCACGCCGAGCCGTGGCTGCTGCCGATTACGTCGCTGATCTCGACGCCGCGCGTGCGCGGACCCAACGAATAAGCATGAGCTTGACGACACCGTTTCCGGAACCCGACTCGCCGGAGCTCGAGCGCTTCGCGATTTACTCGCGCAGCGAGATTGCAGGCCTGCTGCGCCAGCTGCGAGACAAGCAGGTCCTGGTCACGCTCTATTACGACCAGGCTGCGGGGTTCACAGTCAGCAACGTACTCGACGTCAATGAGGGCTTCGAAGAACTGATCCTCGATCGCACCTCCGAGCCGGTAGCGCAGAAGGCGATCTACGCATCGAAACAGTTAGTGGTCGTTGCGTTTCTGGATAACGTCAAAGTGCAGTTTTCGGTCGGCGCTGCGGAGGCGGTGGAACATCAGGGTCGCCCTGCGTTTCGCGTACGGTTGCCGCAGCAGCTGCTGCGGATGCAGCGGCGCGGGGCCTACCGGCGGCAACCGCCGGCGGTGCGCCCGGCAACATGCCTGGTGCCGTCGCCGGGCAAGAAGGGTCAGTATGAATCGGTGCGCGTACTCGATCTAAGCGTGGGGGGCCTGGCGCTGTTCGTTCATCCGGTCCAATTTGCGCTGCCGCCCGATCACACGCTAGAGAACTGTTATCTCGATCTACCCGATGTCGGACAGATCACGGTCACGCTGCGCGTTCGCTATGTTGATGCGGAAGCGTCCAACGATGGAGTGCGTCGCTGCGGCTGCGAATTCGTCGATCTGAGTGAATCAGCGGCGCGTATGTTGCAGCGATATATGAACAAACTCGATGCCGCCGCGCGCTTCAATGGTCCATCACCCAATGTGGCTGCTGCGTAACTTCGAATCCAAATAAGAAAGGCGCCGTGCGGCGCCTTTTTTATTCTGATCTCGCTTACTTTGACAGTGCAGCCGGGTACATGTCGGTCCACGTATGCGCGTACTGTCTGCCGGTGCCGATCCAGGCGACGGTGCCCACCGATAACGCTGCTGTGTAGAGTGAAGCAATCAGTTCGGCCGCGTTGTCTCGGCACGCGATTCGGACGGCGCTCAAAAGGTGCAGGTGATTCTCTGCATAGCGTCGCTCGACGATCCTCATTTCGCGGCTGATCGGCAACAGCGACTCGGGCAATCCCGCGACACCGCGCCGCCCTTCGAGAGCGCGCGCTGAAGTATCTTCGAACCACACGAAAAGCTCGGTGGGCGCGGCGGCGTTTTCATGGATGGCCACCGGCTCCGGCAAAGCAGCGACGGAAGTCGCGGCGGCGCCAATAGGACGGGTCGATATTTCGGCCAGTTGTTTGACGAGCTGGTTGCGTGTCATCGGTGCTTCCTCTAATCGCAGCATTGTGCGTAGTCAGGACCAAGATCGACCTGCACGTGCGCTTCTTTAAAACGGCAAGTTGTGCAAATTGCCGCCGAAGAGTTTGGATAGACCGTGATCACCCGCCTTTCCTGTTGCGCTGATTGCGCAACGAACTGAACGTCGCACGCCAAGAAACGTCGCAGGGCCGTTGATTCAGTTCAGCTTTTTTTGCGCGCGCTGCACGCGTTGCTGTTGGTCGGCAATCCATTTCAATGCAGTCAGATGTCTCGCTTTTTCGCCACCTATTGGTGGATAGCAAGATGGCCCGCCTCCCTAAAGTTTGGTCCATGAAGAACGACGCATTCTTATACGACGCGCTATATCAGGCGCTGAACAATGGCCAGCAGGTCGAGCAACTACAGCCGACCTGCCTGCTTGAGACCGACTACGTCAAGCAGTACACGCCGCTGGTGCGGCGCCTGGCACATCAAATGATTGCGCGATTGCCGGCCAACGTTGAGCTCGACGACATGATCCAGGCCGGCATGATGGGTCTGATGGATGCAGTCACCCGATTCGAAGTGGCGCAGGGCACGCAGTTCGAGGTGTATGCCGCGCAACGCATCCGTGGCGCGATGCTCGACGAGCTGCGCGCGAACGATTGGCTGCCACGCTCGGCGCGCAAGAGTCAGCGCGATATCGAAAACGCGATTCACCGGCTGGAAGGCAAGCTGGGACGCGCACCGCAAGAAGTGGAAATCGCGGGCGAGCTAGAGCTGACGCTGGCGCAATATCAACAGATGCTGCACGAGGCACGCGGCGCACAGCTGGTCCATCTGGATGATCTCGGCGGCAAGATCGACGACGAAGACTATCTTGAGCGCCATTTGGTAGGCGATTGCCTGGAGCCCGGCGAAATCTTGCGCGACAAGCGCTTTCGCTATGCGCTGGTGGACGCGATCGAAGAGCTGCCTGAGCGCGAGAAACTCCTAATGAGCCTGTATCACGAGCAGGATCTCAATTTGCGCGAGATCGGCGTCGTGATGGGAATCACCGAGTCGCGTGTATGCCAATTACACAGCCAGGCAGTGGCACGTCTGCGCTCGCGCCTTAAAAACTGGTGATTGGGTCGTCCGTGGTCAGTCTGACACGGTGTTCGAGTCGCTGATCCCCGGCTCTACGGCGCGCCAAACTGTCAGCTGGTCAACGCCCGCAGCTGCGCGGCTTCGCGGGCAAATCGTTCAAGTTCGTCGTTTCCGCCTTGCCGCATTGCACGTAATGCACTTGCTTGCGGCGCAAGCAATCGCAGCAGATGTTCCTTGCGCCCGCTTGCTTCGGCAAGACGCGCGGGGTCATTTGCGATCAGCGCCTCGCTTTCGTCATGCAGAGCCGTGATCAACTCGGAGAACAGGCGCGCCGGCGTACCGGGGGGAAGCGAAGAGTAAGCAAGCATGTCAAACAGTCAGTGTTTACCGGTAGATTGAAAATGCAGGCCGCTTGCCGCGAGCATCTTGGTCGCAATGGCCTGCGAATCGATGCGGTAGCGTCCCTCGTTAATGGCGGCGCGCAGCGCGACAAGACGGCTTTCGGGGCAAGCCCGAGATGCAAGCCGTACCGCAGCGCACGAGGATGCGGACAAATAGGAGCGCGCCAAGGGGGTCACGCCACAAATTCGGCAGTTAGTGGTCGAACTTTAGAACTACCGTTTACGCGATTCACCCTTTTGAGGGTGCATTATTCTTCCTCACTCCACTCACTGACTCATAGCTCGCGTGGCTGACCGCCCAACCACTTCGCAGCGTTCCGCCAAACACGCTCAGCGTGCAGCCGGGGCACCGACCAAGGAGACGCCGCAGGTCGTTTCCGAGGAACGCGCGCTGGCGCTCGGACTGCAGATAGGCGCCAACGGCGCGCCGGCCGCAGGTTCCGCCACGCCTTCAGTCGTCCCCCTCGGTACGAGTGTTCTTGGCCTCGGCTCTGGCCTGGCGACTGACGACGCTGCGAATCTAGCGGCTCGTCCCGCCGATACGGTGATCGAGACGCTGCTGGCCGCCGCGCATATCGGCCTGGCGCTGCTCGACCGCGACATGAGTTACCGGTTGTGGAACAACTGCCTCGAAGAATTGTTCGACGTCCCCGCCGACGCGGTGTTGGGCCGCGCTGTTGAAGATGCCAACGGTCTCAGGCAATTGCCGGATCTGATTGCGGAGCTGCGACGCATTGGCTCCAGCGGCGACCGCACGCCGGTCGAGCGTGAATACCGGCTTGCCCGGTCCGCGCGTCGCTGGATACGGGTAAAGATGGCGCCGGTATTCGCGATCGACGGCAAGTTTGATGGCGTGCTGGTGACATGTGAGCCAATCGATCGCGAGCGCTTTGCGCAGAACTCGCTCGGCGCGCTGCGGGAAGCACTCGAGTCAGTGGGTGAGATGGTGTTTGAAATCGACCCCCAGGGTGCAGTGGTTGACGCCAACGAAGCCGCCCGCCAGCGACTCGGCTACGACATGGAATCGCTGAAGGGAATGTCGCTTGGCGCGATCGACGTCGGCCTCGGTGCTTCGGCCGGCGGTAACGGATTTGCATCGCTGTATGAACAGCTGCAGACGCGCGGCTCTTTTCAGGGCGAGACGCGCTACAAGACGCGCTTCGGCACTGAGTTCGCCGTCGAAACCGTAGTGCAGCGAGTCGTGCACGAGGGACGCGAGTTCATCCTGCTGCTCGCGCGCGACGTCGGCACGCGCAAACAGGCCGAGTCGGATCTGACCGAAAGCGCAGAGCGCTTTCGCGCGCTGTTCGAGGAAAGCCCGGTTGCCGCGCTGTTGGTCGACAGCGAGTTTCGGCTGATCGGTATCAATCGCGCCGCCTGCGAGACGCTCGGCTACGACCTCGAAGAGCTACTGGGCAAAGACCCCGAGACGCTGATTCACCCGGACGATCGCCCGCTGATGCAACAGGCGCGTGCCGAGATGCAGCGCGGCGCGGTTGATTCAGAGTCGGCCGAGCGACGCTTCATGCACCGCGACGGCCGCGTCGTGTGGACCAAGCTTTCGATGCGCGCGATCGCTTCCGAAAGCGGTTTGCGACACACGCTGCTGGTACTGGAGAACTTTACTGACCGCAAGATTTTCGAGGAACAGCTGCAAGTCGCGCTACGCGATCAGCAGACGTTGTTCGAAACGATGTCGGTCGGCGTGGCGCAGACGATGTCGGGCAAGATTCTGCTCGCGAATCGCGAGTTTGCGGAGATGTTCGGCTACGGCGACGGGGAAGTGATCGGCATGCCGCTGTGGGACTTGTGCATTGACCGTCACCATCGCGCACCGAACGAGGTGTCGGGAATGCCGGTCGTGCGGTCGCAACAGACCACCAGCGGCGAAGTCGTCCTGTTTCGGAGCGACGGCGAGCCGGTCTGGTGCCTGGTGCAGGCGCGCCCGATTCAGGCGCAGGAGCCCGGTCTGGAGGTGCTGCGCGAGGCGATCTACACGTTTCAGAATATCTCCGAGAGCAAGCGCCAGCGCGAAGCGCTGTCGCGCTCCTTGCTCGAACTGAAAGAGCAGGGTGAGGAACTGCAAAGCGCGCTGGCGCAGCAGCAGCTCATTTTCGACACCGCGCTGGTCGGTTTGCTGTTCGTGCGCGACGGTCGTCCGGTGCGCGCCAATTCGGCGATGGAAGATCTGTTGGCTTGCGAACCGGGCACCCTCGTTTCGCAGATGCAATTATTTTCGCATCCCACCGATCATCTGTTGCTGGCCAATCTGTCCGAGCACTATCAGCGCATCGCCGACACCGGCGCGACCGAGTTCGAACTGCACATGTTCCGGCGCAAAGGCTCGCCAATCTGGGTCGCGGTGCAGGGGCGTGCAGTCAGTCCCGAGCGACCCGAGCTCGGGTATATCTTCGCTTTTGTCAATGTCGACGAACGCAAGCGTTCGGAGCGCGAGCTGCGCGCGACGTTGACCGAGCTGCAACTGATTTTCGACAATGCGCTGGTGGCCGTGCTGTACGTGGCGAACGATCTGATCGTCAAGGCCAACGCAGCCACGCAGCAGTTGTTTGGCTACGACGCGCGCGACTGGGACGAACTGCAAATCTCTTCACTGTTTGCGGCGCCCAGCGACTGGGATGACATTCGCGAGCTGCCGTTCGCCGATGTCGATACCGACGATGCGGAGCCGTCAGCGGGCGCCGAAACTCAGGCCGACGCCGAAAAACAGGCAGCCGACGGCGGTGTTTCGTTCGAGCGGCTGATGCGGCGCGCCGACGGCACGACATTCTGGTGCGCCGGCTATGGCCGCCCGATCGATCCGTCGGCACCCGACCGCGGCGTCATCCTGACACTGGTTGATGTCGATGCACGGCGGCGCTCCGAGGAGGAACTGCGGCGGGTGCGCAACTACCTCGATCTGGTGGTTGAGAACCTGCCGGTACTGGTATCAGTGCGCGAGGCCGAAAGCGGGCGCTTCGTCAGCTTGAATCGCGCCGGCGAAACGATGACCGGTCTGACGCGCGAGCAAGTCGTCGGGCGCACCTGGGGCGAAATCTATGCGCGCCAGTTTGCCGACCTGTACGCCGAGCTCGACCGCAAGGCGCTTTCGACCGGAACCCAGGTCGACAGGCCGCGCGACGTGATGCTGCGCGCCGACGGCAAGCGGCTGACGATCAATCAGCGCGTGATCCCGCTGTTCGAATCCGAACCGGGGCGCTCGGTGGCTGCGGGCGACTCGAACGCGCGCTACGTGATGTCGATTATCGATGATCTGACCGAGGAGGTGCGCGCCGAGGCCGCGTTGCGTGAAACTGAAGCCAGGTTCCGGCAGTTTGCCGAAAACATCGATCAGCTGGTGTTCATCATGACCGGCGACTTCTCGAATGCGCTGTATGTCAACCCGCGCTACACCACGCTAGTTGGTGGGGCCGTGGCTGAGCTACTCGACAATCCGCGCAACGTCATGCGGCACGTGCACTTTGAAGACGTGCAGCCGGTCACGCAGATGCTGCCGCGGTTGATCGCGCGCATGCGCAGGCTAAGGCGCTCCGAATTCACTGCGCGCATCGATCATCCGACGCGCGGCGTGCGCAATGTCAACGTGCGGCTGTCGCCGGTGCGCATGGAAGACGGTGCGATTCGCGTGTTCGGCATCGCCGACGACGTGACCGAGCGCACGCGGGCCGAGCAGGAGAAAATGGAGCAGATCGTCAAACAGCGCGACGTGCTGGTGCGTGAAGTTCATCACCGCATCAAGAACAATCTGCAGGGCGTCGCGGGATTGCTGCAGCAGACCGCGGATGCACGGCCCGACGTGGCGGACATTCTGTCCGAATCCGCGACGCAGATCCACGCGATCGCGCAGGTGCACGGACTGCAGATCCGCTCCAGCGGGACATTGCCTGTACTGGGTGTGGCGCAGGGCATTTTTTCGACGCTGTCCAACATGTTTGGCGTGGAGGTGCGATTCGAGCCCCCACCGCCCGACTTGTGGCGCTTCGGACTGCCCGAGAACGAAGCGGTGCCGCTGGCGCTGGTGATCAACGAGCTCGGCACCAACGCGATCAAACATCGTGCGACGCGGCAGGACGGCATCATGGTGCGGGTAACGACACGGCCCGATGGCATGGAGCTGGCGATCGAAAACCCCGGCACTTTGAAAGGCGGCTTTGATCTCGCGCAAATATCCGCCAGTGTGTCCGGTCTTGGCCTCGTGAAGGCGCTGCTACCACGCCGCGGCGCGCGGCTGACGGTCGAGCGTTCCGGCGCGGTCGTGGCTACGCGTCTGCAGCTGTTTCCGCCAGCGATTCGCGAAGACAGCATCTAGAAATAAGTTAACTGCACTAAGCTTGCGACGATGAATGACGCTGCTCCGCCGCTGGTGATGGTCGTCGATGACGATCGTTTGGTTCTGGCTACGCTGGTCGCAGGCCTTAAACAGGCCGGCCTGGAGGTCATCGAGACCGACAACGGCGACGACGCGATTCTGCTGGCGCGCAAACACAAGCCGAAGCTCGCGATTCTCGACATGCGCATGCAGGGCAAATCCGGCATGGATGTCGCGCGCTACCTCGCTGCGAATACCGACACCGGCTTCATGTTCCTCTCGGCCTTCGGCGACAGCGAGATCGTCGACGAAGCGATGAAAATGGGCGCGCTCGGCTATCTGGTCAAACCGGTCGATGTGCGGCAGATCGTGCCGGCGGTGCGCGCCGCGCTGAGTCGATCGAGCGATGAAAAAACGGAGCCGGCGCAGGGTACGTCGGGCGAGATTGGGCGCAACGAGCACATTGCGATCGGCATCCTGATGGAGCGTCTTCGCCTCGACTATGAGCGTGCGCATCAGGCGCTGCGCGCGCAGGCGAAGGCGGAGGGCAAGCAGGCCGCGGAGCTTGCTACTCAGATGGTCGAAGCGGCGAACCGGCTGAATTCGATTCGGCGCTGAGGGTTTGGCCCAATGCAGGTGACTCACTACATCGAGCGGCACGGGTTTCGGCGCTGGTACGAGCGCCAGCTGATCGAAAGCCACGCTTATTTGGCGCTCGGTTTCATCGCGCTGATCCTGCTTGCCTCCGGAATGGAGCTGCTTGGCGACGCCGAAGCGGGTGTTCGCTACGTCAGCCTTCTAACCACTGCCGCCGCTGGCGGAATGTTGATGGTGGTTGCGTGGCGACGCTTTACGACGCTGTTGGCGCGAGCCGAACATTTCGCCGAAGCCGCAACGTGCCCCCAATGCAAGGCGTGGGGTAAGTTCAGGGTTCTGGCGCAGGAATCTGCGAGCGCAGACGATCCGCCTGAGGTTGGGCGGCCGCATTGGCTTAGCGTTCGTTGTAAGCAGTGCGAAGCGGTGTGGAAACTGCAGTAGGTGCTGCGCCGTCTACGGCGTCGTAGCGCGCAAGCATTTGGCGGCGCATCTGCGCCACTCGCGGCTGCTACCTCAGTACACGCGCGCGTAGCTCCGCGTAGCGTGCTTCTGGTCACGTTTTTTCCCAGAGCGTGAAGTAAAACGTTGCGCCGTGCCCCTCTGCGGGCGCTGGTACGGCTTCGGCCCACACGCGGCCGCCATGGCGTTGAATAATTTTTTGCACGGTAGCCAGGCCGACACCGGTGCCGGGAAATTCGTTGGCGCTGTGCAAACGCTGAAACATTCCGAACATTTTCTCCGCGAAGCGCATGTCGAAGCCCGCGCCGTTGTCACGCACGAAAAACGCCGACTCATCTTCCTGCTGGCGACCAAACTCGACGCGCGCCTCGCGGCTTCTGGCGCTGAACTTTGCGGCGTTTCCCAACAGATTTTGCAGCACCAGGCGTAGCAGCGTCGGGTCGCCGTCGGTCTTCAGGCCGGGGGTGATAACGAACTCGATCGAGCGCGCGGGATCGCGCGCGCGGACGTCATCGCGCAGGTCATCGGCCAGTTCGCGGGCGATCTGCGACAGGTCGACCCGTTCGCTGGCGAGGTCGCGGCTTGTCATGCGCGACATGTTTAGCAGTGTGTCGATCATCGAGTTCATGCGCTGGCTGGCGGCGACAATGCGGCGCAGGTGATCGCGTCCCAGGTCGTCGAGCGGCTTGCCTCGATCGCCGTAGTCTTCGAGCACGATCGTTGCGAAGCCATCGACAATGCGCAGCGGCGCTCGCAGGTCGTGCGATACCGAGTGGGCAAGGCTGTCGAGCTCGCGGCCCGCGTTGTGCAGGTCGCGCAGGTGCGCCGCCAACTCGCGCTCTCGGCTGTCGAGCATTGTCTGCAATTCGGCGATGCGGACGGCGCTGTCGACCGCGGGAGCCGTACTTGGTGTATCAGACTGCGTGGCCGCCGTAGCGGGCGGGCTCCGGCGTCGCTGCGCAACCGCCACTGCCACCAGCACGATCAGCGCCCCGACACATACCGCGGCGAGCAGCTGGGAAGCGTTCGGGCCGCCTAGGCTCGCATTTGCGACAGACGGCAGGCTGCCGAAGACCACCGTACCGAGCCGGCGATGCAATGCCGGTAAGTGACTGGTTTTCTGCCCCCTCATCGCGGCGATTGTGCAGCATCGGGCAGTGGGATGCGAGATCGGCGTTCCGTCGTGCCGGTCGCGCTTCAGACCGCCCGCGAAATGCCCTTCTAACGGTACCTTTTTCGAGAGGGTGGGTGGACGCATTCAGCACTAGCCTGCGCGTTGAGCTGCCGCCTTTCTTGCAGGATTTCACACTTGCCGTTCGACTTCATGCTGCCGCGATTTTCCTGGCTGTCCAACCGCCTGGGCCAACGCATCGATGCGAAAGCGCGCTCGGCGCGTACGCCCGGCGACTGGAGCGTTGCCGCGAGCGCGTTGGCAGCGCTACCGGTGGCGCCGTCACGGTTCCGTTCGATTGCATGGCCGCTGATCGGCGTGCTGGTGCTGGTCGCCGGCTGGACGGTGGGTATCAGCTACTACTTTCATCATCAGAGCACCGAGCGTCAATTTCTGGTGGAACAACAAACTCGCGGGGCACGCGCGGCACGGCTGATCGAATCGGCGATCGTCGCTGACTATGCGGCCGTTGAGCGCAGCGCGCACGCACTCGCCGAACGCAGCGATCTGGTTGGTGCGCTGGCGCAAAAAATCGAAGGTGCGCGTGCGGTGCGCGAGTGGGCGCAAAAGGAAGGTAGGAATGCAGGGGTCGGGCTGATCGAGGTGCACGATGCGCGCGGCAAGCTGATCGAGCGAACCGGTGAAGGCGAGATTCAGCGGCTCGATAGTCAGGAAGCGGCAGTCGGCGTTACCGAAGCGCTGCTGGGTCAGGAAAACATCAGCGTGATCGAACGCCTACAGGGTCTTTCGATTCGCGCCGCGGTGCCGGTCGTCAACGGCAACCGGATCATGGGCGCCGTGGTAGTCGAGCGCCTGATCGGTGAGCAGTATCTCGACGGTCTGGCGAACCGACTCGGTGTCGATGTGGCGCTGCTGGCACAGGACCGCGTGCTGGTGGCGAGCGTGCCGCCAGAAGATCGCTACTGGCTGCAGAAGGCGCGCCCAAGCGTGCGTGCCGGTGCGACCACTCACGTCACGCTCGACGGCAACGACGACTTGTCGCTGCGCCCGCTGTCCATCGGCAGCGAGCCGATGGCCGTGGCGGTGACGATTCCGAACACGATGGCGTACGAAACGCTATCGGACTCGAGTCGCTCGTTCGGCGCGGTCGTGCTGTTCACGATTCTTGCAACGGTCGTCGCAGGCATCTACCTGACACGCCACCTGATTCGCCCGATCAAGGCACTGACGGAACGCGCTGAACAGTTGTCACTGCGTTATGCGGGGCGCGCGACGCAGCACAAGGGCGATGAACTCGATTCGCTGGTCGGCTCGTTCGACGCGATGACGAGCGCGCTACTTTCGCACTCGGATCGCCTGTCGCGTGCGCACATGACCGAGCTGCAGGACAGTCTCGAGTTACAGCGCCAATACGCGCTGATGCGCTTGTTGCGCGGACTGGCGGCAGCTGCCAATGAGTCGGATTCGGTCGAGCGCACGCTCGAGCGGGCGCTGAACGAGATCGGTGAGTACCTGGACTGGCCGCTGGGCCGCGTCGCGCTTTTGCCCGACTATGCAAAGGATCGCAGCCTGCCTCCGCGCTCGCTGTGGTTCACACGCGAGCCCGAGCGCTTTCGCGACTTTATCGATGCGAGCAACGGCATTCCGATCGTGCCGTCGCCCAACCACATGATCGGTCGCGCGTATTTGTCGGGGGTCGCCAACTGGGTGTCGGACTTGTCGCGCATGACCGACTGGAACCGGCTCGACGTCGCGTTGGCGGCCGGCCTGCAGACGGGTGTCGTGATTCCGGTGATGGCGCACGGCCACGTCGCCGCCTTCATCGAGTTCTACAGCGATCATCGAGTCGAGGCCACCAACGCGTGGCTCGAGTTGGTCGAGGCAATCGGCGCCGAGCTTTCGCGCGTGGCCGAGCGCCAGCGCGCCGAGCGCGAGCTGCGTCAGCGCGAAGTCGAAGCGAGCCGACTTGCGATGGTCGCGTCGCGCACTGAGCAGATGGTGCTAATTCTCGATACGTCCGGTCGAATCGAGTGGGCGAATGACGCGGTAATGCAGTTTTCCGGCATCGGCATGCAGGAGATGCGCGGCCGGCTGGCTCACACGCTGATGCGCGGATCGCGCACCGACGCTGAAGCCGTCGCCAAAATGGCGGACGCGATCGTGCGTGGAGAGCCATGCAAGATCGAATTCATCGCTGATGCGCGCTCCGGTGAGCAGCGCGTGCTTGAGGTCGAAGGGCAGCCCTTGCGCGACGATCAGGGTCGCTATTTCCAATACGCGCTCATCAGCCCTGATATCACTGAGCGCAAGCGCACTGAAGCTACGCTGCGCGAAAGCGCCGAATATTTCCGCGCGCTGTTCGACGAGTCGCCGGTGCCGTCGACCATCGTGTCGTCCGATCACCGCATAGTGCGCGCGAACGCCGCGCATACGCGCATGCTCGGTTACACGATCGACCAGATGATCGGCAAGGATCCGATCACTTTCGTGCATCCGGAAGAAGTCGACGCGGCGTACGCATTGCGCGCCGAGATGAACGGCTCGGCCGAGCGCGCGCAGTTCACATTCGAGCGCCGCATGGTCAACAATCAGGGCACCGTGGTATGGGTGCGTGGCCATAGCGTGCGGTTTTGCGACGCGAATGGCGAACGGTTTCGCCTGACGATGCTTGAAAACATTACCGATGCGAAGGAAAGCGAGCGCGTGCTGCGTGACGCGAAGGAACTCGCCGAGTCGGCGAGCCGCGCGAAATCGCAATTCCTCGCCAACATGAGTCACGAGATTCGCACGCCGATGAACGGCGTGCTCGGCATGACCGAGCTGCTGCTGGGAACCGCACTCTCGGACAAGCAGCGTCGCTTCGCCGACGCGGTGTATCGGTCGGGCGAGACGCTGCTCGAAATCATCAACGACATTCTGGATTTCTCAAAAATCGAGGCCGGCAAATTCGAGCTGGAATCGGTCGACTTCAATCTCCGCTCGATGGTCGAAGACGTATTCGAGATGCTCGCACCGCGCGCGCATCAGAAACGCATCGAGCTGGCGTCGCGCATCGGCCCCGAAGTACCGACGATTGCAAAGGGCGATCCGACCCGCATCCGGCAGGTGCTGACCAATCTGGTAGGCAACGCGCTGAAGTTCACCGAAACCGGCGAAATCGTGGTTACGCTCAGCGCGCAGCAAGAAGAGGGGCGGCACCGGGTCCGGTTCGAAGTACGGGATACCGGCATCGGTTTGCGCGCCGAAGCACTGCAAAGGCTATTCACCGTTTTCATGCAGGCCGATCAGTCGATGTCACGCCGCTACGGCGGTACCGGACTCGGCCTGGCGATAAGCAAGCAATTGGTCGAGTTAATGGGAGGCTCGATCAGTGTCGAAAGTCAATTCGGCGAAGGCTCGACGTTCCGCTTCGACGTACCGCTCGCGAGCGGCGATGCCAGCGTTGTTACGCCGTCGCTCAATCTGGACCAGCTGCGCGGACGGCGCGTGATTCTGGTCGAGGACAACCCAACCAATCGCAGCATCCTCGAAATGCAGCTGAAGGCGTTCGAAATGGATGTCGCGACCGCCGACCACGGTGCCACCGCGCTGGAGTTGATGCGCGCCGCCGCCCGCGCCGGCACGCCGTTCGACGTGGCCGTGATCGACATGAAGATGCCGATCATGGACGGCCTGACGATGGCGGCGACGCTGCGCAGCGATCCGCACCTTACGGGCGCCAAGATGGTGATGCTGACGTCGCTGGCGAGCGGCAACGAAGCTCAGCTGGCGTACGAAAACGGAGTCGACCAGTATCTGACGAAGCCGGTGCGCCAGCACGAACTACTCGAGGCGCTCGCAAGATCGTTGTCACGCGATTCGCCAGCGGCCGCGCGCGCGACTACGGTGGCCAGCAGGCATCGGGCCAAAGTGCTGGTGGCCGAAGACAACATGGTCAACCAGGAAGTTGCGCGCGCGATGCTGCGCGATCTCGGCTGCGAAATCCGCTTGGCCGACAACGGGCGCGAGGCGCTGAACGCGTTGCGCTCGCAAGCCTTCGATATCGTTTTCATGGATTGCCAGATGCCGGAGATGGATGGATTCGAAGCGGTGCGCCGTTTCCGGTCGGCGGCGCAGGCCGACTTTGAAAGTGCCCTTGATACTCCGATCGTAGCGTTGACCGCAAACGCGCTGGCGGGTGACTACGAGCGCTGTCTCGCGGCGGGATTCGATGAGTACCTGCCAAAGCCCTTCAAGCAGCAGCAGATCGATGCGCTGCTGGCGCGCTGGAGCCGACACGATCCACAGCCTTCAGCATCGACCACCACACGGGCTCCGTCTCAAGAGGCCCGGGGATCGGCAGCTGCTGCTCCGGCTGGCGAGGCTCCGGTTCTTGACATGTCCGTGATCGATCGCGTTCGTCAGATGGAACAGCGTGGCGCGGCACGCCTGCTCGAGCGCCTGATCGAGACGTACATCACGACCGCGACAAAATTGATGACCGACGCCGAACGCGCGCTGGCGCAGCACGACCCGGTGCTGCTGCGGCACGCCGTGCATACGTTGAAGTCGTCGAGCGCCAACGTCGGTGCCACAGCGCTGTCGCAGTGCTTTACCGGCCTGGAAGTTCACGCGCGCGAGAACCGGATGCAATCAGCAGAGCATGACTGGCCGGCAGTGCGGGTCGAATACGAACGCGCACTTCAGGCGCTGCACGCGCTGCTCACGCTCGAGAACGCGGCTTAGCATGCAATGGACCGTCCGATGAGCGATCGTAACGACAACACAGGCGGTGGCGGAGCGATGGCCAACCGGGGTGAAGGCGATGCCGTCAACACGCCTCGCAATGATCTGGTGCTGCTGGTCGACGATGACCCGGTTGCGCGGCTGCTGACGGCTTCGGCCCTCGCCGAGCGCCACTGGCGCGTGATCGAAGCCGACGGTGGTGGCCACGCACTGGAGCTGTTTGCCGCCAACCTGCCCGACGTGGTCGTGCTGGATGCGTTGATGCCCGACATGGACGGCTTTGCAACCTGCGAGCGGCTGCGCCGTCTGACCGACGGTGAACACGTTCCCGTTCTGATGTTGACCGGCCTGGACGACGAACCGTCGATCGCGCGCGCCTACGAGGCGGGCGCGACCGACTTCTTCGTCAAGAGCACATCGCAATGGACGCTGCTGTCGGAGCGATTGCGCTACATGATCCGAGCTTCGCGCATGCGCGAGGAGCTCGCCGAGAGCCGCGCCAAACTGACGAAGGCGCAGCGCATCGCACGGCTCGGCAGCTGGGAATGGGATATCGCTGCGCGCTGGGTCAAGCTGTCGGAGGAATGCTTTCCGATCGCCGGCTTGCCGCACCAGGACGACGGGCTCTCGGATTGGTTCGTTTGGTCAAGAGTCGTCGAAGACGAGCGCGCGCGCATAGAGATGCTGTTCCGCGAGGCGCTCGCAGGCACCGGTCAGATGAAGTTCGAGTGCCGCATCGCGCGGCCGAACGGCCAGATCAGAGTGGTGCACATGGAAGCCGAAGTCGACCGCGATGAGGGCGGACGAGCGGTCGCGGTGCACGGCGTGGTGCAGGACATCACTGAGCGCAAGCACGCCGAGGATCAGATCCGGCAGCTTGCTAATTACGACAGCCTGACAGGATTGCCGAACCGGAGATTCTTCCGGGATCAGTTTGGCTCGGCACTCGAACGAGCGCGCACCAGCGGAACCGCAGTCGGCGTGCTGTTCATCGATCTCGATCGCTTCAAGCAGATCAACGACACACTCGGCCACCAGGTGGGTGATCAACTGCTGCGCGAAGTGGCCAAACGACTTTATCAATGTGTGCGCGAGAACGACACGGTCGCTCGCGCGGCAGAGCGTGCCGGTCCGTCGCAGGGCGTTCGACCGCCGTCGATCGGCTCGGCCACGCGCAGTTTGGCGGCAGGATCGCAATCGGTGCCTGCGCCGAACAACGCAAACAGCGTCGCGCGGCTCGGCGGCGACGAGTTCACGATTCTGCTGACCGATGTGTCCGAGCCGAGCATCATCGAATCGGTCGCGCAGCGGATTCTGGAAACGATGCGCAAGCCTTTCAGCTTTTCCGGGCACGAACTGTTCGTGACCGCGTCGATCGGGCTGGCCGCATATCCGGCCGACGGCAGTGATGTCGACACTTTGCTGCGCAAATCCGACATTGCGATGTACGCAGTCAAAGACAGCGGGCGCAACGGCGTGCTGCGTTTCTCGAGTGCAATGAACACGGCGACCGCCGAGCGCTGGCGGCTGGAGACCGCTTTGCATCGCGCGCTCGAGCGGCAGGAGCTGGTGTTGTACTACCAGCCCAAGGTCAACGTTGCCAGCGGCCAGATCGTCGGCGCCGAAGCGCTGATGCGATGGAAGCGCGGTGGCGAGCTGGTGCCGCCGGCGGAGTTCATTACGGTCGCAGAGGAATCGGGTTTGATCGTCCCGATCACCGAGTGGGCCGTGCGCGAAGTCTGCGAGCAGATGGTGCGCTGGTCCGAGCAGGGTCATCCACCGATTCCAGTTTCGGTCAATATTTCCGGGCGCCACATCCAGCGTGCCAATCTGGTCGAGCCGGTGCAAGCGGCGCTGATCGGATTCAAGCTCGACCCTCGACTGCTCGAGCTCGAGCTCACCGAGACCGTGCTGATGCACAACCTAAGCGCGACATTGCCGCTGCTGCAAGCGCTAAAAGATCTCGGTGTCTCAATTTCGGTCGATGACTTCGGCACCGGCTATTCATCGCTTTCGTACCTGAAGCGGCTGCCGATCGACACGCTGAAGATCGATCGCTCTTTCGTGCGCGAGCTTGAGACAAGCACGGATAGCGCCGCGATCGTCGCCGCCATCATCGCGATGAGCAAGAGCCTGAAGCTCAGAGTCGTTGCCGAAGGCGTCGAAACGCAGGGCCAGATGACGCGGCTGTTCGACCAAGGCTGCCAGTTGATGCAGGGGTTCTTGTTCTCGCCTGCGATACCCGGCGACGATTTCCCATCGATGCTAAAAGCGTCAACCAGTCAATCTCACTGGCGCATCGACTTCGGTCCGCGCGCCCGCAACAAGTCCGCTGCGCAGGAGGGTCCGGACGGTCACTCCAACGGGCAGCATTTTGGTGCACTCGAAACTGAAATCGTAGGTCCGCCACGGCCGAGTGCCCAATCGCAGGCGACGGCGCGCGACGGCGAACAGGAAAGCGAGCAACCGAATCAGAAGGATCGTGCGCTGCGCTGGGCCAATCGGTTTATCGGCAGAGACGGCTAGCTGCGCGAGACTTACTCAACCAATCCGTTCTTTATCGCGTAGTGCGTTAACTCCGCGTTGCTGCCCATGGCCATCTTCTCAAGGATGCGCGCGCGGTACACGCTGACTGTCTTTGGGCTCAGCGCCAGCGTCTCGGCAATCTCTGACAGCCGCTTTCCCGATGCAATGAGCTTTAGCGTTTGAAATTCGCGATCCGATAATTTTTCGTGCGGCGCGCCGTCGGCGTCGGGCGCGTTCAGATTTTCGATCAACGCCTGCGCTATTTCGGGCGTCACGTACTTTCGGCCCGAGACGACTTGTGATAACGCCTCCAACAGCTTCTCCGGTGCGCTTGCTTTGTTCAGATACCCGAACGCGCCGGCACGGAACGCCCGCACCGCATATTGATCTTCGGGATACATGCTGACGATCAGCACTTTCAGTTTCGGATGTTCGTCGCGCAGCGCTTTCAGAATATCGATGCCGTTTTTTCCGGGCAGACCGACGTCCATCACCAACACATCGGGCTCGCCGTGCTTTTTGAGTTCGTTGCGCAGCCCGGCGTAGTCGGAGGCCTCGGCGACGATCTGGACTTCGGGATGCTCGCACAGCACTTGAACGATGCCGCGCCGGACGATCGCGTGGTCATCAACCACAAACAATCTAATCGTCATCGCTCCTCCCCTTGGGCGATCCCGCCTGCAGCGGCGGAATCGAGAACATCACCGTCGTGCCACGGTTTTGTGCGGTCGACACTTCGGCCCAGCCTCCGAGCCCGCGCGCACGCTCGATGATTCCACTGACGCCGAATCCCGGTGTGACCTGCAGGCTGCCGATGTCGAATCCCTGCCCATCGTCGTCGACTTCGAGCGTAATTTCGTCGGCCAACGCGAACAGCTGCATTTGAACGTGCTTGGCCTGCGCGTGCTTGCGAATATTCGTCAGCGCCTCCTGCGCGACACGGTACAGCGCCGCCGCGCGGTCGGGCGCGATGTCGAACTCGTCCCGATTGGCCTGAAAGTCGACCTTGAGCCCGCTGCGCTCGGCAAATCCACGCGCGAGCCATTCAAGCGCTGCGACTAGACCTGCATCGAGGACGGCAGGTCGTAGCGCATGCTGTATGCGGTGGCTAGCGACGACCGCGGACTCGAGCAGTTGAGAAATCGCATCGAGCTGCGGGCGAGCGCTAGCGTCGGGGAGCGAACGCCCAAGTCGCACCAGTTCAAATTTCAACGCGGTGAGCGCGCCGCCGATATCGTCGTGAATCTCTTGCGCCATGGCGCGGCGCTCGTCTTCCTTCGCGCGCTCGAGGTGCTGCGTCAACGCGTGCAGTTTCGCTTCGCTTTGTGCGAGCGCAGCGACCGCCGTGCGCGCCTCGCGTCTTGCGTTGGCCGCCTGCAAGCTGTGCTGCAGCGCTGAGGCGATACGAAACATGCGCGTTTTCAGCACGAAGTCGTCGGCGCCCGCGTGCAGGGCCGCGACTGCAAGGTCCTCCGACATCTCCCCCGACAGCACGATGACTGGAATATCAGCGTCGATACTCTTTGCCACCGTCAGTGACGCGAACGAATCGAAGCGTGGCAGGTTGTGGTCGGTAATTACCGCGTCTACGCGACCCTTGGCGAACGCTTCGCGCATTCCTGTTTCGTCTTCAACCCGTTCCGTGCGTGGCTTGAGCCCTTCGCGCGCGAACATCGCCAGCAGCAGTTCATAGTCGAGCTCGGAGTCCTCTACGACGATCAAGTTCAGTGGTGGCTGATCTTTCATGCTGGCGCGCATTTTGGCGGATTTACCGCGTGCTGTATTGGACCCGCCAGATATTGCCCGCGTAACATTGCACCGCAAAGTCCGCTGGACGATCGCTGGCAGCGTTTGCTGCGAGAGGAACGTCCGGACTCCGCAGAGCTACGTAGCAGGTAACACCTGTCCACCGCGAGGTGAGGATCAGAGCAACAGAGACGAGCTTCGGCGGGCGAGACGCGTAAGCGGCTCGCCACGTCTCGCTAAAGTAGAGCGGCATGAAAATTGACGTCTTCTATCGAAGTGAGCCTGCCGAAGGTGAAACGGGCAATCTCTACGTGGAGCAACACCGAATAGGCGGCCGATGATCTTGCTCGGAGAGGTCGCGGGTAGGTGGCTTGAGCCGGCGGGCGATCGCCGGCCTAGAGGAATGATCGTCACGGCGTTTCAGTGGCAACACGGGCGCGCCGCACAGAATCCGGCGTACAGGCGGACTTTGCTTTTCTCCTGATGACTTGATGGGCCCCGATCGAAAACCGGTGGTAGTGATCGTCGGCGCCGGCTTCGGCGGGCTCGCCGCCGCGCGCGGCTTGCGCAACGCCGAGGTCGAAGTGATTGTCGTGGATCGCGTCAATCACCATACGTTTCAGCCGCTGCTCTATCAGGTAGCCACGGCGGGATTGTCGGCGCCGCAGATTGCTTCACCGATCCGGCACATTCTGCGATCGCAGAAGAATGCGCGCGTTCTGCTCGGAGATGCTATTGCAATCGATACCGCGGCGAAGCGAGTTTTGCTGGCTGACGGCGCGATCGATTTCGACTACCTGATCGTCGCCACCGGGCTGACGCATTCTTATTTTGGCAATAGTGCTTGGGCGCAACATGCGCCGGGGCTGAAAACACTCGACGACGCGCTTGAGATACGGCGTCGTATCTTGATTGCGTTCGAGCGAGCCGAGCGAGAGTCGGACGCTGCGAAACGAGCCGCATGGCTGACCTTTGTCGTGATCGGCGGCGGCCCTACCGGTGTAGAACTCGCGGGCACTCTCGCTGAGATCGCTCGTCACACGCTGATCAACGAGTTTCGCGCGATCGATCCGGCACAGGCCCGGGTGCTGCTGCTCGAGGGCGGCGCGCGCATCCTAAACACTTATCCGGAAATATTGTCGACGAAGGCAGCGCGGCAGTTACATCGTCTCGGTGTCGAGGTGCGAGTTGGTGCGCACGTCAGCGGTGTCGACGACACGGGAGTTTCCCTAGACGCCGGTGAACGCATTGGCGCGCGCACTGTGCTATGGGCCGCCGGCGTGCAAGCGACGCCGCTTGCTCAGACGTTGCCGGGCGCGCGCGACAGATCGGGCCGGCTGCTCGTGACACCGACGTTGCAGCTCGCGGATCAGAGCTCGGTGTTCGTGATCGGCGACCTGGCGTCGATTACGCAGGATGGCAAACCGGTGCCGGGGGTTGCGTATGCGGCTAAGCAAATGGGTGCCTACGCCGCGCGCGCGATCGCGCAGCGCGTAAACAACGCCGGTAATGTCACGTCGAGCAATGTTCCGTTTCGTTACCGCGACCGGGGTTCGCTCGCGACGATCGGTCGGAAAGCGGCGGTCGCCGTGTTGCCCGGCGGCATTCGCTTGTCAGGTCTGCTTGCGTGGTGGACATGGCTTCTTGTGCACATTTTTTTCTTGATAGGTTTTCGCAATCGCATCACCACGATGGTCGATTGGATGCTGGCGTATGTCACGCACCAGCGGCACGCGCGTCTTATTTTGGCGGATGAGGTGACGCGTCACACGAGTGGCAGCGGTTCGTAAGAGTCCACTTGCACAGCGCGTCCTATCTCCTTCTTTTCGCTGACAATTAGCGTCTTGACTTGCCCGAGAAGAAGTGCGTCTAAGTCATTGTGAACATTAAAAAATCCCTGTAATTCCCTTGACCGGTTGTTCGGCGAGGCCGTACAGTCGCGCCGTGTCAAAAAGTGGGAGACAGTGGGCCAGTCAATGTCGCTTCTCGACTGACGGCTCATGAGGACGCTGTGTTTCAGGGGGCTTCACAACTCACGCTCGATGGCAAGGGTCGTGTTTCGATGCCGAGCCGGCATCGAGACTCGCTTGCGGCTCAGTGCGACGGACGGCTGACCGTCACTCGCCATCCCGACGGCTGTCTGCTCATCTATCCGCGACCGACCTGGGAAGCGCGCCGAGAACAGATCGCGAAACTGCCGTACTCGGGGCGCGCACTGCAGCGTCTGTTGCTTGGCAACGCAACGGATGTCGATCTGGACAGCGCCGGTCGACTCCTGGTGCCGACCGAACTGCGGGCCGGAGCGCAGCTCGAGCGCGATCTGATGCTGCTGGGCATGGGTGCGCACTTCGAGCTATGGGATACCGCGCGGCTTGCCGAGCGCGAGCACGCCGCGCTCGCGGGCGACCTGCCCGAATCTGCTGCTCAGTTCACCTTCTAGCTGCGCGTTGAAGGTGAATGTCACTCCCTCTGTCGCCGCTTGCAGGCGAGCATCGCCCGGTGCTGTTGCAACAGGCCGTCGACCAATTGATTACGGACTGCGATGGCACGTACGTCGATGCAACCTTCGGGCGCGGAGGTCACTCGCGATTGATCCTCGAGCGACTCGGCTCCAGGGGCAGATTGGTAGCGCTCGATCGCGATCCGCAGGCTGTGCAGACCGCGAGCTCGATCGCCGATCCGCGTTTTCACATCGAACACACGCCGTTTTCACGGCTGCGAGTCACGCTCGACACCTTGTCCATCACAAGTGTGCAGGGTGTCTTACTCGACTTGGGTACGTCGTCGCCGCAGATCGACGACGCAGCGCGCGGGTTCTCCTTGCGTGCCGATGGACCATTGGACATGCGCATGGACTCGTCGCGCGGCGAAACTGCTGCGCAGTGGCTTGCGCGGGCACCGTTCGAAGAGCTGGCGCAAGTGATTCGTGACTATGGCGAAGAGCGGTTTGCTGCATCGATTGCAAAGGCGATTGTTGCTCGCCGCGGAGATGCGAATTCGAACGGCAGGTCACCGCTCTCGACGACCGCAGACTTTGCGGCTTTGGTCGCGAACGCCGTCGGCCGGAGCCGCAAGGATGCGGCTCAGCACCCGGCGACGCGAACTTTTCAGGCTGTACGGATTCACGTCAATCAAGAGCTTGCGGAATTGGCGCTAGTACTCGAACAGGGAGCGGCACTGCTGTCCGCGGGCGGCCGGTTGGTGGCGATCAGTTTTCATTCGCTTGAAGACCGCATCGTCAAGCGCTTTATCGACGCACACCACCATCCGGGGCGCGGCAGCGGCGAGCAGCGGCACCTGCCTCTGCGCGCTGATCAGCTTCCGCGCGCAAGGCTCACATCGCTCGCGCGCGTGTATCCGGATGAAGGCGAAATGGCCGCCAATCCACGCGCTCGCTCCGCGGTGATGCGCGTGGCGGAGCGGACCGCCGAGCCCTGGCGCGAGGCGCAGCGATGAGCACACTGCCGGGCCGCAGCAAGGTGTGCGACGTCCCTCGCGGAGGGACCGCGCGCAGCGCGAGGGAGCAACAAAGATGCGCGGACTGATTGCGCTGATTGGTGTGCTGCTGTTCGCATCGGCGCTGTCGCTGATTACAGCGCAGCACCGGTCACGCTCGCTGTTCATCGATCTTGAGCGCGTACAAATCGACGCCCGGCGGTTGGACGTCGACTACGATCGGTTGCGTATCGATCAGTCACGCCTGTCGCAGCCGGCCTACGTTGAATCGGAAGCACGCAAGATCGGGCTCAAGTCCATCGACGCGTCACGCACGGTCTTCTTGAACCTGCCGGCGGCGGAGACGAAGAAGTGACGCGCTTTCCGGAATCGAAGCGCGAGCGCACACCGCGAAGCGCGCGGCGCGAACGCCGCGATCGGGTCGGCTTCAATGCGAGTCCGTTGCTGACGGTCGCGCTGCCGGCGTGGCGCTCGAAGCTGATGCTGTTCCTGCTGTTTGTCGGCTTTGTCGCGCTCGCGGGCAGGGCCTTCTACTTGATGGGCGGCGTATCGACAGGCTTTCTGCAGCGCCAAGGCGAGGCGCGGTACGCGCGTACGCTCGAAATTCCAGCAACACGCGGCCGCATCACCGACCGCAATGGCGTGGTGCTGGCCTCGTCGGTACCGGCGCGTGCCGTGTGGGCGATTCCGGAGGACGTCGACGCCGTACCCGAGCAGCTGAACGCGCTGGCGCGTCTGCTGCAGATGAGCGTCGGCGAATTAAAGCGCCGGCTTACCGATGAGGACCGCACGTTCGTCTATCTGCGCCGCCAGGTCGATGCCGACGTGGCTGACCGCATTGCAGCGCTGAAGCTCGCCGGCATTCATTCGACGCGCGAGTTCAAGCGTCACTATCCGGAAGGCGCGACCAATGCGCACGTGATTGGCTTTACCAATGTCGAAGATCGTGGACAGGAAGGCATCGAGCTTGCACACGAGCGGTTGCTGGCGGGGCGTGCAGGTAGCCGACGCGTAATAAAGGACCGGCTCGGGCGCGTGGTCGAAGACGACTGGCTGCGTGAGCCGCTCGATGGCAAGGATCTGGCGCTGTCGATCGACAACCGAATCCAGTACATCGCTAACGCGGCGCTTAAGAATGCGCTGGACAAGTCGCACGCGAAAGCGGGGGCGGCAATAGTGTTCGACGTTAAGACCGGAGAAGTACTGGCGCTCGCCAATCTGCCGAGCTTTGATCCGAATCTGCGCGGGCGCCTGGCGGGCGATGCGATTCGCAATCGCGTGCTGACCGATACGTTCGAACCCGGTTCGACGATGAAGCCGTTTTCGATCGCCGCCGCGCTCGAGGCCGGCAAGGTCAAGGCGGATACACGAATCCAAACCGCACCGGGCCGCTTGACGGTCGGCAATCGAACCATCGGCGATGCGCACGCGTACGGGCTTCTGACCGTTGAAGAAATCGTTGCGAAGTCGAGCAACGTCGGCACCGCCAAGATCGCACTCGACCTGCCGGCGCAAACCTTGTGGGATACATACACCAGCGTCGGCCTAGGCCAGGCGCCGCGCCTAGATTTCCCCGGTGCGGTAACCGGGCGCTTGCGCCCCGCGAAGACATGGCGCCCGATCGAGCAGGCCACGATTTCCTACGGGCACGGCGTATCGGTAACGCTGGTGCAACTGGCACGCGCTTATTCGGTATTCGCAAACGACGGCTTGCTGGTGCCATTGACGCTGCTGAAGGCTGATACGACGGCGATACCGGTGCGTGCGATGTCACCGGAGACCGCACGTGCGGTGAGCAAGATGCTCGAGATGGCGGTCGGTCCCGAAGGTACGGCGCCCGCTGCGCGTATTCCCGCGTACCGCGTCGCCGGCAAGACTGGCACCGCCTACAAGATCAAAAACGGACAGTACGTCAAGGAGTACGTCGCCTCCTTCGTCGGCTTTGCCCCAGTGTCGGCCCCTCGCATCGTGGTCGCCGTGATGATCGACGAGCCCGCCGGTCAACACTATGGCGGGCAGGTGGCGGCTCCGGTGTTCGCGGCCATTACGGCGAGCGCACTGCGCACGTTGCAGGTGACGCCTGACGCACCCGTCGAACCGAGCCGCGAAATGGTCGCGTTGCGCAGGGCGCCATGAGCAGCGCTCCGCCGGGCCACCCCAAGGAGCGCAACGTCCCTCGCGGAGGGACCGCGCGAAGCGCGAGCGAGCAACACGCCCAGACCGTCGTGAGTAACACGCTGAGTTGGCTGCATCAGGTTGCGCCTGCGGTTTTCGCAGATCGGCGCGACTTGCATCTGGACAGCCGCCAATTGAAGCACGGTGATGTATTCGTTGCTCTGCGCGGCACCCAAGTCGATGGCCGCAACTATTTGCCGGCTGCTGCGGCAAGCGGAGCTGCCGCCGCGCTGCTTGAAGCCGATGGAGGCAGCGAAGGAAGGTCCGCGTCGGCGATGCGCGCGCTTCCGACACTCGAGGTCAACGATTTGCGCAGCGTGCTGGGTCCTCTCGCGGCGGAGTTCTATCGCCGCCCCAGTGAACATTTGCTGTCGATCGGCGTCACCGGCACCAACGGCAAGACGTCCTCGACGCAGTGGATCGCCCAGCTGCTGACCCACGCGGGGCGGCGCTGTGCGGTCATCGGCACGGTGGGCGTCGGGTTTGCCGGGCAGCCTCTGACTGAAACGAGACTTACAACGCCGGATCCGGTGTCGCTGCAACGCGAAGTACGCGCCCTGCTGGATGCCGGTGCCCAGGCGCTTGCGATGGAAGTGTCGTCGATCGGAATCGAGCAAGGACGCCTAAATGGCATGAAGATCGACGTCGCGCTGTTCACCAATCTGACGCGTGATCATCTGGACTTCCACGTCACGATGCAGCGCTACGAAGCGGCAAAGTCGTTACTTTTCGACTGGCCGACACTCTCGCACGCCGTTATCAATCTCGACGACGCGGCCGGCCTTCGGCTGATACCGCGGCTTTCAGAGCGTGGTGTCGACGTGATCGGCTACAGCACGAGCGGCAAGCTGTACGTGGAAATCGCGTCGACGCTTTCGCATCGGTTATCCGCTCGATCGATCCGTGCGACATCCGATGGGCTGGCGTTCGAGGTCGAGCTCGACGGCCACGCGGTTCAAGTCGAAGTGCCGTTGGTTGGTCAGTTCAATGTCGAAAACCTGCTCGGCGTGCTGGGCGTCATGCAGGCGTGCGGTATCGATTTCGCACGCGCCGTGGCAGCTCTGCCGCAACTTCATCCGCCACCAGGTCGAATGCAGCAAGTGGCGCTGCCTGATGCACCGCTCGCGGTAATTGATTACGCACATACGCCCGATGCGCTAGCGAAAGCACAGGCGGCGTTACGGCCGCTTGTTGAGGCGCGCTCGGCGCAAGGCGCTCGCGGAAAGTTGTGGGTCGTATTTGGCGCGGGCGGGGATCGCGATAGCGGCAAGCGCGCATCGATGGGAGCTACCGCCGCCAGGGGGGCGGACGTAGTGGTGGTCACGAGCGACAACCCCCGATCCGAAAACCCCGAGATGATCGCTTCGCAGGTCGCCGCCGGAGCGGCAGGCGCCAGCGAGTTGATCACGATCGTGGATCGCAGCGCGGCGATCGCATACGCAATTGCAAACGCGGCACCCGCGGACGTCGTGTTGATCGCCGGCAAGGGCCACGAGAGCTATCAGATCGTCGGTGCCGAGAGGTTGCCCTTTTCGGATTTATCGCAGGCGCGGGCGGCGCTTGCCGAGCGCGCCCAATGTCTGCGCTGATGACCGCCGGGGAGCTTGCGCGCACCCTGACTGCACAGGGTGTACCGGCGCAGTTGCACGGTGACACCCGCGTTGGGTTCTCCACTGTCTCGACCGACTCGCGCACGCTGGAAGCGGGTGCGCTGTTCGTCGCATTGAGCGGCGAGCGCTTCGACGGCCACGATTACGTGGCGCGTGCTCGCGCGGGCGGAGCTGCAATTGCGCTGGTCGAACGGCAAGTCGATGTCGACATTCCGCAGCTGATCGTAGCCGACAGCAAAAGCGCCTTGGGACTCGCAGCGGGCGCCTGGCGCGCGCGATTTTCACTACCGGTGATCGCCGTTGCCGGCAGCAATGGCAAGACGACCGTGACGCAGATGATCGGCGCAATTCTCGGTGAGGCCTACGGAGAAAGAAACCGTCTGGTAACGCGCGGCAACCTGAACAACGACATCGGCGTGCCATTGATGCTGTGGCAGCTGTCGAAGCTGCATCGGGCTGCGGTATTGGAAGTTGGCATGAACCATCCAGGCGAGATCAAGTATCTAGCGCGTTTGGTGCAGCCAACCATCGCGCTAGTCAACAACGCGCAGCGTGAGCATCAAGAATTCATGCAGTCGGTCGAGGCTACTGCAGTCGAAAACGGCGAGATCATCGCGGCGCTTTCTGACGACGGCGTTGCGGTCTTTCCGGGCGACGACTCGTGTGCGCCGATATGGCGGCGGCTCGCCGGGACGCGGCGCGTGATCGACTTCGCTCTCGAGGCTTACGCCGTCGTCACTGCGACGTTTCGTTTGGAAGGAACCGGCGCGCAGATTTCAATGGCGACGCCAGCCGGCGTGATCGACGTGCAGCTTGCCATGGGCGGCGTGCACAGCGTGCGCAACGCACTGGCTGCGGCGGCATGTTCGATCGCCGCCGGGCTCGGTGCAGACGCAATCGCTGCCGGGTTAGGTGCTTGGCGCCCCGTTGCAGGCCGCGGCGCCAGGTTGCGAGTCAAGGATTACGACATCATTGACGATACGTACAACGCGAATCCAGATTCTGTTCTCGCTGCGATCGACCTGCTCGCTCTCGCGCCGACGCCGTGTGTGCTCGTGTTGGGCGATATGGGGGAAGTGGGGGAACACGGGCCGGAGTTTCATCGCGAGGTGGGCCGGTACGCGCGCGAGCGCAGTATCGATGCGCTGCTTGCCATCGGGCCGTTGACGCAGCAAACGGTGCAGGCGTTCGGCCCCAACGCGGCTCACTTTGACGACGTCGAAGCGCTAGTGATGGCGCTGCGACCGAGAATGCAAGCGGGAACGACAGTGTTGATCAAGGGTTCGCGTTTCATGCAGATGGAGCGCGTGGTGCAGGCACTGACCGCGCATCAGTCGGAATCCGTGCACTGATGCTGCTCGAGCTGTTCGAATGGCTGGCGCGCGATATTCGGTTGTTCAACGTCTTCTCGTATCTGACGTTGCGCGCGGTGCTGGCGGCCGGCACGGCAATGTTGATCGGCCTGGCAGCGGGACCATGGGTGATCCGCCGGCTGGCCGCGTTGAAAATCGGACAGGCGGTGCGCCAGGACGGCCCGCAGTCACATCTGACGAAGACCGGCACGCCGACGATGGGTGGCGCGTTGATTTTGATAGCAATCGGCATCACGACATTGTTGTGGGCCGATCTTTCCAATCGCTTCATCTGGGTCACGCTGATCGTCACGCTCGGCTTCGGGCTGATCGGATGGATCGACGATTACCGGAAAGTCGTGCACGGAAATCCAAAAGGGATGAGTGCACGCGAAAAATATGCGTGGCAATCCGCAATCGGCCTGGCGGCATCGTTCTACCTCGCGTTCGCGATCGCCGCGCCTTCGACCGACCGCATCTGGGATCTGATGCAGCAATGGATCACGCAGGGGTTCTACATCGACTTGCCTGCGCGTTCCGATCTGCTGGTGCCATTTTTCAAGAACATCGCCTATCCGCTCGGCGTATTCGGGTTCATCGTGCTGTCGTACCTGGTGATCGTCGGCACCAGCAATGCAGTGAACCTGACTGACGGGCTCGATGGCCTGGCGATCATGCCGACGGTAATGATCGGCGCCGCGCTCGGTGTGTTTGCGTACGTCGTCGGACGCGCGGATTTCGCCCGCTATTTGCTTTTTCCGTATATCCCGGGCGCGGGCGAGCTGGTGATCATCTGCGCCGCAATCGCAGGCGCCGGGTTGGCGTTCCTGTGGTTTAACGCCTATCCGGCCGAAGTGTTCATGGGTGATGTCGGCGCGCTCGCCCTCGGCGGGGCGCTCGGAACAATCGCTGTGATTACGCGCCAGGAGATCGTGCTGTTCATCATGGGCGGCGTGTTCGTCGTCGAGACCGTCTCGGTGATGTTGCAGGTGACGTACTTCAAGTCCAGTGGTGGGCGTCGCATTTTTCGAATGGCGCCGCTGCATCACCACTTCGAGCTATCAGGCTGGAAAGAGACGCAGGTCGTGGTGCGGTTCTGGATTATCACGATGATGCTCGTGCTGGTGGGTTTGTCGACGTTGAAAATTAGATGAACCACCAGCGCGCGCTCGTGGTGGGACTCGGCGATAGCGGCCTCGCAATGGCGAATCTTCTTTCGTCGCGCGGATACGCGGTGCGTGTGGCCGACACGCGGCGTGAACCGCCGCGGCTGGCCGACTTGCGCGCGCAGTTATCGCAGGCCGAGTTCTTGGCAGGCGAATTCTCAATTGCATTGTTGGAAGAGGTGCAGCTGCTCGCGCTGAGCCCTGGACTATCACCGACCCGTTCCCCCGCGGCAGCGCTGGTCAAAGCAGCGCACAAGCGCAAGGTCGAGGTCGTCGGCGAGATCGAGCTGTTCGCGCGCGAGCTGGTGCGATTGAAAGCGGAGCGTGGTTACGCGCCGCAGATTGTCGGAATCACCGGCACTAACGGCAAAACAACGACCACTCGGCTGGCGGGCTTGATGATTGAGGCCGCAGGGAGGCGGGTACAGGTCGCCGGCAACATCGGCCCGGTCGCACTCGATGCGCTGCAGACCCGCGGGACCGAACAGAACTTGCCCGACGTCTGGGTGCTCGAGCTTTCCAGCTTTCAGTTAGCGACGACGCGCTCGCTCGTCTGCGACGCGGCGGCCGTGCTGAACATCACCGATGATCATCTGGACTGGCATCAGACGCCCGAGGCCTACGCCGCTGCGAAGTTGCGCATCTTCGCGCCGAAGACGGTCCGGATACTGAATCGCGATGACCCAAGAGTGGTGGCAATGGCGAAGAAGACCGCCGACGCGGTGACCTTCGGCGCCGACGCGCCCACTTCCGGCAACTCGTATGGAATTGTTGTCGATAACGGCGTTGCTTGGCTGGTGTGGGCGGAAGATGTGAGCGTGCCTGCACGCAGGAAGCCGTTACAGACTGAGGCGGAGCGGGTCGTTGAACCTTCTGAGCTGCGGCTGCATCGATTGATGCCCGCTGACGCACTGGCTGTGCGCGGTCGCCACAACGCAATGAATGCCCTGGCAGCTCTGGCGCTGGCACGAGCGATCGGTTGTCCGCTGGCACCGATGATGCACGCGTTGCGCCGCTACGCGGGCGAGCCGCACCGGTTGCAACTGATCAGCACGGTCGATGGTGTCGAGTATTACGACGACAGCAAAGGGACCAATGTCGGCGCGACTGCCGCTGCGCTCGAAGGGCTGGGTGCCGAGGGCAAGAAGCTGGTCGTCATCGCCGGCGGCGATGGCAAGGGCCAGAATTTCGAGCCGCTGGCGGCGCCGATCGCGCGCCATGCTCGAGCGGTCGTGGTTATTGGCCGCGATGCGGCCGCACTCCGCGCGGTGCTCGCGAAGAGTGCTGGCGAAGTGCCGTTATTTGATGCAGGCACGCTCGAGCAGGCAGTCGCGATCGCAGCGAAACACGCACGCCGGGGCGACGCGGTCTTGTTGTCACCGGCGTGCGCGAGCTTCGACATGTTTCGCAACTACGTGCACCGCGCCGAGGTGTTTGCAGATGCGGTGCGTGAGCTGTCGACCGAAGCGGGGCAGCCGTCATGAGTGAGCTGCTCCGACGCTGGCGCGACTCGTTCGGCGACAAACGGTCGACTGGGCGAGCCAGCGATACGGCCTTCGCGTTTGCCGGTTCGTTGGTTGGTTTGAGCAGCGCCGGCTCCAGCAGAGCGGCAACGACGCTGCGGCCCGGTTCGCTGCCAGCCATTGACGCGGCGCTACTGGGCGTTGTGCTGGCACTGGTTCTGATCGGAACGGTGATGGTTTATTCGGCATCGATATCCCTCGCCGACTCTCCGCGCTACAACGTTGCGCCTACCCATTTCCTGATGCGTCACCTGCTGTCGCTCGGCATTGCGCTCTGCGCGGCGGCGATCACGTTTCAAATTCCGATCGGCGTGTGGCAGCGGCTGGCGCCGCTGGTATTCGTCGGTGCCCTTGTGATGCTCGTGGTTGTACTGATCCCGGGCGTTGGCAAAGGCGTTAACGGCGCCCGGCGCTGGATAGTTCTCGGCGTTCTGAATCTTCAACCGTCGGAGCTGATGAAAGTGGCGTGTGTGCTGTACGCGGCGAACTTTACGGTGCGCAAGCAGGATTACATGAATCACTTCGGCAAGGGATTCCTTCCGATGGCGTTCGTGATGGGTGCGATAGGCGTGCTGCTTTTATTGCAGCCCGACCTGGGTGCGTTCGGCGTAATCGTCGCGATCAGCATGGGCATTCTGTTTCTCGGCGGCGTCAACGGCCGGCTGTTCGCCGGAATCACGGCAGCGCTCGCGTCGGTGTTCGTGCTTGTGATCTGGCTGTCGCCGTGGCGGCGCGAGCGCATCTTTGCCTACCTCGATCCGTGGTCAGAAAGTAATGCGCTGGGTAAGGCCTATCAGCTGTCGCATTCGCTGATCGCTTTCGGGCGCGGCGAGTGGTTCGGCGTCGGCCTCGGCGGCAGCGTTGAGAAACTGCACTACCTGCCTGAAGCACACACCGACTTCATTCTGGCGGTGCTCGGAGAGGAGCTTGGATTGGTCGGCGTAGCGACCGTGGTCGTGCTTTTCTACTGGCTGGTCAAGCGTGCGTTTGAAATCGGCCGCCAGGCAATCGCGCTCGAACGCACATTTGCGGGCCTGGTTGCGCAAGGCATCGGCTTATGGATCGGGGTGCAGACATTCATCAACGTCGGGGTTGCCACCGGCTTGCTGCCGACCAAGGGGCTGACGCTGCCGCTGATGAGCTATGGCGGCTCGGCGCTGCTATCGACTCTGGTCGCGATCGCGATTCTGCTGCGTGTTGATCGCGAGAACCGGCTGCTGATGCGCGGAGGCCGCGCATGAAGCACTTGATGGTTGTTGCCGCCGGCACCGGCGGGCACGTTATGCCGGGCATCGCTGTTGCAGAAGCGATGCGCGAGCGCGGATGGTCGGTCAGCTGGCTCGGCACGCGGATCGGCATGGAACGCCAGCTCGTCGAGCCGCGCGGCATTGAATTCGATGCAATGGATTTCACGGGGCTACGCGGCAAGGGAATCAAGACGCTGCTGCTCGGTGGGTTCTACCTGCTGCGAGCCCTTTGGCAAAGTCGCGCGCTGATTCGCGCGCGCAGGCCACGCCTGATGTTCTCCACCGGCGGCTACGTCTCGGTGCCCGCCGGAATGGCAGCGAGCACGCTCGGCGTTCCGCTGGTGCTGTTGAACTCGGATGCCGCACCATTGATGTCGACCAGGATGTTGAGATCGCTCGCGTCGGCGGTGCTTTGTGGGTTTGATGGCGCGGCTGCAAGAACGGCGGGAGCCAAGGGCTTGGTTACCGGCAATCCGATTCGCGCTGAAATCTCGCAGATTGCTGCGCCCGATCAGCGATATGCGGGGCGCCACGGTCCGCTGCAACTGCTCGTCATCGGCGGCAGCCTGGGCGCTCAAGCGCTCAACGAAGGCGTGCCGCGCGCATTGACGCTAATCCCGGTCGATTTGCGTCCACGTGTGGTCCATCAGTGCGGTGTGAAACATGTCGACACCGTGCGTGCGTTGTATCGGCACGTTGGCGTTGACGGCGAAGTTGTCGCGTTTCTCGACAACATTTCGGATCGATACGCGAAAGCGGACGTCGTTGTCTGCCGCGCCGGCGCCATCACCGTATCGGAACTCGCCGCGGTCGGGGTTGCCAGCGTGCTGGTGCCCTTGGTTGTGTCTACCACGTCGCACCAAATAGCGAACGCGGAGTTCATGGCGTCCAGCGGGGCTGCGATTCATCTTCCGCAATCCGAGCTCACTGCATCACGGCTTGCTGAGTTGCTGCGCACGCTGACTCGCGATCGCTTGCTGGCGATGGCACAGGCAGCGCGTTCGCTCGGCAAGCCAAACGCCACACAGATGGTGGCTGCTGTTTTAGAAAATGTTGCGGCATGAGGTACGAATTTGCGCCGAGTCACGCAGCGGCGGTGGGCGCAGAAGTCGCGTATCCGAGGAGCGTCGTCGCGTGAAGCACGCCGTCAAGCACATTCATTTCGTTGGTATCGGCGGCAGCGGTATGTCGGGCATCGCCGAAGTGCTGCTCACGCTCGGCTATCGCGTTAGCGGCTCGGATACCGCGTCAACGGCGGCGACACGGCGGCTCGCGCAACTGAGCGCAACCGTCAGTCACGGGCATCGTGCACAAAACATCGACGGCGCCGACGCGATCGTCGTTTCGACGGCGGTGGCCGATGACAATCCCGAGGTACTGGAGGCGCGCGCCCAGCGTATTCCGATTGTGCCCCGCGCAGTGATGCTGGCCGAGCTGATGCGGTTAAAGCAGGGCATTGCGATCGCGGGCACGCACGGCAAGACGACGACGACGAGTCTGGTGGCGAGCGTGCTGGCTGCCGGCGGTTTCGATCCGACCTTCGTGATCGGCGGTCGGCTTAATTCCGCCGGCGCCAATGCGCGGCTTGGAAGCGGCGATTACATCGTGGTTGAAGCCGATGAATCGGATGCGTCGTTTCTGAACTTGAATCCGGTCATTGCGGTGGTCACGAACATCGACAACGACCACATGGAGACTTACGGACATGATTTCGCGCGCCTGAAGCAGGCGTTTGTCGATTTTCTGTCACGACTTCCATTCTATGGCCGGGCGGTAGTGTGCATCGACGATACGAACGTGCGCGAGATATTGGCTTCGGTGCCGAAGCCGCTGCTGACGTACGGTTTCTCGGAAGATGCACAGATCCGCGCCTTCGATATGCGCGCCGAAGGAACCCGGATGAAGTTTCGCGTTGCGCGCGAGAAGGCAGCCGAGCTCGATGTCACGCTGAACCTGCCCGGCGTGCATAACGTCGCCAATGCGCTGGCAGCGGTGGCGGTGGGAACCGTGCTCGGTGTGCCGGATGCAGCGATCGTCTTGGCGCTCAACGAGTTCACCGGTGTCGGTCGCCGCTTTGCACGGCACGGCGATGTCAGCACACCCGCGGGCGGCTCTTTCACGTTGATCGACGACTATGGACATCACCCGGTCGAAGCCGCAGCCACTTTACAGGCGGCGCGCGGCGCGTTTCCCGGTCGACGTGTCGTGCTCGCGTTTCAGCCGCACCGCTACACGCGCACGCGCGACAGCTTTGAAGATTTTGTGCGCGTGCTGTCGACTGCCGATGTGCTGCTGCTTGCCGACGTCTACCCGGCGGGCGAAGCGCCAATTGTTGCCGCCGATGGACGCTCGCTGGCGCGCGCTATTCGGGTGGCCGGCAAGATCGAACCTATCTTCGTCGAGGCGATCGACGATCTGCAGGCGGCATTGCTCGAGGTTGTACGCGACGGCGATGTCGTGATTGCGATGGGCGCTGGATCCATCGGCCAGTTGGCACCGAAGCTCACCGGTGGCGGCGCGCAATGAAGGTCTCCGAATTCGGCCGGGTCGCTGTGCTGTTCGGCGGCCACTCTTCGGAGCGCGAAGTGTCGATCATGTCGGGCACCGGCGTCCTGCAAGCGCTGCGCTCTCGCGGTGTCGACGCGCACGCCTTCGATCCGGCCACGCAGTCACTGGGTGAACTTGAGACCGCCAATTTCGACCGCGTGTTCATCGCACTGCACGGGCGCGGTGGCGAGGATGGGGTGATCCAGGGCGTGCTCGAAACGCTGCAGCTTCCCTATACGGGCAGTGGAGTGCAGGCGTCGGCGATCGCGATCGACAAAGTATTTACCAAGCGCATCTGGGAGACGCACCGCTTGCCCACGCCGCGCTATCGGGTAATCGAATCCGCAGAACGCTCGCATCTAAATGAAGTAGCCGACGAACTAGGTCTGCCGTTGATCGTGAAACCGCCCAACGAAGGTTCGACGATTGGCATTTCGCGCGTGCGTGGCTACTCCGGCATGTCCGACGCTTGGAATCTGGCGCGCAAGTATGACGATGTCGTGCTCGCTGAGGAATTTATCGAGGGTCGTGAGCTGACCTGCGCGATTCTGGGCGCAGGATCTCGGACCGAGGCGCTGCCACTGGTCGAAATCCGCGCGCCCGACGCAAACTACGACTATCACAACAAATACTTCGGCGAAGAGACAAAGTATCTGTGTCCGGCGCCGCTCGACGCCGCGTTGAGCGAAGCGATTCGAAAACTGTCGGTTCGCGCCTATAACGCGCTCGGCGCGCGCGGCTGGGGACGGATCGACGTCATGCTGAGCAAACGGGACGAACCCTATCTGCTCGAGCTGAACACGTCACCCGGCATGACAGGGCATTCGCTGGTGCCGATCGCTGCGCGCGCGGTTGGCATCGGCTACGAAGACCTGGTGCTGAGAATTCTTGCGCTTGCCGCGCTCGACCGGCGCAACGGCGCGACGGCGCTCGGCACCGTGGGTGCGGCATGACTGCAGCCGCAATGAACCGGTTGGCCGCCGTGTGTGTCGCGCTCGCGCTGGCCGCGATGGGTGGTGCTGCGCTGTGGCGCTGGGGGCAACGGCCGGCGTTTCAACTGAAGCGCGTCGACGTTCGCGGTGACTTGCGCCACGTCACCGGCGCCTCCGTGCGCGCCGCCACGGCAGGTCGGCTGCGCGGCAACTACTTCACGATGCGTCTCGAAGACACACGCCGGCTGTTCGAAACCGTACCCTGGGTCGCGCAGGCGTCGGTGCGTCGTGTGTGGCCGGACCGCCTGGTGGTGACGTTGACCGAACATCGGGCACTGGGCGTATGGGAAGACGGGCGGCTGTTGTCGGATCGTGGCGAGCTTTTTGTTGCCAATCCGGACGAGGCCGAGGTCTACGGGCAACTGCCGGAGTTCAGCGGACCGGCGAGCGCGGCGAAGGATGCAGCGCGTCGCTTCTACGAACTGTCAGCGCAATTCGCGGCTTTGTCGCTGCGCGTCGCCGCGATCGATATTTCGGATCGAAAGGCTTGGTCACTGCGCCTTGCCTCCGATATCCGCGATGCGAATCAGGTTGGCGAAACCCGGATTGAGCTCGGTCGCGATCGTACGGAAATGCCGCTTGATGCGCGCGTAGCGCAGATCGTTGCGGCCTATCCGTCGGTGGTCGCGCAACGGGGGGGTCCGCCGGCGCGCATCGATGCGCGGTACGCCAACGGCCTGGCGGCATCGCTGCCGCCGAAGTTGCCAACGAAATCCGAACGCGTGGCGCGACCATGAGAAACGAAAGCAAAGACCTGATCGTCGGCCTCGACATCGGCACTTCGAAGGTCGTCGTCGCGGTGGCCGAAGTGCTGACCGATGGCCGATTCCAGGTGATCGGGCTCGGTCAAGCCGAGTCGCAAGGCTTGCGCAAGGGCGTCGTGGTCAATATCGAAGCGACCGTGCAATCGATACGGCGCGCACTCGAGGAAGCCGAATTGATGGCCGCTTGCCAGATTAAGGACGTGTTTACCGGTATCGCCGGCAGCCACATCAAGAGTTTCAACTCGAGCGGAATGGTTGCGATCAAGGACCGCGAGGTCGCAGCAGCCGATGTTTCCAGGGTCATCGAGACCGCAAAGGCGGTCAACATTCCGACCGACCAGCAGGTGCTGCACGTGCTGACGCAGGAGTTCATTGTCGACGGCCAGGAAGATATTCGCGAGCCGATCGGTATGAGCGGCGTGCGCCTCGAGGTGCGGGTGCACATCGTCACCGGCGCCGTCAGCGCCGCGCAGAACATCATCAAGTGCGTGCGTCGCTGCGGACTGGAAGTGCAGGACTTGATCCTGCAGCCGCTCGCATCATCGCTGGCGGCGCTGACGTCGGATGAGAAGGAGCTCGGCGTTGCTTTGGTCGACATCGGCGGCGGTACGACCGACATCGCCATTTTTACCGGCGGTGCGATCCGTCATACCGCGATCATTCCGATCGCGGGCGATCAGATCACCAACGACATCGCGATGGCGTTGCGCACACCAATCCCCGATGCCGAAGACATCAAGCTGCGCTGGGGTGTAGCGAAGGAAGTGCTCGCCGATCCGAACGAGAAAATCGAAATTCCCGGGCTCGGCGATCGCGCCCCGCGTCTGCTGTCGCGCCAGTCGCTGGCGGCGGTTATCGAGCCGCGGGTCGAAGAGTTGTTCACGCTGACCCAGCAAGTCGTGCGCGAATCCGGATACGAAGAGCTCCTGTCGTCGGGCATCGTGCTGACCGGAGGCACCAGCCTGTTGCCCGGCATGACCGAGCTGGCGGAAGACGTGTTCCTGAAGCCCGCTCGCATCGGCTGGCCGAATTACACCGGTTCGCTGTCCGACGTCGTGCGCAATCCGCGCTTTGCAACTGCGATGGGATTGCTGGTTGAAGCGCACTCGCAGCGGCTGCGAGGTCGCAAGCTCGCGCAGCAAACGGGTTCGTTCAAGCAGACGGTGAAAAGGATGAAGGAATGGGTTGTCGGGAATTTTTGAAGGGCGGAGCGCCCAATGCCAAACGCTGCTGTGCTTTTGGCTTTGCGCGTTTCGAATTTGCGGTTTGGTTTCTCAACTTGGCTAGGCGGGAGGCACTATGAGTTTCGAAATACTAGAGACGGAAACGCGCGGCACGATCATCAAGGTGGTCGGGGTCGGCGGTGCGGGAGGCAACGCGGTTCAGCACATGATTGCGCGCGGCGTACAGGGGGTCGAGTTCATCTGTGCCAATACCGACCATCAGGCGCTCGCACGATCGTCGTCGAAGAACATTCTGCAGCTCGGCAGGACGGGTCTTGGCGCTGGCAGTCGACCGGAAATGGGACGTGCGGCGGCAGAGGAAGCGCGCGACCGGATTGCCGACGCGTTGCGCGGTGCGCACATGGTGTTTATTACCGCGGGTATGGGCGGCGGCACGGGCACCGGCGCGGCGCCCGTGTTCGCAGAAATTGCCAAGGACCTCGGCATTCTGACGGTAGCCGTCGTTTCGAAGCCGTTCGAGTTCGAGGGCCCGAAGCGCATGAAGCTCGCTGAAACCGGCGTCACTCTGCTCGAGGACACGGTGCACTCGCTGATCGTGATCCTGAACAACAAGCTCGAGGAGGTGATGGGTGAAGACGCCGAGATGGCTGAGTGCTTCAGGGCTGCCGACGATGTGCTGCACAACGCGTGCGCAGGAATCGCCGAAATCATCAATGTGCCCGGCTTGGTCAACGTCGACTTTGAAGACGTGAAGACGGTGATGAGCGAGCAGGGCAAGGCGATGATGGGCACGGCGCTCGCATCGGGGCTGGATCGGGCGCGGATCGCGGCCGAGCAGGCGGTCGCCAGTCCGTTGCTGGAAGGCGTCGACCTATCGGGGGCGCGCGGCGTGCTGGTCAACATTACGGCCTCTTCTTCGTTAAAGATGAAAGAGACACGCGAAGTGATGAACACGATCCGGGCTTTCGCTGCCGAAGATGCGACCGTGATCTTCGGCACCGTGTGTGACGAAGCGATCGGCGATGGATTACGCGTAACGGTTGTAGCCACCGGTCTCGGCCGTGCGGCTTCGAAAAAGCAGGCGACGCCGTTCACTGTCGTACGCACCGGCACCGACAACGCCCCGATCAACGTGCCGGTCGCGGCATCGCATACATCGTCGTCGGACTACAGCGACTTTGAGAAACCGGCAATTTGGCGCACGCGCGAGTCGGCGCAGGCAAGAGTGGCGGCCATGGAAGATACCGGAGCGGAGCGATACGACATCCCGGCGTTCCTGCGGAAGCAAGCCGACTAGCTGGAATCGAGCGCGTATCAGTAAACTCACGCCATGGTGAAACAGCGCACCCTAAAACAGATCGCACGCGCGGTGGGAATCGGCCTGCACAGTGGCACCAAGGTCCATTTGGCGTTGCGGCCGGCAGCGGCGGATACCGGTGTGGTGTTCCGGCGGATCGACGTCGATCCGCCGGTCGACATTCTGCTGTCGCCGGAAAATGTCGTCGACACCCGTATGGCGACAACCATCGGACTCGGCAACCTGAAAGTGGCAACCATCGAGCACCTGATGAGTGCGCTCGCCGGACTGGGTATCGATAATTGCTACGTCGACGTCGATGCGCCCGAAATCCCCATCATGGACGGCAGCGCAGCGAGCTTTGTTTTTCTGATCCAGGCGGCGGGTATCAGTGAACAGAATGCGCCGAAAAAGTTTGCGCGCGTAGTCAAACCGGTCGAATTTCGCGATGGTGATGCGTGGGCTCGGCTCGAACCTTATTTCGGGTTCAAGCTGAAGTTCTCGATCGCCTTCAATCATCCTGCCATCGACGCGACCGAACAGATGGTCGAAGTCGATTTCGCGCGCGACTCGTACATAAAGGAGGTGTCGCGTGCGCGCACGTTCGGTTTCGTCAACGACGTCGAAGCGTTGCGCAAGGCGGGCCTTGCGATTGGCGGAAGCTTCGAGAACGCCATCGTAATGGACGAGTATCGCGTGCTGAATGCCGATGGATTGCGCGCCGGCGATGAAATCGCGAAGCACAAAATGTTAGACGCGATCGGCGACCTGGCGGTGCTCGGCTATCCGTTAATAGGCTCCTATTTGGCGCACAAGTCGGGGCACGCAATTAACAATAAGTTGTTGCGCGCGCTGACTGCCGACAAAGCGGCTTTTCAACTCGTCACCTTCGACGACGAAGAGCAGGCGCCGGCGGCATTTCGCTTCCAGACCGAGACCGCTTAGGAAGCCGGTGGATGCCCGGCGTGGGTGGATGTGCGACCGCCTAGCGGCGTCCTGCTCGTTTTCGCAACGTTGCGCCGAGCCTCGCCACCGCCTGCTTCAGCGGACCATCGGCCATCGACGCGGCCATCGCCTCGACGGCGGCTGCCGCGCCTAGGTCACTGCGCGGCCACGGCATACCCCTGGCTTCACTTGAGGGTGTAAGACTCCCGTCTCCAGGGTAAGACGTGACGGCGGGTTGTACTCGTGTCTTGATCTCGTAGACTCTAAACCCATCGGCCGCCAAAGCTGATAACAGACGCGGCGTGGTTTGCCGCAATTTGGCCGAGTGGGACGGTGAGGGAAGGCTAAGCCACAGAGTTTCGCCACGCAGTTCGCAAACGCCGGGATCGAGGGGATCGAAACCGGCAACCAAGCGACATGTGGGGGCGATAGCGAGCGCGGCTCGCTGAGTTGCTTCCCAGCGCGCGATCAACGAAGCCGCTTGCGGCGAATCGCGCAGCGCAGTTGCGATCAGGCGAGCGGAGCTCGACATGGTGGGCGGGTGAGCGGCAGGTGGTAAGCGCGGGAGGGCGCGGATGCAGATCATAGTGGTCGACAAGCGATTGGCGCGCGCCTTGACGCTCAGTGTTACCCGCCGCCATGCACTCGTCGCTTCGATCACCCTCGCGCTGGGCGTGCTGCTCTTGTCCGGTGCGTTTTCGTTTCTGACGGTGCGCGCGGCGTCGGTCGTGCGTATTCCGATCCTTTCGGACTTGGTTGCGTTCGTGACGCGTGACGAGATGGAACGCAAGGACCAGTTCGTTCGCGACAACGTATCCGCATTGGCACGCAAACTCGGCGAAGTGCAGGCGCAGTTGCTGCGGCTCGATGCGGTTGGCGAGCGCGTGGGCAAGGCGGCCGGCATCCGGCCCGAAGAATTCCGCTTCGCCCAACTGCCGGGTCGCGGCGGTGCGCTGGAAAGCAGCGACCCGATGACGCTGCGCGAGCTGAATCTGGCGCTGAATCAGCTTTCGGTGAGCGTCGATCAGCGCGCGGACTATCTGAGCGTTCTCGAAGCGGAACTGCGCGCGCAACAGGTGCGGCAGGCACTGCTGCCGAACAGCAAGCCCGTGTCTGACGGCTTCATTGGATCGGGGTTCGGGTGGCGGTCTGATCCGTTTACCGGAGAGATGTCGCATCACTCGGGCATCGACTTCGCCGCGTCGCCCGGGACGCCGATTCATGCGGCTGCCGGCGGAGTCGTCGTGATGGCGGAATATCACCCGGTGTGGGGCAATATTGTCGAAGTCGATCATGGCAATTCGTTGATGAGTCGCTACGCCCACGCGAGCCGCCTCGTGGTGGCGCTGGGCGACATCGTCAAGCGCGGGCAAAAGCTCGGGGAAGTCGGCTCAACCGGGCGTTCTACTGGCTCTCACCTGCACTTTGAGGTGCACCATCAGGGTGTCGCGCAGAACCCCGCCAAGTTTCTGTTCGCCAAGGACAGTCCGCTGCAGCAGCACGCCGCCGGGTCGCCCCGCGTCGACATCAAAGGGCTGGTAGCCAAGTAAAGGTTGTTATGGCGACCGCTTCGCGGTCGCGCGTTGTCACGCCACCCCTGTGACATAATTTTTCTCCATTTCACGTGCGCCGAAGCTTGGCTGCGGACGCGCTGCCCCCAAGTTGCCTGAATGATCTCCGGAATTCTGACCAAGGTTTTTGGTAGCCGCAATGATCGGCTATTGAAAACGTACGACCGCAATGTCGAGCGCATTAACGCGTTCGAAGCCAAGATACAGCCGTTGTCCGATGAGGCATTGCGAGCCAAGACCGGCGAGTTTCGCCAGCGGATTGCCAAAGGTGAATCGCTCGACGATCTGCTGCCCGAAGCGTTCGCAGTGGTCCGCGAAGCCGCCAAGCGTACCCTGGCGATGCGCCATTTTGACGTGCAGCTGGTCGGTGGCATGGTGCTGCACGCTGGCAAGATCGCCGAGATGCGCACTGGTGAGGGCAAGACGCTGGCGGCAACGCTGCCTGCGTATCTAAACGCGCTCGCTGGCAAAGGCGTTCATATCGTCACCGTCAACGACTATCTCGCGGCACGCGATGCCGACTGGATGGGCAAGGTCTATCGATTCCTTGGCTTGACGGTCGGTGTCATTCTGTCGCAACAAGCGACCGAAGAAAAACGCGTTGCATACGCGGCCGACATTACCTACGGCACCAACAACGAGTTCGGCTTTGATTACCTGCGCGACAACATGGAGTACGCGGTGCCCGACCGCCGGCAGCGCGGACTTTCGTACGCGATCGTCGACGAAGTCGATTCCATCCTGATCGATGAGGCGCGCACGCCGCTGATCATTTCAGGCCCGGCAGAGGATCACACCGACACCTACGTACGCGTTAACGAGATTCCGAAGCTGTTGTCGCGCCAGGCTGACGAAAAAGGCGAAGGCGACTACTGGGTCGATGAAAAAGCACACCAAGTGCACATTTCGGAGAGCGGCCACGAGAAGCTCGAGGAAATACTGACGCGTATGGGAATGCTGGCCGAAGGTGAAAGCCTGTATTCGCCTTCCAACATCATCCTGATGCACCACCTGAACGCCGCGTTGCGCGCGCATTCTTTGTTCCATCGCGATCAGCAGTACGTGGTCCAGAACGGCGAGATCATCATCGTCGACGAATTCACCGGCCGGCTAATGGTCGGCCGGCGCTGGTCCGAGGGGTTGCATCAGGCGGTCGAAGCCAAGGAGGGCGTGCAGATCCAGGCCGAGAACCAGACGTACGCGTCGATCACGTTTCAGAATTACTTCCGCATGTACGGCAAGCTCGCCGGCATGACCGGCACCGCCGACACCGAGGCGTACGAATTTCAGGAAATTTACCGGCTCGAAACGGTCGTGATTCCGACGCACCGGCCGATGATCCGCATCGATTCTCAAGACAAGGTGTATCGCACGCTGAAAGAGAAATACACCGCGATCATCGAAGACATCAAGGACTGCGTCGAGCGCGACCAGCCGGTGCTGGTGGGTACCACTTCGATCGAAAACTCCGAGCTGCTTTCGAACCTACTGAAAAAAGAAGGGCTGCCGCATCAGGTTTTGAATGCGAAGCAGCACGCAAAGGAAGCCGAAATCGTCGCGCAGGCGGGCAGCCCGGCCGTGATCACCATCGCCACCAACATGGCGGGTCGCGGTACCGACATCGTGCTCGGCGGCAACGTCGAAAAGCAGGTGCAGTTCGTCGAAGCGGATACGGAACTCGACGACGCGGCGAAGTTGCCCAAGGTGGACAAGCTGCGCCATGAGTGGCAGTCGCTGCACGACAAGGTGGTCGGAGCCGGCGGCCTGAAGATCATCGGCTCGGAGCGGCACGAGTCACGCCGCATCGATAACCAGTTGCGCGGCCGCTCGGGTCGGCAGGGCGACCCGGGTGCCTCGCGCTTTTATCTATCCATGGAAGATTCGCTGCTGCGCATTTTTGCCGGCGACAAAATGAAGGCGATCATGGACCGGCTCAAGCTGCCCGAGGGAGAAGCGATCGAAGCCGGCATGGTGACGCGGTCGATCGAGAGTGCGCAGCGCAAGGTCGAAGCGCGCAACTTCGACATTCGCAAGCAGCTGCTCGAATACGACGACGTCGCCAACGATCAGCGCCGCGAGATCTATCGGCTGCGCAATGAAATCCTGGAAACCGATGACACCGGCGAGATGGTGACCAACCTGCGCACCGGTTACTTCACCGACATGTTCCGCGCGCACGTGCCCTCGGAGTCGGTCGAGGAGCAGTGGGATATCGCCGGGCTCGAAGCGGCGCTTGCGAACGACTGGCAGTTGAACGTACCGCTTAAGACCGCGCTTGAATCGAACGATTCGCTGACCGACGAGGACTTGCTGGCGAAAGTATTAAAGGCGGCCGAAGAGTCTTACGACGCCAAGGTCGCGATCGTCGGCCGTGATTCGTTCTCGGGCTTCGAACGCTCAATCATGCTGCAGTCGCTTGACCAGTCGTGGCGCGAGCATCTGACCGCGCTCGATGCATTACGGCAGGGGATCCATCTGCGTGGCTACGCGCAGAAGCAGCCGAAGCAGGAATACAAACGCGAAGCGTTCGAGCTGTTCGGCTCGCTGTTGGATCGCGTCCGCGCCGACGTCGTACGCGTATTGATGAACGTGCGGGTCCAGACGCAGGAGGAAATCCAGCAGGCCGAGCAGCAGATCGAGGAAGAAAGCGAACGCCGGGTCGAACTGGCAAGGGCGCAGCATTCCGAATTCGGTCTCGGTGTATCGGAGGAGCCAGTCGCGGTCGAGGAACTCACGTTGCCCGATCAAGCCGCTGAGCGGCGACCCGCGGTGCAACAGGTCAGGCGCGTCGGCGAGAAGATCGGGCGCAACGATCCATGCCCGTGCGGTTCGGGAAAGAAGTACAAGCAGTGTCACGGAAAGCTGGCCTGATCAGTGATCCGTGATCGGTGAACGCAGTGGCGGTAAACCTTTGCGCTCCCGATGCGGTTTCACTCTTTCCCGTTCGCGGCATCGAGCTCGGCTGGGCTGAAGCCGGAATACGCAAGCGCAATCGCAAGGATCTATTGGTCTTGCGAATTGCAGATGGCGCGAGTGTTGCGGGTGTATTCACGCAGAACAGGTTTGCGGCGGCGCCGATTCTTGTGTGCCGCGAACATCTGGTCAAGAAGCGCGGCGTACGGGCGCTGCTCGTCAACACCGGCAATGCGAACGCGGCTACCGGCGAAGCCGGGCTGGAGGCCGCGCGAGCGAGCTGCGCAGCGCTGGCTAAGCTGATCGGTTGCAGTGCAGAGCAGGTCCTGCCATTTTCGACCGGTGTGATTATGGAGCCGTTACCGATCGATAGATTGGTCGCTAGCCTGCCGCAGGCGGTCGGCAGGCTGGCGGATGATCACTGGTTGCAAGCGGCCCAAGCCATTATGACGACCGACACGGTGCCGAAAGCCGCATCGCATCGAGTCGACTTCGCGGGAAGCGCGGTCACGCTGACGGGCATTGCAAAGGGCGCCGGCATGATCCGACCGAATATGGCGACGATGCTTGGCTTCATCGCGACGGATGCGACGATTGCGCCCTCGTTGCTGCAGCAACTGACGCAACACGCCGCCGATCGATCGTTCAACTGCATCACGATTGACGGCGATACGTCGACCAACGACTCGCTTGTTGTCATCGCGACCGGGGGCGGCGCGGCGCGAATCGAATCGGAACGCTCGCCTTTTTACTCCGCATTTTCGGACGCCCTCGCCACCATTGCGCGGGAACTCGCTCAGGCGATCGTGCGCGACGGCGAGGGCGCGACCAAATTTATTGAGGTGCGGGTCGAGCAGGCGTCGACCGAGGACGAGGCGCGCCGGGTGGCTTATGCGGTCGCGCATTCACCGCTGGTCAAGACCGCGTTCTTCGCTTCGGACCCTAACCTTGGACGAATACTTGCTGCGGTCGGTTATGCCGGCATCGACAATCTGCAGCCGGGACGTGTTCAAATGCATCTGGACGACGTGTATGTGGTCCGTGACGGGTGTCGCCACCCCGCGTATCGGGAGGATGACGGCCAGCGCGTGATGAAGAACGCGGAAATCGTCGTGCGATTGCAACTCGGCCGCGGGCAGGCGGCCGCATCGGTGTGGACAACGGACCTGTCACACGGGTACGTATCGATCAACGCGGACTATCGGTCGTGAACCGCGTCACATCGGACCCTACGTTGCAGCGGCTTGTCGCCGTGCTCGAGCGCCTTGAATCGGTGCTGCCGGCGCAGACGCAGACCGATTTTTTGGCGTCACCGGCGTTTCGCTGGCGCAAGCGCCGCTATCTTGGAATCGAGCAGGGCGAGTTGCAGCCGGTGTCGCGGCCCGCGTTGATTCCGTTTGACGATCTAAAACATGTTGATGATCAGAAGAACGCGCTGCGCCAGAACACCGAGCGCTTCGTGCGCGGTCTGCCTGCCAACAACGTGTTGCTGACAGGCGCCCGCGGCACCGGAAAATCTTCGCTGATCCGCGCGTGTTTGCACGAGTTTTCCGGGCGCGGATTGCGGCTGATCGAGGTCGACAAGCGCGACCTGATCGATGTTGCCGATATCGTAGACAGCATCGCCCAACGAGCCGAACACTTCATCATTTTTTGTGACGACCTGTCGTTTGATGCGAACGAGGCCGGCTACAAGGAGCTGAAAGCGGCCCTCGACGGGTCTATCGCCGGCACCGCCGATAATGTCCTGATTTACGCATCGTCAAACCGGCGCCATTTGATGCCGGAGTTGATGCGCGACAACCTCAATACGCGTTACGACGGCGATGGAGAAATCCATCCAGCGGAGGCCGTTGAAGAGCAGGTTTCGCTGTCCGAACGTTTCGGCCTGTGGCTTTCGTTCTATCCCTTTCGCCAGGATGACTACCTCGATATCGTCGGCCACTGGCTACAGCGGCTGGGTTTACAACAGCACGAAGCCGCCGAGGCACGCGCCGAAGCATTGCAGTTCGCGCTGCAGCGTGGCTCACGGTCCGGCCGCGTCGCATTGCAGTTCGCGCGGCACTGGGCCGGCAGCAAACGTCTCGCGAGCGGTACCCCGTCACGATGAGTTTGTCGCGCGCACCGGTCGATGTCGCGGCCGGTGTGCTGATTCGCCGCGACGGTCATTTCCTGCTGGCCAGTCGGCCAGCAGGAAAGCCCTATGCGTCTTACTGGGAATTTCCGGGCGGCAAAGTCGAAGCTGGCGAGGCGGTTGAACGAGCGCTCGCGCGTGAGCTGCATGAAGAGCTGGGCATCAGCATCGGCGCTGCGTATCCGTGGCTGGTACGTGTCTTCGAATATCCGCACGCATTGGTGCGGCTGCATTTCTATCGCGTCTTCCACTGGAGCGGGGAGCTACGCGCGCGTGAACACCAGAGCTTCGGTTTCTTTTCGGCCGATGCTTTGCCGGACGGACCGCTGCTGCCGGCCACCGTTCCGGTGCTGCGGTGGCTGATGCTGCCACCGCTGTACGCGATCAGCGCAGCGGCACTTCTCGGTCGCGACCGCTTCCTGCGGCGCCTGGAATCGGCGCTGGCGCGCGGGTTGCGGCTGCTTCAATTTCGTGAGCCGGCGCTGGATCGGGCCGAGTCACAAGCGTTGTTCGATGAAGTGCTGGCGCGCGTTCGCGCGGCGCAAGCGATATTGCTGGTCAGCAGCCGCCATCCGACGTCATTGTGGGAGCGGGCTGACGGCGTTCACTTCACCGCGCCTGATCTCGCAACAACGAAACAACGCCCGGCACTCGAGTGGGTCGGTGCATCGGTGCACTCGGTTGCTGAAATCGAACGGGCCGCTGAGCTGCAATTTGATCTCGTCGTTGCTGGTCCGGTGCAGGCTACTGCTACCCATCCGCGTTTGGCGCCGCTAGGCTGGGATTCGTTTGCGCAGATGGTGTCAAATACCGACGTTCCGGTGTACGCGCTGGGTGGGATGCGCTGGTCCGATCTCGCAAGCGCGATGTCGCACGGCGCGCACGGCGTTGCATCGCTGTCAGCGGTGTGGAATGACGATCAGTGTGGCCGGATCGATGGGTCCGGGATGCTCGCATTGCTATCGCCGCCGTCGGACGTATCCCTGCCCGCGATCGAATAGCCGTTGGACGCCCACGCGCCGAGATCGATCATCTTGCAGCGCTCTGAACAAAACGGCCGAAACTTTTCTTTATCAGTCCACTTGACGTCATGACCGCACGTCGGGCATCTGACCGTGGCCATACGACCCTAAAATGCGCAAAGAGCCAGCTCGAACGGCACGTCTCGATCCATCGATCGTGGTTTCGGCTCGCCATCCTGCGTAGTAAAGCGTATCCACAGCATATATTTGTTGGCGCTGATTTCGGGTATGGCGTTCAGCGCGCCGGCGATGCTCACCTGCAGCAAGGCATAGGTGCGTCCTTGCAACATCTGCTGGAACGCGCCCTGAGCGGCGACCTGCTTGCTGCGATGCGCGGTTTCGCGCAACAGCTTGAGGACGATCGCCAGTGCTGAGTGAAATTGCAGCATCGGCGCAACCCAGTTCTGCAGATCCCGCGCGCGCGTGTCGACGTCGCGCGTCAGCCAGGCGTGGTACGACGGTAGATCGAATTCGCACGTACCGCCTGGGATGATCGCGCGGCTGCGGATGCTCATCAACCATTCATTGTCGCGAACGTGCTGGCCGGCCTTACCCGTGGTCGCATTCAGATCCTTTTGCGCGCGTTCGATCTCGGCGAGCACGCCGGACAAAGCACTTTCGGAGACCTGGGGGTTATTGCGCAACGCCTGCAGCGATTGCCTGTGACGTTCGAGCTCCTGCAGCAAGTCCGATCTCAAGTCGGCACGTGAAGTGACCTCGAGTATTTCAAAGAGTGTTAGCAGCGCAGTGTGATGGCAGTACGAATGCTCCTGTGCGCAGAAGTACATCAACTTGTCGAACAGGTCTTCCAGACGCAGCAGGGTACGCACGCGCTCGCTGAACGGGTACTCGTACAAGACCTTACCGTCCGTCAACATCTCGCGGTGCAATCGTGAGCATGATCGAAGATATCACAGCATTTCGTGCTCTCGTTTCATCGCCGCCGAGCGCACATACGCACGGTGTAGCTGCCGCACCCTGGGCGCAACTTCTGCCAGGGACGCCTCATTCACCAATACGTCGTCGGCTGCCGCCAGCCGCTGAGCGCGCGTGGCCTGCGCGGCGATGATGTTGCGTGCAGTCTGCCGGTCGATTCCGGCGCGCGCGCAGACGCGTGCCAGCTGCGTCGATTCGCTGCAGTCGATCAGCAGGATACGGTCGGCATAGTCGGGTGCGCGGGCGTTTTCAACCAGCAGCGGCACGACGAAAACGACGTACGACGCGCCATCCCGGCTCAGTTCGGCAGCTCGCTCACGCATTGCAACCCGGATCATCGGATGCAGCAGCGATTCGAGCTGTGCACGTGCAGCGCTGTCGGAGAAAACACGGTCGCGCATGCGGGCCCGGTCCAGAGCGCCGTCGGCGCCAATCGCTTCAGCGCCGAACACGCTGCGCAGCGCGCTGATGGCAGCGCCCCCGACGGCTGTCAGCTGGTGCGCGATCGCATCGGCATCGACAACCGCAGCCCCTTGTTCGGCCAGCATTGCCGCGATCGTTGATTTGCCGCTGCCAGCGCCCCCGGTCAGGCCGACGCCAAAGGCGGACATCAGAGCGGCACGAGCCAGCTGGTCAGCCGATCACCGGTAAGTAAAACGATCATCCCGGCCGCCGCCAGATAGGGGCCAAACGGAATGGGAACCTCACGTCCGCGCCGCGCTAGCACGATCATGGAAACGCCGACCACGGCGCCCACCAACGAAGACAGCAGCACGAGCGGCAGCAGCGCCTTCCACCCCATCCAGGCACCCAGTGCGGCCAGTAATTTGAAGTCACCGTACCCCATGCCTTCCTTGCCGGTTGTCAGCTTGAAGAGCCAGTAGATCGACCACAGCACCACATAGCCAGCGGCGGCACCGAGCACAGCGTCTTTCAGAGGCACGAAGGCGCCGAAAGTATTAGCAAGCAGGCCGAGCCATAGCAGCGGCAACGTTAAGTCGTCGGGAAGCAACGTCGTATCGGCGTCGATGAACGTCAGGGCGATCAACGTCCATGTGAACACCAACGCGAGCGCGGTGTGCCACGTCAATCCGAATTTCCACGCCACGACTGCAGACAGCAGCGCAGTAAGCGCCTCGACAATCGGGTAGCGGGCCGATATACGAGCGGCACAGTGCGCGCATTTACCGCGCAGTGCCAGCCACGATGCGATGGGTATGTTCTCGATGACGCGCAGCGGAGCCTTGCACTGCGGGCAGTGAGAGGCTGGCACGAGCAAGTTGTAGTGTCCGGCCGCCGCTGCCACGCCGCCTTCGAGCTCGGCGCATTGGGCGTGCCAGTCGGCCTCCATCATCTTCGGTAGGCGATGGATCAGAACGTTGAGAAACGAGCCAATCGCCAAGCTAAAGACGGCAACGATGACGACCAGGAGATAGGGTTCGAACAAGTATCAATCGCCGGCGTCGCAAGGACGCCGGCGTGTCTGGGCTGTTGGCTAGACCACCTGGCCGAGCTTGAAGATCGGCAGATAAATGGCAATCACAATCCCGCCGACAACGACGCCCAGAATCACCATGATCATCGGCTCGAGCAAGCTTGCCAGTGCATCGACGGTTTCATCGACTTCGCGCTCGTAGTAGTCGGCCACCTTCGAAAGCATCGAGTCCAGCGAGCCCGATTCCTCGCCGATCGACGTCATCTGGATCGCCATATTCGGAAAGACGCCGGTATTCTGCATCGACTGCGCCAGACTCGTGCCGATGTTGACCTCGTTTTGTACTTGCTTCGTAGCCTCTTTGTAGACCCAGTTGCCGGCGGCCGGGCCAACCGAATCCAGCGCCTCAACCAGTGGCACGCCCGCGGCAAACGTGGTTGCCAACGTGCGGCTCCAACGTGCGATCGAAGCTTTCTGCAGCATCTCCCCCAGTACCGGCAGCTTCAGCAATGTGCGATCGACAGCAGCCTTGACTTTCGGCGATCGCCGCCACGCCTGCAGCAGAAAGTAGACACCGCCGAAAGCAATGCCGAAAACCACGTACCAGTAGGCCACCATGAAATCCGACATCGCGATCACCATCAATGTCGGTGCGGGAAGATCGGCACCGAAACTGGTGAACACGCTCTTGAACGACGGAATCACGAAAATCATGATGACCGCAGTCACAAGAATCGCGACCAAAATGATCATGATTGGGTAGAACATGGCCTTCTTGATCTTGCCCTTCAACGCGATCGTCTTTTCCTGATACGTCGCAAGACGATCCAGCAACGTTTCCAAGATACCCGCCTGCTCGCCTGCCGCCACCAGGTTGCAGAACAGCGGATCGAAGTACAGCGGGTATTTGCGGAATGCCTGGTTCAAGCTGGTACCGGTTTCGACGTCGGCGCGAATGTCGTTCATCAAGCGCGCCATCGACGGATTGGAGTGCCCCTTGCCGACGATATCGAATGCCTGCATCAACGGCACACCGGCCTTCAACATCGTCGACAACTGGCGCGAGAACAACGCCAGGTCTTTCTCGGTGATTTTCTTGCCGCGCGAGAAGCTCTGCTTCTTGATCTTGGTCGTCATGATGCCGCGCCGGCGCAACGATGCTGCGACGACCGACTCTCCGCCCGCGCGCATGTCGCCCTTTACGACGCGGCCGTTCTTGTCGCGCCCTTCCCAATGAAACATCGACTCCCTTACCTGTGCGGCAGGGCGTCCCTTGGCAAGTGTTCCGGTGGCCATCAGTTACTCCGCTTGACTTTCATTCATTGGTACAACCCAACACTTCTTCGAGTGAGGTGATTCCTTGCTTGACCTTCAGCAGCCCGGACTGACGCAGATCACGCACGCCGTTTTTCGCCGCTTCGCGTCCGATGTCCATCGCGCTGGCATTCTTCAAAATCATATCTTGCATCGATTCGGTGATCGGCATCACTTGGTATATGCCGAGACGACCCTTGTATCCGCTGCCCTTGCACCGCTCGCAGCCCACCGGCTTATAGGCGATCCAACTGCCGTCGACAACTGAAGCGTCGAACCCTGCGCCGATCATCGCTTCCTTGGTCAGTTCGATCGGCTGCTTGCAGGCGCAGAGCTTGCGCGCCAAGCGTTGCGCGGTAATAAGAATAATGCTCGACGCGATGTTGAACGGCGCCACTCCCATGTTCGCCAACCGAACGAGTGTGCCGGGCGCATCATTCGTATGCAACGTTGACAGCACCATGTGGCCCGTCTGCGCGGCCTTGATCGCAATATCGGCGGTTTCCAGGTCACGGATCTCGCCGACCATGATGACGTCGGGATCCTGCCGCAGGAACGCGCGCAATGCGCTGGCAAATGTGAGACCGGCCTTTTCGTTCACGTTAACCTGGTTGATTCCTGCCATTTGAATTTCGGCGGGATCTTCGGCGGTCGAAATATTGATATCCGGCTTGTTCAGAATGTTTAGACACGTGTAAAGCGATACTGTCTTGCCCGATCCCGTCGGGCCGGTAACAAGCACCATCCCGTACGGTCGCTGAACAGCATCAAGCAACAACTGCCTTTGGTCCGGCTCGTAGCCGAGCGCATCGATGCCCATCTTGGCTTGCGACGCATCCAGAATCCGCATCACAATTTTTTCGCCGTATAACGTTGGCAGAGTGCTGACGCGAAAATCGATCGCGCGCTGTCCGGATAACGCCAGCTTCATGCGGCCGTCCTGCGGCACGCGTTTCTCGGCGATGTCGAGCCGCGATAACACCTTAATGCGCGTCGATAGCCGTTCTTTGATGGCTATCGGCGGCTGCGCGACTTCGCGCATCTGCCCGTCCAGCCTGAAGCGGACGCGATAAAACTTCTCGTAGGGCTCAAAGTGCAGGTCGGAAGCACCTTCACCGATCGCGTCGAGCAGCAGCTTTTGCAGGAAGCGCACCACTGGAGCGTCGTCGACATCGGCCTGTGCCGCTGCGTCCTCGGCAGAAACCTCCGAGGGTTCATCGAGCATCCCAAAATCGATGTCCTCACCGGCGCCGGTCATCGTATCGAGCGCCTGCGCAACACTCTGCGCCTGGGCTTCGACGTGCCGCATCAGCTTGTCGTGTTCGACGACGATCACGTCGATCGCTAACTGTGTCTGGAACTTGATCTGATCGAGCGCGTGCGTGTTGGTAGGGTCAGATACCGCGACGGCGAGCCGATTACCGCGCTTGCGCAACGCCAGCACGCGCAGTGACGCCACCAGCTTTTTGTCGATGATGTCCTTCGGCAGCTGCTCGAAATCGACAGCGGCGAGGTCTAGCAGCGCGTGCCCGAACGTATCAGCAGCGAACTTCGCAATCGCGCCGGCCGACAGGCCCGTGACGTCGGCCGAGCCGATCAGCTCGTCGATGAAATGCGTGTTGCTCTGCGTCGCCTTGCGCGCGAAATTCTCGGCGCGATCGGGACGCAGCTTGCCTTGTTGCACCAGTGCCCGCGCGAGCCCGGTTAGGGCTCCAACGGCCGTGGGCGAGCCTTGAATTACGGTGGACATTTGGGTAGCGAGTATCCCTAAAACCGCTTTGCTGAGCTCGAAACGGACGAGCTACGCGAATCGAAGCCTCCGAACCGCCAAGTTATAGCTGTCCGGCCACCTTAGAGAAGGCGAAAGATACCGCTGATAAGCCGTGGATTTGTAAACCTAAACTCCCGCAAACCGGGCAAGACGATCGGCGTGCCCCACAGAGCGGGCAAATGTCACATCAGGGTTGAGCGGAAGCACATGAATCAAGACGGGGATGGTCGGGGTGAGAGGATTTGAACCTCCGACTCCTGCGTCCCGAACGCAGTACTCTACCAGGCTGAGCTACACCCCGAGTTTGCTTTGTATCTGTTGATCTCGTGGGAATCAGCGAGTTCGGTCGATCGCAAAGTCGATCAAGTGTAGCAAGGAATCCCGAAAAATCGTCGGCGGCAACTCGCGAATCGCTGCGCGCGCCTGGCTTGCCTCATGCTGTGCCCACACGCGTGAATAGTTGAGCGAACCGTTTTCGGTGACGATGCGTGCAACGGTCGCGAAGTCACCGCGCCCGTCGCGGACGGCAGCAATAACGAAGTCACGCTGAGCGGGCGGCGCACAGCGCAGCGCATGGATTAGCGGCAGCGTCATCTTGCCCTCGCGAAGATCGTCCCCGAGCCGCTTGCCGATTGCCTCACTATCACCCGAGTAGTCGAGCACGTCGTCAATGATCTGGAACGCCTTGCCCAGCGCGGCGCCATAGCTTGCGCATTGTTCTTCCACGGCCGCGCTGGCGCCCGCAATGACTGCAGCGATGCGAGCGCCGGCCTCAAAAAGCGTCGCCGTCTTGCGCTGGACCACGTCGAAATACCGATCTTCATTGACCGAGGGATCGTGGATGTTTAGAAGCTGTAGAACTTCGCCTTCGGCGATTCGGTTCGTTGCATCGGCCATGATGCACATGACCCGCGGGCTGCCGGCGTCGACCATCATCTGAAAGGAGCGGGAGTATAGGAAGTCGCCGACCAGCACACTGGCGGCATTGCCGAAGATCGAATTCGCTGTCGGTCGTCCACGACGCAGGTCGGATTCGTCGACCACATCGTCGTGCAGCAGCGTGGCGGTGTGAATGAACTCGATCACCGCCGCCAGATCAACGTGCTTTTCACCGCGATAGCCCAACGCGCGCGCCATCAGTATCAAAACGGCTGGTCTCAGGCGCTTGCCACCGGCGGCCACGATGTACTCTGCAACGGAATTGATCAAGGCGACATCCGATTCGAGCCGCGCGCGGATAACCGTGTCCACCGCCCTGATGTCGATTGAAATCGGTCCCAGCACGTGCTCGAGTTCGCCATGCCTGACCGTTTCAGGCCGCGGAGTGGCGATGATGCGGGAGGCGGGAGCCGCCAAGTACGTCATTGGTCAATTATAGGTGCGTGTCGGTGCACGCCCGGAACGGTTTGACGCGGTTTCGCGAACGGTGAGATAATGCTCGGCTTTTTAGGCGGCTCATCGCACTGGAGTTCTGATGTACGCAGTCATCAAGTCGGGCGGCAAACAATATCGCGTTACCGCCGGTGATACCGTCAAGGTTGAGTCCGTGCAGGGCGACCTGGGACAGCAATTAAAACTGACGGACGTACTAACAATTGCGGACGGCGACAATGTGCGATTCGGCGCGCCGTTTATATCGGGTGCGGCGGTGATGGCAACGGTCCTAAGTCACGGTAGGCACGAAAAGGTCACCATCTTCAAGATGCGCCGGCGGAAACATTTTCAGAAGCACGGCGGGCATCGGCAGAATTACACCGAACTGCGGATCGACTCGATTCACTAAGCGGTCTGTCGGTGTGAACGCGCGTTAACGGGGATTTGTCGAATGGCACATAAAAAGGCGGGCGGTTCTTCACGCAATGGGCGCGATTCGCAGGCGAAGCGCCTGGGTGTCAAGGTCTATGGTAACCAGGCCATCACGGCGGGCGCGATCATCGTGCGTCAGCGCGGAACAAAGTTTCATGCCGGTCAGAATGTTGGCATGGGACGCGACCATACGTTGTTTTCGCTGGTTGATGGCACGGTCCAGTTCAATGTTCGCGGTGCAAAGAGCCGGCGCGTCGTAAGGGTTGAAGCGGGAGCGCAGCCGAGCGAGCAGTCAAGCAGCGTCGCGGCGTAGGTCCGTCTCGATTCACCGGAGGCCCTGCCGTTCGCGGCCGGGCCTTTTTTATTTGGATCGCAAGTGAAATTTATTGACGAAGCGACGATAGATATTGCGGCCGGCGACGGTGGCGATGGCTGCGCTTCGTTTCGGCGCGAGAAGTTCATTCCCAAGGGCGGACCCGACGGCGGCGACGGCGGCCGCGGCGGCAGCATTTGGGTCGCTGCCGACCGCAATATCAATACGCTGATCGACTTTCGCTACGCCCGGCGTCATCAGGCGAAGAATGGTGAGAAGGGGCGCGGCGCCGATTGCTACGGTGCGGGCGGAGCCGATATCGACCTGCGCGTACCCGTTGGCACCGTGATCACGGATGCCGACACTGGCGAAAAATTTGTCGACATGATTGCGCACGGACAACGCGTACTGCTGGCAAGGGGGGGTCGAGGCGGCATCGGCAATCTTCATTTCAAGTCAAGCACCAATCGCACACCGCGACAATTTACGAGAGGAGAGCCGGGCGAGCGGCGCAAGCTGAATCTGGAATTGCGCGTGCTGGCTGACGTCGGGCTGCTCGGCTTGCCGAACGCCGGCAAGTCGACGTTGATCCGCGCGGTATCGAATGCGCGGCCGAAAGTCGCCGATTATCCGTTTACGACACTGCATCCGAATCTAGGCGTCGTCCGTGTCGGCCCCGAGCAAAGTTTCGTTATCGCTGATATCCCCGGCTTGATCGAAGGTGCGGCCGAAGGTGCGGGCTTGGGCCATCAGTTCCTACGGCACCTAAGCCGGACGGATCTGCTGTTGCATCTGATCGATTGTGCTGCGCCCGAGAGCGGTGACCCGGTGCAGGATACGAAGGCGATCGCCGCCGAACTGCGCAAATACGACGACCAGCTGTATCGCAAGCCACGCTGGTTGGTGCTTAACAAGATCGATTTGGTGGCGCCGGACCAGCGTACGGCTTTGGTCGATCAATTCCGCCGCCGGTTGCGCACCAAAGCACCGGTTTTTGCGTTGTCTGCCGCCACAGGCGAGGGATGTCGCGAACTGGCCTCAGCGGTAGCGCGCTTCCTTGCCACGCAACGCGCGCAGCATTCGCAAGAGGAGGGCGACGCGGATGCGCGTTTCACGGTCGAAGACGGGGCAGACGTGAAGGGTGGAGTGTGACGTCGATTATCGCCGCGGCGCGCAGGGTGGTTGTCAAGATCGGCAGTAGCTCGGTAACGGCCGACGGGCGTGGCCTCGATCACGCCGCGATCGATAGCTGGGCACGCCAGATCGCCGCGCTGCGCGCAGGTGGAAAGCAGGTGTTGCTGGTGTCGAGCGGCGCCATCGCGGAAGGCATGCAGCGGCTGGGCTGGAAACGCCGGCCGCACGAAATTCACGAGCTGCAGGCCGCCGCCGCGGTCGGGCAGATGGGTCTGGCGCAGGCGTATGAAGCGAGCTTTCGCGCACACGGTCTGCAGACTGCGCAGGTGCTGCTGACGCACACCGACCTCGCCGATCGTGCGCGCTACCTGAACGCGCGCTCGACGCTGTTCACCTTGCTTCAGCTGGGCGTGGTACCGATCATCAACGAAAACGACACCGTTGCGACCGACGAGATCAAGTTCGGCGACAACGACACGCTGGGCGCGTTGGTCGCCAATTTGGTCGAAGCCGATGCGCTTGTATTGCTGACCGACCAGGCGGGGCTTTACTCGACCGACCCGCGCCGTGATGCGAACGCTACCGTTATCCAAGAGGGGCGTGCGGGCGATCCAGCGCTGGAAGCGATCGCCGGAGGCGCCGGTAGCGGCACGGCGCGCGGCGGGATGCTAACCAAGGTACTTGCGGCCAAACGCGCAGCGCGTAGCGGGGCGCATACGATCATCGCCGCGAGCCGCGAGCCTGATGTGCTAATTCGGCTGGCGCAAGGCGAGTCGATCGGATCGCAGTTGACTGCCGGCACGGCTGTTCTCACCGCCCGCAAGCAGTGGCTGGCAAGCCACCTGCAGTGCAGAGGCCAGGTAACACTGGACGAGGGTGCTGCGCGGGCCGTAGTCGCCGGCGGCAAAAGCCTGCTGCCAATCGGGGTAATTTGCGTAAACGGCGAATTCCAGCGCGGCGACGTCGTGGCCTGCGTCGATCACCTGGGTCGCGAAGTCGCGCGCGGGCTCGTCAACTACTCGAGCGCTCAGTGCCGGTTGGTGGTGCGGCGGCCGACCGCGGACATCGAAAGCATCTTGGGTTTCATTGAGGAGCCCGAACTAATCCACCGCGACAATCTGGTGCTCACCTAAATGGTCGATTGAGCCGGTGCCGATCATGCCGCTTCACTTGGCGGCTGGACCGATACGCCGGTCGTTGAAGGATCGTCGAGTGCCGCGAGTCGGTTGCGCGCCGCTTTGACGTGGCCGCGTACCGGCTTGAATACGAAGCGTGATAATTCAAGCAGAGCTTGCTGATACACCTCGCGCTTGAATTCGATCACCGCATCCAGCGGCACCCAGTAGTCGTGCCAGCGCCACGCATCGAATTCCGGATGGGTGGTGGCACGCAGGCGGACATCGCAATCGCGCGCGACCAGCCGCAATAGAAACCAGATCTGTTTCTGGCCACGATAATTGCCGCGCAGCTCGCGTCGTACCCATTGATCCGGCACGTCGTAGCGCAGCCACTCGCGCGTGCGACCGACCAGCTTCACATGCTCGCCAGTTAACCCGATTTCCTCCCCGAGCTCGCGATACATCGCTTGCTCAGGCGACTCGCCGTACTTGATCCCACCCTGCGGGAACTGCCACGAATGCTGTCTAACGCGTTTGCCCCAAAAGACCTCGTTGCGACTGTTGAGCAGGATGATGCCGACGTTCGGGCGGTACCCGTCCTTGTCCAGCATGCCAACCTCTGAACCTTTACTATTTGTTTGATTATAGGGACAGATTCGGTTCTGGCTCACAACGAAGCCCCACATGCGCGCGAGCCAATTTTTCATCTCTACGCTTAAAGAAGCTCCGGCCGATGCCGAGATCATCAGCCACTCGCTGATGCTGCGGGCCGGCATGATCCGTCGACTGGCAGCCGGCATCTATACCTACATGCCGATCGGATTGCGCTCGATCCGCAAAATCGAGACGATCGTTCGCGAGGAAATGAATCACGCGGGAGCGGTCGAGCTGCTGATGCCGATAGTGCAGCCGGCTGAGCTGTGGATGGAGTCGGGGCGCTGGCAAAAGATGGGCCCCGAGCTGTTGCGACTGAAAGACCGACACCAGCGCGACTTCATCGTGCAACCCACCAGCGAGGAAGTCATCGCCGATATCGCGCGCGAGCTGATTGGTAGCTACAAGCAATTACCGGTCAATTTTTATCATATTCAAACCAAGTTCCGCGACGAGAGGCGGCCGCGCTTCGGCGTGATGCGCGGCCGCGAGTTCACAATGAAGGATGCCTATTCGTTCGATCGCGACGAAGCCGGAGCGCGCGCCAGTTACAAGGCGATGTACGACGCCTACGAACGAATCTTCGGCCGGATGGGGTTACGGTTTCGCGCGGTCGCGGCCGACACCGGCACCATCGGGGGAACTGCAAGTCACGAGTTTCAGGTGATTGCCGATACGGGCGAAGACGCGATCGCGTATTGCCCAACCTCGGATTACGCGGCCAACGTCGAACTGGCCGAGGGACTCGCACTGATTGCCAAGCGCGCCGATCCCCGGGAAGCGCTGCACAAGACTCCGACGCCCGGCAAGGAAAAATGCGAGGAGGTGGCCGCGCTACTCAGCATTCCACTGGCGCGCACTGTCAAATCGATCGTGCTGGCGGTCGATAGCGCCGATAGCTCGGCCGCGCAAATCTGGCTCGTATTGATTCGCGGCGATCATCAACTGAACGAGATCAAGGTCGGCAAAGTAGCGGGCTTAACCAGCGGATTTCGCTTCGCGACTGAGGCCGAAATCCTGCAACACTTCGGTTGCAGGCCCGGCTACCTCGGGCCCATAGGAACGCTCGAACCGGTCACGGTGGTTGCCGATCGAACTGTCGCCAACATGAGCGATTTTGTCAGCGGCGCGAATGAGGAAGACTTTCACTACACCGGCGTCAATTGGGGGCGCGATATTCCCGAGCCGATCGTCGCCGACGTGCGCAGTGTTGTTGCGGGCGATCCATCGCCTGATGGCAAGGGCGTGCTCGCCCTTCAACGTGGTATCGAAGTCGGGCACGTGTTCGGCGGTTTGCCTTATCCGCAAAGCATGAACGTGCGCTTTACTGACGAAGCAGGCCAGGCGCAAACGATGCTAATGGGAAGCTACGGCATTGGTATCACGCGTTTGCTCGGCGCCGCGATCGAGCAGAACCACGATGGCAAGGGCATCGTATGGCCCGACGCCCTCGCCCCGTTCTCGGTGGTCCTTACTCCGATCGGCTACCGCAAGTCGCAGCAAGTACGGCAAGTCGCCGATCAGCTTTACGCGCAATTGCAGGCGTCGGGCGTCGACGTGCTACTCGACGATCGTGATGAACGCCCCGGTGTGATGTTTGCGGAGATGGAGCTGATCGGAATCCCGCACCGGATCACGATCGGCGAACGCGGCTTGAAAGACGGCAATCTTGAATACGTAAACCGGCGTTCGCTGCAAACGACGGCGCTTCCCGTCGGAGACGCCGTCAACTTCCTGCGAAGTCAACTGGTGCTGGCCTGATGCGATCGCATTCGCCTGCGCGCCGCCACTTGCTGATCACGGCCGGCCCAGCAGCCCTTGCGCTCTGGCTTCCGCGACGTGCAATGGCCGGTGCGCAGCAATATGAGCCGCTCGCTGCCGCCGTGCAGACGGCATTGGCGGCGAAAATTGCCGATGCGCGGCCACCCGCGCGGCGCCACGACAAGATTGACCAGCGAATAGCGTATCTGGCATGGGTGGGCGAGATGTCCGAGCGACTCGGCAATCGAGTGGGCGACTATGCGGCGCGCGTCGAGTTCCTGAAGACGCTCGACTACGAGGCCACGCGCTCCGGGCTGGACCGGCAAATGGTGCTGGCATTGATCCAAGTCGAAAGCAACTTTCGCAAGTACGCGATCTCGATTGCGGGCGCCCGTGGGTTGATGCAAGTGATGCCCTTTTGGACACGCATCATTGGCGACGGCGAATCGCGCCATCTCTTTTCGATGCACGCCAACCTGCGCTATGGCACGGTGATTCTGCGGCACTACCTGGATGTCGAACGGGGTGACCTGTTCATGGCGCTCGGCCGCTACAACGGCAGCCGCGGACGCGCGAGCTATCCAGATTCGATCCTCGCCGCCTGGAAAAGCCGTTGGAGCTACGACGCGAAGCCCGCAGAGCCGAACTTGCCCAGCGCGCGCGTGGGATAAGGGCGTCGCGTACTAACCTGCCGTCGGGGCCAAGCCGGTGTCTAAACCCTAGCGCGGCAAACCCGGCATGCCTTTCAGCGCTCCCAAGCCACGCATCATCTTGGCCAGCCCGCCCTTCTTCATCTGCTTCATCATCGTCTGCATTTGATCGAACTGCTTCAGCATTCGATTGACTTCCTGCACCGGTACGCCCGCACCGGCAGCGATACGTCGCTTGCGTGACGCCTTGATCAATTCCGGCTTACTGCGTTCCGCGGCCGTCATGGAATCGATGATGCCTGCGGTACGGCGAATCTGCTTTTCCTGATCGTCGGCGTTGACCTGGCTGGCCGCTTCTGCAAGTTGTGCCGGCAGTTTATCGATCAGGCCCGACAGCCCACCCATCTTTCGCATCTGCGCGATTTGCTCCCTGTAATCATTCAAGTCAAAGCGCTCACCCGATTGCATTCGCTTGGCAAATTTCTGTGCGCTCTGCTGGTCGACCGACTTTTTGACGTCTTCGACCAGCGCAACGATGTCGCCCATGCCGAGAATCCGGCTCGCCATGCGATCAGGCGAAAACGGCTCGAGCCCGTCGAGTTTCTCGCCGATACCGACGAACTTGATCGGCTTGCCGGTCACGTGTCGTACCGACAACGCGGCGCCGCCGCGTGAATCGCCGTCGAGCTTGGTCAGGATGATCCCGGTCAGCGGCAGTCGCTCGCCAAACACCTTTGCAGTCGCGACCGCATCCTGACCGAGCATCGCGTCGACCACGAACAGCGTCTCGATAGGACTGAGACACGCTTCAAGGGCGGCGACTTCCTGCATCATTGCCTCGTCGATCGCAAGCCGGCCCGCGGTGTCGACGATCAGCACGTCAAAATAGTGTCGCTTTGCGTGATCGATCGCGCGCGCCGCGATATCGAGCGGTTGGTCGCCGAGGGCCGAGGGGAAAAACTGTGCGCCCGCTTGTTCCGCAACCAGCATGAGCTGCTCGATGGCGGCCGGCCGGTAGACGTCGGTCGACACGGCGAGCACTTTCTTGTTGCGCTCTGCCTTGAGCCAGCGCGCGAGCTTGCCGGCGGTCGTGGTTTTGCCCGCGCCCTGCAGGCCGGCAAGCAGAATGACGGCCGGCGGCTGCGTGGCCAGGTTCAGCTGGCGCTGCTTTTCGTCGACGTCACCGCCCATCAGCGCGGTGAGCTCATGCTGCACGACGCCGACCAGCGCCTGCCCGGGCGTCAGACTTCCTGCAACCTCTTCACCCAGCGCTTTTTCTCTAATGCGGCCGACGAAGTCGCGCACGACGGACAACGCGACATCGGCTTCGAGCAGCGCCACGCGGACTTCGCGCAGCATTCCCTGCATGTTTTCCTCGGTCAGTCGCGCCTCGCCGCGCATCGTCTTGACGACGCGCGCGAGTTTGGTGGTCAGTTGATCTAGCATCGGAAAAGGAAGCGAATTCGGCTTACTGCGCAGAGGAAGAATCCAACATCTGCATGGTATAAACATTCATGCAGTTGCGCTTCGAGTGGCTCGCATTGTACGTGGCCGTCGCCGCGCTTTACCTGCTGGTTGCATGGCGCGAATGGAGCGGGCAGCGGCCCGGTCCGGCACGGCCTCCGATGTGGCAGGCGGCCGTACTGGCACTGGCGCTCGTATTACACGGCACGCTTCTGCTGCACGGGATGTACGAAAACGGCGCGCTGCGATTTGGTTTCGCGCATGCACTGTCGGCCACGCTGTGGATCACGGCCTTGATCGTGTGCGTTGAAACGATATTCTCGCCTTCGCGCGGCATGTTTTTGCTGGTGCTGCCATTGACTGCGATGGCATCTTTGTTGCCCGTGCTGTTTCCGGGTGCCATGGTCGGCAGTTCTAGCGCGGCGCCGCTGTTCCAGGTGCATTTGCTGCTGGCGATTCTCGCTTACAGCCTGCTGACTATCGCGGCGATCCACGCACTGCTGATGGCAACAATGGAGCGCCGGCTGCACGGGGACACCGCAGTCACAATGGGCGGTGGGCGGCTTGCTTTTGTTATTGACCGGCTACCCCCCTTGCTGGCAATGGAAGGCGTGCTGTTCCGTCTGATTACGGTCGGGTTTATGTTGCTGACCGCGACGTTGGCCAGCGGGATTTTTTTTTCCGAACAACTCTTTGGCCGCCCGCTGCGGTTCGACCACAAGACGGTATTTGCGATCGCTTCGTGGATCGTGTTTGCAGGACTGCTGCTGGGACGCGTGGTGTTCGGATGGCGCGGGCGCACCGCCCTGCGCTGGACTATCACCGGCTTCGTGATGCTGATGCTGGCCTACGTCGGTAGCCACTTCGTGCTTGAAGTATTGCTGCATCGAGGTTGAACGGATGAGTCGAATACTTTTCTTCGTGCTGCTCGCGCTGGTGGTCTACGTTGTCTGGCGGGTGGTGCAGAAGAGACAGCTGCCGCCGGGCGACGTCGGCGCCGGCGTTCCCCGGTTGCCGATGGTCAGCTGTGCGACCTGCGGTCTGCACATTCCGCGTGAAGAGGCGATCGCGCAGGAGGAGCGCTACTACTGCTGCGAAGAGCATCGTCGCGTGACCTCTCCGCCCCGCCAGTAAAGCGACGACGGTTGCGCCGAATTTACTGCGCCGACACCATCCATCCATAACGAGTGAGCGCCTCCGACACGTCGATTCAGGTGGTGGAAGTGCCGCTCAGCGGCAGGCCGCCTGGCGATGACGAAACGCCCTGGCGAGCGCTCGAATATTTTGCGAGCACGCGCGTCATCGTGGCAGCCGCATTGGTGTTTGCGAGTGCTGCTTTCGGGGCGCGACCGTTGGGGGTCAGTGGCGTCGTCGGGTCGACGCTCGCCGCGTCGATCTCGTATTTCGGATTGGCCGCCTTGTTCGCGGGACTTTCGCTGTACCTGCATCGCCGTTTTCTGGCGCAGGTGATCGGGCAGCTCGTCCTCGATTTTGTCGTGATCACGGCGATGGTCGTCAGCAGCGGGGGGGTCGCGTCGGGCTGGGTCATTCTCTTTCTATTGCCGCTGGCCGGGGCTTCGCTACTGTTACCGTCAACCCTGGTCTTCTTCGTGTGTGCGGTTGCCGTGCTGGCGATACTGATCGACGCGGGTGTGCGCTCGTTGTCGGCTGACGCTTCCGACCAACTTCTTTTTCAAGCGGGGCTTTATGGCGCAGCGTTGTTTGCCGTTACGGCGCTGCTGCGCGCGTTGAGTTCGCGGTTGGCGAGTCAGGAGCGCCTGGCCCGCTCGCGCGGGCGCGATCTACAGAATCAGCTCGCGATCAACCGGCTGGTCATTGCGCAGATGCAGCAGGGCGTGATCGTCGTCGACCCCGCGACGCAGGTGCGCGCGAACAATCGCGCCGCACGTCGCATGCTGGGACTCGAACCCTCGGCGCAACTGACCGGTGTGTGCCTGACCACGTTGCCAAACGCGCGAGCGCTCGCGGAAGCATTTATGCAGTGGGTCAACGCTGGGCGCAGCGAGGGCGCGTGGTCCAACACGGTGATGGCCGGCGATGGCGCAGACGCGGCGACACCACTGCTGGAATCGCGGATGCGTGCACGCTTTGCACGTCCGACCTCGGGATCCGACGAAGAGTTCGTCATCTTTATCGAGGATGTACGCGACGTCGAAGATCGCGCGCAGCAGCTGAAGCTGGCCGCGATGGGTCGTTTGACGGCATCGATTGCGCACGAGATCCGTAATCCGCTGGCGGCCATCAGCCACGCCGGGCAACTGATGGGCGAGGACAGCGCGGACCCACTGCTGAAGCGTTTGGCCGGAATCGTGCGCGAGAACACGCAGCGGCTGAATCGATTGGTCGAGGATGTGCTGCGGGTCGCGCGCCGCGAGCCACCGCTCGGGGACGAGATCGACATTGGGGAGTTCGTCCGGCAGTTTGTGTCCGAGTTTCAGCGCGATCGTGCGCTGGCTGCCGCCACGATTCAGATTGAATCGGAACCCGAACTGAGCGTGAAATTCGAGCAATCGCATCTGAGACAGGTGCTCTATAACCTGGTTGACAATGCATTTCGCTACGCCACCGGAGGTCCGAAATCGGTGCGGATCGTCATCGAGCGCGCACCCGAGCAGGATCGTGCGCAGTTGTGGGTATTCGACGACGGTACGGGCGTGCCTGCGGATGCCCGCGCCGCATTGTTCGAGCCTTTTTTTACGACGCGCAGTCAGGGCACGGGTCTTGGACTGTATCTCGCACGCGAATTCTGCGTCACCAACCGTGCCCTGTTGTCTTACTCATCGCGACGCGAGATCGACGGGTCTTCGCGTGACGGCTTTCTGCTGCGCTTCGGAGGCGGCGCGCGGGTCGGGAACGAGCAGCAGGGCTTTCTCGATACGCTGCCGATTCGCTAGCCACACACAAGAATACAAATGAACTCGCCCACTGGCGCTCAATCCGTACCCGTGCCGCCGGTTCAGCGCAGGCAGCCCGCGGTTCTGGTGGTCGATGACGAAGCCGATTTGCGCGAGTTGCTCTCGCTGACGTTAGTGCGCCTCGGTCTCGATGTCGATACGGCCGAGTCGGTCAGCAGCGCCCGGGCGCTGCTCGCCCGCAACTCCTATGCGCTATGCCTGACCGACATGCGGTTGCCCGATGGCACCGGGCTCGAGCTGGTGCGCCACGTCGCCGTATCGGCGGGACCGCCGATTGCGGTGATCACCGCGTACGGCAGCGCCGAAAACGCGGTGGCCGCGCTAAAGGCGGGAGCATTCGACTACCTGACGAAGCCGGTTGACCTGAATCAGCTACGCATGCTGGTGCGCTCGGCGGTGCGCGAATCGGTCGCGCCGGCGGACAATTCCATGCCTGCGGCAAGCTCCGATACGGGCGGCGCGCTCGGTCGCCTGACCGGCGACACGCCGGCGATGCGCCAGATGCGCACGATGATCGGCCGTCTTGCGCGCAGCATGGCGCCGGTCGCGATTCGTGGCGAGTCAGGCAGTGGCAAGGAGCTCGCTGCGCGCGCGATTCACGATTCGTCGAGCCGGTGTCAGCAGCCATTTATCGCGGTCAATTGCGGCGCGATTCCCGAGACTCTGATGGAGGCAGAGTTTTTCGGCTATCGCAAGGGCGCGTTTACCGGCGCCGAGCGCGATCGCGAAGGTTTTTTCCAGGCGGCAGCGGGCGGAACGTTGTTTCTCGACGAAGTCGCCGAGTTGCCGCTTGCGATGCAGGTCAAGCTGCTGCGCGCCATTCAGGAACGACGAGTGCGTAAGGTCGGTGCATCTGCCGAGGAACCGGTCGATGTCCGCCTCGTCAGTGCCACGCACCAGGACCTCGGTGCGCTCGTCACGGCGGGAAGGTTCCGACAGGACCTGTTTTATCGGCTGAATGTGATCGAGCTGCGCGTGCCTGGACTGCGCGAGCGACTCGACGATATTCCGCTGCTTGCCGATTCTATTCTGGCGCGCATCGCCGAGCGTGCAGGCGGTCGCCACGCGCGCTTGTCCTCGGCGGCTACGGCGGCGCTGAAGCGGTACAGCTTTCCGGGCAACGTGCGGGAGCTCGAAAATATTCTCGAACGCGCCGTCGCGCTGGCAGGTGATGATGTGTTGGCGCCGGACGACCTGATGCTGCCCGATGCGGAGCTCGAAACAACCGTCGATGCCGAACCGGTTGCGGCAGAGGACATAGCAGCACCGATGCCGGAGGTGACCGAAGAGCTGGGGTCGACCGCTGTTCTCGACTTTCAGGTGGTCGACGGCATTCCTACATCGCTGAGTGCCTACCTCGACTCGCTGGAGCGTGATGCAATTCGTACTGCGCTCGCAAAGACGCGCTACAACCGGACTGCGGCCGCGCAACTGCTGGGCATCACCTTTCGTCAGTTGCGCTATCGGATGCAGCGCCTCGGCATCAAGTGATCGTCGGCGCTGACGGCTGGCTCGATTTGGTTCGCCGCGAATGCTCGCCGAACTTCGACGAGCGTCCCGCGGGTGTTGCGGTCGACCTGATTGTCCTGCATAACATCAGCCTGCCGCCCGGGCATTACGGGGGCGGACATATCGCCCGCCTGTTCACCAATGCCCTGAATCCCGCCGTCGATCCGTTCTTTGCGCAGATCGCTGCGGCCCGCGTGTCGGCGCATGTATTGATCGAGCGTCACGGGGCGTCGACACAGTTTGTCTCGTTTAACGATCGCGCCTGGCATGCCGGCGCCTCGGTATTCAACGGACGCGTCAGTTGCAACGATTTTTCCGTCGGCATCGAACTCGAAGGTACCGACTTCGACAGCTACAGCGATGCGCAGTACGCGTCGCTGAATCTCGTTATTGAAGCCACGCTGGCCGCATACCCGATCAGTGCGGTGCGTGGGCACAATCACATAGCGCCTGATCGCAAGACCGATCCGGGCCCGCTCTTTGACTGGCGCCGAATTCGTCTGCCGTCGAGCATTTCAATCCCGCCTCTTTGATTTTTTCTGCACTGCATTGCGTCTTCGATGCGATGCGCCATTAACTCTTGTTGAGTTTCAAAAATTCTGCGCATATGATGCGCACACCATTCGTAGTGACTTAGGGCCAACCGCATACAAGATGTTGTATCAAGTGCTGATCAGGTTGGCCGCAGTGCGCGCACAGAGTTGCTCGGCTGCTAGCTCGGGAACTGAGGCGGCATGCGCCGTTTCAAGCGCGGCGTTCTGACCAGTGGTTGTATCAGTGCCGGGTGCGGCGACTAGAACTTGTGGTGTTTGCATTGACACGCAACCTGGGCGACGAGCTGCCGCTCGCGCCGTTGCTGTTCGCCGATGCAGCATCGATTCAAATTGGAGGTGACATGCAGTTTCAGGAAATGACGGCGCAGACCGCTGTGGCGGGGGGTGCGGCCTTGGCCGCGGGTGCGCGCGATTTTTCGTCGGAAGCCGGTTCCGGCACCGCTGGAATCAGCGCGGTTAACGCCACGTCGTTCGGCGACTACAAGGTTATCCGCCGCAATGGCTCCGTCGTCTCATTTGAACCGTCAAAAATCGCCGTGGCGATGACGAAGGCGTTCATAGCAGTGCGCGGCGGTCAGGGAGCGGGGTCGGCAGCGGTACGCGAGCAGGTCGAGAAGTTAACCGACGGCACCGTACGCGCGCTGCTCAGGCGCCTTCCCGCCGGCGGTACCTTTCACATAGAAGACGTGCAGGATCAAGTTGAGCTGTCGCTGATGCGCGACGGCGCGCACGACGTTGCCCGCTCGTATGTGCTGTATCGAGAAAAGCGCGCACAGGAGCGTGCAAAGCACTCAACGCGGCAGGACGAGACGCCGCAGCTATCGATGCTTGAAAACGGGGTGCGCGTACCACTGGACTTGCCCCGCGTCGAAGCGGTGGTGCGCGCGGCTTGCGAGGGACTCACCGATTACGTCGCGCCCGAGGCGATCTTGTCGGAGACAGTCAAGAATCTATACGACGGCGTGCCTCTTGATGAGGTCTACAAGTCGGCCATTCTCGCCGCGCGCGCACTCATCGAAAAAGATCCGGCGTACTCGACGGTGACCGCTCGCTTGCTGCTGCACACCGTGCGCCGCGAGGTCCTTGTGGCGGAGGTGGCGCAGTCGCAGATGCAGTCGACTTATGCCGAAGCCTTTCCGCGCTTCATCAAGTACGGCATCGGCGCCGGTTTGCTCGATGAACGGCTAGGCCAGTTCGACCTGAAGCGACTCGGCTCTGCGCTTGATGCCGCCCGCGATCTGAAGTTCGACTATCTGGGGTTGCAAACGCTGTACGACCGCTACTTTCTGCATCACGACGGCCGGCGCTTCGAATTGCCTCAGATATTTTTCATGCGCGTCGCGATGGGGCTCGCGCTGAACGAGATTGATCGGGAGGAGCGTGCGATCGAGTTCTACGAGGTGTTGTCGAGCTTCGACTTCATGAGTTCGACCCCGACGCTGTTTAACTCGGGCACCTGTCACTCGCAGCTTTCCTCGTGTTATCTGTCGACGGTGGGCGACGATCTCGACGGCATTTACGAAGCGATCAAGGAAAACGCTTTGCTCGCGAAGTATGCGGGCGGGCTCGGCAACGACTGGACGCCGGTGCGGGCGCTCGGCAGCCACATCAAGGGCACCAACGGCAAGAGCCAGGGCGTGGTGCCCTTTCTTAAAGTTGTCAACGACACAGCGGTCGCCGTGAACCAGGGTGGCAAACGCAAGGGTGCGGTGTGCTGCTATCTGGAAACATGGCATCTCGACGTCGAAGAGTTCCTCGAGTTGCGCAAGAACACCGGCGACGATCGCCGGCGCACGCACGACATGAATACCGCGAACTGGATTCCCGACCTGTTCATGAAACGCGTGTTCGAAGGCGCCGAGTGGACGCTGTTTTCGCCGTCGGATTGCCCGAACCTCCACGATCTCACCGGCCGCCGGTTCGAGGAAGCGTACGTGCGCTACGAGGAGAAAGCGGCGCGCGGGGAGCTGAAGCTTTTCAGGAAGATTCCGGCGCAGTCGCTGTGGCGAAAGATGCTGTCGATGCTGTTCGAAACAGGCCATCCGTGGATCACATTCAAGGACGCATGCAACCTGCGCTCACCGCAGCAACATGTCGGCATGATCCACAGTTCCAACTTGTGCACCGAGATCACGCTGAACACGTCGGACAGCGAGATTGCGGTGTGCAACCTGGGCTCGGTCAACCTGCCGGCGCATATGCGCGCAGTCGAAAACGGCGGCTACGAGCTCGATCACGTCAAGCTGAAAAAGACGATCCGCACGGCGATGCGGATGCTCGATAACGTGATCGACATCAACTATTACGCGGTCAACAAGGCGCGCAATTCCAACGTCAAGCATCGCCCGGTTGGCCTCGGCATCATGGGATTTCAAAACTGCCTGCACCAGCTGCGCGTGCCCTACGCGTCGAACGAAGCGGTCGAGTTCGCTGATCGCAGCATGGAAGCGACCTGCTACTACGCCTACTGGGCTTCTACCGAACTGGCGCAGGAGCGCGGTCCGTATTCTTCTTTCGCTGGCTCGCTGTGGGATCGCGGCATCCTGCCGCAGGACTCGCTCGCGCTGTTGAAAGAGCAGCGTGGCAGCCTGAAGAGCGATGGCGCGCCCAGTTTGGTCGAAGTCGACATGAGTTCGACGATGGAGTGGGACGCGTTGCGTGAGCGCATCAAGCAGTACGGAATGCGCAATTCGAACTGCGTCGCGATTGCTCCGACCGCCACCATTTCGAACATCGTCGGCGTCGATGCGTGCATCGAGCCGACGTTCCAGAACCTGTTCGTCAAGTCGAATCTGTCAGGGGAGTTCACGGTCGTCAACGACTACCTGGTACGTGATCTGAAGGCGCTAGGCGTGTGGGACGAAGTGATGGTGCACGAGTTGAAGTACTACGACGGCTCGCTGGCGAAGAGCGAGCGCGTGCCGGCCCAGGTGCGTAAGTTGTATGCGACCGCCTTCGAAATCGATCCAAGCTGGTTGATCGAGTGCGCCGCGCGCCGCCAGAAGTGGATCGATCAGGCGCAATCGCTCAATATATATATGGCTGGCGTCTCGGGCAGGAAGCTCGACGAGACCTACCGGCTGGCTTGGCGGCGTGGGCTAAAAACCACCTATTACCTGCGCACTGTCGGAGCGACTCACGCCGAGAAGTCAACCACCAACACCGGGCAGCTGAACGCGGTTCCAACCGAGTCCCAAGCGAATGGCGCGTCGTCGGATGGCCAGGCCTGCATGTTGAAAGCCGGAGACGCCGGTTTCGCCGAATGCGAGGCCTGTCAATGACCGTCCTCGCCTGGGAGGAGAGCGTCGCGCCGTTGGTGGCGGTGGCGCTAAAACCGCGAGAAAGCGACATGACGTTGCCGGACGTGTCGGTGGGCACCGTCGCGCCGGAGCTGCGTCGCGTCAACGTGGCCGACAAGCGAATCATCAACGGCCGCACCGACGTCAACCAGCTGGTTCCGTTTAAATACAAATGGGCCTGGGAAAAGTATTTGTCGACATGCGCCAATCACTGGATGCCGCAGGAAGTGAACATGTCGCGCGACATTGCGTTGTGGAAGGATCCGAACGGGCTGACCGACGACGAGCGGCGGCTCGTCAAACGCAACTTGGGTTTCTTCGTCACCGCCGACTCGCTTGCGGCGAACAATATCGTGCTCGGGACCTATCGGCATATCACCGCTCCCGAGTGCCGCCAGTTCCTGTTGCGGCAGGCCTTCGAGGAGGCGATTCATACGCACGCCTACCAGTACATCGTCGAGTCTCTCGGGCTTGACGAGGGCGAAGTGTTCAACGCGTATCACGAAGTGGGGTCGATCCGCGACAAGGACGAATTTCTGATCCCGTTTATCGACACGCTGACCGATCCGCACTTCTGCACCGGTACCACCGAAAGCGACCAGGCGCTGCTAAAGAGCCTGATCGTCTTTGCCTGCCTGATGGAGGGCCTGTTCTTTTACGTCGGGTTCACGCAAATCCTGGCGCTCGGCCGGCAAAACAAGATGACGGGTGCTGCGGAGCAGTACCAGTACATCCTGCGCGACGAGTCGATGCACTGCAATTTCGGGATTGATCTGATTAACCAGATCAAGCTCGAAAACCCGCAGTTATGGACGGTGCCCTTCCGCGAAGAGGTGCGGGCCCTGTTCCGCAAAGCCGTCGACCTGGAATATGCGTACGCAGAGGACACGATGCCGCGCGGCGTGCTGGGGCTGAACGCACCGATGTTCAAAGGGTATCTGCGCTACATCGCAAACCGCCGCGCACAGCAGATCGGTATCGAGACTTTGTTCCGGCAGGAAGAGAACCCGTTTCCTTGGATGAGCGAGATGATCGATCTGAAAAAAGAGCGCAACTTTTTCGAAACGCGCGTCCTCGAGTACCAAAGCGGAGGCGCGCTCAGTTGGGATTGATCTCAGTTTTTGATGCGGGATTAGCGTGATCAGATGAAGCGCAACAGCTTGACGATGCGACGTTGAACGTTTGAACAGTGGAACAAATCGCACACAAATCGATGTTCATTGCAAAAAAATCTTGCGATGAAATTATTTTGCGCGTAAAACGCGATCCATTGTTTAACTGTTCAATCGGTTTGTTATTCGCGGTGTTTAACGAGCCAAGATTGATCACGGAATTGACTACGCAACCTCACAGTTCAAGAGCTCATACGCAAACTGGTTCCAGGACCTCCGGGTCTTGCGGCTCTTTTTCTTCCCAACAAACATCCGATCATTCAGACGCCGGGCTCGTACCGGCGCTTTTCTTGCGCGCGCGCCGGTCTGATAGCGCGCGCCGTGCCGAATTCATCAGCGTCAGCGGTCAGTGCGCTGCCCGTTCCGCGCATTTCTCGGATTTGCGGAAACACAAACGCTCTTCTGGGGGTGTCGCGGCGACAGAGCATCTGCATGCGCCGATGAATAGCCCGGCGGGTCCTGCCTTGATGGCAGCCCAGCGGGTTTCCTTCCCAACCTCCGCACTAACGTGCATCGAAGGAGATTCATCATGGCTATGAAGAAAAAAGCGAAAAAAGCAGCGAAAAAATCGGCGAAAAAATCAGGCAAAAAAGCCTCCAAAAAACGTCGACCAGCAGCAAAGAAGACAGCTAGAAAATCGACGAAAAAGCGTGCAGCCAAGAAGGCTGCAAAAAAAAAAGTAGCTAGGAAAACTGCTAGGAAGTCGGCAAAGAAATCGAAAAAGGCTGCGAAGAAGCGGTCAGCGCCCAAGAAGGCTGTGAAAAAGTCAGCCGTGCGCAAACCCGCTGCTCCAATGTCTATGCCGAGGACCGCATCGATGCCGACACCGATGTCCCCGTCGACCGCCGCAGCACCTGGTGCGAAAACCGCACTGAATCCCGCAGCGGCATGGCCATTCCCGACGGGTAGCCGGCCCTAGCAAGTTTCAAATTGCCATTGGCAAGGGCGCTGAAAACGGCGCCCTTTTTCTTTGGCTGACGTGCGGCTTCCGAGCGCGTGGCGCGCGCCGCTTAGAATCGCGGTCGGACTGGTTACTTCATTTTGTTAATGCTGGCATGCTATTAGTTGATATCGCCCGCTTCCTGCTTGACGTTTTAGGTTCGCTCCTAGTGGGGCTGCTGATCCTGCGCGTCTGGATCCACGCCATTGGCATGCCGGGACGCAACCCGGTCGTTCAGTTTGTAGTGGCGCTGACTAATTGGCTAGTGCGGCCGCTGCATCGGGTTCTACCCGCGCGCGCGCGTATCGATTGGGCCTCCTTATTGGCGGCGTTTCTCGTAACGCTGCTGATAGTGGTTCTGATCCGGCAGGTGATCGGTGCCGACTTTGCGTTCGAGTTCGTCCTGCTGGCGGCACTCCGCCAGCTGATCGTTTGGGCGCTGAACGTCGTCGTTTGGATCACGATCATTTTTGCGATCGTTAGCTGGGTCAATCCGCACGCGCCGTTCGCGCCCGCGCTCGGCATGTTGCTGCGGCCGCTACTCGCGCCGATTCAGCGCGTCCTGCCGCCGGTGGGCGGATTTGATTTGTCACCGCTGGTACTTCTGCTGGCGGTGTATGTCCTGCAAATGGTGGTGGCGCGGGTGTAGCGGGCAGTTCTTCTCGACGCCGCTTTACCAGGGCCTGTATCCGAATGCTTCTTTAAACCGCGCGCCGATCGATTCGCGATCAGCCGTGTGGCTCTGCCCGCCCGACTGCCCGATCTTGATGGAGCCCATGATTGCGGCCAGTTTGCCGGTGGTTTCCCAATCCATTTGCTGCGCAATGCCGAACAGCAAGCCGGCGCGATACGCATCGCCACACCCGGTCGGATCGATGACTTCACGTGCGGGTGCGACCGGTATCTGCACGATCCTGCCGTCGGTATGAATCTGAGAGCCGGCGGCGCCGTGCGTGACGATCAGCGCCCGCACCTTACGCGATAGCTCATCGAGCGTAAGTTGCGTGCGATCGGTCAAAAGCTTCGCTTCGTAATCGTTGACCGCCACATAGCTGGCGCGACTTACAAACCAAACTAACTCCTCGCCGGAAAACATCGGCAGGCCCTGGCCGGGATCGAACACGAACGGAATACCGTGCTGCGCGAATTGTTCTGCGTGCTGCAGCATGCCGTCGCGGCCGTCAGGCGCGACGATCCCAAGCTTGATCGAGCCATCACCCGGAATGCGGTTCAGATGCGATTCGGACATAGCCCCCGGGTGAAACGCCGTGATCTGATTGTTGTCGGCGTCGGTCGTGATGAAGGCTTGCGCTGTGAAGCTGCTCTCGATCCTGCGCACGAAGCGCCGATCAATCTGCAGTCGATCGAGTCGGTCAAGATACGGCTGCGCATCCTGGCCAACGGTGGCCATTGGCCACGCTTGTCCGTCGAGCAGCTTGACGTTGTAGGCAATATTGCCGGCGCATCCGCCAAATTCACGCCGCAGTTCGGGCACGAGGAACGCGACGTTCAAGATGTGGACCTGATGCGGCAGGATATGGTCGGCGAAGCGACCGTGGAACACCATGATCGAGTCGTACGCGATCGAACCGCAGATCAATGTGCTCACGTCGGCGGCCGGAATCGCTAGATAAAAAACGGGTACACGAGAAAACCGGCTGCCTGTACGCCACGCGCTTCGAAGAACAGGCGGATCGTGAAATCGCTTCCAGTACCTAGCCCATCGTCGATGCGTGACGATGGTTCGCCCGCGGCGGCAAGATAGTCGGCCGGGGTGAAAACCTTGCGGGCGATCGGCCGGTTTAGCGAGTCCGTCAATGTAACCTCCACGGCCGGCAGCGCTTGCCGGAACGTCGCACGATTCCGAATGACCGCGGTCAACTCGAGCACGTCAGTGCCCGGGATCGTCTGCAATTCACTGCCAATGACTGCTAGCTGATCGACCTGCGTCGGCCAACCCACCGTACAGCTGAACAGTCCGCACAGTTGAACCAGCGTGTCGCGCGCCTGCGGCGCCCGCGCCAGCAGTTCGGAGCGAAAAATGATCGCGAACTGCACCACCGCCAGCAACGCCAGCAGGAACGAGCCACCGCTGAACACGATCGAGAAACCGCGGCGCGCAGGTTTGTCGGCACGAATGAATTCCGGCTCTTCCTCAGCAACTGGCGCGCGAGTTGGCTGGGCGGGGCGGACGTCCGTTTCACCGGGCAAAGCCGCCAGCTCAATGACTTCCATGCCGTCGACGATCGAACCCGCGTTGACGCGTTCACGACCGCCCGGCGCAATCAGCGTCGGTACGCCGAGCACCGCTTCTGCCTCTTCCTCAAATGAACGCTCGCGCTTGGTGCGGCCCGTGCGCTTCGCTTCACCTTCATCCCGTTGGTCGCGGTGCGACTGCATTGCAGGCAACGGCGCCGAACGTCGCAGCGAAGGATTGGCCAACGTGGCTGGCGCGGTCGGGGCGATGCGCAACGTTGTGGCTGGACCGAGCGCCTGCTTGCCTGGACTGGTGTTCGTAGACGCCGGCCGCGAGCGTGCCACGCGCCGCGACGGGGATGACGGCTCGGTCCGCTCGGAGCGCGTCGAAGAGCTAGGTGGGGGCGGCGACAATGGTTGCGTCACGGCCGTGATGGTCCGCGTTTGCGCCAACGCGGCGTCGTCCACGTAGGTCAGGCTACCGATCGCGTCGAATACCGCACGGCATTGCCCGCAACGGACGAGTCCGCCGCGCAATTTCAGCTGATCTGCCACGACGCGGAACAAGGCGCCGCATTGAGGACACTTGGTGGCGAGCGCCATCTCAGTGAGTCGCTGTTGTGCGCGATCCGGACAGACAGACCCAACCGTCCTCGCGCCGCCAGACGCCCAGTTGCAGCGCAGCGTCGGCCTGGCGATAGGCAGTCACCACTTCGCTTGCTTGCCGCTGCAGAATTCCACACAGCACGAGTGATCCGTGCGGCGCAACGCGCGCGCAAAGCGCGGGCGCGAGCAACTTCAGCGGATTTGAAAGAATGTTGGCAAGCACGACGTCGAAGGTGTTTGCGTTCTGGCTTAGCCCTTGCAAGTCAGTGTAGCTGGCGCCGCCACCGTTGCCGGCCGAGTTCGCGCGCGCAGCTGCGAGCGCTTGCGGATCGATGTCGACACCGAGCACTGCGCCTGCACCGAGTTTTGCCGCAGCGATGGCGAGGATGCCCGAGCCGCAGCCATAGTCCAGAACGCTCGCGCCGGGCGACAGCCGTTCTGCAAGCCAAGCAAGACACATGCGCGTTGTTGGGTGCGTGCCGGTGCCGAATGCAACGCCCGGATCGAGCCGTACGACGACGGCTGCCTCGTCCGGCGGCTGGTGCCAGCTTGGAACAATCCACAGACGATCGGTGATGCGCAGGGGTGCGAACTGCGACTGCGTTTGCTGCACCCAGTCGGTATCTTCGATGCGAACGCTTTTTTCGATCGCGGCCGCAATCTGTGTTGAAGCAATGGCTCCTTTTATCAACACCTCGGCCGTATCGGGTTCGGACAGCACGCGGAGTCGGCTTTGCGCCCAGGGGTGCTGCACGTCGGATCCTGTCTCGCCGTACAGCGGTTCTTCGGCGCCGGTGCCGGCGTTTGCGTCTTCGATCGAGACCGACATTGCGCCACGCTCGATCAACGCGTCGGCCAGTGCGTCGGCCGCACCATCGTCGACCGTCAGCGTGATTTCAACCAGCACAGTCGACCGCAACTACGTGATGTGGCGCGCGGCCAGCCGTTTTTCCAGATAATGAATGCTGGTGCCGCCGAGCACGAATTTTTCGTCGATCAGCAGCTCGCGGTGCAGCGGTATATTGGTCTTGATACCTTCGACGACCATCTCGGACATGGCGATGCGCATGCGCGCCAGTGCCTGGTTGCGCGTGTCGCCATAGCAGATCACCTTGCCGATCATCGAATCATAGTTCGGCGGAACGAAATAACCGGTGTACGCGTGCGAATCCACGCGTACGCCCGGGCCGCCTGGCGGGTGCCAGGCAGTGATGCGGCCCGGCGACGGTGTGAATCGCTCCGGGTCCTCGGCGTTGATACGGCATTCGATCGCGTGACCTTTCTGTTCGATGTCGCGCTGTCGCACCCGTAGCTTTTCACCGGCTGCGATCCGAATCTGCTGTTGCACGATGTCGATACCGGTCACCATCTCGGTGACCGGATGTTCGACCTGCACGCGCGTGTTCATCTCGATAAAGTAGAACTCGCCGCCCTCGAACAGGAATTCGAACGTACCGGCGCCGCGATAGTTAAGCTTCTTGCAGGCCTCGACAACCTTGTCGCCCATCTTATCGATCATGCGGCGGTTGATTCCCGGCGCCGGTGCCTCTTCGATCACTTTTTGATGGCGACGCTGCATCGAGCAGTCTCTCTCGCCGAGCCAGACGGCATTGCGATGCTGGTCGGCCATGACCTGGAATTCGATGTGCCGCGGATCTTCCAGGAATTTCTCCATGTACACGGCAGCGTTACCGAACGCGGCGTGCGCCTCCTGCCGTGTCATGTTGACGGCATTGATCAGCGCAGCTTCGGTGTGCACGACGCGCATGCCGCGGCCGCCGCCCCCGCCCGACGCCTTGATGATCACCGGATAGCCGACGGCACGGGCAACCTTGACGATCTCGCGCGGGTCTTCCGGCAGAACGCCGTTCGATCCGGGCACGGTTGGCACTCCGGCGGCCACCATCGCCTGCTTGGCCGAAACCTTGTCGCCCATCGCCCGAATCGACTCCGGCCGCGGCCCTATAAAACAGAAGCCGCTTTTTTCGACGCGCTCGGCAAAATCTGCGTTCTCAGACAAAAAGCCGTAACCGGGATGAATTGCTTCTGCGTCGGTCACTTCGGCGGCGCTGATAATCGCCGGAATATTGAGATAGCTGTCCCTTGCAGGAGCGGGTCCGATGCAGACCGATTCGTCGGCGAGCTTCACGTATTTTGCGTCGGTGTCGGCTTCCGAATGGACGACCACGGTGCTGATTCCCATCTCGCGGCATGCACGCTGAACCCGCAATGCAATCTCGCCGCGGTTGGCGATCAGAATCTTTTTGAACATGGTTGGTTGGTGCCGCGCTGCACGAGCGGCGCATTACTCGATGATGAACAGTGGCTGGCCGTACTCCACCGGTTGGCCATTTTCGACCAGGATCTGTTTGATCGTGCCGCCCACCTCGGCCTCGATCTCGTTGAGCAACTTCATCGCTTCGATAATGCATAACGGGTCGCCTGGCTTTACGGTTTGGCCGAGCTCAATAAATGAAGCGGCGCCGGGGCTCGGTGCGCGGTAAAAAGTGCCGACCATCGGAGACTTCACAACGTGGCCCGCGGGCTCTATCGGCGCGGCGGAAGCCGCGCCACTCGTTCCATTGGCGGCAGTCGCGGGTAAAGAGACCGTTGGTGCAAGCGCAGTTGCAGGATTCGGTGCAGCCGGTGCGGGGCTGAACTTTGCAATACGAACCCGATCTTCGCCTTCGGTAACCTCGAGCTCGGCGATGCTTGAATCGGCGACAAGGTCAATCAGGGTCTTCAGCTTGCGCAGATCCATCGGCTTTCCTTCAGGATGCGGGCGCCGTCGCGCTCAGCGCAAAATCAAGTGCGTACAGATATCCGGCGGTACCGAGCCCGACGATGCTCCCCACTGCGAGGTCGGCCAGGTGCGACTTATGGCGGAAGGGTTCGCGCCGGTGGACGTTGGACAAGTGAACTTCGATGAAGCGCAGCGAGACTCCAGCCAGTGCGTCGCGCAGAGCAATACTTGTATGCGTAAAAGCGCCGGCGTTGATGATGATGAAGTCCGTTCCATCGGTGCGCGCCAAATGAACACGATCGATCAGAGCACCTTCGTGGTTGGTCTGGAAAAAAGTAAGTTGCGCGCCTTTGCGTTGGGCTACTGGAGCCAGCTCAGCTTCGATATCCGCCAACGTGCGGCTGCCATAGACAGCAGGCTCGCGCGTGCCCAGCAAGTTCAAATTGGGTCCGTTCAAAACGAGAATACGGCTAGCCACGGCGTTTCATTGCAAGCTCGGGATAAAAGGGGGGAAACGTTCGAGAATCACCGATTTTAGGCGAAAAAGACGACAGAAGCCGCGCAGTGTGCAGGGTTCCCCCGCGACTGTCTAGGTCTAGGAGCTTTGCTTTTTCGCTGGATCGCCAGCGAGTTGCGCGTCCAGCCAGAGGCGTAATTCTTCCGACCGCAACCTGCCGAGCTTCGACTTCACCAAGCTGCCGTTGCGCGCTATCAACACTGTATACGGTAGCGAGCCCGACGGATTGCCTAGATCGCGAACGAGGTCGGACCCGGCGGCGCCGCCGAGCAGCAGCGGTAATTTCACGTGTTGCTCATCGCGAAAACGCCTCACCGCAGCGGGGTTGTCGATCGCGATTCCGACGATCGTGACCCCCCGGCTCGCGTACTCGGATTGCACCTTTTGCAGATCGGGCATCTCTTCGATGCAGGGCGCGCACCAGGTTGCCCAGAAGTTAACGACCAACAGGCCGCCCTCCCATTGGCTGATCGCCTGCATGCGTCCGTCGACGTCGTTGAATGCTTGCGCGAACAGCGCGGCGGTGGTCGCCGTCGGCTTTGTCGTTGTGCGCACGTCGAATCTCAACGACAGGATGGCACCAGCCGCGAACGCCAGCAACGCAAGCATGATCACGACGCCGATGAGCCTGGCGCTGGCTTTGTTCATCGATCGCTTTCTTCGGTGAGCCTGTGCAGCGATGCCAGATTGGCGCGTCCCGCAGCTTCAACCGGATGCATGCCCTCTTCGCTACCACCAGCTTGCCTGCGGCGTGCGGCGGTTCTGATGGCGTCACGCGCGAAGACGTGCAGCCGTATCCCGACGACCCGCGCCGCCGCCGCGGAGCCTTGCTTGATGGTCGTCACGAAATTTATTCGTTCGAGCGCGGCGGGCCGCTCGCCTTCGCCGTCACCGTCGTCGACGTCGAAGTCGATGCCGAGATTCAGCAGCTTCAGCTCGACGTCTTTTGCACTGTCGACGAACAACTGCAGATGAATGTCCGAATGCTCGGTCGCGGTGCCGTTTAACACTGCGCCGATCAGGTGCGGATCGAACTCGCCCAGACTCTGCATCAGGTCGGCCGCGGCGCCGCGCAGCGTCGCGAGCAGTGCGCGATGCGCCGATCCTCCGAACAGCTTCAAGTAACGGCGTAATTCGTGCTCGACCTCGCTGTTGTCGGGCAGCGTTGAACGGCGCGCGCTTTCGCCAAGTAGCTCGTGCACAGCGCGCCGCTTCGCCTGCGCGTATTCGTAGCCTTCCTCGGCAATCAAGCGCGCGGCGGTTACGGCGAGCTCGGTTCTCAAATTGCTGGCGGCCATGGGCGCAGTTTATCGGCAGCAACCGGTTGCTCAGGTGCCGCGCATTACAATTCCGCGCCTTCTCGGACGGCCGGCCCTGCGCCGGTTAGGCTTTGCATCTTCATATTCTCGGCGTCGGCGGTACGTTCATGGGCGGTCTTGCGCAACTGGCGCAGGCGGCGGGTCATGTGGTCAGCGGATGCGACGCAAACGTGTATCCCCCGATGAGCGACCAGCTTGCGGCGGTCAACGTGCGCGTGATGGAAGGCTATGGTGTCGATCAGCTGGCGCTGGCGCCCGACGTGTGGGTCATCGGCAATGTAATTACGCGCGGCAATCCTTTAATGGAGGCGATCCTCGACTGCGGAGCGCCGTACGTATCGGGTCCGCAATGGCTGGCCGAAAATGTTCTACGCAATCGGCACGTGCTGGCGGTGGCCGGCACGCATGGCAAGACAACAACGAGCGCGATGCTCGCGACGGTTCTTGAGAGCGCGGGCCTCGATCCCGGCTTTCTGATCGGCGGCGTTCCCGAAGATTTTGGGCGGTCGGCGCGGCTTGGGGGCGGCGCCTGCTTTGTAATCGAAGCCGACGAATACGACACCGCGTTTTTTGACAAACGCTCGAAATTTCTGCACTACCGCGCGCGCACTCTGGTCCTGAACAATCTCGAGTTTGATCACGCCGACATTTTTGCCGACCTCGCTGCAATCGAAACGCAGTTTCATCACCTCGTGCGTACGCTGCCGGCCAGCGCCCGCATCGTTGCCAATGCTAGTGACGATGCCATTGCGCGCGTGCTGAAGCGCGGCTGTTGGTCAGAGCTCGATACGTTTGGGGCAGGAGGACATTGGCAGATCTCCGATCAGGCGCCGTTTCGCGTGCAGCACGGCGATTTGCGCCCGGGTGCGCTGCAGCTGGCGCTGCCTGGGCAGCACAACCGTATGAACGCGCTGGCCTCCATTGCCGCCGCCGATCATGCCGGTGTCTCTGCGGCCGAGGCGCTTGCTGCGCTGGCCGAATTTCGCGGCGTCAAGCGTCGGCTGGAAGTGTGCGGCGTGGCAGGCGGTGTGACCGTAATCGATGATTTTGCGCATCATCCAACGGCGTTTGCACTGACGATCGCCGCATTGCGCGCATCGCATCCGCAAAGCCGGATCCTTGCAGTTTTCGAGCCGCGCTCGAATACGATGAAGTGCGGGGCGGTGAGTGCGCGGCTGCCTGACAGTTTATCCGGCGCCGATCGCGTTTTCTGCTTCGCGGCAGGCATCGACTGGGACGCAGTGCACACGTTAAAGCCGCTCGGGTCGGCAGCGACCGTGCACGACGATTTGGAAGAGATGATGGACGCGATCGTCCGCTACGCCCAGGCCGGGGATCAACTGGTGGTCATGAGCAACGGCGGATTCGGCGGCATCCACGCAAAGCTATTAGCGCGGCTTGCAGCGCACGCCGACGCTACGCAGCGTGCCGCCTGAGTCGGTGCTGCGCGTGATCGTCTACCTGCACGGCTTTCGCTCATCGCCCCGCTCGCGCAAGGCGCAGATTCTGCGCGAGCACCTGGGTCGGCGCGGCCTTGCTGATCAGTATTTGTGTCCAGCGTTGCCGGCGTCGCCACGGCTGGCGTCGCAGGTGGCGCTGTTCGCCGCGCGCGCGAAGACGCCCGAAAGCGTCGCGCTGATCGGGTCGTCGCTGGGTGGGTACTACGCAACTTGGGTTGCGGAGAAACTTGGCTGTCGCGCTGTGCTGCTGAATCCAGCAATAGATCCGGCGCGCGATCTGCAGTCGCACATCGGTCGGCAGCCGGTTTTCTTCAGCGACGATCAAATTGATTTTCGGCCGGAGTACATCGACGAGCTGCGCACGATCGATGCACCGGTAACTCGGCCTGAGCGCTACTTCCTGGTCGCCGCGACCGGCGACGCGGTGATCGACTTTCGAATGATGGTCGCGAAGTATCAGGGCGCGCGGCAAGTCGTGATCGCAGGCGGCGATCACGAGCTTTCGGATTTTTCACAGTATGTCGACGAAGTGCTTGCCTTCTGCGGAATCGGCCAAGGAGCTTGAGTGAATCAGCGTTTGCAAGACAAAGTTGCTGTCATCACCGGCGCCGCGCAAGGAATCGGTTACGCCACCGCACAGAAATTCTTGCAGGAAGGCGCCAAAGTGATTGCGTGCGATATCAGCAGAGCATCGGTCGACGCCGCGCAGGCGTCGTTGTCTTCGATCGGCACGATCGACGGATTCGCGGTTGATGTCACCGTGCGAGCGCAGCTCGATTCGATGATCGCCGCGGTGGTTCGGCGCCACGGCCGCGTCGACGTTTTGGTCAACAACGCGGGTATCACCCTTGACGCGCGGTTGCAGAAAATGAGCGAGGATCAGTTCGATCGCGTAATCGCGGTGAATCTGAAAGGCACTTACAACTGTGCGCAGGCGGTAGTGGGCACGATGGTGCAACAGGGAAGCGGCGTGATTCTGAACGCTTCGAGCGTAGTCGGTATTTACGGAAACTTCGGACAGACGAATTACGCAGCGAGCAAGTTCGGCGTGATTGGCTTCGTCAAGACATGGGCGCGTGAATTGGGGCCGAAGGGTATTCGCTGCAATGCGGTTGCGCCGGGATTTGTCGCCACCCACATTCTGGACACGATTCCGGAGAAAGTTCTGGAGCAATTGAAGGAGCGCGTGCCGCTGCGTCGCCTCGGCACGCCGCAGGATATCGCCGGCGTGTATGCATTCCTGGCCTCCGACGAAGCGTCGTATATCAACGGCGCCGTGATCGAAGTGTCCGGCGGCCTAACAGTTTAAAGCGACACCGGACGCTACGCTGTCGGCTTGTATTAAGTACCCACTCTCGCGTGAGTAGATACCTGCTGTTCGACGACGACGGCGCGTTCAAGGCGGGCACCGAAATGTCGAACGCCGGCACGTCACACCAGGTCGAGTTGGCCAGCGGAAAACGCACCAAGGTCAAATCGTCCCACGTACTGCTGCGCTTTGCCGATCCGCCGCCGGCGCAGTTGATAGAGCGCGCACAGGCGCAGTCACAGTCGATCGATCTCGATTTCCTATGGGAAGTTGCACCGCAGGATGAGTTCGGTTTCGTTGACCTGGCGCGCGAATATTTTGGCGCTGAGCCAAGTGCAGAGCAGGCAACTGCGCTGTTATTCCGTTTGCACGGCGCTCCGGTTTACTTTTATCGCAAAGGACGCGGACGCTACCGCCCCGCGCCGGCCGAGACTTTGCAAGCGGCGCTGGCAGCGATCGAGCGACGTCGAAAGCAGGATGAGCTAAGGCAGCAGTACGTCGACCGACTGAAATCGGGCCACGCACCGGATGCCATCGCCGAACAGGCGATCGTTTTGCTGACGCGGCCCGATCGCAATTCGATCGAGTTCAAGGCTCTAGAACAGGCGGCGAACGAGTTGCATATGACGCCGCTGCGCCTGTTGTTGGCGGGCGGCGCGATCGTGTCGCCGTATCGTTGGCATGTCGATAGCTTTGTCACGCAAAACTTCCCCCGCGGTACGGGATTCGCTGAAAATCTGCCGGCGCCGGACAGCGCAGGCGAGCTGCCGCTGGCGCCTGCGCGGGCATTTTCGATCGACGACAGCTCCACCACCGAGATCGATGATGCATTTTCGGTCCAGACATCCGGCGACCGCACGCGCATCGGCATTCATATCGCAGCGCCGGCGCTGTTGTTGCCGCGCGGCCACGCGTTGGACGCGATCGCGGAATCACGTATGTCGACGGTCTACGCACCGGGACTGAAGTACACGATGCTGCCGGACCCGTGGATCGCATCGTTGTCGCTGAACGAAGGTCGCGAAGTCCCGGTGCTTTCGCTGTATGCGGATTGCGACAGCGAAACGCTAGATGTGGTGTCGACCGAGTCCAGATTGGAACGCGTACACATCGAGAGCAATCTGCGTCATGACCGGCTCGACACGATTGCCACCGATGCGACTATCGCCCGCGCAGAGTTCGATTCGCCGTACGCATCGCAGCTGAGCACGCTCTGGCACGTAGCGTGCAAACTGTTGGCACGCCGTGAACAACTGCGTGGTCGGCCCGAGCCGGTGGGGCGCGTCGACTATTCATTCGAGCTCGATGGAATCGGCGAACAGGCGCGCGTGTCGATCCGACAACGGCGCCGTGGTGCGCCGCTCGACCTGATCGTTGCTGAGCTGATGATCTTCGCCAACAGCACGTGGGGCGCATGGCTGGCGCAGCGTCGTACGGCGGGCATTTACCGATCGCAGGCGCTGGGCCGCGTAAAGATGGGGACTGCGCCCGCACCCCACGAGGGCATTGGGGTCGAGTATTACGCGTGGTGCACATCGCCCTTGCGCCGCTACGTCGATCTCGTCAATCAGCGCCAGCTCCTGGCGTGCGTGCTAGAGCGGGCGGCGCCCTACGAGCCCAATGACGCAGAACTGTTAGCGATCGTTACAAGCTTCGAGTCTGCGTACGGCGCGTATGCCGAGTTCCAACAGAAGCTGGAACACTACTGGTCGTTGCGCTGGCTCGAACAGCAAAATCTGTCTCGAATCGGCGCCACGGTTCTGCGCGGTGATGTGGTGCGCATCGACGGTCTGCCTTTCATCACGAGGCTCCCGGGACTTGCGTCGTTGCCGCGCGGGCAGCAGCTCGAGCTCGACATCATCGCTGCCGATACTGTCGATCTGACGATCGAAGCGCGCGTCCACTGCGTGTTGGCCGCGCAGACGACGGTGGAAGTCGACGACGAAGACCTCGGCGCCGAGGGTGTGGAGGCTTCGGCGCCAGATCTAGCAGAGGGTGTTGCCGAAGCGCCGGTCGAAACTGGAATCGAACCCTCGTCTGTCCCATCGGACGGGCCCCCGCCCACGGCGTCTTAAGCGTCGCAGTTGGCAGCATCGAACTGGCGGCAAGACTAGCGCGATCTTGTCACGCTGAGAGCCGGTCGTGCTGGCTACAATCGATTGACTCTCACCGCAGACGCGCTTACCAAAAGTCACTGAATGATTTTGAATAACTGGGCAAGGCTCGATGGATTTGACTGAGCTGACTTTGGCCGCGCCGGCTTATGGGCTGCGCTCTTTCCTGGCCGATAAAGTCCTAGTTATGGCGATGACAGTGTCCATCGGTCTGCACATCACGGCACTCGCAGTCCGTTTCGTAGACCCTGAACTGTTCCGCGTGCGCTCGACCGATCCGTCGATCGAGATCATCCTTGTCAACGCCAAGAGTGCCACGGCGCCAGGCACGGTCGAAGCGCTTGCGCAGAACAATCTCGACGGCGGAGGCTCGAACGATTCCGGCCGCCGCACCTCTCCATTGCCCAACAGCTTCGAGATGCGTGACGGTGATTCGCTCGAATCGGCACGCAAGAACGTGCAGCAGCTCGAGGAGGAACAGAAGAAGCTGCTGGCTACGCTGCGCGAATCGCTGCAATTGCGCACCACCCCACTGACGGATTCCTCTGCGCAACAGCCGCAAAGCGGGAGCTCCGACGAAGAAACCAGCGAACAGCTGGCGCGCGCGCAGGCCGAGATCGCCAAGCAAATCTCGGACTATCAAAAGCGGCCGCGCAAGCATCATTTCATGCCAAGCGCTTCGGAATACCGGTATGCGCGATACGTCGAGGACTGGCGCGCTCGCGTCGAGAAAATCGGCAATGAAAACTATCCGAATGATGCGCGCGGCAAATTCTATGGCGCGCTGCGCCTGACGGTTGCCATCCGCAAGGATGGTTCGGTTGCCGAAGCGATGGTCGAACAGACCTCGGGCTCGCAGATACTGGACCGCGCGGCGCGCAGAATCGTTCAAATAGCCGGGCCATACCCTCCTTTTCCACCGGAGATTGCGCGCGACACGGATATCCTCGAAATTACGCGTACCTGGATATTCACAAACGATCAGCTCGCCACCCGCAGCGCGAAACCTTGATTCATGACCGCCGTCGACAAGTACGGAGTTGTTGGTAACCCCATCGCGCACAGCCGCTCGCCGGAGATACATCAGCGATTCGCGCAGCAGGCCCGCCATCATCTGTCGTACGAACGCATAGAAGCTCCGCTCGACGGCTTCGAGGACAAGGCGCTAACGTTGCGTGAGGCCGGCTACGGCGGACTTAACGTCACGCTGCCGTTCAAGATCGACGCAGCGAAACTGGCCGACGATCTGACGCCGCGCGCACGAGTTGCAGGCGCTGTGAATACTTTGAAATTCGACGGCGATACGATCGTCGGCGACAACACAGATGGGGTCGGCTTCGTACGCGATCTGCGCGAGCGGCTGAAGTTTTCGTTTTCCGATCGCTCAGTGCTGGTGCTCGGGTCCGGTGGCGCGGTCCGCGGGCTGCTCGGTTCGATGCTCGACGAGAGCCCGCGCTGGCTAGCGGTCGCGAACCGATCGCACAAGCGCGCCGAGGAGTTGGCGGAGGAATTTGGGGTCGAGGCGATTCACTTCGACGAGATCCCCGCCGAGCACTTCGACCTGATCATCAACGGCACGACCACGAGTCTGAATCACGAGGCGCCGGCGATCGATCCCGATACGTTTAACGACTGCACGCTAGCGTATGACCTAGCGTACGCGGCAGAACCGACACCGTTTATGCAGCTCGCGAAATCGGCCGGCGCGAAACAGGTCGTTGACGGGCTCGGGATGCTGATCGAGCAAGCGGCGGAGTCGTTTCTGCTGTGGCGTGGCGTACGGCCCGACACCAGTAGCGTCTACAAGGAACTGCGCGATCTGTTGAAGATGCAAATGGCCGAGCACGTGACCGCAAGGTAGGAATGCGTGTCGCGTTGCGCTGGCTGCTGCGCGCGACCTTGCTCGCGCTCGCGGTTCTGCTGCTGATTCAGCTTTGGTACTTGGGCTGGGTTGCGTGGTGGAAGTGGAATGATCCAGGCGATACGGCGTTCATGGCCCGCGAGTTGTCGGCGTTGCGCGAGAAGAAGCCCGACGCCGAACTGAAACATCGCTGGATCCAGTATGGGCGCATTTCAAACCACCTGAAGCGCGCTGTTATCGCCTCGGAAGACGCCAACTTTACCGAGCATGAGGGCGTCGACTGGCAGGCGATCGAGAAGGCTTACAAGGAAAATGTCCGCACGGGGAAGCTCGCGCGCGGCGGCTCGACGATCACGCAGCAACTCGCCAAGAACCTTTTCTTGTCATCGGAGAGAAGCTACTGGCGCAAGGCGCAAGAGCTCGTTATCACTTACATGATCGAGACGCTGTGGGACAAGCGCCGCATTCTGGAGGTTTACTTGAACGTTGTGGAGTGGGGCGACGGTGTGTTCGGAGCTGAAGCCGCCTCGCGCCAATACTTCAACATGAGTGCTTCGCAACTGAGCGCCGAACAGTCGGCGCGCCTAGCCGCCTATTTGCCGAACCCGAAACGCTACGGTCGTATCCGTTCGGGACCCTATTTGGATCGCAGAACGTTCGCCATACAGCGCTTTATGCACGATGCGGTGGCGCCGTAAGTAAGGCGCCCCGCCTACAATCCGTGTGCCGCTCGACGGCGCACAAGCCACATGGACGATAAACAACTCGAACGCGCGCGGCGCGACGCCGCGCAGGCGCACGACCCGGAAGCGGCGCAGCGCGCGCTGGCGCGTGTCGAGCAGTTGCTCGACAAGCAGCGCCGCGTCGAAGCCTTGGTGCAGCGTGAGGCGACACCCGGCGAGGAAAAGAAAGCGCTCGTCGAGCAGCTGGTACACCGTCAGCACCTGAGCGAGCTGAAGTCGATTCTTGATCGGCTACATCCGGCCGATATCGCGTACATCCTCGAAGCGCTGCCACTCGGCGCGCGCCTCACAGTGTGGGACTGCGTCAAGGCCGATCGCGACGGCGAGATTTTGATCGAGGTCGGCGATGCGGTACGCGAGACGCTGATCGCGTCGATGAACCGCGAAGAGCTGGTCGACGCGGTGGAGAGCCTCGAGACCGACGAGATCGCGGCCATTGCCGACGACCTCCCCGCCGACGTTGTCGATGAAGTGCAGCAGGGGCTTAGCGTTGAGGAGCGCGCGCAACTGCGCGCATCGATGTCGTATCCCGATGATTCGGTCGGCGCGTTGATGGATTTCGAAATGATTTCGATTCGCGAGGACGTGACTCTCGAAGTCGTGTTGCGTTATCTGCGCCGCTTCGATGCGCTACCCGATCACACCGACCAGATTTTCGTCGTCGACCGGCACGACGTGCTGAAGGGCGGGCTGCCGCTCGACCGCTTGCTGTTAAATGAACCCGAGATCGGAGTCGGGTCGGTGATGAACACTGATCTGATGACACTCTCACCGCTCGACAAGACGGGCGAGGCGGCACACGCTTTCGAGCGCTATGACTTGGTGTCGGCGCCCGTGGTCGACGAGGCCGGCAGGCTGGTCGGGCGGCTGACGGTCGATGAAGTTGTCGATGTCATCCGTGAAGAGGGTGAGGATGCGGCGTTGGCACAAGCGGGCCTGCGCGAGGACGAAGACCTTTTCGCCTCGGTTTGGAATTCGGCCCGCAACCGCTGGCTATGGCTAGCTGTCAATCTGTGCACTGCGTTTTTCGCGTCTCGCGTGATCGGCGCGTTTGAGCCGACGATCGAGCGGGTGGTGGCGCTCGCTACCCTGATGACGATCGTGATGGGGATTGCAGGCAATTCCGGCAACCAGACGATGACGCTGATGATCCGGTCGCTCGCGCTCGGTCACGTCACCGGGGGCAACGCCAGGCGATTGATACTGAAAGAACTCGCTATCGCTAGCCTGAACGGCTTGGTGTGGGGGAGCATCGCCGGTTTGGTCGCGTGGTGGATTTATGTCGACAGCCCGCGCGGCTGGCTGATTGGTGTGACGTTGCTGCTGGCGATGACCTTGAACATGGTGATTGGCTCGCTCGCCGGAATGTTCGTGCCGTTGTTCCTCGAACGTTCGGGTCGCGATCCAGCGCTGGGTTCATCGGTCCTACTGACGTTTACGACCGACAGCATGGGCGTCTTCATTTTTCTCGGACTCGCGACACTGTTTTTTTCGTAAGCTCACTTCAAACGTTTCACCGTGAATTCTTCCTGGATCGTGTCCTTGTACACGCTGGCCGGCGAAGCACTGCCGATAAACCGTCGTGCGATTTCTTCACCGACAGCGGTGTGCTGAATGACCGAACCGTTGTCGAATTCGATTTCCAGTACGCGGTTGTTGCGGTCGTAGCCGGCAGATTTGATGCCGCCGCGCCGAATCGGCTTGCGTTCCATTTCTAGATTCCCAGTTCGTCCCAGATGGCATCAATGCGGAGCTTCACCGCAGCATCCATCGCGATCGGCCTTCCCCATTCACGCTGCGTCTCACCCGGCCACTTGTGGGTTGCATCGATTCCCATCTTGCCGCCGAGCCCAGCGACCGGCGAGGCGAAATCCAGATAGTCGATCGGGCTGTTGTCGACTAGCAGCGTGTCGCGCACGGGGTCGACGCGCGTCGTAATGGCCCAGATAACTTCCTTCCACTCGCGAACGTCGATGTCGTCATCGGTCACTACGATGAACTTCGTATACATGAACTGGCGCAGGAAACTCCATACGCCGAACATCACACGCTTGGCGTGTCCGGCGTACTGCTTGCGAATCGAAACGATTGCCATTCGATAGCTGCAGCCCTCCGGCGGAAGGTAGAAGTCGGTGATTTCTGGAAATGTCCGACGCAGCAGCGGAATGAATACTTCGTTGAGCGCGACGCCGAGCACGGCCGGTTCGTCGGGCGGCTTGCCGGTGTAAGTCGAGTGATAGATCGGGTCGCGCCGCATCGTGATGCGGTCGATCGTAAGAACGGGAAACGACTCGCGCTCGTTGTAGTAGCCGGTGTGATCTCCGAAGGGTCCTTCCAAAGCCATTTCGTAACCAGTGGCATTGCCCGCATCCGGTTGAATGTTGCCCTCGAGAACGATCTCCGCAGTCGCGGGAACCGACAGTTCGCTGCCGATGCACTTTGTAGTTTCAGTACGGGCCCCGCGCAACAAGCCGGCAAACTGATACTCGGAAAGGGTGTCCGGCACCGGCGTTACCGCGCCCAGCATCGTTGCCGGGTCGGCGCCGAGAGCAACGGCGATCGGAAAGGGTTTGCCCGATGCGGTCAGGCGATGATCCCGAAAATCAAGCGCACCGCCCCGATGCGGCAGCCACCGCATGATGACTTTATTATGACTTAGCACCTGTTGGCGGTAGATACCTAGATTTTGTCGCTTTTTAAGGGGACTCCCTGTAATTACCAAGCCCCAAGTGATGAGCGGGGAAACGTCGTTGGGCCAGCAGGTCTGAATGGGTAACCGTGCCAAGTCGGTATCCGGGCCCTCCCAAACGACGCTCTGACATGGCGCCCCGCGGACTGCGCGGGGCGCCATGTCCCACAGCGCACTTTTCAGCTGGCCCACCTTACTGAGAGCGTCACGTAAACCGGTTGGTGCTTCCGGCTCCTTTAGGGCCGCTAGCAGTTCGCCAACATCGCGCAGCGCCGCCACATTCTTGGCTCCCATGGCCAGTGCCACGCGCTCGGGGGTGCCGAACAAATTGCCTAGAACGGGCACGCTGTAGCCGGTTGGTCGCTCAAATAGAAGCGCAGGTCCGCCCGCTCGCAGCGTGCGATCGCAGATTTCGGTCATCTCCAGGCGGGGTGATATTTCCTTCGAAATGCGCCTCAGTTTGCCGGTCAGCTCGAGTTGACCCAAAAAGTCACGCAGGTCGGCATATTTCATACGCGTGGCCTCTAGTTACGACCAGCGGCAGGTTTGGTGAGTGAGTACAAACATCGGATGTTTTGCTCAGCGATAAGCACTTGATTGTTAAGGATTTACGAGCTCATACCGCAAGTTTTAAAAACACCCCGGGATGGGTAGTGAAAATTCCGATTCGTTTGTATCGGAATAGCGCCTTGACCGGGCTCCACGTGCCCCTAAAATCGGGCCACCCGTTTGGTCATCCCCTGTCACGCGTGCAATGCAACATACGGTGCCGGAGGTGTCGAAGAAGGAGCACCCAGCAAGTAGGTCTCAGCTTTGCTGGAAGACAGAGACGCTCGCCATCAAGCGATGGCTGGCAGGTGTTTCGAGCCGGAGGATGCGTTGAATGGCCGGCGGAATGAGCGATCCGGACCATGGCCCAACCTGTGAGTGGCAACCCCGAAGGTTCCGCGCGCGATCGGCATAAGGAGGTACGAGTTGGCAAACGTTTCTGATTATGCGCTGCGCAAGATCGCGGCGATCGGCCCGGTGGCAACCAACGGGGCGCTTACATTCGCCCGTGATATCGGAGAGGGTGCTCTATCGACTGCCCGGCTTTTGGTGATGGTTATTGGCTGCGCTGTATTGCTTTGTGCAGGCGTGTTGACCGGCAGCGAAGACGCGCGGTCGTTGCTGGAAGCGCGGCTTACCGGGGGAGAACGCGATGCGGGCGCGGCGGCCGAGGTCGATCCCGCTGCCGCGACCGCCGGGGAACCAGGGCGCAGCGCCGTCGATGATCCGCAGCAAAAGCGCGTCGCTCAGTACTTGGCGCGCCGTTACCGGGTTGCCGACGGCGCCGTTCGGATGCTGGTGTCCACTGCGTTTCAAATCGGCCGCGAAAAAAACCTGGATCCTCTGCTAATTCTGTCGGTGGTGGCGATCGAATCGAGCCTCAATCCGTTTGCCGAAAGCGCGGTAGGGGCACAAGGCCTGATGCAGGTGATGACGCGCGTCCATGCACAGCGCTTCGAGCCGCACGGCGGCGAAATGGCCGCACTTGATCCGGTGGCCAATATGAAGGTGGGCTCTTCGATACTGCACGAGCTAATTTCGCGCGGTGGCTCAGTTGAGCGCGGCCTGCAGCTTTACGTCGGCGCCGGCAACATGCCGGATGACGGGGGTTACAGCTTGCGCGTCCTCGGGGAGCGCGCGCGCCTGGAACTGGCAGCGTCCGGCAAGGTCGAGGCCGCAATTTCTGCGGCGATTCGCGCTGCCGCGGCGCCTGCACCGACAGAGCCCAAAGCGGTTGCGCTTCCGGTGAATGCGGACCTCGGCGCCTCGTCCGAACCGTCTACACCTGGGACGACGAGCGAATCGCAACACGTTCCTGCTCGACCGGAACACTCCGTCTAGCCGTCGGTAATAAAGTAGGTTGCGGCGCGGTAGCGCCGCGCGGGGATAATTGAATCCCAGCCGCTTTGTCCATGTTCTGCCATGTCGACCGCCGATCACGAAGAACAAAAGCGCGATCTGAAAAGAGCCGCGCTCGAGTATCACGAAAAGCCGACACCAGGGAAAATTTCGGTAACACCAACCAAGCAGCTGGTGAATCAGCGCGATCTCGCGCTGGCTTATTCACCGGGCGTTGCCGCCGCATGTGAAGCGATTCACGCTGATCCGTCGGCGGCGTTTCGCTATACCGCGCGCGGCAACCTGGTCGGCGTCGTCACCAACGGCACTGCCGTGCTTGGGCTGGGCGCGATCGGCCCGCTCGCCGCCAAGCCGGTTATGGAAGGCAAGTCGGTTCTGTTCAAGAAGTTTGCCGGCATTGATGTTTTCGACATCGAAGTCAACGAGCTCGATCCGGACAAATTGATCGAAATCATCGCGGCGCTCGAGCCGACGTTTGGCGGAATCAACCTGGAGGACATCAAGGCGCCTGAATGCTTTTACATCGAACGCAAGTTGCGCGAGCGGATGAACATTCCGGTATTCCACGACGATCAGCATGGCACCGCGATCATCGTTGGCGCCGCGGTGTTGAACGGCCTGAGCGTCGTCGGCAAGGACGTCAAGAAGGTCAAGCTTGTCACGAGCGGTGCGGGTGCAGCGGCGCTCGCATGCCTGAAACTGCTGGTCGAACTCGGTGTGCCGCGCGAAAACATTTGGGTGACTGATATCGAAGGCGTCGTCTATCGAGGCCGCAAGGTGTTGATGGATGAGGACAAGGCTGGCTTCGCCCAAGCCACACCGATGCGCACGCTATCCGAGGTAATTGAAGGCGCCGATATCTTTGTAGGCTTATCTGCGGCGGGCGTGCTGAAGCCCGAGATGGTCAAGAAAATGGCCGCGCGTCCGCTGATTCTTGCGCTTGCGAATCCCACGCCCGAGATCATGCCCGAGCAGGTCAAGGCGGTGCGCGACGACGCAATCATCGCTACCGGTCGCTCCGATTACGTGAACCAAGTCAACAATGTCCTTTGCTTTCCCTTTATCTTTCGCGGCGCGCTTGATGTTGGCGCCACGACGATTACTACCGCAATGGAAACGGCCGCCGTGCGCGCGCTGGCGGGCCTGGCCCGTGAGGAGCAGAGCGACATCGTAGCGTCGGCTTACGGCGTAGCCGACGTCAGCTTCGGCGCCGAGTACCTGATTCCAAAGCCATTCGATCCACGGTTGATTACGCGCATCGCGCCGGCGGTCGCGCAGGCGGCGATGGCAAGCGGCGTTGCTACGCGGCCGATCGACGATATCCAGGCGTACCGCGATCAGCTGCAGCAGTTTGTCTACCACTCCGGCACGTTCATGAAGCCAATCTTCGCGATTGCGAAGAATGCACATACGGGCGGTGGCAAATCGCGCATTGTTTTTGCCGAGGGCGAGGAAGAACGGGTCTTGCGCGCGGTGCAGGTCGTGATCGACGAGCAGTTGGCCAAGCCGATTCTGATCGGGCGGCCGGCAGTCATCGCCAAGCGCCTCGAACGCTTCGGGTTGCGGATGCGGCCGGAGGTCGATTTCGATCTGATCAATCCGGAATTCGATGGCCGCTATCGCGACTACTGGGAAACGTATCACCGCCTCGCAGCGCGCAAAGGAGTGACGCAGCAGTACGCAAAGATCGAGATGCGGCGTCGGCTCACGCTGATCGGCGCGATGATGATGCACAAGGGCGAGTCCGACGGCATGCTGTGCGGCACGTTCGGCACGCACGGCCCGCACCTGACGTACATCGACCAGGTGCTCGGGCGTCGCGCGGGCGCCAACGTTTACGCTGCGATGAACATCTTGATGGTGCCCGGAAGACAGCTGGCATTGGTCGACACGATGGTTAACCTCGATCCAACCGCAGAGCAGGTCGCCGAAATCACCGTGCTGGCTGCCGAGCAGCTGAGGCGCCTTGGGATTGCGCCGCGCGCTGCGCTCGTCTCACATTCGAACTTTGGCTCGAGCAATGCACCATCGGCAGTAAAGATGCGCAGCGCGCTGGCACTGATTCGTCAACTGGCGCCCGATCTCGAAGTCGACGGTGAGATGCATGCCGATGGCGCCGTCGATCATGCGATTCGCAAGTCGATCATGCCGTTTTCCGCGCTCACCGGAGATGCGAACCTGCTCGTCTGCCCGACGCTCGACGCGGCCAATATTTCATACAACCTATTGAAGGCGACTGCGGGCAACAACATTGCCATCGGTCCGATGCTGCTCGGTGTGGCCAAGCCGGCGAACATCCTGACGCCGGCCGCAACGGTCCGTCGCATCGTCAACATGACGGCGCTGACGGTGCTCGAGGCAAACGCGGTGCGACAGGCGGAACTGCTCTAGGCAAAGTCGCCGGCCACCGCCTGCAGCGCCGCGAGCGCGGCAAGCCCTGCGGTTTCGGTACGCAATACGCGCGGCCCCAGCCGATGCGCCTGATAACCGGAGCGTGTCGCAAGTGCCACCTCAGAGTCGTCGAAGCCCCCTTCGGGACCGACCGCTAGGGCCATTCGACGCCTGTCCGTGCTTGCTTTCACCAGCGGCAGCGCCGCGTTCGGCTGAAGCAATATCCCGCGGGCCTCGTTGTCGCGCCCGGTCTGCAAGGCGGCGGCAAGAGTCAAGCTGGCTTCGATGCGGGGAACGCGATTGCGACCGCATTGAGCGCATGCTCCCGCGATCAATTCGCGCAAGCGCTCGATTCGTTTGGCCAGCCGATCGCCTGCGAGTCGAATCAGCGAGCGCTGCGCCGGGGCCAGCACGATCGCGTGGACCCCGAGCTCGACCGACTTTTCCACCACCCAATCCAGTTTGTCGGCCGCGATCCACGCTTGCACCAGCGTTATAGCCAACGATGTTTCGCGCTCGACGGCGTCGAACGCTTCGATTGCTGCGATCGTGCGGCTTCCATCGATCGCAAGCCGCGCCTTGAACTCGCCGCCGGTTCCATTGAACACGACGACGGGCTCACCGTTGGACAGCCGCAGCACGCGCAGTGCGTGATGCGCTATGCGCGGCGGTAACTCGACTTCAGTACTGGGTAAAAGCGGCGCGTCGATGAAAAAACGCGCCGGTCGCATTTCTTAGCGCACTTGATACAAAAGTCAGGCGGCTTGCAACTGGGCGAGCCTCGGCGCCTCTGTCACCGCTGCTTGCGGCAGCACTTGATGCTGCACAAAGGCGGGCAGCGTGAACAGAGCAGCATGCAATGCAGGATGGTAGTAACGCAAGTCGCTAATTTTGCGTTCGCTGATACGTTGACCGATCGTTTCGGCCGAAGTGGCGCGCGGATCGATCGTGTCGCTCGCAACCGCCAGACACCAGAGTGAACCGTACAGCGGCACGAACAACGACATCGGTGCAACCTGGCGAAACACCTTGCGCAGGGTGGCTGCATTTTTCCGCACAGTGTCGGCCTGATAAACCGGCGAGCCCAAGTGCAGTGTCAGCATACCGCCCGGCCGCAAGATGCGCTGGCACATGCGGAAAAACTGTTCGGAGTACAGATGAAACGCCGGCGTATCGGGATCGGTGAGATCGAGAACGATCATGTCGAATCGCTCTGCGGTCGACTTCACGAACTCGAAGCCGTCGCCGATTTTCACCTCCAGCCGCGGGTCGTCGAACGCCCCGTTATGGATCGAGCCGAGCCATTTTTTGGAGATGTCTATAACGACCGGATCGAGCTCGGCCATCACCACACGCTTGACACTTGGATGTTTGAGCAATTCTTCCGATGAGCCGCCATCGCCGCCACCGATGACCAGGATCGATTCGGGATTCGGATGCGCCAACGCGGCCGGATGCGTCATGCATTCGTGGTAAAAAAACTCGTCGGCTTCGGACGTCATCATGCGACCGTCAAGCCGAAAGAGTTTGCCGAACTGCTGCGTGTCGTATACCTCGACCTTCTGATAAGGCGACTGGATTTGCGCCAGTGTCGCGGTCGCCGTCGTGCCGTAACCAGAGTTCGCATTGAGCCAGTCGAAAATCAACTCGCTCTTCGCCGCCTGGCCGCTGCCGCTAGCGGCATCTGCGGCAAGATCACCGCGCGTGATTCGGTTAACGACCTGACTCTTCGGGCGAAAAGCGAGCATCAACGCTGCGAACAACTGCTCCGCCTTGCCCGTGTTGTCATCGGTAAAGTTACAGACGTAGACGTCGAGCGTGACGCCACGGCGCTCTGGCCATGTATGAATCGCCAGGTGCGACTCGGCGAGCAGAAGCGTTCCGGTGATACCGCCGGCCTCGCCGTTCCACTCAGGAAATCGATGCCATGCCTGATCGACGATAGTCAGCGAAGAGTTATCGGTCGCGTCGCGGCACGTTTTTGAAAGTGTCTCAAGATCCGTAAAAAGCGCTGCATTGCAACTGCAGTCGAACAGATCGCCAGTCAGGTGAAGGCCATTCATCTTCGTCCCCCAGCAGGTCCGCCCTAATCGACCTGAAGCGCGACTTGCGTCGCAACCCCACGATCCGGGACTCGCGCGCTGTGGCGCGGCGTGCGAGTCATGCAACCCGAGAAAATCTCAAGTTGCCCTGCTGGCTTTGGCGGGAGTGCTGCCTAACGGCTCGTTGCCTTCGCTCGTTCGCAAATGAAACTGCGCTCATTTGCTCACAAAGTCTGGCGCCCGTTGCTTCCTTTTGGTTCCGGATCGAATTTGGAAAAGCGGCGAATAGTATATGAAATCGCCGCCGATTTAACCATCTGGCGCGCTGTTTTTCGTTCACGCCTCAACGCGTGTAAGTGGAGCCGGAAAGTCGCATTGCAAGCACCGCGCCCGCCGAACCACTTTTGCGGCTTTGATACCATTTGCTGCTTTCGCAATACACCGATGAACGACGTCTCCGCGCCGCTTGCGTTGTCACACATGCCGGTGGCGCTGATGGCCAACGCGATCCGCGCGCTGGCGATGGACGCCGTTCAACAAGCCAACTCAGGCCATCCAGGAATGCCGATGGGGATGGCCGAAATCGCCGTCGCGCTGTGGGGACGGCATCTGTCGCACAACCCCGCCAATCCGCACTGGGCCAATCGCGACCGTTTCGTTCTGTCAAATGGTCACGGTTCGATGCTGCAGTACGCGTTGCTTCATTTGACCGGCTACGACCTGCCCCTCGAAGAATTGAAAAAATTCCGACAACTGCACAGTCGTACACCCGGCCACCCGGAGCGGGGGATGACGCCGGGCATTGAGACAACCACCGGGCCGTTGGGCCAAGGCTTCGCCAACGCGGTCGGCATGGCGCTCGCCGAAAAACTGCTGGCGGCGGAATTCAATCGCCCGGGGTTCGATATCGTCGATCAATTGACCTATGTGTTCGTCGGCGATGGCTGCCTGATGGAAGGCATTTCGCACGAAGCCGCTTCACTCGCGGGGACGTGGCGGCTGAATAAGCTGATCGCCGTCTATGATGACAACGGCATTTCAATCGACGGCGAAGTCAAAGGCTGGTTCACCGACGACACCGTAGAAAGGTTTAACGCCTACGGCTGGCACGTGATCGGTCCGATCGATGGCAACGACGCCAACGCGGTCGACCGCGCGCTGATCGAAGCGCAAAAACAAAAGAAGCAGCCGACGCTGATCGTCGCGAAAACAATTATCGGCAAGGGCTCGCCCAATCGCGCCGGCACTGAGAAAGCGCACGGCGAAGCGCTCGGCACGGAAGAGGTCAAGGCCACTCGCGCCGCTCTCGGTTGGCCTTACGGGCCATTCACGGTGCCGCAAGAGGTGTATGCGGCTTGGGACGCGCGCAAGGCTGGGGCCGAGCGCGAGGCCAAATGGAATCAGCTTTTCCACGCGTATTCGGAGCGCTACCCACGCGAAGCCGGCGAATTCGAGCGGCGATACGAGAATGAATTGCCGGCGGCCTACTTTGCGGCGCGCGACAAGGCACTCACCGGCGCCGCTGAAAAGCGCGAAGCAGTGGCCACGCGTAAGGCATCGCAGCAGGCGTTGAACGCGCTGGTTCCCTCGCTGCCGGAGATTCTCGGCGGCTCCGCCGATCTCACCGGCAGCAACTTGACTAAGTGGGCCAACGCGGTCACGTTCGGGCCCGATCAGCTGGATGGCCGCTACATTCACTACGGCGTACGAGAGTTCGGCATGTGCGCCATTTTGAGTGGGGTATCGGCGCACGGCGGCTTTCTGCCATTCGGCGGCACGTTTTTGACGTTTTCCGATTACGCGCGCAACGCGTTGCGCATGGCCGCGCTGATGAAGCTGCGGGTCATCTATGTGTTCACGCACGACTCGATCGGTCTGGGCGAAGACGGGCCGACGCATCAGGCGATCGAGCATGCGTCGAGCTTGCGGCTGATTCCGCACATGGATGTGTGGCGTCCCGCTGACAGCGTCGAATCGCTGGTCGCATGGGCGGCGGCGATCGAGCGAGTCGATGGTCCGAGCAGTTTGCTGTTTACACGCCAGTCGTTGCCTTTTGTATCAGGGTCGGCCGACGCCGGGCTGATCCGCCGCGGCGCCTACGTGATCAGCGAAGCGCAGGGCGGGTTCAAGCGCGCGCAGGCGGTACTGATTGCCACTGGATCCGAAGTTGGCCTTGCGATTGACGCGCAGAAAGAGCTGGCGAGGCAGGATGTCGCGGTGCGTGTTGTGTCAATGCCGTCGACCACGGTGTTTGACCGGCAGGACGCGAGTTACAAATCGCAGGTGCTGCCGGAAGGGCCGCCACGCATCGCGATCGAGGCGGGCGTGACGGATTTCTGGTGGAAGTACGTGCGCGCACGCGGTGCGGTGATCGGCATCGATCGCTTCGGCGAATCGGCGCCGGCGAAGGACCTGTTCGAGTATTTCGGCTTCACGGTCGATAACGTTGTCGCGACCGTAATACGAGTTATCAACAAGGGCTCAAACTAAATGACGACCAAGGTGGCCATCAACGGTTACGGCCGCATCGGCCGCAACATTCTGCGGGCACATTACGAATCCGGTGAAAGGCACGATCTCCAGATCGTGGCGATCAACGATCTCGGCGACCCGAAAACCAACGTTCACCTGACCAAGTACGACACGACGCACGGTCCGTTTCCGGGTACCGCTGTTGTCGATGGCGATTCAATGGTGGTTAACGGCGACCGGATTCGCGTGCTCGCGCAGCGCAACCCTGCGGAGCTGCCGTGGCGCGAGCTCGGTGTTGACGTGGTGCTTGAGTGCACCGGTTTTTTCACGACCAAGGACAAGGCATCGGCCCATCTGGCGGCTGGCGCAAAGAAAGTAATCATCTCGGCGCCGGGCGGCAAGGATGTCGACGCGACGATCGTTTACGGCGTCAACGACCGCACCTTGAAAGCGACGCACACCGTGATATCGAACGCGTCTTGCACGACCAACTGCCTGGCGCCACTGGTCAAACCGCTGCACGAAAAGATCGGCATTGTGAGCGGGCTGATGACGACGATTCACTCGTATACGAACGACCAAGTGCTGACCGACGTCTATCACGAAGACCTGCGGCGCGCGCGCGCGGCCGCGCACAACATGATTCCGACCAAGACCGGCGCCGCGTCGGCAGTCGGTCTTGTGATGCCGGAGTTAAACGGCAAGCTCGACGGTTACGCGATCCGCGTGCCGACCATTAATGTATCGATCGTCGACCTGACGTTTATTTCGGCGCGAGATACGACGGTCGATGAGGTCAACGCGATCATGCAGGCCGCTGCCGATGGGGAGTTGAAAGGAATACTTGGTGTGAACACCGCACCGCTGGTGTCGAGCGATTTCAACCATGATCCCCGCTCGTCAATCTTCGACGCCACGCTGACCAAGGTGGCGGGACGTCTGGTCAAAGTTTCCAGCTGGTACGACAACGAATGGGGCTTCTCGAACCGCATGCTGGATACCGCTATTGCGCTGATGAGCGCCGGTAGCGACATGGCCTCACCGCGTGCCGGCGCTGCCGCAGCGCTCCGTTTGTAACCGCAGTGACACGGTTACCACACTGGTGAGCGCCAAATAACGGCGGGCCCACCGTTTTATTTCGTCGCTTTGCCGTCTCGCGGTACGCCTTTTGGCTGACAGGCGCGTTGGTGGGAATGTAGGTACCGTTGCGCAGGTCCCGCGCGTTGCTTGTTAACCCTCGCTGCCCAATGCTTATCGCCCGAGCGTCTGCCGCAGTTCTAATCTTGTTGCTGATCGCGCTCGGCGCTTGCTCAGGCCCTGCTTCAATGACGCCGAACGACGCCCCCGTGATCGCAGCGATCATCGTCAAGCCTCGTGTGGCTACTGGCGATTCGTCTGCCGTAATGAAACCGATTCGCGCAACGCTCGGCCAGACGGCTGGCGCCCGATACGTGCGCGCGATGGCCGGCGATGCACACATCGTCCACCTCACCGCACCCGCGCAACGCAGCGAGGTGCCGCAGTTGATCGAACGCCTGAAGGCTTCGGGCGCATTTCAGTACGTCGAGCTTGATTCGATGATGAAGGCTCAGTAACGCATGTTTGCAGTCCGTTGAAAGGAATTTCCGTGAATCGTCAACTGCTGGGTCTGAGCGGCGCCTTCATGGCCAGCGTCGCTATCGCGCTGCCTTCGCCGACTGCCACTTCGACTGCCAAGATCACTGCCAAGCAGGCGGCGCTCAACGGCACTGTCGCACCGGTCACCACCGCGCGCGAGCAAATGGTGGGGCGATTGATCGTCAAGCTGCGCGCTCCGACAGCAAGCGAATTGGTGAGCCCGATGGCGGCGTCGCGCGTGCAGGCGCTATCGGCGACCGCAGGCGTCGGGATGAAGTCCGTGCGCGCGATGGCGGGCAGTGCGACGCTGCTGGCACTCGACACGCCGTTGCCCTTGTCGGAAGCGCGTGCGGTCGCGGCGCGCCTGGCACGGGACGCAGCAGTGGAATACGCAGAGCCCGATGTGATGCTGAAGATTGCGGTGACGCCGAACGACACGCGCTTCAACGATTTTCAGTGGAATCTTTTCGCTCCGACGTCGACGTACACCGGCGCTCTGCAGGCCGGTGGCACGAAATCGGCGGTTGCAACCGGTGGCGCGAACCTGCCGCTGGCTTGGGACGTGACTACCGGACACAACAGCGTGGTGATTGCGATCGTGGACACTGGCATCGTCAACCATCAAGACCTGAACGGCGCTGGCATCGCACCGTTTAGCGATAGGTACGTACCCAACGGCCGCTTCCTCGCAGGCTATGACTTCATTTCAGACAACGTGGGCGCGGGGACGTTGCCGGCCAATTTCGTCGCCAACGACGGCGATGGACGCGATCCCGACCCGTCCGATCCGGGTGACTTCGTTACGACGCAAGAAGAATCGATGTATCCGTCTATTTGCGACGACGGAAATCCGGGGCCGCAGAACAGCAGCTGGCACGGCAGTCACATGGCCGGGATCGCCGCGGCGAGCGCCGGCAATGCAACGGGAATCGCCGGCATCGGCTGGAACGTTCGCATTCTTCCGGTGCGCGCGTTAGGCAAGTGCGGCGGGTCACTGTCGGATATCGCCGAGGCCATCCGCTGGTCGGCCGGCCTTTCGGTGCCCGGTGTACCAACCAATCCGACGCCCGCGAAGGTAATCAGCCTGAGCTTGGGTAGCGATCCGGCGACCCTATGCGATGGCACGATGCAAGGCGCGGTTGACGCTGCAATCAACGCGGGCTCGGTAGTAGTGGCAGCCACCGGCAACGACGGTGCCACCGGGCTTTCGGTGCCGGCAAAATGCAACGGCGTCATTGCAGTGACTGCGCATACGATAAACGGTGAAAACGCCGACTACGCCAACATTGGCGCGCCCGGCGGGGCTCCGCCTCAGCCGACGATCAGTTCGCCAGGAGGTGGTAAGCCGACGCTGCTGGGCGTAGGCGGCCCGACCGACGATCCTACTTGGTTCGGCTATTACATCTGGTCGACGGTCCTTTTCGGCAACACGACGCCGGGCAGTACCGACAGCTCGACTCCGCCACGCTCCGGTCCCGCCTATGCAGGGTTCACCGGCACCAGTGCGGCGACACCGCAAGTCGCTGCAGTGGCTGCGCTGATCAAATCGATTATTCCGGGTGCAACCCCGGCGCAGATACGCGCCTTCCTCGTGAACAATGTGCGGCCGCATCCAGCGGGTGGCGTGTGCACGATTCCGCCGCCGGGCGGCTTCATGGGCCAATGCGGACCCGGCTTGCTAGACGCCAATCTTGCTTTGCGCGCCGCCGCGCTGGTCGCGCCCCCGGTGATCTTCACGCAGCCGCAGAATGCATCGGTGTTGGAAGGCCAGACCGCTACGTTCTCGGTCGACGCCACCGGCGCTCCGCTCAACTACCAATGGCGCCGCAATGGCGTTCCGATCGCTGGCGCGACGGCGGCGTCGTACACGACGCCCGCGCTGACGATTGCCGCAGACAACGGGGCGACTTACTCGGTTGTCATTACCAACGGCGTGCCGGGAACGGTCACTAGCGCATCGGCGACGCTCACCGTGTCGGCAGCGACGCCGCCGTCCACCGGTGGGTCACCGCCACCGACTGGCGGCGGAGGAGGTGGCGGTTCGCTGCCCTTCTGGCAACTGGTGCTGCTCGCTGCATTGTCATTGGCTACCCGCGTTCGCGTGGGCGTGCGTCCGCAATAGCCTTGTGCTCGTCGGCAAGCGTTCTTCCGAAACGCTTGCCGGCGAGCTGCGAGCAGCCGCCCCGGCTGACGCGGTACACCTTTTGGCTGACCGAAACGTGAGTCTCCGCGACGTTGTCTTCACGTAAGCTCGTTTTACTGTTTGCACGCGCGTACGAAACTTGATGAACGCCGCGCGCTCGCTGACAAGCGCTCCGGATTTGGGCGCTAATCAAGCGATTGCGCGTCTCGGGCGCATTCAATATCTGGCATTGCGAAGACTCGAACACTGCGAGAGGAACTACTGTGTTGCGTCCTAAAATTGGTGTAGGTGTGGCTGGTTTGAGTGCCGTCGCCGCGATCGCGAGCGTGGTCATTACGTGGCCCGCTGCAGTCGCGCAGTCCACTGTCAAGATCACCGCCAAGCACGCGGCACTCAGCGGGTTTCCCGCTTCAGCGGAACGCGAAGAAATCGTTGCCAAACTGATCGTCAAGATGCGTGATCCGTCGGCACGGCTCGCGCAATCGCAAATGGCTGCGGCCGGCGTGGGCGTCAAGTCGATTCGCACGATGGCAGCCGATGTCTTGCATGTTGTGCTCGATGCGCCGCTGCCATTTTCCGAGGCCAAGGCCGTTGCAGCTCGGCTGGCCAACAATCCGGCGATCGAATATGTCGAGCCCGACGTTTCGATGCGACCGTTCGCCGTGCCGAACGATCCTAATTTCGCAACTAAACAGTGGAATCTGTTTGCGCCGACAACGACCTATTCCGGCGCTGTCGCGGTACCGATGGGGCAACCGGCGGTTCCGAACGTGAACGCTCCGGCAACCGGCGGTGCCAATCTGCCCACTGCGTGGGATCGCACCCAGGGCGACGCCTCGGTCATCGTTGCCATTATCGATACAGGCATCGTCAATCACCCGGACTTGAATAACAAGGGGCTTGCTACCTTGGGCACCTACGCGCCGAATGGCCGCTTCCTGGCCGGCTATGACTTTATTTCGGACGATCCCTTGGGACTCGGCGTCGGTTTTGTTGCCAACGACGGCGACGGCCGCGATAACGATCCGGCCGATCCGGGCGACGCGGTGTCAGCTGGAGAGAGAAGCAATCCGCTATGCAATGACAACACTCCTAACCAGTTGAATCAGGATGCCCCCAGCACTTGGCACGGGACGCACAGCGCCGGTGTCGTGGCGGCCGAGACCAACAACGTCGCGGGCGGTGTTGCGGGCATCGGTTGGAACATAAGAATTGTGCCGGTGCGCGCGCTGGGCAAATGCGGTGGCGCGATGTCCGATGTCGCAGACGCTATCAAGTGGGCGGCCGGCGTTGCTGTCACCACACTGCCGGTGCCAGTGCCGGCGGCCAGCGCCAACCCGGCGAAAGTCATCCTGGTCGGAGCCGGTGGTAAGGCGGGCATTGCGTGCAGTGTCACGCTGCAAAGCGCCGTCGATGCAGCCATCAATGCGGGTGCGACGGTGGTTGCGGCCGCCGGCAACGAAGGCGCGTTCACGTTGAGTGCGCCGGCCAACTGCAGTGGGGTCGTCGCAGTGACTGCGCACGCGATCAATGGTGAAAACGCGTCGTATTCGAACGTAAACGCTGCGGTTGCGCTCAGTGCACCGGGTGGCGGTCCGCCGGCGACGTTTGGATTCGGCGGTCCGACCGACGCTCCGGCGTGGGATGGCTATTACGTATGGTCGACGACACCGAGCGGGACGGCCGGACCAGCAACACCGCCGATTTACAGCGGCAGATTCGGCACCAGCACAGCAGCAGCTCACGTGGCAGGCGTTGCTGCTCTTATCAAATCGATCACTCCGAACGCCTCGGTGACGCAAGTCAGAGGCGCTCTGACAACCAGCACACGCGCGTTTCCCGATCTGAGTTCGTGTGCTCCCGGGCGGCCGTACGCGGGTCAGTGCGGTTCAGGAATGCTCGACGCTACGCGCGCTCTGCAGGCGGCTGGGCCTCCGTTCGTCGTGACGGCGCCTCGGAGCATTACCGTCACCGCCGGATCAACCGCATCGTTCGCCATCGAAGCCGTCGGCGTGGCGACTTATCAATGGACGCGAGCCGGCGCCAACATCGCCGGCGCGACCGGCCCGACTTATACGACAGCTGCTACCGCCGCAGGCGACAACAATGTGTCATTTGCAGTGGTGATGACCAATTCGTTTGGTACGACGACCAGTCCAGCCGCGGTGCTGACAGTCAACAGCGGCGGATCGAATTCGCCTTCCGGCGGCGGTGCGCTGCCGCTGTGGCAATTACTGCTGCTTTCGTCGCTGCTGCTGGCGACCCGCGTGCGCGTCGCTGACTGCAAACAGTAGCCCCAGCAAAGTACCGCAGGCTGCGCCGACAAGGTGCGCTTGCGGTACCACACCCGCTCCCAGCCAGTCGGCATAGGGCGTTGTCGCGCCGCCGGGCTGCTCGAGCACGACCTTTATCCAGCCCCCCAAGAACAACGCCGACGGCAGCCACAGCGCGCGAAATCGGCGCGTTTCACTATTTACCCCGGCCTTGATCAGCCAGATCGACGAGCCGGCGAAGTACAGACCGTGCAACGCGCCAGACAGTCCACGGTACCAGACGATCGACGGATAGAACACGGCCAGGCATGCGCTGATCGCTAGCGCCGCTGCTAGCAGCGCCAGCAGTTGCCGCGACGTGTTCAGATCCGGCGCGTACAAGCGCGCGACGACCCATAAAGCGCCCGCGTTGATTAGCGCGTGCTGCCAGTTCACGTGAACCAAATGCGCGGTCAGCCAGCGCCATGCCTGGCCGGCCGAAGCGGTGTTCTGATATTCGAGCATCGAAAGATCGGACCACGCCTGCAGCGCCAGCATCACGCCCGCGATGACGATCGCGACGACTTCCGCACGCGAGAGCGAAATCGATTTCACCGTTCGTATAATGCCCAATTCCGGAGTCTGATTCGATCCTCTCGAGTCGCGCTCGCTCCCGGCGCGACTTTTCCAATTCCCCTAATGCACGTCAATACGCTGGATCGCCTGATTGCAGAAGGGCAGCTGACCGGACGTCGCGTCTTCATACGCTCGGACCTGAACATTCCGCTGGACGATGGGGGCAACATCACAGAAGACACTCGCATTCGCGCGTCGGTGCCGGCAATCCGGGCGGCACTCGGCGCTGGCGCTGCGGTAATGGTTACCTCCCACCTGGGTCGGCCCACTGAGGGCGAGCCGGTGGCTCAGTTTTCGCTGGCGCCTGTCGCGCGCAGGCTGGGAGACCTGCTCGGTTTCGAGGTGCCATTGGTACGCAACTGGGTAGGCGGCGTCACCGTTGCGGTCGGGCAGGTAGTGCTGCTGGAAAACACTCGCTTTAACCGCGGCGAGAAAAATAACAGTGACGAACTTGCAAAAAAAATGGCAGCGCTGTGCGATGTGTACGTGAATGACGCGTTCGGCACCGCGCATCGCGCAGAGGCATCGACGGTGGGGATCGCGAAGTACGCAAAGGCGGCGTGTGCGGGTCCGCTGCTGTCGGCCGAGATCGACGCGCTAACCAAGGCGCTGCGCAACCCAAGGCGCCCGCTGGCGGCGATTGTCGCTGGCTCGAAGGTGTCGACCAAGCTGATGCTGTTGAACAACCTGGCGCTCAGGGTCGATCGTCTGATCGTCGGCGGTGGCATTGCAAACACCTTTCTGCTTGCCGAAGGTTTCGCGATCGGCAAATCGCTCGCCGAGCCCGATCTCGTGCCCGAATGCCAGCAGGTACTGGCGACGCTCGCGGAAAAGGGTGCGACACTGCCGCTGCCGATCGATGTGGTGGTGGCGAAAGAGTTTTCGGCCACTGCCGCTGCGACCGTGCGTCGTGCCGATGATGTACGGTCCGACGAAATGATTTTCGACGTCGGTCCGCAAAGCGCATTGGCGCTCGCACATGTGGTTCGCGGTGCGGGCACGATCATATGGAATGGTCCAATCGGGGTGTTCGAGTTCGATGCATTTGGCGAAGGGACCAAAACAATGGCGCTGGCGATAGCGGAAGCCACCGCCAACAGCGCGTTTTCAATTGCCGGTGGCGGCGACACGCTGGCGGCGATCGCCAAATATAGGTTGAGTGATCGCATCAGCTACATCTCCACTGGCGGCGGCGCCTTCCTCGAGTTTCTCGAAGGCAAGACGTTGCCTGCGATCGAAGTGCTTGAACAGCGAGCGGCTGAATCGGGGAAAAGTTAGCTGATGCAACGAAGCACCAAAATAGTCGCAACGTTGGGACCCGCTTCGAGCGAAGCGCTGGTACTCGAGCGCATGCTGGTCGCCGGAGTCGATGTCGTGCGCTTCAATTTTTCGCATGGGCTCGCGGAAGATCACCTGGCACGGGCACAACTTGTCCGCGATACGGCAGCAAAGATCGGGCGTGACATTGCGATCATGGCGGATCTGCAGGGCCCGAAAATCCGGGTCGGAAAATTCGAGGCCGGCAAAACCACGCTGCGCGCGGGCAAGAAATTCGTGCTCGACGCCAGCACCGAACCGGGCACCGAAGATCGCGTCGGCCTGGACTACAAGGATTTGGCGCGTGAAGTGAAGTCAGGCGACACGCTGCTGCTGAACGACGGCCTGATCGTGCTCGACGTTGAGCGTGTCGCCGGCAGCGAGATTCATACGCTAGTGCGCATCGGCGGCGAGCTGTCCAACAACAAGGGAATCAACAAACTGGGCGGCGGTTTGTCTGCCCCTGCGCTGACCGGCAAGGATGTGCGCGATATCGATACCGCAATGCAATGCGGCGCCGACTATGTCGCAATCTCGTTCGTCAAGAGCCGAACCGATGTCGAGATGGCGCGTCAGCTGGCGTCAATCGCGGGCGAGAAGCACGGCGTCAAGCCGCAGATCATCGCGAAGATCGAGCGCGCCGAGGCGATTCCGATGCTGCGCGAAATCCTCGACGCATCGGATGGCATCATGGTGGCGCGCGGCGATCTGGCAGTTGAGGTCGGCAATGCCGCGGTGCCGGCGCTGCAGAAGCGCATGATCAGGATGGCGCGCGAGGCGAACAAGCTCGCGATCACCGCGACGCAGATGATGGAGTCGATGATCTACAACGCGGTGCCGACGCGCGCGGAAGTCAGCGACGTCGCCAACGCAGTGCTCGACGGCACGGACGCGGTGATGTTGTCGGCGGAGACCGCGTCCGGCAAGTATCCGGTTGAGGTCGTCGAGACGATGGCGTCGATCGTGCAGGAGGCCGACAAGTCGGAGCAGGTCGAGCTTGATCTGCAGTTCGTCAACCAGACGTTTAACCGTGTCGATCAATCGATCGCGTACGGCGCCCTGTTCACCGCGTTTCACCTGCGCGTGGCCGCCATCTGCGCGCTGACCGATTCAGGCTCGACCGCGCTGTGGATGAGCCGACACGATATCGACGTGCCGATCTTTGCGTTGACGCGCAACGTATCGACCGCGCGGAGGCTCGCGTTGTACCGCAACGTACGGCCGCTTCACTTCGAGCTGCACACCGACCGCGACGAGTCGCTTGCCGCGGCCGAGCGGCTGCTGCTCGACAAGCAATTGGTCAAGCGCGGCGATCTGATCGTGCTGACCGTCGGCGAGCCGATGGGCCAGCCCGGCGGCACCAACGCATTGAAGATTGTTCGCGTCGGCGAGCGGTTGTAGGAATGAAGTGCGTGTCAGTCATCCGGTTCATTGCCTTCGCGGCGGCGCTGTTTACTGCGTCCGGCGCCGGTGCTTCTCTTGCCGTGCGGCCCGCCGGCGGCCCGGCGGCTGGATTGTCGGAGTACACGGCGCGTTCGTTGCAACATGAGCTGAGTGCCGAGTTCGCGACCGCCGAGCAGCGGCTCGAAGTGCAGCAGCGTGCGTGGCAGATCGTGGCGGAGCGCCACTACGACCCAGCGCTCAACGGCGTCGACTGGCACGCAGTGCGCGAAAAATATCGCGGCCCGGTGATCGCGGCTAAGAGCGACGCCGAGATGTACCTGGCGCTGAAAGCCATGATGCGCGAGCTGAAGGATTCTCATACACGCGTCGTGACGCCGCGCGAAAGCGCCGACAATCGGCGCTTCGCGACGCTGGCATCGGGAATCGCGCTCTCGGTTATAGAAGATCAATTGCTGGTGATCGACGTCGATTCCGATTCGCCGGCTGCGCGTGCCGGTGTACGCAGAGGCGATGTGATCGTCGCCATCGACGACCATCAGTTCGACACAGCATTCTTGCGCGCAGCGCGTGCTTTGCCGCTGACAGCCGCCGACGTCACGTCGGCGGAAGCCGAGCCGACTGGTGAGGATGAAGCGGTCCGCTTCGCACAACTGCGCGCGGTGCGGCGCGCATTGCAGCGCATGCCCGATGCAGTGCCGCGCGCTCAGGTAATGACTCTGCAGCGTGCGGGCGATCAACCGATCACGCTGACGCTGATGCCGGAACAACTGATCAGGCCGCCGGCGGTGACGTCGTATGTTTCCGAAGCCGGTATCGCGGTGGTGAAGCTGAATCGATTTTCAGCGCGCAATCGCGGTGATGTCGAGCAGGCGTTGCGACGCGTGGCGGACGCCCGCGCTCTGGTACTCGATCTGCGCGGCAACGGCGGCGGCGACTTCAGTCAGTTCATGTGGCTGGTGCGGCAGTTTCTGCCGGAGCCGCGGCTGGTGCTGACGCAACTATTTCGGCGCGGCAGCGATCAAAGCGCCCGCGAGCTTCGCATCATGCCCGCAGAGGCTCCGTTTCTGAAGCCGATCGCCGTGTTGACCGACCGCCGCTCAGGCAGCGCGTCAGAATTGACCGCAACTGCGCTGCTCGAACAGCGCGATGCTCTGATCGTTGGCGAGTCGACGTGCGGTTGCGTGGTTGCGGTGCGCGCCGAGTACGTGTTGCCCGGCGAAGGTGGCGTACGCGTGTCCGAAACCGGATTCCGCTCAGCGTACGGTCGGCGCATGGAGGGCGAGCCGCTGACGCCGACCATTTACGCGCCGCCGACGGTGAACGACTTGCGCGCCGGTCGCGATCGGGCTCTCGAAGAGGCCGAAAAAGCGCTGCTTGATCGCGTGTTGCTGAATACTTCGCTGCAGTAGAAGATCTGTCTAGTACGTAAGGAGAATCGTCATGGCGTTGGTATCACTGCGACAACTGTTGGATCACGCGGCCGAAAACGGTTACGGCGTACCGGCGTTCAACGTCAACAATCTCGAGCAGGTGCAGGCGATCATGGAGGCGGCACAGGAAGTCAACGCGCCGGTCATCATGCAGGCCTCCGCCGGTGCACGGAAGTACGCGGGTGAAATATTCCTCAAGCACCTGATCCAGGCGGCGCTCGAAACGTATCCGGCGCTGCCGGTTGCAATGCACCAGGACCACGGCCAGTCGCCCGCGGTGTGCGAAGGCGCGATTAAGCTCGGTTTTTCGTCAGTGATGATGGACGGTTCGCTACGCGAAGACGGAAAGACGGTCGCGGACTACGACTACAACTGGCAAGTGACCAAGAAAGTGGTCGACATGGCGCACGCGCAGGGCGTCAGCGTCGAAGGCGAGCTCGGCTGCCTCGGCTCGCTCGAAACGATGCGCGGCGACAAGGAAGACGGTCACGGCGCCGAGATCACGATGACGAAGGAGATGCTGCTCACCGATCCCGATCAGGCCGCCGACTTCGTCCAGAAAACGCAGCTCGATGCGCTCGCGATTGCAATCGGCACCAGCCACGGCGCCTACAAATTCACGCGCAAACCGACCGGCGACATTCTCGCGATCGACCGTATCAAGGAGATTCACCGCCGCATCCCGAATACTCATCTGGTGATGCACGGCTCATCGTCGGTGCCACAGGATTTGTTGGCCGTCATCCGGGACTACGGTGGCGAAATGAAGGAAACCTACGGCGTGCCGGTCGAGGAAATCCAGGAAGCGATCAAGCACGGGGTGCGCAAGATCAACATCGACACCGACATTCGTTTGGCGATGACCGCCGCGATCCGTAAGTTCCTGCACGAAAATCCCAGCCACTTTGATCCGCGCGACTATCTGAAGCCGGCGCGCACGGCGGCCAAGGAGATCTGCAAGCAGCGCTACGTGCAGTTCGGCTGCGAGGGGCAGGCGAGTGGAATTCATCCGATGCCGCTAACGACGATCGCGCACAAGTACACGACCGGGGCGCTGTCGCAGCACGTTCATTAAAAGACTTCGGTGGTTTAGTCGTGCAGCAGCGGCTGGCGCAGCTGCGCCGCCTACGTCGTCGGGCACTTCGTGCCAACCACTGCGGTACTCGCAAGCGCCGCGGCAAAAAAAGGCTAAAGCGTTTTTTCGCCGACTGCCCGGCGCCTGCTCCGTTCCTCGGACGACGACTCAAAGGCGGCGCATCTGCGCCAGCCGCTGCTGTCGCGACGTAGCGTCGTGCGAGATGTCTTTTTCTTTCACCGCCCCAAGTGAGACTGTCTCACGCGCAAGTGTTGGGCGGAGTTGTCCTGCCTTCGGGGCGTTGCCCGAGGAACGGAGCAACGCCGGGGCCGTTAAGCAAAAAACGCTTTAGCCATTTTTTTTGCGCCGGCGTTGTGATACCGCAGGGTTGGCACTTTAGCCCGACGCCCAGGCAGGTCAGCTCCGCCCAACGCTTGCGCGCTGCGATGCTGCTACATCGTCCCCCGCAGCCCTAACCGATCGATCGTCCCGCGCTCGGCTTCGAGCATCTGCCGCGCGTATTTGGTGTACTCCTCAGAGCCCATGTAGATCACCGACTGGTCGAAGCGGTCGAGTATCGCGATCACTTTCGGATCTTCGAGTGTCTTGCGGAACGCATCGTGCAGCGTCTTCACGACTGCCGGATCCATCCCGGGCGGCCCGCCGATGCCGAACGGCGAGTCGGACACCGTGTCGTAGCCGAGCTCGGACAGCGTCGGAACGTCGGGCCATTTTTTTGTGCGCTTCGATCCGTACGTCGCCAGCAGCCGCAGCTTGCCCGCCTCGACGTGCGGTGCCCAGCCCGTTGAGTCGCTCGCCGCCTGAATGTGACCGCCGAGAATTGACGTCATCAAATCAGCGCTGCCCTTAAACGGCACGTGCGTCAGCTTGATGCCTGCCTTCGCCGCAAACTCCTCGATCGCCAAATGCGGCGTGGTACCGGTGCCGGTCGAGCCGTAGTCGATCTTGCCGGGATTCTTCTTCGCGTCTTCAACGAAGTCCTTCAACGTCTTCCACGGCGCACCCGCGGGTACGACCAGGCCGAACGTATAGCCGGTCATGTTGATGATGTAGGTGAAGTCGCGCAGGGGATCGAGTTGCGGCGTCTTCTGCATGTGCGGAATGCGAAACACGCTGATCGCGAGCTGTGACAGCGTGTAACCATCGGGCTTCGCGCTCTTCAGCGCGATCGGCGCCACGGTGCCGCCCGCGCCCGGCTTGCTATCGACAACGATCGGCTGCCCGAGCGTATGCGACGCTGACTCCGCAAAGGCGCGCAACACCTGATCGGTCGGCCCGCCGGCGGGGAATGCGCAATACAGCGTGATCGGACGCGAAGGAAACGCCTGCGCGCGCACGGCACTCGCGGGCAGCACGGCGAGCGCGCCGCTGGCTATCATTAATGCGCGACGATCCATGTATGTCTCCTGATGTTGTGTTGTTATCAGAGCGAGTATATGCACGGTTGCCGGCACAACCGAGGAGAAACTCTGGTGTTTTCTAGCCGAGAGCCACCGTCGTCTCTACGCGCCCCGCTCGTTCGTGCCAGACGGCAATCTTCAAAGTCGAACCAGCGTTGCCTTTGACCACCCAGTCCACATACGCGCGATCTGCCGTCACTTTTTTGTTCGGCCAGAACGATATGCCGGTGTGCAGATAAGCCCATCCCTCGAGCTCATCGAGCTCTTCACGGGGCCGGCCTGCCAGCAACTCCGCACCTTGTGGAAGTGTGATTTCAGCCAGCACGCCCCGCAGCAGCTTGCGCTTGACCGCCATCTTGGTGACGTAGGTCGGCAGCCACCCGCTGTTTTGCACGATCAGACGCACACGCCACGCGCCTTGTCCGGCCGCAGTGACTTCAACGTTCCCGAGCTCGAGCCTCGGGGACAGCAGCGCCTGCCACAGCAGCCACTGCGGAAAGCGCGCGATCTCCTTCTCGCGCAACGCCGGCGGCGGATTGGCAAAAACATGCATCCGGTTCCAACCCCCGATCTCGACCTTGCCAAGTTGCGGATGATCAAATGGCTTCCAGTCGATATGCCCTTCGCCTGGCGCGACACGCTGCGCCCATTCGAACATCTTCAGATCGTCTTCGATTGGATGGTCGCGGAACCAGTGAATCCATTCCTTGTTCTCGATGCCGGCTTCCTTCTTCGGGTTCCAGATTTCAATCGTCCACGTGAACATTCCGAGATGCTCGTAGATCCAGTCGAACGAGCCGCTGATGAATTCGCCCGGCATGTACTGAAACTCGTGCCAAATGGATATTGCTGGATAGCCGGTCAGTTCCTCGCCCTTTTTGCCGACGGTCTGATAGGTCCACAGATCTTCAGCCGGAAGTTGATCGTCTGGCGCAGACCCGAGTGGCCGCAGCAGCACGCCGGAAAACGTGTGAATGCTGGTTCCACCGCAGATGTTCGGATGCGACGTGAAGAATTCCACAATCGCGCGCACTTCGGGCTCCGACGTCGGAAACGGTCCGGCGCCAAGTTGTTCGAATTCCTGACGCCAGTTGGCGGGGAAGTTGCGATTCAGGTCCAGCCCCTGTGCATTGCCGGTTACGCCCGCAACGGTAACGTTGACTCCGTCGTAGTTTTCGATGTGGCCTTCCGCCAGTACGCGGAAGTATTCACCGCCGGGCGCGTCGGTCGGTGCGCGTCGTACCAGCAGGCTCGGCTGCTGCGGATGTTTCTTCCACGGGCCATTGGGATCGGCGATCCTGATTTGCAGAATGCGCCCGTCGCCGTCGATGTCTTCGGCGATCAACCCGCTGACCGGATCCTCGTCGAACGGATAGCGGCGCGTCGACGAGCGGACGTAGCGCGGATTCTCGCCGATCGCCCATTCGGCGCCATCCGGATTGATGCGTGGACAGACGTAGAACGCCCGCGTGTCGAGCGCTCGCGCAACGTCCGGATTCTTCGTGCGCTCCTTGATCAGCCAGTCGATGAAGTACAGACACGCGCTAGAAGCGGTCAATTCAATCGAATGAATGTTGCCGTCGACCCAGTACGCGGGCTTGTCGAGCGCCGGGCCGGTGGCACGGTTCGTCAATGTTACGACCGGAATCGCACGCCTCTCGTGACTCGTTCCGATAGTTTCCAGCGCAACGAAACCCTGATTCTCGTCGGCGAAGCCGCGCAGGATCGCCATTAGTTCTTCATAGCGATAAAAGCGCGAGTAGTCGATGGCAGGCATGGGCGAACGATGAGGTTAAAGCCGGACGATGATACTTGCCGTCATTCTGCGAATGGCCGAGCGGCCGTATCATCCCGCGCCATGCCCGAACCATCCGCTAGCCGTATCGTTCTTGACCGCGCCGCTGAGAAGCGCAAGCGTGGATTGCGCCGCGTGGTCGACGCAACTCATTATTCGCTGGACGGTTTGCGCGCGGCGTGGGCCGGCGAAGACGCGTTTCGCCAGGAGATCATGATGGCCGCCGTGCTGACGCCGGTGGCGCTGGTGCTGCCGGTTCCGCTGGCGGAGAAGATTCTGCTGATCGGCGTCATGATGCTGGTGCTGATCGTCGAGCTGCTCAACAGCGCGATCGAAGCAGCGGTTGATCGCGACAGCCTGGAAATCAATCCGCTCGGCAAGCGAGCCAAAGACGTTGGCAGCGCGGCTGTGATGCTGGCGCTGATGCTTGCCGGTGGTACTTGGATTGCAGTTATCGCAACCGCGTTTTATCGAGGGTAGGGCGCGCGTGAGCGGACTCTTGCAGTCCAGCATCGAGTCGTTACCGCTCGTCTATCGCGGCAAGGTTCGAGACAGCTACGCGGTGGGCGACGACAAACTGCTGATCGTCACGACCGATCGGCTGTCCGCGTTCGACGTCGTGATGCGTCAGCCCATTCCCGACAAGGGCAGGGTGCTGAACGCGATGTCGAATTTCTGGTTCGAGAAGCTGGCGCACGTCGCACCGAATCATTTGACGGGGATTGATGCGGAAACGGTGGTTGTTGGTGAAGCCGAGGCGAGTCAGGTCCGCGGCCGTGCCGTTGTTGCGATGAAACTTGCGCCGTTGCCGATAGAAGCTGTCGTGCGCGGATATCTGATCGGGTCAGGCTGGAAGGACTATCAGCACAGCGGCGGTGTGTGCGGAATCGAATTGCCGCGCGGTTTAAGGATGGCAGGCAAGCTTCCGCAGCCGATTTTTACGCCGGCCAATAAGGCCGAGCTTGGGACGCACGACGAGAACATTTCGTTCGAGCGTGTGCAGCAGGTCGTCGGCACCGAGCTTGCGCTCCACGTGCGCTCTATCAGCCTCGCGTTGTACGCCGCTGCGTCGGACTACGCAGCCACGCGCGGGATCATCATCGCCGACACCAAGTTCGAGTTCGGCGTCGATGCCGGCGGCGGTCTGCGACTGATGGATGAAGTGTTGACCGCCGACTCATCGCGTTTCTGGCCGGCCGACCAGTACGCAGAGGGATCTTCGCCGCCCTCGTTCGACAAGCAGTTCGTGCGCGACTGGCTCGAAACGCAGGATTGGGACAAGACACCGCCGCCCCCGGATCTACCGCCAGAGGTTGTTCAGAAGACGGGCGCGAAATATCGCGAAGCCCTGTTGCGGCTGACCGGCAAGTCGTTGAATGCGGCGCGGTGATACGTACAATCGCGTCTTTGCCTGCGGTACCCCATGAAACGTGACGGGCAGTATGCGCCGCTGGTCGGCGTGCTGATGGGCTCGACGTCCGACTGGGACGTGATGCAGCACGCGTGCGAGGTGCTGAAGGAGTTTGGCGTGCGATTCGAGTCGCGCGTCGTCTCCGCGCATCGCACGCCCGACGAGATGTTTGCCTACGCCGAGGAAGCGCGTGCGCGCGGGCTCAGGGCGATCATCGCGGGCGCCGGCGGTGCTGCGCATCTGCCCGGCATGCTGGCGTCGAAGACGCTGATTCCAGTGCTCGGCGTGCCGATCCCTTCCAAGTATTTGCGCGGCGAGGATTCACTGCTGTCGATCGTGCAGATGCCGCGCGGCGTCCCGGTGGCGACATTCGCAATAGGAGAAGCGGGCGCTGCCAACGCTGCGTTGTTTGCGCTTGAAATGCTGTCGATGAACGACGCTGACCTGGCGACCGCACTTGCGCAGTATCGCGCTACACAAAACGAAAAAGCGCGCAACATGACGTTGCCGCTCTAACTGCACCAACAAAGTGCACCCCTACTTTTGTCGGATTCGCTAGCGTGAAATTGCTGGCAAAGCCAGACAATTTCACAGATGCAACTAAACGGCGCTGCGGCTCCCGCGTGGCGCGTTCAACGTCACCGCACGCACCATGACTTCGATCATTCCCCCCGGTTCGTGGCTCGGGTTGCTCGGGGGCGGGCAACTCGGCCGCATGTTTTGCATGGCGGCGCAATCGCTGGGCTACAAGGTGTGCGTGCTCGACCCGGGGCATGAGAGCCCGGCCGGCGCGGTGGCCGACCGGCACATCGCAGCCGACTATCTCGACGAGCGCGCATTGACCGAGCTTGGCGGGCGCTGCCGTGCGGCAACGACCGAGTTTGAAAACGTGCCGGCTGCGGCGCTCGAATTTCTGGCTCGGTATTGCCGCGTCAGCCCCGACGCCGCAAGCGTTGCGATCGCGCAGGACCGGATCGCAGAAAAGCGTTTCATCGCAGGCTGCGGCATCGCCGTTGCACCGCACGCGGTGATCGAGTGCGAGGATGATCTGCACGGTGTCGACCCGCAGTTGTTCCCCGCGCTGCTGAAGTCGGCACGCATGGGCTACGACGGCAAAGGTCAGATGGCGATCGACATGCCTGGCGCAGCACACGCCGGCTGGTGTGACATGGGTGGCGTGCGCTGCGTGCTCGAAAAGAAGTTGTCGCTGCAGCTGGAAGTGTCGGTCATCGCGTGTCGCACGGCGGATGGCGTGGCGGTGACGTTTCCGCTAAGCGAAAACGAACACCGCGGCGGGATTCTCGCGACGTCGATCGCTCCCGCTCGTGTCAGCGACGACCTAGCGCGGCGCGCGCGTGAAGCGGCGTTGACGATCGCGGAACGCATGAATTACGTTGGCGTGCTGTGCGTCGAATTCTTCGTCCTGCGCGATGGCGGATTGCTGGTCAACGAGATCGCGCCGCGCCCGCATAATTCGGGGCATTACACAATCGACGCGTGCGTGGCCAGCCAGTACGAACAGCAGGTGCGCGTAATGGCTCATCTGCCACTCGGCGATACGACGCAGATGGCGCCGTCGGTCATGCTCAATGTCCTCGGCGACCAGTGGTTCAACAGCCAGGTGTTGCGCGAGCCCGACTGGGCTTCGGTGCTCGCGGTGTCTGGCGCCAATCTGCATCTTTACGGCAAGCGCGAAGCGCGCGTTGGCCGCAAGATGGGACACGTGACATGCGTTGCGCCGACGATGTCCGAAGCGATAGCGCGCTCGCGCCGCGTCGCACGTGCGCTTGGTATCTCGCCGTCAGAATGAATTCGCGCAGCGGGTGAACGCGCCTCCCGTCGATGTGGCCGCGATCGAGCGCGCTGTTGCGATCTTGCGCCGCGGCGGCATCGTCGCGTTGCCGACTGAAACCGTCTACGGACTTGCTGCGGATGCCGACAACGAATCAGCGGTCCGCAAATTGTTTGCCGCCAAGCGACGACCCGCTGACCATCCGGTAATCGTGCACGTTGGCGGTGCCGACGCATTCGAGCAATGGGCGGTCCAGGTACCCGATGTCGCGTATGTGCTCGCGCACGCGTTCTGGCCCGGGCCGTTGACGCTGGTGCTGAAACGCAGCGCGCGCGCCAACGACGTCGTAACGGGTGGACAAGATACGGTCGCACTTCGAGCGCCCGCGCATCTGTGGATGCGCGCCGCACTGCGCGCGTTCGGCGGCGCGCTGGCCGCGCCGAGTGCGAATAGCTTCGGCCGCGTCAGTCCAACCGTTGCGCAGCACGTCATTGACGATCTCGGAGTCAAGCCGCGCGGCGCGGTCGATCTGGTCGTCGACGGCGGTGCCTGCTCGGTTGGCATCGAGTCGACGATCGTCGATCTCTCGGGTGCAGCGCCTGCTTTGTTGCGTCCCGGGTTTGTCACGCGCGATCAATTGCAGCGCGCACTCGGCCAGCCGGTTGCGGACGCCGGTGCCAACGCGCCGCGCGCCTCCGGCCGACTCGAGAAACACTACGCGCCTCGCACGCGGCTCTTCATGATGGGTACGGCAGACCTCGCACAGAAGCTGCGGCAAGCGTCGGATAGGCGGCTCGCGGTGCTGGCGCCCTTAGCCTTGCTTGAAAATTGCCGTGCCGATGTCGCGCTGGCCATCGCGGCTGCCGAGAATCCCGGCGATTACGCACGCCTGCTTTATTCGTCGTTGCATCGGCTCGACACATGCGGGGCGGACTGTCTGCTGATTGCAACGCCACCAACCGGACCGCTGTGGGAGGCGATCCACGATCGACTGCGCCGCGCCGAAGCCGCCACCGCGCCGAGCTAGCGCAGGCCGTTGCTGGCGAGCGGCTATGATTCGGCGGCTTCGACCAACGCGCCGCGCCGGTGCGCGGCGCGCGCGGACCAATAACCAGATCTACCGGAGACAACCATGATCAACCCAAGCGCTTTTTCATACCGATATGCGGTACGCGTTCTCACCGCGCTGGCCGCGGCCGCCCTTCTCGTTTCATGCGGCGGCAGCGACAACGATGGACCACCGCAGCCGGCTTTCGGGCAAGTCACTTATGTCTTCGGCGCCAGCGTTAGCGACACCGGCAACACGTGCAATCTGATTCCCGCCAATTGTCCACCGGCGCCTCCGTATGCCACCGGAAAATTTTCCAACGGGCCCTTGTTCGCCGAGATTGTTGCCGCTCGCTACGGAGCTGCGGTGACTCCGTCTCGCACCGGAGGCAATAACTTTGCGTATGCAGGAGCACGCACGGGCGCGATCGCGGGCACCATTCAGGGTGTTCCGAACATGGTGACTCAACTTGACCAGTATTTCGCGCGTGTTAACTTCGTTTCGAGTGCGAATGCACTGTTCATCGTCGATGGCGTGACGGTCGGCAACGACATCGTCGATGCGCTGACCCTTGCACAGACCAATCCCAATGCGCCGGCCACAGTGCTGACCGGTGCGGTGACCAACGTCGTGACGATCATCAACCGGCTGTATGCCTCGGGTGCGCGCAATATTCTGGTGGCTAACAGCGCCGACGTCGGCAAAACGCCGCGCGCACAGGCACTCGGACCCGTCGCAGCCGCCGGCGCCACGCAGCTATCGGCGCAATTCAACGGTGCTCTGGCGCAGCAGATCGCGCAGATTCGCGCGGCTTCGCCCGGCCTGAATATTTATTTGCTGGACGTGTTTGCGTTGAACTCCGAGGCGAGCGCCAACCCGGCTGCGTTGGGTTACACGAACGTAACGGCGCCGTGCTTTAACGATCTGGTCGCTCCACCGACACTGTGCGCCACGCCCGCCACGTATTTCTACTGGGATTCGTTCCATCCCACCGCGACAACGCACAACCTCGCCGCGCAACGCGCAATTGTTGCGATCGGACGATAACTAGGAGCAGCGCTTCAGACTCCGAGATAGCGAGCCATTAGTTCCGGTGATTGTGCGAGGCGCGCCGACTCGTCCTCGAGTACGACGCGCCCTTTTTCGAGCACGATGCAGCGGTCGGTGTGCGTGAGTACCGATCGGTAGTTGCGATCGACGATCAGCGATGCGATGCCGGTAGCGCGTATCGCGCCGACGATGCGCCAGATTTCGCGCACGATAAGAGGCGCCAGGCCTTCGGTGGCTTCGTCGAGCAGCATCACGTCGGGGTTGGTCATCAGAGCACGCCCGATCGCCAGCATCTGCTGTTCGCCGCCCGAGAGTTGAGCGCCGCCGTGGTGCAGTCGCTCGCCCAGGCGCGGAAACGTCAGCATCACACGATCGATGGTCCAATCGCGCCGGCCGGCGGGCCCGGCACGCGCGGCCATCAGAAGATTCTCGCGCACCGAAAGATTCGGGAAGATGCCGCGTCCCTCGGGGACGTAACCGATGCCGAGCCGAGCGATGCGATCGGGACGCGCTCGCGTGCAGTCGTGACCGCGAATGCGAACCGTGCCCGATGTTGCAGACACCAAACCGAGCAGCGTGCGGATCAATGTCGATTTGCCCATGCCGTTGCGCCCGAGCAGGCCGACCGCCTCGCCGACGCCGATCGTGACCGAGGCGCCGTGCAGCACATGGCTTGCACCGTAATGCGCATGCAGGTGCGCCGCGTCGATCATCGGCACGCGTTGCTTGATTGGCGGCGCAGCGGCGCTCATTGCGCTACTCCATCGTTAGCGTGTACTCCCAGATAAGCTTCCTGTACCTCTAAATTCGCCCGGATTGCCTGTGGCGTGTCGCTGGCCAGGACACGACCGTTGACCATTACCGTGATGCGGTCCGAGACCCGGAACACCGCGTCCATATCGTGTTCAACCAGCAATATTGCGTGCCCCGCTCGCAGCCCTTGAAGCAGCGCCAGCATGCGTTCGGTTTCGTCGGAATCCATACCCGCCAGGGGCTCGTCAAGCAGCAGGATCTGCGGCGCAGTGGCCAGGCACATTGCGATTTCGAGTTGGCGCTTTGCACCGTGCGACAGTGTCGCGGCTTCGGCGTCGGCCAGCGGCATCAGTCCGGTGCGCTCGAGTGCGCCATTCGCTGCGGCGGAAGATGCATCGCACCGTCCCGCCGGCGTCCACCAGTCCCACGGTCTTTGCAGGCGTGCCTGCGCCGAAAGCCGGCAGTTTTCGCGCACGCTGAAATTCGGGAAGATGGTTGTTCGCTGATAGGTGCGACCCAGCCCGGCACGGGCCCGGCGCGGCTGCGTCCACTGCGTAACGTCTTCGCCGCGCAACTCGACGTGCCCTGCGGTCGGCGCGCTTTCTCCGCACAACACGTTGATCAGTGTTGACTTGCCGGCGCCGTTGGTGCCTATCACGGCATGAATCTCGCCGCGCGCGACCGCCAGCGAGACGTCGTCAACCGCTCTGAGGCCGCCAAAGTGACGCGAGATGTTCTTAGCGGCCAGCAACGTCATGCAGCGGCCGTGAACGAAGTTGCGCACCGAGCCCGATCAGTCCTTTAGGCATCAGCGCAACGAAGGCAATGATTGTCAGCCCGAGCGGCAGCTGCCAGTGCTTGGCGAAGGAACCAAAGATTGCCTGCGACTGATAGAACTCCTGCAGAACGACAAACGCGATGGCACCGAGCACGGCGCCGCGCAAGCTGCCAATGCCGCCGAGGATGATCATCAGCAGCACTGCGCCCGACTGATGCCACGACAGGATCTCCGGGTTGATGTAGCCGTCCTTCAGCGCATACAGGAAACCGGCGACACCTGCCAGCAATGCGGCCACAACGAAAGCAGCAAGTTTGTACGAGTACGTCGCAAAGCCCGCCGCACGCATGCGTTGCTCGTTGACTCTAATGCCCGCCAGCGCGCGGCCGAAGCGGCTCCGCTGCGCAGCAGCCAGCAGCAGAAACGTCAACACCAGCGCGGCGAACACGAAGAAGTAGAAGACGCGCGCGTCCGACAGGTCGAGTACCTGAGCGCCGCCGACCGCGACCTCCGGGCGGAAGTAAAGGTAGATGCCGTCGCTACCGCCACCGACTTTCGTGTCGTGGAATACGTAATACGCCATCTGCGCAAAAGCTAGCGTGACCATGATGAAGTAGATGCCGCGCGTGCGCAGCGACAGCGCGCCCATCGGCAGCGCATACAGTCCAGCCGCGCCGATGGCGGCCGGCAATGCGATCCACAAAGACGCCGGCCCCGCTTGCGGAGACACCAGCGCGGTGACGTACGCGGCAATCCCGAAGAACGCCGCATGGCCGAAGGAGACGAGACCGGTCTGGCCGACCAGCAGCTCGAGACTTAGCGCGAACACCGAGAAAATCATGATCTTCATCACGAGATCGACGTAGTACTTGCCGCCGTAAAACGGAAATACCGCCACGAAGATCAGCAGCGCAAGCAGCGGCAAGGTCGAGCGCGCGTGCGTCATCCCTGCCTGAACAATCCCTCGGGCTTCCACAGCAGGATGATCGCCATCAGTACGTAAACAAGCACACCGGCTGCCTCGGAAAAAAATACCTTGCCGAAAGTGTCGACCACACCGACCAGCAACGACGCAAGCAGGGCGCCGCGCACCGAGCCGATCCCCCCGATCACGACCACGACGAAGCTGATGATCAGCACCTGCGATCCCATGTTCGGGTACACCGATGACACCGGCGCCGCGATCATTCCGGCGAGCGCGGCCAGCGCCACGCCGGCAGCAAACACCGCGCGATACAGCAAGCTGATGTTGATCCCCATCGCCTGCACCATTTCGCGATTGCTCGCGCCAGCGCGGATCATCATGCCGAGCCGCGTGCGCGCGAGCACGAAGTAAAGTCCGAGCGCGACGGCGACGCATACGGCCGAAATGAACAACCGGTAGGTCGGATACGTCATGACGTCGCCGAGCGGCACGCTGCCGTTGAGCCATGCCGGCGCTGCGACGCCGTGAACGTCATCGCCGACGATGATGCTGCGCAACTCCTCGAACACCAGGATCAAGCCGTAGGTCATCAGCACCTGCTGCAAATGCTCGCGCTCGTACAGGAAGCTGAAGAAACCCCACTCCAGCAGATAGCCGAAGGCGATCGAGAGCATCAGGCCGATCAGCAGCGTCGCAAAAAATCCTCCGCCCAGTGTGGCGCCGACCCATGGCGCCAGCGCGAATGCCATGTACGCGCCAATCATGTAGAAGCTGCCATGCGCGAGATTGATCACGCCCATGATGCCGAAAATCAGCGTGAGTCCGCTCGCAACCAGAAACAACAGGAGCCCGTACTGGACCGCATTCAGGCACTGGATCAGGAACGTGCCGAGGTCCATCGAGGGTCCGGGCCGCCCGTAGGCTAAAAGTGTTTGACCAGGATGACGCCTATGTAAGAGGAGCTGTGCCCGACATCACGCTTGATCACAGGGGCCAACAGAAATTTGTCGGTAACCGCCGCGCCGAAAGCGGCGCCGAGCAGGTGTGAACCGGCGTCCAGGGCCGAGAACCCGTTTCGGCTAAGTGCCTCGCCGAGAATTCCGACGGTGGCGCCGGCCGCGAAGCCAACGAGGGCGCGGTGCTCGGGCAGCACGTAGTCCGCGCCCCAAGTGAATGCGCCGCCGGTGAGGGCGCCGAAGAGCCCATGACTGGCCTCGCTGTAGAAGGAATCGCTGGCGAATGCTTCGCCCACAAAACATTGTCCTAGACACAGAATCAGAATGGAAAGCAGCCAGGCTCGGCGACTCCGATGTTTTTGAGATGGCATGGATTTCAACCCCGTGTTGGTCGGTCGTGGCGGGCCACGTGTTGCTTTGAATCCTCAACGTTCAGCAAGCGCTGTCGGACCCAAGAGAACAGCGGCGAGCAGTTTCCCACGCGCCGCTGCAATTGGGGGTCATTTTGCTTTACATCTTGCAGATCAACGCGCCGGGCCGCCCGGCAGGCTAAAACTGTTTGACCAGGATTACGCCTATGTAAGAAGAGTTGTGCCCGACATCACGCTTGATTACAGGGGCCAGCAGGAACTCGTCGGTAATCGCGGCGCCGAAAGCCGCGCCGAGCGCGTGTGCGCCGGCATCGAGAACGGAGAACTTCTTGTCGTTCAACTCGGCCAGAACTCCGACGGCAGCGCTCGCTGCAAAGCCGACAAGGGCGCGGTGCTCGGGCACCACGTAGTTCGCGCCCCAGGTGAATGCGCCGCCAGCGACCGCGCCGAACAGCGTATGACTGGTTTCGCTATAGAAGCCGTCGCTGGCGGACGCCGCACCGGCGAAACACTGCCCCAGACTCAGAATCAGAGCGGAAAGCAGCCACGCTTTGTGACGGTAACGTTTTTGAAATGGTATGTATTTCAATTCAGGTCCTTGTCCGCCGCGGCCGGGCCGGGCAGCGCGCGGTCGGAGAAAGGAACAGCGGCGAGTAGTTTCCGACGCGCCGCTGCTGCAATTGGGCCGATTTTGCTTTACATCTTGCAGCCGGCCGCCGGATCGGCCAGTCCCTTTACCGCCACCTTCTGATACTTATTGGCGCCGCCCTCGACCTTGCGCAAATAGATGTCCTGCACTGGATTGTGCGACTTCGACAGCGCGAACGCGCCGCGCGGGCTGTCGATCCTCGCCGCCTCCATCGCCTTGATCATCTCGGCGCGCTTCGACGAGTCACCCTTGACGCCGTTTAATCCCGCTGCGAGCAACTGTGCGGCGTCGTAGCCCTGCGCGGCGTACACATCGGGCTGCAGCTTGTAGGCCTTGACGTAGTTCAGGCGAAACGATTTGTCTTTCTCGTTCGACAGGCCGTCGGCGTAGTGCAACGTCGTCAAGAGTCCCTGCGCCGCTTCCCCTTGTGCTTCGAGCGTACCGTCGGTGAGAAACCCCGGACCGTATAGCGGCACCGTCTTCATCAGCCCTGCGGCCGCGTAGTCCTTGACGAACTTTACGGCGCCGCCGCCGGCAAAGAACGCGAATGTGGCGTCGGGTTTCAGCGATGCGATTTCGGTTAGAAGCGCCTGGAACTCAGCGCCCGGGAACGGCAGGTTTAGTTCCTTGACGACCGTGCCGCCGCCCTTGGTGAATCCTTCCTTGAATGCCGCTGCCGCTTCATCACCCGCCGCATACTTCCACGTGATCGACACGGCTGTTTTGTGGCCGCGCTCGGCGGCGATCACGCCGGCCGCGTACGACGGCTGCCAGTTCGAAAACGACGTGCGGAAAATATTCGGTGCGCACATCGATCCGGTGACGGCATTCGCGCCAGCGTTGGGAATGATCAGCAGCGTATTGGTGTCGCGCGCAGCCTTGGCCATCGCCATCACGACACCCGAGTGCACGGTGCCGACCACCACGTCGACCTTGTCGCGGTTGATCAGCTTGCTGACATTGTCGGTTGCTTTCGCGGGATCAGACTCGTCGTCGACGCGGAAATACTCGATTTCGCGACCTCCCAATTTGCCACCGTTTTCCTGCACGTGCAGCTTGAAACCGTTCTCGATCGCGGTGCCGAGCGCAGCGAACGTTCCGGTGAACGGCAGCATCAAACCGACCTTTAGTTTCTGCTGCTGTTGCGCGCCGGTCGGCCACGCGGCAATCGCTACGCACAGCGCGGTCGCGAGGGTGATTATGCGTCTGCTATTCATTCGAACTTCCTCCGTTGTACATGCCTGAAACAAAATCGGCCGCAGCTTCTATAACCTGCTGAGGCTGATCGCGCTGCGGCGAATGCCCGCACGCCGGCAACTTCAGCAGCTGGGAATGCGGAGCGTGGCTGGCAATGCTGTCCAATTGCGCCATCGTTCCATATTCGTCATCTTCGCCTTGCACCGCCAAAACCGGCTTGGTGATCGCGGCCAATAAGGCTTCGATGTTCCAACTACGAAACGCCGGATTCAGCCAGATGTCATTCCAGCCCCAAAACGCCGAATCCGGATCTTCGTGATAGCGGGCAAGCTTAACCCTGAGCGTTGACCGCTGCGTATCGGTAGTTGCGAGGTATGTTTCGCGCGTGCGCTCGATGCTCTCGATCGACAGATCCTCAACGAAAACGTGTGGCGCGAGCGCGATGACACCCGCCACACGTTCCGGAAACGAGGCCGCATAAATCAACGCGATCGATGCGCCGTCGCTGTGACCGACCAGCCATGGCGGCTCGCTCGCTGCGTTGACCCCCAGCGCCTGCAAAAACGCGGGCAGCACCTCGCGCGCTTGTTGATGCATGAAATCGACCGGCCATTTTTCGTCACGCGGCCGCGGTGTCGAGCGCCCGTAACCGGGGCGCGAATAAACCAGCCCGCGCAAACCGCCGGCGTCGCATAACTTGCGCGGCCAGTCGCGCCACATCGCGACGGAACCGAGCCCCTCGTGCAGGAAGACGAGCAATGGCGCGCTTAGACGCTCGCGCGCAATCCATTCGTAGTCGAGTAAATACTCCCGCGGGCCGATCACGACGCGCGCGTGGCTCGCTGTGGCGGAATCGGTCACGCGATCATCCAGCAGCCGCCTCCTTCTCGCGCAGCTTGAACCGCTGAATCTTTCCGGTCGCGGTCTTCGGCAGTTCGGTCACGAATTCGACAAAGCGCGGGTACTTGTGCGGGGCCAGCTTTTCCTTGACGAACGTCTTCAGCTCGTCTTCCAGCGCCGCAGAGGCGGAGTTTGCGGTCTTCAGCACAACGAACGCCTTGGTTTTGGTCAGGCCGTCGGCGTCCGCCTTGCCGATCACTGCTGCTTCAAGCACCGCAGAGTGCTGCATCAGCGCGGCCTCGACTTCGAACGGAGAAACATACTGACCACTGACGCGCAACATATCGTCGCTGCGGCCGGCGTAGGTGAAGTAACCGTCACGGCCGCGAACGTACTTGTCTCCGCTCTTCGTCCAGACACCGACAAACGTCGCGCACGATTTTTCGCGGTTTGCCCAGTACAGTAGTGCCGCGCTCGGTCCGTTGACGTACAGATCGCCGATGACGTCGTCGGCGACGAGCGCGCCGTGCTCGTCGCGTAGTTCGATCTGGTAGCCCGGCACCGGGGTGCCGGTCGTGCCGTAACGTACTTGCCCCGCTCGATTCGAAAGAAAGATGTGCAGCATTTCGGTCGAACCGATGCCGTCGAGAATCTCGCAACCGAAATGCGCCGTAAAGCGCTCGCCGATGTCCTTCGGCAACGGCTCGCCGGCCGAGATAGCGAGCCGTAGATTGACGCTGTTGCGCTCGGGAAGCTCGGGCGCGGCCAACATCGCCGCATAGAGCGTTGGCACGCCGTAGAAAATCGTCGGACGCTGCTCTGTGAGCCGTTTGAATATGGCCGGCGGCGTCGGCCGCTCCGCCATCAGCAGCACGGTCGCGCCGACCGACAGCGGAAACGTCAGCGCGTTACCGAGCCCGTAGGCGAAAAACAGTTTTGCGGCTGAGAACACGACATCGTTCTCGCGGAGCGCGAGGATCGGCTTGCCGTATAACTCTGCGGTCCAGTACAGATTCGCATGCGTATGCACGGTACCTTTCGGCTTGCCGGTCGAGCCCGACGAATATAGCCAGAAACCGATCTCGTCCGCCGCCGTCGGCGCGGGCGATTTCGCTGGCGCGTGTTGCGCCAGCAGCGCTGCAAACTCCGATGTCTCGACGACGCGCTTGACTTCGTGCGGTGCGGCACTCATCGCCTGCTTCAATACGGGCGCCAATGTGCTCGAGACAAAGGCTGCCTGCGCGCGGCTGTGCGACAGCATGTAGGCGTAATCGGCCGGCATCAGCAGCGTGTTCAGTGCGACGGGGATGACACCTGCAAACAGGCAGCCGAGAAATGCCACCGGCCAGTCGATCGTGTCGTGCATCAACAGCAGCACGCGCTCTTCGCGGCGGATGTCGAGCGCTGCGAGCGCAGAAGCGAACCGACGCACCCCGTCTTCCAGCTCACCGTAAGTTAGCTTGCGTGCATCGTCGCGATAGGCAAGCTTCGCTGCACGTAACGCGTTCGCATCCAGCAGATGCTGCGAAAAATTGAACTGGGCGGGCGGCGGAAGCATGGCAGCACCTAAAGAGGCAGAATAGAGCGCAGACTTTCGCGCCGCAAGCATGATGCACGTGGCGATGCTGATGCGGGGACAACAGAGGCATGACCTACGTCACGGACCAACCGGTCGATTATCAGACCCATCCAGATCGCTACCAGCACCTGAAGCTCAGTGTGCAGGCACCGATCGCGCGCATTGTCCTCGATGTCCAGGAAGATCGCGGCATTCGTCCCGGCTACCAGCTGAAGCTCAATTCGTACGATCTCGGTGTCGACATCGAGCTGCATGACGCCTTGCAGCGCATCCGCTTCGAGCATCCCGAAGTGCGCAGCGTCATCGTCACCAGCGGCAAGGATCGCATCTTCTGCTCGGGCGCCAATATCTTCATGCTGGGGCTTTCGTCGCATGCGTGGAAAGTCAACTTCTGCAAATTCACCAATGAGACGCGAAACGGCATAGAAGATGCAAGTCGCAACTCGGGATTGAAATTCATCGCTGCATGCAACGGGACGACGGCCGGCGGCGGTTATGAACTTGCGCTTGCTTGCGATGAGATTTTTCTGGTCGACGATCGCTCTTCCGCGGTCAGTCTGCCCGAAGTGCCGCTGCTCGGCGTCCTTCCCGGCACCGGCGGGCTGACGCGGCTAACCGACAAGCGCAAGGTGCGCCACGATCTGGCGGACATTTTCTGCACGACGACCGAGGGTGTTCGCGGCGCGCGCGCGAAGGAATGGCGGCTGGTGGACGTGGTCGTGAAATCGCAGCAGTTTGCCGGCGCCGTGACACACCGCGCAAGCGAATTGGCGGCGCACAGCGATCGACCGACGGGCGCACGCGGAGTCGTGCTCACTCCACTTAAGCGCACGATCGACGAGTCGGGATATCACTACGAATTCGTCGATGTCGCGATCGAACGTGCTGCGCGCCGCGCGACGTTGACGGTCACAGCGCCCAGCGTGCCGCAGCCGCGCGACATCGACGGCATCGTCGCTGCCGGGTGCGGCTGGTGGCCGCTGGCGATGGCGCGCGAACTCGACGATGCGATCTTGATGTTGCGCACCAATCAGGTCGACATCGGCACGTGGCTGTTGAAGACGCGCGGCGAGGCCGCCGCTGTGCTCGCAGTGGACGCAGTGCTTGACGAACATCGCGCGCATTGGTTCGTACGTGAAACGATCGGCATGTTGAGGCGCACCTTCGCGCGGCTGGACGTGTCGTCACGTACGATGTTCGCTTTGATCGAGCCGGGTTCGTGCTTTGCCGGCACGTTGTTCGAGCTCGCGTTGGCCGCGGACCGCAGTTACATGGCCGCGGAGCTCGCGTCAATCGTGCTGTCGCCGCTGAACTTCGGAGCATATCCGCGGGTCGATCAGGTCGGACGCATCGACGCGCGGTTCTATCGCGAGCCGCAGCCGGTTGCGCGGGCGCGGGCGGCCATCGGGAGTCCGCTGATGGCGGGTGATGCCGTCGAGCTCGGCCTGGTGACGGTTGCGCCCGATGAGCTCGACTGGGCCGATGAAATCCGTATCGCACTCGAGGAGCGCGCCAGCCTGTCGCCCGATGCACTGACCGGAATGGAAGCGAACCTGCGCTTCGGTGTCACCGAGACGATGGAGACGCGTGTGTTTGGACGGCTCTCCGCGTGGCAGAACTGGATTTTTACGCGGCCGAATGCAGTGGGCGAAGCCGGCGCGCTGAAGGTTTACGGCAGCGGCAACAAGGCACGGTTCAATTGGGAAAGAGTATGAGTATCAGCACGACCGACCGCATCCCGAACAACGTCGACCTTGCCGCCGACAAGACTCTGCAACGCGCGCTCGAACACTGGCAGCCGCACTTCATCGACTGGTGGCGTGAGACCGGGCCCGACGGCAGTCAGGGATTCGACGTTTATCTGCGCACCGCGATCAGCGTCGAGCGCGACGGCTGGGCCAACTTCGGCTACGTCAGGATGCCCGAGTATCGGTGGGGCATCTTTCTAAACCCGGTGCAGCCGGGCGGTACGATTCGTTTCGGCGATCACAAAGGGCAACCGGTGTGGCCGGACGTGCCGGGCGAACACCGCGCCAATCTGCGTCGCATCATCGTCACGCAAGGAGATACCGAACCGGCGTCGGTCGAACAACAGCGCCATCTCGGGCTCACGGCGCCATCGCTATACGACCTGCGCAACTTGTTTCAGATCAACGTCGAAGAGGGCCGGCACCTGTGGGCGATGGTGTACCTGCTGCATCGCTACTTCGGACGTGATGGCCGCGAAGAAGCCGAAGCCTTGCTCGAACGCCGTTCGGGCGATGCCGACAATCCGCGCATCCTCGGTGCCTTTAACGAGAAGACGCCCGACTGGCTGGCGTTTTTCATGTTCACCCACTTCACCGACCGCGACGGCAAGTTTCAGCTGAACGCACTGGCCGAATCGGGCTTCGAGCCGCTGGCGCGGACGACGCAGTTCATGTTGACCGAAGAGGCGTATCACATGTTCGTCGGCGAATCCGGCGTGTCGCGCGTGATTGCCCGCACCTGCCAGGTGATGAACCAGCTGAAGACCGACGATCCGACCAAGGTGCGTGCGGCTGGCGCGATCGATCTGCCGACGATCCAACGCTATTTGAATTTTCACTACAGCGTAACCATCGACCTGTTCGGTGCCGATCAGTCGTCGAACGCGGCGATCTTCTACAGCTCTGGGTTGAAAGGCCGCTTCAAGGAGGCGATGCGCAACGACGATCACGTGCTGAAGGACGCGAGTTACAGGGTGCTCGATCCTTCTTCCGGGGCGCAGCATGGTGAACTGCGCGAGCGCGAAGTGCCGATGCTAAACGCGCTGAACGAAGTACTGCGCGATGATTTCATCCGCGATTCCGAAGCCGGCATCGGTCGCTGGAATCGCGTGATCGAAAAAGCGGATCTTCCCGATCGCCTTGCTCTACCGCATAAGGCATTCAACCGCCGTATCGGGTCGCTGGCGGGTATTTTCGTGTCACCGGTTGGTCGCGTTGTTGCGGAAGGCGAATGGAATTCGCAGGTGCGCGATTGGATGCCGTCGGATGAGGATCGGGCTTTTGTCGCGTCGCTGATGAAGCGCGTCGTCGAGCCAGGCAGGTACGCGGACTGGATCGCGCCGCCGCGGGTGCCGGTCAACGATCAACCGCTGGACTTCGAATACGTGCGGTTCAACTGAGCAGCGTCTGCCGGCGCACCGTTCCGTGATGAAATTTCGGGAGCTTTGCAGGGGACAGGTCATCGATGCGGGTTCGGTCACCGTCAGCGAGGAACAAATTATCTCGTTTGCGCGCCAGTTCGATCCGCAGTGGTTTCACATGGATCAGCAGCGTGCAGCGGCAAGCCGATGGAATGGGCTGATCGCGAGCGGATGGCATACGTGCTGTCTCGCAATGAAGCTTGTTGTTGATAACGTGCTCGCAGGCTCCGAATCGTTCGCCTCGCCCGGTCTCACGGACGTCAGCTGGTCGAATCCGGTACGGCCCGGCGACCGGTTGCAATTGCAGATCGAAGTAGTCGACAGCAGAACCGCACGCTCGCGTCCCACGCTCGGCATAGTGCGCTGGACATGGCGGATGCGAAACCAGCACGATGCCGAGGTACTGAGCTTGCAGGTTACGAGCCTGTTCGAACTTGAGCGATCTGCTGACCGAAGCTAGTCAACGCATAATCCGCAGCGATGGCAAACTCGCCCGACAACAATTCCGACGGTAATGCGCCTCCCGATTCAGGAATGCGCAAGGGCCTCACCAGCTACGGTGACAAGGCTTTTTCGTTGTTTCTGCGTAAGGCATTCATCAAAGGCGCCGGGTACACCGATGCCGCGCTCGATCGACCCGTGATCGGCATCGCCGATACCAGCAGTGCTTACAACCCATGTCACGGCAACGCACCGCAGCTTGTCGAAGCCGTCAAGCGCGGCGTGATGCTGGCAGGCGGACTGCCGATGGCGTTTCCGACGATCTCGATTCACGAGAGCTTCGCGGCGCCGACCAGCATGTTTCTGCGCAACCTGATGTCGATCGACACCGAGGAGATGATCCGCGCGCAGCCGATGGACGCTGTCGTGCTGATCGGCGGCTGCGACAAGACGGTGCCGGCGCAGCTGATGGGTGCGGCGTCGGCGGGTATTCCTGCAATTCAGCTTGTCACCGGCTCGATGCTGACTGGCTCCCACCGCAGTGAGCGTGTGGGTGCGTGCACCGACTGCCGCCGCTACTGGAGCAGGTTTCGCGCTGGGGAAATCGATGCCGAGGAGACGGCCGACGTCAACGACCAGTTGGTAGCCAGCGTCGGCACCTGCTCGGTGATGGGGACGGCCAGCACGATGGCGTGCATTGCGGAAGCGCTCGGCATGACAGTGCCGGGCGGCGCGTCGCCGCCCGCGGTCACCGCCGATCGCATCCGCGTTGCCGAACAAACCGGCGCGCTGGCGGTGCAGATGGCGCATGACAAGCTGACGATCGACAAGATTCTGACGCCGGCCGCGTTCGAGAATGCAATGCGTGTGCTGCTCGCCATCGGCGGTTCGACCAATGGCATCGTCCACCTTACGGCAATCGCCGGGCGCGTCGGTCTCGAGATCGATCTGCAAGCGCTGGACCGCATGGGGCGCAACACGCCGGTACTGCTGGACCTGAAACCATCGGGCCAGCACTACATGGAAGACTTTCACAAGGCTGGGGGAATGGCGACACTGTTGCGCGAGCTGAAGCCGTTGTTGCGGCTCGACGCGCTGACGGTGACGGGTCGCACGCTCGGAGAAGAGATCGAGCGCGCCGGGCCCGGCTTCGAACAGAACGTCGTGCGCAGTGTGCGCGATCCAATCTATCCGCAGGGCGGCATTGCTGTATTGCAAGGCAATCTGGCACCGGGCGGGGCGATCATCAAGCAATCGGCAGCCGACGCGACGCTAATGGAACACGAGGGCCGCGCTGTCGTGTTCGAGAACGCGCAGGACCTGGCCGCGCGCATCGACGCCGATGATCTCGATGTGACACGTGATGACATCCTGGTACTGAAGAGCATCGGCCCCAAGGGCGCACCCGGCATGCCCGAGGCCGGCTACATACCGATACCGCTCAAGCTGGCACGCGCGGGCGTCAAGGACATCGTGCGAATTTCAGATGGCCGCATGAGCGGCACCGCTTTCGGAACGATCGTGCTGCACGTCACGCCGGAGTCTGCGATCGGCGGGCCGCTTGCGCACGTGCGCAACGGCGACCGGATTCGCCTGAGCGTAGCCAGGCGCGAGATTTCGTTGCTGGTGCCCGACCAAGAGCTGGCGAAGCGTGCGCGTGACAACCCGGTGATCGAGCCGACTGCCGATCGCGGCTATCGCAAGCTCTTTCTGCAGACCGTGACGCAAGCCGACCAGGGGGTCGACTTCGACTTCATGCGTGCGCCCACGATCATCGGCAAAGTTCCGCAACGATGATGCAGCGACTCGATGAAAGTGCGAAAGGCGTTTACGTCATCACGGTGACGCCGTTTACCAACGACGGCGCGCTCGATCTCGCAAGTACCGATCGCGTCGTCGACTTCTATCTCGAGAAGGGCGCGGACGGGCTCACCGTCCTTGGAGTGATGGGTGAGGCTCCCAAACTTACGACCGAAGAAGCACGCGACTATGTGAAGCGCGTATTGGCGCGTGTGCGCGACCGGGTGCCGGTGATTGTCGGTGTATCCGCACCGGGCTTTGCTGCGATCGGCGAGCTTGCGAAAAATGTGATGGACATGGGCGCCGCAGGAGTGATGGTCGCGCCCGCGGCGACGGTCAAAACCGACGATCAGGCGTATGCCTACTTCGAGTTGGCAGCCGAAACGCTCGGATCGGACGTTCCATTTTGCGTACAGGACCATCCGCTCGCGACCGGCGTGCAGCTTCCTGTGTCAGTCCTGCTGCGCATCTTCAAGTCGATCCCGACCTGCGTGATGCTCAAGCACGAGGACTGGCCAGGCCCGGGTTTGGCGAAGCTGTCAGCGATCCGCGCCGCGCGCGACACGAGACGCGTTTCGATTCTGTGCGGCAACGGTGGCGGGCTGTTCCTGCCCGAAGAGCTTTCACGCGGCGCCGATGGCGCGATGACCGGCTTCAGCTATCCGGAAATGATGGTCGACGTGTGCAAGGCGCATGCAGCCGGCAACGTCGAGCGCGCGCATGATCTGTTCGACGCCTATCTGCCGCTTGCGCGCTACGAGCAGCAGTCTGCGCTCGGACTGGCGGTGCGCAAATACATGCTCGCGCAGCGCGGCGCGATCGCTTCGGCCGCGATCCGCAAACCGGGGCCGAAGCTATCCAGCGCCGATATCGCCGATATCGAAATGCTTATCGCGCGGCAAACCAGGCGCTTGAGCGAAATCGGCTGAGCCGGTCCGAGAGTCGTCGCTAATGACTCACCTCATGGGCGGATCCTGCTGATCCGCGTGTACCAGTTGCCCAGGCTGACGCGCGTGCCGCTGCAACTGCCGAAGGGCGCGCTGACGTACTGCGCCAGCGTGCACGTCTGGCCGATGTACTCCGAAGCGATCCAGATGTCATCGCCGTCGACGACGGCTGCGCCATAGTCGCCCCAGCGCGCACTGGTTGTCGACGGGTCGAACGCCGTGTAACCCGAAAATCCGTCCTCCGGCCCCTTGCCCTCGGCGGCGATGCGTACCGGCCCCACATGTCCGTTCGGGCCGAGGTGGATGTAGGCAGCCGACGGAAAGTGGTCGGCGCCGACAAGCGTGAAGGCGATGATGCCGCGGCCGTCCGGCAACGCTGCGATCGCCGGATACGTGACATTGTTGCCGGCGACGCCGATTTTTCCCTGATGCTCGACGATGCCAAACACCGACCCGTGCTGCGCAAACGGGCGGATCGCGTAGTAGGCAATGCCGGCCTGTTGCCCGCCGCGCACGTTGACGACGGTATCGAGGGCACCGTAGAGTCGGCCGCCGGTGTAAAAGACTTGCTGCATCCGCGAGTCGTTGCTGTCGAGCAGCTCGGGAATGGTCGCCAGCGGTGGCGCCGGCGGGTTGAAGAAAAAGTTCCAGCAGCCCACGCCGAACGGCGTCGGCAGCGTCCGGTCGTTGATGCACTCGCCGAGCGGCGCCGGGCCGGCCTTTTGCTCGGACAGAGGCGGAACGCCGTAATGGCGCACTCGGACGGTGTCATCGACTAAGGTCAGATCGGGCGAGTTGCTGTTCAGAGAGCGGGTATTGCCGAGCGCCCAGACGCGCAGGCGGTTCGAGTTGCCCGACTCGCTGAACACCGCCAGAGAACTGAGAAAATATTCGGTGCCGCGATTGGCGGTGGCGAAATCACCCCGCGGCGAGACCGCCGGCCAGACGGTAAACCCCGGATTGCCATCGAGCAGATGGTCACCGGTGTCGATCTGCACGACGGTCACACTAGCTGCGCCGCGCGCCAGATCGCGCTTTGACAGCGCATAGATCTGCGCCGCATTGAAGCCGCCCGAAAAGGGGAACTCGTTGGTGGTCAGATAAATGCCGTGCTCGTCGGCGCCGATGTGCGGGTAGTCGCCAATGCACGGGCAGTTAGCGTGCACGGGAGTGCCCTGCGTGCCGTCGTCCTGCACGGGGATCCGGTAAATCACCCACGAGCCGCGCGGGTCGCCGCTCGAGCTTACGGCCAGGTCGAGGTGATTGCGGCCCGTCAGGCGCCCAGTTGCCGGGACGACGTCGAGCGTCAGCACGGCGTGAAAGAAGCGATTGACCTGCGGGTCGTAGTAGCAGACCGGGTCGGTGATCGACGGGCCGAACGGACCGCTCGGCCGCTTGAACGCCGCCGGGTAACCATAGAAGGTGTTCAGATCGACGACGCCGGTCAGCGCATTACCACTCCGGTCGAAGACGCGAATAACGTCGTTGACCGACTCGACGACGAAGCCGTTGCCGACGCACAACGCTTGGTCGGGCGGTTCGACGGTGAACTGATTGCCGCCGTTGGCGAGCCGCTGGTCGCGCAGCGTCAGGCCGTCGAAGCTATTGATCAGTCGCGCGCCGAACCGCTCGCGTTCCTCGCCGGCGATCGCTTCGCCGACGCCGCGGCCGCGCGCGATCGAACGGTTGATCATTCGCTTGCGCGCCTGCTTCAGTGCCTGCTCGCCGGCCGCCGATCCCGGCGCCCCGGCGGCCTCGGGACCGTCCTGCAGATTCGGGACGTCGGCAAAAGTCGGTGCAAACTCGGGATTGCCCAGTCCGTCCTGCCCCGGGCCGACTTCTCTCAGCTGAGCGCTGCCCGCGCTCTGCACGGTTCGAACCGTCGTCGCTGCTTGCGCGCCGGCGACTGCAACTGCGCAAACGGCGCCGGTGACGACGCCTTTCAGCCACTGCAATCTGGACAGCATGAGATTCTCCTCCGTTGTTTTGTGGGCATGGTTCTAGGCGCCAAAGCTGTCCAGTAAAGTGGACTCGCATATTCGCGGCGTGCAATGAACGGCTGACTGCCACGCGCTCTACGGGCGAAAGCTCCCTCGGCTACTTCGCGGCGAAACAATACAGCAACCCATCGCCGCCGGTGCTGCGCAGGCCTTCCTGATTGCAGCCGCGCGACGGGTGCGACGAATTCCACGATGTCGCCCACGCATGATCGACCGGGCCCCCGCGATCGAAGTGACCCAACATCGCCGAACCATCAGTTCCGCTGTTGGTCCAGTTGCCACACGTCATGTCGGGAAACGGCGTTCCTGGAAAAGCCGTCCCGTCGGGCCGCGACCCGGTCAGGATGTCGTGCTTGCTCGGTTTCTGAGTGCGGTCGTTCACCGGTTGCCCCTTTTCATCCAACGCTGTTTCCTTCGTCAGATTATTTTTGGTCGAATGCAGGTCGTCGACGCTGCTGGCGACCATCACGCCTTTGGCGTTGTGCCACGGACCACTGCCGATGCGATCGCGGGCGTGCAGCGCTTTCGGGTCGCTTAATCCTCCTACAGCCTGCGTGCTTAGATAAGCGTGCCAGGTGCGGCCACCCGCACCTGCTGCTTTGGCGAGCGACTGACAGTGCTGGTCCGCGCCGTCGATGCCACCGAGATCGGCGCCCTTGCCGATACCCGCGCTGGTAATAAAAAACGTCATCTCTTTGCCAGATCCTGTCGACGGCGACTGAGCGGTCGAGCAGCTGACAAGTGCCAATAAGCCGCCGGCAACTAACAACGGTGATTGCAATGGGCGGTGCATAGAGAGTCTCCCTTTCGAATTAACTGCGTGTTGTTGTTGCCTGCCGTCGCGCGAGATTCCATGGCGGATCGCCAAGACGTAAAGAGTCTATCGCGCGACACGAAAGAAAACGTTTGCGGTTAACCCCGACGCGGCGTCGTGACCGTTTCAGGGTACAGGCGCATCGCATTCGATCGATTCGCCGCCTTTCGAAAGACGCGACATGACTGCTCGTCTCGCCCGGTTCTTTTTCTCTTTCGTCGCCGCGTTCGCAGCCGCGACAATCGTCATGGCGCAGCCGCGCCAGCAGATCGCAGCGCTCCCGGCGATTGCATGGCGGCCGCCGGTCCTGCAGGTGCAGGGCGCCGAGCAACCGATCCGCCTGCAGGCGCTGAAGATCGATGTCGAAGTGTCGGCAGGTGTCGCAGAGACGCGCGTGCAGATGGAGTTCTTCAACCCCAACGGACGCATCCTCGAAGGCAAGCTGCAGTTTCCGCTGACCAGCGGCCAGATCGTCACCGGCTTCGCACTCGACGTCGACGGCGATTTGCGCGACGCGGTGCCGGTCGAGAAGGCGCGCGCCGAGCAGGTCTTCGAGGACATTACGCGGCGTCGCGTCGACCCTGGCCTGCTGCAGACGACGCTTGGCAACAACTACGAGCTGCGTATCTATCCGCTCGCGCCCGGCAAGACGCGAACCGTCGTGCTCCGACTTGTCGAGCCGGCGGCGGGCCGCCTGTCGCTGCCGCTCGGCTACGCGAGGATGGTCGACCGCTTCGAGGTCTCGTTGCGCTACGCGAGCGCAGCAGCGCGGCCGCAGATCGTCAGCGGCAACCCGCTCGGTCTGGCGTTCGAGCGTGATACGCGTGGCGGCTTCATCGCCCGGCGATCGCTCGACGGCGCTGCGCTGCCCGATGCCCCGCTGGTGGTGCAGGCGGCCGCAGCGAACGCGATCGAGATCACGACCGAGGAGCGCGGCGGCGATACTTTCTTCACCCTCGACCTCGCGGTCTCGCAACAATCGGCACCGCGTCCGCTGCCGCGCCGGGTGCAGATCGTTTGGGACGCTTCGGGCTCGGGCGCTGCTCGCCAGGTCGACCGCGAGCTGGCGCTGCTCGACGGCTACTTCAAGCGCGCTGGAACGATTGCCGTCACACTGACTCGCGTCGCCGATGTTGCTCTTGCGAACGAGCGCTTCATGGTGAGCCATGGCGACTGGAGTGCGCTGCGCCGCGCCTTGCAGGCGACGGTCTACGACGGCGCGAGCCAGCTCAGTGCCGTGCGGCACGACGGCGTGTCGGAAGAAGCAATCTGGTTCACCGACGGTCTGGCGAACTACGGCGTGCACTGGCGGCGCACGTTCGCGGTTCCCGCCTACCTGGTGCATAGCTCAGCGAGCGGCGATCCGGTGGCGTTGCACGCAGTCGCGGAGGCAAGCGGCGGGCGCAGCATCGACCTGACGGCATTGACGCAAACGCAGGCGGTTGATGCGTTGCTCGGTCGCAGCACGCAACTCGTTGACGTATCAGCGCTCGGCGCGAAGGAAGTTGTCGTCGCGTCGCGCCACGCGATTGGAGGTCGTCTCGCCCTCGCCGGAATACTGACCGCGAGCAGTGCCGATCTAACACTTCGCCTGCGTAGTCCCGATGGCACCATCACGACGCGAACGCTGCGAATCGACGGTCGGCAGAATGTTTCGCGGCTGGCCGCCTTGCAGTGGGCGCGCCTAACACTCGCGTCGCTGGAGGGCGATACCCGCGTGAACAAAGTACGCATCCGTCAGATCGGGCAGCGCTTCGCGGTGGCAACTCGCGAAACATCGCTGCTCGTCCTCGAGCAGGTTGACGATTATGTTCGCTATGAGATCGAACCCCCGGTGTCGTTGCGCGCGGCGTACGACCGGCTGGCATCGACGGCGAAGCGAAATCGCGCGCAGAGCGACGCTGCGCGGCTGGCGCAGGTGATCAGACGCTTCGAGGCGCGCGTCGCCTGGTGGAATCGCAATTTCCCGAAAGATGAGCCGCCCAAGGTGCTGCAGATCGCGAAGCAGTCAGCAGGCGCGCTGGGCGAAGTGCAGCAGTCTCGCCAGCGACGCGCCGACGCACCGGTCGATGCGCTCACCCCGTTACCGATGGCGGCTCCGCCCGCTGCAAACGGGCGCCTCGCGGCGGCTCCGGCCGAGCGCGAGCAAAAAGATAATGGCCGTAACTCGGTTGCGCCGAACATCTCGATCGCGCTTAGGCCTGCCACCGCAAATTCGGCGTGGTTGAAGCGCCTGCACGCGACCGAGCCAAACAGTTGGCGCGCCGTCTATCTCGACGAGCGCCGTGCCAATGCAATGAGCGTCGGCTTCTTTCTAGACAGCGCCGAGTTCTTCCTGCAGAAGGGTCAGCGCGAACTCGGCTTGCGTGCGCTCTCTAACCTGGCGGAAATGGATCTGCAGAACCGACAGGTGCTTCGCCTGCTGGCGTATCGGCTGCAGCAGGCCGGCGAGACCGAGCTGGCATTGCCCATATTCGAGCGCGTACTCGAACTGGCACCGAACGAGCCGCAGTCGCATCGCGACCTCGGCCTGGCGCTGGCGCAATCGGGTCAGGCGCAGCGCGCTGTCGACCGGTTGTATGAGGTCGTCACCGGCGCATGGGACGCGCGCTTTGCCGACATCGACCTGATTTCGCTGACCGAGCTGAATGCGGTCGTCGCCGACGCCGAGCGCGCAGGCAAGGCGGTCGACGTCTCGGCGATCGAGCCGCGGTTGCTGAGGAACCTGACGCTCGACGTGCGCGTCGTGCTGGCGTGGGACGCCGACGCGACCGACGTTGACCTGCACGTCATCGACCCGAACGGCGACGAGGTCTACTACGGCCGCAATCTGTCGTATCAAGGTGGCGCGATCACACGCGATGCGACAGGCGGTTACGGGCCCGAAGAGTTCGCGCTCAGAAATGCCAAGCCGGGCAAGTACCGCGTCGAGGCGAATTTCTACGGCCATCGACAGCAGGTGCTGGCGTCGAGCACGGGACTGATGCTGTGGCTATCGAGCGGTTTTGGCACGGTAGCGCAGCAGGATCAGCGCACGACACTGCGTGTGAAGAGCGAGGCGGGTGAGCGCGTGTTTGTCGGCGAGTTTGAGGTGAAGCGATGAAGGCGGGCGCACCCCTCGCGACAACAGACATTCCACGGTCACTCGACGGGCAACGCGTTTCGTTGATCCAACGTGACCGACTGACTGCCGGCCCTGAGATCCACGAGCTCATGCCACATCACTCGTTTGTTGCCGACTTTCGCATCGCTTAACACCCAATAGCGACCTGTCGGCAAGGTCGGTGTTAGCGCGTGGCCATTGGCATCTGTCTTTATATAGCCGACGCTGTAGGCGTTCAGCGCGCGCGCGCCCTTTTCGCAATCTGGCGTGCGCTCGGCGCAGGCGCGCATCCAGTTCTGCAGCACGCTGGCATACGGGGTCGATTTCAGGCCCCCCTTGATCAGAGCTACCTGCGCATCCTCCTTCAGCACCCAGAGCGTGCGGCCGGCGACGTTGTTGTCAGGCGAGGGTGCGCCGACCGAGAAGTCAATCACACCACCCGTCGTCGAGTCGGACCGCGCCGACGGCGTAGCGGTCGTCGCGACTGTCGCTGGCGAGGCCGCGGATGCGCTGCTCGACGCGGCGCCGACCCGCACCAGCACACACTTTTGACTGGTCCAGTTGATGCGGTCAGGACCTTCGAAGTCAAACTCGATCAACTTCAGCGTCGTCTTCGGCAGCACCACGACGCGCTTGGCATCGCCGCGATATTCGACCCGGTCAAGCTCCTGTGGAGGCGTGCGTTCGTCCATAGCGATCAACCGGTCCGGACGGAAATCGAAGACGCCGCCGCCGAAAATGGCTTCGCACAGGCCGCCTTTGGCCAGCGCGAAGACAGCAGCGAACGGATCCGATGAGTTGGTGCGGGTCGATGCCGGCCGCGTCCACTTGCCTAGAAGCGGATTGCGATCGGGCGGCAGCGCGGGACGCTTTGCCCACATTGCGCGCGCCGCCGACGCCGCCTGTGCACCGGCGGGGTCGCCACCGCCTGCTCCTTGTGGCGCGCCGGGCGCGTAACCACCGGAAGACTGCCCTGCGGGCGCATTGATCCGGCTTGACTGTTCCTGCTGGCGACGTGCGTTCTCATTCATCAGCTGCTGTTGCTGTTGTTGCTGCTGGCGTTGTTGCTCCTGCTGCCGCCAGTATTCGCGTTGCTGGCGCTCGTACTCCATCTGTGCTGGCGTCTGCGCCCAGCCGTGCTGCGGAGTGACAGCGAAAGTCATTACAAGCATTGCGGCCGCGGTGAAGGCCGATCGAGACGGAATCTTCATCGAAGTCTCCGGTCAGGTTGAGGTGCACGGTCTATTACAAACGACCGAATGCCAAGCAAAGTACGGATTGGGCGTTACCGAGCCGTTACTGAGCCGGACTTAGCGAAGTTAAAGTGCGCTCGAGAACGTCCTCGCCGCTCAACTCCGAGATCGATTCGGTCGAGACCAGGGTGCGGTTCGTGGAGCGAGCTGACGGGTCGTGAATGAGCTTGATACGACGCCGCCTCTGACACACAACAGAAGCCTAGCCCCGAGTGCAATTGAGCCGGAACGAGCTACATGGCAGCGACAACATAGAGACTGCGCAATGCAGCGGGAGTGTGAGACGCCCTCTTTGGAAACACGGGGAACCGCGCACCTGTGTCCGCTTTCGACTGGTTGGGCTATGCGTTCCAGCAGTTGCTCACCGCGGGACACCCGCGAAAGCCAAGCACATTGGCGCTGCGAGTGCGACAGCGCTACCCCAAGCGTGTCCAACGAGCGAATTGCACCAGCACCGCGCCGCCATCGAACTCAGAAGAACGCCTGAATGCCCGTCTGCGCGCGGCCGAGAATCAAGGCGTGAATATCGTGCGTGCCCTCGTACGTATTGACGACTTCGAGGTTCGCCATGTGGCGGATAACGCCGTACTCGTCGCTGATGCCGTTGCCACCGAGCATGTCGCGTGCGGTGCGTGCGATGTCGAGCGCCTTGCCGCATGAGTTTCGCTTGACGATCGACGTGATCTCGGTCGCCGCGGTACCTTCGTCCTTCATACGGCCGAGCCGCAGGCATGCTTGCAGTCCAAGTGCAATTTCGGTTTGCATGTCGGCAAGCTTTTTCTGCACCAGTTGATTGGCCGCGAGCGGCCGCCCAAACTGCTTGCGATCAAGTACGTACTGACGCGCGGTGTGCCAGCACGATTCAGCTGCGCCGAGCGCACCCCACGCGATACCGTAGCGAGCCGAGTTCAGGCACGTAAACGGGCCTTTCAAACCTTCGACGTTCGGCAGCTCGTTTTCGGCTGGTACGAATACGTCGTCCATCACGATTTCGCCGGTGACCGACGCGCGCAACCCGAACTTGCCGTGGATCGGCGGCGCCGATAAACCATTCACTCCCTTGTCCAGGATGAAGCCGCGGATCGTGCCCGCATCGTTCTTCGCCCACACGACGAAGACGTCCGCAATCGGAGAATTACTGATCCACATCTTGGAGCCGCTCAGCCGGAAGCCACCGTCGGCGCTCTTCGCGCGTGTCTCCATGCTGCCTGGATCGGAGCCATGATTCGGCTCGGTCAGCCCGAAGCAGCCGATGGTTTCGCCGGTTGCGAGCTTCGGCAGGTACTTTTTGCGCTGCGCTTCGCTACCGAACTCGTATATCGGCAGCATCACGAGCGAGCTTTGCACGCTCATCATCGAACGGTAGCCCGAATCAATGCGCTCGATCTCGCGCGCGATCAGGCCGTAGCAGACAAAACTGAGCGCGGCACCGCCGTACTGTTCCGGTAGCGTGCTGCCGAGCAACCCCAGCTCGCCGAGCTCGCGAAATATCGACGCGTCCGTCTTCTCGTGCCGGAACGCTTCAAGAATGCGCGGCGCCAGCTTGTCTTGCGCATACGCGTTCGCTGCATCGCGCACCATGCGCTCATCGGCCGTCAGCTGATCCTCTAGCAGCAGTGGGTCTTCCCACTTGAAAGAGGCTTTAAGTTTCTTCGAGGATTCCGGCGCGTTCATATCTGTGGCAATAAAGCACAGATGCTACGCCGCCAGCCGGCTACAGCTTCATCCAGGTAGACACAGCAAGCAACAATAGGCCGACTGCGACGCATGCGGCATCGAGCGCTGAGAAGCCGAAAACGCCCTCTTTGTACTGATCGCGGAGGTCGGCAGCGAGTAGCCGCGATCCTTGTGATGAGCCGTCGTCAGCTAGCTTCGACGCTTTGGAAATGCGCCGCTGGAGAATCAACAGCTTCACTGCGGGAATCGCGAAAGCGACAGCGCTGCCGAAACTCGCCAATTCAGCCAGCCGGTCGACCGCCATCGCGAAGCGGGCCGGGTTAGGATTTGCCAGCTAGCAACGTGCTGAACTCGAACAGAGGTTCTCCTTGCTTCTGCCTTTTTTTTATCTCGACGGCTTGCGCCTTTGACACATACCCGACTACCAATACCATGTCGGCAGCCTCGCCGAGCGCGGCCATCGTTCCGAGGCCGGGGGTTCGCCCTTCATCGGCGTTTTCAATACGGCTGATCTCGGATTGCGCGATTCCGGTCAGCTCCTGCATTCGAGTCTGGCTCAGCCCTGCCTTCGCGCGAACGCGACGCGCCAGAGAGGCCACCTCGGCATAAACATCTCGCTGCCCCGCCCCCGCGCGCACCAGAGGATCGCGCATGAATTCACGCTTGACATCTTCAAATTTCGCCATTCCACACCTCTTCAAATATCCTTGATCCTGCCGACTGCTCGCCTTGCCGCATCGAGTTCCGCCTCTTCGTTGACGCCTTCCCATGAAAGATCATCAAAGGTCGAAATCGCGAGCACAACACGCCGCCCGTCTTTCGAGCCGGCGGCGACGGCGACGCCCTCGTTGCAAGTGAGCACACAAAATCCTTGGCTGAACAATTCACACCCATCCACTGTTACGCGATACAAGAATGTAGCGTGAGGTGCGTTCTTGTCGCGCAGCATCGCTTCCCATGCCTCAAGCAGCTTATATACGGCGGCTGAAACGCAACGGTTACGCCTACCTATTGCCGCCCTGCCTTCTGCTAAGGCGTCTGAGTGAAATTCGCCGTCGGCAAGGGCCATGAGCGACTATTATGCGGTTTGTCTCATAGGATAGTCAAGTGCCATTGGCGGAGTCCAGAACTCGTACGCCGGCCCGTGTGACCGATGGCTAAAAAACGGTAATCGGCCGACAGCAACGTGACGCTAATCCGGCACCACGGCGGTGACTTCGATTTCGACTTTTGCACGCGGCTCGATCAACGCCGCGACCTGCACGGCGGTCATCGCCGGATAGTGCGTGGCACCGTTGGCGTTCATCAGTGCACGATATACAGCACCGATGTCGGCGGCACGCGTCACGTACTCGTCGCGGTCCACCAGGTACCAAGTCATCCGAATGACGTGTTGCGGACCGGCATTGGCTTCGGCCAACACCGCCCGCACGTTCGACAGCGCTTGACGGATCTGCCCCACCAGATCGTCGGTTTCAAAAACGCCGTGCGAATTCCAGCCGATCTGTCCAGCGACCGCTATCACCGTCCCGCGTGCGGCGATGCCGTTCGCGTACCCCCGCGGGCGTGGCCATGCCGACGGGTTCAGCGTTTTCATAGCTCGGTGCGGACCTTCCACAATTCGGGGAACAACACGACGTCCAGCATCTTGCGCAGGTAAGCGACGCCACTGGTGCCGCCAGTTCCGGTCTTGAACCCGATGATGCGCTCGACTGTCGTGACGTGGCGAAATCGCCACAGTCGAAAGGCATCTTCCAGATCGACCAGCTCTTCGGCAAGTTCGTACAGGTCCCAATGCTCGCGTGGCGTGCGATAAATGGCGAGCCAGGCCTGCTCGACAGAGGGGTTCGACGGGTACGGATACGCAGTGCCGGGTTTGCTATCGACCGCGAAGCCGCGGCGCGCAAGCAGTCGGATCGCTTCGTCGTACAGCGACGGCTCGGCGAACGTAGCCTGCAGTTCGATTTGCCGCTGCGGCTGCAGCGAATGCGGAACCAGCATCGCCGGATTTTTGTTGCCGAGAATGAATTCGATCGCGCGATATTGCCAAGACTGAAAACCGGAGCTACTGCCAAGGTAGGGGCGGATCGCGCTGTACTCGCTCGGCGTCATCGTCGCCAGCACGTCCCACGCGTGCACCAGCTGCTCCATGATGCGCGCAACGCGTGCGAGCATCTTGAATGCCGGCGGCAGATCGTCGGCGCGAATCGCCTCGCGTGCGGCACTCAGCTCATGCACAGCGAGCTTCATCCACAACTCGCTGGTCTGATGCTGAATGATGAACAGCAGTTCGTTCGGATCGGCCGATCGCGGATGCTGCGCGCTCAGAATCGAATCGAGCGCCAGATAGTCGCCGTATTTCATATCCTGCACGTCGGGCGGCTGGTTCATGTCACTGCTGCCTGCGTGCGAAATTCGTCGCGTTGCCATTCCTCGTTAGCCAGCACCTGATGCAGCGCCTGCGCCGCATCCCAGGCGTCGGTATAACCGACATAGAGCGGCGCGAAGCCGAAGCGAAGAATATCCGGCGCCCGATAGTCGCCGATTACGCCACGCCGGATCAGCGCCTGCATCACTGCGTACGCGTGTCGATGCGCAAAGCACAGCTGGCTGCCGCGACGCTCGGCCGTGCGCGGCGACACCAGACTCAGCGACTGTCCGCTGCAGAGCGTTTCAACGAGGCGAATGAACAGCTGCGTCAAAGCGATCGACTTCGCGCGCAGCGCATCGATGCCTGCGCCGAGCACCGAATCCACGCCGACCTCGAGTGCGGAAAGCGCAACGATGGATGGTGTGCCGACCGCATAACGATCGATCGATGCCGCCGGCCGATAGTTCGGGTCGAATTCGAAGGGTGCACGATGACCGAGCCAGCCGGCCAGTGGCTGCGCGTAAACATCATCCTCGGTTGCATTCAGATGGCGGCTGGCAGCGAAAACAAATGCGGGCGCGCCGGGCCCGCCGTTCAGATACTTGTAGCCGCACCCGATTGCGAAGTCCGCACCGGCCGTGTTCAGCGCGACCGGCACCGCGCCAGCCGAGTGCGACAGATCCCAAATCGTCAATGTGCCGGCCTCGTGCGCGCGCCGTGTCAGCGACTGCATGTCGTGCATCGCACCGGTCCTGAAATTCACGTGAGTCAACATCACAACCGCCGTGTGCTGATCGATGGCGCCGGCGACGTCGTCGAACTCGACCAGCTTCAGCCGGTGGCTCTGAGCGAGCACATCGATCAGTCCTTGCGCGATGTATAAATCGGTCGGAAAGTTGGATCGTTCGGACACAATGACCTTGCGCTCGCCCGAAGCAGGCTGCAGCCGCAACGCCGTTGCCAGCACCTTGAACAGGTTGACCGAGGTGGAATCGGCACATAGAACTTCACGCGGCTCAGCACCGATCAGTCGGGAAATCTTGGCGCCGACACGGCGCGGCAGGTCGATCCATTGTGCGTTGTTCCAGGAGCCGATCAAACCCTGGCCCCACTCGTCTTCGACGACCGTACGAATGCGCGCGGCCGTTGCACGCGGCAATGCGCCGAGCGAATTGCCGTCCAGGTAGACCGTGTTTGGTGGCAGTGCGAACGCGTGGCGATGAACTGCGAGCGGATCGCTCGCATCGAGCGCCACGCATTCGTCGCGTGTCATGCGAACCAACTTCGGATGCGCTGCATAATGAATTCTAGATCGGCGACCGTTGAAGGTGGCGTTGCCTTATGCGTATCGATGTCGTTGGCGGCGGCCCGGCCGGACTGTACTTCGCAATACTGGCGAAGAAGAGTTTTCCTGCGGCGACGATCGACGTCGTCGAGCGCAACGACGCCGGTGATACGTTTGGTTTCGGCATCGTGCTGTCTGACGAGACGCTGGCCAATTTGAAGGCTGCCGACGAGCCGAGTTATCGCGACATCGCAGCGAGCTTTGCATACTGGGACGATATCTACGTGCAGTTCCGCGGGCAACGACTGAAATCGTCCGGGCACGGATTTTCCGGGATCAAGCGCATCACGCTGCTGCAGATCCTGCAGGGTCGCGCGAACGAACTGGGCGTGCAGGTACGGTATCGCACCGAAGACGCAGGCATCGGGTCGCACCGCGGCGCCGAGTTGCTCGTCGCCGCCGATGGCGCCAATTCCGCCGTGCGCGGGCAACACAGGGAGGTTTTCGCACCGAGCGTGGATCTGCGCAGTAATCGGTTTGTGTGGCTCGGCGCCAATCTGTCTTTACCCGGGTTTTTTTACAGCTTTCGCGAGAACCAGCACGGGCTGTGGAATATGCATGCGTATATGTACGCGCCCGGAGAAAGCACGATCGTGATCGAAACGACCGACGAAGCATGGCGTCGATCCGGGCTGGCAGTCGACGACGAAGCAGCGACCGCGACCTACGTTGAACGCCTCTTCAACGAAGAACTGAACGGCAGCCGCGTGCTGACCAACCGGTCGCTGTGGCGGCAGTTCCCGACGATCACGCTCGCGGCATGGCATGCACAGGAAAACGGCGCGCACGTCGTGCTGCTCGGCGATGCAGCGCACACGGCGCATTTCGCGATCGGCTCCGGAACCAAGCTCGCGCTGGAAGATGCGATCGCGCTGCATGCCGCGTTGATCGCGCAGCCGCAAGACATCGCTGCCGCTCTGTCAGCGTATGAGGCGCAGCGCCGCGATGAAGTCGGGCGCATACAGCATTCGGCCAACGTATCACTGGCCTGGTTCGAGAACGTGCGGCGCTTCTGGGAGCTCGAGCCTTGGCAGTTCAACATCAGCCTGCTGACGCGCAGCAAACAGATCACATACGAAAATCTGCGCCTGCGAGATGCGGCCCTGGTGGCTGATGCAACCGAACACTGGAACCGCCGTGAAGCCAAGCGCTTGCGGATATCGCCGCCGACGGATCTGCATACGCCGCCGATGTTTGCGCCGTTAAAGCTGCGTGATCTTTGCATTGCCAACCGCGTGGTCGTGTCGCCGATGGCGCAGTATTCCGCCGTCGACGGTACGCCGAACGACTGGCACTTCGCGCATTACGCGGAGCGCGCCAAAGGGGGCGCAGGCCTGTTGTTCGTCGAGATGACGTGCGTTTCGCCGCATGGCCGCATCACGCCGGGGTGTACCGGACTATATACAGAGGAGCACGTAAACCAGTGGATGCGCCTGGTGGACTTTGTGCATCGACACACGGACGCCAGGATCGCGATGCAGATCGGGCATTCGGGACGCAAAGGCTCGACGCAGGTCGGCTGGCGAAAAATGGATTGGCCGCTTGACGAAGATGACAGTGAGCCAAACTGGCCGCTCGTATCGGCGTCGGCGATTGCGTACCAGCGCGGCATAAACCAGGTACCGCGCGCGGCAACGCGGGACGATCTGGACGAATACGTCTTCCAGTTCTGCAACTCGGCGATCATGGCCGATCACGCCGGCTTTGATCTGCTGGAGCTGCACATGGCGCACGGCTACCTGCTGGCAAGTTTTCTTTCACCGATCACGAATCAACGTAGCGATGAGTACGGAGGCTCGCTCGCTAACCGCATGCGCTTTCCGCTCGAATTATTTCGTGCGGTGCGCGCAGTGTGGCCGCAGCACAAGCCGATGTCGGTGCGCGTCAGCGCTACCGACTGGATCGCTGGCGGCACCACAGGCGCCGACAGCGTGCAAGTCGCGCGGGCGTTCAAGGACGCCGGCTGTGATCTGTTCGACGTCTCGACCGGGCAAACCGATCCGAGCTCGAAGCCGGTGTACGGTCGCATGTTTCAAGCGTCGTTCTCGGAGCAGATTCGGCTCGAAGTCGGCATCGCGACAATGGCCGTCGGTGCAGTGACGACGGCCGATCAGGTCAACACGCTATTGATTTCTGGCCGCGCCGATCTGGTGGCGCTTGCACGCCCGCACCTGGCTGATCCGTATTTCACGTTGCACGCCGCGGCGGAACTAGGATATGAAGGAGTGACGTGGCCCTCGCAGTATCTGGCGGGTGCGCAGCAGCTACATACGCTGCAAACTCGTAAGCGCGCTGACGCGGCACGCAAGATCGTCTAGCGGTTTCCCATCAGCTGCGTCGCGAGCGCTGTGCCGATCAGGATCACCACACAGCCGCCGAGCATCACCCACGTAACGCCTTCTTTCAGAAACACCACGCCCCACAAGATGGCAAATGCCGGAATCAGAAATGTGACAGCCATCGCTTTTGCCGGTCCCAGTCGCGCGATCAGCCGAAAGTAAAGCGCGTACGCCATGCCGGTGCACAGAACGCCGAGCGCGCCCAGAGCCAACCAGTCGAAAGCGCTTGGCATCGTTGGCGGAAAGTAGAAAAACGCGAACGGCAGCAATAACATGGCGGCCGCAATCTGGCTGCCGGTAGCCACCGCGAGCGGCCTGACGTGCGATAGATAGCGCTTCGCAAGGTTGCCCGAGATGCCGTACGACAGCGATGCGGCCAGGCCCGCGGCGATTGCCCAACCACTGCCGCCCGGCTTAAAGCTTGCGCTGTCTGCCGAGAGCCACAACACACCGGCGAAGCCGATCAGCAAGCCTGTCCATTGCAGCGCTGTCAGTCTGTCGCGCAGCCAGATCCAAGCAACCAGCGCGGCGAACAGCGGCACGGTCGCGTTCAGGATCGAAGCCAGTCCGGCGGTGATCGACAGCGCCGCGTAGGCGAACAGCGTGAACGGCAGCGCCGAGTTGAATGCTCCCAGCAGAAGCAGGCGCAGCGCGTTGGGCCCGAGCTCGCTGGCGCCACCGCGCCACGCAAGCGTCGACAGCAGCACAAGCGCCGCAATCGCCGTGCGCAGATCGGCGATCACGACCGGTCCGAACGCAGGAGCCGCGATGCGCGTAAACAGAAAGCTCGCGCCCCAAAGCGCTGCCAGCAAGATAAAGTCGATGAATTCGCGAGGCTTCATCCAGCAATTCTCAAATGAGTTGACGCGGCGATCACTCCACTTCTTGCGGTGGCAACGCCGACATTCGAGGCAAGGCACAATGCGGCTGCGTACATCGTTTTGCGCGCCATCAGGAGAGGGAGAATGCGAACACTGCGTGTAATGATTGGCTTGGCGATCGTCAGCGTGCTGACCGGATGCGGCTACAACACTATCGTGACCCAGGAACAGTCGGTGACCGCTGCCTGGTCCGAGGTGCTCAATCAATATCAGCGCCGCGCCGATTTGATTCCGAATATCGTCGAGACAGTCAAGGGCGAAGCCAATTTTGAACAGACGACCCTGCAGAACGTGATCGAAGCCCGCGCGCGTGCCACATCGATTCAGGCAACGCCTGACCTGGTCAACAATCCGGAGGCGTTCGCACAGTTCACTCAGGCACAAAGCCAGTTGACGTCGGCATTATCGCGTTTACTGGTGACGGTCGAGGCTTACCCGAACTTGAAAGCGAACGCCGCGTTTCAGGATCTGCGTACAACACTCGAAGGAACCGAAAATCGCATCGGCATTGCCCGCAAACGCTACATCGACGCGGTCGCGCAGTACAACACGACGATCGCCCTGCTGCAGAATTTTCTCGGCAAGATTCTGACCGGCGCAAAGCCGAAACCGCAGTTTTCGGTTGCCGACGAAGGCGCGATCAGCAAACCGCCGACGGTCGATTTCGGAACCAAGAAGAAGTAGGGCCGCATGCAGTCAAGCGCGCGCCGGTCGAGCGCGGTCGCCGCATTGCTTTCGATAGCAATCGTGGCGTCGATGGCGGCGTTCGCTCAGCCACAGGAGCTGCCAAAAGGACTGGCGCCATCGGGCACGTCGGTACCGCCACTGAATCCCGGAGTGACGACCCCTGCGGCACCGGCACCTACGTTGCCCGACGGGACGCTGGCGGTTCCACCGCTGGCGCGCGTGACCGACACCGCAGGCGTGCTCGACGCTGCTGCGCGCGCGCAGTTGGACGCAAAGCTGGCGGCGTTCGAGCAGTCGCGCGGCGCGCAGATCGCAGTGATCGTCGTTCCCAGCACGCAGCCCGAACCGATTTCAGATTTTGCCAACCGCGTCGGAGGCGCGTGGAAAATCGGCCGTGCCGGAATCGGCGACGGTGTGCTGTTGGTGGTGGCGGTCAAGGACCGGCGCGCTTGGATCAGTGTCGCGCGTGCGCTGGAAGGCGCGCTCCCCGACTTGCTCGCAGCGCGCATCACGCGCGAGCAGATGGGTCCGCAGTTCGCGAAAGGGGATTTCGCAGCCGGTGTGAATGCGGGTGTTGATGCAGTCATGCGAAGCATCGAAGGGGAGGGGCTGCCGACGCCCGCCGGTATTCCGCGCGAGCGCGTCAATGCCGGTGAGAGCGTGATGGGGCTGCTGTTTCCGATCATCCTCGTCGGGGCATTCGTCACTGCGACGTTGCGGCGTGTGCTCGGTGTTCCGGGTGCCGCGCTCGGCGGCGTTGGAGCGGGGGCGATCGCGGGATTCATGCTGTCTTCGCTGCTGTTGGGCGGCGTGGCTGCCATCGCGGTGTTTTTATTTTCGCTATTCGGGGGGTTCGGCGGACGCGGAGGCCGCGCGTTGGGTGGCCGTGGCGGACCGATCTTCCTGCCCGGCGGCTGGAGCGGTGGTGGCGGGGGATGGAGCGGCGGCGGTGGAGGGTGGAGTTCGGGCGGCGGCGGTGATTTTTCCGGCGGCGGTGGCGGGAGCAGCTGGTAATGGCTTCTAAGTTGAGCCGCCTGGTGCGTCATTCGATCAGAACACCGCAGTCGGTGAACCGCGCGTTTCCAGCCACCGTGCTGCGCAAGGTGCAGGATGCCGTTGCCGAAGGCGAGCAACTGCATTCGGGCGAGATTCGTTTTGCGGTTGAAGCGACCCTGCCGTGGAGCTATCTGCGGCGCGATGCACCCGCGCGCCAGCGCGCCGACATGGTGTTCGCCAAGCTGCGCGTTTGGGACACTGAAGACAACAATGGTGTGTTGATCTACGTCGCGTTGGCCGATCAGCGGATTGAGATCGTCGCCGATCGCGGCATAGCGCAGCATGTTCCGAATGCGCGCTGGGAAGAAATCTCGAACATGATGCGCGAGCGCTTCAAGGCCGGCGAGTTCGAAGCGGGCAGCGTTGCGGGCGTGCGTGCGGTCAGCGCCATTTTGGCCGAGCACTTCCGCCTCGCCGATGGTGAGCGCAATCCGAACCAACTGCCGGACGCGCCGGCGGTGCTGTAGCTATCACGACGTCCAGATCCTGCTCCAACGCAGCCGTAAGTTCGCCACCCGCAACCCGACCAAGCGCTACTGATAATTGGAGCCGATGACATGTCGATTGAACATGCGCTATCCGAACAACCGCATCCCGGCAATCAGTTTGCCACCTTGGGTGGTGGCTGCTTTTGGTGCCTGGAAGCGGTTTATGAAGAAGTGCAGGGGGTTGTCGATGTCGAGTCCGGGTATTCGGGCGGTCAGGCTGCCAAGCCATCCTATGCGGCGGTGTGCGAAGGCACAACGGGTCACGCCGAAGTGGTACGCCTCGAGTTCGACCCGCAGCAGATTTCGTATCGTGAGGTACTGGAGATTTTCTTCGTGATTCACGATCCAACCACGTTGAATCGCCAAGGCAACGATGCCGGTACGCAATACCGGTCGGTAATTTTTTACCACTCCGACGAACAACGGCAGGCGGCCGAGGGCGTAATCCGAGAGGCGCAGTCGCAATGGAGCAGGCCGATCGTGACGCAATTGCTGCCTGCGCCGGATTATTACCGCGCCGAAACTCATCATCAGGAGTACTACCGTCACAATCCCGCGGCCGGGTATTGCGCTTTCGTTGTGGCACCTAAGCTCGCGAAATTCCGTAAGACGTTTGCAGCCAAACGGAAGAATTCCACGGTGGATTAGCCGCAATCCGCGATGCCGACTTCCGAGGCTTAGCCGCTAACATTCGGTGACTCCTCGGGGAAAGGGCATTCAAATGGTTTCTCGCAGCAAGGCAATCGGTCTCATATTGTCGGCGTTTGTAATGTCGGCCGGCAGCGCAGCTGCGCAGGACATAGGCAGCCGGGCGCCCTTATTTGATCTGGCCGGCACTCCAAAGCAAGTCCGCCTCACTGACTTGAAGGGGCAGGTTGTGTACGTCGACTTCTGGGCGTCGTGGTGCGGACCGTGCAAACAGTCGTTTCCATGGATGAACGAAATGCAGGCCAAGTACGGCGCACGTGGCTTCACGGTCGTAGGCATCAACGTCGATCAGAAACGCGAAGATGCCGAAAAATTTCTTGCGAGCGTACCCGCCAAGTTCACCATCGGTTATGACACGACAGGCAAGGTCGCCGAGATCTATCAACCGAAGGGCATGCCGACGTCGTTCCTGATCGGCGCCGACGGCAAGATCCGCGCGACGCACGTGGGCTTCAAGGACGGCAATCGTGAGGAACTCGAGCGTGAGATTCAGTCTGCGCTGACCGCGGCACGCAAATAAGGAAGAGCAATGAGGAAACTGATCACTGCATTGGTTTCATGCGCGAGCGTGTTCGCGTTCAGCGCAGTTCTGTCCGGATGCGGCACGGTGCAGCCATGGCAGAAAGGCAACCTTGCCAAGGAAGAGATGGCGTTTGACCCCGATCCCCTGCAGACACGTTTTTCCGAACACACTTTCTTTAGTAAAGAAGGTGCTTCCGGCGGCCTGTCGGTCGGCGGCGGCGGTTGTGGGTGCAACTAGGATGTTGACTCCCGTAAGGACCGGCTCGATCCTCGCCGCCGCGTTGGCATTGCCGGGCGTCGTGCCGTCCGCGCATGCGCAGGTGACCGTACCCAATGCAACGCTGATTCAGTTCAAGTATATGTATTACCGCGACTATCAGCAGTCCGGCGACCGCATCACCGTGAACTCGCCGGCGCTGTATCTGCTAGCGCCGATCAGCGACAGCTGGGTATTTGAGATCGGTGCGGTATACGACAACATTTCGGGTGCATCGCCGTACTACCACACGGTGCTGTCAGGCGCGTCCGGTCAGGGCGTCAAGGACGGCCGCAGTGCCGGTGACCTTACCGTCACCAAGTATTTCGGCCGCACCGCGATCTCGGCGCGCGCCGCCTACTCCTCTGAAAACGACTACAAGTCGGCCTCCGGTGGGTTGACGCTGCGCCAAGCGACGCCCGATCAGAACACGACGTTCACCATCGGAGTCGGCTACTCGGCGGACGAAGTCTCTCCGAACGACGGCCCGCGCTTTACGCGCACGAAAACCACGCTCGACGGCATCGTCGGCATCACGCAGGTATTAAGTCGCAACGACACTGCGCAGGTCAATGTGTACTACGCGATGCAGCGCGGCTATCTAACCGACCCTTACAAGGCGTTGTTCGGGGTTGATCAACGGCCCGATCACCGGGATCAATACGCCGCAGTGGTGCGTTGGAATCATTACTTCGAAGGTCTGCAAGCTGCGTTGCGCTCATCGTATCGTTACTACCACGACAACTGGGAAATTACCGCCAACACGGTCGCCCTCGAATGGGCGCAAGAACTGCCGTACGGCTTCACGCTGACACCGGGGGTGCGCTACGCGACGCAGAGCGCAGCCTATTTCTATTACGACCCGGTGTACGATCCAGCGGGCGTTCCGTTCCCACCCGGATATTTCTCGAATCCCAACGGCTTCTACAGCGCCGATCAGAGGTTGTCGGCCTTTGGCGCCATTGCTCCCAGCCTGAAGATCGCAAAGTCGTTTGGCGGCGGTTGGACGGTCGATGCGAGGATGGAGTATTACGAGCAGCGCGCTGACTGGAGAATAGGCGGCGAAGGCAGCCCGGGGCTGCAGGATTTCAAGGCGCAGCTGTATCAGGTCGGCGTAAGCAAGAAGTTCTAGCCGTCGTCCCGCGTTAGCATCGCGCAGCTTTACGGCTGCGCGATGCACTTCACCCTTAACTCATTCACTTTCCGCGCCATGGCGTCGCACTGCGAAGTGCGCGTCTACGCTCCGGACGAGGCCACTGCGCGCCATTGGTCGGACGCGGCGATCGCCGAAGTGCGCCGCATCGAAGCCAAATATTCACGCTATCGCGACGACAGTGTTACCACCGCAATTAATCGAGCCGCGGGGGATGCAGCGATCAACGTCGATGCCGAAACGTCGGGCTTGCTCGACTTCGCGTCCACGCTGCATGCGCAAAGCGACGGTGCGTTCGACTTGACGAGTGGCGTGCTCCGCCGTGCGTGGGATTTCAAGCAGGGACGGTTGCCTTCGCAGGACGCGCTTGATCGATTGCTGCCGCAGGTCGGCTGGTCGAAGATCGAATGGGATGCGCCAACGCTGCGTCTGCGAGCCGGCATGGAGGTCGACTTCGGCGGCATCGGCAAGGAGTACGCGGCCGATCGAGCGGCATCCGTGGCAGTGGAGATCGGGGCGCGACACGGCTTGATAAACCTGGGCGGCGACGTGCGCGTGATCGGCCCGCACGTCGACGGTCAGCCATGGCGCATCGCTGTGCAGGACCCGCGCGGAGATCCCGGCACGACGATCGCGTACCTGAACGTGCCGCACGGCGCGATGGCGACTTCGGGCGACTACGAGCGATACTTCGTGCATGGCGGGCAGCGCTTTTCTCATCTGCTGGATCCGCGCACCGGTTGGCCGGTCCAACACTGGCGCTCGGTGTCGGTGGTCGCGCCGTTAGCGATCGCTGCGGGGGCGTGCGCGACCGTCGCGATGCTGAAGCCGGTCGACGCTGCGCTGACATTTCTCGATACGCAGGGCGTACGGTATCTGGCAATTGACAATGCGGGGCATCAACATGCGAAGTGAGAGGGAGGGCATATGAAACGATTTGTTGTCGCGGCCGGTGTTTTGCTGATCACCTCCATTGTCTCGGCGCACGCACAGCAGTTCGCGGACAGTGCTGCGCTACTCGCTGCACAGAAGGAGGCGATGGCTAAGCTGCAAGCCATCAACGGTGTCTGGCGCGGTACCGCGACGATCACTGTACCTTCGGGCGAAAAGCGCACGATCACGCAGACGGAGCGCATCGGGCCGTTTCTCGACGGCTCGCTAAAATTGATCGAGGGGCGCGGCTACGACTCCGACGGTCGCGTCTCGTTCAACGCATTGGGCATCGTGTCGTACAACCCGGCTGCGCGCACGTACAGCATGCGGTCTTATGCGCAGGGCTACGCGGGCGATTTTGCGTTCAAGCCGACGGTCGATGGCTATACGTGGGACATCCTCGCCGGGCCGGCGACGATCCGCTACACCGCGACGATCAAGGACGACGTGTTGAACGAGATCGGCGAGCGCCTAGTCGCGGGTAGCGAGCCGGTTCGCATCTTTGAAATGACGTTGAAGCGAGTGGGCGACAGCGACTGGCCGGCTGCGGGCGCCGTGCCCCCCAAATAGCTCTCTAGCGCACAACCGCCTTCGCCAGTTCGATCAAGGTCAGCGGTGCGCTTCCTTCGGCCTTGTTGTTCGCGATGATGTAGCTCGGCTGCTCGCTCTTGACCGCTACATGGATCAGGTGCGCGAGCGTGCCGCGCGTTGGGATATCGGGATCGACGAGGCGATCGAACGGTGCATAGCGGGTACGTGCTTCTTCGTAGCGTAGGCCCGCCGCCAGGTTCCAGCGCACCACCAGTGGCCCCTTGAGCCGCCAGTCGTCGCCTTCCTCTTCGACCGCGTCCATTGCTCGTAGCGCTGCGCTCTGGCGCGCTGCTACCGGCATGCGCGGATGCAACGTGACGCACAGGCGCGCGCCGCACTCACGCAACGTACGCACGAAGCGCGGCGTCAGTAACTCCGCGTCGCGCAGCTCGATGGCGTACAGCGGCGCGACGCCAGCGACGCTGGCGGGTAACGCGCGCAGCAGAGCGCCGATGCGCTCGATCGTGACGATGGCGGCGTCTGCGTTCTTCATCTCGCCGGGTAACGGCGACAGCTGAAACACGAGCGGACCGGCGCGATCCCGCAGACCTTCGATCGCGGGTTGCACGAAATGATCGACCGTTGCCGACAGGTCCAGAAACAGGGGGTTGGGCTCGATCGGATCGCCGCGCTTACCGCGCATGGCAGCATCGGCAATCATTGCCGGCGCTTTGACCACAAAGCGGAAATCGTTCGGTACCTGTTCGGCGTAACGCGCGTATTCGGCAACCGTCAACGGCTGATAAAACGTGCGGTCGATGCCCGCGCAGCGAAACAGCGGATGCTGCGCATAGGCGCTCAATCCATGACGCGCGAGCTGCGATTCGGTGTAGTCAGCATCGCCGCGCCACACCAGATCGCGCCAGCCGGCGAAATACCAGGATGAGGTGCCTAGGTGAACGCTGCGCGGTAAGAGTCGGCCGAGGCGAGTCAACGATTCGTCGAAGTCGGCGGCCTCGATCGGTCCGGCCGTACGCGACATGGTCGGCTCGCCGAATAGGTCGTCCTCGGCGTCATCGAAAAGCGAATCGGACTGCAGCGCCATGGCCGCGAGTCTAGGGGTGATGGCCTAAGAGCGGTACTCAGGACGCACTGGGTGTCTGCTGCTCACGCGCTCCAACGTCGGCCTGCCGAACCTGCTCTATCACGGCTTCGGTGTCGAGCGATAGCTGCATCGCGCGCGTGGTCGGGCCCGGCGTCGCGTCGAGCGGCAGTCGTACCAGGATCATCGTCCCGGCGCCGGGTACGGATTCGAACTTGAGAAACGCGCCGATGCGCTGCGCGCGGTTGCGCATGTTCAGCAGGCCGCGCCCGGTCCCATTCCCCGCCGCCAGCCCGCGGCCGTTGTCGGTCACACGGATCGTCAGCCATTGCGAGTCGCCTTCATGATCGATCGCCAGCGTGACGCGCACCATGCGCGCGCGCGAGTGTTTGATGGCGTTGGTCAGTGCTTCCTGCGTAATGCGCAGCACTGGCAGCACTGCGTTAGGATCAAGATCGACTTCTTCCGGCAGGTTGCGGGCGTCCCATTGCAAATCCATGCCCGCCGCTTTAAGCCGTGGCTCCATTCGGAAGCGCATGTTGCCCAGCGCAGCCAGCAGATCGGAGTCTTCGGCGGCCAGCGCATCGATCGCGAGCCGCATGTCGTCGATCGATTCGCGCAGGATCTGCGCCACCTGCTCGTTCGACATCGCACCGCGCTCGACCAGCATCAATGACGACAGCAGCTGCGAGCCGAGCCCGTCGTGCATATCCTGCATGATGCGCTGCCGCTCCTGCGCGCTTGCCTTCAGTCGCTCGCTCTCGCGCAGGCGGTCGAAGTTGCGCTTCAACAACTGCTCGCGCTCGTGGATTCGCGTTTCAAGCTCGGTGTTGGTCTTCTCGACGTCGGCCAGCGATCGCACAAAGCGATCGATCAGCGTCGCGCCGAGCGCAATAAGAAGCACTGGCGTCGCGATGTTCAGCAGCTCGAAGCTGGCGAACGGCAGCACGCCGATGTAGACCAGATAATCGTGGATCGCGGCACCGAGCGCGAGCGCCAGCGCCGCGACAATCCCCTTCAGCATCAGCGAAGGCGTGAACATCGCATGGCCCGCCAGCGTCAGTACGCCTGTTGCCAGCGCGGCCAGCATCATCGCCTGCCAGAGCGCGCCGGCAGTGATGTCGAACGTGTCGCCCGAAAGAAGGTAAAGCCCAGGGCCCATCGCGGCGAGCACAATCAGACCCAGTTCGGCGCGCGTTCGGTGGCGGCCCCCTTGCCGCCACATCGTGATCGTCGCGACCGCCGTGAACACGGCCGTGCCCAGGTAGAAAGCACCGCGAATCCAGAAGCGGGCGTCGGCCGGCATCGACTCGAATGCCAAGTCCATCGAGCGCAGCGCCCAGAACGCCGACATCACCGCAAGCAGTCCGAATAGATTCTCCGAGCGCCGGCGTAGCCACAGTGCGGCAAAACCGATCGCCAGCAGCACAGTCAGCAACAGTGAAATCCAGCGCAACGTATGACTGAAGAAAAACTCGTTGCCATAGCGTGGCTGCAGTTCCGCCGTGGGACCGACGTCGATCGTTCCGATGCCATGCACACCCACGCCGTACGACGTGTAGATCAGCACATCGTTGGAGTTCTGAATAAAGCTCGCCGGCAGGTTGATCAGGTGCGGCCGGCGCCAGCGGATGTGGCGCTGTTCGGAATCGAGCGGAAGATCGGCGACCATCTTGCCGTTCAGGTAGATCGTGCCACCGGTGGGCAGGCGGTTGAGCAACATGCTCCAGCCGTCGACGGGAATTTCCGGAGTCTTGAACATCAGACGAATCCAGACGCCCTGCCGGATGCCGCTGCTCGACGACCACCGCAGCGGTAGTGCGTGCGACTGCCACAGCGAATCGGGGCTCGGGAAAGCCGAGCGCGTGCCGGAAACCCATTCGATGTGATCGATCTTGATCACGTCGTTGGCGGTCGCCAACGGCACAACGAAACACGATGCCAGGAATAACGCGGTCGCCCGCGCAAAGGAGAAGGCGATGCGAAACCGAGTGCCGAAGCGGGGCACTAGTTTTTCAGTAACCCCATCTGTGTTGCTTCATACACCGCCTCGCCGCGCGAATGAACTGCCAGCTTGCGATAGATCTTCTTGATGTGCGCAGTCACCGTGTGCGGCGATATGCCCAGAATGTCGCCGATTTCGTTGAAGCTCATTCCCTTGGCCAGCAGCTGCAGAATTTCGGTCTCGCGCGCGGACAGCGGGTTCTGCTCGGTACCAGGCAGGCGCGCCGGCGCGGTCGTGCTCATGCGGTTGCGAATCGCGCGCAACACGCTGCGTGCGACGACCGGACTCACCGGAGAGCCGCCGGCCCGCAACAGGCGAATACACGAGATCACGTCGGCCGGCGCGGAGTCTTTCAGAATGTAGCCGGTGGCGCCCGCTTCGATCGACGAAACCACGTGCTGCTCGTCGCCGAAGACGGTGACGACCATGATGTCGACGTCGGGCTTTTTCTGGCTCACCTGGCGGATCAGCTCGATGCCGCTGCCGTCGGGTAGCCCGAGATCGATCAGCATCACTTCGAACGATTCACGATCGATGATGGCCTGCGCCTCGCGCTTGTTCGACGCTGCGCCCACAAGCTTCATGCTCGGCTCGTTCTCGACGATCTGTACAAAGCGCCGGCGAAACTCCGGCTCGTCCTCGACGATGATGATCGAGATCTGCTGCTCAGCCATCGACGGTCCCCCGATGCTTTCTCTGGTGCGCGGATGATAGCCGCAGCCGCTCTGTTCGGTAGCCTGAATTACGGTGCTAGGCGCACCCGCATCCATCCCGCATCCGTTCTTGTGTAAAGCAGGCGATCGTGCAGACGCGACGGCCTGCCCTGCCAGAACTCAATTGCATTCGGCACCACACGATAGCCGCCCCAATGCGCCGGACGGCTCGACGCGGCCGGATGACGCAGCGCCATCTCGGCCACCCGTGCCATCAGCCACGCTTTGCCGGGAATCGGCTGGCTCTGCGGCGATGCCCACGCGCCGATTCGACTGGCGAGCGGGCGGCTGCGGAAATACTGGTCCGATTCGCCTTCGCTCACGCGTTGTGCAGCGCCGTCGACGCGAACTTGCCGCTCGAGCTCGGGCCAGAAAAAGAGCAATGCGGCATGCGCATTGGCGGAGAGCTCTGCACCTTTGCGGCTTTCGTAGTTGGTAAAGAACACAAAGCCCGACTGATCAAAGCCTTTCAGCAGGACCGTACGCGCCGAGGGCTTGGCGTTCGCATCGGCGGTAGCGAGCGTCATCGCGTTGGCCTCGCGCACCTGGGCCGCGGTCGCTTCATCCCACCACCGCGAAAATTGAACGAGCGGGTCGGCGTCCGCATGATTCTCATCGAGCTCGCCGCGCTTGTACTCAACGCGTAAGTCGGCAACGTTCATGGCGCCATCTTAGGCATGAGTCCGGTGCAGCCGTCAAATGGCATCTCGCGGCTGCGCGCCGGCGGTTTCATTGGACCAACGCGCCGGCGTGTCGTGCGAGTCGCTCGAGGTGCGGGTCGCGCAAACCGTGCTCGCGCAGCGCGGTGACGGTTCTCACAAGGTAGTCCAGGCTGGTGCCGAAGCGGCCACAGCTGCCGCGCGCGAAGACCGCGAGTATTTCTGCTTCGCTGAGCTTGCCCGCGTAGTTCGGCGCGTCGCGCCGGACCACGAACGCGAGCGCCGAGACGAGCCGGCCGGTGTTGCCGGAACCGCCGATCAACCGGCAGTCGAGCCAGCGCGGGGTGTACGAGCCCATGAACATTTCGCGATCCCATAGCCGCTCGAGCTCGTCGCGCGCGGTGCTCGCAGGTAGCCGGTACGCGACACCCGCGCACGAGCCGCCGCGATCGAGTCCGGCGACAAGCCCAGGGCAATCGAGCGAGCCGCGATTGATGCGGCTCCACAGACACAGTCGGCGGTGGTAGCCGTGCACGCGCGCCGTGCTGCGCCGATCGTAAGTAACCTCCGGATTCCAGATCAGCGAGCCGTAGCCGAAGAGCCACAGCGGCGCGCCGCCCTTCCAGCCGGCCAGCGCCCGATGCAGCGATGCCGCCTGCTGTTCGGCGGTCACCCGTCCGGGGAAATCGAATGGCACCATGGAAGCTATCTCATGAGCCCGTGCGCCCCGCTCCCGAAGGGTTGTCACCAACGCGATCATGCGGGCTCATGAGATAGCTTCCTACGGCCGTTCCACATTCATGCGTCGCCACGCGGTCCAGCCGCCCGCGCCGAGCATGGTTGCCATTAGCCAGAATGCCGGTCCGGCGCCCAGCACCGATCCGAAAGCTCCAAACACCAGCGGCAGCACCACGTGGCTCGAATTCATGATGGTGGTGCGTACGCCAAGCGCTTCGCCGATGCGCCCGACCGGCGATCGATCGTGCAGCAGCGACATTACGTTTGGCTGCGCGGCACCGAGCCCAAGCCCGAGCAGGAATGCCACCGCCATTAGCGGCGCCAGCGTCTGGAAAAAGGGAATCAGCGCGAAGCCCGCCGCCGCGGTGATCAACGTGAACAGCAGAACTTGCCATTCCCGATAGCGGCGCGACAGTGAAGGCATCGCCAGCCGGATCGTGAACGTCGCCGCCGCGAAGCTTCCCAGCACCAGGCCGATCTGCGAAGCCGACAGACCGATACTGGTGCCGTAAACCGGAATCAGAAACTGCTGCAGGTCCCACGACATCGAAATCATTCCGCTGACGATCAGCACATTGCGCACCGCCGGGTAGCGCAGCAGATCGAACGCATTGCGCGGCTCCGCGGTTGTCTGATGGGGCAGCGGCGCCGGCAGCAGCGCACGCTGAGCCAGCAGGATTGCAACGCTCACGCTCAGGAGAAGAAAGATCAGCGCAAAGGTCACACGATGCCCGACGCTGTCTATCAAAAATCCGCTCGCCACCGGTGCGATCAATCCCGACGTCGAAAACCCAAGCGCCAGCATCGAAAACGCCGCGGGCCTGCTGCCAGGCTCAGACATCACGCCCACCAGATTCTGCATCGTCATCTGCACGTACATGAAGCCCGTGCCGAGCAGGGCGCTGGCGACCAGCAATGGTGCGACATCGGCGGTGGCGTACGGAAACGCCGCCGGCAGCAATGCACCGGCTGTCATCAACACCGTACCCAGCAGCAATGGCCGGAACGGCCCGACGTCATCGAGCCAACGCCCGGCACGCACCGCAAGCAGCGCCGGTACCAGCGCGTACAGCGCTATCACAACGCCGACAGTAAACGGCGAAGCCTTGTTCGATAACGCATACAGCGACGCCGTGACGCGCGCGGCACCGAATGCCGTATGCGTCAGAACGACGAACGCGATGATGCGCGGAAGCGTCATTGCCATTGAGCCACTACGTCGCGCTTCGGGGCACTTCGGCCTCCTGCAGTTCACTCTTGTCGCGCAGCTTCAGGGCGACCAGCGCGACACCCGCGCACGTAATGACGACACCCAGTGCAGTCAGCCACGTCGGAACGATGCCGAACATCAGCCACTCCAGTGCAACCGCAATGATCGGCGTCAGGTAAAGCAGGCTAGTGACACGCGTCGCTTCTCCGCGGCGCATTAAGGTGTGCAGGGCGTTGACCGCGAAGATCGAAGCAAAGATCACCAGAAAGCCAATCGCGGCGAGAAGCTGCCACGCCAGATGAAACCGAAAGCCTTCGACTATGAAGGCCAGCGGAGCGACGATTAACAGCGTGCCGGCGAACTGAATGACCGAAGCCGCGCGCAGATCGACGGCGGGGCAGAAGATGCGCTGATACAGCGTCCCGGTGGTAATGGCGGTCAGCGCGATCAACACGGCGGCCAGCGAAACCGTGCTCATCGCGTTCAGATCGATCTTGTGCCATACAACCAACGCCACGCCGCCCAGTCCTAGAAGGACCCCGCTCCACTGCCAGCGGTTAAGTCGCTCGCCGACGAAAGGGCCAGCCACGACCGCGGTCAACAGAGGCTGTAATGCGAGTATCAGCGCTGTAACCCCAGCCGACATTCCTAGAAACTGCGCATAGTGGCTGCCGCCGAGATTGACTGCGTGCATCAACAACCCGGCAGCAGCGACGTGCAGCCACTGACTCGATGAAGCGGGCCAGCGCGGCCGCACCGCCACAGCGATAGGAATCACGAGCAGCAGGCCGAGCGTGAACCGCAGTGCGAGAAAGGTGAATGGCGAGGCGTACTGCAGCCCCACCTTGGTCGCCAGGAAACCAGATCCCCAGACGACGACGAAGTACCAGGCGAGCCAAGAGCTAGAACTGCGATGCGGTGAAACGGTCACGGCCGCATTGTTGCAGACCCGCGCAAGGGCCCGACAGACTCATTAAGATTCACCACTGCGATTTCGGGGAAGCCCATGCAGCCGCAGGAAAAGGAATCGATCCTGACCATTGCGTTTCTGGCCGCGTTTGCCGACGGCAGGCAACAGGATCAAGAGCGCAGCGAACTACGACGCGCCGCCGCGGCGCTCGACGCGGACCTCAACGGACCGCAGCTCTATCAACGTGTGCTGATGAAAGAAGTCGATCTCGGCGCCGCCGTGGCAAACCTGCAATCGGCAGAACTGCGCGCGCTGGCCTATGAAGTCGCGGTCGGTGTGTGCGACGCCGATGGTCTTCGCAACGAGGCTGAAACCCGGTTTCTCGCTCAGTTAGGCAACGCCCTCGGTCTTGCGCAACCGGCTATCGCTGGCGCGGCCGCTACTGCGGATGCGCTCGCCACCGTGCCGCTATCCGATTCGCCAGCGGACACCGTTGTCACTGCCCCGGCCTCGATCGACTTCGGGGAGATCGATTCGATCATCGTCAAGGCGGCAGTCATTAACGGTGCGCTCGAGTTGCTGCCGCAATCGCTGGCCTCGATGGCGATTATTCCGCTGCAAATGAAGCTCGTATACCGGATCGGAAAGGCGCACGGCTACGAGCTCGATCGCGATCAGATCAAGGATCTGTTGGCGACAATTGGCGTGGGCTTGACCGGACAGTATCTGGAACAGGTTGGGCGCAAGCTGCTGGGCGGACTCGTCGGTGGGATCGCCGGCAGCTTGATCGGTTCGCTGGCGCGGGGCGCGACCGGGCCAATTTTCTCTTTTGCCACCACGTACGCGATCGGCCAGGTAGCGCGGCGTTATTACGCCAGCGGCCGGTCGATGAACACCGAGCTGCTGAAGCACACGTTTGAGGATCTGTTGCAGCAGGGTCGGGCCCTATACGCGCGCTACGTTCCGCAGATCGAGCAACGGGCGCGTTCGCTCGACGCTAATGGGTTAGTGCAGTTCGTGCGCGGTCAGTGATCACCGATCACCGTGCGCCGCTGCCCCATCTCGCGCCGGATCCAGTCATGCAGGTGAATCATGCCGTCTTCGTGCGGCGTGTGATAAGGGCCAACATCATCCTCACCCGCCAGCCATAGGGCACGCCGTCCGCGTTGCAGCCGGGTGCAGATCTGCGCGTCCTCGACGGCGGACTCCGCATAGGCCGCCTGGTGCGCATCGACGATCTGCCGTTCGAACGCCTGGATTTCTTCCGGGTAATAAAACTCGACGACATTGGTCGTCACCTCCGGCGAACGAGGAATCAGCGTGCTGACGACAAGGCAGTACGGATACCACTCAAGCATCACGTTCGGATACAGAATCGACCATATCGTCCCGTACTTCGGAAGCTCGCCGCCCGAATATTCGAGGATCGCGTCGCGATAGCGTTGATAGTTCGGAGAAACCTGCGACTTAAGCCTGTCCTTGATGCCGAGAATCTGATAACTCCACCGGTCACCGAAGCCCCATTCGTAGTTTTCGGGATCGACCCATTTTTGCAAACCCGGGTGCATCGCCTCGACGTGATACAGCTCGAGATAGATTTCAAGAAACGCCTTCCAGTTGAAGGGGCATTCCTCAACGATCGTCTTCTCGAAGACGTAGCCGCCGTAGTTGTAGTCGGGCGCCAGCGGAAAATTGCGTAGGTCAACGTTCGCATCGCGCGGACCCGCAAAAAGCAAGCCGTTCCAGCGCGCAAGCGGCGTGCTCGGCAGCGAACAGTCGGGAGTGACGTCGAAGTCCGTCGCACCCAGCAGCTTGCCGTTAAGGTCATACGTCCAGCGATGTAGCGGGCAAACGATGTTGGCATTGTTGCCCTTGCCGTCAAGCAGCAGCCCCTGGCGGTGCCGGCATGTGTTCGACAACAGACTGATCCCGCTCGGGCCGTGCACCAGCACCTTGCCGTGCGCCGTCGACGGTAATGTCATGTAGTCGCCGACCTCGGGCACCATCATCTCGCTGCCCGCGTAATTCGGACCGGACGCGAATAGGTGCTGCAACTCGCGCTCGAACCATCCGGCATCGAAATACGAGGCAATCGGCAGCGGCGCGCTGCGGCCCAGCAGCGTGGGATCGAGATTCGAACGGCGCGACAGCGATTCGGGAGCGTTCAAAGCAATCTCACAGACGCGATGCACAACTCCTGCAGCCGCATGATCTCGCACTCGCGGTCGCCGGCGGACACGCTGACTGCAGCCGCATCGGTCAGCGGTTTAACGATGTACGCGCCGACGTCGGTGCGCCCGTCCGGGACGTCGCACGAATCCGGGCAGTCCGCCCACGCCGAAACCGCGCCGATGACGCCGAACGTCATCGCAGCACCGGCCGCCAGCTCGCGCGCGTTCACACTCCTTCGAACGTATTGCAGGCGGTGATCTGGCCGCTCTTCATGCCCGTCATGAACCAGCGTACCCGCTGCTCAGACGTGCCGTGCGTAAAGCTTTCCGGGACGATCTGGCCTTGCGTGCGGCGCTGGATATTGTCATCGCCGATCGCGGACGCGGCGCGCATCGCTTCTTCGACGTCGCCAGCGTCGAGCAGCTTGCGGTTGTCGGCATGGTGCGCCCACACGCCGGCGAAGCAGTCGGCCTGCAGCTCGACACGCACTGACAGGGCATTGTTCTGGGTTTCGTTGAGTCGCTGCCGCAACGCCTGCGTCTTCTCCATGATGCCGAGCTGATTTTGCACGTGGTGACCGACTTCGTGCGCAATTACGTAAGCCTGAGCAAAATCGCCCGGAGCTTTAAACCTTTCCTGCAGTGCGCGATAAAACGCCAGATCGATGTAGACGCTTTGGTCCAGCGGACAGTAGAACGGGCCCATCGCGGACTGGCCGGTCCCGCAGGCGGAGCGAGTTGCGCGGTCAAAGATCACCAGCTTGGGATTGACGTAGCTGCGGCCAAGTTGCTGAAACAACGTGCTCCAAGTCTTTTCAGTATCGAGTAACACGCCGGAGACGAATTGTCCGGTCTGATCGGTAGGCGCTTTCGCAGGCCCCTGCGGTGCGCGCGTTTGCTGCACCGTCTGCGCCGTCTCCGCAAGACCGAGAATGACGCGCGGGTCGATCCCAAAAAACATTCCGACAACCACAAGCACCAACGTTCCGATGCCGCCGCCGAGCAAACCGCGCCCGCCGAACGACCCGCCGCGCCGATCCTCTACGTTCGAACTCTGACCCTCGATCCGCATGCCTGTCTCCCCGTGACCTAGTCACGGGGATTGAAGCACAGAGCGGGCCAAGGGACTAGCGACCGTGCCCGTCCCCGTCGCCGCGATCCTGCCAGCGCGGTTGCCGCCAGTAGCGCTGCTGCCAAGGCTGCCGGTAGTAACCGTGGCCGCGATGTCCGCCGACGAAATACGGCGGCGCGAAGTAACGCGGGGGTGGCGCGTAGATCACCGGCGGCGGCGCGTAATCGTGGTAGCGCGGGTAGTAGACCGGCTCCGGCTGGTACACGGGCACCGGCTGATACACGGGCACTGGCTGATACACGGGCTCGGGTTGGTACACGGGCACGGGCCCGAAAACCGGCAGCGGAAGATGGGGCGCGCCGATGCGAATCCCAAACTCCGGCGTACTGATTCTGATCGATACGCCATTGGCCTGCGACGCCGACCACGGCGCCATCGCCGCGACGACCAAAGCACTGAAAGCAGCGCCGACCCAGAATTTCCGTTTCATCTTGACCTCCTAAGTGTTACAGGAGATTCAACGGTGCGTCGCAGGCGCTAGACGACGGGTGTTGGTTTCAAGGTGTAACCGCGGCCGCCGCAGCTAGGCGAGGGCCAGGCCGGCCTTTTGCAGCCGCCAAACGGCAAGCAGATCGCGTTCTCGTTCGCGCGTCAATTTGCCAACGCGCCGCTTATCGCCCTGCTCGGGAATGCCGGCTTCGAGAATATCGCTGACAGTCACGGCAAGCGGGCGCGTGCGCAACCCACTGCGCCGTGCGCGTGTGGTGTCGACCGCATCGAAGCCGCGCATCTGTGGATCGTGCGACGGAATCCACAGCGGCAGCTCGGTCCACGGCTGCACGCCTTCGCGCTCCAGAAATTTTTCATCGACCCAGTCGACCTCGACATCCTCGCCCGAGATCCAGCGGCAGGTGTCGAGCAACTCGCCAAAGGTCGCACCTTCGTTCGGTCCCGTCGCGTTGAACGCGCCGCTGGCGCGCAGCATGATGAGACGCATCAGCAGCGCGGCCAGATCGCGTGCGTCGATAAATTGAATCGGCGTATCGGGTGTGCCCGGTGCCAGCACGCGGCCGCCCCCGCAGATGCGCCACGGCCAGTACGAAAAGCGTCCGGTCGGATCGTGCGGTCCAACAATCAGTCCGGGCCGAATCAACAGAGAACGGGCACCGAACGCACGTGCCACCGTGCGCTCGCATTCGGCCTTTAGTGGTCCGTAATTAGCGCCGTTGATCGTCTCGCGATCGACATCCTCGGCAGTCGCCAGCGGATCCTGTTCGCGAATCGGCGCGTGAGCAAACGACGCATACGCCGACACGCTCGATATGTAGACGTAGCGCTCGCAGCTGTCATACAGCGTCGCGCAGGTCGCCTCGACGTCCTGCGGACGGTAGCCGCAGGTATCGATCACCGCGTCCCATTTGCGGCCCACCAGAAGGTGCAGGTCCTCGAGCCGGTCCCCGACGATCCATTTCACGCCCGGCGGCCACCAATTGCGCGATTGGCCGCGATTGAAGACGGTGACCGTGTGGCCGCCCTCGAGCGCCGCCTGCAACAGCGACTGCCCGAGGAAAACGCCGCCGCCGATGATGAGCAAGTTCATAGCGTCATCTTAGGGACCAAACGGACGGAGGAAAATTACCGTAGATGCGGGTTCAGCCGCCGAAAAACGGCCTTAGGCAGCCGATCGTCGCCCGGGCGCGATCGCGCCCGGTGCTAATCACCGTGCCAGCAGCGGCTCGACTTCGGAATGCCGACGCGCCCAAGCGCTGACGAAAGAGCACACCGGCAGCACGTCCAGACTGTTTTCTCTTGCGTGATCGAAAGCGGCGCGCACCAGCATGGATGCGAAGCCACGGCCTTCAAGCTGCGGTGGCACTTCCGTGTGGACCAGCATCATCGTGGCACCGTGCATCCGGTAATCGCACCGGCACAGCAGCCTGTCGATCGTTGCTTCGAACCGGCGGGCCGCTGCGTTATGCCTGACTTCGATGTTCGACTTCTCGTTCATCAGTCTCCCAATGGGCGCCATGGGAGCCGCAAGACTAACGCCCGCGCCGGTGCGACGGCTGCAAAAGTCCCGGAATGTTGGTCCGCACCGTCGACACGCTCTCGGCCGCTCGCCGCGGTTGCGACGTTGGCTTCGGATGCCTTGGTTTGGCCTGACTCTCTGCCGAACGCGCAACCTCGCCGTTCGATTTCTGAAAAGGTTGCGACCTCGCGGGCTGCGGCGCGGCGCTCTTGCGCGCGTGTCCCTGCGGCGTGCGGCGTGCTGTCACATGCGGCTGCCGCTCGCGCTGACCGCGATCGCTCTTGCCTTGACCACGCTGGCGCACGATCGGTTCGGCACGCTCGTGCGGATTGGGCTCGAATCCGGCAACGATTTCGCGCGGCACCTGGCGCCGGATCACGCGTTCGATATCGGTCAGCAGCGGTTTGTCGTCGGCACACACCAGCGAGATGGCTTCACCGGTCGCTCCGGCGCGGGCAGTACGACCGATCCGGTGCACATAGTCCTCCGGCACATGCGGCAGATCGAAATTGATCACGTGCGGCAATAGCTCGATGTCCAAGCCGCGCGCCGCGATATCGGTGGCCACCAGCGTCTGCAATACGCCGCTCTTGAACTCGCTCAGTGCGCGCGTGCGCGCACCCTGGCTCTTGTTACCGTGAATCGCGAGTGCGGTGACGCCGTGCTTGTTTAGAAATTCCGCCAGCCGGTTCGCGCCGTGCTTGGTGCGCGTGAAGACGAGCAGCTGGAACCAGTTGTTGGTGGTGATCATGTGCGCGAGCAATTCCGACTTGCGGCCGCGGTCTACCAGCACGACCCGCTGCGTCACGCCTTCGACGGTCGAGTTGCGCGCCGCTACCTGCACCATCGCCGGATTTTTCAGCAGCGAGTTGGCGAGCGTCCGAATCTCATCCGAGAACGTGGCCGAAAAAAGCAGCGTCTGCCGCGTCTTCGGCAGCAGCGCAAACACGCGCTTCATGTCGGGCAAGAATCCCATATCGAGCATGCGATCGGCTTCGTCGAGTACCAGCACTTCGACGTGCGACAAGTCGACCGTACGCTGGCCGACGTGATCGAGCAGTCGACCCGGTGTTGCGACGACGATGTCGACGCCACGCTTTAACGCCGAAATTTGCGGGTTGATCGACACGCCGCCGTAGATGATTGCTGCGCTGGCCTTGCTGTGCTTGCCGTAGTCGCGCACGCTTTCTCCGACTTGCGCTGCGAGCTCGCGCGTCGGCGTCAGAATCAGAACGCGAACCGGCTTGCGCGATTTGCCGTTCATCGCAGCGGGCTGCGTTGCCAACCGCTGCAAGATCGGCAACACGAAGCCGGCCGTCTTGCCGGTGCCCGTTTGCGCACCGGCGAGCAAGTCGCCGCCGCTTAGCACCGCAGGAATCGCCTGTTGCTGAATCGCAGTCGGCGTGGTGTAACCCAGTTCGGTGACAGCGCGAACCAGTGCCTCGGACAAGCCGAGGGCTTCAAATGACGAATTCAAAAAGATCTCCTGAGCACGGCCTGGGCGCTACCAGAGGTAGCGCAGAACCGGTTCAGGCAAATGCGAACACTACAAAGTTCGGGGAGTATTGATTAACAACCGCGAGGAGGGTGCGAACCGGAACACACAGCACCACAATCCGAAGCGAATGATACACGGTGCGATACTCTGCGCCGCTGCTCGTAGTAGTCAATTGCCTGTCTTTTAACAAAATTCAATGGCTCAGTACGTCTATTCGATGATTCGCGTGGGCAAGGTCGTCCCGCCCAAACGCGAGATCCTGAAAAATATTTCGCTCAGTTTTTTTCCCGGCGCGAAGATCGGCGTGCTTGGCTTGAATGGTTCCGGCAAATCAACGCTGCTGCGGATCATGGCGGGATTGGACAAGGAAATTGAAGGCGATTCAGTGGCGATGCCCGGCATCAAGATCGGATATTTGCCGCAGGAGCCCGTGCTGAATGCGACGATCACGGTCAGGCAGGAAGTGGAAGCAGGCCTGGGCGAATCGCTGCAGGCAAAACAAAAGCTGGAGGAAATTTACGCGGCGTACGCGGAGCCCGACGCCGATTTCGATCAGCTTGCCGCGGATCAGGCCAAGTACGAGGCGATCCTCGCAACCAACGGCCAGGACACCGAACATCAAATGGAAATTGCCGCCGACGCGTTGCGGCTGCCGCCGTGGGATGCGGTACTCGGCACGTTATCGGGCGGTGAGAAGCGCCGGGTTGCACTGTGCAAGCTGTTGTTGTCGAAGCCCGACATGCTGCTGCTCGACGAGCCGACCAATCATCTGGACGCCGAGAGCGTCGACTGGCTCGAACAGTTTCTGCTTCGCTTCCCCGGCACGGTGGTGGCGGTGACGCACGATCGTTACTTTCTAGACAACGCGGCCGAATGGATTCTGGAGCTGGATCGCGGGCGCGGTATTCCATACAAGGGCAACTACAGTGCGTGGCTCGAACAGAAAGAGGAGCGGCTCGAGCGCGAATCGAAGCAGGAAGACGCGCGCGTCAAGACGATGAAGTCCGAGCTCGCGTGGGTACGACAGAACGCGAAAGGCCGACAGGCGAAGAGCAAGGCGCGGCTGGCCCGCTTCGATGAACTGTCGTCGTACGAGCATCAGACACGCAACGAAACGCAGGAGATATTCATACCGGTCGCCGAGCGGTTGGGCGACAAGGTGATAGAGTTTGACGGGGTGTCGAAAGGCTACGGCGACCGATTGCTGATCGACAGCCTGACGTTCAGCGTGCCGGCAGGTGCGATCGTCGGCATCATCGGGCCGAATGGTGCCGGCAAGTCGACGCTGTTTCGGATGATCAGCGGCAAAGAAAAGCCCGACAGCGGCGAGATTGTGATCGGACCCACAGTACGGATGGCGTCGGTAGATCAGTTTCGCGATGCGTTGCCGAATGACAAGAGCGTGTGGGACGCAGTATCGGGCGGACTCGACATCATCAATGTCGGCAAGTTCGAGATGGGATCGCGTGCCTACCTTGGAAGATTCAATTTCAAGGGCGGCGATCAGCAGAAGATCGTAGGGAACCTGTCGGGCGGCGAGCGCGGCCGTCTGCACCTCGCGAAGACGCTGCTTGCCGGTGGCAACGTCCTGCTGCTCGACGAACCGTCGAACGACCTCGACGTCGAAACGCTGCGGGCGCTAGAAGAAGCGTTGTTGGAATTCGCCGGCACTGTGCTTGTGATCTCGCACGATCGCTGGTTCCTTGACCGTGTCGCCACCCATATCCTGGCGGCGGAGGATGATTCGCAGTGGAGTTTTTTCGACGGCAACTACCAGGAATATGAAGCGGACAAGAAGCAGCGTCTGGGCGAAGAGGGCGCACGGCCGCATCGGCCGCGTTACAAGCCGCTGGCGAGGCGCTGATCGGTGAGGCCAGGGAAGTGACCGCCGCGGTGACGCAATCGAAGGCCGGACACGGTTGGTGGACGCTGACGCTGATCGCGGCTGCGATCCTGATGGTGACGATGGGTGCGCGGCAGTCGCTTGGCCTCTTCGTTTCGCCGCTGAACACGTCGACCGGCCTGGGCATTGTCACGATCAGCTTCGCGATGGCGGTCGCCCAATTTGTGTGGGGTGCGGTGCAGCCGATTGCGGGCGCCGTGGCAGATCGTTACGGACCGGGTCGGGTGCTTGCGGGCGGTTTGATCGTGCTTGCGATCGGCAGCGCGTTGACGCCGTTCATGACGAGCGGGCTCGGCCTCGTGTTTGCAATCGGCATTCTGTCGGCGGCCGGGGCAGGAGGGGCTAGTTTTTCAGTACTGATCGGAGCGGCCTCGCAACACGTACCGGCGAACAAGCGAGGCACTGCATCCGGCGTGATCAACGCCGGCGGCTCTTTCGGCCAGTTTGTTTTTGCGCCGCTGCTGCAAAAACTGATTAGTGCGTTCGGTTGGGCGGGCGCAATGTGGTCGCTCGCTGTGTTGACACTTACCGCGCTGCCGTTGACTCGCCTGTTCCGGCGCTTGCCGGATGCCGCTGCGGCTCACGCAGCCGCCGAACCTGACGGCGGACTCAAGCGCGCAGTGCGTGGTGCACTACACGATCGCAGTTACTTGTTGCTGCACGCAGGGTTTTTCACTTGTGGATTTCATATTGCGTTTCTCGTAACCCATCTGCCGGGCGAAGTCGGCTTGTGCGGGCTGTCTGCCTCCGTCGCCAGCTGGTCGCTGGCACTGATCGGTTTGGCCAATATTGTGGGCAGTCTGGTCGCGGGCCAATGGGTCAACCGCTATCGCAGCAAGTACATCCTGTTCTGGATGTATTTATCGCGCACCGTGCTGATTCTCATGTACCTGGCAGCACCGAAGACAGCGATGACGTTTTACATCTTCGCGATCGGACTTGGGTTGACGTGGCTGGCAACGGTCCCTCCGACCGCGGGCGTGGTCGGCAAACTATTCGGCATGCGCTATCTGGCGACACTCTTCGGGCTGACGCTGCTGTCGCATCAGATCGGCGCATTCTTCGGCGCCTACCTCGGCGGCATCGCGGTCGATCGCACGGGCAGCTACTTGTGGATGTGGTACGCCGACGCAACGCTCGCGCTCGCCGCCGCGCTGGTCAATCTGCCGATTCGAGAGCCCAGGGTCGAGCGACGAGCGGCTGCTGCCTGATCCGGTTCAGTCCTCTTCCTCTACTTTGCTTTTCGCTTTGTGCTCGGTCGCGAGGTGTTGCTGCACGTTCGGCGGTGCTTGCTCGTAGTGGGAGAGTGACATTGTCCACGCGCCACGCCCCTGCGTCATCGACTTCAGGCGCGCGGAATAGCCTTCGAGTTCGGCCAGCGGCACTTGTCCTTCAACGGTCATTGCTCCGCCCAGGCCGCGCGTGCCGGTGATATGGCCGCGCCGCGCCGACAGATCGCCGGTGATGTCGCCGATGTGCGACTCCGGCGCCTCGATCTCGGCGTTGACGATGGGTTCAAGCACGATCGGGCGCGCCTTGGCGAGCGCGTCGAGGAATGCCTTGCGGCCGGCGGATACAAAGGCGATTTCCTTCGAATCCACCGGATGATGCTTGCCGTCGTACACGGTGACTCGCAGATCCTGCATCGGGTAACCGGCAACCGGCCCCGACGTCAGAACCGACTCCACGCCTTTTTGCACCGCAGGGATGAACTGGTAAGGAATCACGCCGCCCTTGACCTGATCGACAAACTCAAAACCCGCGCCGCGCGCCAACGGCTCGACGCGCAGAAATACTTCGCCGAATTGCCCGGCGCCGCCGGTTTGCTTCTTGTGCCGGGCGTGTCCCTCCGCGGGTGCGCCGATCGTTTCGCGGTAGGGCACGCGCGGCGGCCGCGTCTGCACTTCAATCTTGTACTGCGCAGACATGCGTTCGAGTGCCGAGCGCAGGTGCAGCTCGCCGAGTCCGCGCAACACCGTTTCGTTCAGCGTCACGTCGTGTTCGACAACCAGTGTCGGATCCTCCGCCATCATCTTGTGCAGCACTTCTGAAATGCGCTGCTCGTCGCCGCGCCGCTTAGGCTGGATCGCAAGGCCACTCATCGGTGTCGGGAATTCGAGGGGCCGCATGTGGATCTCGTCCTCGTCGTGCGAATCGTGCAGCACGCAATCGAAATCGATTTCCTCGATCTTGGCGACCGCCGCGATATCTCCCGGGCCGGCCTGCGGCACCTCGACCGTTTTCGAGCCTTGCAGCAGCAACAAGTGCCCGACCTTGAACGGCTTGCGACCGCTGCCGATATACAGCTGCGTGTCCTTTGTAATCGTGCCCTGGTGAACGCGGAACACGCCGAGCTTGCCGACGTAAGGGTCGACGACGACCTTGAACACGTGCGCAAGCACGTGCTTCTTCGGATCGGGTTCCGAGTGGAACTCGTTGACTCCCTTGCCGTCGACCAACGCGCCTTTGAAAAACAGTGGTGGGTTGCCTTCCGTGGGGTTGGGAAGCAGCCGCTCGAAAATTTTCAGAAGTTCATCGATCCCAGCACCATTTCTAGAGGAAACGAAGCACACCGGGATCAAGTGGCCTTCGCGCAATGCCTTCTCGAACGGGCCGTGCAGCTCGTCCGCTTCAATTTCCTGCCCTTGTTCCAGATAGCGCGCCATCAACTCTTCGTCGACTTCGATCACCTGGTCGATCAGCGCCTGATGCGCCTCGGCCACGGACGAGAAGTCGGCGTCGCCGGAAGGATTGAAAAAGCAGTCGACGACCTTGGTGCCGTTGGCTGCCGGCAGATTGATCGGCAGGACTTCCTTGCCGAATGCAGTGCGCAGGTCTTCAAGCACCTGCGGCAGATCGACGTTATCGGCGTCGATGCGGTTGACGATGATCAGCCGGCATAGCTTGCGCTGGGCGGCCCACTCCATCATGCGCGACGTGATCATCTCAATACCGGTCGCGGCGTTGACGACGATCGCCGCGGTTTCGACAGCGTCGAGCGCGCCGATGGCCTGACCGATGAAGTCCGGAAACCCCGGCGTGTCGAGCACGTGCACGCGGACGCCGGGTAGGTCGAGGTGCAACGCCGATGTACGCAACGAGTGCTGAAAGCTTTTTTCCAACGGATCAAAATCGCTAACGGTCGTGCCTTTTTCGATACTGCCGGCCGTTTGTATCGCGCCTGTCTTCGCGAGTAACGCCTCGGCAAGTGTCGTCTTGCCGGCACCGCCGTGGCCGAGTAAGGCCACGGTCCTGATGTTCTCCGTTGAATAGTTCATCGGCTCCTCTTCATATCGGGGGCTACTTGGCTATGCTACCCGCGCACCGCATCGAAAATTAACCATCGAGGACACCATGGCAACGGATCGGGAGAAACTGAAGCAGGTTGCCGGGTGGATCGATCCTTACCGCGTGACCAACGGCGCGAAGTTTCGGCTGAAGAAGACCGATCCGGCGGACACGCATGGATTGAAGGCCGACAAGAGCGATGCTGCGCAACGGCTGGCGGCCGGCGTTGAATGGCTCGCTGCCGAGCAGGACAAACTGTACGCGCAGGACCGGCACTCGCTGCTGCTGATTTTTCAGGCGATGGACGCGGCGGGCAAAGACAGCACGATCAAGCACGTGATGACCGGCGTCAATCCGCAGGGCGTGCAGGTTGTTTCGTTCAAGCAGCCGTCGAGTGAAGAGCTTGATCACGACTGGATGTGGCGCTGCTACCGGCATCTGCCGGAGCGCGGGCGCATCGGTATTTTCAATCGCTCTTATTACGAAGAAGTGTTGGTCGTGCGTGTACATCGTGAAATTCTGCAGGCGCAGAAGCTGCCGCTCGAGTGTGTCGGCAAAGGGATTTTCGATCAGCGGCTGCGAGACATCGTGGCGATCGAGGACTACCTGGTGCGCAACGGCACGACGGTGCTTAAGTTTTTTCTGCATGTGTCACGCAAGGAGCAGAAAAAACGCTTTTTTGAACGGCTCGATGAGCCCTCCAAGAACTGGAAATTCAACGCCGCCGACGTGACGGAGCGCGGCCATTGGAACGAGTACATGGACGCCTATGAGACGGCGATTCGAGCCACGGCCACGCCGCGCGCGCCATGGTTCGTGATACCGGCCGACAGCAAGTGGTTCACGCGCCTGATCGTCGTCGGCGCGATCGTCGAAGCACTCCAAAAAATGAAGCTCAAATATCCGACGCTCGACGAGACGCGGCGCGGGGAGTTGCAGCGCGCACGCGAGCTGCTGCTAAACGAAAAAAAATAGTGCCAGCTAGACGCCCCCGATGCAGACGTACTTGGTGACCAGGTACTCCTCGATGCCGTACTTCGAGCCCTCGCGACCGAAGCCCGACTGCTTGATTCCACCGAACGGCGAGACTTCGTTGGACATCAACCCGGTGTTGACCGCGACCATGCCGTATTCAAGCGCTTCGGCGACCCGGAACACACGGCTGACGTCACGCGAATAGAAATAAGCGGCGAGTCCAAACTCGCTGGCGTTCGCGGCGGCGACCGCCTCATCGTCATCCGAAAACTTGAACACGGGCGCCACCGGTCCGAACGTTTCTTCACGCGTCAGCATCATCTTGCTGTTAACGCCTGCAAGCACCGTCGGCTGATAAAACGTGCCACCGAGCGCATGGCGTTCACCGCCGGTGACGACCCGCGCGCCGTGCTTGGTTGCGTCCGCCACGTGCTGCTCGACCTTTTTCAGCGCGTTCGCATCGATCAGCGGCCCCTGTTGCACGCCGGCTTCGAATCCCGAGCCGACCTTGAGCTGCGACGCTTTCGCCGCAAGTTTCTGCACGAATTCATCGTAAATTTTCTGGTGCACGTAAAAGCGATTGGTGCAGACGCACGTCTGGCCTGCGTTGCGGTATTTCGACGTGATCGCGCCCTCAACCGCTGCGTCGACGGCCGCGTCTTCAAAAACGATGAAGGGCGCGTTGCCGCCGAGCTCGAGCGACAGCTTCTTCAGCGTCGGCGCGCTTTGCTGCATCAGGATACGGCCGACCGCCGTCGAACCGGTGAAAGAAAGCTTGCGCACGACGTCGGACTCGCAGAGCACTTTGCCGACTGCAATCGAGTTTGCCTCGTCGGCCGTTACGATGTTGAGCACGCCCGGCGGCAAGCCGGCGCGCTGCGCGAGCTCGGCCAGCGCCAGCGCGGACAGAGGCGTCTGCTCGGCCGGCTTGACGACCACCGTGCAGCCGGCGGCGATAGCGGGTGCGACCTTGCGCGTGATCATTGCAATCGGAAAATTCCATGGGGTGATCGCGGCCACGACACCGATGGGCTCTTTCCACACCAGCAGCCGCTTGTCGTCAGCCGTCGTGGGAATGGTGTCGCCGTAAACACGCTTGGCTTCTTCGGCGAACCACTCGATGAATGACGCGCCGTACGCTATTTCGCCGCGGCTCTCGGCCATGGGCTTGCCCTGCTCGGCCGTCATCAGCTTCGCCAGATCTTCCTGGTGCGCCGTGATCAGCTCGAACCAACGCCGCATCGCCGCCGCGCGCTCCTTCGCGGTCTTGGAGCGCCACGCCGGCATAGCGCCGCGGGCTGCGTCGATCGCGCGCTGCGCCTCGGGCGCCTTGCAGTTGGCGACTTTAGCAATCTCGACGCCGTCGGCTGGATTCAGTACTGCAAAGCGACCGCGCGATGCCGCCGGTTTCCATTCGCCCCCAATGAAAGCATCGGTCTTCAGCAGAGCGCCGTCTGACAATGACGGTAATCCCACCTTCTGCAACATATGAATCTCCGTCAATATCCCAGTGCGAAGAATACTGCTGTCCCCGGCTAGACTTGCGCGGTGAAGTTCGATCAGCTTCCAACCGCGTTGCAGGACTGGCTGCGCACGATGCAGGCCGGCGGCTTCACGCAGGAGGCGGTCCTGAAGGCCTTGCTGGACGCAAAATACGAGGCCCAATATGCGGCCACCGTCATCGACGCGGCGTGGAGTGAGCCGCAGCAGACGTCTTCAGCGTCGCTGGTGGAGGCGGCTCCGAAATCCGTTGCGGACGCCTCGGCCGCGCATGGCTCGAGCCAGCCGGCGCGGCCGCTCAGCACGCAGCTTGTCGAAATGCCGAACAGTCTCGCGACGCCCGATCGGGTCGTCGAGATGCTGTTCGTGATCGAGTCACCGCGCGTGGTTCTGTTCGGGAATCTGCTGTCGGACGAGGAGTGCGATTTGCTGGTTGACTTGTCGCGAGATAGGCTGCAGCGCTCCAGCGTGGTCAACGAGAACACGGGCGCCTACGACGTTCATCCGCATCGCACGAGCTCCGGCACTTACTTCAAGCGCGGCGAAAACGAACTGCTGCGGCGGATCGAGACTCGTATCGCGGAGTTGGTGGACTGTCCCGTCGAGCAGGGCGAGCCGATTCAGGTGCTGCATTACCAACCGGGCGGCGAGTACAAACCGCACTTCGACTATTTTGATCCGGCGCACGCTGGCAACAAGGAAGTGCTGGCACAGGGCGGACAGCGGATCGCCACCTTGATCATGTACCTGAGCGACGTGACCAGCGGGGGGTCGACCGTGTTTCCCGAAATCGGTCTCGACGTGCTGCCGCGTAAGGGGCACGCGGTGTACTTCGCTTACTGCGATAACAAGGGCGTGCTCGACGTACGGTCGCTGCACGGCGGTAGCCCCGTGGGCAGCGGCGAAAAATGGATCGCCACCAAGTGGTTTCGCCAGCAACCTTATAGCGGTGCCGGTGCCTGAGCTGAAGTCGGGTCGTCTAATCCATCTACCAAAAAAACCGCGGCAGAAGCCGCGGTTTTGAGCGAGCAGAGCCGAATTAAGTCGGCCGGATTTGCGAGGCTTGCGGGCCCTTGGGACCCTGCTTGACGACAAATTCGACCTGCTGGTTTTCGGTCAATGTCTTGAAGCCGCTACCGACGATTTCGCTGTAATGGGCGAATAGATCGGCGCCGCCACCGTCCGGGGTGATGAAGCCAAACCCTTTGGACTCGTTGAACCACTTTACTTTGCCACTAGCCATTTGATTACGTTCCTAAAAAATCGCGCGCGCGTCGACATGACGCTCCACGCATGCAAGCGGATCAAGCAACGTAACCGGGGGAACTGCCAAGACCATCAAGGCAACTACAACTAGCGATGACGTAAGACGAGTCGGTGGGGTACTGGACTTGAAGCGAATGCGGCAGGGAGACTACCGCAAGGCGGGGGATTTGTCGAGCCTTCAGGCCTTCTGAAGCATTGGTAGGTCGTGGCAGGCTCGAACTGCCGACCAACGGATTAAAAGTCCGCTGCTCTACCGACTGAGCTAACGACCCATAGTGCAGAGCAAAACATTATGCCGGAGCGCTGAATGGCGGGCAAACCGTGACGTCGTCGGACACGACGTTGAAGCTGGTCTACGTTGTTATGCTGGATGAGTGCGCCGATGTGCGTGCCGTGACCGCCAGAAATCGGTTGACTTTTGGTACTGTATGTATTTACAGTGCGCTGTAATTATTTACAGCAACCAAGCAAGCGCATAGGCGGAGGCGGCAATGGATGATGGAAGGAGTCTTTTGGTGTCGGATAGCAAGGAGCGGCAAAAGGCGTTGGCCGCCGCGTTGGCACAGATCGAGAAGCAGTTCGGCAAAGGCTCGATCATGCGCATGGCCGACGGCGAGGTCGCCGACGACATCGAGGTGGTGTCGACCGGCTCGCTCGGGCTCGACATTGCACTGGGCATCGGTGGGTTGCCGCGGGGTCGAGTGATCGAGGTTTACGGGCCGGAATCGTCCGGCAAGACCACGTTGACGCTGCAGGTCATCGCCGAGATGCAGAAAGTCGGTGGCACCTGTGCGTTTATCGACGCCGAACACGCGCTCGACGTTCAATATGCGCAGAAACTTGGCGTCAACCTGCAGGAGTTGCTTATCTCGCAGCCGGACACCGGCGAGCAGGCGCTTGAAATCACCGATGCACTGGTGCGCTCGGGCTCGGTCGATCTGATCGTCATCGACTCGGTTGCCGCACTGACGCCGAAGGCGGAAATAGAAGGCGAAATGGGTGATTCGCTACCCGGTCTGCAGGCAAGGTTGATGTCGCAGGCGTTGCGCAAGCTGACCGCGAATATCAACCGCACCAATTGCATGGTGGTCTTTATCAATCAGATCCGCATGAAGATCGGTGTGATGTTTGGCAGCCCCGAAACTACGACCGGCGGCAACGCGCTGAAGTTTTACGCGTCCGTGCGACTCGACATTCGCAGGATCGGCTCGATCAAGAAGGGCGACGAAGTCATCGGCTCTGAAACCAAGGTCAAGGTGGTCAAGAACAAGGTGGCCCCGCCGTTCAAGCAGGCGAACTTCGACATCCTTTACGGCGAAGGCATCTCGCGCCAAGGCGAGATCGTCGATCTAGGCGCGGAGCTGAACATTGTCGAAAAGTCGGGTGCCTGGTACAGCTACAACGGAGACCGCATCGGACAAGGCAAGGACAACGCGCGCGAGTTCCTGCGTGCACACCCCGAAATGGCGCTCGAGATTGAAAATCGGATTCGCGAGAACAAAGGAGTCGCTGTGCGAGGGACTGCTGTCACCACGGAGTGAAGCAGAAACGAAGACCCAGGGTCAGCGCGTCCCGCGTTCGGCGAGCCTGACCAGCCGCGCGATCGCGCTGTTGGCACGGCGTGACCACAGCCGAGCCGAGCTCGCCCGCAAACTCGCCCGGCATATTGGCTCCGAGTCAGATACGGTTGAGCTTGAGCGTGTGCTCGATCAGCTTGGTCGCGACGGGCTGCTGTCGGACCAACGTTTCGCCGCGGGTATTGCGCGCAACCGCTCGCGACGCTTCGGCGACGCACGTATTCGCCATGACCTGCGGCGTCTGGGTGTCGCAGACGATCTGAGTGCCGGCGTGCTCGCCGGGCTCGCCGGCACTGAAGCTGCGCGTGCTGCGGAAGTGAGAGCGAAGCGCTTTGCAGCGCTGCCAACTTCGGCCGCGGAGCGCGACCGTCAAGCTCGTTTCCTGCAGTCACGCGGCTTCTCGCTTGACTCGATCTATCAGGTCTTGCGCGGCCGCGTCGACGCCGAATAGTCGCCGGCGCCGGCTCGCGCGCCCTGTGTTAGATTCTTTGGTCGGGCCGCGCCCTCCCTCTATGGAGACGCGGCCCGTCGTCATTCTCCCGCCAGCATGCCCAGCCGCCGCCACGTGCACACACGCTCGATTAAGGTCGAGGCGTACGCGCGCGACGACGGTCTGTGGGACCTCGAAGCGGTGCTGACCGACAACAAGACGCGCGATTTCGCGTTGGCGACTGGCGTCCGACCCTTCGGTCAGCCAGTGCATGACCTGGCGCTGACGGTAACCATCGATGCGCAGCTCAACATCATCGCGGCGGAAGCGCGATCTCGGTCAGTTCCCTATCCGGGCCAGTGCGAAGCGATCGAGCCGGATTACTCGAAGCTGGTCGGCTTGAACCTGTTGCAAAACTTCCGCAAGAACGCGCTTGCACAACTGGGCGGTGTCAACGGCTGCACGCATCTAACGGAGCTGGCCGGTGTGCTGCCAACGGCGGCAGTGCAGGCATTCGCGGGAGAGGTCTTCAGAACGCACGAGAGCGCGGGCCAGAGTGAAGAGGCCAAGCCGTGGCAGCTGGATCGTTGCCACGCGTTGCGCACCGACGGCGCCGCCGTGGCGCAGTTTTATCCGCGCTGGGTTCGGCGATGAAAATCCACGAATACCAGGGCAAGGAAATCTTTCACCGCTTCGGAATGCCGGTGCCACGCGGTACGGCCGTGTTCAACGTCGACGAAGCAGTCGACGCTGCGCGCAAGCTTGGCGGGTCGGTTTGGGTTGTGAAAGCGCAGATTCACGCCGGCGGTCGCGGCAAAGGCGGGGGCGTCAAGGTCGCGCGCTCGGTCGACGAAGTGCGGGCGCGCGCCGCCGAGATTCTCGGCATGCAGCTTGTCACACACCAGACGGGGCCTTCCGGCCAGAAGGTGCGCCGGCTGCTGATTGAAGAAGGCGCCGATATCAAGAAGGAGTTCTACGTCGGGATGGTGGTCGACCGCGCTACTCAGCAAGTCACGTTGATCGCGAGCTCTGAGGGTGGTGTCAACATCGAGGAAGTGGCAGCGCATACGCCAGAGAAGATTCACAAGGTGCATATCGAGCAATCGCTGGGTCTGAGCGAGCGCGATGCGGACGACCTCTCGTTCAAGATCGGCATCCCTCCCGCGAGTGTCCCTGCCGCGCGCGCGATTTTCCAGGCGCTCTACAGCGCATTCTGGGCGACCGATGCGTCGCTTGCAGAAATAAATCCTCTGGTGTTGACCGGGGACGGCGGACTCATCGTGCTCGATGCGAAGATTAATTTCGATTCGAATGCGTTGTTCCGGCATCCGGAACTCGTCGCCTTGCGCGATCTTGACGAGGAAGACCCGGTCGAGATCGAAGCATCCAAATTCGATCTGTCATACATCCAGCTCGACGGCAATATCGGCTGCCTCGTAAACGGAGCGGGTTTGGCGATGGCGACGATGGACGCGATCAAGCTTTTCGGCGGCGAGCCTGCCAATTTTCTCGATGTCGGCGGTGGCGCGACACCGCAGAAAGTCACAGAGGCTTTCAAGCTGATGCTGCGCAACCCGAACCTGAAGGCGATCTTGGTCAACATTTTCGGCGGCATCATGCGCTGCGATGTGATCGCCGAAGGCGTGATCGCGGCGTCGCGCGCGGTGCAGCTCAAGGTGCCGCTGGTTGTTCGTATGAAGGGCACCAACGAGCAGCAGGGTAAGCAGATGCTGGCCGGCTCGGGCTTGCCCATCATTTCGGCCAACACGATGGCCGAAGCCGCGCAGAAGGTCGTCGCCGCTGCGGGCGGGAAGCAATGAGCATCCTGATCGACAAGAACACCCGCGTGGTCACGCAGGGCATTACCGGCAAGACCGGGCAGTTTCATACGCGCGTGTGTCGCGAATACGCGAACGGTCGCGCGTGTTTCGTTGCAGGTGTCAACCCGAAAAAAGCGGGCGAGGATTTTGATGGCGTCCCGATTTTCGGGACCGTCATGGAGGCAAAGCAGCAGACCGGCGCCAATGTGTCCGTTATCTACGTGCCGCCGGCCGGTGCCGCCGACGCGATCTGGGAAGCGGTAGACGCCGACCTCGACCTTGTCATTTGCATCACCGAAGGCATACCGGTGCGCGACATGATCGTCGTGCGCGACAAGATGCGCAAATATGCCAAGCGCACGTTGCTGCTCGGCCCGAATTGCCCCGGCGCAATCACGCCGGACGAGCTGAAGATCGGCATCATGCCGGGCCATATTCATCGCAAGGGCCGCATCGGTGTTGTTTCGCGTTCCGGCACGCTGACGTACGAGGCGGTGGGACAATTGACCGAGCTGGGACTGGGGCAGTCGAGCGCGGTCGGAATCGGGGGTGATCCAGTCAATGGCCTGAAGCACATCGACGTCCTGAAACTGTTTAACGAAGATGACGAAACCGACGCGGTGGTGATGATCGGCGAGATCGGCGGCAACGATGAAGAAGTGGCGGCATTCTGGGTGCGCGATCACATGACGAAGCCCGTGGTGGGATTTATCGCGGGTGTAACCGCGCCGGAGGGCAAACGCATGGGTCACGCTGGCGCGATCATTTCGGGCGGCACGGGTACCGCACAGCAGAAACTGGCGACGCTGGAGCAATGCGGAATCCGCACGACGAAGAATCCATCCGAGATCGGCAAGCTGCTGCAAAGCGTGTTGGCTTAACGCGTCGGAGAGATGATGGATCTGTTGCAGATTGCCGGCACCCCAATTTTCTGGAAAGCCTTGCTACAGATCATCATCATCAACATCATTCTGTCCGGCGATAACGCGGTGGTGATCGCGTTGGCCGCGCGTCATCTTCCCAAGAAGCAGCAACGAAATGCAATCTTTTTCGGCAGCGCGGCAGCGATCGTTCTGCGCGTACTGCTGACGATTTTCGCAGTCCAACTACTGCAGTATCCCTACCTGAAGATCGCCGGCGCACTGCTGCTGGTCTGGATCGGCGCCAAGCTGCTGCTTCCGGAAGAGGAGCACACCGAGGGCGGCATCAACAGCGGAGGCGGGCTGTGGAGCGCCATTCGTACGATTCTGATTGCTGATTTGGTGATGAGCCTCGACAACGTGATCGGGGTGGCGGCGGCAGCGGAGACCGGGCCGCCGGAAGCGCGTTTTGCCTTGCTCATTATTGGTTTGGGTTTGTCTATTCCGCTGATCATCGTCGGCAGCCAGCTATTGCTCAAATTAATGGAGCGCTGGCCAATCATCATCACGTTGGGCGCGGCGTTGCTTGGCTTCGTCGCCGGCGAAATGCTCGCCAGCGATCCGGCCGTCGACCAGTGGTTCCTGGCGATCCATCCGCACATCGGGTACATCGTCGGTCTTGCGGGCGCGTTGCTGGTTCTTGCAATTGGCAAGATGTGGGCGGTGCAATCGATGAAGAAAGCCGCGCACGCGCCGTGACGATGGGTTTGTCGCTCGACTTCGCCCTCAAAACCCACCCGGGATTGGTGCGCCCGCTGAACGAAGACGCGATCGGTGCCGACCCATCCTGCGGGCTGTTCGTGCTGGCGGATGGTCTCGGCGGGTACAACGCCGGCGAAGTAGCCAGCGTGATGGCGATTAGCGCGGTGCTCGAGCGGCTGGCTTCAGCGATCGACAAATTCGACGAAGACGACGGCGCATTCACGCCCGACGAGGCAATCTACGACACGGTAACCGACATCAATGCCAGCATCTACAACGCGGCGCTGAACAGCACCGCGTTCGAAGGCATGGCGACGACGCTGGTGATCGGTTGGTTTCTGGGCGGCCAGCTGTGGGTCGCGCACACCGGAGACTCCCGGCTCTATCGCTACCGCGACTCGATGCTGGAACAGTTGACACGCGACCACTCGTTTTCGCAGGAGTTGCTTGACGCCGGTATGGTGACTGAAGAAGAGGCGCGCTCTTTACCCGCCAAGAATCTGGTGACGCGTGCGCTGGGTGCGGCGGCCGATATTGAGCCCGAAATTCATAACGTCGACGTGCTGGCGGGCGACATCATCCTGCTCTGCTCGGACGGCCTGACCGAGATGGTCGGCAGCTACGAGATTGAAGGGCTGCTGTCGATCAACGAGGAAGATTTGCACGAGACCGCGCGACGGCTGGTCGATCTGGCCAACGAATCGGGGGGTCGGGACAATATCTCTGTGATCGTGGTTCGAGTATCGTCCGTGGGTGAAATGCAGGTGTCGGCGGCAACGGCGATCGAAGTCACGGAAGGCGAGCTGGTCAACGGCGAACCCGTGACTGCCTGATTTCCCGCTTATCGTGGAAGTAGGGCGTTGATTGGCAACCTTTTTGCACGCTGGCAGAATTGAACGAGAGAACAAAATGATGGCCGAGGGAGAATCTATGCCTAGGCTGGTCCTGAGTCTGGACGGCGTGGTGCTGCGTGAAGTCGGTCTTGCCAAGGACCGCACCACTATCGGCCGCCGCTCGCACAACGACATCGTCATCGACAACCTTGCCGTCAGCGGTGAGCATTCGGTCATCTACACCTCAGCGGGCGATGTCTACCTCGAGGATCTCGGCTCGACTAACGGCACCACCGTCAACGGGCAGCCGATCAAGAAGCACCTGTTGCAGAGTGGCGACACGCTGGAGATCGGCAAATACCGCCTCAAATTCCTGGCCGACGGTGCTACCGGCAGCGAAGGCGAGGTCGACATCGATACCTCACAGCCGCTGCGCCGCGAGTTCTACGGCCCGGGGCCGGCGACGATTCAGATCCGGCAGCCGGGCGCCAACGGCGAAGACGGTCCCGCCGCGGCGTCGATAAAGATTCTGACCGGCGCCAACGAGGGACGCGAGCTGCAGCTGGTCAAGGCTTTGACGACGATCGGCCGTCCGGGGCATCAGGTCGCGGTCATTACGCGCCGGCCAACGGGCTACTTCATAGCCCACGTCGAAGGCGAACTGTTCCCAAGCGTCAATGGTGTGAACCTCGGCTCCGCCGCGCATCCGCTGAAGAACAGCGACGTGATTGAGCTTGCCGGGGTTCGCATGGAATTCGTCAACGCCCCGGCTCCCGCCGCCCAGGCAGCTGCTTAGGTAGAGCACCGTTCATCCAACAGGATGAACCGGTCACGGTTAGGCACCCCGTGACAAAAACCAGCAGCAACATGTGACGATGCGCGTCAGGGAAAGCGGGAGTTCGCCGCGAAATCCCCTCCAATTCTCGTAAAACGGCCTGGCACAGAACTTGGAGTGTATTGGCCATTCGGCATGGGGCCGTTTGTTGTCTGACTCCTAGGAGAGCTCTTAAATGAAACACCAA